>NZ_QWEQ01000002.1 GCF_009936045.1 Emergencia sp. 1XD21-10 | reverse complement strand
TTAACTGCTCACGGTAACCCTTGCTTTTTGGTGCTAATATTGCACTTATTTTTGGACTTTTTCAATTACGGTTGACAGGAATTTTTTGTATAAGGATACTTTCGCGACTTTATTGTAGTAATAAGTTTTAGAAAGAAATAATCTCGAAAAAGTTTACAGCTATATTCTTCAACTTTTTTGTCAAATGGTAAACATTTTTGAGCGGAATATGTTATAATGATTCCAGAATAATTTTTACGGCGCTTCGTAAGGTCATTCACATAATTTTGGAAACAAGAGTCAAACTATGAGAATAGAGTAAATATAGATTAAATTTGGAGGAATAGGCAATGATTCAGCTGAGTGATTATAAAAATATACACTGTATTGGAATTGGAGGTGTAGGGCTTTCCGCCATTGCAGAGATTTTACTGGCGAGAGGCTATCATGTTTCTGGCTCAGATATGAAGGCGTCAGATCTAACCGAGAATTTAAAAAGAAAAGGTGCAGAAATTTATATAGGCCATAGAGAATCGAATGTAGAAAATGCAGACCTGATTGTGTATTCTGCAGCCATAGCGGAAGAGAATCCGGAGATTGTCAGAGCTAGAGAAAAGAATATTCCGCTGGCAGGCAGAGCAGAGGTTTTGGGGACTTTAATGGATGATTTTGCAAACAGTATCGCGATTAGCGGGACCCACGGCAAGACTACAACCACTTCTATGGTTTCTTTAATTTTAAACAGTGCCAAGCTGGATCCGACCATCTTAGTCGGCGGCAATCTGGCTGAGATTGGCGGAAATGTAAAGGTTGGAGCGAGTCAGTACTTTGTAACAGAGGCGTGTGAATATAGAGATAGTTTTTTGGAACTTCGTCCTAAAATCGAAGTCATTTTGAATATTGACTCGGATCATTTGGATTACTTTAAGGATATCGACCATATCGTAAGCTCCTTTGACCGATTTGCTAAGGCAGTGCCGGAAGATGGAAAAATAATTGCATATGATGCAAATCCTTTTGTCAGCAAAATTATCAAGGACATCCCTGGTGCCATCACCTATGGTTATAACGAAAGCTGCACCTATCATATTGCAGACGTGTCTTTTGACAGTGAAGGCATGCCTGTTTTTAATGTAAATTATCAGGGCGAAAATTTAGGTACAGTGAAGCTGAGAGTACCGGGTGAACACAATATTCTCAATGCGGTGGGGGCTTTTGCCTGCTGCCATCAGTTGGGGGTGGATTCAAAAATCATTATAGAAACTTTGGGCGCATTTAAGGGAACTCAAAGGCGCTTTGATATTGTTGGCACCACAGAAAATGGTGTTAAACTGGTAGACGATTATGCGCACCATCCGACGGAAATTAAGGCAACTTTGGCTGCGGCTCATAATATCCCGCACAATAAGCTGTGGTGCTTATTTCAGCCTCACACATATACGAGAACATTAGCTTTGTTCAATGATTTTGCTGCCTCCTTCGAAGAGGCGGATGTTTTGCTGCTTGCAGATATTTATGCGGCGAGAGAAAAGGATATCTATAAGATTTCATCTGAGGAACTTGCCGGAGAAATTAAGAAAGAACATCCTGACAAAAAGGTTTATTATATGAGCAGCTTTGAAGAAATTGCAAACTATGTAAAGAAGAATGCAGAAGCTGGAGATTTAGTTATCACCATGGGAGCAGGAGATATTTACAAGGTTGGCGATTTAATTATGGAGAGGTAAAGAGGAGTAAGATGACATATTTAGATTATAAAGAAAAGGAAGCCCTGCGCAAGCAGGTTGCTATTCGCCATCTGGAAAATGGGGTGGAGTTCGTCGATATCAACACTGCGTATATCGACGAAACGGTTACCATCGGTGCCGGCACCTTGATTGGTCCTTGCGTGACTTTGGAAGGGCAGACTTTTATCGGAGAGGGCTGCACCATTTATCAGAATACGAGAATTAAGGATTCTGTCATCTCTGACGGTGCGTCCGTGCAGAGTTCAGTGATTATGGAGAGTAAAGTGGGAAAAGGTACCAAAGTGGGACCTTTTGCCTATCTCAGACCGGGCTGCACCATTGGTGAAAACTGCAAGGTCGGAGATTTTGTGGAGGTCAAGAATTCGTCTCTTGGAGACGGTTCAAAAGCATCTCATCTGACTTACATAGGGGATTCAGACGTCGGAAGAGATGTGAATATAGGTTGCGGTGTGGTATTTGTCAACTATGACGGAACAAACAAGCATCGCTCAAACATTGGGGACGGAGCATTTATTGGCTGCAATACCAATCTGGTATCGCCGGTTTCTGTGGAAGACGGCGCATACATTGCTGCCGGAAGCACTATTACAGAAGATGTTCCGAAAGATTCTCTTGCAATTGCAAGGCAAAGACAGCGGAACATCGAAGGCTGGGCACGGGAAAAGGGATTATACAAAAAGAAATAATAAGTAACATGATTGGCAACAATCGAAGAAAGAAAGAGGTACAAAACATGAAAAACGGCGTTTTTTCGGATTTTAAAGTGTTTTCCGGAAATTCACACACGAAGCTGGCAGAAGAAATCGCATCTATTATGGGTAAGCCGCTGGGTAAAGCTACAGTAACAAAATTCAGTGATGGCGAGATTTCTGTCAATCTTTGGGAATCAGTCAGAGGAATCGATGTTTACATCGTGCAGTCAACTTGTGACCCGGTAAACGATAATCTGATGGAGCTGCTCATCATGATTGACGCCATGAAGAGAGCTTCTGCCGGAAGAATTAATGCGGTAATTCCGTATTATGGATACGCAAGACAGGACAGAAAAGCTAAGGCAAGAGATCCAATTACAGCAAAGCTTGTGGCAAATCTTCTGGTTGCAGCAGGTGCTGACAGAGTGGTTTCTATGGACTTACATGCAAATCAGATTCAGGGATATTTCGACATCCCAGTTGACCATCTGGTTGGCATGCCGATTCTGGCAAGATATTTTAAAGATAAAGCACTGGAAGATGTCTGTGTTGTATCGCCAGATCACGGCAGCGTAACTCGCGCAAGAAACATGGCGCAGTACTTAAATTGCCCGATTGCTATTGTAGATAAGAGAAGACCGGAGCCGAACAAGAGTGAGATTATGAACATTATCGGTAATATTGACGGCAAGAACTGCATTATTCTTGATGACATGATTGACACTGCAGGTACCATCTCCAATGCAGCAAATGCAATCAAGGAACTGGGAGCAAAGGCAGTTTATGCTTGTGCAACGCACCCGGTATTATCAGGACCTGCTGTTGAGAGACTGGAACAGTCCGTCATTGAAGAGCTGGTTCTCTTAAATACCATTCCAATGCCGGAAGAAAAGAAACTGGACAAGATGACTTTCTTGTCCGTTGCACCTCTTTTTGCAGAAGCCATGACGAGAATTTTCACCAATGGTTCTGTAAGTAAATTATTCGACTAATTTTCATGTAAAGGAATATAATTTGTTATGTATGTGATAGCAGGACTGGGAAATCCCGGAAAAAAATACGAAAACACCAGACATAATATGGGGTTTATTACCGTAGACCAGCTGGCAATAAAACATGACATAAAAGTAGATAAACTGAAATTTAAGGCGCTGGTCGGCGAAGGAAGAATCGCCGGCCAGAAGGTCCTTCTGGTAAAGCCACAGACCTATATGAATCTAAGTGGGGAGTCCATTCGCCAGGTCATGCACTTTTATAAGTTGGATCCCGAGAAACTCATTGTGATTTACGATGATATTGATATCGAATTGGGAGCCCTGCGCATTCGAAAATTCGGAAGTGCGGGTACTCACAATGGAATGAAATCAGTCGTCTATCAGCTGCAGTCTGACCGCTTTCCGAGAATCAGAATCGGAATCGGAAGCCAGAAAAAGGGAGACCTTGTGGATTTTGTAATTGGAGGATTTTCAAAGGAAGAAGTGCCAGTGCTGGAAGAGACGGTAACCAAGGCGGTCAGTGCAATTGAATGCATCTTAGAGGAGGATGTAGATATTGCTATGAACCGATATAACACAAAAAAGGCAAGACCGAAGAAGGAAGAACATGAATAATAAGGGAATCATTAATATTTCAGGAATCTCTGAAAGCAGATGTGCACCTGTTATTTCCCATATACTGAAAGAAGAAGGACAGAGTCTGATTGTCACAGCCAGCAGCGCCCGTGCAGGGAGGCTGGCATCAGACCTTTCTTTTTTTTCGGAAAGGGAAATTTTGGTGCTGCCTGCGGAAGATCAGGTATTCTTGCGCTACGAGGCCAAGAATCACGACCAACTGATAGAACGACTCAAGATTTTAAAGGCGCTTAGGACAAAGGAAGATTGCATTGTCATAGCGCCTGTTTCTGCTGCCGTAAAAAAGATCACACCTCACAAAAATTTTGAATCTTCTTCCATGAAGATTTCTTTGGGTGACGATCTTGATTTGGGCAAGGTAAAAGAATCTCTGGTGAAGCTGGGCTATGAACGTATGGAACTGGTGGATACAAAAGGGCAGTTTTCCTTAAGAGGCGGTATTTTAGATATCTTTACGCCGGACAGCGAACTGCCGTACAGAATTGAGCTATTTGATACGGAAGTGGACTCCATTCGTAATTTTGATATTGAGACTCAGCGCTCTGTAGAAAATCTCCAGTTTGTGGAAATCTATCCGGCTGAGCATATGCTGGCGGATAAAGGGATTTTTGAAGAGGCAGCAAAGCTTTTGCATAGGGAATATACGGCGCAGGCAAAGCGGCTTTTGAAAAAGGGAGATGACTTTGAAGAGGCGGCGACCCACCTGGAAAAGCGCAGAGATGAGCTTTGTGAATATATTACCAATGTGTCTAATCTGCAGCTTCTGGAAAACTATCTTCACTATTTCTACGAAGAAACGGAATACCTTTGGGACTATATGGAAGGCGGCACGATTATCATAGATGATCCCGACAGAATTTGTGAATATTTGGATGCCAGAAGCACGGAAACGAAAGATGATTTTAAAATTTTCCTCGAGCGGGGGCAGGTGATTCCAAAGGACATGGAACTGCTTTCCGGCAGGGAAGACTTTTATAAAATTTACCAAAAAGAAAGTGTTTATGTGTTGACCCCATTCGCTAAGGCAATCAAGGGTGTGGAGCACTTTACGGCTGTTCACAGTGTGCAGAGCAGGCAGATGGTGGAGTTCGGCGGCAGAATGGAGCTTTTGGAAGCAGAGCTAAAGAATTATGCGAAGAAGCAGTATAAAATCGTCATTGCAGCATCCTCCAAAGAGAGAATAGGCAACCTGCGGGAATTTGCGCAGCGAATCGGACTCGACGAAAAAATCATCTTTGCTGAGGGAACTCTCAGCGCCGGAATGGATTTTCCGGAGGAAAAGATTTGTTATATCAGTGAAAATGATATCTTCTCCGGTCAAAATCTGCAGCGAAAGAAGCGAAAAAAGAAAAAGACTAAATCGGAACAGATTAAGTCCTTTGCAGACATGAGGAGCGGTGATTTTGTGGTTCACGAAAATCACGGAATCGGTAAATTCCTGGGTCTTGAGCAACTGACTGTGCAGGGAGAGCAAAAGGACTACCTGAAGATCAAATATGCCGGAAACGACATGCTTTACGTGCCTGTTGAGCAGATGGATATGATTCAGAAATACATTGGCTCTGATGGTGCGTCGCCTAAGATAAATAAGCTGTCCGGCGGCGAGTGGAAGGCAACGAAGGCAAAGGCAAAAGCCGCCATCGCTGAAATGGCACAGGAGCTTCTAAAGCTTTACGCGCAGCGGAAAATGCAGAAAGGTCATGCTTTCTGCGAGGATACAGTTTGGCAGAAAGAGTTTGAAGAGGCATTTCCATATACGGAAACGGACGACCAGCTTCGTTCCATCGAGGAAATCAAAGAGGATATGGAGCGGCCGCAGGCCATGGATAGACTGCTCTGTGGTGATGTAGGCTTTGGAAAGACAGAGGTTGCAGCAAGAGCTTTGTTTAAGTGCATTGCAGATGGCAAGCAGGCGGCAGTACTGGTGCCTACCACCATTTTGGCAAATCAGCATTATTACACGTTGAAAGAGCGTTTTGAGCAGTTTCCACTCAAAGTAGAGATGTTATCTCGCTTCCGCTCGGAAAAGCAGCAGGAGCAGATTATTGACGCCCTTGGAAGGGGGCAGGTGGACCTTGTTATTGGTACCCACAGACTTCTTTCCAGTGATGTAAAATTTAAGGATTTAGGTCTTTTGGTCGTTGATGAAGAGCAGCGTTTCGGAGTGGCACATAAAGAGAAAATCAAGCAGATAAAGCAGAACATTGATGTTTTGACTCTTTCAGCAACGCCGATTCCAAGGACGCTCAACATGTCGCTGACGGGCATTAAAGACATGAGTGTCATTGAGGAGCCGCCGGAAGAGCGATACCCGGTACAGACTTATGTGCTTGAGCAGGAAGATTTCATGATTCGTGAAATCATCACGAGGGAACTTGATCGAGGCGGGCAGGTCTTTGTGGTGTACAACAGGGTGCGGGGCATTAACAAACTAGCGGACAATATCAGAAGCCTGGTGCCGGAGGCAAGAGTCTGCGTAGGTCATGGTCAGATGAATGAACATGCCTTAGAGGATGTTATGCTGAGTTTTATCAACGGCGAACACAATGTTATGGTGGCGACGACTATTATTGAGTCGGGAATCGACATTTCCAACGCTAACACCATGATTATCATAGATGCGGACAAATACGGCCTTTCTCAGCTTTATCAGCTGCGAGGACGCGTGGGCAGATCTAACCGCATGGCATATGCTTATCTGATGTATCAAAAGGACAAAGTTTTGACAGAGATTGCGGAAAAAAGGCTGAAAGCTATCAAGGAATTTACGGAATTTGGCGCAGGCTTTAAAGTAGCTATGCGGGATCTTGAAATTCGCGGCGCAGGAAATCTTCTTGGCAGCGAGCAGAGCGGTCATATGATGAACATTGGCTATGAGCTTTACTGCAAGCTGGTAGACGATGCAATCCGCGCTTTGCAGGGAGAGGTAGTAAACGACAACCAGGAAGAAATTTCCGTGGAGCTTGCGGTTACTGCCAATATTCCGACTTGGTATATTGAGAATGAAACTCTGAAATTGCAGATGTACAAAAAAATCGCCACTGTCAGAAATGAAGGTGATGAAGATGAAATTATCGATGAAATGATGGACCGCTTTGGCGATGTACCACGGGAAACTTTGAATCTGATTCGCATTTCCAGGATCCGCAGCATGGCGGAGAATTTGGCTGTTTCCCGAATCTACGAGCAGCAGGGTAAGGTTATCGTGGCATTCGGCGAAAAGAATCCTCTAAACGGCTATGCCCTGATGAATGTGAGTGAAGCCTTCGGTATGAGAACATTTGTGCACGGCGGAGTAGAGCCTTACATCAGACTTACTGTAAAACCGACAGAAAAGCTGAAGGATACGGTTAAGCTTTTGCAGATTTTGCAGGAACAGAAGAGTGTAAAGCCTGCCGGGGTGAAAGCTTAATGCAGTAAAAAGATACTGCGAAAGTTAGTAGCTGCGAGCAGAGGGCTGCAATCCAGATGCCGGAAAGATTCCAAAGCCTTGGCAGAATCAAGAGCAGTATTAGCAAAAAGATTGGCTCTGCATAGACTAGCATATAGGCGAATCGGTTTTGCTCAGTGGCGTAAAATGCCGATGTAGTAACTTTGACAAATGCCAGCGGGATAAAGCCTGCCAGAAAATAGGGCAGCGTTGCGGCAACTTCCGCACGCACTGCTGCAGAAGCGCCGAACAAAGAAGCGGCACTTCCGCGAACAAGAAACAACAGTACCATGCAGATGGCAGCAAGAACCAGTGCAGTTCCGTAAGCCATTTGCCTGGTACTTTTTACGTAGTCGTGCTTTTGTTCACCATAATATCTGCTGATAAGAGGCTGGCAGCCGTCGCCGACGCCTTGCAGAAGAAGCAGGATAATCATAGTGATGTAAGAAACTGCAGCATAACATGCCACTGCCATTTCCCCGCCGTAAATCATGGCAAATTTGTTCATGAGAATCAGGATGATGTTAGGTGAAAAAGTTAGACCAAAGGGGGACAGGGCAACGCCTACGATGGCGGCAGCTTGTTTTTTCAGTATTTTTAATGGCGGCAGTGAAAAGCCGATTTTGTTCTTGATTAGGTAGAACAGAGCCAGCAGCATGGTAACACCTTGTCCAGTCATTGTGGCAGCAGCAGCACCAACAAGCGACCATTCCAGTTGCCAGACGAAAAGCCAGTCCAGGACTATATTGGTTAAAAAGCCGCAAATCATGGCAGTCATGGCAAAGAGAGAGCCGCCTAGATTTCTGATTAGGGGAACAAAGCCAGTGCCGAAGATTTGGAAAGCGGCTCCAAGGACAATGACTTTCAGGTATGCTGTGCCCATGTTTAAGACCTCGCCTTCCGCACCAAAGAGAATCAGCAGAGGTTTTGAGGCGAAGATGAAGAGAGCCGCGGAAGCGAAGGAAGATACAAAAAGCAGCAGGATTGTTACATGGAAGTAGCTATTTGGACTATTTTGTCTGTCTTGTTCACTTCCCAGATGAAGGGAGTACTGTACTGCACCGCCCATGCCGATACCGGTGCCAAGAGCTTGCAGCAGGGCTGTAACTGGCCACGCAAAGTTGATGGCGGCAAGCCCCGCATCTCCTATGCTGTTTCCAATAAAAAAGCCGTCAACAATGGCATAAACCCCTGATAAGGCAAAAGCTAGCACAGAGGGGACTACATAATAGAAAAAAACGGCATGTTTGCGCATGTTGTCGATTCTCCTTTAGAATAATATCGTGCTTTCAGTCTATCAAACGGGAAAGGTGTTTGTCAAGGCAGGGACATATTTTGAAACAGTAAATCTCCGTTCACTGGCAGCTTGTTTTTCCTGATACAATAAAGAGTGTGCAGCTAGATATGCACACTCTTTACTATTAGTCATATAATCTTTTCGCAATGAACTCAGCGCCGATTTCAGCAGCTTTCAGTTCTGCTTCGCCAAGGTCTTTATCCTCCGGCGCAAGGACTGTAATGGAGCCGATGGCATCACCTTGCGAGACGATAGGAACAATGAGTTTTCGTCCGCTTTGGAATCTATCTTTGGACTGAATGATGTGGTCCAGTTCTGCATCGATTTTGTCATTTGCAAATTGACGCTTCTGCTTGCCTGCAGCGGCAACAAAGCTGTCTGTGTCGGAAACGGCTACGGTGCTGCCTAAAATAGAAGAGGCGGTTTCAGCAAATTCTGCTGCGATTTGGCTCATATCACCAATTGGGGAATATTTCTTTAGAATAATTTCACCGCTTTCACCAGTATATATTTCTAAAGGGTCGCCTTCTCTGATTCTGAGGATTCTTCTGATTTCCTTAGGAACGACCACTCTTCCCAGGTCGTCGATTCGTCTTACAATTCCGGTTGCTTTCATGTAACTTATTCTCCTTTATTACAAATATTGTATCTCTAGTCTTTGCTTTGCTATGAAAAATATACCGGGCAATTTATAAAATCTTCATAATTTATCCGTTCAAACCCATTGGCATAAAAAGGGAATCATGTTACAATACCGGTATAACCTGATGGAGGAAAGAATATGCTTTTTAAAGAAATTACAATCTTGAATCAAAATTTTGAGATTGAACACGATATGTATGTCGGTACGAAGGATGACAGAATTATTTATATTGGTAAAGATACACCGATGGAAGATTTTGGAGAAATCTATAGCGGAAAGAACCGGCTGCTGATTCCGGGCTTTTATAATGCGCATGCCCATTCTCCTATGGCTCTCATGAGGGGCTATGGTGAAAATCTGGCGTTGATGGATTGGCTCAACACGCGGATTTTTCCTTTTGAGGACAGACTAAACAGCAATGCGGTGTATTGGGGCACGCTCCTTTGCATGGCAGAATCTTTGCGTTATGGTATTATATCTTCTTCTGATATGTATTATTTTATACCGGATATGGTAAAAGCCGTGGCAGATAGCGGCGCAAAAGCGAATATTTCCCGGGCGGTGGCAAATCCTATGGGTATGGATATTACAAAGCTTCCGTCCATGACAGAAGCCAGAGACGCAATCACACAGTTTAACGGTATAGAAAATGGCAGAATCATTATAGACGCCAGCATTCACGCAGAATATACAAGCAACGAAGAAACAGTAAGATGTGTAGCAGATTTGGCTAAGGAAATGGATGTGCGAATGCATGTACATCTGTCGGAAACAAAGTCAGAGCATGAAGAGTGCAAGGCGCGTCACGGCGGCATGAGTCCGGCACAGTATTTCAACCAATGCGGCATATTTGATGTGCCGGCAATTGCAGCACACTGCGTGTGGTGTGAAGGAGAAGACTTCGATATTCTAAAAGAGAAAGGCGTGACTGTCGCGTCAAACCCAGTCAGCAATCTGAAACTTGCCAGCGGAATCTGCAACGTGACTGAAATGCTGAAGCGGGAAATCCCTGTGGCTTTGGGAACAGACAGCGTGGCAAGCAACAACAACCTAAGTTTCTTTGAGGAGATGAAGACTTTTGCAATTTTGGCAAAGGTAAGAGAGCAGAATCCGACTGTAATAACACCAAAGCAAGCGCTTGAAGCAGCGACTATAAATGGCGCACAGGCACAGGGAAGATATGACTGTGGAGCCATAAAAGAAGGAAACAAGGCGGATTTGCTGGTGCTTCGCACAGATGTGGCTAACATGCACCCGGTGCATAATATGCTGAATAACATCGTATATTCAGCCACCGATGGTGATATCGTCATGACGATGGCAGATGGAAAAGTACTCTATAAAGACGGAGAATATACTACCATCGATATAGAAAAGACAATCTTTGAAACAGAAGCTGCCACAGCAGCAATTTTAAAACAACTATAGAAAGCGAAAGGGATTATGTCAAACAAGGGAAATAAGTTTATCAAAGGCGCAGCAGTGCTTGGTATTGCAGGTGTTGTCATCAAATTGCTGGGAGCGGTGTTTAGAATTCCTCTGACCAATTGGATCGGTGCTGACGGCATGTCCTACTACGGATTTGCATATACCATTTACGGTGCGCTTTTAGTGTTGTCTACGGCGGGCATTCCGGTGGCAATTTCACGTATGGTATCGGAGCGAATTGCTGTAGGGGAATACAGAAATGCCCATAAGGTATTTAAGGTTGCCACATCTTTACTGTTTGGAATCGGTATCGTCTCTTTTGCAGCATGCTTTTTCGGAGGAGAAGCAATCACTAAAGCCCTTGGAAATCCAGATGCTGCGCTGGCGGTAAAAGCCATTTCTCCAGCGCTGCTCTTTGTGCCGATGTTTTCGGCATTCCGTGGATATTTTCAAGGGCGGCAGAATATGAATCCTACTGCCATCTCTGAAATAACGGAGCAGCTCATTCGTGTTATCGTGGGTCTGGCTCTCGCCTATAAGCTTTTGGATACAGGGCTGAAAGAAGCTGCGGCAGGCGCTTCTTTTGGAGCATCGGCAGGCTCTATCGCAGGTCTTGGCATTATCGTTGTTATCTACATGCTGAATCGCAGGGTCATTCACCGAAAAATTGACTTGAATAATAAACAGGTGGAGGAAACTGGCGTTATTCTGCGTAAAATCGTCGGAATTGCAATTCCAATTATAATCGGCAGTGAGATCATGCCAATCATGACTTTGATTGACACAGGCATTATTATGACTAGACTGCAGGCGACAGGATGGTCTTACGAAGAAGCAAAGACTCTTTATGGGCTTTTAAGTGGTTTTTGTAATTCGTTGATTGCATTTCCGCAGGTCTTTACGCAAGCTGTAGCAGTCAGCTTGGTTCCTGCTATTGCAGCAGCGTTCAAGGTTCATAACAGACAGGGCGTGCAGGAAAATATTCAGCTGGGGTACAGGACGACCATGATTATGGCGTTTCCTTGCGCATTTGGTATTTTTGCACTAGCAGAGCCAATTATGATTTTGCTGTATTCCGATCAAAAAGCCAGTGCAATCGCTGCAGTACCGACCCTGATGATTATGGCAATCAGTGTTATTTTCCTAGCGATTACGCAGACTTCTGTCGGCGTGCTGCAGTCTATCGGAAAGCAGATGCTGCCAGTGATTCATCTTGCTATAGGCTGTGTAGGAAAAGTCATTCTGACCTTTATTCTGGTCGGGATTCATGATATCAATATCAAAGGCGCTGCTGTGGGCACCATGTTTGCCTATGTGGTAGCGTTGGTCCTCAATAACAGATCAGTAAAGCAGTATACAGGCGTTAAATTTAACTACAATCTGACCTATATCCGCCCGTGTCTTGCTGCTATGCTTATGGGGGTATGTGCTTTTGCCGCATATCGCCTTGCAGCAGGATTTCTTGGAAATAGCATTGCGACGCTGTTTGCCATTATGGTAGGCGTCGTGGTGTATGTCATTTTAATCTTTACCCTGAAAGCTATTACTCTGGATGAAGTGGAAACAATGCCAGGCGGAACCAAACTTGTAAAAATTTTAAAGAGGTTTGTAAAATAATTATGAAAAAAGAGTATGAAGCACTGTATTTGACAAAAGATAATGAGGCGGACGCACTTTTGCGTCTTGTAGAAATCGTAAAGATTTTGCGAAAAGAATGTCCATGGGATAGGGAACAGACCCACGAAACGCTGACCAAATGTATGCTGGAAGAGGCTTATGAAGCCGTAGATGCCATTTTAGAAAAGGACACGGAGAATCTAAGGGAAGAACTGGGAGACGTACTTCTGCAGGTAGTTTTTCATAGCAATTTATCAGAAAACGAAGGACATTTTGATTTGAAAGATGTCATTAATGAGGAATGTGAGAAGATGATTCGCAGACATCCGCACATTTTTTTAGAAGATGATGCAAAAACTATTGACAAAGCCCTTGAAAAATGGGAGAATATGAAGAGCCGAGAGCATGAGGAACTTAGATATACCGATCGGCTGGTAAGAGTGCCTAAGGCATTACCTGCTTTGATTAGAAGTTCCAAAGTTCAGTGCAAGGCTGCCAAAGTTGGGTTTGATTGGCCCGATGCAGAAGGTCCCTTTGATAAAATTCAGGAAGAGCTTGCAGAATTGGTACAAGCTTACAGAGAGTGCGATGATGCGCATATCGCTGAAGAATATGGGGACTTGCTGTTTTCGATGGTCAATACTTCCAGATTTTTAAATATCGATCCCGAGGAATCTCTGAATCAGGCTACCGTTAAGTTTATCAAGCGCTTTGACTGTATGGAGAGGATTGCACGGAAGAGAGGATTGGATTTAGCAGATCTGAGCCTAGAAGAAATGGACAGACTTTGGCAAGAGGCAAAGAAAGAGTAAGTTCAATGCTTATCTATAATTTTAAGGAGGATTTTTAGAATGAATAAGGCTGAACTCGTTGCTGCAGTAGCAGAAAAGACAAATTTTACCAAGAAGGATGCAGAAGTTGCTATTAACGCATTCCTCGCAAGCGTAGAAGAGGCAATGGTTAAGGGAGATAAAGTACAGTTAATCGGATTCGGTACTTTTGAGACTAGAGAAAGAAAAGCTAGACAGGGAAGAAATCCTAGAAAACCGGAAGAAGTAATCGAAATTGCTGCTTCCAAGGCTCCTGTATTTAAAGCAGGTAAGGCTCTGAAAGACGCAGTAAACAAATAATAGAGCATTTACAGAGGACAACCCTGCGTTGTCCTTTTTTCTTTTTAAACTGGGATAGGAGGGAAACTCATGAGAATCGATAAATTTTTAAAGAACTCTCGCTTGATTAAGCGCAGAACTGTGGCAAAAGACGCTTGCGATCAGGAACGTGTATCCGTGAACGGCAAAGTTGTGAAAGCTGGTGCAGAGGTAAAGGAGGGAGATGTGATTCACATTTCTTTCGGCAACAGCTCTCTTACAGCAAAAGTGCTGAAGCTGACAGAATCCTGCCGCAAAGAGGATGCTGCGGATATGTATGAAATCATAGAAGACTAAAGACAGGGTGAAACAGCGGTGGGTATGCTGTAAAAGCCCTGTCTTTTCCAGTGCATCTATTTTATTATAGAATATTGCGTAGATGAAGCCCTTCGTTTTCGTGAAGTACACGAAGCTGCTCTGTCAATGCCAGAAGTTCGCCGCTGCTGTTTGATACATCTTTTGCCTTGATATACATTAACGTTTTGGCAAACTCTTCGTCGGCGGTGTTGATGGGCTGTGTGTCGAGAAAATACAGCGCTTTGTTCTGGTATTCATGCCATATTTTGTATTGTTCTTTAAAGGTATCATAGGCTTCATCCCAGTTTTCGTTTTGGATAGCTGCCATAACTACATCTTCGCATTCAGTGATGATTCCATTCAGATTTTCATCGGAGTAGTGGTAGAAGATTCCCCAGCAGCCGATTAAAAGCGCCAGAGAGATAATTGAAGTGATTAGTGCTCTCATTTTAGTACACCTCGCCAGAAAAATTTTGTTTGTGTTGCGGCATAGGATAAACATGAAACATGCTCTTTCCATCATAGAAGGCGACAAAGACTTCGCTAATATCGGTAATACCTTTTGCCTGAAGCATGCAGAGCAGGGTATTGTAATCGGTATCAGTCTTTGCCATGTTTTCTTCATAAAGTATGCCGTCGCTAATCAGTACCAGCGGTAGTTTTTCCTGATCTGTCTTTGCGATAATAGAAAGTTCTCCGTTAGATTCCATAACGGCATATTCTACGTCTGAAATAGAAGGGCAGTTGCCCAGACGGAGCTGTTCAAACAGATCGTTGACGGTAATGCGAAGCCTTTGCATCTCTTTTACATTAATCATGCCTTTGTCAATAATGACACTGGGTCTGCCGTTGATGAAATTCTTAAATTTTTCGTTTTTGATAGAAATATAAGAAAGCAGTACCTGCAGGAAAAGCAGTGTAAAGATTGCCATAGCGCCGTTGATCAGAGAAGATGACGGCTCGTCGATAGGAATAGAGGCAAGTTCAGCGATCATAAACAGAACTACCATCTGAAAGGTCGACATCTTTGAAAGTTCGGATTTTCCCATGACTCGCAGGGTGAAAAGCACGACTAAGTATAAAATAAAGGTTCGAATACAAACGATAATCAAAAAATACACCTCCAAATAATTGATATTGCTATTGTGTACCGAGGCGTGATTTGCTATACTACTTAATACTATAAATTTAAAAAAAAAGGAAGAAATAGTTTGAACAAGACGACAAAATTTAAATTATTTTATACATTCGGCTATGCTGCTATGGGGGTTATCAATCCACTAATCGGGCAATATATGGCAAGCATTGGATTTAGCGGAACGCAAATCGGCACGGTGACTTCCATGGCAACAGCAATTGCTGTTTTTGCGTCCACTTTTTGGGGCAATCGATATGCCAACAGCCGCGATGGAAGAAAAGTAATTGCGCTGATATGCCTTTTAGCGGGTGCAATGGCTGTCTGTAATTCTTTTGTGACGATATTTCTGATTTTTATTGCGACCTATGGTCTGGAATATTTTTTCCAGGGACCGGTCATGGGACTGTGTGATGCGCTGGTATTGGAAGAGGATCAGGTGCATTTTTCGGCGATTCGGCTATGTGGCGCTGCTGGGTACGCAGCAGCAGTTTTTGCAGGGGGTAAAATCGGAGGAACATGGGGCCTTGAAAATATTTTTTATCTCAATGCGGTCGCTTTTGGACTGGCGGCATTTACCATTATGACTGTGCAGCGTGATGAGGACGCTGCTGCAAGCGCTGCCTGTAATGGAAAAAGAATCCGTTATAAGGAACTTCTGAAGGAAAAGCGGGCGCTGCAGCTGATTCTTTGTGGCATTTTCGTCATGGGCACTAATGTGGCAAACAATACTTATTTTAGCTTTCTTTTTACAGAAGGCGGCGGCAGCGTAGCAGGCGTAGGAACTGCTTTTCTTCTCATGGTAGGAAGTGAGGCGCCGTTTATGGCGCTGGCGCCAAAGCTTTGCGCAAAATTTTCAAGAGAGAAAACCATAGCCTTTGCTATGGTGCTGTCTGCAGTGCGTTTTGGGCTTTATGCACTGGGACCTTCTGATATATTTCTGCTAGCTACTTTTTTCTTGCAAGGCATGGTAAATGGGATTCTGCTGACTGAATACGTTAAGTATCTATCGGAGACAGTGGCTTTTCGCCTCATTGCGCTGACAGTAGCAGCCTTTTATGCAGTCAGTTCCAATGGCGGTACGATTTTGTGCAATTTCTTTGGAGGGGTAGCAATGGACTTCTTTGGCGCGACTGGCGTGTATGCACTGTTTAGTGGCATGAATGTGATAGGTGTTGTGCTTTATATTGCATTCGGGCTGCATAGCAAGAGGTGAGATATAGCAATTCGGTCAAGGGCAGAGATGTAAAATGGAATTTTTGCTGTCATATAAGTGCTGACTTCAGTTTGAATGCCGAAATGAATTTTTTCATTGCAGAACTTTACCCTTTATTACATCAAAAAAAGGAAAACCAGCAGGTGCTGTTGGGTGATAAATGCAACCCGGATTAGTATCTAAGAAAAAATAGAGGATCTTTTGTAGAATCTTAAAAATATGTACATGCATACTGCTAGTTTTTGCGCAAATTTCTGCTTAAAGATAAGAAAATTTAGTTTGTAGTAATATCAAAAGATTGAACTTTGCATTTTTTTAATCGAATTTTGCTTTTTTCTGTAAAGTGAAATACGAAATGTCAGCAAAGATTTTGCTTGCAAACAAGCCGAAACAATGCTAAAATATTGGGTACGTAAGTAAAACTTTATATCAGGCGTTGAAGGAACCAGTAGCCCGGCGTAATACCCTTACAGAGAGGTCATCGTTTGCTGAGAGATGATCGGTGAAGCTGCGATTTTGCGAATATCACTCCGGAGCCTGCGCACTAATGAGAGGCAGCCTTAAGGCGCATATGGATTTATGCAAGCGTCCGAGGTTTAGCAATTAGGGTGGTACCGCGGTTTAGAATTGAATCGTCCCTAATCGGAAATCATATTTTCGGTTGGGGATTTTTTTATTGTAGAATACCCCGAACTCGAAAAAACAGAAAGGAAGTAGAGATACATGTTCAAGAAATTATCGGATAAGCCTGTAGCACAGGTACAGAACGAACAGGTCGAGAAATGGAAGAAAGAAGATCTGCTGCACAAGTGTGTCAGCGCCAGAGAAGACGGCGAGAAGTTCGTATTCTTTGAAGGTCCTCCGACTGCAAATGGAAAGCCGGGCATTCACCATGTGATGGCAAGAACTTTGAAGGATTCTATCTGCCGTTATAAGACTATGCAAGGCTATCAGGTCAACAGAAAAGCAGGCTGGGATACCCACGGTCTGCCGGTAGAAATCGAAGTCGAAAAGCAGCTGGGCATGAGCGGCAAACAGGACATCGAAAAATATGGTATCAAGGAATTTAACCAGAAGTGTAAAGAATCTGTTTTCACTTACACAGACATGTGGAGAGAGATGACAGAGAGAATGGGTTATCTGGTAGATTTAGACAATCCGTATATCACTTTAGACAATAACTATATCGAATCCGGCTGGTGGATTCTGAAAGAGTTTTTCAAGGCAGGACTGATTTACGAAGGTCACAAGATTCTGCCGTACTGCCCGAGATGCGGAACCGGTCTTGCTTCCCACGAAGTAGCGCAAGGCTATAAAGAAGTCAAGGTCAACACGCTGGTCTGCAAGTTCAAGCGTAAAGATGCCGAAAACGAATATTTTCTGGCATGGACCACAACCCCTTGGACACTGGCTTCCAATACTGTTCTGACCGTAGGTCCTGACATCGACTATATCAAAGCAAAGATGACAGAGGGCGATGAAGAGGGCAATATCTTCTATGTTGCGAAGGCGCTTGCGAACAAAGTGCTGGGCGAAGGCAAATACGAAATTTTGGAAGAAATGAAGGGCGCTGACCTGGAATACATCGAATACGAACAGCTGATGCCATTTGTAAAGCCGGAAGGCGGCAAGAAAGCATTCTTCCTAACCTGCATGGATTACGTTTCCGTAGAAGATGGTACAGGTATCGTGCATACTGCACCAGCATTTGGTGAAGACGACTATCAGTGCGGACGCAAATACAACCTGCCAATGCTGCAGCCTGTAGACGAACGAGGCTGCTATACAGAAACGCCATGGGCGGGACGCTTTGTTATGGAAGAAGGTCTTGATGTGGATATCATCAAGTATCTGGCAGGAGAGAACAAAATTTTCTCCAAGGAAAAGCTGGCGCACAACTATCCGCACTGCTGGCGCTGCGGTACACCGCTTGTTTACTATGCAAAACCAAGCTGGTATATCCAAATGAGCAAGCTGAAGGATCAGCTTGTTGCTAATAACAACACTGTAAACTGGTTCCCTGAATTTGTCGGCGAGAAGCGTTTTGGCAACTGGCTGGCAGATGTAAAGGACTGGGCAATTTCCCGTTCCAGATACTGGGGAACACCGATTCCGATCTGGAGATGTGAATGCGGTCATCTGGAATGTATCGGAAGCCGTGAAGAGCTGGTAGAAAAAGCTATCGAGGATATCGATACTTCCATAGAGTTGCACAGACCGTATGTGGATGACGTGCACATCACGTGCCCGCACTGTGGCAAGCCGATGAGCAGAGTTCCGGAGGTTATGGACTGCTGGTTCGATTCCGGCGCTATGCCGTTTGCACAGTGGCACTATCCGTTTGAAAACAAAGAAATATTTGAGGAAAAGCTATTCCCGGCGGACTTCATCTGCGAGGGTATCGACCAGACCAGAGGATGGTTCTATTCCCTGATGGCAATTTCCACCTTTATCATGGGCAAGGCGCCGTATAGAAATGTACTGGTAAACGACCTGATTTTGGATAAAGAAGGAAAGAAGATGAGCAAGTCCAGAGGAAACACCGTTTCTCCGTTTGAGCTCTTCGACAAATACGGTGCAGATGCGACCAGATGGTATCTGCTTTCTGTATCACCGGCGTGGACACCGACCAAGTTTGACGAGGATGGACTCATCGATGTCGTGAGCAAGTTCTTTGGCACTTTGAAGAACGTATATAACTTCTTCGTACTGTATTCCAATCAGGACGATGTGGATGCTGCGGCATTGACAGTAGATTATGACAAGAGACCTGAACTGGACAGATGGATTCTTTCCAAATATAATCAGCTGGTAAAAGATGTAACAGAATATATGGACAGCTACGACCATATGAAGACTGTTCGTGCAATTACAGACTTTGTTGCTGAGGACTTGTCCAACTGGTACATCAGACGCGCAAGAAGAAGATTCTATGCGGAGGAAATGACTGAAGACAAGAAGAGCGTATATGCGACTACTTACGAAGTGCTGGTAGGCACAGCTAAGCTAATTGCACCGATTGCACCGTTCCTGTCTGACGAAATCTATACCAATCTGACCGGTGAGGAAACTGTTCATGTGGCATACTTCCCGAAGGCAGACGAAAGCCTCATCGACAAAAAGGTAGAGGAGAGAATGGATCTTGTCAGAACCTTAGTTACTCTGGGCAGAGGAACCAGAGAAAAGGAAAGAATCAAGGTAAGACAGCCGCTTTCTGAAATTCTGGTAGATGGTAAGTATCAGGCGGTAATCGAGGACTTGACGCCGCTGATTATGGAAGAACTCAATGTCAAGGAAGTTGTCTTTGCAGAGGAGCTTGACCAGTATATGAACTTCTCCTTAAAGCCGAACTTCAAGGTGGCAGGACCGGTTCTAGGTAAGAATATCAAAGCCTTTGGCGCGGCTCTTGCAAAGGAAAACGCTGCTGATGTGGTAGCTCGTCTGGAAGCAGGCGCTATGACGCTGAACTTAGACGGTGAAGAAGTTGAAATAAAGAAGGACTTCGTAGATGTCCGCATCAATGCTAAAGAAGGTTTTGCGGTAGCTATGGAAAACAACGTGTTCACCATTCTTGACACGACCGTGACACCTGAGCTTGCTGCGGAAGGTCTTGCAAGAGAGCTGGTTTCCAAGGTACAGCAGATGCGTAAAGCAAACGACTACGAGATGATGGATAACATCAAGATTTTCGTGGAAGCAGACGCAGATGTGAAAGCTGCAGTGGATACTTTCGGCGACTATATCAAGAAGGAAACTCTGGCAACTTCCATTGAAGAGGCTTCCGGACTGGAAACTTATGACCTTAACGGACATAAGACCGGTATCGGAGTGGAAAGAGTATAATCAAATATGAGATAAAAGGACTTTGCATGGATTTCATGTAAAGTCCTTTTTCATAGTTTTTTCCGTTAAGAAAACTTTATAAATGGAAAAATTAAATAAAATTCACATACATTACTGTAATTATATGTAAAAAACGACCACTTATCCGAAAAAATGACCAGTTTTCCGAAAGTTATTGTATTTTGACAGCGAAAATGGTAGGCTTTAGTCAAGGGGGAGGGATTAGACTCTTAATCATATTGCATCGGGAGATATCAGAGGTTCGACATCTGATATCTTCCACTATCCAAAGAAAAATGAATTTTGAAGACAATTTCCAAAAGTATTTTTAAATCTTCACTTCTTTTAACTTTAATAAAATAATCAGGAGAGACATAATGTCGGATATCAGTATTACATTACTGCTTTGCCTGGGTGACAATTCTGGCTGGTACGGAGTGCCTGGCGTGGTTATAATAGAAAATATTGGGAAGAACCGTTGCAAAAGTATGTGGATTATTTGGGCGTTTTTATCGGTATCCCTCTTTTTATAATTACGATGCTGGGATTTTTGAAGTCTATATTTATATAACGGTTAACACGAGGTAACATGTCTTGTTAAATTAATTTGTACCGGATATAGTGAAGATGGGTAGAAGGCAAGCAACATAATTGTAAAGGGCAGAGCGTTTAGCTTTTTACAGCATTAAATATAAAATTTGAGAAGAGAAAAAAGAAATCAGATGGAGAAAATAAATTTTACATTATTACTATGTATGATTACTCAGTGTATGCTTTTGAGCAGCATGATTTATAGGTATAAAACAAAGAGCTGGGGCAGTAGGTTCGGAAAGTATGTTGATTATTTTTGGTTTATTGTGGGGACACCGATGTTACTTGTAAGTATTGCTGTGTTTTTTCATCTCATTTGAATTAGTGTTGATGAAGAAACAAATTATGAGGTAACGGAGACTATATTTTGACCGCTTATTTCTTTTTTTGACCGCTTATTTCTTTTTGGTTGTAGGGGGATTTGTCATATTGTATAATAAAAGCGAAAAGATACTTTTCTGATATTTGCTTTTATGGTAAAATGATATTGTAATATGTAATGTCTTTGGGGGTTACCTATGAAAATTATCATTTGTGATGACCAGATTAGTGATATTCAGGAATTAAAAAAATTATGCGAACGCTATTTGCGGGAGAATGATATCGAGGCGGAACTTGAAACGACCACCCATCCGCAGGATGTTCTCGCAGAGCCACTGGATGCGGATATTCTGATTCTTGATATAGAGATGGGCGCCATAAACGGTATTGATATCAAGAACCAATTAGCCAGACGAGGTGCGGGACCACTGATTATTTTTGCGACCAGTCATATGTACAATGTCCTCAGAGCGTTTAATGTCAATGTAATCGGTTTTGTATCTAAACCACCGCAGTACGATGATTTGGCAGGGTTTTTGGATACGGGCGTTAATTTGATTTTTGCGAACAAGTCTTTTACTTATCCGGACGGCAGCAGCGGTTGTTTGGACGAAATCGTTTGGATTGAAGCTGATACGGGCTATGCTGACGCACACCTAAGAGATGGAAGAGTCAAGAATATTGGCAAGCAGAAGGTTGGGGCGCTTGCAGCGAAGCTGGAGCCGCTTGGATTTATCTGCATCAGCAGAGGACAGATTGTCAACTGCAAGCATATCAGCAGTTTTTACGATGACAGAATTCTCCTGAAGAACGTACCGGAAAAGTCGGGCGGCAAGCCTAGTGATAAGGTGCTGCTTATCAGCCGCCGCAGAAGAAAAGAGTGCTTAGAAAAGTATACCGCTTATTGCATGAGAACGCAGAAATATATCTAAGGGAGTTTACCATGACCAGAGCTATCATTTTACCATTGGATTTATTGAATACATTTTTACGACGTGTTTTTCGTTAAAAAAAACATTGAATGTACTGCGCTGGTAGTGTATAATAACACTAATAACAAAAGAACGGGAGGACAATAATAATGGTTAAATTATTAATTGGACATAAAGGAACAGGCAAGACGAAGCAGATGATTGATCTTGCTAACGAACAGATTGAGAACAGCAACGGAAGCATTATCTTTATCAATAAGAATTCAAGATTAATGTACGATTTGAAATATAGAATCAGAGTTGTATGCATGGAAGAATATGAGCATATTACTAACTGTGACGAGTACATAGGTTTCATCTATGGAATCATCAGCTCTGACCACGATATCGAGACTATTTTCATCGATAGCATTCTGAAGCATGCAGACTTCTCCCTGGGAGATATTCCTGAGTTCTTAACCAGACTGAAGAACATTTCCAAGAATTACGGCATGAACTTTGTAGTGAGCCTCAG
Source organism: Emergencia sp. 1XD21-10 (assembly GCF_009936045.1). Taxonomy (GTDB): domain Bacteria; phylum Bacillota; class Clostridia; order Peptostreptococcales; family Anaerovoracaceae; genus Senimuribacter; species Senimuribacter intestinalis. The sequence goes on along the minus strand of NZ_QWEQ01000002.1, from coordinate 236,886 downwards.
TGCCGAAAAGGAAGAGATGATCGGCGTAGACTTCTCAGAATACGAGATTCTTAACTAATTTCTCAAAGAAAGGGCGGTTATCCGCCCTTATTTTTTTCATGGGGGTATGAAATGCAGTTGACATTGACTGACGTCAAGAAAACTTTTGAACGAAGAAAGCCTGCTGCTATTGGCGATCATCGATATTTCTCAGTGCTGGTTCCTTTTGTAGAAAAAGATGGACAGCTTTACATCCTTTACGAGGTGCGAGCAAAGAACATGGCATCACAGCCTGGTGAGATTTGTTTCCCCGGCGGGCACGTGGAAGATGGAGAAAATCCAAAGGACTGTGCGCTTCGGGAAACCTTTGAGGAAATCGGTATTCCCAAGGACAAGGTCACGCTTATTGGACCGGGAAACATACTTTACGGTTATGCCAACTACACGCTGTATACTTATTTAGGCGTTGTGCAGTATGCAGATTATCTATGTGCAAAACTGCAGAAGGATGAGGTGGAAGAAATTTTTTTGGTTCGCGTATCGGACCTTGAACGCATTCAGCCTAAGGTTTTTTCCGAGAAGGTTTATACTGCCATCGACGAGGATTTTCCTTATGAGCAGATAGGCATAGGCAGAGATTACTCATGGCGTGTAGGGCGCTGGGATATTCCAATCTATGATATTGACGGCAGAGTAATCTGGGGATTGACTGCCAGAATTACAGGAGATATTATTGAAACAGTGAGGACGGAGTATGTTTTTACCAGTTACGAAAAAAGAGATAGAGGATAGAGGCTGGAGCCAGGTAGACTTTGTTCTGGTCAGCGGAGATGCTTATGTGGATCATCATTCGTTTGGAACTGCAATCATCGGTCGTCTTTTAGAAAGTCATGGGTATAAGGTGGCGATTTTGCCTCAGCCGGATTATAAAAGCGCTGAGGATTTTAGGCGTTTCGGAAGACCTCGTCTGGGATTTTTAATCAACGGCGGTGTTGTAGATTCTATGGTGAACAATTATTCTGTCTTTAAGCGAAAACGGAAGGTCGATGAGTATTCGCCGGGCGGTATTAGCGGTAACAGACCTGACCGGGCTGTGATCGTTTACAGCAATAGGGCAAGAGAGGCATACAAAGATGTGCCGGTCATCATCGGTGGCATCGAAGCCAGTCTGCGCCGCCTGGGACATTACGATTATTGGAGCGACAAAGTTCGCAGGTCTATCTTGCTGGATGCAAAGGCAGATCTTTTGATTTACGGCATGGGCGAGCGTGCCGTAGTTGCGATTGCAGAAGCGCTGGAAGCGGGGATTGATGTCAAAGATATTACATGGATCGAGGGCACCTGTTATAAGGCGAAATCCTTTGAGCAGGATGAGGATACGGCGGTACTTCCTTCCTATGAGGAAATCACGGGATCAAAGGAAGCTTACTGCAGGAGCTTTGCCATGGCTTACAGAAACAACGATAATATCAATGGAAAGCGACTTGTCGAGAAGTATGCGGATTCTCTGTATGTGATACAGAACAAACCGCAACCGCCTCTTAGCAGACAGGAACTCGACGATGTATACGAACTGCCTTACGAAAATGAAATTCATCCTATCTATGAAGCGGCAGGCGGGATTCCCGCTTTTTCCGAGATTAAGTTCAGTCTGGTTTCGGCAAGAGGATGCTTTGGCGGCTGCAGTTTCTGTGCGCTTACGTATCATCAGGGCAGACAGGTAAGAAGCAGGAGTAAGGAATCCCTTGTAGCGGAAGCAAGGGCACTGACGCAAAAGCCAGACTTTAAGGGATATATTCACGATGTGGGCGGACCCACGGCCAATTTCCGATATCCGGCGTGCAAGAAGCAGCTGGAATATGGCGTATGCAAGGACAAGGACTGCTTGTATCCGAGACCTTGCAAAAATATGGAAGTAGATCATAAAGAGTATCTAGCGGTGCTGCGAGAAATTCGCCAAATTCCTGGCGTTAAGAAAGTCTTCATCCGTTCCGGAATCCGTTATGACTATGTGATGGCAGATAAGGACGATGCTTTCTTGCGGGAGTTGTGCAAATATCATGTCAGCGGCACGCTGAAGGTAGCGCCGGAGCATATCACAGAAAGAGTGCTTTACCATATGAGAAAACCGGCAAAAGAGGTTTTTATCGCTTTTGCGGACAAGTACCGCAGAATCAATCAGCAGCTGGGTCTAAAGCAGTATCTGATTCCTTATCTGATCAGTTCTCATCCAGGAAGTACCCTTGATGATGCGGTGGAACTGGCGCTGTTTTTAAAGGAATACGGGTTTGTACCGGATCAGGTGCAGGACTTTTATCCGACGCCTGCGACTTTGGCAACCTGCATGTATTATACAGAGATGGATCCTTTTACGATGGAGCCTGTCTACGTTGCAAAGGATTTAGAAGAGAAGAAAATGCAGCGGGCGCTGATTCATTATCATAAACCGGAGAATAGAGGCATAGTAATGAAAGCACTGAAAAAAGCCGGACGGGAAGATCTGGTCGGTGTGCTTTTGGGAGGCAGAGGCAGAAAATATGAGTCTGATCAAAGAGTTCACAAAGATCATGGCAGAGGGCGAAAAGGCGTATCAAAAGGCAGAAGATAAGCCGCTTGTTTTGACTGAAGAGGTTTGCGGAAGTCATAGTGATATGGAAAGCCTTATCTGCTGTGGGGATAATATGACTGTGATGAAATCCCTTCTTCTGCAGAAGGAGATGGCAGGTAAAGTGCAGATGATCTATATCGATCCTCCTTTTTATTCCAAGTCAAATTATGATGCTGTGATAAAAGCGGGCGATGAAAACATCAAGTATCATGCTTACGATGACAAGTGGGAGCAGGGGATTTCTGCTTATTTGAAAATGTTGACGGCAAGACTTTATTTGATGCGGGATCTTCTGGCAGATACAGGGCTTTTGTGGCTGCATCTTGATTGGCATGTAGTGCATTATGCCAAGATTCTTATGGATGAGATCTTCGGCGAAAAGAATTTTGTCAATGAGATTATTTGGAACTACAAGTCGGGAGGCACCAGTAAAAAGCATTTTTCTAGGAAGCACGATACGATTTTAGTTTATGCAAAGAGCCGTAGATATCAATTTTATCCATTGCAGGAAAAGTCTTATAACAGAGGCTACAAACCATATCGTTTTAAAGGTGTCAGAGAGTATGAAGATGATCTAGGGTGGTATACTATGGTCAACATGAAAGACGTCTGGAACATTGACATGGTAGGAAGGACGTCCAAAGAGAGGACTGGTTATGCGACCCAAAAACCGGAACAGCTGATTCAGCGAATGATTGAAAGCTGCACTCGTAAAGGCGATCTGTGTGCGGATTTTTTCTGCGGCAGCGGGACACTTCCGTCAGTGGCAGAAAAGATGGGCAGACGTTTTATCGGGTGTGATCTGGGATCTTTAGCGTGTGAAAGTACGATCCATCGTCTTATAGAGCAAGAGGCGTCTTTTCAGGTTTACCGTCTTGCAGGAAATGCTTCCGCTAAAGGATCAAATATGGCTGTACAGCTAAATTTGAAGAGGGAGTTTCTTCCCGATGATAAGGTGCGGCAGTGCATCAGTTTGATTTCATTAAAGGAACGGAAGCTAAGTGGTGTCGTAGAAGACAAGGCGCGGGCAAATCTTGAAAAGATATTGGCAGAGGATTCGCTGCAAATGGTTGATAGTTGGAGCGTGGACTTTGCTTATAATCCAGATGACGGCGTGCACAGACCCCAGGCAGTTTTTGTCAGAGAAAAGGGGCGTTTGGAGACGACCTGCGAACAAATTACCGCACTGGGAAGTCATATTAGTGTTAAAGTAGTAGATATTTTGGGCAATACTACTTTCGAGAGGTTTTTATATGAAGGAAACAGTAAAAGAAAAACTGATTAATTTTATATTTCTCCTGATTGCATGTGCAGTCGGCGCTTTTGCAACAACAGCTGTGATGATTCCAAATGGACTGACCAGCGGAGGTCTGACGGGTCTTGTGCGGATTCTACAAAATTATGTAGACATCAATTTTTCGCTGGCGTACTATGCGGGCGCATTTCTGATTCTGATTGTAGTGCTGGTGACCTTGGGTCTTCAGGAGGCAAAGAAGGTTCTTGCAGTAACTATTTTGTATCCTGCTGTGATGTTTGTCATGGAGCTTTTTGATTTTCAGCTGCTGGAGGAAAAGGATATTATTTTGGCAGCTATTTTCTGCGGGGTGTTTTCCGGCGTCTGCAATGGTATTGTCTTTTGGCGAGGCTATGCTTTTTGCGGTACAGAATCTATCGCTACAATTTTGAAGAAAAAACTGATGCCGCAAGTGGATTTAAGTAAAATCCTTCTAGCACTGGACGCTGCAATTATTATAGTTTCTGCTTTTATTTTTGGACGCAATATTGCGCTTTATGCACTGGTAACTCAGTTCATTGCCTCTAAATTAGTAGATTTTATCATCTATGGTTTTGAGACGAAGATTGTACAGGTCAATATTCTAACAGAAAAATCGGCACAGACTATTGAGTTTGTAATGAAAGAGCTGAATCGTGGTGTTTCCAGCAGAACCGCAGTAGGCGAATTTACTGGAAAAGCAAAGAAAGAGTTGGTTGTATTGTGTTCTCCGCGAGAAAGTATGCTGCTTAAACGATTTTTAGCCTCTGTGGATCCAGCGGCATTTGTCACCGTGCTTCATGTGGAAACCGTTTGGGGCAGCGGAAAAGGCTTTACAGAGATTAATAAGGACTAGGAAAGAAGTCCACGAGAAACGAATGAACGTGTTATTATTTCTCGTAGCTGATAAACATAAAATAGACAGTGTTATCTGCGTTGAATAAATTTAGTTTTGATTTTTATAGAAATATATGGTATACTATTTATACTATGCGCCAGTAGCTCAGGGGATAGAGTAGCACACTCCGAATGTGAAGGCCGCAGGTTCGATTCCTGTCTGGCGCACCAAAATGGACAGCGAAAGCTGTCTGTTTTTTTTATCTGTACAGTACTTGCAGGTATTGCAAAAATTCGTGATGAATTTTCATTGCCACCGCTAACAAGATTCACTTATCAGCTATATAAAGCTTATGGCTGGCAGGTGACTTCTGGAACAGAAGAAGAAAAGGCGCAGGCAAGATTTGTGACAGTGTTCCTTGATATTTACGAGAATAGTTTTAATTGACAGATATCACTATCCTTGGTATAATCATAATCCTACGTTTTTGTATTGAAGCAGGAAGGAGTGTGCGATGATTACTATGGAACATGTGAGCAAGACCTACCGGATTGCCCGAAGAAACGCAGGTTTGAAGGAAGCCTGCAAGGCGCTTTTTCGCAGAGAATATGAAACAGTGCATGCCCTGGATGATGTCAATTTTACTATAGCAGATGGGGAGATGGTCGGCTATATCGGCCCAAATGGAGCAGGAAAAAGTTCTACCATTAAGATTCTCAGTGGTATTTTGACGCCGGACAGTGGAAAGGTTTTGGTTGACGGTAGAGTACCGTATCGGAATCGGATTGATCATGTGCGCGAAATTGGCGTTGTTTTTGGACAGCGTTCACAGCTCTGGTGGGACGTGCCGGTTATCGATTCTTTTTCTCTGCTGAAAGATATTTATGACATTCCTGCCGCAACATACAAACAGAGTCTTGAAGAACTGACGGAACTTTTAGATCTGTCGCAGCTTTTGCGATCTCCGGTAAGGCAGCTTTCTTTGGGGCAGCGGATGCGCTGTGAGATTGCAGCCTCCCTTCTGCACAGACCTCGTATATTGTTTCTGGATGAACCGACTATCGGACTTGACGCTGTGTCAAAACTGGCGGTCAGAGATTTTATAAAACGGCAGAATAAAGAACATGGCACCACGGTGATTTTAACGACCCACGATATGCAGGACATCGAGGCCTTAGCAGGAAGGATTATTCTCATCGGCAAGGGGAAAATCCTAATGGATGGAATCCTAGCAGATATCCAAAAAGGGAATGCTAACATTGACGAAACCATTGCACAGCTGTATCACGCCTATGATATTTAAGGCGGTGATAAGATGAAAAAGTATTTATCTTTTTTCAAACTGCGCTTTGTCATGGGTATGCAGTACCGTGCAGCAGCCCTGGCAGGCGTCTGTACCCAGTTCTTTTGGGGACTCATGGAAGTTATGATTTTCAGCGCTTTTTACGAGGCAGACGCTGCAGCTTTTCCCATGTCACTCTCTGCGACGATTTCCTATGTGTGGCTGCAGCAGGCGTTTCTCGCTTTTTTTGCGGTCTGGATGTTAGAAGGGGAAATCTTTGAGGCAATCAGAAAGGGAAATCTTGCCTATGAATTGGCAAGACCTGTTGACATCTATAATATGTGGTTTGCAAGAAGCGTTGCAAATCGGCTGTCGCGGGCAGTTTTGCGGTGTTTTCCTATTTTGCTGATTGCGGTATTTGTGCCTGCGCCTTACGGGCTGTGCATGCCAGCCAGTTTGCCGTATTTTATGTTGTTTCTGGCAGCGATGGTATTAGGACTTGCAGTGACCGTATCGGTATGTATGCTGATTTATGTTCTTGCTTTTTTTACCATATCGCCTCGAGGTGTTCGCATGGTTTTTACTTCTGCCATAGATTTTCTTGCCGGTGCAATTATTCCCATTCCGTTTTTTCCAGAGAAGTTGGCGAAGGTGCTGGAGATGCTACCTTTTGCAGCTATGCAAAACGTTCCTCTGAGGATTTACAGCGGAAGCCTTAATGGCACTGAACTGGTACAGGCTATCAGTCTTCAGATCTTTTGGCTGGTTGTAATTACCTTGATGGGAAAGATTTTGTGCAGAAAGGCAGAAAAAAGTGCCGTGGTGCAGGGAGGGTGATAACGATGAAGAAAATAAAAAAAGCAGTCAGGCTTTACGGGCATTATGTGTCCATCAGCGTGCGCTCAGCCATGCAGTACAAGGCATCATTTCTCCTTACAGCTGTGGGGCAGTTCTTGGTATCTTTTAACGTTTTTTTGGGAATCCTTTTTATGTTTAAAAGATTTTCAGCGGTGGAAGGCTTTACATACAGTCAGGTGCTTTTGTGCTTTTCTATTTTGCTGCTTGAGTTTTCTTTGGCAGAAATGGTCGCCAGAGGCTTTGATATGTTTCCAGATATGGTACGAACGGGGGAGTTTGATCGTGTTCTGGTTAGACCGCAAAGTGAAGTCTTGCAGGTGCTTGGAAGTGAATTTGAACTGACGCGTATGGGAAGGATGCTGCAGGCAGTAGTGATGTTCGTATATGGGATTTCAGCTGGTGGCGTTTCGTGGGATATTACAAAGGTTCTTACCATTATCAATATGCTTGTAGGTGGTATTGTGGTATTTTCAGCCATGTTTCTGATCTATGCGGCATTCAGTTTTTTTACCTTGGAAGGACTGGAGTTTATGAATATTTTTATTGACGGTGCCAGAGAATACGGGAAATATCCCATGGGTGTTTATGGAAAAAAGATATTGCAGATTACGACTTTTGTGATTCCCTATGCTCTGGTGCAGTATTATCCGTTTCTCTATTTGATTGGACAGGAAACCTCGAGATTCTTTGTATTTGTGCCGCTTCTGGCATGCTGGTTTATGGCGCCGGCGTGGCTTTTATGGCGGTTTGGTGTGCGAAGCTATCAGTCCAGTGGATCGTGATATGTGGTTTGAACACCAGGGTAAAGCAGCAAGAAAAAAGTTGTGCATTGAAGCGGAAAACGCCTCCTGCACAACTTTTTTTATTAAAGTCCCAGACCGAAGTTGTCTTTGACTCTCTGCATTACAGGATTTGCAATTGCCTTAGCTCTTTCTGCGCCATCTTTTAGGATTTCAATCAGTTCCTCTGAATAACGGATTTCTTCGTATCTGGCTTTAATCGGTGCTAAAGCATCGACCACGATTTCCACCAGGTCTTTCTTGAAATCACCGTAACCTTTGCCTTCGTAGGTCTTTTCGATTTCGTCTAAAGATTTGCCGGACAGTACAGAATAGATGTTCATCAGATTGCTGATGCCAGGCTTTGTTTCTGGATCAAAGCGCACTACGCCTTCTGAGTCAGTGGTCGCTTTCATGATGGATTTCTTGATTTTAGCAGGATCATCCAGCAGGGAAATTCTGCTGTGAACATTTTCTGCGGATTTGCTCATTTTCTGGGTCGGATCGTCCAGTGCCATGATGCGGGCGCCTTCTTTCATGTAGCGACCTTCCGGTACGACGAAGGTTTTTTTCTTGGTATTGTTGATTCTGATGGCGATATCGCGAGTTAGTTCAATGTGCTGCTTCTGGTCATTGCCTACAGGCACGACGTCAACATCGTAGAGCAGGATATCGGCAGCCATCAGGAGCGGGTAGGTGAAAAGCCCTGCCGGTGCGGATTCCTTGTTCTTGCTTTTTGCCTTAAACTGTGTCATGCGGGAAAGTTCGCCGGTATAGGAATTGCAGGTCAGAACCCATGATAACTCCGCATGTCCAGAAACATCGGACTGCACGAAAATGATGGATTTTTTTGGATCGATGCCGACTGCGATATAAAGCGCGGCAACGTCCAGGATATGTTCTTTCAGTTCCTTTGGATCCTGCGGAACGGTAATTGCGTGCATGTCCACGATGCAGTAAATACATTCATGATCGTCCTGCAATTCAACAAATTGACGCAGAGCGCCCAGATAGTTGCCAAGGTGAATGTTGCCGGTCGGCTGTACGCCGGAAAATACTCGTTTCATGTTATAAACCTCCGTTTTATTCATGTGTATGGAATATTAGTTATTCCTGTAATCAAAAATTCTCGTTGTCTTTTTTTCGCTGCGGGGCAGGCTGCCTACAGCAACGGCCTTTGGCTCAATCGCCAGTCCGACCTTTGTCTTAAAGGCAGAACCAATGGAGCTTTCAGCGGCGGCAGTGTCAATTCCTTCTTCCGTTTCAACAGAGAGGGTGAGGACATCTTTGCCGTTTATGTGGTCGATGGAAATCTGGTATTCGCTGCTGACGCCATGGATGTCCCGCAGGATATCTTCTACCTGACCGGGATAAATATTGACGCCCTTGACTTTTACCATATCATCACTTCTTCCTATTATACGGTCAATTCTCGGAAATTTCAAGCCGCAGCTGCAGCTTTCCGGTACAATTCTTGAAAGGTCGTGGGTTCTGTAACGAATCAGCGGTGCGCCTTCTTTGCGAAGGGTAGTGATGACGATTTCACCGGTTTCGCTGCCAGGTACGTTCTTGCCAGTCTGTGGATCAATGATTTCGATGTAGAGATAATCGTCCCAGTAGTGCATAGGAGTTTCTCTGCTGCAGTTGATGCCGATTCCCGGACCGTAAATTTCGGTCAGTCCATAAATGTCATAATGTCAATGTCGATGTCCTTATATTTTTTCTGATAGAGATTGCCGGAAAAAGTGGTTACGCAGCGGAGCTGCTGTTTCATCAAATTAAACTGTGTGTCATTCATTTTCATGTTTTGTACCTCATCTTTCTTCGTGTTTTGGAAGGGGAGAAAGACTTTTGACAAACAAAAAAGCTTTCGCCCCGATAGGGACAAAAGCTGCAGCTTCTGCGATACCACCCTAATTCGCTTATCCTCACGGATAGGCGCACTCTGAACATACTACCATATGTCCTTCGATATAACGGTCGAACCCGTCTTCCATACTACGCCTAAGTGATAAAGGCGATTCAGGTTGCCCTCCCAAGTCCATTCACACGACATGCATATCACTGCAATCTCACCACCTGCAGTTCTCTGTAGACAGCTTCTGCCTGCTACTACTCTCGGTCAACGGTTTATTTTTTATAAAATTTGTTATAGAAAATACTAACACAAAGATGAAGTCTCGTCAAGGGAATTTCTCCTTTTTTCTCGGCAGCCGTATTCAGCAGCATCGTGCCATAAAAAATTACACAAATATAGCGTACCATAGCTACCGTGCCGGCTCGCTACGCTTATTTGATATGTGTTCTTTGGCAGGAAGGCGGTATGATAAGGAAGACAGGGGAGGGGAATTGTGGTATAATGAACGCAAAGGATTAAATCGGCGTTGCCGCAAGGAAGCGTTCATTGAATCATGACTTCTGATTCTATTTTCAGCGGAATCGTCATGGTATAATGAACGCAAAGGAGTTTACTAATGACACAGAAAAAATCATCAAATATCTATTTGCCTCAGCTGCCCGGTGCTGACAGGGATTTCTACTCTTGCGCATGGAGGTGTAGGCAGGAGGAGCAGGATATAGAGCAGGTTCGGTTCAGTGGCGAGCATATTGAAGAAGAGGATTTTAGCGGACTGAATTTCGATACCGTAATTTTTGAAAATTGCACGTTGATTCGATGTCGCTTTAAGGGTGCAGACTTTAAAACTGCTCTGTTCAAAAATTGCCAGCTGCCGGGATGCAGTTTTACAGGAAGCTGGTTTAACAGTACTGAGTTTGATAATTGCCAGCTTGTGGGCACGGACTTCAGTCAGTGCAGCATCAGCAACACCTTTTTTACAGACTGTGCTATGGCGATGGCGAATTTTACAGAGACAAAGCTGGAGCAGTGCACCATTGCTACATGTGATTTGACCGATGCATTTTTTGCAAACTGTAAATTAAAAAAGCTACAGATGGATAAGAATCAATGCATTGGAACGGAATTTTTTAAAACGAAACTAAAGGACGTTGATTTCACTACATGTATTTTGGAGGGAATCAGGGTATCTAGCGAAAATGGTGAGCTGAAAGGCGCAAAGGTCAGCCTTTTTCAGGCTGCGGAGCTGGCGAAGATGCTGGGAATTGTCATAAAAGAGTAGCGCGAAGCGTTTGACACCGACTCTGGAACGTGCTATTCTACTATATAGAAGAACTTGCTATTATACAGAAGGAAAAAATATGAAAGATTATAAACTAGAAAAGAAATTTCATGAGTTTCGCGATCTGCGCGATTTGCTTAGAACATCTGCAGAAAAGTATGCGGATAAAGTGGCGTTTGTGACGAAAATCAAGAACAAAGAAACCAAAGAAGTCAACTATATCAACACCACCTATGCAAAGCTCTTTGAGACCATGGGACATCTGGGCACAGCACTGATTGAATGTGGCTATAAGGATAAGCGCATTGCAGTCATCGGTGAGAACAGCTACAGTTGGTGTCTTGCATACTTTGCAGCAAGCTGCGGCGTGGGTATCACAGTGCCTCTTGATAAAGCCCTCCAAAAGGAAGAAATCGTAAGCTGCCTCAATCGAAGCAAGGCGGAAGCAATTTTTTATGATAAGAAAAGTGCGAAAATGATTGAGGAAATCTTTGCGGAGAAATCTACAGGTCTTTCCATGATCGTAGCCATGGATTTTCAGTCAGAGACAGGTGTGCTGCTGATGGATCTTCTGGACAAAGGTCGTGCGCTGGTAGAAGGCGGCGACTTTAGATATCTGGAAGCCGAAATTGATCCGGACGCAATGAATTATCTGCTTTTTACATCGGGAACGACGGAGCAGTCCAAAGCGGTAATGCTTTCTCATCGAAATTTCATGAGCTGTAACTATGGTATGAACTGCGAAGAACTGTTTTTCCCCGACGATGTGAATATGATGATTCTGCCTTTGCATCACTGTTACGGTATGAGTGGGCTTCTGACTTTCCTGTCCCAAGGCATGAAGAACTGTTTCTGCGAAGGACTGAAATATGTAAGCGCAAACATGAAGGAATACGGCGTATCCGTTATTATGAGTGTGCCGCTGCTTCTTGAAAACATGTACAAGAAGATTATGAAGGGCATAGAGAAACAGGGCAAGAGCGGCAAGGTGCAGGCGGCACTGAAGATTTGTGATTTGACTGAAAAAGTAGGAATCAATGTGCGACGGAAGCTGTTTAAAGATATCATCGATCAGATGGGCGGAAGAATGCGCTTTATTATCAATGGCGCAGCGGCTTTGGATCCGGTAGTTGCTAAGGGACTTAATGACTTCGGCATTCTTACAGTACAGGGCTATGGGTTGACGGAGACATCGCCGACCATTTCCAGTGAGACTTATCGCTATCTGAAACCGGGTTCTTGCGGTAAACTGATGCCTAACGTAGAAGGAAAGATTGTCGATGTCAACGAAGAGGGCATTGGAGAACTCGTCATTCGCGGCGACAATGTTATGCTGGGTTACTACGATAATCAGGAAGCTACTGATGAGATGATTGTAGACGGCTGGCTTCACACAGGTGATCTTGCATATTTTGATGAGGAGGGCTACTTGTTCATCTGCGGACGCAAGAAGAACGTTATCGTCATGAAGAACGGTAAGAATGTCTATCCGGAGGAGATTGAAAATCTGATCAACGTACTGCCTTATGTGGAAGAAAGCATGGTCTTTACCAGAAACAAGGCAAATGATGTGGTGCTCTGGGCAAAAGTCGTTTACGACAAATCCTACCTTGATGAAAAGAGCATGAGTCTGGACGACTTGCAGGCGCAGCTTGATCTGGATATGACTGAAATCAATGCCACTATGCCAGCTTACAAGATGGTGAAGAAGTACTTCCTATCGGATAAACCAACCGTCAAGACCACAACGCAGAAAACCAAGAGAAACGAAGAACTCAAGCAGATTGAAGCGGAAATGAAAGAACTTGGATTATAATTTATGGCAGATACAAAAGCAAAACAGATTTATGAGCAGCTGGAAGAAGATTTAATCTTCGGCAGATTTGATTATCGTACTTTTCTCAACGTTGGAGAAATTGCCGCATCGTACGGTGTCAGTAAAGCGCCGGTCCGGGACGCTCTGCAGATTTTATGCAGCAAAGGATTTGTAATCAGTTATCCGGGCAGAGGCTATATGGTAAACTATTTCACCGATGAAGAAGTGAATCAGATTCAGGCTCTGCGCAGACATCTGGAAAAGTTCAGTGTGCAGACTGCTGTAGAAAACGCCAGAGACGAGGAAATACAAGGACTTGAGGTCTATTTGGAAGGACCGAACAAGAGCAACAGCAAATTTCATATCGGTCTTGCGGCAATCGGAGGAAACCGGCAGCTTGAGGATATGGTGCGGGATTTAGTTTTTAAAGTGGCATATTCCCAAAATGAAAGACTCCTTGCACTACAGAAAGAGGATTACAATATTCATCGAGAAATTATCAATGCAATGCTGGCACGGGATTTAGAAAAAGCCCAGCGAGAAATCGAGAAAGATATCATAGCGATTTGAGGAAATTTTAATCTAAGGACAGTAGGAATAAAAGACGAGCGTAGAAGCGCTCGTCTTTGCGTTTGTGTTAGTGGAAATTAAAGGTTGTTTTTATATCGATACAATTTTGTTGACAATTAACGACGCTTGTGATATCATTAGCTTATCGATATTCTGCTGACATGTTCAGCGAAATATCGATAAGGAAAAGAGCGCTCAGGACACTGGAGACGGCCGATCCATTGGCGGAGTTTTCTTTTTCTCAAACTGAACATGCTACAGAAAATGTTAGTCCTGATTCAGTTAAAGCAATGATTCGTTATCACTAAACCAATCTATAAGGAGCTTGTCATGAAAGATAGAAACAAACTACCGATTTCGACTAAATCATGTTTTGCAATAGCAGATTTTGGTAAGAATTGCCTTATTATTTTTAACACGTATTTTTTATTGTACTTTTATACGGATATCATTCAAATTGATCCGGGTGTAGCCGCTATTATCATGGGTATTGCAAGAATTTGGGACGCAATCAATGACCCGATGATGGGCGTTATGGTAGACAGAACCAAGTCAAAAGAAGGCAAGTGCAGATTCTGGCTGAAATATTTCTCCGTTCCTGCAGGTGTATGTCTTTTCCTCAGCTATTTTGTTCCGGAACTTTCCGGCAGCAGCAAGATTATTTGGGTTGCTGTAACCTACATTTTCCAGGGTATGGCAACAACCATTACCAGTGTTCCTCTGAATACGCTTCTTGCTCGTCTTACCGACAACAGAGAAGAACGTGTTAGCCTGGGACAGTACAAGGCTGTCGGCACACTGGCTGCAAACCTGATTATTCCGGCTATTTCTCTGCCTATGGTAACGAAGCTGGGCGGTATGGATTTGGAAAAAGGCTTTGCCCTTGTTGCAGCGATCTATGCCGTTGCTTATGCGCTGTGCCACTTAGTCGCATACTTTGGAACCAAAGGCTATGAGAGAACCTATGAAGAAGAAATCGAGCTGGAACCGGAAAAGAAAGACGATGTTACAATCGGTCAGATGTTATCTGCGCTGATTCACAATAAGTACTGTCTGATTGTCAGCTTGTCGTATATTGGATATCTGCTTTATGCCTCCGTCATGGGAAGCACTTTGGTGTATTACTTACAGTACAATATTCAGAATACCGGTCTGATGTCAGCATATTCCATGATTGGTACAGTGACAGCAGTTCTTCCGATTCTGTTTATGAGATGGCTTTCTTCTAAAATCGGCAATGCGAAAACCTGCTTTTTCGGATGCATTTTAGCAATCGCAAACTATGCGCTGAGATTTATTACAAGAGACGCATTTACACCGCTGCTGTTCTTCTGCTGGGGCGTAGAGGGTATCGGTCTTGGACTCTTTGGAAATATGATTTTCCAGTGTATCTTAGACTCTATGATTTACGGAAAATGGAAAACAGGCGTTGATAATCAGGCCAGCATTATGTCAGTGTTTACTTTTGCGCAGAAGTTCGGACAGGCGATCGGCGGCGTTGTTGCAGCAGCACTGCTCACTTTAGTGCCTTACGTTGCGGGCGCGGAAATGCAGGAAAACTCTGTATTACAGCTGTTCTTTGCTGAAAATATTACCATACCGGCAATCGCCTTTGTTGTAATCGGACTGCTGTTCCTGTATATTGCGAAGATTGAAAAGCAGATTCCGCAAATGCAGAAAGAAATCGAAGAACGCGAAGCTGCTGCAGAAGCAAGATAAACGGCATCTGAAAAGGAGTATTTGAAATGGAAGCTATTTTGAGAAAATTTGAATCAGAAGGCAAAGCGGCTGCAGGTGGAATTGAGATTTCTTATAAAACCTGCTGCGGCGATTATCCTCTTTACGGAGAAGACGGAGCATTGCTTGGCACGATGTTTACATATTCTTATGTGCGGACAGATGTTGAATCTTCTCAGGACAGACCGGTGATATTTGCCTTTAATGGAGGACCGGGTTCTTCTGCTCTGTGGCTGCATACAGGACTTTTGGCGCCGAAGCGCATTAGACTTGAAAATCCTACCGCGCCGCAGACAGTAGCGCCATTTGAACTTGAAGAAAATCCTAATTGCCTTTTGGATCTTTGCGACGTTGTTATCATCGATCCGATGGGAACAGGCTGGAGCCAGATTATAGAGGAAACAAGGCAGGCGGAGGCTTATTCCTACGAAAAAGATGGTGAAATTTTTGCGAGATTCATCGAAGATTGGATTAGAAAAGAAAATCGTTGGGACAGTCCAAAATATCTCATGGGTGAAAGCTACGGAACGATGCGTGCTTGTGTGATTCCGTCAATTCTTATGGGCGGACCGATTTGTGCAGGCGCTGTATCAAAGGGCATTACCATCGATGGCATTATCATGATGGGAACGGGACTCAATGTGAATCCGCAGCCAAACTGGTGGGACGAATACGGTGTTGAGAAGATGGTGCTGGATCTGCCGACTATGGCGGCGTGTAACTGGTATTTTAATCGGGAAGAGAAACCTGATTTACACGCATTTATAGCGGAGGCGGACGCCTTTGCAGGAAAGGAACTTCTCGCTGGATTATACCGTGGAAACAGAATGACCGAAGCAGAGACGAAGTCTTTCATCGAGAAACTGACCTATTTTACAGGACTTTCTCCATCTTATTTAAAGAAAAAGAATTACCGCATCAGTCTTAGCGAGTTCAGCAAGGAGCTCCTCGGCGATGAGGGCCAGGAAATCGGCATGTATGACGGCAGATTTGTCATGCATGCAAGCGGTCAAATCGGTATGGCAGACCCTGTTGCAGATGACGGCGCTATGGGACGCTATACACCTGCTTTCCGTGGTGGATTCCTGAAACTGGCAGAAGAACTGGGAATTGACATTGATATGCCATACCACATCATCAATTTCAATGTAAATGGTATGTGGAAGTTTGACGGAATAAAGACACCGCTGGAATATCTGCGGGCGGCGCTGCGCAGAAATCCGAGCCTTCGGGTACTGCTGACCAACGGCGTATATGATTTGGTAAGTACCATCGGGCAGGCGCGCTATGCGGCGGGACATCTGGATGCTGAGAAAGGGCAGGTGATTCTGAGAGAGTATCCGTCGGGGCATATGTCTTACGTAGGCGAAGAAAGCGGAGAAAAATTATCTCAAGATATCAGAGATTTTATTGAAAAGGAGGAGATGGAATCATGTTATTGAATCGTTGCAGATTAGTAGGTGCTTTGTCTGGCGGTGTGGAGAGTGAATGCGGCGCAGTTGAAATAGAAAATGGGAAAATTTCAGCAGTCTATGACAGGCCAAAGGAAAACTATGAGGGTGAAGTCATCGACTGCGGCGGCAAAACTTTGCTGCCGGGGCTGATGGATACCCATACCCATTTAATTGGAATTCGTTACTTCACGGCGGATATGATGAGAGATCCGATGAAGTTGTTCATGAAAACCGCAGAGGTCAGCAAGCGGTATCTGGATTACGGATTTACAACGTTGAGAGACTGCGGCACACCGCTGCGTGTTGCAAATTATGTTCGTGATGCTTTTGCGTCTGGCTTGATGACAGGACCTAGAGTCATTTCCAGCGGACATATCGTTTCAACGACAGAAATTGAAGAAGCGGATATTATCTATGATATGTATAAGTGGGGTGATGGTCCTGACGAGCTGATGAAGCTGGTGAGAAAGGAGTTAGCTGAACACGCCGATTTTGTAAAAATTATGGCGTCAGGCTCCGCTTTCCACAAGCAGGGCATTCCGGTACAGCCGATTATTACCAAAAGAGAAATAGAGGCGATTATTGAGGCAGCAGATTTAAAGAGCGCTTATGTAGCGTCTCATGCTCATGGCGACGGCGCAATCCGTCTCAGTATTGAAAGCGGGGTAAGAACCGTGGAACATGCGTCATTCATCAGCGATGAAACCATCGAAATTCTGATGGGAAAGAAGAATTGCTATTTGGTACCGACCCTTTCTGCAATGTACCAGAATCCGGCGCAGACACCGCCTGAAATGGAATTTCTTTTAGAAAAGCTGGCAAATATGCTGAAACTGACAGCGGGCAGAATTAAATCTGCCTATGAAGCAGGACTGAAACTGGGTTTTGCGACAGACAGTACTGTAGGCATGGATCAGTACGAGGAGGGCATCGAATTTCGTTTCAGAAAGGAACTTTGCGGCATGAAAGATTTGGATATTTTGCTGCAGGCGACTAAGTACAATGCTGAAATTCTTGGCATTGAAGAAGAAAATGGCGAAATTAAGGAAGGTTTAGCTGCTGATTTGATTCTGGTGAACGGAAAACCGGAACAGGATATTTCTGTCATGTATCATAAGCCGGAAGCAGTATTCCTGGCTGGTGAAAGGGTGAGATAGAAATGAAAATCGAGAAAACAAAATCCTATTTGACAGAGAAAAGCTGCATCTTGCGGGGTGAAGAAGTCGCTTATAAAGCAGCAACTGAGGAATGGACCTTTTTCGATGATTGCGGTGAGGCTGAGGCGACAGCATATACCATAGCTTATGAGCGTACCGACTGCAGCGAGGCAGGAAGACCGGTGCTCTTTGCCTATAACGGCGGGCCGGGTTCTTCCAGCGCTGTGATTCATCTGGGCGCTCTTGGTCCAAAAAGAATAAAGTTTGGCGACGCAGTTTCCATGGATTTTATGCCGCCTTTTGAAATGGAAGATAACCCTGATACGATTTTGGATATTTGTGATATTGTGCTCATCGATCCAGTGGGCTGTGGTTATAGCCGCCTGCTGAAAAAAGAGGCAAAGCATAAATACTATTCGTCTGACGGAGACGCCATTGAAATTGTGCAGCTTATGAACAAATGGCTGAGCAGTCACGACAGATGGAACGCTCCGCTGTTTGTCATGGGTGAAAGCTACGGAACCATTAGAAATGCACTGGTTGCAGATAAGATTTTCTATAACGAGGGAACAGGCCTTAGCAGCTGCAATACGCTCCATTTAAGCGGTGTGGTTATGCTGGGAACGGCGCTGGATCACGGACAAACACCGTTTCCTGTAGATACAGCAGTACTGAATTTTAGCTCCATTGCGGCAAGCTACTGGCTGCACCATCAGGATGGAAAGCCGTCCTTGGAAGACTTTACAAAGGAAGCTTCGGAATTTGCATATCGGGAATATCTGCCAGCGCTGGCCCTTGGCAGCCGTCTTGAAGAAGGGGAGAAAAACCATATTTTGGAAAGACTGGAGTATTTCACAGGGCTGGATGCGGAAACCCTTTTGAAACTGAATTTGCGGGTAGAAACAAAGAATTATCCTTTAATCGGTATGGCGAAAGAGGGATACCGTCTCAGTCGTTATGACGGCAGGTTCAAAATGGACGCATTGGAGGATATTTCTACTTATGATATGTTCGGTGACGATGCAATCAGCGCAATGGCGATGCCTGCTTTTGTCCACTGTTTTAACAGTATGATGAAAAAGGAACTGACCATAGAAAATGACGATCTGTACGATAATTTAACCATGGACGTCAGCGAAAGCTGGGATTTTCATACCATGAAACCGCCGGTTAAGTGTCTTGAAAGCGCTATGCGCAAAAATCCGAAGATGAAAGTTATGTTTGGAACCGGATACTATGACATGGTAACGACTTTGGGCTATACGGAGTATTTGGTTGCATCACATGATTTGCCCAAAGACCGGATTCAGTTTGAAGCCTATGAATCAGGTCATATGCCGTACTTAGGTGAAGTGACAGCGGCTAAGCTGGGCGAAGATCTGCATAAGTTTATCCAGTGGGCATGCAGATAATCGGTTTGATTTTGGCAGGGATGTCCGCAATCCTTGGCGGAAGTTCTGTGGTTGCGACAAAGGCAGGCATGGGAAAGGCGGATGTTTACTGGGTCAACGGCCTGAGTAATACCATCATCTTTTGCATGTTTGCAGCAGCGGCAATCCTGTTTGGCAGCTTCAATCAATGGGGGCTGGTGGAAAGCTGGCCTCTTTTGACGGCTTCCGGTTTTTTTCTGGGCATATCTTGGGTTTTCTATTATCTGGGGCTGAAAGACGGTCCGGTCAGCGTGGTGCTGGCACTGCAAAATCTGTCCATTGTTATGACGATGGTTCTAAGTGCGGTGATACTGCGGGAACATATCTCAGGCGCTATGCTGGCAGGCGCAGTGTTGATGGTAGCGGGGACTGTGCTGATGATTGAAAGAGACGAGGAAAATAAATCATCGCAGGAGAAAAACTGTGCCAGTCGAAAATGGATTGTGTATGAGGTTTTGTCTGCTGCATGTATATCGGTTTCTCATATCTTGACGAAGATGGACAGCTCACCGGTAGACAGCAATTTTGCCAGTGGGATACGGTATTTTATCGTAATGATTATGATGTGGATTTTGTATCTGGCGAAGCAGAAAGAGGAAAAACCAAGGAGCAGGCACCGGCAAAAGGCATGGTCCTTGGCGGCAGGGGACCTGGTAAAAATCGTATTAGGCGCTATTTTGCTTGGCGGCGGATATATCTTTTTCTATAAAGCCTTGATTTTTGCTGATGTCAATGTGGTAACAACGATTTTTCGTATGAGTATCATTTTATCTGCGGTGTTGTCGGCGGTGTTCTTAAAGGAAGCTATGCTACGGAAAAAGATAGCGGCTATTTTGATTATGACGGCGGCTTTGGCGCTGTATGTGATGTGAAGTAAAAATAAAGAAAATAGCAAAGGACGTCCTGATGATTTGGGACGTCCTTTTGCGTAAGACAGTATGCAATTATTTTTGATAGATTACTTTTCCGTTTAATACTGTCATCTCGACCTGAGCATCTTTGATTTTTTCAGGCGGGATATCGTATATATTTTGGTTCAGAACGACTAAATCGGCGTATTTACCGACCTCGATGGTGCCGTTTATTTCCTCGGAGTAGGAAGAGTAGGCTGCGTCTTTGGTGAAGAGACGAACCGCTTCGTGAACAGACATGGCCTCCTCAGGAATCCAGCCTTCCTCCGGCTGTCCGTGAATGTTTTTTCTTGTGACAGCAAAGTAGATGTTTTCCAGTACATCAAAGCTTACAACCGGTGCATCGGAGCCGCCGGACACGGGAATGCCCATGTCCAGCATGGATTTCCAGGCGTAGACCTTATCCATACGCTGGCTGCCGATGCGGGACTCCACGATATCCATGTCCAGATCGAGAAATACCGGCTGAATGTATGCAATGATATGATTTTCCTTCATATCGTCCAGCACCTTTTGACTGGTAATCTGCGCATGGACAATGCCGTGACGGTCTTTGGGATTATCCTTTCGATAAGGGGAGGCAGTAATGGCTTTGATCACCATATCCATAGCCCTGTCTCCGATGCAGTGTACAGCAATCTGCATGTGATATTTGTCGCAGCAGGCAATGATTTCGTTGAGCTCTTCTTGCTTGTAGATAATCAGTCCGGTGTTATCCGGTTCACCCTCGTAGGGCTGCGACAGAGCAGCGGTTCTTGCGCCCAGGGAACCGTCCTGCAGTAGCTTGACCGGACCGATTGTGAAGAAGTCGCCTTGCTGACCAGTTCGATAGCCTTCCTTTAGAAAATCCTTTAAATCCACAAATCTCTCAAAGAGGCATTGTTCATAGATACGAAGATTCATTTCCTTGCGATTGTCCAGGGCTTTGAAAGCAGACATAATTCTGCGCCAGTTTTTACCCGGAAGGGAAGCAAGGTCATCAGACTGAATAGCGGTGACACCTGCCTCGTTTAGTTTGCTGATACCGAATTTGATGTAATCTTCGATCTCTTCCTGACTGGGAGCATCCAATACAGAATAGAAGAACTGAACAGCATTTTCCTTCAGAATGCCGTGAACTTCATCTACGTCACGGCAGATTTCCGGGTATTCTTTGATCTCCTTCAGCCTTTCCAGCCCGCAGGAGTTACATACTGCAGTGTGTCCGCAGACGCGAACCATGATAATAGGAATGTCATCTGCCAGTGCGTCCAGGTCCTTTTTGTCTGGATACTTGGGCACGTCGAAAAGTTCCTCGTTCCAGCCGCGGCCAAAGAGCCATGACAGCGGTTTTTCCTTTCTGATTTCAAGTCTTTTAGCTGCAGCGTCCAAAACGTCCTGCACACTGCGGCAGTCAAAGAGTTTGATGGAGTTTTCTACAAAAGCATAGTGGAGCATATGTAGGTGACTGTCAACAAAACCAGGCAGCAGCATTTTCCCTTTCAGATCGATGCGCTCTTTACAGGAAAGCGCAGCTGCTTCCTCATCGGAGCCGACAAAGGTAATTCTCCCATCAGTAATTCCAACGGCTTCTGCCATGGTATCCTGCTGGTCTAATGTGCTCACAATTCCGTTGTAAAATAATGTATCCATTGTTATGCGTCCTTTTTCTGTGCTTTTTCTTTATCCTCAAAGAACAGGTGCATATCCGGGTCGATTTTGCCTTCACCCAGGTAACGTGCACGGTAGTCCTTTAACAGCTTGATGAAAGTGCCGCTGAGCAGGAACAGGGTTGCAACGTTAAAGAAGGTTGGGAATACAGTAGTAAAGTCTGCAATGACCCAAAGCTGTGCAGGGGTGCCGTTTCCGTATACAGTCAGTACAGTTACGATAAGACCCCACAGCGGTGTTCCGATGAGGAATACTTTGGAAGCAATTTTCTTTACTTTTTCTTTTCCTTTCAGAGCATGGTCTAAAATAACCTGATAGTAGGTGAACCAGCCCGTGGAAGTGGTCATGCCGAACAGGAAGATACTGATAGCGATCATAATTCTTGCGAAGGAGCCGATGACGGATTCGAAAGCTGTCAGTGTCAGGGTCGCTCCCTGCAGACCGCTGTCCCAGTAACCAGTTACAATAATAACAAGTCCTGTCAGGGAACATACGACGATGGTGTCCATGAATACTTCAAAGGCGCCCATCAGTCCCTGTTTTACAGGGTGATCTGTGTTTGCAGTAGCGTGTACCATTGGCGAAGTACCCCAACCGGCTTCGTTGCTGTATACGCTGCGAGCAAAGCCAAGTCGCATAGCGTAAGCCACTGTTGCGCCAAGGAAAGCGCCGGAAGCAGCCTGTGTGGAGAATGCACCTTTAAAGATCATAGCGAAGGTGTGAGGCAACTGGTTAGCGTTGATAATCAGGATAGCGATAGCTGCGATGATGTAAAAAGTGCACATAATCGGTGTCAGATAGGATGCAACAACGCCGACCTTTTTGATACCACCGATGATGACGATGTAAATTCCGATTACGTAAAGAATCGCAGGTACGATGAGAGGCAGTCCAAAGGTGTTGCCGACAGCTTCAGATACGGTGTAGTTCTGTAATGTGATGAACCATGTCATAAAGATACAGCCGCCGAAAATAACAGCAAAGACTTTCCAGAATTTATATCCTTTTTCCTGACCCAGACCTTTCTGCATGTAATAAGTAGGACCGCCGCGGAATTCGCCGCCGGGAGTGGATTCTCTGTAATAAACAGCCAGTGTAACTTCTGCCATTTTGATAATCATGCCTAAAAGAGCGGCAACCCATAGCCAGAAGAGGGCGCCTGGACCTCCTGTTGCAATGGCAGTAGCGACACCGCTCATATTGCTGACGCCGACTGTACCGCCGATAGCGATGGAAATGGCCTGGAAAGGAGTTAGTTTTTTCTTATCATCGGCTCCGCCGCTGCGGCGCTCTTTGTTGAAGAGACTGCCTATAATATGTCCGAAGTGACGGAGCTGAAAAAATCCGGTGCGAAGGGTTAAGTAAATGCCGGTGACCAGTATTACGATCAGAAGCGGCAGTCCGTAGAGGAAATTTGTAAACTGTTCAAAGAGTGCAAACATAGTTTCTACCTTTCTTTCTTGTTTTTTAGATTTGTAAAATTTTAGTTGCGCGCTATTAATTATATAGCAAAAAGCGTGCCAGTACAGAAAAAAGAGAAATTAAGTAAAAGTCAGGAAAGAAATAGGAAATTTTATTGCAAAAATGGGATTATTATCTTATAATTATCCGATAAAGGAAAATGAGCAAGGAAAGGGGAAGATTGATGAAGAACGTATGTTTGGTATTTAATAACAGAGAAAATTTTGCAGTATGTGATTTGCTTTTACGGAATTTAAAGTACGTGCTGGGAGATTGCATTGAGGCGAGAATTTGCTTTCTGGAGGAACTGAACCATGAGGCGCTGATAGATGCAGATTTGTTTGTTGTTTTATATGAAGACCGAGTTTACGCAATGAAGGATTATACTTCTTCGCTGGACAAGGTCATTGTTATGGGAAGAACCATTCAGCGGCAGTTTTTGCCTGAGGTTTTCAGTATTCCGGAAGGAACCAATGTGCTTGTGGTCAACGATTCGAGAGAAAGCACGCTGCAGGTTACCAATAACCTGTATGAGATGGGACTCAATCATTTACATCTGATTCCCTATTTAGAAGGGGAAAATGAGGCGCAGTATCGTGAAATCACCATTGCCATTACACCGGATGAAAAAGTGCCATCGTTTATTAAAAAAGCGATTAACATCCAGAACAGATATATCGATGTGAACACTTTTATTACGATTATCAATAAGCTGGGACTGCATAACGAAAGTGTGACGAGAAATCTTTTGAAGTACACCCAGCTGGTAGCTGAAAACAACAAGGGCATCAATGAGCGCTATGTAACGGAGCATCTCAAGACAGAAATGCTTAAGCGAACGATTAGAGATGCGCAAAATGCTGTTTTGATTTTGGATAAGGAGCTTCGCACTGTGTATGTCAATGATAAAGCACAGACGCTGCTTGGTATTGACGATAGAGAGGGCGTCAGTGTTTCCTCCTTTTTTGATGATGATATGGTGGAGATGATACGTCATGAAGAATTTGACAATCGATTGGTAAAATTTTACGGAGGCAATTATATTGTCACCAAGATTGATGTAAAAATTGTGGATCAGGTGATTGGATATTCGCTGCTGTTTAATGATGTCAAGGACATTAAGAACATGGAAAACGCACTGAATAAGCAGCTTGTAAAGAGCGGATTGGTAGCGAAATACACCTTTGACGATATATGCTGTGAAAGTTCTGCCATGCGTAAATCCATCGAGATTGCAAAGAAAGCTGCGCTTTCGGATTATACAGTTTTAATCAGCGGAGAAAGCGGCACCGGAAAGGAAATGATTGCACAGTCTATTCATAATTACTCCTGGAGAAACAGTCAGCCGTTTGTGGCGATTAACTGTGCGGCGCTGCCGGAGTCACTTCTGGAAAGTGAACTGTTCGGCTACGAAAAGGGCGCTTTTACCGGTGCGTCAGTCAACGGAAAGACCGGTCTCTTTGAGCAGGCCAGCAAGGGTACTATTTTCCTGGACGAAATCGGAGATATGTCTTTAAATCTGCAGGCAAGACTTCTGCGTGTGCTGCAGGAAAAGCAGATTATGCGTCTTGGCAGTGATAAGGTCATCGATGTAGATATTCGGATTTTGGCTGCCACCAACAAGGATCTGCGGGAAGCCATTGCTCAAAAAGAGTTTCGAGAGGATTTATATTATAGGCTCAGCAATATTCCTGTTGAACTGCCGCCTCTTCGCCAACGGTCGGAAGAAATTCCAAAGCTGATGGAGACTTTTCTCGGTGAATCTTACGAGAGGCTGACTGCCGAGGAGAAGACTGCACTTGCGCAGTACTCATGGCCGGGTAATGTGCGTGAGTTAAAAAATGCAGCAGACTACTATCTGCTTCTTGGAGAGTTGCCGAAGGGAATCGGCGCTACCGTGTTGCCGCAGCGGGAAGCAATTGCTACTGAGTCAAAGCCGGAGCCAGCAGATATTAGGGGACTAGTGCTGGATATTATAAGCAGACACACGGACACTGATTCCGGTATTGGACGCACTGCGATTTTGTGGGAGCTATCAAAGAGGGGAATCAGACTCAGCGATGATAAGGCGCGAAAATTGCTTCATACATTGGAATCGGAGGGCCTGATTGAAATCGGAAAGGGAAGAAGAGGATGCAGGGTGATTTGAAGAACAACCCAAGGGGCTTGCTTTGCCGGCAGGTTCCTTGGGCTGAAAAATTCATTTTATAGTTTTTAGTTCTTCGAAAGATATGCTGGTCAGTACTTTTCGCTTATACAATTTTAATATGTTGCTTTTTGGGAACGCGAATTATTTCTCAATCTCCCCAATCAGATTCACCATCTCGATTGCGCCAACTGCACAGTCATAGCCTTTGTTTCCAGCTTTTGTGCCGGCTCTTTCGATGGCCTGCTCGATGTTGTCTGTAGTCAGAATACCGAACATCACAGGAATATCCGCAGCTAAAGAGACGGAAGCAACGCCTTTGGAAACTTCTGCGCAGACGTAATCATAGTGGGAGGTAGTGCCGCGGATTACTGCGCCAAGACAGATGACCGCGTCGTATTTTCCGGACTTTGCCATTTTCTGTGCAATGAGAGGAATTTCAAAAGCGCCTGGGCACCATGCAATTTCAATGTTTTCTTCTTTAACGTCGTGACGTTTTAGACCGTCCAGGGCGCCGCCAAGCAGCTTTGATACGATAAATTCGTTAAATCTGGCGCATACGATGCCAACTTTGATTTCTTTTGATACTAATTTTCCTTCATAAATTTTCATGTTTTATTTCTCCTATCTTAAGATTAGATTTTTGTCAATATCATTTCCGGAGCGTTATACAGTAAGAGCAGTGCAGCTCTCCGGGAAAGATTTGACGTATGGTTTATTTATAATCCAGAATGTGTCCCATTCTTTCCTGTTTGGTTTTCAGATAGAACAGGTCGTGGGCGGTGGCAGGCATCTGAATCGGCACGCGCTCTGTGATGTCCATGCCGAACTCGGACAGTTCGTAAACCTTCTGTGGGTTGTTGGTTAAAAGCCGCAGGGTTTTCGCGCCCAGATCTTTTAGAATCTGCGCGCCGATATAGTATTCGCGAAGATCGCCCGCAAAACCCAGGGCAAGGTTGGCTTCCAGGGTATCCATACCCTGATCCTGTAGTTCATAAGCTTTCAGTTTATTGATTAAGCCGATGCCTCTGCCTTCCTGCCGCATGTAGAGGAGAATGCCTCTGCCTTCTGCCTCAATCTGGGTCAGGGCAGCGGCAAGCTGCTCGCCGCAGTCGCACTTAGCCGAACCGAAGGCGTCGCCGGTCAGACATTCAGAGTGTACACGGCACAAAAGATTTTCTCCGTCTCCGATATCTCCTTTGACCAATGCGATATGATGCTCGCCGTTGAGTTTATTGATATAGCCGTGTGCCATAAAGTTGCCGTATTTGGTTGGCAGTTTGGTAACAGCGACGCATTCTACCAGGTTTTCGTGTTTTTTTCTGTATTCCTGGATAGCTTTGATGCTGATGAATTTTAAGTCATATTTGGCAGCAAGTTCTTTCAACTGCGGGGTGCGCATCATAGTGCCGTCTTCCCGCATGATTTCGCAGCACAGACCGCATTCGGAAAGCCCAGCAAGGCGCATCAGGTCTACGGTTGCTTCTGTATGGCCGTTCCGCTCCAAAACGCCCTGCGGCTTTGCAAGCAGCGGAAACATGTGACCGGGACGACGGAAATCCTCTGGTTTTGCGTCACCTGAGACGCATTTTCTGGCGGTCAGTCCACGTTCCTCAGCGGAAATGCCGGTCGTGGTGTCTACATGATCGATGGAAACGGTAAAGGCGGTGCAGTGGTTGTCAGTGTTGTTGTCAACCATCTGGGGAAGCTGGAGTTTCCTGCAGATTTCTTCGCTCATCGGCATGCAGATAAGACCTTTGCCATGAACCGCCATAAAGTTGACGTTTTCAGTCGTGGCAAACTCTGCGGCGCAGATGAAATCGCCTTCGTTTTCTCTGTCCGGATCATCGGTGCAGAGAATGATTTTACCCTGGCGCAAATCTTCCAAGGCTTCTTCTACTGTACTAAACTCAAATTCTTTCATGGTGATTTTCCTTTCTTTTTTGTTTCTAATAATTGAATCCGTGTTCTGCAAGAAACGCGGCGGTGATGTTACTTTCTTTTTTCGCAGGAGCAGCGTTGGGATACTCAAAGGAGAGCAGCCGCTCCACATATTTTCCGATACAGTCGTTTTCCAGATTGACGATATCCCCCGACTTTTTATCTGCCAGTATGGTTTCAGATAAGGTGTGGGGAATGATGGAGACAGAAAAGCTTCGGTGCTCAAGCCGCGCTACTGTCAGGCTGATTCCGTCGATGGCGATGGAGCCTTTTTCTATGATATATTTTAGCAGTTGATCACCGCAGTTGATGGTGTACCAGACTGCATTGTCGTCCTTTTGAATCTGGGTAATCGTGCCTGTGCCGTCGATATGTCCGCTGACGATATGTCCGCCGAATCTGCCGCCCGCTGCCATAGCACGCTCCAGATTGACCCGGCTACCTGCGGATAAAGCCCCTAGAGAGGATCGGTTCAGCGTTTCGTGCATGACATCAGCGGAAAAGCTGCTTCCGTTAAAGCTTGTGACAGTTAGGCAGACGCCGTTTACTGCAATGCTGTCACCCAGATGAATGTCAGACAGGATTTTTTTGCAGCCGATGTGTAAAACCGCCGAAGCGGCATTTTTCTGAACAGCTGTCACGGTGCCGCACTCTTCTACAATTCCTGTAAACATGGCAAAACCTCGCTTTCTATGAGTAAATCTTCGCCGATGGCGGTAATCTTCGAATTAGTCAGTTTAACAGCTTCCGAAGGAAATTCGACGCCGTCTCCGGCAACAGGGGAGAGGGCATTTTTTCCTCCGAAAATCTTCGGGGCGATATATGCCTGCAGTCTGTTGACAATGCCGGCATGCAGCGCCGACCAGTTCAGAGCAGCGCCTCCTTCCAAAAGAATACTATCTATTTTCATGGTGCCCAGAAGCACCATCAAGATTTTCAGGTCGATAGAGCCGGAAGCATCCTTTGGAACCACTAGAATTTTACAACCTTTTTCCAGATAAGGTGCGTGGTACGTAGGATCATTTTCTGCCGTAGCAATCATTGTTTCCACTTCGGAAGCAGTAGTTACAATTTTTGACGTAAGAGGTGTGCGAAGATTGCTGTCACAGATAATGCGAATCGGATTTTTTCCGCTGCCATCAGCCAGTCTGCTGGTCAAGAGTGGATCGTCAGCAAGAACTGTACCAATACCGACCATAATCGCTGTGTACAGATGTCTGTCCTGATGAACCTTTGCACGGGCAGTCTCGCCTGTAATCCACTGGGAATGACCGGCGAAGGTAGCAATTTTCCCGTCCATAGTCATGGCATATTTCAGCGTCACATAAGGAGTGTGACAGGTGATATAGTGGAAAAAGATTGGATTCAGCTGGTCGCATTCTTCGCGAAGGAAATCGGTTGTGACTTTGATTCCGGCAGCTTTCAGGAGCTCGATACTTTTGTCTAAAACCTGCGGATTGGGATCGCGGGAACCGATGATGACATGGGAAATACCGCTTTCAATGATTGCCTCCGTGCAAGGCGGCGTTTTGCCGTAGTGACAGCAGGGCGTCAGGGTCACGTAGATAGACGCGCCTTTTGGGTCATTTCCACGACTTCTGCAGTCTGCAAGAGCGTTGCGCTCAGCATGAAGCTGTCCGTACTTTTCGTGAAAACCCTGTCCGATAATCTTGTCATTCTTTACGATAACTGCGCCGACCAGCGGGTTAGGGGCGGTATAACCGGCGCCCTTTTTCGCAAGATTGATGGCAAGCCTCATATATTTTTTGTCCATAGGAGGTATTCCTTTCCACAAAGCAAATGCATGAAAGAGCATGGAGACTAGCTGTTAGTACTTATTTCGGTTTTTTTCAAAAAAGGTACTAAAACTTTTAATCTGTGCAGCCTATTATATGGAAATTAAAGAATAAAATCTCATATAATGGAAAATTTGTGCGCAAATAAAGGGGTGATGAACCAAAACTGATGTAAAATTTTGATTGACAGCCGTGAAAGCCTCTGGGTTAGCATCGAATAACTGTTGATTTTTAGTACCTTTTCGTAAAAAATCGTCGAAAAGTACGAAAACAAAGTTTCATGCGGTTGCTATGTTTCTTTCTAAATAAAAAGTCCTGAATCGACATGGATTCAGGACTTTAGTTTGCAAAATATGCTTCGCCTATAAAAAACTCTGGAACTAAAAATTCCAGAGCATCATAAAACGAAACAAGAAATATCTTCTTCCATCCAGACTGTACTGTCGGTTCCGGAATCACACCGGATCAGCGCGGGAAGCGCTCGCGGACTATACCGCCGGTCGGGAATTACACCCTGCCCTGAAGATTCAATATGAACTTTTCAATATGGTCATTTTATACCTGTCAGATAGTTTTGTCAAGAACTATAGGAAATTTTGCTGTAGAAGTTACTATAGTGTGAGAAACTTAACCTAAACTGCGATTTTTAAAAAAAGATGTATAAAGTTTATAGTTAGCGATTTCATACTTCTTGTATTTCTTGCAAGATGATGGATAAATCTTAAAGAAAATTTGCATATAATGCAAGTTTTTTCTTCAAGAAATAATTATAAGTTCGCATCGTGATGAACATTAAGAATATTTTCCAAGATTTTTATACATTTTTTATATGTTTTCTGATTCTCGGTTAAGATTCAAAAATTTTTTTATACACTTTTTTCAAGAATGAATCGTTTTAAGTTAAAGCATTCTCTGTTTGGTGTATACCAATTTTTTCGCCATACTTGACTCGAGTTTCAAATCCAGCTGATGTATTGGCTAAAATGTCCGGGTCGATGATGGCGCTTCCTGCTGGAAGGCAAAGGATAATAGTAGAACCGCCAAAGTCAAAGTGACCTTTTTCCATGCCGCGGACTACTTTGCAGTTTTCTTCATAGTTGCAGATTTTTCCAACCATCAAAGCGCCGACCTCCATCATTAGCATGGTGCCAAAGACCGCACTTTCCAGATAGCAATAGGAGCGTGTGTTTTCTTTGTAAATGGGAAAATAATCGTTTGCGATGGGGTTGACTGTGTGAAACACACCGGGAATTTTATGGATTTTGCTTAGAATTCCGCTGTCTGGATAGCAGTACCGGTGATAATCTTTAACCGTAAGGCGAAAAAGCAGCAGCTGACCTCCTTCATATGCTTTGGCAGCCTCTTCGTCACGGAGCAGACTTTTCATCGTATACTCTGTATTCTTAATTGTAAACCGGCTGTCTGATGTGATGGGATAAACGGTAAGTCTGCTGTCACAAGGTGCGATGAGATGCGTTTCCGTTAGGTCAATGGGACGGCATTCTGGTTTAATTTTTCTGGTAAAAAAATCGTTATAGGAACAAAATTTACGAGATTCGTACTGAGTCATGTCGATTTGATTTTTACGAATAAATGGCTCGATTGCAATACGAGAGATTTTGCGGGACAGGAAAAAACCTCCAAATTTTGAAATTTGGGGGGGTATCAAAAAACGCAAAAGGAAGCGCCCGCAGGCGCTACTGTAAAGTTTTTCTAGAAGTTTGTCCTGACCATCGTCGGTGTAGATGATATTTCCTTTTCTGTCTTTGCAGTCCATAATTTCTACCTCGTTACACCAGCGCCGCAGGCAGCAGGTGTTTTGAATAAGCAAAGGTTACAGCGATGGCAACTGCCACAATGAGAACCAGCAGAGCGAGAACCTTATTGCTAGGCTTTTTCATTTTAAAGTCAGCGATGAACAGAGTACCTGTGCCAAAGAGCATGACGATGAGAATCAAGACAAAAGCTCGGGTGGTTACCACAAAGCGAAGCAGAAAAATTAGCGGCAGAATCACTGCAATAGAAGTAATCGGAAGTCCATGATAAACCTTTTCGTGTTCTTCTTCTGAAAAGAAATTGTTGGTTTCGATTACGTTGAAAAATGCCAGCCTGATGACGCCGCAGATACAGTAAAAGCCGATTGCAAGCATGCCCAGACTGCCGCGAACCCCCAGACAATAGCACAGAAGTCCCGGCAGGGCGCCAAAGGCAACGACATCACAAAGGGAATCCAGCTGAATGCCGAAGAGTTTTTCGTCATCGGTTCTGTCCAATTTGCGTCTGGCAACCTTTCCGTCAAACATATCGAAAAAGCCAGAAAGGGCGAGGCAAAAGACTGCCATTTTGAAGTGCCCTGTGGTGGCAAAAGTCATGCCGATCATAGCTGATAAAAGACTCATATAAGTAAGTATTACTGTGTAGTTATAAAATCCGATCATTTTTTTTCTCTTTTCCCTCTCTAAATACAACAAAATATGCAATAACAGTAAAGACCGCACTGATGAAAAGCTGTGTGTAAAAGCTGATTCCGCGGCTGACAATCATGACAGGAATGGTCAGCACACTGCCGCAAATCGGCAAGAACACCGCCTGAAACAAGTGCTCGCTGATTCCCATACCACCAGGCAGCGGAAGCATGTCGACTGCAACGGAAATCATCGCCTGCAGGGTAACGGCCTCAAGGGCATTAATCCCTGTGATATCAAAGGAACAAAGCACTAGCCATGTGATAAAGAATAAAAAAATTCTCTGCAGGAATGTCAATGCCAAAACGTTGAACAGAATCCTCTTGTGATGTTCAAAATAGCTAGCAGCAGCGCTGTATTTGTCCATACTGCCGGAAAGCTTTGATTCAAAGCTGTGGACTTTTTTTGAGCTGGTAAACCTTTTTAGAAGAAAGAAGCACGCCATAACAATGCGTTTTGCAAGACCGGGTGAAAATACCAGGCATAGCATGCCGCCTACACACAGGACGTTTAGGAAAATCCCAAGCCAAACCCAGTGCATAATTGGATCAAGGCAGGTCATGACGAAAGAGGGTCTTAAAATCAGAACTGCAATTCCGATAATGACCAAAACCAGCTTGTAGGTAATGGTGACAAGTAAAAGCACCAGAGTCGACAGGTGCACAGGCAGTTTGTCCTTTTTCATGAACAAAACCTGAGCAGGCTGTCCGCCAGTGGCAGATGGTGTAACCAGACTGAAGAAGAATCCTACAAAAGAGTAGAGAAAACAGTGATTCAGCTTTGGTTGCTTCCCAAGACTTCTCATCAGATAAAATATAATCACTGATTCGCCGAGAATAAAGCCGATGACCAGCACTACTCCGAGGAGCCAGTAAAGGCTGTGGGCATCTTTCACATAGGACATGATCTTGGAAAAGTCCTGACCGTGAAAGACGTAGTACATGGTAAGGGCAAAACAAACCAGCAGAAATATGCAGTTAAAAATAATTTTTTTCTTATGACTCATTGCAGTAGTCTCCAAATACTTTCATATGTATTTTTGCAAAGAGCCGCTCGGGCAGTTTGTAAGCATTGCAGTGCATGCTCAGCGTAAAACAGCCAAGAGCAACGGTGATGCCGCCGATGACATCGACGATATAGTGCTGCTTGGTAAACTGGGTGGAGATGAAAACCAGAATTGCAAATACCAAAGTTCCATATCGATAAGTCTTTGGAAGCGTACTGCATTTTCGGATTCCCAGATAGCACATCAGGCTTGCCAAACAGTGGATAGACGGAAACAGGTCGTAGGGCATATCCATTGCATAGATGAATGCCATGGCGTTGTCCCAGAATCCGTCACCAGTAATTTCTGGCCTTACATTAGTAGTCGGAATCAGCAGAAAGAACACACCGCAGACGACTCTTGCAAGCATATCGGCAAAGACAAAGCGATACCAAAATTCCTTGCTGTTTTCCCTCGCTGTCAAAGCGTAGCTGATGACCCAGAAAGGAAAGCTGAGTACATAGATTGATACCCAAGCAGGACAAAAGGGCACGCTGCGGTCAAAGCCCGTCGTAAAGTCATAATGGTAAAGATTTGAGCCCAGATGCTGTGTAATAGAGTAGACGAGGCAGTTCCATACAAAACAGCCTATCAATGAAAAAAACGCATAGGCAGGAATCCACTTGTCCATATGCGTCCCGTACCAATTTTGAAATTTCTTCTTCATCTCTTTTTCCCGTTCCCTAACAAAGTTCATCTATTATAGTATATCCTACTAAAGTCTTATTTTCAAGAAAAACGGGAAAAGCTAAGAAAATCTTAAGATTTTATCAAAATTTTTCAAGTTCTGTCGAAACTGATTTACGACCGGAAGATAATCATATCCTCGCCGATTTTCACGATGGACTCCCAGGGAAGCTGCATGGTGTCATGTCCTGCGGTGAAGCGGCTTTTAGACACAAAGTTGGGCACAAGCAGCGCTCTGATTTTTCCTGTCTGCTCGTCAAAGAGAATTTCTGCATCCCAGAAAGAGCCGTGACGGCTGCCTTTGGAAAGGTCGATGACCTCTTTATCTCCGATTTCACTTAATAGCATAAATTACACATCCTTTGCAGATAATATATTTAAATTTTACGACGAAAGGGTGAAAAATATGAGTGAAGAAAAAGAAAAACAGGAAGAAAAAAAAGAAACCAGCGATTTGATTAAGGAGCTGGGTATTTTAACGACAGGAACAAATTTCCAGTCAGACTATCAGTATATCAATATTATCGGCAGCATTGAAGGGCATACCACGCTGCCAAGCGATAACAAGACTACCAAGTATGAACATCTGATTCCGCAGCTTGTGGTAGTGGAGGAAAATCCGGATATTAAGGGGCTTCTGCTGATTTTAAATACTGTCGGAGGCGATGTGGAAGCAGGGCTTGCCCTTGCGGAGCTGATTGCGTCTTTATCAAAGCCAACTGTGACATTAGTCATCGGAGGTGGTCACAGCATCGGTATTCCTCTTGCCGTTTCTGCGGATTATTCCTT
Organism: Emergencia sp. 1XD21-10; assembly: GCF_009936045.1. Classification (GTDB taxonomy): domain Bacteria; phylum Bacillota; class Clostridia; order Peptostreptococcales; family Anaerovoracaceae; genus Senimuribacter; species Senimuribacter intestinalis. The sequence goes on along the minus strand of NZ_QWEQ01000002.1, from coordinate 203,077 downwards.
TGTAGCTGAGACTGCGACTATGACCATGCACCCCATTAGAACCAGCGGCACACTGATTACAGCGGACGCAACATTTGAGTATATGCGAAAGACGCAGGAACGAGTGGTAGATTTTATTGTCAAACATTCTCATGCATCAAAGGAAGATGTAGAAGAAAAGATGAATCAGACAGGAAATATGTCCAACGATGTGGGCACGGTACTATTCGGCTCTGACGCTGTAAAAATGGGGCTGATTGACGAAATCGGCGGGCTCAGTTGCGCACTGAAAAAACTGAAAGAATTAGCAAATAAATAAAATTATAGGAAAAAATGGTTGACAGTTATTTACAAAAATGATACTATATCCCTACCGAAAGGAGGGAGTGTATGGAAATTATAAAAGTGGGTATTGCTTTGGAGGATCATGCCTTTGCGCAGGCTCTTTCCATTGTCCTTGCCAGAGAGGACAGCTGCATGCGCTTTTATCTTTTAGGCAGTATAGCCGAAGGTGACTTTTGTGATTTGATTCTGACGGAGAAGCCTTCAGGTGATAAACGGGTCATTGAACTTGTCCGCGATATGGCGGCTGTACAGTATACGGGTGAGCCGCCTTACCGGCTATATCGCTATATGGAAAGTCAGAATTTGATGAACAGTCTTCTTTTTATTTACTTTAAGGTAACAGGTAAAGTCATTGAAACCAAAGGTGACAGCAACTGCAGACTGCTGGTGTTTCTCGGAGAAAGCGGCGGCTGCGGCACCACATCGTCAGCCATTGCTACAGCCTGTATGCTGCACAGGATTTATGGTAGCAGATCTTTGTACCTAAATCTCTGTCCCATCGATGATTCCAGAAAATATTTGTCTGAGGATGGGGAACAGAGTTTGATGAAGCTGCTTTACTATCTGGATCAGGAGAAAGAGTTTCCTATCAGCGCATTTATTACAGAAAGGGAAGAGTTGGATTTTGTAAACACGGGCGTGATTAATTCCTACTTCAGCGAGATGAAGCCGTTTCTCATGCGCCGCTTTCTGAACAAGATTGATCAGCTTGGGAAATATGATTTTCTTATCGTGGATATGGGCAATCATCTGAGCCGAGAGAATCGGAAGATGCTGGGCTATGCTGACTGTACCGTCATGCTGTGTGATAGTCAGCGAGTTCGTCCTGGGAAATATAGGCAGAGGATTGCCCGGGAAATATTTAAGCGAATTGATCAGGGCAGGCTTTTACGGGTGGAGAATTTTGCAGATGATATGGTTTGCGAACAAGAGCCTCAGACCCTTTATATCGCGGCTCAGAGGGATACTGATTTGCGTCTTGAGAAGAATTATGGCATGGAAATCGGTATTCTTGCTCGGGAAATTATGGAAGGAGGAGGTCATGGAGAGGGAAAAAGCTATGTACCTGGAGGAGAAGACTGCCAGGGTGCGTGAGAAAATTCTCGCGGCAGAAGAGAATTTAAGCAGGCAGCAGGCTATGGAAATCATAGAAGATGTGGTCTTTGCTGACGCAGAGGAAATAGAACTTTCAGAACTTCACGCTGTCATCAGGACCCTTTATGCGAGGACCAGAAGCAAGCTGGGGATTTTGGAAGAGTACATAGAAGATGCATCAATCAATGAAATTATGATTAACGGAAAGGATCGATTCTTTTTGGAAACCGGCGGAGATATGGTTTGTACCGATGAGCATTTTGATTCTACGGAGGAGCTGGAGGAAATCATCAGAAATATTGCGGCGGGTGTGCATCGAGAAATCAATGAAATGCACCCGATTTTGGACGCGAGGTTGCCCGGCGGCAGCAGAGTCAATGCAGTCTATAAAAATGTCGCGGCAGGAGGCCCTGTTCTCACCATCAGAAAATTTGCCAGAGAGAGAATCACCATGGAACAGATGGTAAAAAGCGGCACTTTGACTGCAGAATGCGCGGAATATCTGAAAACACTGGTTGCCTGCGGCTATAACATCTTCGTCAGCGGTGGGACTTCTTCAGGAAAGACAACATTTCTCAACGCCTTGTCCGATTTTATTCCGGTACAGGAGCGGGTCATCGTCATTGAGGATTCCACGGAACTAGCCATGAATCACATCGCGAATCTGGTGCAGATGGAATGCCGCAATGCCAATGCTTTAGGTCAGGGTATGATTTCTATGGACATGCTGATTAAGACCAGTCTGCGAATGAGACCCGATCGGATTATCGTAGGAGAAGTCAGAGGCAAGGAAGTGGCGGACATGATGAATGCCATGAACACAGGGCATGACGGCTGTCTGGCTACAGGTCACGGCAATTCGGTTTCCGGCATGCTGCGAAGGCTTGAATCCATGTATTTGATGGGTGTGCAGATTCCCATAGATGCTATCAGAGCGCAGATTGTGGAAGGCATAGACATTATGATTCACTTGGGAAGGCTTCCAGGCGGCGACAGGAGGGTGCTTGAGGTGCAGGAACTGGTGGATTTTGAGCATGGCAAATATGTTTTAAACCCACTCTTTTTACTAAGCGATGAAAGGCAGCTTAGTGCTACTGGAAATCCTCTTGTCAGTCAGTCCAAGCTGCGTCTTAGAGGCAGGACTTTATGATTTACGACTACAAAATTTATCAGGCAACCTCAAGGGAAAAAGTGGCAGTAGCCTTAGGCTTTGCATTCGCATGGATTTTCTGTGGTTACATATTTTATGGAACCTTACTGTGGGGCATTTTATTTCCTTTTTTCTATCCCAAATTGCTGTCTGTTTACTGCGGGTATCAGGCGGCGCGCAGAAAGAAACAGCTTTTAGGGCAGTTTCGGGATTTGCTGTTCAGTTTGTCATCTTCCTTTGCTGCGGGCAGACACATGGAAGAGGCGATTGAAGAAGCAGTTTCTAATCTTTCGGAAATTTATGGAGAACAGGCTCTGATTGTTTGTGAGCTGCTCTATATGCTGAGAAAGATGAAGGAAACTGGGGCAACAGATATTTCTGTCTGGGAGGACTTTGCTTCTCGCAGCGGAATTTCGGATATCGAGGACTTTACGCAGGTTTTTCGTGCGGTCAGAGAGACGGGCGGGAATCTGGTTCTTGCAGTCAACAGGGCAGCTGCTGTTATCGGTGACAAAATTGCTATAGAAACAGAGATTAAAACTATGATATCTCAGAAAAAGCTGGAAGGCCGACTGATTACAGCAATGCCGATTTTTATCGTATTGTTTCTGCAGCTGACTTCGCCCGATTATCTGGCAGTGATGTATGAGTCCTTGGCGGGCAAAATTTTGATGAGTCTGGCGCTTCTTGCGACGGTGTTAGCTTACGTGATGATAGAAAGGATTACAGCCATTGAAGTATAGAGAAAAGATAGAGAAACTGCCTATTGCTGTCTTTTGCATAGAAAATAGAAAGCTTGTGGTACTGTTATTTTCAGCAGTCGTTTTTCTTCTGACTTTTCAGGTGATTATCGAAGTAAGACAAGCAGGATATTATGTGACTGGGAAAAACGGTCAGCTGACGGCGCTCCGCATTTCTGACAGACAGAGCGGACAGTCTGTGCCTGTTGTCATCGAAGGAGAAAAGAACGGCGTGCGTACAAGGATTGAGGTGCTTTTATCTTTTACGGATGAAAAGCCTGCTGCAAAGGCGACGCAGAAGAAAACATCTAAGGAGGAGGTTCTAAAATCGGAGCTTCAGGCGCTTTCAGAAAAACTGGAAGAGGAAGAGGGGGAACTCATTGCACTGCCTGCAAAACTTGACGATGGAACGAGAATCATCTGGTCGAAAAACCGAAGTCCTCAATTTCTGCTCAGTCTGCTGCTCTTTCCGCTGGCATTATTTGCTCTTTACCGAAATCAGAAGGAGAAGGAAAAGGCTGCGCAAAAGCGTATAACCGACGGTATTCGCAGGGAATTGCCTGGTTTTAATAATCAGCTTTTACTGCTTTTAAACAGCGGGTTGATTTTTAATGATGCGTTTGCAAGGATTGCAGACGGGTATGCGGCAGGACAGCGGGAAAGTCCGATGGGAGATCTAATTTGCCGAATTAAGGCCGCATCTTTAGAAACGGGAAGCAGTTTAGTTACTGTCATGGGGCAGTTTGGAAAGAAGCTGCAAGTCAGAGAGTTCTCACGTATGATTAACATCATTACAGACAATCAGTTTAAGGGTGTGGACCTGTCGGACAAGCTGGAAAGCGAGCGAGATTTGCTCTGGGAGCAGAGAAAAAAGCTGGCAGAGGAGCGCGGCAGAGCAGCGGAAACCAAGATGGCATTTCCTCTGGCGATTCTGTTGCTAGTGCTGATTCTGATTACGGCGGCGCCTGCAATGCTGCAGATGTAATAAAGTTAAAAAGAAAGAAAATGAAGGAAGGAGTGTACATATAATGAGAATATTAAAAAACAAAAAAGGAATGGAACTGGTACAGGTGGCGATTTTAATTGCGCTTGCTGTGGCGCTGGGACTAATTTTTAAGACGGAGATTACCACCTTTGTCAATAATACCTTTAAAGGACTCAACGGATGATGAGAAGCAGGCGGGGCAGTGATATGGTAGAGGCTACCATAGTGATTCCGCTGCTGATTCTGGTGATTTGCAGTCTCATTTTGCTGATTGTTTACTACTATGCCTGCCTCGACTGCCAGCTGAATCTTCACGAGAGATTGCAAGAAGAAGCTGCTGAAAGCCGTGCTGTATATAAAAAGCTGGAGGATAGGGACTCAGTATCGAAACAGCTGAGAGGCGTGAGCAGTATTGTGATGGAAAATGATATTTTTGGCAGGATTTACGCAGTATATCCTTCGCAGATCATCAGATTGGGGGAGGCGGCAGGTATTGATGTTCAGCAATAAAAGAGGCTCAGTTACAGTTTTTATCTGTGTGTTTTTTGTATCTCTGGTCATGATGATCTTTACCTTTACGGGGGTATCCAAGGAGAAAGCGGTAGCAGGAAGTACCAAGGCGCTTTGCAGCCTTTGGGCGGATTCAGTGCTGGCGGAGTACGATTTGAACCTGCAGAAGAGATACCAAATTTTTGGGTTTTATGGCTATCCAGCGGAGATAAAGGAGAAACTTACTTTCTATGCAAAGGATTCTTTTGACCGAAAAAAATACATAGACTATCAGATCAAAAACTGCAGTTTGTACGACTACTGTCTAATCAATACAGGTGTGATGGAGAAGCAGCTTGAAGCGGCGGGAAAGCTGGCTTTTACGGAGAAGTTTCAAAAGCCTGAGAAAACGATTACACCGGTTCTCGGTTATACGGGACCTGCGGCTGCGTCAGTCATCTTTGATGATTTACCTTCAGAAGGATCCAAAAAAGGATACTCACTTTCAGCGGTGAAAAATCTTTTAGAAGGGGCTTCATCTATCGGAACGGCGCTGGAAAAGACCGGAAAAAACTGGTGGATTAATCAGTATATTTTCGCCTATTTTAAAGATGCTTCTGACGACAAAGACCTAGGGGAGACCTATTTTTCCGGGGAAATCGAATACATCATCTGCGGGAAGAAGAGTGACAGCGCAAACAAAAGCACATTAAAGAGAAGAATTGTGGCGCTTCGAGAGATGATGAATCTTGCCTATCTGCTCAAAGACCCTGTAAAGAGCAATGAGGCTCTTTTGGCAGCGGAGATTTTGACGCCGGGTCCGGCGGCGTTGGTGACACAAAAAGCCTTGCTTTCAGCTTGGGCGCTTGCGGAAAGTTATAACGATTATCAGCTGCTAATCCATGGGAAGAGAGTGCCGGTAGTAAAGTCGGAGCAGACCTTCGCAGTAGACATTAAGTCTGTTATTGAAAATCAGTCAGAGGGTTATATCGATACTGGCTCAGATGTGGGCGAGACCTATGCAGACTACCTGCGATTATTTACCTACACCATGGATTCACAGGTAAGAATGCTTCGGGTGATGGACTTGATTCAGATAAATATGAGACGGTTTTATTACGAAGGATTTCTCCTTCGGGAGTACAACGCAGGACTATCCTTTGTGATGACAGTCAATGGAAAGGATTATGAAACAGAGAGATCTTATGAGAGAGAGGAAAAGAAGTAGGAATTTACGCCGAGGCAGTTACATCGTGGAAGCAGCCATCGTCATGCCAATTTTTATTGCAGCGACAGTAGCACTGATGTCCCTGGTGCCGATCTTTGCGTCTTGTGAAAATCTGGTATTTTCTGCAGCAGATGAAATGCGCATGGAATCTGTAAAGACCATTTTTCGCAAAAATCCCGCCGCGCTGCCGATTCTGATAAAAAGCAGAAGCAGCGAGGAAAATCTCAGAATGGATTCCTGTCAGGTAGTATTTTACAGATATTTGTACAAAGAAGCCGGTATAGAGGATTTGCTGCACCTTGATTTGCGTGCCACTTTTTCAGAGAACAGTCCGGCAGGAGTTTTTGACTCGATTCGTTTTGACTGCAGTCTTACGGCGAGAGCCTTTACCGGAAAACTGCACAAAAAGCCGCCGGATGCAGGTGCCGAAAATGATGACACAATCGTATATATTTTTCCCGAGTGGGGCATGAAATACCACGGAAAGCACTGCACCTACATCAAAGCAAACTGCAAGATGGTGTATCTGTCGCAGGATACAAAAAAAGGGTATACGCCATGTTCATTATGTAATGCCAGTTTTGCCCAAATCGGCAGCCCGGTATTCTGTTTTACGGAAAATGGCAGAGTATATCATCTGGCGGATTGCAGGATTGTATCGCGGTACTACGTGGAAATTGAGAAAGGAAAGGCAGTGCAGCAGGGGTACACACCTTGTTCTAAATGTGGAGGTAAGTAAAATGAATAGCTATTTGACAGCGCAATATGCCAAAGAGGAAATTCCAGATTACATCGTGGAGCTTTTATCCTTAGGTCTTTGTGACCTCTTTCTGCCAGCTGGCTTTGTGGAAGAGGACGGCACTTTGACCTGCATGTATAAAACCGAAGGCTTTAGACCGCTCAGCTCTGTTTTAGAGCTGTCTACTGAGGAAATCTTTTCTGTGGCAATCAGTCTCCTTCACGGTGTCTATCAGTGCGAAAAACATGGTATTTTTTCCGAGAATTTTGCGGTAAATGTGGACTGTATCTTTGTGGACAAAGGGTTCGACCGAATCAAGATGATTTACCGAAAAGAAGTCGGCGCAGGTACGGATTTTTCAAAGAAGCTGGCGGCTCTTATGAGGATGCTTCGAGAAAAAGGTGCCCCCTCTGGGGAAGGTTATATCGACAGCGCGGCAGAGTTTCTGGCATCCGACGAGTACGGTTACAAAGCGCAGCTGCATCATCTGGAAAATTTGCGCAGAGAAGTATATCTGTGCGGCATACAGTAGGACCACAGCACAGTAAAAGCCTGTCTGGAATTGCACCAGGCAGGCTTTTTACATTATACAGTCGCAGAAGAACGCACTTTTTAGTGGTGTCAATGTACCAAAAAAAATATGGTACATGTACCACTTTAGGAAAAACCAATTGGAGTTTTTAGAGATTATTGTTTTTTCCAAGAAAAAGTTTTAGGATCAGACGCAATATGCTGGGATTAAGCGCAAAGTACATGCAAGACATTGCAAAGCTTGGTGTTTCTCATTTTATCAATCAGATTGTTATGATGCTTGTTAATATTGTGATGAATAATACATTAACACATTACGGTGCGCTTTCTGTTTATGGAGAAGATATTCCGTTGGCAGTATCCGGGGTTGTAATAAAACTTAATAGTATTATAGTTGCTTTTACTGTCGGGCTGGCGCATGGCTGTACGCCGATTCTCAGCTTTAATTAGGTCTTAATGGAGTTCTATACGCGGGGCCTCTTGCTGATGGATTGGCTTGCGTGTTGGCGCTGTCTTTGGTTCTCTATAATATGAAAAATCTGGAATTAAATATAGGAACATACAGTATTAAATTTTCTTTGCGCATCTGATTGATTTCTTCAAAAAGGAGATGTCTACTTTTTCCTTTGCCGCATATGATGTAATAATCATATCCACGAGGAGGCAGGAAAAAGTGAATAAGAGAAAAATCAGAAGATACCATCGTCAAAGAAAAAATTCAGGGGTGAATCTTTTAGGAATTGTTGGTATAATGTTAGTGGCAGTAGTTTGCGGATATATGACGGCAAGGTTTATTATTGCGCCGCTTTTAGGCTATGATACGGAGGTTTTGAAACTGGATTTTCCGTCCAATCTGCTAGATGTCTTTCACAGCGACGATGAGAAAGATGGCAGCGAAGAGAGCAGCGATGAAGGCGAAGAACAGAAAGACAAAAATGATGCAGAAAAAGCTGACGCAGAGGGCGAATACACATTGCAGTATGGTGTTTTCAGCAGTAAATCGGGTGCCGAGGAACTAGCAGGAAAATTGAAAACTGAAGACATCGATACGGAGATTATGGAATCGGACGGTCAGTTTAAGGTCATCAGCTCTGAGAGGGGGACAAAGAAAGAGGCGCTGGCTCTTTTGAAGGATACTGAATCGTCCTATGCGAAGGGGATTTTTATTACCCAGCTGTCATGATGAATTTGATAAGAGCAAACAGCCAATCCAACCACTTGAAAGGAATACTATGATACCATTATCGACCCGAATGAGACCGGACAAATTGCAGGATTTTGTAGGACAAGAACACTTTCTATATCCGGGCTCACTTCTTTACAATGCAATAAAAAATAAGACTTTTGATTCGGCGATTTTCCATGGACCGTCGGGAACGGGTAAGACTACACTGGCTAGAATCATCGCAAATGAAATGGACAGCAGCTTTACAGAAATCAATGCGTCGACCACAGGAACTAAGGAACTGAAAGAACTGATTGAAGGTGCAAGACTGCGTTTTTTTGGACTGGAGAAACGGACAACTTACGTGTATATCGACGAGTTTCACAGGTGGAATAAACTGCAGCAGGACTCTCTTTTGAAAGCGCTGGAAGACGGTGTGCTTAAATTTATTGGCAGCACTACGGAGAATCCATATTTTGCTATCAACAATGCAGTACTCAGCAGGGTGCGCAATGTCTATGAGTTTAAGCGTCTTGAGGCGCCGCAAATTAAGAAAATGCTGCTGCGGGCGCTGACTGATACGGAAAAAGGCTTTGGAAATCTGCATATCCAGTATGACGAAGAAGCCCTGGATATTCTGGCGGACTTAGCAGGAGGAGACGGCAGAGTTTCTTTGGATACGTTGGGCTTTATTGTGGACAATCTGGATTTGTCCAAGAAAATCACCAAGGAAATGGTGGCGGAAGCCATGCAGAGAAAGATTGGCTTTTACAGTAAAGGGGATGACCGGTACAATCTGCTTTCAGCGCTGCAAAAGTCCATCAGGGGCAGCGATCCGGATGCGGCAATTCACTATTTTGCAAGATTGGTTGACGGTGGTGCAGATATTCAGATGATCGGAAGGCGGTTGCTTGTCATCGCCAGTGAAGATATCGGCATGGCGTATCCTTCGGCGATATCCATCGTCACTTCCTGCATGCAGGCGGCGCTGATGGTGGGCTATCCGGAAGCGGCTATCAATCTGGCGCAAGCAGTGATTATGCTTGCCTCAGCACCGAAATCGAATGCTGCCAGCATGGCGTATTTTGAGGCTATAGCAGATATCAGAAGCAGAAATATTGACGATGTACCCCTTCATTTGCAGGACAGTCATTATCAGGGGGCAAAGGATAAGGAAATTGGGAAGGATTATCTTTACCCTCACAATTTTGGAGGATACGTGCAGCAGCAGTACCTGCCGGATAATTTGTATGAGGAAGGGGTTAAATACTACAGACCGACAGCGAACGGATCGGAAGCCTCTTTTAAGAAATTTTTAGAAGGACTGGAAGAAAAATATGGCAGAAATCATAAGGGCTGAACACTCCGGCTTTTGTTTCGGCGTGCGGCAAGCCATTGAAAAAACAGAAGAACAGATTCATCTCAATGAGAAATTAGAGAAAAAAAGAAAGATTTATACCTGCGGACCTTTGATTCATAATCGTTTTGTGACAGACGATTTAAAGGCGAGAGGTGTAGGCATCATAGAAAGCCCAGAAGAAGCGGAACCGGGCGATATTGTCATCGTTCGCTCCCATGGCGAGACCAAGGCATTTTTTGATGAATCCAAAAGGAGAAAACTGACTGTTGTCAATGCCACTTGCCCTTTTGTGGAAAAAATTCATCAGCTGGTTCACGGTGCATGGCAGGAGGGAAAAAATATCGTCATCGTTGGCGATAAACATCACCCGGAAGTCATCGGAATTAACGGCTGGTGCGCAGGGCAGGGAATTATCGTGGGAAGCAGGGAGGAAGCTGAGGCAGTGACATGTGAAAAAGTTTTTCTTGTCTGCCAGACCACCATTCAAAAAAAACTGCTGGACGATATCGTTGCGGTCTTTGAAGAGAAACATATTCTTACAGAAATTTACAATACTATCTGTAATGCGACAAAAGAACGACAAGAATCCTGTAAAAATTTGGCAGAAAAAGTCGACGCTATGGTTATCATTGGAGGCAAAAATAGCTCCAATACGGGAAAGTTATACGAAATTTCCAAAAAAAAGTGCAAAAATTCCTTTTTTATTGAAAATATTCGAGATTTACCATTGAAACAATTGCGAAAATGTAATAGAATAGGAGTTGCAGCAGGCGCATCAACACCTGAATGCGTAATTAAGGAGGTTATTGCTAACATGAGTGAAATGATCACTAACGAAAAAATTTCAATGGAAGATTTCATGGATGAAATCGACGCGTCTTTAAGACTACCACGCACTGGCGAAATCGTTGACGGTAAAGTACATCAGGTAACTGAAAAAGAAGTTATCGTAAACATGGGATGTAAAAAGGACGGAATTCTTCCTGTGGAAGAAGTAACATTAGAGGAAGGACAGAAGCTGACAGATTTATTTAAAGAAGGCGATGAAATCCAGGCTAAGGTTGTCAAAACTGATGACGGCGACGGTGGAATCTTACTTTCAAAGAAAAAGCTTGAGATAAATGAGCACTGGAATGAGATTAACGAAGCTCTTGAAAATAAATCAATTATTTCTGTAAAAGTCGTAAGACAGGTTAACGGCGGTGTAATCGCTGCTTACAAGGAAGTTACCGGATTCATTCCGCTTTCCCAGCTTTCCGATAAGTTTGTAGAAAACGCAGATGAATTTATTGGACAGACTATGGATGTAAGAGTAAGCAGAGTTGACCAGAAGAGAGGCAGAGTTGTATTCTCCCGCAAGATAGTTCTTACAGAAGAGAAACAACAGAAGATTGCTGCAATCTGGGAAGGATTGCACGTTGATGATATCGTAGAAGGTACTGTGATGAGATTTACCGATTACGGTGCATTCATCGATCTGGGCGGAATCGACGGACTGCTTCACATCTCCGAAATTTCCTGGGGCAAGCTGAAACATCCGCAGGAAGTTCTGCAGATTGGCGATACTGTTAAGGTAAAGATTCTGGCTATGAACGAAGAAAAAGGAAAGATTTCCTTAGGTTTGAAGCAGACTGTTCCTGAACCATGGTCCGTAATTGACGAGACCTATCAGATTGGACAGGTTGTTTCCGGAAAAGTTGTACAGATTAAGGAATACGGTGCATTCATCGAATTAGAGCCGGGTCTTGATGGACTGGTACATATTTCTGAAGTTGCGCACAAGAGAGTGACTAACATTGCTGACGAACTTTCTATCGGTCAGGATGTTAACGCAAAGATTCTGGAAATTGATAAAGAAAGAAAGAGAATCAGCCTGAGCATCAAGGAAACTTTAGATGCTGAAGAAACTGTTTCTGAAGAGGAATAATCGAGCAGGTTTATTTGTGAGGGATTCCCGAAGCTTTAAAAGCTTTTGGAACCCCTCATTTTTCTTTTGGAAAAGGATACACTAGATGAATTTCGTTGACACCGGAAATACCGGTTACTGGTTCTTTGTGGTGCAGCGCTTTGTAACCGTGGCGAGGATGAACGAAGATGGAATCCTTTTCGGGATTGCGGTGGCTGATGGCAGAAATCACTGCGTCCAGCATCTCCGGCGGATAAGGCGTTTTGGCATGGGAGGCGAGGATTCTGCGGATAGGAAATTTGTCTTTCAGAAGCTGCAGACGACCAGAAAGTTCCTCCGGCGGCGCACTGTGGTCAAACATCATCCAAAGGCTTTTATCTATCGTATCGCCTGCCACCAGCGTGCCGCTTTCGTGGTCGAAGACGGAAAGTGAGCCGAGGGAATGTCCAGGCAGCAGAAAGGTTTCTAAGATGCGGCTACCCAGATCAAAAATGTGTCCATCTGCAGCGCAGCTGAATGGAACCTGCTTATAGGTCAGATAAAATTCGCGATTGAAATTTTTAGGAAACGGATATTTTATTTTGCCTGCGGAATAGCGTTTTTCTAAAAATGCAAGCATGCTGACTTTGTCATGCTGATATAGATCGTAGACAGAAAGCTCGGCAGGATGAATCAATGCGGTTTCAGAGAAACGAAAATTACCGCCAGTGTGATCCAGATGTCCGTGGGTGTTGACGAGGATAAGGGGCAGATCGGTGATGGTACGCAGAAAGGCGGGCAGATCTTCAAAGCCATAGCCTGTGTCGATGAGCAGCGCAGCGTTGGTGCCCGTGATAAGGGTGCAGCAAACATTGCTGTTTTCGTAAATATGATAAATGCCGGTCGAAATGTGACTGACAGAAAAATATGAATCCATGAAGCCGCCTCCTTTTCTTAAAACTATTTTATCACATTGTACATATATTTTCTATATCGGATGAAACTTCAAGATTTTCCCTGTGTTGAAAAGATTGTATATCCGGCTATAATTTAGTATAATATAAATAACCGGCTTTTTTTGCTTCTGTTGAAAAGGGCGTAAGGCGCCTTTCTCAACGGAAGAACGTATGGAGGATTTGACAGATGGAAAAGGAACTTTTAAACAGACTTCATGAGGAAGACAACCATGAAGAGATTATAAAGATACTGGAAAGTGAAGGCGCTGAACACGATTACGATACAATTTGCTATCTGGCGCGAGCCTATAATAACCGCGGCGAGGAAGGCGACTACGATAAGGCTGCCGATCTTTTGCAGATGGTTTACGATATGGGAAAGGACGATCCGCTCTGGCATTACAGACTGGGTTATGCATATTTTTTCAGCGGCAGATACGAAGATGCACTGATGTGCTTTGAAGAATCTCTGCATCTGGATCCTTCTGATGAGGATGTAGATTTTTTCATTACGGAGTGCAAGGAGCAGATTTTAAGGCGCAACGGACTCTTTGATGAGGAACTGAATCCGGAAGTATACAGCAGTGAAGAAGAGGAAATTATAGAAACGTACATAGAAGAAACTTTTGGGGAATTTGAAAGCGTGTTTCATGAGCTGGTTTCACCGGATATTCACGTGGATATCTGTGTGATTCCACCTACAGAGGAACGTAATTTTTATACACTGGTGACCATGGGAATGGGAGCGCATCGCATGAATGTGCCGGAGGATCTTTCCGAGTATAAGCTGCAGAGAGCGGAACTTGTCATTTGCCTTCCGCCTTACTGGGACCTTGAGAGTGAGAAGGAAGAGTGGTACTGGCCGATCAGACTGCTCAAAGTTCTTGCCAGATTGCCGATACAGGAAGATGCCTGGCTGGGATGGGGGCATACCATCGATAATGGAGAAGGCTTTGATGAAAGCACGCAGCTCTGTGGCAGTATGCTGATTACACCGGTTATCTTCGATGAAGAGGAGTACATTTGTCCTCTGACAGAGGGAGAGGAAGTTAATTTTTACCAGATTATTCCACTTTACAGGGAAGAAATGGATTTCAAAATGCAGCACGGCGCTGACGATCTTTTAAAACAACTGGATGGCAGAGTTTTAGTTGTAGATCCGAAACGACAGAAGTTTTCACCGGAAAAACTGCTTAGCTGATTGAACTGAAATAGTTTCCGAATAATACCTTTCATATTTTTTGAAGAACATCAGATAATAACCTTAGAAAAAAGAAAGGAGTTTCAACATGAAAAAGACCAGATTTTTTCTAATGGCTTTATTACTGGTGACTGTTCTAGTCTTTACCAGCTGCGGAAGTGACGACAATAATGACAACGTTTCTGACAACCCGACTAACAATATGGAACAGGATGTCAAGGACGGTGCCGATGACGTTAAAGATGACGTTGAGGATTTAGGCGATGATATGAAAGATGGCGCATCCGATGCGGTAGATGATGTTGAAGACGCTTTAGATCCTGACGGCGGCGATAAAGCAAGAACAGACGGCAGGGACGGCAGCGGTGACAACGATGCAAAGACAGCCGAGTAATAACCAAAGGAATTTCGCCTGAAAAGGTGAAGGGCAAAGCGCAGGGAAATTCCCTGCGTTTTGAATTTGTTCTGGTAATGAGAAGAGTTTTCATATACAATAGAACCATGAGAAAAAGAAGAAAGAAACAGTTTTATACACCGGGGACTGAGAAACTGACCGGTGTACTGGAAAAAACAAAATCGGGATTTGGATTTGTCCGTCAGGAAGAGGGCGGAGATATTTTTGTTGGCAGAAGCAATATGTACGGCGCCATGCACGGCGATACTGTTTCTGTTGATTTGCTGCCGGAACAGTTTAGAACCAGAAGCAGAGAAGGCATTGTAGACAAAATTTTAGAGAGAGGCAATACAGAAGTTGTAGGAACTTTTCAAAAGAATAAGCGATTTGGATTCGTGGTTTCTGATGATAAGAGAAATAATGATGATGTTTTTGTAAAGAAATCGGATTTTCGAGGTGCACAGAATGGAGATAAGGTAGTTGCAAAGATTACTAAGTATCCTGAGAAAAATGTCAGTGCAGAAGGAAAAATCACTGAGATTATTTCACGCTTTGGAGAGACAGGCGGCGAAATCAAAGCGCTGATTCGAGCAAGCGGTCTCTATGAGACTTTTCCAAGCAGGGTCAATGCAGAGGCAAAGGCAAAGTCCAGGGAGGAGATTACTGCAGAGGAAATTAGAAGAAGACGGGATCTGCGGGATAAAACGATTATTACCATAGACGGTGCGTCGGCAAAGGATTTGGACGATGGTGTTTCTATAGAGATTACTGACGGCGGCAATTATCTTTTAGGCGTCCATATCGCTGATGTCAGTCACTACGTGGCGGCGGACGGTCATCTTGATCGGGAGGCATTAAAACGGGGCAACAGTGTGTACCTTTTAAGCAGAGTAGTTCCCATGCTGCCTAAGGTGCTTTCCAATGGAATCTGCAGTCTGAATCAGGGCGAAGATAGACTGACCCTGACCTGTCAGATGGAAATTGATGAGAGCGGCAGCGTAGTGCACTATGAGATATTTGAAAGCATTATTTGTTCCAAGGCGAGAATGGTCTATGATGATGTTTCGGATATTTTGGAGCATGAAGATGAGGCGTTGATTAAAAAATATGAGGATATTTATGACGACCTTCTTGCTATGGGAAGCCTTGCAGAAATTCTCAGAAAGAAGAGAAAGGAGAAGGGAAGCTTAGATTTTGATTTTGATGAGGCGGAAATAGAACTGGATGAAGAGGAAGTGCCGGTGGCCATCGGGATTTCCGAGAGGCGCACTGCCAACAGACTCATTGAGGAGTTTATGCTGGCGGCCAATCAGACTGTAGCGGAGCATTTTTACTGGATGGAATATCCTTTCGTCTATCGTGTTCACGAAAAACCGGACACAGACAAAATCGTAGAGCTGAAAGCTTTCCTTGCTGGCTTTGGAATTAATCTGCCGGGAAATCCTGACAACATTCATCCGAAGGCTCTCAATGATATTCTACAGAAAGTGGAGGGCATGCCTTACGAAAATATCGTCAGCACTGTCATGCTGCGTTCTATGAAAAAGGCATTTTACAGCACCGACTGTCAGGGACATTTTGGATTGTCCTTTCCGTATTACTGTCATTTTACTTCACCGATTCGAAGATATCCAGATCTTTGTATTCACCGAATTATTAAAGACTCTATTTGCGGCAGGGCAGATGAGCAGAAGCTGAAAAAATATAAGGCTGATTCGCAGGTCACGGCAGAAATTGCGTCACTGACTGAGCGAAAAGCGCAGAGTCTGGAGCGAGAAGTTGCAAAGATGAAAAAAGCGCAGTATATGCAGCAGTACATCGGAGAAAGCTTTGAAGGAGTCATTAGCGGCGTGACTAATTTTGGCATTTATGTGCAGTTGCCTAATACAGTGGAGGGTATGGTGCGCCTTGACAGTCTGCGTGATGATTATTACGATTACGAGCCGGGAAAATATCGGGTTATCGGCAGACTCAGTCACAATATTTATGCCCTGGGAGACCGGGTTACCATAGAGGTGCTGGCGGCAAACCCGGAAGAAAGACAGATTGATTTTCTGATAGTTTGATAACCAAGTAAGAAGTGCACAGCATTAAAGGTGCACTTCTTTTAATGTTTCCCGGCAGACGTAAAGCACCATATCAGGGTTTGCACAGACAGACCATTTGACCAGACTTGCAGTGTGATTCTGAATTTCTATGGCGGTGATGGCGGAAGGGTGAACACAGCTTCCGCAGTTAAAATACATGCCGCAGTCGGTTTTCATTAGAGCAGGTTTGTGGGTGTGACCTGCAATGAGAATGCACTTCTTTCTACAGCTGTAGTTGATGAAATTCTCTTCGATTTTACGCACTTTGGTGTAGTTTTTTGCAGCACTGGTAGGGTCTTTAACACCGCGAAGCTCTAAAGGACGCCACAGGTAGCGTACCAGCCAGCGAGTGATTTTCCAAAGTTCATCGTTCATATGATCGCCCTGATATCCGTGAAACATGCAAAGAGGAGGCATACCGGGGCTTTCCACGATGATGGATTCATAAAAGGGGATAGCACCGGAAAGGCCCCGCCACAGATAAGCGCCGTTTTCTTTGACTCGGTCGTGATTGCCAAAGACCATGAAGAGACGGCTCTCATCGTGGAATTTTTGCAGAATCTGATAGATTTCCTGATGGGTATTATAGACGTCGGCAAATCGGCGGTTTTCCCACAGTTCATCACCATCGCCAAGTTCTATGTAGGTGAAATTCTCCTGATAGTAGTGTTTTAACGCAGCAGTATAGATGGGTCTGTTTCTGAGAAAGTTATCAGCCCAGGTTCCTGTGCCGCGGTGGCAGTCGCTCATGATGACAAGCTTTGGAAGCACATTGTAAGAAAGACGCAGCGCTTTTGAAAAAGATTTTTCGATACGATTGTAATTAGACATAAAAACACCTCTGCAGCAGTATATGCGGGCAGAGGTTTATTTTTTCGATATTTATTGCTTCCTTCGATGTTCTTTTTTGGCTTTTTCAATATCGGTTGGAAGAAAAATGACATTACCTTCTTTTTTTAAGTCAGAGGCTTGAGACGTTTTTTCGTAGGGATCTTTGCTGGGCGTATTGTCCTGACCACTTCCGCTGGTAGAAACCATATAGTAGATAAATAAACCGACCGCAAAGACCAGTCCTAATATAAATAGCGGCATATGTTCACCTCCTGTTAAATCTATTATATCATGAAAGAATGACATGGCAAGGTGTTTTTTATTACTGTACAATCAGATTTGTCGATTGAACTAAATTGCCTTTCTGGTGTATAATGAACTGGAAAAGCCACAGCGCATGAAATGAAAATTTAGATTGGAAAGACAGACTATGAACTACAGAACCATAGAAATATTTCTTGATTTAGTACGTACGAGAAATATCACAAAGACTGCCCAGCGGCTGTATCTTTCTCAGTCCACTGTGAGCAAGCGGCTTGCCGCCTTGGAGGAAGAACTGAATTGCACGCTGATTCGAAGAACCAAGGGGCGTCGTGAGATTTTGCTGACCAGACAGGGGGAGCAGTTTATTTCCGTGGCTGAGCGGTGGAAAAATCTCTTTGAGGAGACGGAGAGTCTGAAAAATTCTTCTCTTTCTACCATTATGCTGGGAATCAGTGAAAGCTCCTATTACGGATTTATTGCGCCTTTTTTGAAGGAGTTTTTGGAAGACCATGCAGATATTCGCGTCGTGGCAAGTATTTACAATTCCGATCAGATTTATCAAATGCTTGAAAACCGCACGCTGGATTATGGAATTGTAGCCTATGAGTCGGAGCGGGCGGGAATACAGCGGCAGTGTATCAGCAGGCAGAAGCTTTGTATTATCCGCTACTGCGAAAATCCAAAGGAAGGTGAGATTATGTCTATTTCACCTGAGGAGCTGGATCCGGCGAAAGAAATCCGTTTTACCGGTGGTAATTTCCGCAGTATGAAGCACTGGCGGCAAAGCTGGTTTTCCGGTAAAAGTGAAAGCAGACTGGAACTGAACACGGTGCAGGGAATTGTGCCGTTTCTGGATGGAACCGATTACTGGGCTGTTTGTACGCCCTCTATGGCAGCTTCTATTGGCCGCAATGTCAGCCTGCAGATTTATCAGCTGCAGGATTGCGACGATACATGGGAATTGTTCTTTTTGAAAAAGGAAAGCGAAGGAGAGAAACCGACTGCCGCGGCAGCAGCCTTTGAAGCGGAGCTCTTTGCCTATGTGCAGACCTTTTGCGATGAAGAAGACGAAAAACAAAATATTCTATAATAGAATTTTTAATATGACTTTTTACCGTTTTATGAATAATTCGAATGATGGTAAAATCCTCCATAGAAGAAAAGTGTGAAATCAATACTTCTAAGGAGGATTTTTTCTATGGATAAACAACAGTACATCATGGTAGCAGACGGAAATGAGGCGGCAGCTTATGCGGCTTACGCTTTTTCGGAAATTGCAGCCATTTACCCGATTACACCCTCTTCACCGATGGCGGAAAAGACCGACCAGTGGTCAGCCCTTGGAAAAAAGAATTTATTCGGGCAGTCGGTAACCCTGGTGGAAATGCAGTCGGAAGCAGGTGCAGCGGGCGCAGTACATGGGGCGCTGGAAGCAGGTTCCCTTGCAACGACTTTTACATCTTCCCAAGGGTTAATGCTGATGATTCCGGCATTGCACAGAATCAGCGGCACCAGACAGCCGGGCGTGCTTCACGTCGCTTCACGTACTGTGGGGACTCACGCCATGTCTATCTTTGGCGACCACAGTGATGTGATGAACTGCAGACAGACAGGTTTTGCCCAGCTGTCATCGGGCAGTGTGCAGGAAACCATGGATCTCGCGGGAATCGCCCATCTGGCAGCGATTAAAAGCAGAGTGCCGTTTATGCACTTCTTTGACGGCTTCAGAACTTCCCACGAAATCCAGAAAATCAGAGCAATTTCCTATGAAGAATTTGACCGGCTGCTGGACAGGAAAGCGCTGGCGCAGTTCCGGAAAGAAGCCCTCAACCCTGATCATCCGACCCTGCGCTGCACAGTGCAAAATCCGGACGTATACTTTCAGTTCCGTGAAGCCAACAACAAGGCCTATGACAATGTTACTGCTATTGTAGAGGAATATATGGCAGAAATCAACAAAATCACAGGAGAGGACTATCATCTGTTTAACTATTACGGCGCCAAGGACGCAGAGCGTGTCATCATAGCTATGGGCTCCGTCAGCGGCGCAGCGAGAGAAACTGTAGAAGCCCTGAATCTTTGCGGTGAAAAAGTCGGATATTTGCAGGTTCATCTGTTCAATCCGTTTTCCGTAGAATATTTTCTGAGGGCGCTGCCAAAGACGGTGAAAAAAATTGCTGTGCTGGACCGCTGCAAGGAAATGGGCGCTATGGGCGAACCTCTGTATTTAACTGTTTGCGGTGCTTTTGCCAATGAAGAGCAGAAACCGTATCTTTGCGGCGGACGTTACGGCCTTTCTTCTAAGGATACAACACCGGCGCAGATAAAAGCGGTCTTCGACCATCTTGTGAAAGATTGCCCTGCGAAAGAGTTCACTGTGGGCATAGAGGACGACGTGACCGGACTTTCCATTCCGGTTGACGAGAGTTTTCAGATTGCAGACAAAGGCACGAAAGCGTGTAAATTCTGGGGGCTGGGCAGTGATGGAACGGTAGGTGCAAATAAGAATTCCATTAAAATTATCGGACAAAATACACCGATGTATGCCCAAGGGTATTTTGAATATGATACGAAAAAATCCTTTGGGATCACCAAGAGCCATCTTCGCTTTGGAAACGAGCCGATTCTGTCCACTTATCTGGTGAAATCAGCGGATTTCATCGCCTGCCACAATCAGTCTTTTCTAGATAAGTATGACATCGTGACAGAGTTGAAAGAGGGGGGCATTTTCCTTCTCAATACACGTTGGAGTGTAGAGGAAACCGATAAAAATCTACCAAAGGAAGTTAAGAAAACTCTGCTGAACAAGGGCGCAAGGGTGTACATCATAGACGCAAACGGTATTGCAGAAAGTTTGGGTCTTGGCAGCAGAATCAGCATGGTTTTGCAGGCGGCATTCTTTAAGCTGGCGGAGATTTTGCCGGAGGAAGCGGCGCTGAACCAGATGAAAGAAGCTGCAAGGAAATCCTTTGCGAAGAAGGGCGAAGCAGTGGTGCAGAAGAATCTGCAGGCCATCAATGCAGGTATGCAGTGCGTACAGGCTGTAAAGTTGAGTGATAATGCCGGTACAGAGAAAACTCCCGTTGATGCGACCAAGCTGCCGTCATTTATCAGGGAAATTCTGATGCCAATCAACGGGCAGAAGGGCGACACATTGCCGGTATCTACTTTCGAAGGCTACGAGGACGGCACCATGCCTATGGGAACGACCGCTTACGAAAAGCGCGGTATTGCAGCAAAGATTCCTCTCTGGGACGCCGCAAGCTGTATCCAGTGCAACCGCTGCTCTTACGTATGCCCTCACGGTGTTATCAGACCATATCTTTTAGATGAAAATGAAAAAAAGGCTGCGCCGGAAGGCTTTGCGATTGCTTTAGCAAAGGGTGTAAAGGGCGAAGCGCCTATGTATTTTTCCATGCAGATCAGCGATATGGACTGCACTGGCTGCGGAAGCTGTGTTTCCGTCTGCCCGAAGAAAGGGGAGGCTTTGAAGATGTGTTCTGCGCCTGCTGACATGGCTGTAACACCGCAGTGGGAATACGGACTTACTATAAAGGAGAAGGATTGTTTTGCAAAAAATACCGTCAAGGGAAGCCAGTTTAAACAGCCACTGTGCGAGTTTTCCGGGGCCTGCGCGGGCTGCGGCGAAACCCCTTATGCGAAGCTTTTGACGCAGCTTTACGGAGACAGAATGTACTGGGCAAACGGCACAGGTTGTACCCAGGCGTGGGGCGCCGCAATGCCATCGGTTCCATATACGGTAAATGCGGAAGGGAGAGGTCCTGCATGGAGTAATTCACTCTTTGAAAACAATGCGGAATTTGCGCTGGGCATGCTGCTGTCTATGAAGCAGCAGAGAAACAAGGTGCGCATGTGGATTAGCGAACTCATGGAACTGGAAAACACATTGGATGCGCCGATTCAGACATGGCTTGATACCTTTGACGATGTGGACGCTTCTATGGATGCAGCGAAAGAACTGCTGGGAGCCCTTGAGGCGGCAGAGCTGACAGGCCGCAGCAGAGTTTTAAAAGAACAGATTATCGGTGCGAAAGATCAGCTGGCGAGAAAAACTGTCTGGATGTACGGCGGCGACGGTTGGGCTTACGATATAGGATTTGGCGGACTGGATCATGTGATCGCCCAGGGCGAAGATATCAATGTCTTTGTGGTGGATACGGAAGTTTATTCCAATACCGGCGGACAGAGCAGCAAAGCGACGCCTCTTGGCGCTGTAGCCCAGTTTCAGAGTGCAGGCAAAAAATCTGCTAAGAAGGATTTAGGACGGATGATGATGTCTCAGGGCAACTGCTATGTTGCCAGTGTAGCTATGGGCGCAGATCCGAATCAGCTGATGAAAGCCATCGACGAAGCGGAACACTTTTGCGGTCCGTCCATTGTTATTGCCTATGCGCCGTGCATTAATCACGGCTTGAAAATAGGTATGGACAAAGCCCAGGAAGAAATGAAGCGTGCGGTAGATGCAGGCTACTGGTTCCTGTACAGATACAATCCGCACAAAGAAACCGGCAAGTTCTGTCTGGACTCCAAAGAACCTTCCTTGAACTACCAAGAATTTTTGGAAGGGGAAAATCGTTATGCCTCCTTACATAAAGCTTTTCCTGAAAACGCAGAGCGTCTCTTTGCACAGGCGGAGAAGGACGCCAAAGCACGCTATAAGGAGCTTGTCAGACTTGCCGGGGAGGATAAGTAATGCTATTACAGACAGAGTACAGCAGAAAGAAAGTTAGCGCGCAGAGCGCAGCTCTTTTGGTGGAGAGCGGGGACTGGGTAGACTATGGAATGATTTCTCAGATTCCATATCTCTTTGATGAAGCCCTGGCAGAGCGAAAGGAGGAACTGCAGAATGTAAAGATTCGCGGCGCCATGCTGCTGAAACCTTTGGCAACACTGGAAGCAGATCCTTGCAGCAGTACCTTTTATTATCACAGCTGGCATCTTTCCGGGCTGGAACGAAAATATGCGGATCAGGGACTGTGCAGTTATATTCCAATGAACTACAGCAGTCAGCCCAAATATTACAGAGATTTTCTGAAGGTCGATGTGGCGTGTATCACGGTTTCGCAGATGGACAGACACGGGTACTTTAACTTTTCACTGACCAACTCAGCGGCTTATGCGATTTTGGAAAAGGCAAAGACGGTGGTAGTTGAAGTCAACGAGCATCTGCCGCGGGTTTACGGCGGCGAAAAGGAATGTATCCATATTTCTCAGGTGGATTATATTATAGAAGGCGAGCACGAGCCGTTTCCTGTTCTGAAAGCAGCAGCGCCTACAGAAACGGACAGCGCTATCGCAGCGTATATTTGTGAGGAAATCGGTGACGGCGCAGTGCTGCAGCTGGGAATCGGCGGAACGCCAAATGCGGTGGGCAAACTGATTGCGCAGTCCGATGTAAAGAATTTGGGCATGCACACGGAAATGCTGTGCGACGCATATCTGGATCTTTATAAGTGCGGAAAACTGACTAACCGATGTAAGAATTTGAATCGGGGTAAAGGTGTATGGAGCTTTTGTCTGGGAAGTAAAGAACTGTATCAGTGGGCAGCTGAAAATCCGGGGCTTGCCAGCTATCCGGTGGATTATACCAATTTACCTCAGGTGATAGGACAGCAGGATAATATGGTCTCTATCAATAACTGCCTTACGACGGATTTGTTCGGACAGACCTGCGCTGAGACGGCAGGTTTTCGTCAAATCAGCGGAACCGGCGGTCAGTTGGATTTTCAGTATGGTGCATTCCTGTCAAAGGGCGGAAAGGCATTTCTCTGTATGGCGTCGACCTATGTGAATAAGGAGACAGGGCTGTTGGAATCCCGTATTGTGCCATCTCTTGGCGCAGGCGATGTAGTGACAGACCCGCGCAGTCACGCTTACTATCTGGTGACAGAACAGGGAATGGTTAACCTGGCAGGCGCAAGTCTTTGGGAAAGGGCAGAAAAAGTGATTTCCGTAGCGCATCCGGATTTTCGGCAAGACCTGATTTCTCAGGCGGAAAAAATGGGTATCTGGAGAAGAAGCTATAAGTAAAAATAAATAAATTACCTCCTAGTGGGCTGTGCCAGAAATGGACAGCCCTATTTTTAGATATTTTCCTGGATTGAGGTGACAATAAGGTGGAATTATATTGACAAAATGTTTAAAATATGCTATTATTGTGTCAATAAGTAAAGTGAATTGACGCTATGCAAGGAGAATTTTTATGAAGAAACAATTTCAACCTGATGATATGAAATATATCCGTTATCTATCAGGGATTGCAGTAAATCCACAGGGGAGCCTGGCTGCCTGGGTCAATTATAAAGGGGATGAAGAAACTGGGCTGTTTTCCGGACAAATCCACCTGACGGATTTGAAAGACAGCGCTCCGCAGGTTTTACAGCTTGCAGGCAGCTGCAGTCAGCCGCAGTTTTTAGATGACGATACGCTGCTTTATTTGTCTGATGCAAGCGGCGAGAGACAGTTATATCAGTATAATATTTTAACACAAAGTTGTGAAATGCTGACATCTGCAAGACATGGAGTCAATCGTTACAGCTTGTCGAGAAATGGGAAAAAGGCTGTTTTAGAAATTGATTTATGGCAGCAGGAGGTTGACGATGCGTCCATGTTTGTCATCATGTCAAATGAAGAGAAGACTGCGTGGAAAGAAGAAGTGGAATACAGTCCTTACGAAATCACCGATTTGACCTACAAAATGGATGAATGGTATGGCATGCGAAAAGGTCAGCTGCCGAAGATTGCAGTTCTGGATATTGAGAGCGGAGCGCAGGAACTTTTGACCGTAGATGGATTGGAATATGTGTATCCACAGATTTCACCTGATGGCAGTACAGCCGCTTTCTATGGATATCCCCATACAGGTGCAAAGGGACGGCAAGCGGAGCTATTCCTTTGTGATATTCAGGGAGGGAAGCCAAAGCTGCTGACAAATGACATCGGAGTTTATGCGGATACTTGTCCGGCTTTTTCAGAAGATGGCAAAGAAATTGTGTTCGCTGTCTGTCCGATGCTGGAAGATGGAAGTACCATCATACTGCCTTATGCATACAGTCTGAAAGATAATAAAACGAGAGCCGTAATCGGGGAGGAAGAAGATCAACTTTGCCATGGACTCAATGGATTTCCTGTGGGACGTTCAGTATATGGAGAGAGCAGCAGTTATTTTGACTGTGCGAAGGATGATTATCTGTACTTTTTGTCAACTTTCTGCGGAAGAGAAAGCTTGTACAGAAAGCACTTACACAGAATTGAAGAACCTGTAGAACTGATTTTAGCGGGAGAAACCTGCATTCACGAATTTGCGATAGCAAAGGAGGGAAGTCTGGTATATTTAATGGCAAATTTTGAAGGACCGGCAGAAGCTTACGTCAAATTGGCAGGCACTAAGGAGGCACACAGGCTAACTGATGCGAATCCTTGGCTTTCTGATTATGAACTGCCAAAGACAGAGGAACTTTCTGTGAAATCCTTTGACGGAAAGGCTGATTTGCAAGGCTGGGTGATGCACCCGGAAAATCAGGAAAAGGGACAGAAATATCCGGCGGTGCTTTATATTCACGGCGGTCCGGAATGTACCTTTACAGCAGAATACTGGCATGAGTTTCACGCTCTGGCAGCTGCCGGCATGGCGGTAATTTTTGCAAATCCAAGGGGCAGCGTCGGCTATGGCAGAGCTTTTTGTGCAGGCGGAATCGCTTGGGCGAAGGAAGCCATGGACGACTTGATTGCTGTGGTGCAGGCAGCCTGCGAAAAGGGCTTCATCGATGAAAAGCGAATCGGTGTAACCGGAGGCAGCTATGGCGGATATATGACAAATAAATTTATTGGCAGAACAAACCATTTTGCAGCAGCAGTAACGCAGCGTTCACTGATTAATCCGTCAACTTCTTACGGAACAGGTGATATGGGATTCATTTCAGCAAGACCGAACTGGGAAGGCATGAAAATGCTGGATGAGCTTTTGGATAGAGCAAGAGGGAATGCGATTACCTATATCGACAACATGAAAGTGCCGCTTCTGATTTTGCACGGCTATAAAGATTACCGCTGCAGCTTTGAGCAGGCAGAACAGCTTTTTATTGCGATGAAGGATAGAAATCCTGGAATTCCGGTGCGTCTTGTTATGTTCCCGACAGAAAATCACGGCGTAGACAGAATTGGAAAACTATATAATCAGATTAGGCATCTTTCGGAGATGACAGACTGGTTTACCACATATTTGTGCGGAGGTGGGAAACATGAGTAAAAGAACTTCTAAATTTGCAGATTGTCTGGAGCTTCAGAGATTTACCGGAGCGGATTATTTAGAATCAAAAAGCTTGATCGCATATGCGGTAGAAGGAGCTGTCAAACTGAGAAACCTGGCAGATGGGACCGAAAAAACGATTACAGCCGGAGGAGGCGGTGAGGGGAGCCCTGCTTTTAGTCCCGATGGAAAATTGCTGCTGTTTATTTCTTCTACAGCAGCAGGACGTCAAATTCATATCTGTGATTTAGAAACTGAGGCAGTTAGACGGGTTACTTCTATGAAAACGCCTGTCATGGAGCCAATCTGGTCACCGGACGGCAGCAGAATTTTGTTTGCTTCTCCATCGGCAGGCAGCAGCCCGCAGCGCAAATATGAGGATGAGGCAATTGTAATAGAGGATTTTGGGTATAAATTTGACGGTATTGGATTTTATACCCCGGATAGTCATATGCATCTTTACATGACAGAGATTGAGACGGGAAAGACCACACAGC
This sequence comes from Emergencia sp. 1XD21-10, assembly GCF_009936045.1. Lineage (GTDB taxonomy): Bacteria > Bacillota > Clostridia > Peptostreptococcales > Anaerovoracaceae > Senimuribacter > Senimuribacter intestinalis. The sequence continues at coordinate 176,887 of NZ_QWEQ01000002.1, read as the reverse complement.
TTACAGACGGGGATTTTGACTATATGCACCATAACTGGTCGGCAGATGGAAGCTTTGTAATTTGTGGAAGCAGTAGATTTCGTGATAAAGAACAGCTTCTGGGCATGGATCTTCTTCGGATTGAAGCAAAAGAACCGGCACAGGTTGGCAAAATCAGTCGTTTAACGCAGGATTTATGGCTGGTTTCCTACCCGAATCCGGTTAGACCGGTGGCAACACCTGACGGAAAATATATTATCGCAGGCTGTTTGGAAATGCCAAATGATATACAACTATCAGACGAAATAACCTATCCGGATGTGTACCTTTATAAAATCGCAACAGATGGAAGCGGATATCAGTGTATTTTCGAACCTTCCGAGGATTGCTTGCAGTGCGTACAGTTTCCGTATAATGCTTTCTGCGGTTGGGGTTTTGACAAGCTGCAGGTCAGTGAAGATGGAAAGGAAGCGTTTTTCCACGCAGGCTGGCAAGGTCAGTGCCGGCTTTACGGTGTACCGGTTGATGGCGGTGCAGCCCGCGTAATACAAAGCGGGAAGAAGGTCGTCCATGGTATTTCAACCATTCAGAACGGCAAGGCTCTGATTGCGGTTTGTGAGGAGACGGTACCGGAGAGATATCAGATTTTGGAACTGGCAACCGGCGTATGTACTGAGACCGGTATTCAGTCTGCCCAGGAGTTACTTGATGCAGTGAACTACAGTCAGCCGGAGGAGTTCTTTGTGGATACACTGGATGGAGACAGTCGTGTACATGGGTGGGTCATGCCGCCTCAAAATCTGGATGCGTCTAAAAAGTATCCGGCGATTCTGTATGTACATGGCGGACCGCATCCGTTTTATACCTACGGCTTTACTATTGAGCACCAGTGCTTCGCAGGAGCAGGCTATGCGGTGATTTACTGCAACCCGAGAGGAAGCTCAAGCTATGGCATGAATCACGGAGATATTAAAAAGGCTTATGATAACAGGGCTTATGAGGACTGTCTTCAGATTGTGGACGAAGCCTGCAAGAGGTTTTCTTGGATTGATCCAGAAAGAATCGGTGTGACAGGAGGAAGCTATGGCGGCTATATGGTAAATTATATGGCAACTCATAGTAAGCGGTTTAAAGCCTATGTTACACAGCGGAGTATTTCAAATAATATGATTAGCTACGCCAGCAGTGACATGCAAGGGTGCAGCAAGGATTATGACAGCTTCGAAGAGTTTATGGTTAACCAGCTGAAAGAATCTCCCGTTGCCTATGCGGAGCGTATTGACAGGCCGCTTTTGATTCTCCATGGAACTGATGATTTGCGTACACCGGTAGAAGGCGCTCACCAGCTCTTTGTGGCGGTGAAGGATTTGCACCCGGATCTTCCTGTAAAGATGGTGCTTTATCCGCACGTAGCGCATGAGCAGCCGTCTCATCCTAAGCAGCAACAGCATTACTACGATGAGATGCTGCAGTGGTTTGATACATATCTATAACCCGGTAAAAAAGGAACGCCTCATTTGCTGTCGCCAGATAAGGATATTTTTATGTAGGGTACGGTGCAACTCTGTAAAAGGGGTTACACCGTATCCTTTTGTTATGCTACAAATTTGAAATCCTGCGGATTGTTCCGTATTTCTTCCATCGTGGCAAGGATTTCTTTCTCCGTGAGAATATCTATCTTATGGTATGTACCGACCGAAAACAGTCAGACTTCTCCCTTGGCTTGGAAGAAGGGTAATCACATCCAAATGTAACCAGCTTATTGCTGACCTTATCCGATTTAAAGTCGTCCTCTCAATTTGGAATATTGTCTACATATAGTTGTTGCTATTTTCAAAACTGTATGGTATAATAATTGCATACATTATTTATTTTTGTATGAGGAAAGTTGGTGCCTGCTTGAGTAAAAAAGAAATTTTAAAAACGGTAATTGAAAATAACGGAGGCATTGCAAAAACTTCAGATTTTGTCGCTAACGGGATAAATAAATACGAGGTAGCGGCTTTTTGTAAAGAAGGAGTCATTGAAAGAATTCGCAGAGGATTTTATCAGCTCCCCCAAAGTAAAAGTATTACAGAAGAACAGCTCATACGGGAGCTTCTTCCGCAAGGAGTTATTTGTGTGGAGTCCGCTTTGTTTCACTACGGATATAGTGATTTTTCTCCCCGTGCATGGTCGATTGCTGTGCCGAGAACAGCGTCCCGTGCCGTAAAGAACATTGAAGAATTTCCGATGAAGGCTTACTATATTCAAAAGGAATTTTTAGATATAGGTAAGTCCACAAGCAATTTTAACGGTGTAATATTGCCTGTGTATGACCGTGAGCGAACAATATGCGATTGCTTTAAGTACCGCACAAAACTTGACAACGAAATTTTTAATAAGGCTGTCAACGCCTATGCTGTTGACGAAAAAAAGAATCTTGCAAATTTGTCTAAATACTCAAAGCAAATGAAGCTTTATACAAAGGTTATGAATGTAATGGAGGTGCTGCTTAATGGCTGATATAGCTGCGTCCGTGCTGGCACGGCTCAAAAACAAAGCTGCTGAAAGCGGCAGAAGCTATCAGCTCTGCTTACAACTCTTTTGCCAAGAGGAATTTTTGCGCCGTTTGGAAAAGTCCAAGTATGCTGAAAACCTCGTGCTGAAAGGCGGTTTGTTCCTCTATTCTCTTACTGACTTTGATAGCCGAGTGACAGTTGATGTGGATTTTTTGCTTCGACAAATACCTAATACACCAGAGCAGTTAAGAGGTATCCTTGAAGAAATTATAGCAGTTCATACCGGCAATGATTTTGTTACCTTTGAGATAAAGGATGTTGCACCTATTGCCGTTGCAAAGAAATATGCCGGTATAGGTGCATCAATAGTTGCTCGTATAAAAAACACACGCGCACCGTTTGGCATTGATTTCGGTGTTGGCGATGTTATCGTGCCGAAGCAGGAAAGGCGAAAAATACCCACTCAGCTTGATGATTTTATTGCACCCACAGTTAATACTTATTCCATTGAAGCGACTGTTGCTGAGAAAATTGATGCAATCCTTAGCCTGATGGAATTTTCCAGCCGCATGAAAGACTATTACGATATTTATTATCTTGCAAATAAATTTGATTTTGATGGTAATGTGCTGACCGAAGCACTCAGAAAAACCTTTTCGAACCGTGAACACAATTTTACAGCGGAGCAATTTGAACAGGTTATGGGCTTTGATAACGATGTGGCAATGCAGAAGAAATGGAAAGCTTTTGTCCGCAAAATCGATACGAAAACAGATGACTACAGTACCGTACTGAAAACAATAAAGGCTTTCTTGGCAAAACCATTTACAGCAGCAGTTGAAGACAAAGAATTCACTGAAAAATGGTTTGCCACTAATGGCGAGTGGATATAAGGGAGAAAGAAAAATGGAATGTAAAGATATATTGAATTTAATTGCAATAGTTGTAATTCCCATAGCTGCTGTCTTGATTGGACAGTATTTACAAAACAGAGCAGAAATAAGAAAAGATAAAATGCAGATTTTTAAGACACTTATGACCTCGCGAATATATGGATGGACACAGGAAAGCGTACATTGTCTTAATATAATTGATATTGTGTTTGCAGACGATAAAACAGTTCGTGATGCTTGGAAAGATTTATATGACAAGTATTGCGTTCAAAACCCGGACGCAGCACAACTTAAAAAAATCCAAAATGCACAGTACAAATTGCTGGAAACTATATCAAAATCTCTTGGATATAAAGATAAGGTTACTTGGGAAACAATTCAAAACCCATATGTTCCAAATGGAATGATTAAGCAATGGCAAGAGCAAGCGGCATCACAGCAAGCGTATAATACTCTGTTAAATACAATGGCTAATATTGTGCCAAAGGAGCAGAAAAATACGGAGGGGCAGAAATGAGTACGAATATATCAAAACAAAAGCGTGAAAATTTGCTTGCTAAAATCAAAGAAATCCGAACATTTATTTCTGCTGCACCACAGGACGAGAATACGGGCAATCTTCTGTCCTACCTTTCCGACCTTGAAAAAGATGTGAAAGGCAAGAAATACGGTCTTGTATTTGAGGAACACCGTGAAGAAATTGACGAGGTGTTGGATACACATACGCCGGTACTAACCGAGGATAAAGATTTTTTCATTGACAATGGCGGACAGATGAATTTTCTCATTGAGGGAGATAATCTTGCCTCATTGCATCTACTGGAAAAGACACATAAAGGTCAAATTGATCTTATCTACATAGATCCGCCGTATAACACATTAAAGGAAGGATTTACTTATTCTGATACCTTAGTAGATAAAAATGATACTTTCAGACACTCCAAATGGCTGTCCTTTATGAAACCACGAATGACTATCGCTCGTAGTTTGCTCTGTAAAAATGGCGTTGTCTTTATCTCTTTGGATGACAACGAAGTAGCAACATTACGTATATTGTGCGATGAGATTTTTGGCTACCAAAATTTTGTTGCTAACGTAGTATGGGAAAAGAAATTTTCGCCTCAAAATGATGCAAAATGGCTTTCTGATAGCCATGACCATATTCTTGTATATGCAAAAAACAAAGAAGAATGGCATCCCAAATTACTGACTAGAACAGAAGAAATGGATAGCAGATATTCAAACCCTGATAATGATCCAAGAGGGCCGTGGACATCCAGTGATTTTACAGTCAAAACTGCTTCTGAAGCATATATGTACCCTATTGAAACGCCATCAGGTCGCATAGTTATGCCTGCTGCTAGTAGGAGTTGGGTTACTTCTGAAGAAAACTATATAAAACTTAAAAACGATAATCGTATTTGGTTCGGAAAAAAAGGAAACAATGTACCACGAATTAAAACTTTTTTGTCTGAAGTTCAACAAGGAACAGTATGTAAAACACTTTGGTATCGTACGGAAGTCGGTGATACACAAGAAGGCACCAGAGATTTGAAAACTGTATTTGGTAAAGCAGGCGTATTTACCAATCCCAAACCTATTCGATTAATTGAACGAGTTTTAGATATTGCTTCTTCTGGCGACAGTATAATTCTTGATTTCTTTGCGGGTAGTGGCACAACGGGACATGCTGTTTTAAAATACAATGAAGAACATGAAAACAGCAATCGCCGTTTTATTCTCTGTACGAGTAACGAGAGTAATATTTGCCGAGATGTCACTTATGAACGTATTAAGCGTGTGATTGACAAAGAGGGGTACGCTACAAGTCTTAAATATTATAAAGTTGACTATGTTCCGATTTCAGACCGCTTGTACTATGAATACGCAGATGTGCTTTTAAAGCATATCCGTGAGCTGGTGGAATTGGAAAACGGTGTGAATTTCACGGGAAATGCTGAAATTGGTATTGTACTAACCGAAGAAGAACTTGACGAGTTTATGGCGAATATCGAAGCCTATGGCAAGTGTTGTAAACTGTATATGGGGCATGATCTACTACCTGATGAGGAGCAGGAACAGTCCCTTGCTGATCACGGCATTGAGATCAATATTATTCCCGACTACTATTATCGGGATTTGCAGGAGGTGTAACTGTGCAACTAAAAAAATATCAGTTATCGGCTGTAAAATCGCTGTTTGAGGCGATAGATAAGCCTGTACGTGACATTATCCTGAAAAGCCCTACGGGCAGCGGTAAAACCATTATTCTCACCTATTTTATGCACCAATATGTGCAGTCCTATCGCAATACCGTGTTTGTATGGCTCACTCCCGGCAAGGGCAATTTAGAGGAACAGAGCAAGGAAAAGATGGATAAGTATATCCACGCTGCTCAGACAAAGCTGCTTTCCGATGTCATGACGGGCGGCTTTGAAGAAAACGATAACTGTTTCATCAACTGGGAAAAGCTGACGAAAAAGGGCAACAACGCCCTGAAAGACAGCGAACGCACCAGCTTCTTGGAGCATATCGAGCACGCTCTGAACGCCGGTTTGCATTTTATCGTCATTGTGGACGAAAGCCATCAGAACAACACGGTAAAGGCGGATGAAATCATTCAGTATTTTCATACGGACAAGATTATCCGTTGTTCCGCTACGCCGAAAGGCATCAAAAATGCGGAAATCATAGAAATTCCTGAAGCGGATGTTATTGCCGAGGGACTTATCAAGAAAATGCTCATCATTAATGAGGATTTTCCACAGCGTGTGGAAATGGAGAACGCCACCAACTATCTGTTGGAACAGGCGTATGCCAAGCAGCGTAAAATCCGTGCGGAGTTTCTTTCCGCCGGAAAGGACATCAATCCTTTGATCGTGGTGCAGATTCCAAACAAATCGGAGAAATTGCAGGACGATGTGGAACGATGGTTTGAAACGCAAGGCGTAACCTATGAAAACGGTCAGCTTGCGGTGTGGCTCTCTGATATGCACGAAAACTTGGAGGGCATTGAAGAAATCAATGCTCCCTCTGTTGCTGTTATTATCAAGCAGGCTGTTGCCACGGGCTGGGACTGTCCGAGAGCCTCCATCTTGGTAAAGCTTCGTGACAATATGGATGAAACCTTTGAAATTCAGACCATTGGGCGTATTCGCCGTATGCCGGAGGCACACTACTACGGTAAAGATTTGCTGGATAATTGTTATCTTTACACTTTCGATGAAAAATTCACCGCCGGTGTCAAGCTGAGCCTTGGCAAAGGAGCTTTGGAAGCAACTACCCTGTTCCTTAAAAATGAGTATAAAGGCATCACCCTGACCTCCGAACAGAGAACGATGGTGACAGATCACCGCAATCCGAAAAAGGCTCTGCTCTCTGTAGCAAAGTATTTTGAGGAAAACATCAAGACCGGCTCGAATAAGGCGGAGAACAAGACACGCTTGCAGGCGGCGGGTTTTGAATTTAGCGCCGATATTCTGCGTCACACCCTTTCGGGTGAAACTGCAACCTTGGATTTTGCTTCGGCAGATATGAATACGGTCGTCATTACCGAAAAGCTGAATACCCACGATCACGGTCATATGTACCATCAGAAGGTGGGTAAAATCGGTATGGAGATCGGAATGGAATACAGCTATATGAATACGATCATTCGTAAGCTGTTTGATCGCAATTTTACATACAGCCGTAAAATCCTCGCAATGGAGCCGAGAGAGGTCTACGCATTTGTTATCAACAATGCCGATCTGCTACGCCATACGGTGCGTGAAGCGATGGCGGCGGAACTTGAACAGCTTACTCTTGATATTAACCAAGTATCAAAGGTGTCGTTCCATATTCCGCAATCTTGCCTGTTTACCTACGACGGTACAGCAAAAACGCAGTTGGAAATGAAGAAAAATGTATATCAGGGCTACCTTTCCTCTGCGGAAGTCCGCTCTTCCTCGGAACGCAAATTCGAGAAATTCTGCGAAAAGTGCGATGCCGTGGAATGGGTATATAAAAATGGTGATAAAGGCAATGAGTATTTGTCCATCGTATATGCGGATAATTCGGACAAGCAGAAGAATTTCTATCCTGACTATATAATCAGCGTAAACGATGAAGTTTGGATTGTGGAGACCAAGGGCGGCTTTGACCGTAGCGGCAATAGCCAAGATATTGACATTTTCACGCCGAAAAAATTCGCTGTGCTGAAAGATTATTTGGAACGCTACGGCTTAAAGGGTGGCATTGTCCGCTATGATGAAAAAAGTGAAGAACTGTGCATTTGTATGGACAGCTATTCCGAGGATATTAACAGCGATAGCTGGGTTGTGCTGAGTGATATTTTGAAGTGAGGTGAAAGTCTTGAAGATAACTGACCACAAGGTGCTAACTGAGTTTTCTCCTGCAAAAGTTCAATTTTTCAGAATAGATCCTGAAGATATTTCAGCAACATTATCAGATATTTTGCGTACTCTCATGGACTTGTCTTGGCTCAGTAAATTCGATCAAGACTTTGAACAGAAAGCCTTTGCCTCCCGTGCAAAGAAAACTATTGATGATATTAAAGAAAAGTTTGACAAATGCGTTGATGACAGTATCAGCAAAGACGCCGGCGAGTATGTGGTGTCTGAATTAGCTAGAGAAACTATGGTTTCTGAACTGGACTATTTAGATATTCCTCTTGATGAGCTTGTTGGTAAGAAGCGCTCTGGAAATCCTGGGTTTGATTTTCATTCGCAGAATAAAATTACGGATACGGTTATTTTCGGTGAAGCGAAATATGTTGCTACTACAACAGCGTATTCGTCAGCATTGCCGCAAATTGTCAATTTTGTCAGAGATGGAAAAGATGTTGAGGATCTTCCTGAATTAAAACCGTTTTGCACAACATCAGCTTTGCAAAGAGCAGCCGATGGAAGAAAGGGATTTTCTGCCGCTTTTTCAGCAAAAACCACCAGTACAGACAGAATAATCGCTAATATTAAGAAACGTTCAGACTTTCAATCGTTACTTCAATACGAAGAAATCATTTTAGTGGCGGTGGACTTATGAATACTGTTTTAGAAAAGGGCAATATCATTGCCAAAATCCGAAGAGGGGAAGATTTGGAGCAGATTATCGACTATGTCAAATCTGAGATTTATCAAAACGGTCCCAATAGCTCTGTGGTTTTAGAAATAGTTTCATATTTTAAATTGTTCCAACCAGAGTTTTTCAAGAAGGACGAGCAAGAAATAATTGCCACGATGGGGCTGTTTTTCAAACAACCCAAAATTGAAAGCCTTACAGGATCAGTCTTTAAGATGTATCATCAGCAACTCAAAGACGAATTTGGCAATGACTATACGCCAATGCAGGCAGATATTCTTAAGAAGATACGAGATTTACAGTATTTCAGCTTTTCAGCACCAACAAGTACAGGGAAATCATTTGTATTTCGACATCTTATTACTGATTGTTCCAATGATGTGGTTGTCATTGTCCCTTCAAGAGCACTCATTAACGAGTACTATGACCGATTGAACAGTCTTGTAGACAGAAAGACTGTAAATGTCCTGACTTTTGTTGATAAGATTAATGCAAAACACATTCACAGAAATATTTTCATACTGACACCTGAGCGTGCAAAAGAGTTGTTCAAAAATAAAGATTGGCTAAATATTGATTTGATTCTGTTTGATGAAGCCCAGCTCAGTGATGAACACTCGGTGCGAGGTCTCTATTTTGATAGTATAGTGAGGCGAGCACTAAAGTATTTTCCTGACGCAAAATTCGTTTTTGCACATCCGTTCGTCGAAAATCCCGAAGCACAATTGCAGAAAAATGGAATTGAAATCATTGATACAACGGCAACATACAGCAATTATGAATTAAAAAATGTAGGACAGATTTTTTATACTCATGACACAACAAGCCAAAAATTCTATCATTTTGGTAGTGACCCTACAACGCTTGGAAAACGCAAGCTAGAAGCAAACTTTGATCCTATTGAGTCCGCACTGAAAAAGGGTGGTAGTGTACTGATCTATGTGCCAAAGTCGCACATTTACAATAAGCAGATATATGGTCAATTTCAGAAGTATATTTCTATGTGCCAACCAATTAATGATCCTATTGCAATAAAAATGATAGATGAGCTAAAGGAGTATATTGGTGCTTCAACAACGGATAAGTTATTTTATAACTCTGATATGCTGGAAAAACTGAGATGCGGGATTGTTGTTCATCACGGTTCAATGCCATTGACAGCCCGTTTGATATTAGAGCATTTTACGCAGCAGGGCTTCTGTAAAATCTGTTTTGCTACTTCTACTCTGGAGCAAGGAATCAATATGCCATTCGATGTGGTTTATCTTGACCGCTTCGAGGAAAGTAAAACACTTTCTGTTAAAAATCTGATTGGTAGAGCCGGTCGCTCTACTAACAAACCTGTATTTGATTTTGGTAGCGTCATTTTGCGACCAAATGCAATGAGTAGATTCCGAAAGGTGTACCGCAAGAAAAATATTCTTTCGTCAAAATCTCGATTAGATACCACAGACGATAAAATGGACAAGAAATATGAGGAGTACAAAGAAGCAATCAAAACAGGGGAATTCTCTGACGAGTATAATCTTACAAATAAAGATCTTGAGAAATTAAAGTCAGATAGTGTTACTACGGTAGTCCCTACATTGTTGGATATGATGTTTACTGATGCAGGCTTTGTGTTGCCTAATACAGTAGCAAAAGAGGTGTATGAGGATTTTCAGTGTTTATACAAGCAGTATTTAGGTCGAGAACTAACCGCAGCAGAAAAATTCGTTTTTGATTCCGCCATCAAAATAATGATCTGGAAAGTGCATGGCAAAACATTTAGTAAAATTTGTCAAGAGAGATATGCTTATGTTTCCAATGTTGCCCAACGGCGATTATGGTCACGAGCAGGTCAACAAGATCGTGCTGACAGCCTGACAGTTCGCTACATTGCAGGTTATAGTGATATCCCGAATAAAGAATTGCGTACTTTCCCCTTATTCCGTGCTGAAACAAAGGGTAAAGATGTCGATTACGACCGTATTGTCTATGATACATATGATTTCCTCGATAAACTTATAGGATTTAAGCTGAGTGATTTGTTCTATGCGATTTTTCATCAGTATTATCTTGCGTATCAAGACAATCGTGCTGAGAGGTTGGCAAAGTACATCAAATATGGAACGGAAGACTCGACTGAGATATGGATGTTACGATATGGGTTTTCTTTCGAAGAAATTGAATGGTTGAAGCCTTGTGTTGAAAGCATTGATCAAATGGAAATTAAATTTAACGAAAAAATTGAAAATCTCAGCGATGCTCAGAAAAGTAGTATTTCAAGATTTATTTTTTAAAATTGCATGGGTTTTGAGAACTTCTCACAATGTGTATTTGAACTTAACACAACGGCGGCAAGGATTTCTTCTTGCCGCCGTTCTAAGTTAGTTGTAAATTATATCGTGATTCACGATTTCTGTTGCTCTGCTTTGGATGTTATTCATTCGTGCAACCCACTTCATTTGATTATCCGAGTTGAGCCGTTCGATCACACCTTGACATTCTACCATCTGATTTATCAGTCGAAGAAACATATCTTCTGCTTGCTCGTTAATATCGGCAAGATAACTGTTCAGCTTGTCGTTTGTGAGCAAATTCATATATATTACTCTATGATTTTGCTTTAGGTAGTGGCAGTTCCGTTGTTCCCATAAACTGACAGGTCTATTTTCTTCTTCGGATGGTAAGGTAAGGCAGGGAATAAGATAATCACCTTGCTGTTCGTATGTACCGCCCATCTGTTCAAATATTGTCTTTTCTATAAACTTAAACCTCCGTTATCTTAATTCTAAATTTCTTAATCGGTGCGTGAGCAAATTTGATAATGAGTTTACTTCTCAAATTGTTCAGATTGTCGATAATAATACTGTACTCATAATCATCAATCGCCAAGTGGTATTTTGCTTTTGTATACGCTCGACCTCCTTTACACCTACGTTGTAACAGGAGGTTATCGAGATGACGAATGTGCGATTTATTTTTTGGCATAAAAAAGACAGCGTGAAAAACATTTCTGCCTTCTACGCTGTCTTTTCTCTTTTGTAACGCCCATAAAACTGTATTTCAATGGTATTTTCAAATTACTTCCCTATATGGCGTTAGCATTTGAGACGCTCCTTTTCCATTACATAGTAGTGAAGTTTTTATAAATTGTCTTTTTTCATTTCTCCATCTACCATAACCATTTTTACGTGGTCGGCATGAGTCAGACAGCTGATATCGGAAAGAGGATTGCCATCTACGATGACGATATCAGCCAGTTTTCCAGGCGTTAGACAACCGGTGCTGGCATCTTCGCAAAGGAGATGTGCGGCATTTGATGTACCTGCTTTGATGGCTTCCATCGGTGTCATGCCAGCTCTGCACATGGCAGCGAATTCTTTACCGTTCTCCAGATAAGGGCTGTTTGGGCTGTTGGAAAAATCAGTTCCCAGTGCAATACGAATTCCAGCTTTGCGTGCCATTTCAATAGTTTTGACATTTGCAGCTGCACAGGTTTTGACCTTTTTCTCCATCCATTCAGGAAGCCCGGGAATATTGGCAACACCCAAAGACACAGCGAGGGTGGTGACTAAAGTGGCATCCATTTCTTTCATCAAATCAATTTCACGCTGCGTTAAGTACACGCCGTGTTCTATGCAGGTGATACCGGAAAGCAGCGCTTGATAAGTGCCTTCATATCCGGTGCAGTGGGCACAGACATAGCTGTGATGGCGTTTTGCTTCGTCAGCAATTGCCTTTAGTTCTTCCGGGGAAAACTGAACGTCATCCAGACGGTCTGTAGGAGAAGAAACGCCTCCAGTAGCGCAGATTTTAATGAATTTTGCCCCGGCGCGGAATTGTTCTCTGACTCCCTGTACACAGTCCCACGGACCATCGACGAGTCTGGAGGTATGATCCAGGCGATTCAATTCTTCTTTTGATAAGGATGGATTCATATCCACGTGACCGGAAGTAATTCCCAGGATTTTTCCGCCGGGCATGATTTTAGGACCGCGAAGAATGCCGCGTTCCACCGCACGGGAAAGATACAGACCATTTTCGGACATATCCCGCAGAGAAGTAAAACCGGCATCCAGAAGCAGACCGCATTGATAAGCGGCGCCCAGCAATTGATCGCCAAAGATTTTGCCATCTGCAAAGTTTCCGGCGTTTTCATCGCCGAAAAGGTGAGCATGACAGTCGATAAAGCCGGGCAGGATGGTTCCAGTTCCGGCATCAAGCAAAGTTGTGCTGTTATCTGTATCAAAAGCTGCAGCATCAAAATCGGTTTCCGCACCGGCATAGACGATGCGGCTTCCTTCAACGGCAACGAGTCCGTTTTCTATAGGGGTATCGGATATACCGTCGATAAGGCGGCCTTTTAAAATGTATGAAATCATAATAATCTCCCTTCTTTATATGACTTCATCATAGCAATAAATAAACATTTTGTCAATATAGAGTTGACGAAATGAAATTCATTCTATATAATAAAGATGATACAAGAAACAATTTGATGGAGGACATGATGGACACTATAAAACAGCTATGGATAACGCTTAGACCGTATATGAGTGAAGAATATGATTTTCAGTATGCGGATGTTGAGATGACCTTGGAAAGTCCGCAGTTTGCTGCAGGCGATAAGCTGGCGGATTTATGGAAGATGGTCGCGGGGGTGCCGGGGGCACAGTTTACAGAGGAAGGTCTTTGTGCCTTTGACGATGAGGGAGCGCTTTCTCTTAGCGAAACCGTGGAAAAGGATGTTACTGGTTTTGACAAGCGAGTATGGCGCGTGAAAAGGGAAACTGCAGGTAATGTACGGTTTTCTTACCGTTTTCTGCCTAGAGATTTGACTGGCGTGGACAGATGTCATCCATATTTTGATACGATTCAGGAGAAAAATGGCGCATTGATTTCCGGTGTAACATCTCTTGCAGCAGTGGAGGAAGGAAAGTACCACATTCATTTTATCTGGGATAAATCGAAAATGCCGGAGGATGCTGATGTTGCAGCGATAAAAGGCTGCGGAAATTTTGATTATATCGGAACGCCGCAGGACTATACTTTCTCACTGTATTTGACAGGGAAAATCAAAAGAGTCAGTGATGAAAGCGGAAAGCGGAATATCTACTGGCTGGATGAAAATTTACCGGATCAGGAAAAAGTTACTAGGCAGCTGCCAACACTTCTTTCTGCAATGTGCGAGTTTTTCGGCGATGAAGACTTAGCGTACAGTGTATTTTTCCGCAAAGAGCCGTTTTCTATTTCTAATGGAGGAACCGCTTTTGACGGCGGATTCGTGTTTGGTTACAGTGATACAATGCCGCTGATTATGGAAGAGGCTCTTAACACCCTTGCCCATGAAATTGTGCATAATTGGCCGGCTCTTGACGAACCGGCAGGGAAGGGACCGTGGTATAGTGAGGGTACCGCAGAGTTTTACAGTGTAATGATTCCTCTTCGCCGTGGAATTGCAGGCTATGAGCAGGCGGCAGGCTGGATTACGGAAAAGTGTACCAATTATTACAATAACCCACATCAGTCAATGACCTGTGAAGAGGCTTACGAGAAAGCGTGGGAAGATAGCGGGATTCAGCGTGTTCCTTATGGGAGAGGTTTTATCTATCTGGCGGAGACGGATTATCTGCTCAGAAAGAAATCCGGCGGCAAGAGAAGTTTAGACGATTTGGTTTTACTAATTGTGGAACGAAGAAGAGCAGGAGAGAAGGTAACTGTTTCAGACTGGGAAGCTTTGATTGGAGAAGAACTGGGTGAAGAGGCAGTTGAACACTTTAGAAGGGTGATGGCAGGAACTGAAGTAATCGCTGCTGATGATCAGTGGTTTGACGGCAGATTTTCTTTTGAAAAAGGACGCTATGAGGATATAAAGAAAGGCGCTATTGAGGGGGCACTGATTTGGCGCAAGAAAGAGGATTAAATGATGTACGATTTTGATAGAGCAGGAGCCTATGAGGGAACGGAAAATTTGAAAGCACGCTTTAGACCGGAAGTGCTGCGTAAGCAGGGTGTTACCAGCTTTTCGGCAGCCGAAATGGATTTTTCGACAGCGCCCAGCATTAGGGAGGCAGTAAAAGCAACGGCGGAACGAGGCATTTATGGCTTTACGATTCCAACACAGCAGTATCTGGATGCGGTAAAGTGGTGGCATAAAGAGATGCGCAGCTGGGAAATTGCGGATGAATGGATTGTGCCTGCGCTGGGAACGATTTTTTCAGTTGCCACGGCTATCCGCATGACAACGAAAGAAGGCGACGGGATTATTGTACAGACGCCGGTCTATTATCGCTATGAGCAGGCGGCGACCCGAATGAAACGGAAAACGGTACATAATCCGTTGAAAATTGTAGATGGGCAGTATCAGATGGATTTTAAGGATTTAGAATCTAAAATGCAGGCACCCGAAAATAAGCTTTTGGTGCTTTGTAATGCACATAATCCTATAGGCAAGGTCTGGCCACTAGAGGACCTTCGGAAAGTAGCGGCACTGTCAGCAAAGTATCAGATGCCGGTTATCTGTGATGAGATTTTTGGTGAGATGACCTTTGAAGGACATCAGGCTAAGCCTTATGCTTCCATTGAAGAAGGACAGGCGTATGCGATTACTGTCACATCACTGGGAAAGGCTTTTAACTTCACCGGCGTCAATCATGCTCATGCGATTATTCCTGATGCAAAGCTTCGTGCACGTTACGAAGAGCAGAAATATGCGGATCATTACGGAAGTCTGGGACCTTTTGAATATGCTTCCGTTTTGGGTGCCTACTGTCCGGAAGGAAAGGCCTGGTTTACGGCTGTAAGAGATTATATTTACAAAAACGGTGTTTGGGTAAAAGAATTTTTACGAGAGCATCTGCCGCAGGCATACGTATTTCCTGTGGAGGGAACAACCGTCTGCTGGATTGACTGGTCGTTTCTTGGTATTTCAGGAAAAGAGCTCCACGATTTCTTTGAGAGAGAGGCTCTTTTTGAGGTGGAAACAGGAGAAGTTTACGGAGAAGGCTGTGAGAGGATGACAAGAATGAATCTATCCAGTTCGAGAGTGCAGATTGGGGAAGCCTTAGAAAGAGTGGCAGAAGCTTGTAGCGAATTGACAAAATGTTTTAAAAATTATTGACAATTTGTCGCAAAATGGTATAATATAGACATAAAATTGAAAGGAGATTGGCAAAATGTCAACAAACAACAACGACCGTAAATTGCCTATGAGAGTACTGATGGGGTATCCGCTTCTCAACGTGTCAGCAACATTGCAGATGCTGCTCCAGATGTACTTTCTGCTGATGTTTTTCACAAACTTTCTTGGTATCAGTGGAACAGCAGCCGGACTTATTATCATGATTGCCCGTATTTGGGACTTTATCAATGACCCTATGGTGGGAATTATTGTAGAAAAGAGCAGGAGACCGAATAAGTGCATTTTCTTCATGCGTTGTGCGCTGATTCCGGTAGGAATTTTCATGGTGCTCTGCTATTCAGCGCCGGATTTATCTTATACTATGAAGGTCGTATGGGCTGCAGTATCCTTTATAGGATTGGGAATGTCTCAGACTGTTTTCAGTATTTCTAAGGATTCTCTCAGACCAAAACTGACATCTAATGGTGCAGAACGTGCAAAGCTGAATGTCTATGACAACGTGTATAATACCATCCTTAACGCTGTTGTACCGGCAGTAACAATGCCCCTTGTCGGCTGGCTGGCAGGCTACGGCGAAGCGACAGCCTTTGCAAAACTTGCTGCAATTTATGCGGTTGTGTATGCAATTATTGGTTATGTCGGCACTTGCACAGTAAAGGGCTATGAGTATGAAGACTATGAAGAGGAGGGCAACGTCAAATCAGCTGCGCCGAGTGCGGGACAGATGATAAAAGCACTGGCAGAAAACAGACCTGCTTTGGCGGTTCTGACAATGCAGGTGGTGAAAATGCTGATTTCCTCCATTGGAGGTGCTGTCATGGTCTACTACTGTACTTACAATTTGGGAGATGTTAACGCCATGTCCTATGCTTCTGTACCGAGCACGATTGTCGGACTAGTACCGGTTCTGCTTCTGGTGCCGCTGTATAAGCGATTCGGAAATGCAGGTACAGGTTTAATTGGATGTACGCTGGCAGCTCTCAGCTTGCTTGCAGCAGTTATTACAGGTGTGCCTAGCGTCACTTTTTATATAGTCATCACCACCGTGCAGTCTCTCGGGCCTGTAATGGTAAGCGCAGTGGTACCGCAGTGTATTATGGACTGTGTTGACTATGGCGAATGGAAGACAGGGCACAAGAATACCAGCGTCATTATGAGCGCATATGGTATTGGAACAAAAATTGGATTGGCATTTGGTACTACGGTTGCCGGATTTGTACTGGATGCAGTCGGCTTTGATCCAACTGCTGCAACCCAGCCGGCAAATGTGCTTAGCGCCTTTTTCCATCTGCAGTTCACTGCACAGCTTGCAGTATATGTAGTCATGGGGCTGCTTCTGCTGTATATCTACAAAATTGAAAAGAAGCTGCCGGAGCTGAAAAAAGAGATTGAGGCTAGAAAAGCAGCACAGTAATGTGTACATAAAATGAGATTATCGTATGAATAAAAGCGGCAGCAATGTCGCTTTTATTTTTCGGATAGGAGGTTTGGAAAAGATGAATGATGCAATACGGTGGCAGGAGGCTGCTCCACAGCTGATTGCTATAGAGGAGCGTGCAGGACAGGCTCAGGCAGCGGTTACAGGAATAAGCGCGATGGAAGCGGCTGAAATTATAAAAAAGACCGCTATTGGAAGCGGACTTTCGATTCTGGTTTTTAATTCTGCCAGAGGTGTTGAGATTGTTGTTCGCGGCAGGGATGCGTATGAGTATCTTTTGCGGTTTTTAAGGGAACTGTCAGTTAGTGAATGTGTTAAGTGAACTATTTAAGAGTTTCTTCCACTTCGTGACAGTATTTATAGATTGTATAACGGGATACGTTCAGCTGCTCTGCAACGTATGTAATTGACTTCTGAAAGCTGAAAGCATTGCGCTGTATTAAAAGGGCAATGAGCTGCAGACGGTCATTTTTTTTCATAGCCTGCGGCGTTTTTCCAACGATGGACAGGCAGTCTTTGAAGATTTCTTCCAGTTGATTGTTGCTGGAGTCTTTGATGGCATCATTGAGATCGCTGCCGATGGCAACGAGACCTTCCAAGGTAGCCATAGCGCTGCCTAAAGATGTGTAGTCAAAATTAATACCCAGTGCATAGTGATAGTCTTCCCCCACATAGTTAAAAGTCGTAGACTTGATATATCTCCCATTTTTGGTAATCGCGAGGGAGTTGATGATATCAGTTTCCGGCTTAAAATGATAAGGCGCAGTATCTGTATCTTCTGCTTGAGCAGTGCGTGTTCCTACTGTCTGCAGGTGTCCTTCTGCCATGATATCATCACCGAAAATATCGGCAGTAGAGCCTACAGATCTTCCGCTGACATGACCGTTATAAATAGCGATAATAGGGTGACCCGGTATACTCATGTCGTGAATCAGTGTTTCGCAGGAGTGACCAAACATCTGTGCAAGGCCTTCTGCGGTACGGGTCATAAAATCTAAAATTTGTTCTTTGGTCTGTTTATTTTCTTTGTTTTGACTCATTGGCGATAATCCTCCCTGAAGCTAGCTTGTCTTTGACAAAACCAGTATTATTCTACCATGGTTTGTGGCAATCAGCAAGACAAATTGTAAGCAAAACCGATAGGGGAATCCTATCGATGACGTATGCAGCAGAGGATGACATGAAATTAATTGACTGTTTGTCAACTGAATATTGACAAACAAACTCCTGCGGAGTATAATCAAATTAGTAAAGACAATGATGAAAGATGAGGTGATTTTAATGATTGCAGAAAAAAGAATTGAAGAACTCGGAATAGAATTACCCTTAGCGTCTCCTCCAGGTGCAATGTACATTCCGGTAAAACAACTGGGAAATGCTCTATTTGTTGCAGGACAGGTACCTTTTGTTGATGGAAAGCTTTTAGTAAGCGGCAAGGTAGGAGATACTGTTTCTATGGAACAGGCTGAGGAGGCAGCGAGAAGATGCATTATCAATTTAATGGCAGCGCTGAAGGACTATTTGGGAGATTTGGATAAGGTGAAAAACATTACGAAAATCCAGGTGTTTGTCAATAGCAAGACAGGCTTTATGCAGCAGCATCTTGTAGCAAACGCTGCTTCGCAGCTTCTTTATGATGTTTTTGGTGAAAAGGGAAGACACGCACGAACTGCTGTGGGAACCAATCAGCTTCCTATGGATGCACCGGTAGAAATTGAGGCGATTGTAGAAGTTTAAAGAGCAAACCATGATTTTGAGGAATTGCAGACTGGGGGGAGAATTGCTGAATGTGAACTGAGGTACAAAGGCGGCAAAGGATTTCTGCAATACTAGAAATGGCAAATTTATAAGGCAGGATGTTGGTTTGACGGCAAATAACCGTTAGAGCGCATCCTGCTTTTGTTTGCGTAAAGTACAGTAGTAGGCGGGGTCTCATGAAAGCAGATTTTGGGAAAAGTTTCCTGTTGCATGGAGTCAAGGAACGTGATATAGTGAAATCACATAAAAGAACATGCGTTCTTAATAAGGAGGCGCAAGGGATGACCATTTTACATGTGGATGCCAATTCAGCATATCTCAGCTGGAGCGCTGTGAAGCTTTTGGAGCAAGGATACGGACAGGATATCAGACAGATTCCTTCTGTCATCGCAGGAGACCCGAAAGATCGTCACGGCATTATTTTAGCGAAGTCTATGGCAGCGAAAAAATACCAGATTAAAACTGGCGAGAGCCTTTTTGAGGCGTTCCGCAAATGTCCGAATCTGCAGGTATTTCCTCCGGACTATGACCTTTATCTGGCGTGCAGTGAGGCCATGTACAGTATTTTGCAGGAATATTCACCAGTGATACAGCGTTTCAGCGTAGATGAGTGCTTTGTGGAACTGGACAGGGGCAATCGGAATTGTGCACAAGCGATAGAGACCGCTTTTATCATAAGGGATCGGATTCGGACAGAATTGGGATTCACCGTCAATGTCGGAGTGGGTACTAATAAATTACTGGCGAAGATGGCAGGGGAATTAGAGAAGCCAGACAAGGTGCACACGCTTTTAAATCGCAAAGAAATTGAAGAGAAGTTATGGCCTCTTCCTGTAGGTGAACTGTTTATGGTAGGCAGGGCATCAGTGCGGAAACTCAGAAAGATTAATATCAATACTATAGGAGACCTGGCACATAGCGATAAGGCACTTTTGCGCAGCCTTTTGAAAAGCCATGGACAGCTGATCTGGGAATACGCCAATGGAATTGATCATGATAGAGTAGTGCCCAATGATCAGGTTTTGCAGAAAGGTCTCAGCAACAGCATGACACTGCCCTATGATGTGACGGATAAAGAGGAGGCGCAGCACTATATTCTGGCACTGACCGACAGAGTAACAAGCAGGCTGCGAAGGCATCGGTGCAAGGCGTCGCTGATCGGAATCAGCGTTAAGACCAATGGATTTATTCGTTATAGCCATCAGATGCAGCTGTCTTTTTTTCTGGACGACACCACTGGCATTTACGATTACTTGTGTCAGCTGTTTTCTGCGTGCTGGAAAGGAGAACCTATCCGCCAGATAGGCATTCATTTGTCTGCTTTTGTTCGCAAAGATGAGTATCAGCTGTCTATCTATGATTTGCAGCGGATTGTAGAAGATGAGAACTTAAATGCAGTGGTGGATCAGATTAGAGATCGATTTGGGCAAACAGCCATTTATCGAGGGACTTTTGTCAATACGGATATGAAGCCTTTGGAGGGCGGCGTCAATGATGGAAATTATGTGATGATGGGAGGATATAAGCTATGAAGATCGTGGCAAAACCTATAGACGTAGTCGCAGTCTTTGCAGACCACAAGAAGCCGGTTCCGTACAAATTCAAGTATTATGAGGATTCCGGCGAGCGAATCGCAGTGTCTGTGGATCGGATTCAGTGTGTGGAGGAAAGCAGGCTGGCGGGGATTCATGCTTTTATTTACACCTGTCAGTCAGAAATCTGCGGAATCGAAAAAATTTATCAGCTGAAATATATTATTGAACAATGCAGGTGGGAACTCTATAAAGTATGACGACAGAAATTTAATGGGAAAAGTCGGCAATAAAAGCGAAAAATCTGTTCACCCTTAGGGAAAGATATGTTATAATGATTCCATAATCTCAAAGCGGCGTTGCCGCAAGGAAGGAATCATTGAAGCATGACTAACGATTTTATTCTTAAAGGAGTCGTCATGCTATAATAACCTCACAGCGCAAACAAAATCGAAGATTTTGGCGCTTGAGAGAACATTGAAGCATGACTTGCGATTCTATTTTTAGAGGAGTCGTCATGTTAGAATAACCTCACAGAGCAAACAAATCAAAGGAGCATAGAATGGAACCAAAATATAAACGTGTTCTTCTGAAGATTAGTGGAGAAGCGCTTGCCGGCAGTGACAAATTCGGAATCAATGAGGCGATGACGCAGAAAGTCGCAAGACAAGTCAAGGAAATCCATGATCTCGGCGTGGAAGTTGCCATCGTTGTGGGCGGAGGCAATTTCTGGAGAGGAAGAACCAGCAAAGATATGGATCGTGCAACAGCAGATTATATGGGTATGCTGGCGACGGTAATGAACTCTTTAGCACTGCAGGATGCACTTCTTGCAGTAGGCGTCAAGGCTAAGGTGCAGACTGCAATTGAGATGAGAGAGATTGCTGAACCATATGCCAGAAGAAAAGCAATCAGTCAGCTGGAACACAAGGATATTGTTATTTTCGGTGCAGGAACAGGAAACCCGTTCTTTTCCACCGATACAGCCGCAGCTCTTCGAGCTGTGGAAATAGATGCGGATGTAATTTTACTGGCAAAGAATGTGGACGCAGTGTATTCGGACGATCCGAACACCAATCCGGATGCGGTTAAATACGATGAACTGACCCACATGGAAGTTTTGGAGAAGGACCTGAAAGTCATGGATTTGACAGCCGCAACTTTGTGCAAAGACAATCACATTGCCATTCATGTGTTCGGCATTTCTGAAGAGGGAAATGTCCTGCGCGCAGTTTATGGCGAAAAAATCGGCACGATTATCAAATAGGAGGAACCAAATGAGTAAAAGTTTAGAAGAAAGAATTGCAAAGAGTATTGCAGTTCTAAAAGAGGATTTGAACACAGTCAGAGCAGGCAGAGCAAACCCTGCATTATTAGATAAGGTATCAGTGGATTATTACGGAAGCCCGACACCGCTTAAGAATCTTTCCAATATCTCTGTACCGGATCCAAGAACCCTGATGATTGCACCTTTTGATCCAAAGTCCATCGGTGACATTGAAAAGGCAATCAATATGGCAGAAATCGGTATTACGCCGTCTAACGATGGAAAATGTATCAGACTGACCATTCCGCAGCTGACAGAAGAAAGAAGAAAAGAACTGACTAAGACTACCAAGAAAATGGGAGAAGATGCTAAAGTTGCAGTTAGAAATCTGAGAAGAGAAGCTAACGACAGCCTGAAGAAACAGCAAAAAGACGGAGAACTGACAGAGGACGATCTGAAGAAAGAACTGGACATTGTGCAGAAGACCATCGAAAAGGCTGTAAAAGACATCGATGAGGTTGTGGCAGCAAAGGACAAAGAAATTTTAGAGATCTAAAATATGAAAGAGATTTTATAAAATGCGGGGCTGTTTCATACATTGAGATAGCCCCCAAGTTATGAGGGAAACATGATAGATCAGAACAGAATTCCGGCTCACGTTGCTATCATTATGGATGGAAACGGCAGATGGGCAAAGAAGAAAGGGCTGCCTCGTTTGGCAGGACACAACGCAGGCATGCTGGCAATGAAAGAAATTGTCAAAGCATCTTCTGTACTGGGAGTAAAATATTTGACGGTTTATGCTTTTTCCACAGAAAACTGGAAGCGCTCTAAAGAAGAAGTGGGTGGTATTTTCAAACTTCTAGTTAAATACGTGGACAGTGAACTTTCCGAACTTCACGAAAATAATGTGAAAGTCAAGGTTTTGGGAGACTACAGTGTTATTCCGAAAATTGCAGTAGAAAGACTTGAAAAATCACTGGAGACGACGGCAAACAATACAGGTCTTCAGTTTAATATAGCCCTCAACTATGGAAGCAGGGCAGAAATTGTCAGAGCGGTAAGACGTATTTATGAGGACATACGCAAAGGCGCTTTAGACGAAGAAACAGAAATTACAGAGGAACTAATCAGCAGATATCTTTATACCGGTGACGAAAACGGCAATATCCCTGATCCGGATTTGATTATAAGGACTAGCGGAGAAGAGAGGCTTTCCAATTTCATGCTGTGGCAAAGCGCCTACAGCGAATTTGCCTTTACCGATGTATTCTGGCCGGATTTTTCGCCAGCAGAATACGAGAGGCTTATCGAAGCATACCAGAATCGCGATAGGAGATTCGGAGGAAGGAAGTAAGTATTTATGAAGACAAGAGTGATTTCAGGGCTCTGTATGGTGCCACTTTTAGCTGTAGTATATTTGGGGGGCTATTGGCTTGCTGCCGCATGTATTCTGGTGGGCTTGATTGGTGTCAGAGAGTTTTTTAACGGTTTTAAAGCCATGGATATTCATCCCTCAGAAAAAATTGCTTACTGTGCGATGGTGGTGCTGTATCTGATTCATGGACTGACACCCGAGCCGCAAATGTACTTGACCGGCTGGCTGGCAGCGTGCATTATGGCAAGCTCCATTTATATCTTTAAGATCGATCAGAGGAAAATTGAAGATGGAATGGCAACTATGCTTGGGATCATCTACGTAGTATTTTTCTCTTATCATGTGGTATTGGTAGACAGAAGCGGCGAATATTCTATTTTGATTTGGCTGGTGCTTTTATCAGCTTTTTGTACGGATATCTTCGCCTATTTCAGCGGATATCTCTTTGGCAAGCATAAACTCTGTCCGGTGCTGAGTCCGAAAAAAACCATCGAGGGTGCAATCGGAGGAACCTTGGGCAGTGTAATTTGCTGCGGTCTATTCGGCTATTTTGTTATACCGAGAATCTGGCTTCACTGTCTTGTAATCGGTTTGATCGGAGCCGTACTGTCACAGTGCGGTGATTTGACCGCCTCAGCATATAAGAGAAAAATGGGGATCAAGGATTATGGGAATCTAATTCCGGGACACGGTGGTATTATGGATCGCTTTGACAGCGTGCTGTTTACCGCACCGGTAGTTTATTACTACATTCAATTTATCCTTTTAGGCTAAATGAAATGCAAGGTTTCTAACCTTTTTGGGGAGTTATAGTATAGATGAAAAAAGTTACAATTTTGGGAAGTACCGGTTCTATCGGCACGCAGGCGCTGGATGTCATCGGAAGGAACCGGGAACAATTTCAAATAGAAACACTAGCCTGCGGTCAGAATACAGAGCTTCTTGAACAGCAGATTCAAAAGTTTTCTCCAAAACAGGCGGTGACTGAACTGGAACAAGATGCATGCCGTTTGGCGAAAGCCTATCCAAAGGTGGACTTTCTTTGGGGAGAAAAGGGATTGCTGGCTGCAGCGGAGGACGACAGCCAGATTCTCCTAAATTCTCTGGTGGGGATTCGCGGTCTGGTACCTACTTATCACGCCATTCAATCAGGCAAGGAAATCGCCCTTGCCAATAAAGAAACTCTGGTTGCAGGCGGTGAACTGATAATGAAAGCAGTACAGGAAAAAGGCGCTAGAATGCTTCCTGTAGACAGCGAACACAGCGCAATTTTTCAGTGTTTACAGGGCAACCAGGGAAAGAAAATCAGAAAGATTCTGCTGACTGCCTCAGGCGGACCTTTTCGCGGCTTTAGCCGTCAGCAATTGGCAGATGTTACACTAGCGCAGGCGCTTCATCATCCCAAGTGGAGTATGGGGAAAAAGATTACCATAGATTCTGCAACCATGATGAACAAAGGTCTTGAGGTCATCGAGGCAAAATGGCTCTTTGATGTGCCGCTTTCTGATATTCAGATTCTGGTTCATCCCCAGAGCATTATGCATTCGGCGGTAGAGTTTGAAGATGGTTCTGTCATTGCCCAGATGGGCTCTGCCGATATGAGGATTCCTATCAGCGTGGCGCTGGGATATCCGCAGAGGATTCCCGATGCGGGTAAACGCATTAACTTTTTCGAAGAAGGCGCAAACCTTTCCTTTGAAGAGCCAGATACAGAAGTGTTTGGCTGTATTAATCTGGCTTATGAAGCCTCAAAAGCAGGCGGCAGCTATCCAGTAGTACTCAATGCTGCCAACGAGGTTATGGTGGACAGGTTCCTGAAAGGACAGATTGCTTTTTTGGACATCGAAAAAAACATACAAAAAATACTAGATGATCACACGCCTACATATAATTTAGGGTTAAATGAGATTATAAATATTGATAAAGAAATTCGTAAAGAGGTTTTGTGATGACAGTGATTTATGCAGTGATATTGTTTGTTATGTTGATTTTCCCACACGAGCTGGGGCATTTTACTGTGGCGAAAGCAGTAGGTGTAAAAGTCAACGAGTTTGCATTTGGTATGGGACCTGCGATTTTTCAGCGGCAAAAGGGTGAGACGCTTTATTCTATCAGACTGATTCCGATCGGCGGATACTGCGCGATGGAAGGCGAGAATGAGGAATCTGAAAGCAGCAGAGCGTTTAACAACAAGCCGGTCTGGGCAAAGATTTCGGTACTCCTTGCAGGCTCTGCTATGAATGTGCTTATTGCAATTCTGGCAATGACTCTTGTGATGGGATATATTGGAACAGCAACTACTACTATCGATGAAGTTCAAACTGGTACGCCTGCCTATGAAGCAGGTCTTCTTTCCGAAGACAAGGTTTTATCGGTAAACGGTACGCCTATTGAAAAATGGAATGACATTGCTGCAGCAATCGGCAGCGGTGAAGACAGGCTTTCCATCACGGTGGAGCGGAATGGAGAAGAAAAGACTTTTGAGATGACACCGGAGAAAACGGAAGATGGCAGGTATATCATTGGCGTTACTTCCAAGGTGAGTCATAATGCGTTGGCTGCGGTATCAAACGGTGCAAAGGGAACCTGGAGTATGACAAAGGGGATGTTCTCGGCGCTGGCACAGCTGGTTTCCGGTGAAGTTTCTACAGACGAACTGTCAGGTCCAGTGGGTATTGTTTCCCTTGTCAGTGAGACAAAGAATTACGGTATGATTTATTTCGGCTATTTGGTAGCTTTGATCAGCCTGAACTTAGCACTGATGAATATGCTGCCGCTTCCAGCGCTGGACGGCGGAAGAATTATCTTCGTCATCATTCGAAAGATTACTGGAAAGATGATTAGCGACAATTTAGAAGGAAAAATTCACGGCGCAGGGATGATCCTGCTCTTCGGTTTTATGATATTCGTTACGTGGAATGACATTACGAGGTTATTTATATCATGAGAAAAAGCGTTTATTGCGGAAATATAAAAATTGGCGGCGGAGCACCGATTTCCATTCAATCCATGACCAATGTGGATTCTAGAGACGAAAGGGGATTGCTTGCGCAGATTGACAGATTGACAGCTGCAGGCTGTGAAATCGTCAGAATCGCTGTGCCCGATATGGAAGCGGCAGAGGTCTTTGGACGGGTGAAAAAACAGGTGTCCGTGCCTCTGGTTGCAGACATTCATTTCGACTATCGTCTTGCCATTGCGGCAATCGAGCAAGGCGCTGACAAGATCAGAATTAATCCCGGAAATATCGGAAGTACCGAAAGAGTTCGGGCGGTCGTAACAGCAGCAAAAGAGCGGAACGTGCCGATCAGAATCGGTGTTAATTCCGGTTCCCTTGAAAAAGATATTTTGGAGAAAAACGGCGGCGTTACGGCAGAAGGTCTGTGCGAAAGCGTCCTCAGAAATGCTGCGCTCATTGAAGATATGGGATATGACAATTTAGTGCTTTCCTTAAAATCATCTGATGTTCGGATGAACTACGAAGCGCATAAACTAGTCTTTGAGAAAACCGAGCATCCCATTCATATTGGCATTACCGAGGCAGGCACACTGAAGCGCGGCAAGGTAAAATCGGCAGTGGGGATCGGTGCGCTGCTGCTTGCTGGTATCGGTGATACGATGCGGGTTTCTTTGACAGCAGATCCTGTAGAAGAGGTAGTTTATGCCCGGGAAATATTGGAAAGCATTGGCATCAGAACGCCGCAGATTGATCTGATTTCCTGTCCGACCTGCGGCAGAACCAGAGTCGATTTGCAGAGCCTTGCAGCGCAGGTAGAAGAACGCCTTAGTGAAATTGCTGTTTCGCGTCCACTGAAGGTTGCTGTCATGGGCTGCGTCGTCAACGGTCCGGGTGAAGCCAGAGAGGCGGATTTCGGGGCGTGCGGCGGCGATGGAAAAGGTGTCATTTTTGCAAAAGGACAGGTTATTAAAACCGTAAATGAATGCGACATTGTAGATGCATTAATTGACATGATAAAGAAAAAAGCGAGTGTATAAATGAGAGCATTAATTGAACAGAACATAGATTGGGATGTCCTTTCGGGACATGACAAAAGCCAGTATACATACGAAATTACAGAAGCAGTCATCGAAAGTGAGACCGGAGTTTTAACCATTAGCCTCCGGCTCAATTTTATTATGCCCTGCCTTTCCATGGCGAAGCTTAAAGGCGTGATTCTGCATCAGATTGAGGCGCTGAAAGATGTTAAATTCAAGTATAATTACGAGAATGTGATTCTTTCTGAGGAGGAAATTATTCCGCTGTTCATTCCTCATATGATAGAAATTATCAACGGGAAATATGCGGCGATCACCAAATCTATCGAAAGCAGCAAGTTTATCTGTGAAGGAGAAAAACTGCAAATCTATGCGCTGGGCAGACTGGCAACCGAGCAGCTCAATGAAAAGGTTGCTTACCAGTTTAAGCAGCTTCTTGCTGAACACTTTGGAATTCACAAAGATGTGACCTTTGTTAACGATGAAGACAGTTACATGAAGGCTGCAGAAAGTTGGATCGAATCGGAGGAATCTGACATTAAAGCGTCCCTTGAAGAAGCAAAAAAAGCAGCGCAGATGCATAAAAGTGAGAGCGCAAAGCCTGCAGCAGGTAGTGGCTTTGGCGGTAATAATGGAAATGGCGGAGGCAATAGTGGCTTTGGCGGTCAGAACGGCGGTTTTAAACGCCGCGAGAAGGAAACACCGGCAGAAGGAAACCGGATTATGGGAAAAGATATTTTTGGTGAAGCAATTCCTATGTCCGGACTGGAGGCAGATACAGGTACAGTTATTTTAGAAGGAATCCTTTTCAAAAAAGACGCTAGACCAATCAGAAATGAGAAGAAACTGGTAACGCTGTTAATCACTGATAAGAAGACTTCTGTTTGTCTGAAGACTTTCTGCTCTAATAATAAGTGGGAAGAGATTGACAGCCTTTTGAAAAGCGGAGACTTTATTAAAGTCCGCGGTGAGACTGAATGGGATCGCTACGATAACTGCCTGACTGTAATGATTAAGGATATCAATAAGGGTAAGGTGAAAAAACGAAAGGATACTTACGAAGGCGGAAAGCGAGTGGAACTTCATGCGCATACTAAGATGAGCGCTATGGACGGATTAAACGAAGTAGCAAATCTTGTTAAAACTGCTGCTGCGTGGGGACAGCCGGCTGTGGCCATTACAGACCACGGTGTAGTGCAGAGCTTTCCAGATGCCGCAAAGACTGCAAAGAAGCTGGCAGGCGATAAAGAAAACCCTGTCGACATCAAGATTATCTACGGTATGGAGGGTTACGTCTTTGACGACAGAGACTGCCATAACGAGGACGGTTCTATTGATTATAAAAAGAATCCGACTAACCATATCATTCTGCTTGCGAAAACCCAGGAGGGCCTGAAAAATATTTACAAGTTGGTCTCTTATTCTCATCTGGAATATTTTTATAAAAGACCCAGACTTCCTAAATCAGTTATCGCAGAGCACAGAGAAGGACTTATCATCGGTTCTGCCTGCGAAGCCGGGGAGGTGTATCGTGCTATAGCAGGCGGTAAGAGCCAGGAAGAAATTGAAGAAATTGCAAGCTTTTACGATTATCTGGAAATTCAGCCGCTGATTAACAATCAGTTTATGATTGAACAGGGAATGGTTTCCGGTCAGGAAGAGCTGCGTGAACATAACAGGCAGATTGTGGCTTTGGGAGAAAAGATGGGAAAGCCGGTAGTTGCAACCACCGACGCCCACTACGATGAACCGGAGTCCGCCATCTACAGAAATATACTCCTTGCCGGCATGGGCTTTAAGGATGCTGAAAACGGGCAGGGTCTTTACATGAGAACCACCGATGAGATGATGGAAGAATTCCGTTATCTTGGTGAAGAGACGGCATACAAAGTCGTCATCGAAAATACCAATCTCATCGCAGACATGATTGACGGCAGCATTCTGCCAGTACCAAAGGGAAAATTCCCTCCGAAGATTGCCGGTGCGGAAGAAACTTTGCGGGAAACCTGCATGCAGAAGGCACACAGCATTTACGGCGAGAATATGGATACAATCATTGCTGAACGTTTGGAAAAAGAACTTTCATCTATTATTGATAACGGCTATGCGGTCATGTATGTATCGGCGCAGATGCTGGTGCACAAGTCCATGGAGGATGGTTATCTGGTCGGATCTCGAGGTTCCGTAGGGTCTTCCTTTGCGGCGACTATGGCGGGAATCACTGAGGTAAATCCTCTGGATCCTCACTATATCTGCCCGAACTGTAAGAAATTGATTTGGGGCGATATGCAGCTTTATGATTGCGGTATCGATATGCCGGAGATGGACTGCCCGGAATGCGGCACACCGATGAACAGGGACGGCTATACAATTCCATTTGCAACTTTCCTTGGATTTAACGGCGACAAAGAGCCGGATATCGACCTTAATTTTGCAGGGGAATATCAGGCGACAGCACATAAATACGTAGGTGAAATCTTTGGTGAGAAGAACGTGTTTAAGGCAGGCACTGTAGGTACTGTTGCAGAAAAAACTGCCTACGGCTATGTGATGAAATTTGCCGATCAATTCCATCGGCAGATTAATAAATTCGAGGCGGACAGGCTGACTCAGGGCTGTACTGGTGTAAAGCGAACCACTGGTCAGCATCCGGGCGGTATTATTATCGTGCCGGACGACCACGAAATTTACGAGTTCTGTCCGGTGCAGCATCCGGCAAACGATGTGAAGAGTGACATCATTACTACGCATTTTGATTATCATAAGATTGACGAGAACCTGCTGAAGCTGGATATTCTGGGGCATAATATTCCATCCATGATTCGTCAGCTGCAGGATATGACCGGAATTGACCCGATGAAAGCAGACCTTACAGATAGAAAGGTTTTATCCATTTTTAACGGCATCGAGGCGCTTAACATCAAGAATCCGGACTACAAATACACCCATGGATCCTATGCGATTCCGGAATTTGGTACTGCCTTTGTACGGCAGATGCTGGATGACACTAAGCCGGATAAGTTTGCGGATCTGGTGCGTATTTCTGGATTCTCTCACGGTACGGATGTATGGCTCAACAACGCACAGGATTATATCAGAAGCGGCACGGCAACCATGAGAGAAGTTATCTCTACTCGTGACGACATCATGAACTATCTGATTCTGAAAGGTATAGAGAATAAGACCTCCTTCCAGATTATGGAGGACGTTCGTAAAAACAGACCTCTGAAAGAAGAACAGCTGGCGGTGATGAAGGAGCATGGTGTGCCGGACTGGTATATCGATTCCTGTATTAAAATCCAGTACATGTTTCCGCGTGCCCATGCGGTAGCCTATGTTATGATGTCCTTCCGTATGGCGTGGTACAAGGTTTACTATCCGGTGGAATTCTATGCGACCCACTTTACCAGTACGGTGGCAAACTTTGACGCAGATACTATCATGAAAGGGCCACAGGCTATTTTAGACAGAATTGAGATGATTGAAGCCATGGGAAACAACGCTACTGCCAAAGAGCAGGCGGATGTTCTGGTGCTGGAAGTTGCCTATGAGATGTATTCCAGAGGCTACGAGTTTGCGCCTGCACGCCTTGGAAAATCCCATGCATTGAAGTTCTGGTCCGACGAAGGAAAGGTGCTGCTGCCCTTTGTGGCGCTGGAAGGCGTGGGGGATACTGCGGCGAAAGCTTTTGCTGATGCCTATGCCGAAAAGCCGTTTGACACCATTGAGGAAGCGGTGAATCGTTCTAAACTGAACAAAACGGCGGTGGAAGCGCTGCGTACTCATGGCGTGTTTGAAGGACTGCCGGAAACAGATCAGTTGTCACTGTTTTAAGAATTACTAAAGAATTTTCAGAAAAGCAAAAAAACACTTGCAAACAAAACCATAAATATATATAATACAAATATAACCAGAAAGCCACACCTAGACAATGTGGCTTTTTGCTTATATAGATATCGAAAAAGAAAGGAAGAGAAAGCAATGAATCAAAGAAAAACATGTAACCCAATTCAGAAAACCATTGCCATCCTACTAAGTGTTTGCCTCGTTGTAAGCGCTATTCCGGCAGCAGCCTTCGCAGATGACAGCGATCAGCAGAAGGAAAGAGCTGGCACAAGCGCAAACACAGGCAGCGAAGCAATCACCTATCTGAATCCAGAAGACGTGACAGAAGACGAAGCAATCCTTTCAGAAAGCGGAGAAGACTACACCACCTTTGACCTGGGAGGAAAGAAGCGGTACAGTATCTTCTTCACAGAAAATGTGCGATTCAAAGATGAAAATGGAGAGTTGACAGACTATGCCCCTGCATATATAGAGCTTGACAGTGCTTTCCTAGCGCAGAGCGAAGAGAAGCAGGACAGAAGCGGCTACCTATATAGAAATACTGCAGGAGATTCCTATCAGTACATACCTGAAGCGTTGTCGGAAGAGACGCCGGTTCTGCTGGAAAAAGACGACTACCAGATTACCATCGCACCGACCGAAAAAACATATAAAGATTTTTTCGGAAAAAAGGTAAAAGTAAAGAAAGAAAAAGAAAAGACTGAAGATGCCTACGGTAAGGTGAAGAAAAAGAACGTCAAAGCCACCTACAAAGACGAGACAGCCCTTGCCTACGTAGAATATATCTCCCTAAACACCGGCATTAAAGAAAATATCGTGCTGACCAAAAGACCAGCAAAAAACGAACTGCAGTTTGAAATCAGCGCGCCGGGACTTGTGGCAGAAGTATCAGAAGCTGATGGAAGCATTGGTTTTTATGATAAGAAGAGCAAGGAACTGGTTAACCAGATACTGCCTCCAAACATGAACGATGCGACAGGCGAAGCCTACAGCGAGGATTTAGCATATACCATCGAGGAAAAAGAGGACGAAACGGATACATATATCCTGACTCTAACCATCGACAAGAAATATTTGAAAGCAAAAGAACGTGAGTATCCGGTTACCATCGACCCGACTAACACCTGGGCGAATACCAGCAGCGGGGAAAGTTTGTGGGATGCTTATGTTTACAGCGGCAGTGCCTCCACTAATTACTATACCACAGCAAGACAGAGTATGCCTGTAGGCAAAGGCTCCGGCGGCACTTACAGAACCTACATCAACTTTCTCAGTCTGAAAAGTGTCATCAATGGCACCCTTGTAGACAGCGCAGAACTTTCCGTATATGAAAATGCAGACAGTTACAGCGGCAGAACGATTGAAGCATATAAGGTTACCAGCAGTTGGGACAAAAAGACCATCACATGGAATAAACAGCCGACCGTGGGCGCAACCAGAACCTCCAGTATGACAACATCTGGTGTAGATAAAAGAGCGGGACGTTTTAATCTGACCCTCTTTGCGAGAAATATTTCTACTGGTTCGAGCAATTACGGTATTATGTTACGAAATGCGCAGGAAAGCAGCACTGCATATGCGGAATTTTACGGCAGCAGATACACAAGTACCACCTATCGTCCAAAACTTTCCGTTACGTATTTTGGAGATGGTGACGGCGTTATGGATACTTGGAACTTATTAAATGATGCCTATGAAGCAGGAGAGAAAATAAATATCATATACCAAACTCCTCTATCGGGCGCTATTACAAGTATCCAGTATCGTCTTGTCAATACAGAAACAGGACAGGCGGTCAATCCGGCAGGTGCCTTTGAAACCATTGAAACAAGCCAGTCCGGCAGAAAATTTACGATGGATATACCGATTCCTGATGACATTGAAAGCGGTACATACCGTCTTGAGTTTAGAATGGACTACTACAATGGATCGAGCACAATCCATACACGAGGGCCTGTACAGATTAACGGCATACAGGATGAAGAGGCTCCAACGGTCGAATCCGCGTACATTGTAGAAAGTGTATCACCAAGCATTTCCGGATGGAGGACCAACCCGCAGCCGATGGTGCAGCTGACAGGAATCAAAGACGATATTACCACAGAATTTAAAGAAGAAAACATCACCTATGTCCTTGACTGGCCGGGCACCAATCCTGTACCAGAGTGATACAAGACGCCTGAAAGTCTGTATCTTTCCAAGTCGGGAGGCGGGTACATAGCAACCTTCTACATCGAAGAAAGCCTTGTGATACAGGGAAGATATGCTATTTATGTAAAGGTTACCGACGAGGCAGGTAATGCATGCATCAGCGAGATTCCTTACTGGTTTGACAATGAGCCGCCGACAGGACGCATTTCAGCAAAAAATCAAGGTGAAATTACAGAGACAAATGAGCTTTCCGGTATTTCGTACATTACCGGAACTCCAGACCTGGATACCGGAAGCCCGGTTGTCAGCAATATCATGAGCCTGCATCAAAAGGGAGAGAATGGCGCAGCTGGTGAAAAAGTCTGCGATATCTATGACAACGCTTCAGGCTCTACCTCCGGTGCAAATTCTAAAGCCTTTGATACAAGAAAAACAGCAAACGGTACCTATGTGCTGAAGATGAACCTAACCGATGCGGCAGGAAACAGAAAGACCATCACTAAAGAAATTACGATAGCTAACCGCATTGCAAAGCCGCAGCTTACTGCTGCCACCTCAAAGGGCGGAGAAACGATGGTGCAGTTTAACATGCCATCTTCTGTCAAAGCGATTACCGGTCTGCAGTACAAAGTAGAAGAAAAAGATGCGGACTGGACCGATATTACCGGCATTACGACACTTTCCGGCACTTTTACCGCAGTGCTTCCGGATAAAGAAGGTACATATATACTCAGCGTGCGGGCAATTGATCAGGACGGTCTGCCGGGCGAAGAGAGAACCATCAATATCAGAGTGGATAAGACTCTTCCTACAGCAGAGATTGCAGAGGCAGATCAGGGTATCATCAGAGGCAGCGCTGCAGATGAAGAATTTTCCGGCTGGAAAATATATATCAAAGAAAAATCAGCGGCAGATGAAAGCTACAGAGAGGTGCTTTCTGGTGATACAGAAAAGGAAGATGCGCTTTTCGGCGACATAGGTCTGTATAACGAAAACTATGCAGCCGGCTGGTATACCATCAAACTGGAAGTAATGGACATTGCAGGTAACGTGAAAACTGTAACCTGTGATATATATAAGGACGAGAATTGTCCAGCGCCAACAATTGTAGATCCGGCTTTTCGTATCGAAAGACCGGACGATCAAAACTATGACAGCCCGCAGATCATATTTGGCACAGATGCAGCATATATGCAGCTGACTGCAGGCTTTTTCAGAAGCTTTACTCTTTCTAGCGCCGACTGGTACATTGAGAATCAGAAAGCAGAAGAAAACAGCCAGACCAGTAGTCTAAAAACAGAAGACGGTAAGGGAAAATATGAGGAAGGAAGACCATACTGCGTCGCTGCTGTAACCCATGGACTTTTCGGCGGCGCAGCTTATAGCAGCACACTCATAGAAAATGCACGGGCGGAGAAGATTTCCTTTAATGAAAAGGGCGAAGGGCTTGTTACCATGGAAAATATGGTCAGCTTTACCTTAAGGGAATCTGAGGAAGACTGTACTTACTATGCAAAGACGACGGGGGATTTTGTAGAGATTAAAGCAGGGGAAACTGTGGAGATTCTATCTCTGTCAGACGGCTCTCTTACAAGCGAAAGTCTGACCATCAAGGCGGTCAAAGAAAACGGCATGCCATCAGAAGTTATGCTTACCCTTGACAGGCTGGAGACGGAAACCTTTGTCATAGACGGAATGGAAAACTACCGTCCAAAAGGTCTTTCTGCCAAGGATAAGATCAATTATAAGACTTATCTGAAGTGGAAGATTCCGGAAAGATTGCCGGAGGATATCAGCTACGAAATTTATCGCAGTACAGAAAAGGGCTTTGATCCTTTGCTGCAGGAGCCTTTGGCGGAAGTAAATGCAGGCTGCTTTGTTGAGCCTAACGCAGACTACGAGACCAGATTTTACTACCGGGTTCGTGCTGTTAAAAGAGATAATAAGGGAGCGGTCATCAGCTATAGTGCTTTTTCTGACGAAGCAGAAAGTACTGTGGTTGATGAGAATGAGTTCATCAAACGCCTTGGATATAAAGAATATTGGAACTATGCAGATTTTCAGATGCCTTCTGGCAGCGGCGCTATCGAAAAGAGTCAGGGGAACTTCTTCTATGAGCAGACCGACTTGACCTTGCCGAATGAACAGCTTCCTGTGGAACTTACGCGCACCTACAACAGTATGGCATCTTCAAAATCAGCTTTTGGTATCGGCTGGAACCATAATTATGATATTGAGCTTCTTTCGACAGATTACAGCGATAAACTGGAGACAGGGCAAAGGCTTGTGATGAAGGATAGTTCCGGCACGTTATTCTTCTTTACAAAGGAGCCTAACGCAAGCGGCGAGTATATTTCATCCATGGGAAAATACCTGACACTTCGCAAGTTTTCCGGCGAGGAAGGAAAGATTACCATAAAGCTTCCGGATAAGAGTACTGGGTCACAGGATGGCAAAGTAGAAAAGACGATAGAAGCAGCTTACCTTGTAGAAACTAAGGAGAATCTCAGCTACTATTTTAGTGCATCCGGGCAGCTTGTATATATGGAAGAGCCGAATGGAAATTTCCTTCTCTTTACCTATGATCTTTATACAGGGCTTGTCAAAAGCGTCATGACAAGCAATAATCTGGAAATGACTTTTGTATATAACGATAAGGCAGGTACTGACCCTGCAACAGTCAAGAAAGTCATCATGCCTGACGGAAGCGGTATGGCATATACTTATGCAGATGGTCGTCTTTCCAAGGCGACAAAGCTGGGAACAGGCGGAGAAATCGGCGCAAGCTTTACCTATGGGTATGACGGAAATGGAAACTTAAAAATCATGACAGATGCTGCAGGAAATGTCTATCAGATAGAGGCAGACAGAGATGGCAGCGTAAAGGAAGCAGTCTATCCAGACGGAGAAAGTCTTTTGTTTACTCGCAGTAAAGGCGCAGAAGGCATGGAACAGACTGTAACTGCCGTGAAAAAAGATGGCTTTACATTGAGCGAAGAAACAGCTGCCTTTGACGTGGCATCGGGAAACTGTCTGGAGGTAGTCGACGGAAATGGTCTCGTCACGGCATATTCCTATCGCGATGAAATGCTGGCAAAGACCACAGAGCAGGTTACTTATGAGGTAATTGGTGAAGAAACAGGTCTTGTAACAGAGCAGATTGATACTTATGTGACGACTACAGAATACGATGATACCTTAAATGTGACAGAAGAAGCCACAGAAATCAGTCAGTGGGAGGAACTGGTTGAGTATGAATACGACAATACTGGAGAATTTGATGAAGATTTTCCAAGTCGTGAAATCACAAGGCGAGGCAGTACTGTCACAGGCGATTTCACCTATCTCTATGACATCTTTGGAAATCTGACTTCACAGTTTGACAATATTACAGGAGTCCGTACAGACTATGACTACTATACAGAAGAAGACGGAGATATTGATGATTTCCTTTATGGAGAAATCGAATCTGAGACAGAAAGTATCAACGGCGTTGTGACCAGTACTGTGACTTATTCATACACCTATGACAGTGCGGGTAATAAGACGGAGACTACTACGGAAACCGTAGGCGATACCGTTACAGTGACCGTTACGAAATATGACCTGATGGGCAGAGAGCTGGAAAGCACCGTTACTGTTTGCGGCGTATTGAAGTCTATGGGCTTTTATACCTATGACAGTTTTGGCAGAGTGACAAGGGCTACAGAGCAGGAAGGCAGCCGTATCACCACGGTTGTAACCAGCTATACAGCAAACGATGCGGTAAGCAGCCAGACGACTACTACAACAGAGAATGGAAAGTCACAGACAGAGAGCGTAAGCTATACCTATGACAATATGAATCGCGTTGCAAACACTGTGACAACCACTGGAGGCAAGCAGAGAAGTGAGTCTACGTCTATCCATTATGGCTCCATTGATAAAAACGCAGCCCTTGGGGATACAGAGAAAGTTTATGCTAAGATTACGACTACAGTTTCTGGAAGTCAGGTGAGCAAAACTTTTACAGACGGAAGTGGTAATGTCCTTCGTCAGGATAGCCAAGGTATTTCCACCTACTACACCTACGATAAGTCAGGAAATTGCCTGAGTCAGGTCACTTTAGGGGAAGGGCAGACCATGGCGGATACTGCCATCACTGCGTATCTCTATGATGCCAGAGGCAATCAGATACGAACCATTCGTGATGCAGACTACGACAGAGAAGCGAAGGGATGCAGACCTGGAGAATTCTCAATTCAAAGTAAGACGTTTTATAACGATCAGGATCAGGCAGTAAGAGTCGACCATAGTTCCTTTTTTAATTCAGACACGATGGCTTATGACATAGAGGGCAGACTGACGGAGTTCGTACAAGATGCGAACGTATCTGCCGTGAAAACCTCAGTCAGTTATGCAGACCCAACGGAGGGAAATGAAGCCTCTTCGGTTACGATTACCATGGCAAACGGTACGAAGAGCAGAACTGTTACAAATCTTTCCGGGCAGGTTATCAGCGAATCCACCATCGGAAATGCCGCTGATGGAGAAATTACGAAGACCTATGGATATGCTGAGGATGGAACCCTTTCCAAAGAGACGGATGCTGCAGGAAACTACAGGACTTACGAGTATGACAGTCTGGACAGGGAAATTGCAATCAATTATTTTGATGCAGCAGGTGCGCAGACACTGCGGACAGAGTTTTCTTATGATACTGGCGGTAACGTATCAGAGATGAAGGATTATGCTTTTGAGAGCGGAAGCAAAACCCTTTACAGATGGACGGAAACAAGGTATGATGAAAGTGGAAACCTGATCAGCGAGGCGGAGGTTTCTTGTGAGGGTGCACAGCCAAGTGAAGGACAGCTTGAAGCAAGGAGGATTACTTATGCTTATGACAATGATGACCGCCTTGTACGGGTAAGCTATCCGTCCGGATTTGACAGTCAGGTAGAGGCACTGGAATATGCCTATGATGATTACGGCAGACTCTCTGAGATTACGGCGGTTACGAGCACAGGCCGCGCAGTGCTTCGTGAATACACACACAACGTCCGTGGGCAGATTGAAACGATTAAGGACAACAGAGAGGCTCTCGGTGGCACCGGCTATGCATTGAAGACTTATGGGTATGATAAGCTGGATCGAAATACATCTATCACAGTAACTGACAGTGAGCGGGACGGAGAGGCTGAAAAATATATTTATACCTATAATTATGATGACCAGATTGTAGAAGAAGTAAGGAAAAATGTTTAT
The DNA here is from genome assembly GCF_009936045.1 of Emergencia sp. 1XD21-10. GTDB lineage: Bacteria > Bacillota > Clostridia > Peptostreptococcales > Anaerovoracaceae > Senimuribacter > Senimuribacter intestinalis. The sequence continues at coordinate 138,699 of NZ_QWEQ01000002.1, read as the reverse complement.
TCTACGGAAACAGATAAGCAGATAAATGAGAGAAGATACTATGAGTACGATAATCTAGGTCGAATGGTATTGGGAAATGGCATTCGATATACCTATGACACTGTAGGTAACTGCTTGACTGAAACTGAGAAAGGAATAACGACTACAAGCACCTATAACAGCTTAAATCAGTTGATTACAAAAGGAAGTGCTGTTTATAGCTATGATGCTAACGGAAATCAAATTAAAGAAGTAGACGGCAATGCGGTTAAGGATTTTTCCTATGATGCGGATAATCGTCTGGATACGGTGACCTATACAGAAAATGGTGCGGAAGTCTTCCGGCAGGAGAATCTGTATAACGGTCAGGGTCAGCGTATTGCCAAGTATGAGCAGGTACAGGGCAAGGATTCCGAAGAGACGCACTATGCTTATGGATGCGGCAGTGTAGTCTTTACTGACGGCAGTGTAGGGAAGAAGTCTCTGAATCTTCTAGGTGATGCCGGAAATATCATTGCTGCTGAGCGGGATGCTGAAACTGGTAAGGATTATTACTTCTACAACAAGGATATCCGTGCCAGCACGACTAGTATTTTGGACAGCAGCGGAAACTGTGCAAACTCTTATGAATGCAGTGATTTTGGCGAGACGACTGTCCACGGGGATTTGTATAACGAAATCTGCTATACCGGAGGAATTTATGATGCGAGCACGGGGCTTTATTACCTGAATGCCAGGTATTATGACCCGGCGGATAAAAGGTTCTTGACGGAGGATACGTACAGGGGTAGTGAGAATGACCCGAACACGCTGCATTTGTATGCGTATTGTGCGAATAACCCGGTGAATTACGTTGATCCGAGTGGGCATTTTGGAATATTCTTTATCCCGTGGATTGCAAAAGGAGCGGCAATTGTAATAGGTGGCATTACTCTAACCTATCTTACAACTACAAAAGAGTTTCAGGAGGCGTGGGGAAGAGCTATTAGAGGTATTGAGAATACTTTAAGCGGAGCCTCCGAGTATGTGAAGTCAAAGGCGAAGTCTCTATCAAAAGCAATTGGGAAAAGCTTTTCTAAAGCAAAGAGAAAATATAAAGATAAGTATGAAGAACACCATATTGTTGCAAGAACAAAGACAAGAGCAAAACCAGCAAGAGATATCTTGAATAAGGTAGGAATAAAGATTGAGAATCCAATAAATAAAATAAAAATAAAAAAAGGGCTTCATAAAAGGCTTCACCGAAATGATTATTTTGATATAGTGAACTCGATGATTCAATCGGCATACGATAAGAAAGGCAACAAAAAAAGAAAAGTTGAAAATGCATTAAAGAATCTAAGAGCGTTTATCACTGCATTGGATAAGGCAGCACCATTTTAAAGGGATTTGGTATGAATAAGAAAAAAGAATATATAGATTTGGCGAATCAACTGATTCGCCAAATCCTCACAGATGAAAATATAGAAAAAATGGAAAACTGCATAAAAAGGAAAGAAGTGTTTCGAGTAGAGTATTCCAAAGGTGGTCAGAGTTTATCTCGTGGATATTATTGCCCTAGCTTATTAGAAGAAATTTTTGTTACTAATATTTCGAGAGGTAGGATATTAAAAATAAAACCAAAGACGACTCCTGATTATATTTATTATTTTAATGATAAGAATTTAGTGTTAGTTGAAAATCTTGTTTTATCTTCCTTTGAGTGGATTGGCAGAAAAGATAATATTGAATACTCAATAAATAGAGGAAGCCCGACAAACATTACAGTTTCTATATATGAAAAAGAACACATGAAAAAGAATATTTTTCTGACAGCGTATAATAAGAGTTCGTTTGATTTTGCTTTTGAAGAATACGAATACGATAATACAGACAAAATGTTTTGTGCAACACGCAAAGAAGTAGCAGCTTATTGGAATTTGTTTTCTGAAGAAACATTTCGATTTGAATTTTTTTATGATAGAACAGGGAACTTACTAAAATGTATGATGAACGACGTTAGTGAGGTACGTGTTCCTCCAGTGATAAGGAGTTTAATTACGGGAAAACAGAAAACTGTGAAGAAACCGTTATGTAAAACAGATATTTCCAAAGCCTTGAAAAACACAGTAACTTCATGGAAAAATGAAAATATTTACGCAATCTCGGTATTTATAAATCATAGCGGAGATGAAGTGACGGATTTTGCTATCAGTTTTAATACAGAAGAACATCAAGTTGGTGAGGAAAGATGGAACTATGCCTTTTGGAATCAGGAAGAAAAAGATTTGATGTATCTTTTGGAAGAAAGAGAGACTGACTGGAAGAAACTTCTGGAACTAACTTCATCTGCAGTACGAAAATTACAAGAAGATGGATTCTTTAAAAAGGTCTTTGGTAAGGATATTGCGGTTATTATCCACGGATATGAATATGAGGACATAGAATTGGAAGCAACCAGAAACGCAAATCCCAATGGACAGGCAGAAGAGTTTTTTGATGCATTGAAGAATTACCTTTGAAGAAAGAAAAAGATAGAACAACTCTTAATAAATCTTAATTTTTTCAACACAATAGCGATAACTTTTTTTCACAGAATCGTCACATTCTCTTGCTATACTGAGAATGTCAAAAGGAGATAGGGTTACAGATTATTTCTTTTGAACGTTCTTTCTTAATTAATATCGCAGCCAAAAGGCTCTACCTAAAAGGTGGAGCCTTTTGGTGTGTTTTTGCATTTTGGACTAGTCCAAAATGCTTTTTTTAATTTTTTGGTACTTTATATTGAGTCTTTTTTTCGTATAATAAAAAAAGATATTATAACTATTTTAAAAATTTTCTAAAAAGGAGAAAGAAAAATGAGCGGAGAAAGTAAGCTTAAAAAGCATATGTTTCACCTGGTGATTATCACCATCGCAGGCGCTATGATTTATGGTATGCCATATTTCAGATCATATTTCTATGACGCCTATCTGGAAACATATCATTTAAACAACACGCAGATGGGTACTTTCGGTTCCATGTTTGGTATTTTTGGAATGATTTCCTATTTATTCGGCGGTGTTGTTGCCGACATGGTTTCCACCAGGAAGCTGATGTCAGTATCTTTGATTTTGACTGGACTTGGTGGAATTTTGCACCTGCTGAATCCTAACTACGTAATGCTGCTGGGTATTTACGCATTATGGGGATTCACTTCCTTGTTCGCATTCTGGCCATCCCTTCTGAAGAGTCTTCGTGAGATTTCCAACGAAAACGAACAGAGTAAAGCATACGGATTTATGGACGGTGGAAGAGGTCTGGTATATGCAGTTGACGGTATTGCGATTGTTTCTATCTTTGGATATTTCAGCAAAAAAGCAGGCGACGCCGCAGGACTTAATGGTGTAATTGTATATTATTCTGCAATTGCAATCGCACTTGGCATACTGCTGTTCTTCATCATGAAAGAAAATAAACCGGATACAACAGAAAAAGTTGGTGAACAGAAAGAAAAAATCAGCCTTGCACAGGTAAAAGAAGTTATCAAGATGCCAGCTGTATGGATTCTGTCTGCAATCCTCTGCTGTACTTATGTAATGAACATTGCATTCTACTATTTTACACCGTATGCAACTTCCAGATTTGGAATGGTGGCAACAGCAGGTGCATTTGTTACAATCGCTGCACAGTATGTAAGACCTATCGCTGCATTTGGCGGTGGCGCTATTGCTGACAAACTGGGAAGATCCAAGGTTATGTATGTTACGTTCTCTATGATGGCTCTGGGTACACTTTTGATGGTGGTTATGGGCAATATGAGTTCTACTTTATTCATCGTGCTTTGTATCATGATTTATGCAGGTATGTACGGTGGTTACATCATGGTATTCTCCATGATGGATGAAGGTGGTGTGCCTATCAGAGTTGCAGGTACTGCAATCGGTTTAGTATGTACACTGGGCTATTTGCCGGAAGTTATCGTTCCGTTCTGCTCCGGTAAGATTCTGGATACTTTCGGAGAAAGCGGTTATCGTTATCTGTTCATTGCAATCGTAGCTATTATGATTGTTGGTATCCTGATGCTAACTGTTTGGGACAGATATGTAAAAAAACTGAGAGCCCAAAACGCATAACCTCTTGCATAATTCGGCGCAGAAGTTTAAAATAATATAAACGACGAATGGAGAAGGATTTTTGCGCAGAAACCCGCGTGAAAAGCCTTTTTACACAAAAAAAGGGATTGCTTTAGCAGAATAGGATGTGATAGGGTGAAGCTAAAGATCGATAAGGGCAGCAGCATACCGATTTATAAGCAAATCGCACGAGAAATCGAGAAGAAGATTTTATGGGAAGAACTTCCATCAGGCTATAAACTTCCTGCGGAGCGGCGTTTGGCAGAAGAAATCGGCGTCCATCGAAATACTATCATCAAGGCATATGATGTGCTTATTGCTAAGGAACTGTGTGTGGTGTCCAGGGAAAAACCTAAGGGCTACTTTGTCAAGGTTCCGCAGGAAAGCCAGGAGTTTGGAAAGCGTTTTTTTCCTTTAGAAAAAGCTTTTCGCTACGAGTTTCGCAAAGCTGAGAAGCGGTTTAACGACATTTACTGGAAGTCTGAGCCCGATGAGCAGATCCCTTTTGGCGGTTTGATTATGGACAGAAGGTTAAATCCTGTGCAGGGGATGGAGCATGTGGTTTCCAGAATTTTTGACAGCAGTAAGGTTGCCAGCACGAAGGAGTTTCTGCAGGAGACAGAGAGACTTCGAGAAAACGTCAGAAAGCTTTTGACCAATCAGAACATCTATGTGACTACAAAAAATATCCAAATCTTTGCAGAGAGCAATCAAACAATCACTTATCTGATGATTATGTATCTGCGAGAAGGCGACTGTATTGTGGCAGAGGCGCCTATGGTGCCGGACAATTACAGCATTTTTTATAATCGAGGTATTGAAGTTATCACGATTCCTATGGACGAGGACGGCATGAAGATGGATCTTTTGGAGGAGGCTCTCAGAGAGCGGAAGCCGAAGTTCATCTATACGCAGCCAAACTATCACAATCCGACAGGAATTACCATGTCTCTTGCCAAGCGCCAGACATTGCTTCGCCTTGCAAATACCTATAATGTGCCGGTTATTGAAGAAGATTATCAGAAAGATTTTGTTTATAGCGATCATCAAATTCCAAGTCTTTATGCCTTAGATGCAAATAAAATGGTCATCTATGTAGATACTTTTACGCTGACCTTTCCGTATATGATGAAAATCGGCTATGCAGTGGGACCGCCGGACTTGATGTATATGATGGGGTATGCTCTTAGCGTGGACGAGACTACTATCGGAGGAATCAGTCAATATTTTCTCAACGAGTATATCGAATCGGGTGAGTTTGAAAAGCATATCAGGTGTGTACAGCAGGTTTACAGTGCCAGGCTTAATCTTCTTTGTGAGGAGCTTGATAAGATTAGTGCCAAAGGTATTACTTATAAGAAGCCTAAAGGCGGGCTGCTTTTGTGGTGCACTTTGGAGAACGGTATAAATGAAAGAGAACTTTTTAGAATTGCTGAAGAAAAAGGTGTTCTAATAACACCCGGCTGGGTGTTTTATGATAACAGTCACAGTAGGAAAGGGCATATTAGGTTGTGTTTTTCTAATGTGACAGATGAGCAGATCAGGCGAGGCGTTGCACTGCTGGGGCAGGCCTTGGATGAATGCAAAAGAGTAAAAGATAGGAGAAGAGAAGAATGAATCAATTTGTTGAGTACAGAAGAGAATTCCATCATTATCCGGAAATCGGCTGGAGAGAAATCAGAACCAGTGCCAGAATTGCTGAAATTCTGGAGAAGGAAGGCTACAAATGCCTGATGGGAACCGATGTAATCAATGTCGATACTGTTGGCTTTGAAATGCTTTCTGATGAAGAGAAAAAGGCGGAAATGGAAAGAGCCGTTGCGCAGGGTGCAAAACCGGAATACGTAGAAAGAACGGAAGGCTATCCAGGTGTCATCGCAGAACTGGACACCGGAAAAGAAGGTCCTGTGACCGCATTTCGTTTCGATATAGACTGTTTGCCTTATGAAGAACCGCAGAAAGAAGGCTTCAGACCATTTGATGAGGGGTATATTTCCTGCAACAAAGACTGCGTCCACGCTTGCGGTCACGATGCACACACAGCTATCGGTATCGGTCTTGCATGGGAACTGATGAAGAGAAAAGACCAGCTGAAAGGGAAAATGCGTATCATTTTCCAGCCGGCAGAAGAACGCTACAACGGTGCACAGTCCATCGTCGACAAAGGCCATCTGGACGATGCGATGAACTTTATTTCTGTACACATGGCGCTGACTGCAGAGGGATGGCCGCTGCCATCCAATACCATCGCCTGCGGCTGCAAGGACTTCTTAAGTGACGATCAGATTGATGTTACTTTCCACGGTACAGCGGCACACCCGTGCGGCGCTTCTCAGAACGGAAAGAACGCTCTTCTGGCAGCCTGCACAGCGGCACTGAATCTCCACGCAATCGCGCCCCACGAAGAGGGACTTTGCAGAGTCAATGTAGGCATCCTCAACGCAGGTGTTGTAGTAAATACCATCGCGCCTAACGCGTTTATGAGCATTGAGTACAGAGGACAGACCAGAACTATCGCTGCTTATGCCCGCAAAAGAGTGTTTGACATTCTGGATGGTGCTGCAAAGGCGTACGATATGGAATACACCTATGAGGACTTCGGTGAAATTCCGGCAGCCCAGAGCAGTGACGCCATGATGGAAGTCATCGAAAGAGCTGCGAAGAAAGTGCCTTGGTTTGAAAAAATCCACTTTGAGGGAAACGTTGGCGGAACTGACGATGCTTCTGTCATGATTAACAAGGTACAGGATAACGGCGGTATCGCTACCTACGTAGGAATCGGCTGTGACACTACCCAGACGCTTCACAGTCCGGAGTTTGACCTTGACGAAGATTCCATTCCTGCAGCCATCGAAATGCTGGTGCATGCAGTGGAAGAACTGAATATGTAATGATACAGATGTAGAAGATGTAAAGGCTGCGCTTTGGGAAAACCCGGCGCAGCCTTTTTAAAATTCTTTCCGTTATCTATTCCGTTTACAGTTTTGATTTGGTATACTAAAGAGGTCATAATATAATAAAGAAACGGAAATTCTGATTAAATGAAAGACAGTGAAAACATTTTCTTATATGCAAAAACTGATGCGGATGCTGCGGTTATCCGTGATATAGAGGAGCGGCTGGGCGTTGAAGCAGTGCGGGAGCAGGAAGGGGAACCTTTGGATATTGCACCTGCGTACCTGCAAATAGACCGGGACGGTCTGTCACTGATCGAAAACGGTCATGGGCTGCGCGGTGATTTCAGAAAGCTGCAGCCACGGCTCAAACCAAACAATTTGAACGGAGAGCTTTTAGTAAAAGCAGCCAGGTTTAAAGGCGCAAAGGACGGAGAAATGCTGAGCGCAGTGGATGCAACCGCAGGCTTGGGAGAGGATGCATTTCTGCTTGCAGGAGCAGGATTTCAAGTGAATCTCTATGAACGAAATCCGGTGATTGCGGCGCTTCTTTATGATGTGCTGCGCCGAGGCCTTGCAGAGCCTGCGCTGGAGCAGGTTATAAGCCGGATGCAGCTGCACAGCGAGGACAGTATTAAAGCGTTGGAAGAACAGACAGTACATCCGGATGTCGTGGTTCTTGACCCTATGTTTCCAAAGAGACAGAAAAGCGGCCTCATTAAGAAGAAGTTTCAGCTGCTGCAGCAGCTGGAGCAGCCCTGCGCTGAAGAGGATGCACTGCTTCAGGCAGCGATTTCCTGCGGCCCACGCAGAATCGTGATTAAAAGGCCGCTGAAAGGCCCGTATCTGGCAGGCGTAAAGCCGAGCTACTCAATTAAGGGAAAATCCGTCAGGTATGACTGTATCGTCCTGACGCGGTAAGCTGGGCATGCGGAGTTGTGCAGACTGATTGTTTTTACTAAAAACTCTTGAAATTTATATGCGGTAAATGGTATGATGATAAAGCTTGAATCTGACTATGGGAGAATCAGGAGATTAACTATATAGAAAACGAATGTGCTTTTCTGCAAAAACAAAACTGCGGAAAACATGCATACAAAGAGGAGGACTCTTCATGGCTTTTTTACAGGAAAGTGAATGGATGTTTTTAAATGAAATTGCATATAATGTGTCTTTTATTTATTCTTTTGATGAAATGCGAAGAACAGCGCTAAAATGGCTTCATATGCTGGTGGGATTTGACGGCGGCGTATTCGCTTTGGTAGAGGAAGAACAGATAAAGAACAGTATTTCATATGGGCTGGATGAAAAAGAAACAGAGATTTTTGAAAAGACTGCAGGAGAAGGTAATCCTCTTCAGTGGCTGCAGATCAGCGGACGCAGTGCAGCCTGGGTGCAAAGCGAGCTTCTGTCCGATGAGGCTATGGAAAAGTCTGATTTTTATCAAAAATTTTATTTGCCGCAGCAATTTCGATATGCCATGGGTATGAACATTGTTTTTCGCGAAGAAGTGGTAGGTATGATTACTTTTTATAGAAAAAGAGAAAGTGGAGATTTTACCAAACGAGAACTCTTTATTATGGACCAGCTTCAAAAACATCTGGCTTACCGGCTGTATTATGAGGCAAAGAAAGGAGATACCCGTTATTTCTTTGCCAAAGGCTATCATGAGCGTATCAGTAAAGAATTTGGCCTTACAGGCAGAGAGTCCGAACTGCTTGATTACGCAGTAAAAGGATACAGCAATGAACGCATTGCGGATTTGATGCATATCAGTGTAAATACCGTCAAAAAGCATTTGCACAGCCTCTATGAAAAAATGCACGTAAAAAATCGAGTACAGTTACTCCAAAGTCTGCCGCTATCTACAGACAAAATTAATTTTGATGAATTATAAGCGCTTATATGAGTGGTTATTCTGAAATGAAAAACAGAATAACCATTTTTTAATGCAAAAAATTATTACTTTGGATACTTTTTTTATCTAAAAGTACTATTAAAATCAAAAAACTATCCAAAAAAATCAAACGAGTGCGCGATTTTACCTGTGTATCGGAATTGGTATAGTAAAGGTAGAAATCTGTGGAAAGGATGAGTTTGGATATGAGAGAACACTTACAAAAAGCCGGTATCATACCGGTTATCAAGCTGGAAGAAACTGAAAAAGCAGCACGTCTGGCGCAGGCATTGCGAGAGGGAGGCATTAATTGTGCAGAAGTTACTTTCAGAGCGCAGGGTGCAGAGAATGCTATTGAAGCAATGCTGTCGGCATATCCGGATATGCTTGTTGGAGCAGGTACGGTGCTGACTGTGCAAGAAGCGGAAAGAGCTGCTGCTGCCGGTGCTAAATTTATTGTCAGTCCCGGTTTTGATGAGAAAATTGTTGATTTTGCACTGGAGAGAGGAATATTTCCGCTGCCCGGCTGTGTGACGCCGACTGAAATCCAGATGGCGCTGAGGCAGGGCCTTTCTGTTGTAAAGTTTTTTCCGGCAGTTCAGTTTGGCGGAATTAAAACAATCTCTGCTTTGGCAGGACCTTTTAGCTCTATCCGGTTTGTGCCTACAGGAGGTGTGTCCTTGAATAATCTTGAAGAGTATTTACAGGAGAAAAGTATTATTGCATGCGGAGGTTCGTTTATGGTAAAAGAACAGCTTCTAAAAGAAAGTAATTGGGATGCAGTAACAGAGCTAAGTAAGAATGCAATGGAAATTGTGAATCGCGTAAGACAAAGATAGATAATCGGATGACAATGATTGGAGGTAAAACATGAAGAAAATTGTAACATTTGGTGAAATCATGCTGAGACTGGCGCCTAAAGGCTATCTTAGATTTATGCAGGAACCTGAGTTTCAGGCAACTTTTGGAGGGGGAGAAGCTAATGTGGCTGTTTCTCTGGCAAACTATGGATTAAATGCAGCATTTGTGACTAAACTACCTGATAATCCAATTGGACGAGCAGCTGTAAAGGAACTTCGCAGGCATTGTGTAGATGTAAGCTGTATAAAAAAAGGTGGGAACCGGGTTGGTATCTATTACTTGGAAAAGGGCGCGTCACAAAGACCGTCAAAAGTAGTTTATGATAGAGCACACTCTGCGATTGCAGAAGCAGAAAGGGAAGATTTTGACTGGAATGAAATATTCAGGGACACTGAATGGTTTCATTTTACCGGAATTACTCCGGCGCTTTCATCTAATACAGCTGCAATCTGTCTGGATGCAGTAAAGGCTGCAAAGGAAAGAAATATTACCGTCAGCTGTGACTTGAATTTTCGTAAGAATTTGTGGACCAGTGAAAGAGCAGGAGAGGTCATGGGTCAGCTTATGAAGTATGTTGACGTATGTATTGCCAATGAAGAAGACGCCGAAAAGGTCTTCGGTATTGCGGCAGCATCTTCTGATATTGCAGGCGGCAGACTGAATCATGACGGTTACAGAGACGTTGCGAAGCAGCTGGCAGATCGTTTCGGATGCAAATATGTAGCAATCACCTTGCGAACCAGTATTTCTGCCAGCGATAACAGATGGGCAGCAATGCTGTATAATGGTGAATCTGCAATGTTTTCCAGAGAATACCCGGTTCATATTGTTGATCGGGTAGGAGGCGGCGACAGTTTTGGCGGAGGTTTAATCTATGGACTGTATACCGGTATGTCTGATAGGGAGGCACTGGAATTTGCAGTAGCTGCCTCATGTCTGAAACATACTGTAGAGGGAGATTTTAATCTGGTATCTGTAGAAGAAGTTCTGGCATTGGCAGCAGGTGATGGATCGGGAAGAGTGCAAAGATAACAGATAAAAAGGAGATATAGCTTATGAACATGATATCAGATAATACTAAGTCAATCCAATATTCCAAAATCAGAAAAATGTTTAATAAAGCATTGGAGTATGAAAATCCCATTAGTTTTACTATCGGCGAGCCGGACTTTACGGCATCGGAAAACATTGTTGCTGCCGGCTGCAGGGCTATGCAGGAAGGAAAAAGCAAGTATTCAGAGAATGCAGGAATTCTGCCGCTCCGTAAAGCAGTCAGCGCATATTTAAAAGCAGAGCTGGGTTTGGATTACAATCCGGTCAGTGAAATTACCATGACACCCGGCGCTATGGCGGCATTATATCAGGGGCTGAAGGTTATCCTGAATCCGGGAGACGAAGTCATTGTAATAGAACCCTGCTGGACTAACTATTTACAGCAGATTCTCATGTGCGGCGGCGTTCCTGTCAGTGTCTGTGCAGATATGGAAAATGGATTTTCCCTTGATATAGAGGCGGTCAAAGCAGCGATTAGCGAAAAAACAAAAGCAGTTATTATTAATTCACCTTGCAATCCAACGGGTACAGTACTTGAAAAATCCGTTTTGGAAGAACTGGCTGCTTTAGCCGTAACGCACGATCTTCTGGTCATCAGTGACGAGGTGTATAAGCACATTGTTTTTGATGACGTAAAGTTTACCAGTATTGCCGCTCTTCCCGGAATGCAAAACCGCACCCTTGTGATTGATAGTTTTTCAAAGACTTTTGCGATGACGGGATTTCGTGTGGGATATGCGGCAGGTCCTGCAGAGATTATTGCGAATATCACCAAGCTGCAGGAGAACATCAGTGCCTGTGTTGCGATGCCGAGCCAGTACGCTGCTGTGGAAGCCCTTACAGGAAGCCGCGAGCATCTGAACTATATGGTAAAGTGCTATAAAGAGCGCAGAGACTATTTAGCCGGACGTCTTTCGACTATGCCGATGGTTCATTATGAACCATCCAAAGGAACATTTTATGCGTTTGTGTCAATTAAAGATACGGGCCTTTCCAGCAGTGAATTCGCAGAAAAACTGCTGGAAGATAAGCAGGTTGTTGTTGTTCCGGGTGATGCTTTTGGAAATTATGGAGAAGGATATATTCGTATTTCGTTTGCTACATCTATGGAACAGATTACAAAAGGAATGGATGCATTGGAAATATTTCTCAATGAACTTGCAGAGGCGGGTGAAAACCAATGAGCGTCAGGATAGAACGTTTAATGGAAGATTTGAAAAAACTGGGCAGTATTGGATTTGTACCGGGAAAAGGTGCAAATCGCATGGCCTACAGTAAAAATTTCTATGAGGGAAGGGATTTTGTCAGAAAAAAAATGGAAGAGGCAGGACTGATGACCTGTATTGATGCTGTGGGAAATCTGACCGGAGTTCTTCCTTCCTCAACAGGCAGGTGCAAACAGAAGATTGCCATGGGCTCACATATTGATACTGTGCCAAATGGAGGTATTTACGATGGAGCTTTAGGTGTTCTGGGCGCTGTTGAGGCGGTACGGGTTCTAAGGGAAGAAGGATGGAAGAACGATCATCCGATAGAAATAATAGCATTTAATGAAGAAGAGGGAAATGTGGTTGGCGGAACTTTTGGCAGCAAAGCATTTGCCGGAGCACCTTTAGAGGAATCCATGATAAAGCCGATGGCGGAGCGGCATATTTCCAGGGAGGATTTTGCCAGCTGCAAACGTAATAAGAATGATTATTTGGTTTATTTGGAATATCATATTGAGCAGGGTGGAATCCTGGAGTCTGAGGGAAAAACCATTGGAATTGCCGAAGGTATTTTTGGTATTCTGCGTTATAAGGCCACAGTAAGGGGTGATGCGAATCATGCCGGGAGCACACCTATGAGACTTAGAAATGATGCTATGGAAAAGACCTGCCGGATTATTACCGACTTAATGGACAGCGTGCGGGAAACCGGAAATACCATGGTGTGTACAGTAGGTACTATGAGTGTAACTCCCGGCGCTGTCAATGTGATTCCGGGTGAGACACAGTTTATCATCGAGCTCCGCGACAAGTCGATGAACCGGATGTATGATGTCATCAAGCAGCTTCTGGCAAGGTGGAAGGATAAAGGACTATCAGTAGAAGAGTTTATTAAACAACCGGAAACCGTTTGCAGTCCGCAGCTCTGCGAAATTGTTGAGAAAGCTGCAGAGGAGCTCGATTATTCGTCTATGAGAATGTATAGCGGCGCAGGTCATGATCTGATTAATATGAGTTTTCTGGTACCTTCTGCACTGATTTTTATTCCGAGCAGAAACGGAATCAGTCACCGATTTGACGAATACTCAGATCCGGATCATATCAGAGATGGTGCTGAGGTTCTTTTGAGAACATTACAGAAAATAGATAGGGGGGCATTTGAATGAAGATTAAATTAATTAATCCCAATACAACACAGTCAATGACGGACAGTATTTACAATATGGCAGTAAGATATGCGGATGCAGACACGGAAATCACGGCAGTAAGCCCATTAACAGGGCCTGACAGCATCGAGTGTTATGTTGATGAGTATCTGGCGGTTCCCGGAGTAATTCAGGAAGTAATAAAAGGAGATAAAGAAGAAAATGCAGATGCATTTATTATTGCCTGCTTTGGTGATCCGGGTCTTGCTGCAGCCAGAGAAGTGACAGAAAAACCTGTCCTGGGGATATGTGAGTCTGCAATTACTACAGCGAAGTTTATTGCTCCGTATTTTAGTGTGGTGTCTGTACTGGATCGTTCACGGAAGGTAACAGAGGATGTTGTTAAGGCTTATGGCGCTGAAAGCTTTTGCAGGTCTATCAGAACCACAGGGCTTTCTGTATTGGAATTCGGAAAAAATCCTGAGAAAGGCCTTAAGGCTTTAGCAGAGCAAGGCAGAAGAGCAGTTGAGGAAGATGGCGCAGAGTGTATTCTTTTAGGATGCGCCGGCTTTGTGGATTTTGTCGACAGGCTGCGCGAGGAATTGGGTGTGCCTGTGCTGGATGGAGTGATGCCTGCAGTAAAACTGGCGGAGGCACTGGTCAAAATGAACGTAAAGACCAGTAAAGCAAATACATGGAAAGCGCCGGAGGTAAAAGAAATTAAAGGATTTAATGGGATTGTGGATTTATAAGAACATTGAAAGGACATGAGCATATGAGAACTTTGATTAAAAACGGTACAATTGTTACAGACAGAAATGAATTCATCGGTGAGGTTTTGATTGAAGATGAAAAAATAATCGCCATAGGTCAAAATCTTAATACGAGCGCAGATAAGATTATTGATGCAAAAGATAAGCTGGTAATGCCCGGAGGAGTAGACCAGCACACGCATTTTTCTGCGCTTTGCAATGTAGGCGACAGAGACACAGCAGGTTATGAGACAACGGATTCGGCTATCGTGGGAGGTACAACCACGATTATAGATTTTGCTCCACAGGATCCGGACACAGGGCTGCTTGATTCTATCGACTATCGGATTAATGTCCGCGCAAAAAATAAGGCCTGCGTGGATTTTTCCCTTCATGCAATGGTGACTTATCTTATGGACAGCATTTTTGATGAAATTGATGAATTCCCGGAGAGAGGAATTTCCAATATCAAAATCTTTATGGCTTACAATGGTTCACCTCTTCATGTTGATGATGGATCTTATTATCGTATTTTGGAAAAGGCAAAGAAGGTAGGTGCAACTGTCTTTGTTCATGCTGAAAATGGTGAAATTCTGGACTTTTTGAGAAATGAATGTGTAAAAAAAGGACAGTTGACACCGAAGTATCACTACGTTTCAAGACCGCCGTTTACTGAAGCGGAGGGTGTACGCAGGGCGGCTTATTTAGCAGGAAAAGTGGGAACCCCTTTATATATCGCACATGTAACCTGTCGTGAAGCGCTGGATGAAATTGTGGAAGCAAAGGGAAAAGGAATCAATATTAACGGTGAAACCTGTACACACTATCTGACTACTACAAAAGAGGCACTTGAGAATCCTGATTTTAATGAGGCTGCAAAGTATGTCTGCTCACCGGCGCTTCGCGATCAGGAAGATATCGATGCGCTATGGGAAGCTTTGAACAGTGGTCTGCTCACCGGTATTTCTTCGGATCACTGCGGTATTGATGTAGCAGAGTTGAAACAAGCCGGCAGAGAAGACTTTACACAGATTCCAAACGGTTCACCGGGAGCAGGAGATCGTTTCTCTATGATTTGGACTTATGGTGTAGAAACCGGAAAAATATCGAGACAAAAATTTGTGGAACTGATAGCCACCGGACCGGCAAAGATTAACGGAATTTTTCCGCAAAAAGGGACTTTGGAGGTTGGATCTGATGCAGATATTGTTATATTTGACCCGGCATGGACAGGTGAGGTACATCTGGCAGACAATCCTAATGGGGTGGATTACAATCTTTATGAAGGAAGAAAGCAGATCGGCAAGGTAGAAACTGTGCTGCTTCGCGGCAGGATTGCAGTGGAGAATGGAAAATTTGTCGGAGAGTACGGAATGGGACATTTTATTCCTGCAAAAATGTATGCCGGATGCTATACAGGTATTTAGTTTAAAATGTGATTTCGTATTATCTGTTTTTATGATAGAATGAAAATAACATTTTGAGACGAGGTGTCCGGCATGTCAGACTTGAATATCGAAAAGATATTAAATATTTACAACTATTTCGACGGAATTATGGTTACGGATGAAAAAGGCGTTATCAAATATTACACTAATTTCAGAACAGACGTGTACAGCCTGCAGATGGAGCAGATTGTAGGAAAAACGATTTTGGAAATTCATCCGGACTTAGCCGAGGAGGACAGTACAATTATGCAGGTGCTGAAGACAGGGCAGCCCATCTATGACAGGGTGGAGCACCTGACTACAGGACATGGAGATTGCGTTACAAACATCTGCAGTACGCTGCCCATTATGCAGGGCGGCAAGATTGTAGGCGCTATTGATTTTTCCAGGAGTATTGACGATGGTCGTGACAAGAATATTCAGCGTCGATACATTAACCTGCCAAAAATGGAAAAGCAATCGGATGTTCTGTATCATCTTGATGATATAGTTACTGCCTCGCAGAAGGTAAATGAAATAAAGAAGCAGATTCCTATGATTGCCAATACAGATTCCGCTGTGATGATCTATGGAGAAACCGGTACTGGAAAAGAGATGATTGCACAGAGTATTCATACTTCCGGGGTGAGGTGTGCGCATCGCTTTATTTCGCAGAATTGTGCTGCAATCCCGTCGAATTTGCTGGAGGGTATTTTGTTTGGTACGGTAAAAGGCAGTTTTACCGGAGCGGAGGATAAAGCCGGTCTTTTTGAACTTGCGGACGGCGGCACATTGTTTTTTGACGAAGTTAACTCAATGGAAGTCAGTATGCAGGCCAAAATTTTAAAAGCGATTGAGGAGAAACGCGTAAGACGTATCGGAGACGATAAGATGATTCCGTTTGATGTTAAAATTATCAGTGCTGTAAATAAAAATCCTATGGATTGTATTAAAGCAGGGCTTTTACGACAGGACTTGTTTTATCGGCTCAGTACAGTACTGATAGAAATTCCCACACTTCGAAACCGTCTTGCTGATATTCCGATTATGACCAATTACTTTATCAATCAGAATAACAGAAAGATGAATAAGGAGGTGATTGGAGTAAGTGATGATGTAATGGAACTGTTTTGTCAGTATCCTTGGCCGGGCAATGTGCGGGAACTGAAAAATGTGGTTGAGGGAGCTTTTAATGTACTTAGCTCCCGTGAAATCAAAATGGAAAACTTACCGCTTTATTTGACAACGCATTATGAAGATGAAAAGTCCATCATGATGAATTATGAGGACAGCCTGAGTTTAACAGAAAGGGTCGAGGAATATGAAAAACGTCTGATTGTCCGGGCTATTGACTCAACTAAGAATATTTCTTTAGCGGCCAATAAGCTGAAAATTTCAAAACAGGCTTTAAATTATAAACTATTGAAATATGGACTGAAGCAAAAGAAAAAATAGAGGAAAATTAAAGTTTCGAAAACCGTAAGATTGCAGCACTTTGATTGCAGCTTACGGTTTTTTATTTGTCAAATAAGAGAATTATCAGACAAATACGGTAAAGAATAAAAATATTTTTACTCAAAATGTAAAAATATATAAGAAAATTTTTGAATAAATCGTCATGAATATTGAAATTAGCGGAAGTATCATTTTGGCACGGTCATTGCAAAATATATGAGAAAAGAGTTTAAGAATGAAACGAAAAAGACGAGTAAAGATGAGAAAGAAGGAGAGAAGATGAAGAAATATTTAGTCAAGCGTCTGATTCAATTGCCGATTATTATTTTGGGCGTAATAATTGTTACATTTTTAATTGTACAATTCACTCCGGGAGATCCTGCTGTGAAACTTGCAGGAAGTTCTGCGCGCGTAGAAGATATAGAGGCGATCAGGGAGCAGCTCGGTTTAAATAAACCGTTATGGGAGCAGTTTGTTGATTACTTTACAAATGTGCTTCACGGTGATTTTGGACGATCCTTCTTGAGAAAGACCGAAATTAGTAAGGACCTTATGTCTGCGCTGGTAAACACAATATATTTAATTGTATTTGCCAGAATCTGGTCTGTTGCAGCGGCAATTCCCCTCGGTATTATCGCAGCTTTGAAACAGAATACATGGATCGATAAAGCCTGTATGGGACTGACATTAGCGGGTGTATCCATTCCACAATTCTGGCTTGGACTTATGCTGATGAAAATCTTCTGTCTGCAGATGGGACTGTTTCCGTTCTCCGGAATGGGTAATTCTTTTTTCAGTCTGGATGGCATGATGCACGCCTTTTTACCGGCGCTGATGCTGGGGCTGCCGCAGATGGCTTCTATATCCAGATTGACACGTTCGGAAATGCTGGAGGTTATGCGGCAGGATTATATCAGAACAGCTAAGGCGAAAGGACTGCGTTATAAATCTATTGTAATCAAGCACGCACTTAAAAATGCATCTCTTCCTTTGATTACAGTCATCGGGACGCAAACAGGCTATATGCTCAGCGGCTCTGTGGTAATTGAAAGTATTTTTGCATGGCCGGGACTTGGCAGATACTCTATTACTGCAATTATTGGAAATGATTATCCGGTCATTCAGGCAAGCATTCTGCTCTTTGCGATTATGTTTCTGGTCGTAAATCTGATTGTGGATTTGACCTACAGTGCTGTTGATCCGAGAATCAAATATTAAGGTGGTGAATAATTTGGAAATGTTAAATAACAGTCCGAAATGGATGATGCTGCGAAAGTGTTTTCACAATAAAAGTGTAACCATAGGCGCCGTTATTTTATTAATTATGATTTCAATTGCTGTTTTGGCACCGGTGCTTGCACCGAATGATCCATACTTAACGGATGGTTCAATGGCTCTGAAGGGACCGATGGAAGGGTATCCTTTTGGGACTGACGAACTGGGAAGATGTCTGTTGAGCCGGATGCTGTACGGAGCCAGAATAACGATTCCATATAGTTTGATGTCTCTGGCAGTAGCTGTTCTGGTAGGTGTTCCTCTTGGATTGATTTCCGGATTTTATAAGCATCTCGATAATCCATTGATGCGGTTTATGGACATCCTTATGGCATTTCCGGGAATGCTTCTTGCAATCGCTATCGTTGCCACATTAGGACAGGGTCTGGGTAATGTAACGATTGCTGTAGGTCTGGGATCTATGCCGGCCTATGCCAGACTGATACGCGGACTGGTTCTGTCTCTGAAAGAGATGCCTTATATTGAAGCCTCCATCTCTGCAGGCGGTTCAGATTTGAGAATTCTGGCAAAGCATATTCTCCCGAACTGCATTCCTACAATTGTGGTCTATTCGATGCTGGAAATGGCGTGGATTATAATGTCTATTTCTACTTTGAGCTTTCTGGGAATCGGGGCTACGCCTCCAATTCCAGAATGGGGCGCATTGATTAGTGCCGGCAAGGACTATATCAGCTCTTCACCGCATATATCGGGATTTCCGGTTATCTTCATCTTTATCACAGTAACCGGATTTAACTTGCTGGGTGATGGGCTGCGCGATGTCCTGGACCCTCGTATGTAGAAAAGAAAAGGAGTCAGAGATGAGTAAAAATGATAACTTAATTGAAGTGAATCACCTTTCTGTCACTTTCTATAACGGTAAAGATGAAAATCATGCTGTTCAGGATGTTACATTTAGAATAAAAAAAGGTGAGGTCCTTGGAATTGTAGGTGAATCGGGCAGCGGCAAAAGTGTGTCTGCTATGTCCATTATGCAGCTGATTCCATATCCTCCGGGAAAAATTACGGGAGGAGAAATCATTTTTAAAGGCGAAAACCTTTTGGATAAAACTGAAGAAGAAATGATGAAAATCAGAGGCAATCAGATTTCTGTAATTTTTCAGGAGCCGATGACTTCATTTAATCCACTGTATACGATCGGTTCGCAGATTGAAGAAGCGATTGTACTGCATCAAAAAAAGTCCAGGAAAGAAGCTGAACAAATGGCAATTGACCTGCTTCGTGAAGTGGGAATTTCTTTTCCGGAAAAGAGGGTAAAGGAATATCCGCATCAGATGTCAGGAGGTATGCTGCAGCGGGCGATGATTGCTATGGCACTGTCGTGTAATCCGCAGCTTCTCATTGCAGATGAACCGACTACTGCACTGGACGTAACAATACAGGCACAGATTTTAGATTTAATTCGCAAACTGCAGTCCGAAAGAGAAATGTCTATTATGATGATTACACATGATTTGGGCGTAATAGCGGAAGTTGCAAAATATGTAGTGGTAATGTATGCGGGCCGAGTTGTCGAAGAGGCGACCGTGGAAAGTCTGTTTGAAAAACCGCTGCATCCTTATACGAAAGGTTTGATGAAGTCCATTCCAAAAATAGGAAATCATGAGAAATTGTATATGATACCTTTTAAAAGCGGTGCCAATAAAATAAAAACAGGATGCAGGTTCTGTCCGCGATGCGAATATGCTATGGATATTTGCAGTGAAAAGGAACCTGAGCTTTTCGAAATCGATAATGGCAGGAAGATCAGATGCTGGCTGCATATTGCAGAAAAAAAGGCAGGTGAAGCATAATGGAAAAAGAAATACTGTTATCTATCAGGGATATAAAAAAGTGGTTTGCGATTGATGATAAGCTGATTGGCAAACCAACATCCTTTGTAAAAGCTGTTGACGGCGTTTCGTTTGATGTTTATAAAGGAGAAGTGCTGGGACTGGTGGGTGAAAGCGGATGCGGAAAGACCACTATCAGCCGGTCAATCTTAGGTCTGACGCAGCCGACCTCCGGCAGTATTGTTTTTGAAGGCAAAGAGCTGATGGGAATGAAAAAAAAGGAACTTCGTAAGATGCGCAGTGATTTGCAGATTGTATTTCAAGATCCCTACTCCTCTTTAAGCCCAAGAATGCGTATTGCTGAAACTATAGCAGAACCTATGGAAATACAGAAAAGGGGAACCCGAAAAGAAAGAAGACAGAGAGTAGAAGAACTGCTGGAGATTGTCGGGCTGGAAAAAGGATTTGCTGATCGCTATCCACATGAGTTTTCGGGCGGTCAGAGACAGCGTATCGGAATTGCCCGCGTTCTGGCAGCTGATCCGAAATTTATGATTTGCGATGAACCGGTTTCCGCACTGGATGTTTCGGTTCGTTCGCAGATTCTCAATCTTCTGTTGCAATTGAAAGAAGATTTTGGGCTGACAATGTTATTTATTTCCCATGATTTATCAGTGGTGGAATATATTTGCGACCGGATTATCGTGATGTATTTGGGGAAGGTTATGGAAATCGCGAAAAGAGATGATTTGTATAAGAATCCCGCACATCCGTATACACAGGCATTGCTTTCTGCAATACCGATTCCGGATCCTACGGTGAAGAAGGAGAGAATTCTTTTGGAGGGAGATACGCCGAGTCCTGTCGATCCGCCGGTAGGCTGCAGATTTTGCACCAGATGCGCCAATGCAAAGGAAATTTGCAAAACGCAGGAACCTGTACTGAAGGAAATTGAAGATGGTCATCTGGCTGCATGTCATTTCGTTTAGAACATATTGCAGGAGGTGGTGTGCTTGAACAAAGAAAGTGTTTTTTTAAAAGCCAAATATATCATTATTTGGGATGGAAAACAGCATCGTCAGTTGGAAGACGGTTATCTGGAGATAAGGGGAAATGAGATTGTAGATTTTCATAGAAAACTTGCAGAAGGTACCCCTTATGAGGATTTGGGAAATTCAGCGATTATCCCGGGCTTTATTAATCTTCACTGTCACCCTTCGGAGGTATATGGGGGCAGAAGTTACAAAGAGGATCAGGGGAACGCTAACTTTTATGATTCGACTTTGTATGATTATGCCGGTTTGGTATCCTTTGGTGAGGAGTGTGCGGAAATACAGGCAAAATTAAATATAGCCGAGATTTTGAAGAGCGGGTGTACCACATCTCTGATTTTCGGGGGACCGGAGTCCGAACTAGAGGCAGAAACAGCAGAACAGACAGGAATTCGAGCCTATATAGGATGGGGTGTCAGGGCAGGAGACGCAAAAGAGGAAATCAGTATATGGGATTCTCCTGACGGTCACAGCCTTACATTTTCTTTTGATGAGGCGAGCGGTATGCAGCGTCTGCGGGAGGCAGTGGATTTTGCTAAAAACCTTGAAGGTTCGGGCAGCGGCCGAATTAAAGGTTTGCTTGCACCGACACAGACTATGACCTGTACAGAGGAAATGCTCCGTCAGGTACGCAAAGAAGCGGACAAACATGGTATTGGCATAACGATTCACGGCAGTGAAGATTTTATAGAGTTTGAAACTTCCATTCGTCATAGAGGGAAAACCCCGGTAGAAGTAATGCACGAAACAGGACTGCTTGGTGAGGATTTGGTTATTGCACACTGCTGCTGTATTACAGGGCATTCCCAGATTTACATGAGAGGAAGGGATTTACAGCTGCTCGGTCAGGCGGGTGCAACAGTGGCGCATTGTCCAATCGTTCTTGCAAGGGAGGGAGACACTTTAGAAACTTTCGAGCGTTATCAGCAGGCAGGCGTTAATATGGGAATCGGAACAGATACTTTTCCGTCGGATTTTATTCAGGAAATGCGAATGGCAGCAATTATGGGTAAGATAACGGGACGAAGTACCTTCGCAGCAAGTGCAAAGGATATCTTTTATGCAGCTACTGTTAACGGGGCACACGCACTGGGGAGAAAGGATTTAGGAAAGCTGGCTCCGGGCTGTAAAGCGGATTTTTCAGTTATCAGTTTAGATTCCATTGAGATGAGCCCCGTTCGAGATGTGGTGAAAAATCTGATATACAGTGCTACAAGGCATTCAGTACAGCATGTGTATGTAGATGGACAGCGCATTGTAGAAAATGGGAAAGTGAAAGGAATTGACGAAAAAGCTTTGTGTGGTCAATTACAGGAATTTGCTGAAGCGGGATGGAAAAAAGCTGAAAAAAAGGATATTCGGCATCGCGGAATTGATGTATTGTCTCCGCTTTCATTTTCTAAGATTAACCTTGATTAAAAATGAGGAGGAACGTGAAAATACTATGAAATTTTTTAAAGCTAAGTACATTGTTGTATGGAAAAACGACAGTCATCGCATTTTGGAAAACGGTTATCTGGCTGTAGACGGAAAACGGATTTCCGGTTATATGTCAGAACTTCCGGAAGGTGCACAGTGTGAAGATTTGGGGAATGCGGCAATCATACCGGGTTTTGTAAATCTGCATACGCATCCGTCAGAAGTATTCAGCATCAAGAGTTACATAGAAGACTGCGGAAACCCTAATTTCTTTGAATCGACATTAATGGATTATCCGTTTCCGGCTCTGGGAAAACGAGGCGCGGAGATTCAGACAACTTTAAATCTTGTCGAACTCATCAAAAGCGGCTGCACGACGTCTTTGATTTATGGAGGGCCTTATTCCGGACTGGAAGCAGAAACAGCAGGCCAAATGGGACTTCGTGCCTATGTCGGAGCAGGAATTCGGGCAGGTGACCGAATGGAGGCAGACAGTGTGTGGCATTCACCTGATGGTCATTCAGTCACTTACGACTTTAATGAGAAAAGCGGCTTTGAGAGAATTCGGGAAGCAGAAGTCCTTGTGAAGGATTATGACGGAGCCTATGATAACAGAATTCATATTATGATGGGCCCGACGCAGTCCATGACCTGTACACCTGCAATGCTGAAGGAAACTCGTAATACTGCTGACAGGCTGGGTGTTGGCATCACCATTCATGTTGCTGAGGATCTTGCAGAAGTGGAAGGATGTATCAGACTTTATGGGAAAACACCGGTGGAGCTATTGTATGATACGGGCATGCTGGGTGAGGATGTAGTACTGGCACATTGTGTATTTATATCCGGACACAGTCAGGTGTTTATTCGGGATGACAGAGATCTGAATTTATTGGGCCGGACTAAGAGCAATGTAGCACACAGCCCTACTCCATTTATCAGAGTAGGAACGAATCTTGAGTCTTTTGCGAAATACTCGGATGCAGGTGTTAATGTTGGTATGGGAACAGATACATTCCCATCGGACATGGTGCAGGAGATGCGTCTTGCTGCGTTCATGGCGAAATCTCAGGAACGTACTACTTACAGAACCAGAGGCAGAGATATCTTTAATGCGGCGACAATCAACGGCGCAAAAGCGCTGGGAAGATCGGATTTAGGCAGACTTTGTGAGGGTGCTATGGCAGATTTTTCTATTGTAGATCTGAGTACAATCGAGATGACGCCGTCCAGAGATATTATTAAGAGTATTGTCTACAGCGGTACCAGACATTCCATATCCCGTGTTTATGTTGAGGGAAAGTGTGTGGTTCAGGATGGTATGGCCTGTGGAATTAATGAGAAAAGCCTCTGTGAGGAACTGCAGGCTTTGGGCGAGGAAGCGTGGAAAAAATTAAAGACGCATGACGGTAAATTGATGGACGAGTTTTATCCAATGAGTTTTGAGAAACTGTAATAAGAAAGGTGAAAAAATGAGTGAAATTAAATACTATAAAGCCAAGTATATTATCGTTTGGGATAAGGGATGTCATAAAACATTGGAAAACGGATATCTGGGTGTAGACGGTGATACCGTTGAGGGATTCTATACACAGATTCCTCAGGGAGCACCGTATGAAGATTTGGGAAATGCAGCAATTACACCGGGGTTTGTAAACCTCCATACGCACCCCTGCGAGGTATACAGCTTAAAGAGTTACAGAGAAGATGTAGGTAATCCGTATTTCTATGAAGGTACGCTCTATGACTATGCACTGGTTATGTCGCTGGGAGAAAGAGGAGCGTTTTTACAGGCGAAACTCAATTTGGCTGAGATTTTGAAAAGCGGCTGTACGACTTCGCTGATCTATGGAGGAGGATATTCCAGAACGGAGGCAGAACTGGCGGGAGAAATGGGTATGCGCGCATATGTTGGCGCACCGGTAAGGGCAGGAGACCGATATGAAGAAAGGAGCATATGGTATTCGCCTGACGGCCATTCTGCAGTTTGCGATTTTGATGAAAAAGAGGGATTTGACCGTATTGAAGAAGCAGAACAGCTGATCCGCGATATCGATGGAACTTATGACGGCAGAATACACGGAATTTGGGCACCGACGCAGACTATGTACTGTACGCCTGATATGCTGAAAGAAGTCAGGAAGAGAGCGGACAAAATGGATAAACGGATTACCATCCATGGAGCGGAAAGCCCGCTTGAATTTGAAACCAGTATCCGCATGTACGGCAAGACTCCTGTTAAGCTGATGGCTGATACCGGCATGCTGGGTGAAGATGTGATTGTGCCGCATTGTTTGTATATTACGGGACACAGTTCGATTAATATGGCAGGCGACAGTGATTTGAAGCTTCTTGGTGACAGTAAAACTACAGTAGCCCATTGTCCAATCGCTATTTCAAGAAGCGGAAATACGCTGCAGTCTTTTGCTAAGTATCAGAAATACGGTGTCAATATGACAATTGGTACAGATACGTTCCCGTCAGATTTTATTCAGGAAATGCGCATGGCAGCCGTGATGGGAAAAATTGTTGACAGAACAACTTTTGCGGTTAGTGCCGGGGATATTTTTAATGCAGCGACAGTCAACGGCGCCAAAGCACTGGGACGCAGTGATTTGGGCAGGCTGGAAAAAGGAACGAAGGCGGATTTTGTTGTATTCAAGTTGGATAACATTGAAATGAGCCCGGTTCGTGACGTTGTAAAAAATATTGTTTACAGTGCTACAAGACATTCTGTTAACAGGGTTTATGTAGGCGGAAAATGTGTTGTAAACGACGGCAGAATCGATGGTGTGGATGAAAGAGAACTTGCCCTGGAACTGCAGGAGGTATCAGAAGGCTCGTGGAGCAGAACTGCGCAGCACGACCGTTTTAAACGCAGCGTAGATGAGTTGTCTCCGCTGGTATCTCCAAAATATGAGGACTAGCTGATTTGTTGAAAAGGTGGTGTAATTCACTCACTTTTCAAAATATAACGAAATGAGGAAAGAAAGATGTTAAAGCAGAAATGGAAAAGAATTAGTGCAACTTTACTGATCTTTGTCATGGTATTTGCCCTGGCTTCATGCGGCGGCGATGACGGCGGCAGCTCAGAATCTGAAGAACTGGTTGTCGGTACTTACTCTGAGGGAAGCAACTGCATAATGGATCCGCAGATGACCTCTTCTTACGGGGACTGGCAGTATGTAAACCAGATGTATGATACGATAGTGACTACTGATTTTGACGGTGAGACAATTAAGGATGCACTGGCAGAAAGCTGGGAGGTTTCCGATGATGGTATGACTTATACTTTCCATCTGAAAGACGGAATCAAATTCCACAGCGGTAAAGCACTGACTTCAGAAGATGTAAGGTGGACCTGGGAGCGCTGGCGGACAGAGTCCGGTACGTGCTATTCTTATTATCTGGACTTCGTTGACACGATTGAAACACCGGATGAAAAGACTGTTGTAGTAAATATGAGCAAGCCGGATAATAATTTCCTGGTAAACATGACTGTTCCTGTTGCTTCTATTATGAATAAGGATGCGATAGAGCAGGCTGAGGCTGACAACAAGGTTTACGGCGTAGAAGTTGTTGACGGTACCGGTCCGTTTAAACTGGAGGAATATGTAGCAAGTGATTACCTGAAGATGACAAGAAATGACGATTATACCTGGGGCTCTTCTATTTTTGAAAACCAGGGTCCTGCACATATTTCCGGCATAAAAGTAAGATTCGTTCCGGAACCGGGAACCAGACAGATGGAATTTGAAGCCGGCAATATAGATGTACTGGGCAACGGCTGCGTATTTGCCAATGAACTTGATGGACTGCTTGAAAAAGGCGATTACACTTTAGAAGAATATAATCCTCCTTATCCAGTATTCCTCATGTTCCAGACGGAGAGAGTGCCTGACAAGGCAGTAAGACAGGCATGCAACATGGCTATTGATAGAGACGAAATCATCAATACAGTTATGGGTGGACATTGTGAGGCAATGTATACAGGCCTTCCTGAGGGATACAAATGGAATTGGAAAGAAGGAAAAGACTATTACAAGTATGATTTAGAGGCAGCAGGAAAGCTTCTTGAGGACAACGGTTATAAGCTGGAAAGCGATGGATATCGGTATAAGGATGGCGAAAAGCTTTCCATGGAGATTTCCTATTGCGATTCTGATGAAGATGCAAAAACAGCGGAACTGTTCCAGGCACAGATGAAAAAAATCGGCATTGACGTTATCGTAAATACTTCTACTGCTGATTTCTGGGATAGAATCGGAGGCGATGGAGACAATGATTTTGATGTGCTGATTATGGGTGCCTATATCAATTCCGCAGAGGATATGCTGCAGGAATACATGTACAGTAAAAATATGCCGGCACCGAATCGTTCCAAGTGGAGTGATCCTGAAGTTGACAAGCTTTTAGCTGAGGCAAGAAGCACAACGGACGAAACGAGAAGAATGGAATGCTATGAAGAAATACAGAAAGTTGCTGCAGAAGAAGCAATCTGGGTACCGCTTTACAGCAAAAACGGCTGGTCTGTTCTGAATAATCGTGTGAAAGGCTATAAAGCGCATCCGACCATTATGGAAGGCGAACCGAAGTTCTTAGACGTTTCAAAATAATGATAATGCCTGTGATACAGGCTGCGGATAAGAGGACACCATGAAAAGAGTAGATATGATTGTAAAAGCGCCGCACTTTTACACAATGAAAGGCGGCGGCGTCGGATATCAGGCTGAAAAAGCAATGATTGTAGATGGAGGAAAGATTATTGATTTCGTGGATTTGAACAACTGCGAAGAAATATATCAGGCAGAGGAAGTGCTGCATCTGCCCCATCATGTCATTTTACCGGGTTTTATTGACGGGCACATGCATACAGCCTGCAATGTGATGCGCGGCCTTGCACAGGATACCAATAATTGGATGATGTATGGCTTACAGCCATTTGACAATGCGGTAACCAATACAGAGCGAGATGCCGGAAGTGAAGTGGCAATCATAGAGGCAATTAAGGCTGGTACAACTACACTGGGCGATTATGATGCGGAAATGAATAATGTATGTCGTTTCATTGAAAAGATAGGTGCAAGAGGTAATATTGCGCAGACTATTCGTGCAGCGAAAAGGAGAGTATATCAGCCGGGAGAACTGTATGAAATGGATGATGCCCAGGGAGAAGCAGAACTCAAACGGAATCTGGAGCTGTTTGACAGATGGCATCGTAAAGGCGACGGCAGAATCAGGATTTTATTCGGCCCTCAGGGCGTCGATTTTGTCAGTCCGGAGCTTCTGATGAAAATACAAAAGATTGCAAAAGAACGCGGCACGAAAATACATATGCACGTACAGCAGGGCGACAGGGAAACCTATCAGATTGAAAAGCGTTATGGAAAAAGAACGACGGAGTTTTTACAGGATATGGAATATCTGGACAGTTCTTTAATTGCCGTACACCTGACTGAGTGTAATGATGAGGAAACTCGTATTATAGCACGAAGCGGCGCTTCTATGGTAGTTAATCCTGCTTCTATCGGCATTATAGACGGTTTGGTATGCCCAAGCACAGTCTTTCAGGAAGCCGGCGGCAATGTTGCATTAGGATCAGACCAGGCACCCGGAAATAATTGTCATAATATTATTCATGAAATGAAAAATATATGCATGTTCAATAAGCTGAAATACCATGATCCGGAAAAAATGCCGGCATGGAAAGCTCTGCGCATGGCTACAATTGAAGGAGCTAAAGCTATTGGTGTAGACGATATTGTTGGATCTTTAGAAACAGGAAAACGAGCAGATTTTATTGCGATTGATCTTAGCTTTCCGTCTATGCTTCCGGTGTACACGTATCCTATGCGCAATATTGTACCGAATCTTGTGTATAGTGCAAGAGGTCAGGAGGTGGCATTATCTGTGGTCGATGGAAAAATCATTATGAGAGATCAAAGGATTTTAACCATAGATGAAGAAGCCTCTTTGGAGAAAATACAACAGTGTCCAAAAGAAATAGGAATTAGGGCATCGGAAGAATTTTTTAAGATTCACGGAACCAATGCACAGTTTATGGAAACAGACAAGTTGTAATAGATAATACCTCAATGCGGAAATGTCTCCCTGTATAAATGGGGGACATTTCCATATTCCGGACAAGATACGATTAATGTGATTTACAGAAAACAGATAGTATAGATGAGGAGGGTATCCAAAATGACAAAAATTGCAATTAATGGATTTGGCAGAATCGGCAGATTGGCATTCAGGCAGATTCTTGAGGATGAAACGATGGAAGTTGCAGCAATTAACGATTTGACAGAGCCGGCAATGCTTGCGCATCTGCTGAAATATGACAGTGTACAGGGCGGATGCTGTGGACATATGATAACCAGCGATGAGAGGTCTATTACGGTAGACGGAAAACGTATCGTAATTCTTTCAGAGAAGAACCCGGAGAATCTGCCCTGGAAGGATATGCGTATCGATATTGTTTTGGAATGCACAGGTTTTTTTTGTTCCAAAGCTAAATCAGAAGCGCATTTGCGGGCAGGAGCAAAGAAGGTTCTTATTTCTGCACCTGCAGGAAATGATTTGAAAACTATTGTATACGGCATTAATCATCAGACTCTGACTGCCGGGGATGATATCATTTCTGCTGCCTCTTGTACGACTAACTGTCTTGCACCTATGGCAAAGGTGCTCAATGACTATCGTGAAATCCGAACCGGATTTATGACTACGATTCACGCTTATACAGGAGATCAGATGCTTCTGGACGGACCTCACAGAAAAGGAGATTTCCGCCGTGCAAGAGCAGGCGCAATTAATATCGTGCCAAACAGTACCGGCGCAGCAAAGGCTATTGGTTTGGTTATTCCTGAACTGGACGGAAAACTGATTGGTTCTGCGCAGCGCGTTCCGGTACCTTCAGGTTCCCTCACAATTCTGGATGCCACTTTGAAGGATGATACGGAAACTGTTTCTGCAGAAGGCATCAATGCGGCGATGAAAGCGGCAGCAAACGATTTTTTCGGCTATACTGAGGAAGAACTGGTATCCAGCGATATTATCGGTATGAAATACGGATCTCTCTTTGATGCAACGCAGACATTGGCTCGAAGATGCGGCACTAAGATTTATGAAGTTCGTATAGCTGCATGGTATGATAATGAATCCAGCTATGTATCCCAAATGGTGAGAACATTAAAGCACTTGAGAAGCTTCCTTTGATTGTAAGCTGATTGACTTAGGAGTGAATTTTCTATATAATGAAGAAAAGATAAAAGCTGCGCCCCGGAAAATCCGAAAGGAACTTCCAAAAGCGCAGTTTTTTATGCATTATTTTAAGGTGTTTTTATACCCAGTTTGCCATAACGCCTGCGAAGACAACGGAAACGATGGATACGGATACCATACCTGCGATGATCATCTTTGGCAGGATATTCTGTAAGATCACTTCTTTCTCTTCATCGTTATCAGCTACTGCTTTTGCGACTTCAGTCGGAACAATCAGGGTTCCCGGGAAGCCGAAGAGGGCAGTTACACCCAGGGCGCAGGACATGTACCAACTCTGATGGAAAATTTTTCCGATGAGGATGGAAACAACTGCGCAGCACGCAAGACCGACCACAACAACTACAGCCAGCGGTTTAATCATGGACAGAACCAGTGCCGGAGTAGTGTTGGCAAGGCTTGCAAATACGTTGACGAGAACTGCACCGATAACGAAAGTAAAGCCGTTGGCTTTTGTCAGAGAAGCCTCATCCAGGAAGCCGATTTCTTTAAAGATAACACCCAAAACCAGGCAGATAACCAGCATGTTGACTTTACCGCCTGTTAAGCCGGACAGCCACTGTGCCAGGCATGCAACGATGGCAAGCTTTGCAATCAGATAATTCGGTCCGTTGTAATCGTCCGGAGTTTTCGGGAAAATGCGGAAAGCAGGCTTTGCGGCGCCGTCTTCCAGCGGTTTGTTGAGCATCAGCTCGCCGGATGCAATCTGACCTTTCAGACGCAGCGCTTCTTTTTTGCAGAAGAAAGATGCAAGAGGGAAGCCTACAACACCCTGGACAACCAGAACGAGGGAACCGAAGACGATAACGTTTTCGCCTGCGTTTTTCAGTGCTTCACTCATGACAACAAAGGCTACAACGCCTCCGCCCAGAATCGGAGCGCCAATTAGAGCCATGGCTTTATCGATGATGATACCGCCGATCAAGTAAACGCCAAGGCAGATTGCGATAGTGGAGCAGAGTACGATAATTACGGTTTTCCACTCCTTGATCAAATCTTTCAGCTTGATGGTAGTACCCATATGTACAAGCAGCAGACCCACGGTCACGCTTGCAAAACCCTGTAGGGCGGAGTCTGCGAAAATCGTTGCGGGAAGGCCGTTCCAAAATCCGATGGCAAAGACCACGGAAGCGACGAACAGCATGGAGATAATTGCTTTTGTTTTGGTGGCGATCATATCGCCGAGAGCGTAGACAATCATGACAATTGTCAGTGCGTATAATCCGTTCATGATAATTCCTTTCTTAAGTTCAATGATACAAATTTTACTTGTGATTTGCAAGCCATTTCATGGCGCAGATGACGTGGACTGCTGCGCCGTATGGCAGCGCGTCTTCGTCCAGTGTGGCTTTTGGATTGTGCATGGAGTAGGCGTACCCGTCTTCCGGACTTCCTCCGCACACATTGGCAAAGAAGGTCGGTACGTGACTGCAGAGATTTGCAAAGTCTTCCGAGCCTTTAACCGGCGGGATGACTTCCACTTTATCCATGACCTGGGCTGCATAGCCAGCCATTTCTTCTGCCATTTCCGGGTCATTGATGTTTGGCGCTACACCTGCGATGTATTCTGTCACTGCTTCGGCGCGCCAGGCTTTTGCAATGCCGCCTGCGATTTCAGAAACCCGGGTTTTCAGCAAATCCCGGTACTGGGGATTGTAGGCTCTGAAATTTCCCATAATCACAGCTTCATCAGGGATTACATTAGATGCGTTTCCGCTATGCAGACTGCCGATGGAAAGAATGGCCTGTTCGTCTGATGGAAGCTCCAGTGCAAGGAGCTGCTGCAGAGCCGTCATGATTGCGGATGCGGCGCTGACTGCGGAAATGCCCTGAAAAGCGCTGCTGCCGTGAGCAGAGCGGCCTTTGACTGTAATTCTGAATTCGTCAGCTGACGGCATCATCTGATGGGCGCTGTAAGCAAGCGTGCCCGGGTGAAGGTCATAGTTTCCACAGGGACCGAAGTTCATGTGCAGTCCCATAGCCGCGTCAACCTTTGGATTTTCCAAAATCCCTGCGTCAATCATTTTCTGAGAACCCAGCAGGGTTTCTTCTCCTGCCTGAAACATCAGTTTGACCGTGCCAGCAAGCTGGCTTTCATGAGCTTTTAAAATCTTCGCGGCAGTCAGCAGCATAGCAGTATGGGCGTCATGACCGCAGGAATGGCAGGCCCCGTTTTGACTGGCAAAGGGAAGGTTTGTATCTTCCGTCTGCGGCAGGGCATCCATGTCTGCCCGCAGGAGTATGACCGGCGCGCCGCTTCCAATGGTGCAGGTGATTCCTTCGCCCAAAGGTTTTGGCGTGCAGCCTATGGCAGAAAGGGTATCTGTTACCAGTTTGCGCGTTTTCGGCAGGTCGAAGCCCAGTTCGGCGTTTTCGTGAATCTGCCTTCTGACTGCAATGGTTTCCTCCTTCATAGACATTGCTTCTTCTAAGATTGGATGCATGTTGTTTACCTCTTTTCCTTGAAAAAATTTTCTGAAATTATTTTACTGTGGCTATTGCAAAAAGGGAAATAATTAGATACAATACGGTTATAAGATACAGTTATAACCGTGCGGCAAAAGTCGAAAAGAGGAAAAGGTTATGGAGATAAGGCAGATTTATTATGTGCTGGAAGTGGCAAAGCAGCGCAGCTTTTCAAAGGCGGCGGAGGCGCTGTTTGTCAGCCAGCCGGCCATCAGTCAGCAGATTCATGCGCTGGAGGAAGAACTCTCGGTAAAGCTTTTTAAAAGAGATACACACAGCGTAGTGCTCAGTGCGGAAGGGGAGAAATTTTGCGCCTATGCAAAGGAGGTAATCGGCTCTGTAAATAAGCTTCTGGCAGCTTTCGGGCAGAGTACCGCGGATAATAAAACCACCATTCGCATCGGTGTATTTCCGTTTTATAAAGCGGCTGGACTGGTTCCGATTATCAATGACTTTTTTATTGAGAGACAAAATGTCATCGGCAGTATCAAGGTGGTGGAAAACTATGAGGCGTACGAAATGCTGGAAGCAGGGCGGCTGGATTTTGTGATTATCAAAGCCCGCATTGAAAACGCAAATCGCCCGGGCATTCGCTATGAGGTTCTACGTACTGAAAGGCTCAATGTTTTAATCAGCAGAGCAAATCCTCTGGCCAGGGAGGAGAATATGCAAGTTGAAAATCTTTCCAGGGTGCCGCTTTTGACAGGAGAAAGTGATTCTCATTTTTTCAATGAGATGAAGGAGATGTACCGGCGATATGGGGTTGACTTTAATGTTGCCTTTATGAATACAGCAGAAACGGACATCATGCTGGATATGGTGCAGGCGGGAACCGGTATTTTGCTTATCACCGATACGGTTGCAAAGAGCTACGAAAATGAGATGCTTGCAGCACTTCCTATCGAACCGCCCCAGGAGATACTGACCTTTCTGGCATGGAAAAAAAGCTGGAGACCTTCCGGGGCATACACAGCCTTTAAGAATTATGTCATAGAGCGGTTTAATAAGGAAAAGGCAGGCAGCATGTAGGCTGCGGAGCACAGCACCAGCGCGCCAACATTCCGCTGCTGACCTGGTGCTGGTGTTCCAACGCGCCAACATCACCGATTTTTTTCCAAATTTCTGCGTTCGCCCCTTAAAAAACGCCAAACTCAAGGTGTTTTTTAAAGATTCTTGCGCTGCGAAAGGCTTTAAAGCCGTTTCTGACCATCAGGCAGCGCTGTTTCACGCTGCTTTCAGCTTTAAAACAGGATCAAGTTGGCGTCATGCGCCGTTTTGACGAATTTTACTTCTCGAGTTGGCGAATTTAAGAAGTGGAACGCAAGAATACTAAAATAAAATTTTCAAGTTGGCGTTTTTGACATAAAGAACGCAAGAATACCGAAAGATTCTTTTCAAGTTGGCGTATTGACGATAACTTGAAATTTCAGTACAATTAAAATAGAAGAGTGAACAAAAATACAGGAGGGAGAAAATAGTGAATCAGATTATTGAAGCGATGAAAACGAGAAGAAGCATCCGTAAATTTAAGCCGGACATGGTGCCAAAGGAAATCATTGAGCAGATTATTGAAGCCGGTACTTTTGCGGCAACAGGAATGAACTATCAGGATCCGATTATTATTGCAGTAACCAACAAGGAAGTTCGTGACAGACTGTCTAAACTCAACGCTGAGATTATGGGATCAGACAGCGACCCGTTTTACGGTGCGCCAGTGGTACTGATTGTCTTAGCGGACAAGAAGATTCCGACTCACGTATATAACGGCAGTCTGGTCATGGGAAATCTGATGCTGGCTGCTCATTCCCTTGGAATCGGAAGTTGCTGGATTCACAGAGCAAAGGAAGAATTTGAACGTACGGAGGGACAGGAAATTCTTGAATCTCTGGGCATTGAAGGTGACTATGAGGGAATCGGCCACTGCGTGCTGGGTTATGTCGATGGAGAATATCCGAAGGCTTCAGAAAGAAAAGAGAACTGGGCGTATTATATCGACTAAATGACACTGACTGAACGAGATTGACTGAATGATATCGATTCAATTATACTGGCTAAATATGGATTAAAATGGAAAATCGGAGTCCCTGTGCTCCGGTCTTCCTCTTTTTTGGATATTATTTGAGGTTTAATGCAGTCTATTGAATTTTTTAACATGGAAAATTCTGGTGGTTTTCAGAAATACTCTGTTTGGTTTTCAAAACTATCAAAAAGGGTTTCTTTTTGCGGACGAAATCCTGATTTTGAAAACCCTAATGAATAAAACTGAAAACTGGTAAAGTTATCCTGGAATTACAAGGAAATTATTGGAATAACAACGATAAAAAAGTAACAGCCCGATTTGGACTGTTACTTTAAAGTCAAGCCGCGCAGGGATGTGTGATTTCATACAGCCCTGCTGGAAGAA
The DNA here is from genome assembly GCF_009936045.1 of Emergencia sp. 1XD21-10. Taxonomy (GTDB): domain Bacteria; phylum Bacillota; class Clostridia; order Peptostreptococcales; family Anaerovoracaceae; genus Senimuribacter; species Senimuribacter intestinalis. The sequence continues at coordinate 104,241 of NZ_QWEQ01000002.1, read as the reverse complement.
AGGCTTATTATTTGTAAGCTTCCATCATCTTAGCGAATGCAGGTAAGCTTCTTCTGATCATTTCGTTGGATACACAGTAGGATAATCTCATGTATCCCGGGCAGTCAAAGCCTTCGCCAGGAACTACCAGCAGATTGTGGTCTTCTTTTGCTTTCTGGCAGTATTTCATTCCGTCTCCATCTGGAACTTCTACGAACAGGTAGAAAGCGCCGTCAGGTTTTGCGCATTTGTAGCCCATCTTAGTCAGTTCATCGTACAGCAAGGTACGGTTTTCGTCGTAGGCTTTCAGGTCAGGCATTTCGTCTACACAGCGAGCGATTACCATCTGCGGCAGGGTAGGTGCACAAACGTGACCGTTTGCACGAGCAGCGCCAGCAACAGCGTTGAATACTTCGGAAGCGTTATCGCACTGATCAGGAACGCATACGTAACCGATACGTTCGCCTGGCAGAGACAGACTCTTGGACCAGGAGTAGCACACGATAGTGTTTTTGTAAACTGTCGGGATGAAAGTAACCTTTGCATCTCCGTAGGTCAGTTCTCTGTAAGGTTCATCAGCGATGATGTAGATTGGATGTCCGTATTCTTCGCTCTTCTTAGTCAGAATAGCAGCCAGTGCTTCCAGAGTTTCCTTCGTGTAAACAACACCGGATGGGTTGTTAGGGGAGTTGATAATGATTGCCTGTGTATGTACGGAAATCAGTTCTTCCACCTTAGTCATGTCAATCTGGAAGTGTTCTCTGTCAGCAGGTACAACTACCAGGTGTGCACCGTTCTTTTCAACAAACGGACGGTATTCAGGGAAGAATGGTGCAACTGCCATAATTTCGGAATCTGCGTCAGTAGCCAGTGCCTTAATTACAGAAATCAGTGCAGGGGCAGCACCGCAGGTTACGAACAGGTTGGAAGCTTTGATGTCAGTACCGAAACGCTTGTTCAGGTTTGCAGCGATTGCTTCTCTGGTTTCATCAAAACCGCCAGCCATGGAATAGCCGTGAATTTTGATGGAATCGGTATCATCAAGGATGTCTTTAATTGCTTGCTGTACTTTTGCAGGAGCTGGAATGCTTGGGTTACCGAGAGTATAGTCAAATACGTTTTCTGGTCCAACAATCTTTGCCTGTTCAAGTCCGTAAGCGAAAAGTTCACGAATCAGAGATGGCTGGCTTCCCAGCTCGTACATGGTGTTATTGTACATAATGAAATCCTCCTAATAAATCTTTTCAAATTAAACGAATATTTATATCTATATTTTACCGCATTCTATTGACTTATGGAATTCTCTTTATTATTATATATATATAACGATTTTTAATAGAACAGGACGGATATTATGGATATTAATAAGGTCAAGGTGCTGATTTATGCGGTGGATAACGGCAGTCTGCTGACAGCGGCTACTAAGCTGGGATATACCCAGGCCGGGCTTACCCATATGATGAACTCTTTAGAAAGTGAACTGGGCGTGGTGCTGCTGCACCGCGGTAAGTTTGGTGTGCGGCTTACAGAAGAAGGCGAGCGCCTTATGCCACTTTTCAAAGAACTGGTCAAGGCCAGCGGAAAGATTGAGACGGAGGTAGACCTGATTCTAAAACAGAAAGCCTCTATGATTCGTATTGCGGCGGTTGCCAGCGTAATCAGAACTTGGCTTCCGGACGTGATGCGCGCTTTTCAGAAGGAGAATCCGGAAATTTCTTTTGAGATTAAAGAGGGAGACGATAGGCTGTATCAGTGGTTTGATGAAGGAAGGGTCGACATGTGCATCACTACCAACCTGGTGAAAAGAGAGGACTTTGAACCCCTTGCCAGAGATGATTTTTTTGCAGTGCTTCCACCGGAATATCCATGGAAGGAGGGGGAACTCTTTCCGCTGCATAGAATTGAAACAGAACATTTCCTGTTCCCTTACTGTGCCAGTGACCTGGATGTTGAGCAGCAGCTGGCAGGATATCATATCAAGCCCAACAGACAGACCACCTATGTTGACGATAACAGTGCGATATCCATGGTTGCAAAGGGATTTGGCATTAGCCTTATGCCGGATTTGGTATTGCAGACATGCCGCGATCAGATTAAAATTGCACCGCTGGATTTACCGTGTTACCGTAATATTGGAGTTATTTACAAAAATGGAAAGAATGCTTCGGCAGCGGTAAAGAAATTTGCGTCTTTCCTGAAAAAGTGGAATTTTTAAAGACAAAGAACATAGATTACTCTGACACAACAAGGGAGGTAGAAGAATGAAAGTTTTACTGTTAAATGGAAGCCCTAACGAGGCAGGCTGTACCTTTACAGCCTTAAAAGAGATTGCACAGACGCTGGCAGAATTTCATATCGACAGTGAAATCCTGCAGCTGGGGAAACAGCCGATTAGAGACTGTATCGGCTGCGGTGCATGTGGCAGCCGAAACGGTGTTTGCGTTTTTGAGGATGATCCAGTTAATGAATTGATAGGAAAAGCAGCGGAAGCAGATGGATTTGTGTTTGGATCACCGGTATACTACGCGCATGCTAACGGCAGAGTTCTTTCTGTGCTTGACAGAGCTTTTTATGCTGGAGGCAGTGCATTTACACACAAACCGGGAGCAGCAGTAGTATCTGCAAGAAGAGCGGGCACTACAGCAGCGCTGGATGATTTGAACAAATATTTTATGATTAATCAGATGCCGGTGGTATCTTCTACTTACTGGAATATGGTGCACGGCAACACGCCGGAGGAAGTCGCACAGGATTTAGAGGGACTGCAGACTATGCGAAATATCGCTTCTAACATGGCTTGGCTTTTAAAATGTATTGAAGCAGGAAAAGAAAACGGGATTGAAGCACCGGTTAATTCGAAGGTTGCGACTAATTTTATCAGATAGAGGACATAAGGCGCAGTCTGCTTTATAGCGGTATCAGAGCTATTGCAGGTTTGATGTCAATGCGCCGAAAATTTGAAAAAACTAATATTTGACATAGCCGTAGATTTGTGCTAGTATATATATGTACGAAATTTATTGAGGAAAGCGAGAAGAGTGGGCAAAACCCACTCTTTCAGTTTTGTTTAGGGCAAAGTGCTGTAAAAGAGCGGCTTTGCAAGAGGACGAAAGGCAGTAAATGGCAAAGAAAAAGATAAAAGAAATTATTGAGGAAATTGCAGCAGGATTCATGGAAGAATCTGAGCTGGAACTTTATAACGTTGAGTTTGCTAAGGAAGGCAGAGACTGGTTTCTGCGGGTTTATATCGATAAAATCTCCGCAGAGGAGGAAGAATACGTGAGTACCGACGACTGCGAAAAGGTCAGCAGATTTTTAAGCGACGAGCTGGACAGACTGGATCCTATTGAGCAGAATTATTATTTGGAAGTTTCTTCGCCGGGCATGGACCGGGAACTGATTACCGAAAGGCATTACGAGAAGTATACCGGCAGACTGGTAGAAGTAAAATTGTATAAGGGCATTGACGGAAAAAAAGTTTTTGAAGGCATTTTGGAAGGCTTAGAAGACGGCAATGTTGTAATAAAAGATGAAAATGATAAAAAATGGATGTTCCCGCTGGATCAGGTGGCAAAAACCAACCTGGCAGTGGTTTTCTAAGGAGGGTAAAGACAAATGAACAGAGAATTTATCGAAGCGATAAATGAACTTGAAAAGGAGAAACACATTTCCAAGGACATTTTGATTGAAGCAATTGAGTCCGCACTGGTTTCTGCTTACAAGAAGAACTATGGCACATCGCAGAATGTGAGAGTGGATATCGACAGGGAAGACGGCGATATTGCAGTACTCATGAGAAAAGATATTGTAGAAGAAGTTTATGATGATATGATTGAGATGTCTTTAGAGGAGGCACAGGAAATCGATCCAAGATACGAAATCGGTGACGCGATTGAGTTTTCTGTAACGCCAAGAGACTTCGGAAGAATTGCTGCACAGACTGCAAAGCAGGTTGTAGTACAGAGAATCAGAGAAGCCGAAAGAGGTATGATTTTCGATGACTTCATCACCAAGCAGGGTGAAATCGTAACCGGTGTTGTGCAGAGAAAGAGCGGCGAAACGCTGTTTGTCAACATGGGAAAGGCGGAGGGCATCCTTTCTGCTGGCGAACAGGTACCGGGTGAACGCTTTGAGGTCAACGAAAGGTTGAAAGTCTACATTATGGACGTGAAGAAGACCACGAAGGGACCACAGGTGTTTTTATCCAGATCTCATCCGGGTCTTGTAAAGCGTCTCTTCGAGATGGAAGTTCCTGAAATTCAGGACGGCTTTGTTGAAATCAAGGGGATTGCAAGAGAAGCCGGCTCCAGAACCAAGCTGGCAGTTTACAGCGAAGACGCGAATGTTGATCCGGTTGGTGCATGTGTTGGCACCAGAGGTATTCGTGTGCAGGCAGTAGTTGACGAGCTGGGCGGCGAGAAAATCGACATCATTCCTTGGAGTGAAGATCCGAAAGTACTGATCAGCAACGTGCTCTCACCTGCAAAAGTGGAATCTGTGCTGGCAGATGAGGCTGAAAAGACTGCAACAGTTGTAGTGCCGGACTATCAGCTTTCTCTGGCAATTGGTAAAGAAGGACAGAACGTAAGGCTGGCTGCAAAAGTCAGCGGCTGGAAAATCGACATTAAGAGCCACACGCAGTACTATAATGAAGAGGCGGCAGATGACATTGTGGAAATCGATGAGGAGCCGGCAGAAGCATTAGAAGGAGAAGAGGTTTTCGAGATTGAAGAGTAACAAGATTCCTATGAGAAAGTGTATCGGCTGCATGGAATCAAAACCCAAGCAGGAACTGCTCCGCGTAGCCTTTTACGAAGGTATTTTGTCGCTAGATACGACAGGAAGAGCTAAAGGGCGCGGCGTATATCTCTGCCGCAACAATGTGTGTATTGAAAAGGCGCAGAAGCGTAAGGCGTTTTCGAGAAGCTTTTCTGCCAATATTGCCCAGAGCGAAATTGACAGGGTTTGTGAGGAATTAAAAGAAGTAAACGGGCAGGCTAATGAATAGAGGAAAAGTTTTCAGCTATTTAGGATTTGCCGCCAAGTCCAGAAATCTTGTGACTGGGTATAACACCTGTATCATGATGATTGAGAAGCGAAGAGTGCAGCTTTTGATTTTAACTGAAGATTTAGCCGATAACACAGTGAAAAAAATGCAGGGAAAATGCGAAAAAAATAATGTTAACTATAGAATTTTCGGAGGAAGCGATGAGCTTTCTCAGGTGACAGGAAAGACCGGAAAGGGGATTTTCGGTATTACAGACCGTCATTTTGCGGAAATTATTTGTAAGGAGATTGACCTTATTCAATCAGAAAGGGAGGAGTGAATATGACGAAAAAAGTACATGAACTGGCAAAAGAATTAAACATTTCAAGTAAAGAACTCCAAGAGAAGGCAGCGCAGCTCGGTATCAGTGTAACAAGCCATATGAGCGTGTTATCTGATGCGGATGTTGACAAGATAAAGGGAACAAAGAAAGAGACTAAGATTGTAAAGGCAGAGCCTAAGAAAAAGGGAACTACAGTCCAGGAAGAACCGAGAGTCACTGTCAAAGCGGCAGTAAGACCAGGCTTTTCCAATCGTCCGAAACCGCCTGTTGGAAAACCGGTAGTAGATACGGAGTATTTGGCAAATAAGAATAAACCGCCTGTTGGAAAGCCGGTAGTAAATAAAGCAGAATTGGAAAATAGAAGCAGACAGAAACCGCCTGTAGGCACTCCGCTGCCGAGAGAAGCAAAACCAGTTGAAAAACCGGCAAAAACTGCGGCGCCTGTAAAAGCACCGGAAGCTGCGCCGGTAAAACCAGCGGAGCCTGCAGTAGCTGAGAAGCCGGCAGTAAAGCCAGTTGAAAAAACGCCGGCAGTAAAGCCAGAGAAGAAACCTGCTGATAGAAATGCAGAAAGAAAAGACCGCGGCGGCAAGAAACCGGAACGCAAAGATGGTGCGAGAGTTGACAGAAACGATCGCGGCGGCAACGGAAATCGTAACGGCAGAAATGACAGAAATGATCGCAATGACCGCAAGGATAATCCTCGTGGAAATAACGGCAGAAATGACAGAAATGACCGCGGTGGAAACAATAATAGAAACGATCGCAGTGGAAACGGCGGGGCAAGAAAGGATCGTCCACAGCTTGATAAAATTGAAACCAAGCCGGGAAGAAGAGACGATTCCAAGAAGAAGCAGGATAAAGAAAAGAATAAGTTTGATAAACTGGAAAGAAAATCGTTGGAAAAACAGACAAGAAAGAAACACAATAAACCAAAACCACAAGTTGTGGAAGCTGAAATTGAAGAAGAAGTACTGCCAGAAGGCACCGTTGTGATCAATGTGCCGATTACTGTTGCAGGCTTCTGTGAACAGGCAGAAGTATCCACTTCAAAAGTCATCATGACTTTGATGAAGCTGGGTATCATGGCAAATATCAACCAGAATATTGATGAAGATACTGTAATGGTGCTGGCAGAGGATCTGGGGCTGAGTGTAGCTATCGGCAAGGTAGAGGAAGAAGCTGTTGAAGAGGGACTGGAACTCTTTGAAGACAGTGAAGAAGATTTGAAGGACAGACCGCCGATTATCACTGTTATGGGTCACGTTGACCACGGTAAGACATCGCTTCTTGACGCAATCAGAAAGACCAATGTAACTGCTTCCGAGTCCGGCGGCATTACCCAGCATATCGGTGCTTCTGAAGTAAAAATTAACGGACAGAAGATCGTATTTTTAGATACACCGGGTCACGAAGCATTTACTGCAATGAGAGCAAGAGGCGCGCACGTTACCGATATCGCAGTACTGGTTGTTGCAGCAGACGACAGTGTAAAACCGCAGACTGTTGAATCCATCAGCCATGCAAAGGCTGCAGGCGTTCCGATTATCGTTGCTATCAACAAGATGGATAAACCAGGTGCAAACCCTGATAGAGTAAAGCAGGATTTGACCGAGCACGGTATTTTGGTAGAAGACTGGGGCGGCGACGTCATCAGCGTGCCAGTGTCTGCAAAGAGCGGCGAAGGTATCGTAAACCTTCTGGAAATGATTCTGCTTCAGGCAGAGATGATGGAACTTCGTGCAAATCCGAACAGACTTGCCATGGGTTCAGTTATTGAAGCAAGACTGGACAAATCCAAAGGTCCGGTTGCTACACTTCTAGTCACTAACGGAACATTGCAGAGCGGACAGAGCGTCGTTGCAGGAACTTGCTCCGGCAGAATCCGTCTTATGACCGACCACAAAGGTAAGACCATCAAGAAAGCAGGTCCTGCTACAGCAGTAGAAATCCTGGGTCTGACCGATGTACCGCAGGCAGGTGATGAATTTAACGCAGTAAAAGACGATAAGATAGCAAGAGAAATTGCTGAAAACAGAAAAGAAAAGCTGAGAGAAGAAGTTCTTGCAAGAAACGCAAGCACCACCTTAGAAAAGCTGTTCAGCCAGATCCAGGAAGGGGAAGTTAAAGAACTGAACCTGATCATCAAGGGCGACGTACAGGGCTCTGTCGGCGCACTGATTGCTTCCCTTGAAAAACTCAATAACGAAAATGTAAAAGTAAACATTATTCATACAGGTGTAGGTACTGTAACAGAATCCGATGTTATGCTGGCAGGTACAGCCGGCGCTATCATCATCGGCTTCAATGTAAGACCGAGCACAGCAGTACAGACCATGGCAGATAGAGAAAACATTCAGATCAGAACCTACAGAGTCATTTACGATGTGATCGATGATGTAGAAAATGCCATGAAGGGTATGCTGGATCCTGAATTTAAAGAAGAAATTCTGGGTAAAGTAGAAATTAGAACTACGTTCAAAGTACCAGGTGTAGGTATCATCGGCGGTGCATACGTACTGGAAGGAAAAGCTGTGAGAAACGCAGAAGTTCGACTGGTGCGTGATGGTATCGTAATTCACGAAGGTAAGATTTCATCTCTGAAGAGATTCAAAGATGATGCTAAGGAAGTTGCTTCCGGCTATGAATGCGGTATCGGCATTGAAGCATACAATGACATCAAAGAAGGTGACATTATCGAGTGCTTCCACATGGTTGAAATTGAACGTAAATAACCATTACGAAAGGAAAACCTATGGGAAAAGGATACAGACAGGGTCGTCTAGGAGAAGAAATTCGCAAAATTGTCAGCGAAATGCTGCTCAGAGACATTAAAGACCCTAGATTACAGTCAGCGATGGTAAGCCTGTCGGGAGTGGAAATGACTTCTGACGGCAGCTATGCCACCTGCTATGTGACTGTGCTTTCTGTCGGAAGTAAAGATGAGGAGGCAAAGCAGCAGGAGGCGGAAGCTGTACTAGAGGGGCTTCGCAGCGCCAAAGGCCTTATAAAAAAAGAAATCGGCAGACAGATTAAGCTGCGCCACATTCCGGAGCTGATTTTTAAACTGGACACCTCCATGGAGTATGGCAGACATATTTCAGAGGTAATTGGAAAACTGGGAATCGAACATGAAGAATAATACTTTTCAAGAATTGGCAGAAGTCCTTTCTTCTGCAAGACAAATTTTAATTTATCCTCATGTCAATATGGACGGAGACGCTCTGGGCTCAGCGGCAGCGCTGTGCAAGGGGCTGCGCAGTATGGGAAAGGAATGTCATGTTCTCATTGAAGATGACATTCCCGCCAATTTAGCGTTTTTAGACCAAGGGTACTGCACCTTTGATCAGAACGTTATCACAGCGCCCGACCTTTCTGTCTGTGTGGACTGCGGCGATCCGTCCCGCTTTGAAAGAAGGCAGGCGGCTTTTGAAAAGAGCAGTAAGTCCATGTGCATTGACCATCACGAAACGACGACATTTTATTGCAATTACAACTACGTAGACAAAGACGCTGCAGCGACTGGTGAACTGATTTATAGACTTTTGCAGACTCTGGGCATTGCCCTCGACAAAGAAATGGGCGAAGCCATTTTTGCGGCAATTACCACGGACACGGGAAACTTTCAGTACAGCAATACCAGCAAGGAGAGCCATCTCATCGCAGCAGAGCTTTACGACATTGGTATTGATGCGAATAAAGTCAGCGTAGAGATTTACGAGAACATGCGCATAGAAAAACTTCTCATCGAGAATATGGCGCTTGCCACCATGTCTACCGTAGCAGGCGGACGCGGTGTCATCGCATATGTGACGCAGGATATGCTTTCAGAAAGCGGTGCGCTTATGGAAGAGACCGAAGGCGTAGTACAGCGGCTGCGCAGCATTTCCGGTGTGGAAGTGGCGGCATTCCTGAAGGAGACAAAGGACGGCAGAATTAAGCTCAGTCTGCGCTCTAAATCCTGTGTAGATGTGGCACGCATTGCTTCTGAACTTGGCGGCGGCGGTCATATCCGTGCAGCGGGCGCAACGCTTACCTTAGGACTTTCCGAAGCCTTCGACCTTTTGAAGGAAAAGATTATAAAGAGTATAGGATAGAGCATGATTACAGAAGGAATACTGAATATCAACAAACCGCAGAATATGACGTCTCACGATATCGTAGGCGTTGCCAGAAGAACTTTGGGTATTAAGAAAATCGGACATACCGGCACGCTGGATCCGATGGCAACCGGAGTTCTTCCTGTTTGCATTGGAAAGAGCACCAGAATCATGGAGTATCTGGATATGGATTTGAAAACTTATCGGTGTACCATGGAGCTGGGACTACTGACCGATACCCAGGATATCTGGGGGGAGGTACTTGAGCGAAGATCGGTTACCTGCACGGAAGCGCAGGTTAGAGCTGTATTTGCGGATTTTTGCGGTGTTATCGACCAGAAACCGCCTATGTATTCAGCGCTGAAGGTTGATGGAAAAAGACTTTACGAGTATGCAAGAGAAGGGAAAACCGTCGATGTAAAGACACGGAAAATCTATATTCATAATCTGGAACTTGAGAAGATTTTTCCCGATGGTGAAAAAACCATAACCTTCACGGTGCAGTGCTCCAAGGGTACATACATCAGAACCATCTGTCAGGACGCAGGGGAAAAACTGGGGTGCTGCGGCACATTGACATCCCTTGAACGAATTTCCAGCGGTATCTTTCATGTTGAAGAAGCGCTGGATTTGGAAGTATTTCGAGAGATGGACCCTTTGGAGATTGAAAAAAGACTCTATGCTTCGTGGCAGCCTCTTGTTCACTTTGGCAAGGTAGTGACCGATGAGATTTCCGGCGTGCGCTTTGCAGCCGGCTGGCACCTTCCTTTGCAGGCATGTCAGATTGTAAAAGCGCCGACCTTTGCAGAGCAGGATTTTTATCTGCCTATCCGCGCGGAGTTTCGCAAAGCATATAATGTCTTTGCGGAGATTGCCGGAAAAGAGGTTTTTATAGGTGTGGCATTTTATAACGAGACCTATAAGAAACTGGTAGCGGACAAGATTTTTTATACGAGGTGATGAAAATGGAGATATTTGAAACCTTAGAAGAAATACAGAATATTGAACCGGCGGCAGTAGCGCTGGGGAATTTTGACGGTGTTCATCTGGGGCATCAGGAACTGATTAAAAAGGCGGTGGAAAAAGCAGGTGAGTCGGATTTAAAGTCGGCGGTGTTTACTTTTTCTAATCACCCGAAGGATTTGTTGCCCAAAGAAAAAAAGGTAAAAAACATTTTAGCTAAGCGGGAAAAGGAGCAGATTATTCAAGACTTAGGCGTGGACTATCTGTTCAATGTGCCTTTTACTCGCAGCATTATGACCATGAGCCCTGCAGATTTTGTGGAGAAGCTCCTTCTTGAGAAGTTTCAGATGAAAGCTGCTTTCTGTGGCTTTAATTATCATTTTGGCTACAAAGCGCAGGGAAATCCGGAGGTTTTGCGACAGATGGGCGCGCAGCACGGATACGAGGTGACGGAAATCCCACCGTATAAAATTAAAGGTGAAATCGTCAGCTCTTCGCTGATTCGTACCTTGATTGCTTCTGGCCAAGTGGAGCAGTGCAAAACTTATATGGGCAGGCACTATTCTATCGGCGGTGAAGTGGTGGTAGGAAACAGACTAGGAAAGCAGCTGGGCTTTCCCACTTCCAATCTGGTTATCGACCCGTCCATGGTAACGCCGCCTAACGGTGTTTATGTAACCTACTGCACTTACAATGGCGTTCGCTATCCGAGTGTAACTAATGTAGGTCATAAGCCGACCATTGGACACTATAACAAAAATGTAGAGACGCATATTTTTGATTTTGATAAAGAACTTTATGGAAAACAGATTACGGTAGAGTTTTTACAGAAGACCAGAGACGAGGTCAAATTTGACAGTGTAAAGGAACTGTCTGCGCAAATTGTCAGAGATTGCAGGCAGGCGAGCCAGTTTCATCAGAAGCATGACAAGGAATAAAAGGCGTGTCCTAGCGAGGGCGGCGCGACGGGGTAAAATGCATATATTAGAAAAAATTTGACAAAATATGCACAAGCACGTGCATAGAATTGAAGAAATTGTTCAAAATATGTAGATTTAAGTGGGTTTTACCTTGAAGTGTAGTCATTTAAGTTCAAGAATATGCATATACTCGTTGATTTTACAAAAAATATGCACAGATCAGGAGAAGGATGTGCATATTTTGAATAGAAATGATGATTTTATGCACATTTCATAATCTGACATGGTTCATGGACCGGATTGGAATCGAGACAAAAAGGACATGAAAATTAAACACTTGCAATTAGAATGTAGGTATGATATACTAATCTAGTTGAAAATTACTTTCACTTGGTTTTACGGAATCTCCGACGATAACTCGGTGAAAGCGTATTAAGAAAAGGAGAATTTTAAAATGATTACAAAAGAACAGAAAACGGCAATTATCAAAGAATATGCAACCAAAGAAGGAGACACTGGTTCTCCGGAAGTACAGGTAGCAATTCTGACTGCAAGAATCAATGATCTTAACGAGCATCTGAAGGTTCACAAGAAGGACCATCATTCCAGAAGAGGTCTGCTGAAGATGGTAGGTCAGAGAAGAAATCTGCTGAAGTATCTGAAGAATGTTGACGTAGAAAGATACAGAAGCCTGATTGCTCGTTTAGGATTAAGAAAGTAGTCCATAGTGGAAATTTTGACGGGGCGAAGGTCCCGTCATTTTTTTAAATAAGATGTTACCTTCGATTGATAAGGGTGCGTGGATTGAAATACTGCATGCGGCAGAACATCTTTATCAATCGAAGGTAAGCCAAGCGTAAGAAAAAATAAACAGGAAGGAGTTGTTTATTAAAATGGCAAGATTTACAGATTACAGAACATTTAAAACAGCAGTAGGAGGGAGACTTCTGCAGTTAGAGATTGGCAAGGTTTGCGAACAGGCAAACGGACAGGTTATGGTAAGATACGGTGAATCCGTAGTCAATGTAACCGCCTGCGCTTCCAAAGAGCCAAGACCTGACATCGATTTTTTCCCACTGAGCTGCGACTATGAAGAAAGAATGTATGCTGCTGGCAAGATTCCAGGCGGCTTTATCAAGAGAGAGGGAAGACCGAGCGAGAAGGCGACACTGTGTTCCAGACTGATGGACCGTCCGCTTCGTCCGTTGTTCCCGAAGGGATATTATAACGATGTAGTTGTTGTTGCAACTGTTATGTCTGTGGATCCCGACTGTGAAACAGATATTATGGCAATGATTGGTGCTTCTGTTGCGCTGTCCACTTCTGATATTCCGTGGGAAGGACCGATTGGTGCTGTAAGGGTAGGAATGATTGACGGACAGTTCATCATCAATCCGTCTTTGGAACAGAGAGCAGTTTCCGAAATGAATCTGACTGTTGCTGGTACTAAAGAAGCGATTATGATGGTAGAAGCAGGTGCTAATGAAGTACCGGAAAACGTAATGCTGGACGCAATCCTCTACGGACACGAAGAAATTAAGAAGATTGTAGACTTTATCGATGAGATTGTTGCTGAGGTCGGCAAAGATAAGCAGGACGTAAACCTTTATCAGGTTCCTGAGGATATCGATGCTGCAGTTAGAGCTTATGCTGTAGACAAGATGAAGACTGCGATTAAGACTGTAGACAAGCTGGAAAGACTTGATAACATGGATGCAGTAGAAGTAGAAACGAAAGAGCACTTTGCAGAAATTTATCCTGAAAATGAAAAGGATATTGCCAATGTTCTTTACAATATCACCAAGGAATGTGTTCGCGCTATGATTCTGGACGAAGGTATCAGACCGGACAACAGAAAGCTGGACGAAATCAGACCGATTTGGTGCGAAACCCAGATGCTTCCAAGAGTACACGGCAGCGGACTCTTTAAGAGAGGTCAGACTCAGGTGCTTTCAGCATGCACGTTGGCACCGGCAAGCGAATCTCAGACTATTGACGGTATCACTGAACAGACTGAAAAGAGATATATGCATCACTATAACTTCCCAGGCTATTCCGTAGGTGAAGCAAGACCTATGAGAAGCCCGGGCAGAAGAGAAATCGGACATGGTGCACTGGCAGAAAGAGCGCTGATTCCGGTGCTTCCTTCTGTAGAGGAATTTCCTTATGCAATCCGTGTGGTATCTGAAGTACTTTCTTCCAACGGTTCCACTTCCATGGGCTCCACTTGCGGCTCTTGCCTGGCGCTGATGGACGCAGGTGTTCCAATCAAGAGACCAGTTGCAGGTATCGCTATGGGTCTGATTGAAAGAGTAGAGGAAGACGGTTCCAGCAAGATGGCTATCCTGTCCGATATTCAGGGCATGGAAGACTTTCTGGGCGACATGGACTTTAAAGTAACCGGTACAGAAGTCGGCGTTACTGCAATTCAGATGGATATTAAGGTGCACGGCCTGTCCAGAGAAATTCTGGAAAAGGCGTTGCAGCAGGCAAAGGAAGGCAGAATGTACATCATGGAACAGATGTTAGAAGAAATTCCTGCACCTAGAGAAGAAATGTCCAAGTACGCACCGAGAAGCATTACGATGCGTATTGATCCTGATAAGATTAGAATTGTCATCGGACCTGGTGGAAAGACCATCAATAAGATTGTAGATGAAACTGGTGTTAAGATCGATATTTCCGAGGATGATCCGGGACTTGTCAGCATTTACAGTGCCGATATGGAAGGCGCCAACGAAGCACGTCATCGTATCGAGCTTCTGACTAAGGAAGTAGAAGTCGGCGAAATTTATGAGGGCACAGTTACCAGAATCATGAACTTCGGCGCATTCCTTGAAATCCTGCCTGGCAAGGAAGGGCTGCTGCACATTTCTAAGATGGCAAAAGAAAGAGTTGAAAAGGTTGAAGATGTTGTAAACATCGGTGATGTGGTAAAAGTAAAGGTTACCGAAATTGACAGTCAGAACAGAATTAACCTTTCCAGAAAAGAATTACTGTAATAAAAATCACAAGCCACCCTGTAATGGGTGGCTTGTTTGCGGATCTGACAGGATTGCGCATAGGCAGTGCATAAATATCAAAAAAGCTTTCGATATATGTACACGAACGTACGTAAAAGTTAAAATAACGCTTAAAATATGCACATTTAGGAGGAGTTTCGGTGAAGAAATGGACTGATAGGCGATTGCGCGTGCATATTTAAAGGAAAAAAGTGGATTATACGTACAAGCCATTGGGGGAATCTGCGCAGACACTGAAAACACCATGAAAAGAAAGGACCGACAACACTGCCGGTCCTTTTGGGTTGAGCATATTTTTATTAGGTTTATTTCTTAATACCCATGATGGTTTCGATTGCGGAAGCTACTTCGATATAGTCTTCAATCAATTCAGCCAGACGCTGTTCACCGGATGGCTCCAGGTGATAATAAACACGGGTCATTCTCTTGCCAACGGTTTTCTTATAATCTGTAATGTATTTGTTGTCAATCAGCTTGTACAAGGTAGGGTACATAGAACCTTCTGGGATTACTAAAACGCCACCTGATCTCTGGTTAATTAATTGGGAAAGCTGATAACCGTAACAATCTCCCTCTTCCTTCAGAAGATGAAGGAGAAGCATTTCTACTGAACCTTTTTTAAAATTACTCTTGTTTTTGTTTCTCTGTGTCATACTGCACCTATCCTTTCTTACTAATAAGAATAAAACAATTAGTTAAATAAGTCAACGAATATTTGCAATTTTTAATGAAGAATATGTGAATTTTTTTAAAAGAACGTAAAAAACGCAAAAAAACTTGAATGAATACTGAAATTTTGATTGTTTTTTCGATTACTTTCTGCTGGTTGCTAAATGTCCCATGATATCGCCTACTTCTGCAAGAAAGAGTTTTTTTCTGGCTAAATCAGAAAGAGTGAGTACACCGGTGAGTTTTCCGCTTTCGAGGACAGGAAGCCTGCGGACTTTTTTCTCTGAAAACATGCAAGCGGCATCGTGGACGTTCATATCGGCGTTCACGGCGATAATATTGCTGGACATGACTTCAGATATGGGAAGGCTTTGAAAGTCGCTTATTTTTGCGAATTTGCTGCGTAAAACTATATCTCTGTCTGTGACAACGCCTAAAAGACAACCTTTGTTGTCGCAGATTGGTACAAAACCGATATCATATTGTTTCATCAGGGCAGCAACATCGGCAATTGTAGCATCAATTTTTGCAAAGTAAATATTGGTAGACATTAATTCTTTTACAATCATGTTTTGAATCCTCCTGTTACATAGGATTTGCAAAAAGACAGGATTTATGAGATAGAAAGAAAAAGAGCGGCGTAAAACCACTCTTTTTGTTTTCTTGCTTACGATCTTGCTCTGTCCGAATTCCAGAAAGAACGAGAGAAGAGAATGATGATTGCGTAAAGCTCCAGTCTGCCTGCCAGCATGAGAGCGGCGGCATACATTTTTCCAAAACCGGAAAAGATGCTGAAATTTCCTCCTGAAATAGCGCCGAAAGCAGTGCCGTTGTTGGTGATACAAGCAAGAACTGTGGAAAAGGTTGTTTCCATATCTTGATTTTCCAGCGCCAGTACTAGAGATGAGAATATAAATACAGCGAAGTACATCAGAACAAATACTGTCACAGAAGCAGCAGTTGCTGCGCTGACGGGTTTTCCCTGAATCATGATAGGTTTTACTGCCCGCGGGTGAATTCGCTTGTAAACGCCTCTCAGAATGATTTTAAAGTATATGATAAAGCGCATAACTTTGATGGAACCGCTGGTAGAATTTCCGCAGCCGCCGATAAGGACGAGGATTAAAAGCACCATTTTGCAGGTAGTAGGCCACAGGTTGATGTTATCGATTTCATACCCGGAGGTTGCACCAAAGGCAGTTGCCTGTGCGAATGCGTCTCCAAAGGCTCCAAGGAAAGATTCGTACTGCCCATTTACGTAAAGAACGACGGAAATGACAAGTGCGCCTCCGGCAAGGAGTGCCAGATAAGTTTTTATTTCGAGCATATTGAATGCCATTTTCCACTTTTTGCAATACAACAGAAAATACATCATGAAGTTTACTGAGCCTGCAAGAGAAAAAAAGGTGAAGATGACTTTCACATAAGTCTCGTTGGTCAGATTTAAAGCACTGTCTGCGCTCAAAAGACCTGCAGTGCTGATAGTAGACATGGTATTGACAAGGGCATGAAAAGGATCAAGTCCGCTTGGCAGCAACAGGAGAAATTCGATGAGCGTCAGCACGAAATAAATTCGATAGGTTAGCTTTGCGGTGTCGCTGATTCTAGCTGACATTTTCTCAAAGTCAGGACCCGGAACTTCTGCAGCGGCCATTTTTTGTCCCTGTACACCAAGAACCGGGAACAAGGAGACGGTTAGGAGCAGGAGTCCCATGCCGCCAAGCCAGTTGGAAATCCCTTTCCAAAGAAGCAAACTGCGGGGCATGGTAGTAGCATCAATGACCCAGGCGCCGGTGGTAGTCCAGCCGGATATGGACTCAAAGAGACTGTCAATCAGACTGTATCCGCAGTTAGCGGTGAAATAGGGGACTGTGCCGACAATGCTGACCAGAATCCAGCATAAGAAAGCAACAAAAAAGCTTTCTCTGGATTTAATCTGCAGGGTGTAGTATTTTAAATGACGATACACAAAAAGTCCGGCGAAGATACAGCAAATGGCAGGGAAAAACAGAGCCGAAGCAGCATTGTACTCGGCAAGATAGATGCCATATGCCATAGGAGGCAGCATTGCTACTCCTTCAAAGAGAAGAACTACCGCAAGGGTTTTTAAAATTACTCGAACATTGTATGTCATAATGAAATCCTTTATAATATGTTAATATCTATCGCTTTTATACTCTTCTTTATGCCTTGTTTGAATTCCAGTAATGTGGTGACAGCAGCATAAAGAAAGTGAATAACTCCAGCCTTCCGGCAATCATGAGAAGGGATAGAATCATCTTGGAAAAATCGTTGAACATGGAGAAGTTCATGGAAGGTCCGATGAGATTAAATCCCGGTCCAACATTGCCAACACAGGTCAGCACAGAGGATATGGTAGTCATCAAATCAAATCCGTTGAGAGAGATAAGCAGGGAACCTGTAAATACAACAAAGATGTAGAAGAATACAAAATTTGCAATACCGGTTGCCATATCTGTTGGAATTTCCCGCTTATTCAGTGTCACCGTGATGACTCTGGATGGATGTAGCTTCAATGATACACCGCGGCGAATCAGTTTCAGTGAAACGAGAATACGAATGATTTTAACGCCGCCGCCTGTGGATGATGAGCAGGCGCCTGTCAGCATGAGCAGGAAAATCAGCATTCTGCTGAAAGTTGGCCAAATATCGTAATCTGCAGTGGCGTATCCTGTGGTCGTAATAATTGATGTTACCTGAAATGCAGAGTCTCTAATGCAGTCTCCTACATTTTGGTATGTGCCGGATGTCAGCAGGTTTATCACGATGAATGCAGTAACTACACCGATTAGCAGCAGATATATACGAAGTTCTGAATCCCGAAAAACTCTCTTGATACCGTGCTTCATCATGATAAAGTATAGATTAAAGTTGATTCCGCAAAGTACCATGAAAATGATGATGACCCATTGCACGTAAGGACTTGTGAACTGAGCAACACTGCTGTTATAGGAGGAAAAGCCGCCGGTTCCTACGGTGCCGAAAGTGTGTACCAACGCATCAAAAAAGCTTAGCCCTCCAAAGAGAAGAAGCAGCGTTTCAACAGCAGTAAACAGCAAATAAATCAGATATAGATTTTTTGCAGTGTCAGAAAATCTTGGTGCGATTTTGTCCAAAGAAGGACCTGGCGTTTCTGCGCTTGCAATGAGCTGACCGCCTACGCCGATAGAAGGAAGCAGCGCCATAGCAAAGACGATAATCCCCATGCCGCCCAGCCAATGGGTAAAGGAACGCCAAAAAAGGATGGACTTCGGCAGAGATTCAATGTCGGTCAAAATAGAAGAGCCTGTAGTAGAAAATCCGGAACAGATTTCAAAGAATGCGTCGATATAGTCTGAAACGGAGCCGGAGATCCAAAGGGGTACTGCACCGATGAGAGAAGCGGTCAGCCAGCACAGTGATACAATAAGAAACCCATCTCTGGCCTTAGGCCGGATTAGAGAAGGGCGGAATGTTTTTATTAAAATGAATCCCAGAAGAAAGCAGGGAAGCATCGTTGTCAGAAAGCTCTTTGCTGCAGTACCTTCGTGGTAAATCAGCGCCACGACAAAGGCAGGCAGGAAGGCTACGCCAAGGACAAGCAGCAGCATTCCCATCATTCTAATCACACTGTTAAAATTTACAGTCATGAGAATCTCCTAATTCTTATTTTTTAGTAATTTTTCCAGATCACCGATTTCGGAAAGCAGGCTTAAAATGATAACTCTGTCATTCCATTTAATTACAGTGTTGCCGTCAGGAATGATGACTTTCTGTCCTCTGTGAATGGCGGCAATGAGTACACCATCAGGAAGATCCAGCTTGTGAAGGGGCACGTCAATCATGTTCATATGAGAGTGCGCGACGATTTCCATGATTTCAGCCTGTCCTTGAATCAGCAGAGAAGAAATGATTTTCTTGGAGCCCTGAATAAAGCGTAAAATATTGCTGGCGGTGATATCAAGCGGATTCAGTACCATGTCGACACCCATACGCTCAATTAAATCCTTGTAGCTTTCGTGGCTGACTTTGGAAATAACGTCTTCAATACCGTGCTGCTTAGCGGTTAGAGCCAGCAGCAGATTTTCTTCGTCGTAGCCTGTGGCAGTAACAAAGGCATCCATTTCGTTCATATTTTCTTCTTCCAGCAGAGGAATGTCTGTACCGTCGCTGTGAAGCACCATCACATTGTTCAAATGGGTGGAAAGGTAACGGCACCGTTCCATGCTTTTTTCGACCAGTTTTACAGCAACCCCAAATTCTGAAAGCTTTTCTGCCAGATAAAAACCGGTCTTTCCACCGCCGATAATCATAACTTTCTGCAGGTTGGTGTACTTGCCTTTTTCGTGAACCCGTTTATTCAACTCGATAATTTGATCTTTTTCGCCGATGACGTAGAGATAGTCTCTTTCTCTGATATCATCATCCCCGTGCGGAATGATGACTTTACCGTTTCTGGAAATTGCGGCGATGAGCATATTTGGCATGACCTCGCGCACCTGTGGAATGGAAAGCCCTACAAGCTTATTGAATTTTCTTGCTGGGAATTCAATAAGGGCGATTTTGCCGCTGGTAAAAATACCGTTGCTCAAGGTATACTTTTCGGCAAGATATTTGTAGATTTCCAGCGTAATGGAAAGGTCAGGGTTGACGATGGAATCGATACCCATGGTTTCCTTGATGAATCCAAACTGGTTCATATGCTCCGGGTCTCTGACCCTTGCAATAACACGCCTGCAGCCCAGTTTTTTTGCAAAGGAAGCGATGACCATATTGGTTTCATCGTTATCTGTAGCAGCCAGAAGATACTGGAAATCCTTGATATCAAGATTCTTCAGTACGCTAATATCTCTGGCATCTGCATTGATTGTCATGACGTCAAGCTGCTGAGAAAGTTTCTGCAATACGTCGTTGTTCTTATCTATAATTGTAATGGCATAATCTCCGCCCAGCAGGGCTTCCGCAACGCGAAAACTCAGTTTGCCGGCGCCGACAATAGCTACATTCATCATAACTTATTTCCTCTTCATTTCCATCAAAATATTGGCATTTGCCTATATACATAACCCCTATTGTAATTCAAATGTTTCTAATTTGCAAGTAGGTGATGCAAATATATTTTACGGCTACATGAAAACCTTTTACAACTTCCGATATTGACAAATCTTGCTCATCTGTGTATTTTTGTCAATGAATGATGGTCATCTTGGGGTGAAACGGTCGATTATTTATATTAACATTGACAAGATTGACCGAAATTCGGAAATCTGTCAATTTTGTCAATGTTTTGGGGCTGAAATGTTGACTAAATTGACAAAAAAACGGAAAGTTGTCAATTCTGCCAAAGTAGTGCCCTGAAATGACAAGAAAATCCCTTGTTTTCTCAGCACTTATTGACAAAAACATAAAAAACCAAGAATTTGGCAATGTTTCTCTATGTCTCTTGTTTGTTAGAATTTTCATGCATCTGCTGTGAGTAAGGCGCGTGCAAAACTTGCCAACAAAAGGCGACCTGTGATACAATGAATTTCAAGGAGTGAGGATATGAAAATAAAATGTTTTGTAAGCGGAGCCCTTTTGAGCAACGGATATGTGATTTACCAAAGGGAGGGCGGCTACTGCTATATCATAGATCCGGGCTACAGCCCGAAGAAATTTATTGGATTTATCCGTGAAAAGGATTTGAAACCTGCCGGCGTTTTGCTGACTCATCTGCATCACGACCACACCGGCGCTGCAGAAACAGTAGCAGAGGCGATGGACTGCCCGATTTATATGCATGCGGATGACGCTTTTGTTTATCGGGGCAGCGTGGATTGTCATCTGAAAGATGGAGAGACCCTCGACCTTGAAGGTGAAACTTTACGGGTAATTCACACGCCGGGACACACCAAGGGAAGTATTTGTCTGATGAGCCAGAAGAGTAGAGTCTGCTTTACCGGAGATACGATTTTCGATACAGATCTTGGACGCACCGATCTTGCGGGAGGCAGTGAGGAGGATATGCGCCGTTCTGTACAGGAGATTATTGACAAATGGGAGAATGACATTACCATCTATCCCGGACATGACAGCGGCTGCAATATGAAAAAGGTAAGAGTTTACAACACGGAATTTTTAGCATTGAGGGACGGACATGAACGATAAGAACATCAGAATGGTCGCGCTGGATCTTGACGGTACGACCTTAGACCCATATGGAAAGATTACAGAAAGAACGGTAGCAGCGTTTAAAAGAGCGATGGAGCAGGGCGTGCATATCGTTATTTCCACCGGCAGAACCTTTCAGTCTCTGCCGAAGCAGCTTTTTTCTATAGATGGTCTCGAATACGTGGTGACCTCCAACGGCGCGCACATTACAGAACTTGCCTCCATGGAGCGAATTTACGAAAACCTGCTTCCTCCTGAGTCAGTGACTGCAGTGGTCGAACTGATTCGCCAAAAGGGCAGAACTCACATTTCCGTGGAAACTTTTATCGACGGACACGCCTATATTGACAAGGATGAATACGAGGAGATTATAGCAGAGGGTTCTACTTACCGTGACGCAGCTTACATTAGAGATACCAGAAATCCGGTGCCGCAGATTTTAGATTACATGATGGCACACAAGGGCGAAATTGAGAATATCAGCCTGAATTTTGAGTTTTTGGAAGAAAAGGCCGTATGGCGGGAAGAACTGGCGCAGATACCGAATCTGACTCTGACGACTTCCTTTATTCATAATATTGAAATGGGAGGCGTAAATACCAGCAAGGGCACGGCGCTGACTTTTCTCATGGAGCGTCTTGGGGTATTGCCTGAGGAGCTTATGGCTGTGGGGGACAGTCCCAACGACGGCGAAATGATGAAACTGGCGGGGCTTGGAGTGGCAGTGGCTAATGGTACAGAGGAAACGAAGGCTATAGCGGACTACGTGACTGCAAGCAACGCTGAGGACGGCGTGGCAAAGGCCATTGAAAAATTTGTGCTATAATTTATATGATTTAAGGGGAAAGAGATGAATTTGGGATTTTCTTATGTGGGTCTTGTCTTTTTGGCAATGCTGATGGTGCCCAATTTAATTTGGAGCCGCAATAAACCGGTAGGTTATGAGAACTATGTTGGCAGCGAAAATAAAATTCTGTTGGCATTTGAGCGAGTAGGAGAAGTAGCAGTAACTTGTTTGGCACTGATATTTACAGATTTTAATGTAGGGCAGGTGTCCGGCAGGACATTGATTTTGGCGGGAGCTTTTCTACTTCTGGTATTATATGAAGCATTTTGGATTCGCTACTTCAAAAGCGAGAAAACCATGGCGGACTTTTACAGCAGTCTTTTCGGCATTCCCGTAGCAGGCGCAAGCCTGCCGGTTTTTGCATTTGGATTGCTGGCGGTATATGGGAAAAATATATTGCTGCTGGTTGCGGTCATCACGCTGGGAATCGGACATATTGGTATACATCTGGGGCATAAGAGGGAGATTGAACATAATGATAACTTCAAGAGAAAAAGATGATATGTTAAAAGTGAATTTTTATGATAGTGTTGATGACAAATTATTAAAATTTGCAGTAATTGTTTCAAGGTCTGAGGGGAAATGGGTGTTTTGTAAACATAAAGAGAGAAATACTTATGAAGTTCCCGGTGGGCATAGGGAAAAAGGTGAAACAATATTGGAGACAGCAAAGCGAGAACTGATGGAAGAAACGGGAGCTGTGCAATTTATCATAAATTCGGTATGCGTTTATTCCGTTACTGGGAAGAACAGGGTGAATGAAACCGGTGATGAGACATACGGCATGCTTTATTATGCTGAAATAAGCGAATTTAATCCTAAGCTAAATAGTGAGATGGAAAAGATTGAGTTATTTGATGAGTTGCCGGAGGCATGGACTTATCCGGACATTCAGCCATTACTGGTGGCTAAGGTACATAGGAGATTTGGGGAGAGTGTCGATGAATATTACAATTAGAGAGGAACAGGAAAAGGACTATCGCAGGGTTGAAGAAATCACCAGAGAAGCTTTTTCCTATCCTGGCAGAATAGAGGATGGAGGGATTGGCTGTCCATATGAGCACTGGATGGTGCATGAGTTGAGACGGAGAGATGGAATACCAGGTCTTAGTTTAGTTGCTGAAATAGATGAAACCATCGCA
Organism: Emergencia sp. 1XD21-10; assembly: GCF_009936045.1. Lineage (GTDB taxonomy): Bacteria > Bacillota > Clostridia > Peptostreptococcales > Anaerovoracaceae > Senimuribacter > Senimuribacter intestinalis. The sequence goes on along the minus strand of NZ_QWEQ01000002.1, from coordinate 81,118 downwards.
GGACATGTCATTTGCAGCAAGGCAGAAGTAAGAATGGAAGATAGAACGATTCCTGTTTTGAATTTTGGACCAATTAGCGTATTGCCAGAGCTACAGAGGAAAGGTGTTGGAAAGGCACTCCTTACTGGGATGATTGCTAAAGCAAAGAAAATGGGTTTCGGAGCAATTCTATTCTTTGGCAGACCGGAGTACTATCCGCAGTTTGGCTTTAAAGAGGCGTATACGTGGGGTATAACGGATTTAAACGGAAATCATTATCCCGCATTTATGGGAATGGAACTTATTCCTGGATATCTTTCTTCTGCTAAAGGCGGCAAATACTATGAATCAGATATTTACGATGATGAACTGAATGCTAAGCGTGTAAAAGCTTATGACGAGGAAAATTTTCCTTTCATATAGCAATAAGGAGAAGATGATATGATTCGATATGCAAATATGAATGACTTTGAAGTTCTGAAACAGTATGAACACGGAGTTTCTGAAGAGGAACTTAGAAACTGTATAGAATCAGGAAGAATTCTCGTTATGTTCCAGGCGAACACATTTGCCGGCTGGCTGCGGTACAATTTGTTCTGGGACAGCATTCCTTTTATGAATATGTTGTTTTTTCTGGAAGGTTACAGAGGTAAAGGCTATGGCACACAGTTAACGGATTATTGATTGTGGGGCTTTGCTGCTTTCCGGTGAGCCTCTGGAAATTATTTTGCAAAAAAATTGGTAACACAGAAAGGAAGTCTATGAAAATAGCTATTACACAGAATTTTTACGACCAGATGGCAAATCAATACGATAAGCTGTTTCAGAATTGGGAGGAAACAACCAAAGAACAAGCGGCGCTTTTAGATAAGATTTTTAAAAGTTACGGTTTTGATACTGATGCAGAGTTTCTTGACTGTGCATGCGGCATTGGTACGCAGGCTGTAGGTATCGCACAAAAAGGTTATAAAGTAACTGCTTCGGATCTCAGCGAGGGGGAGCTTGCAGAGGCGAAAAAGAGAGCTGCGGATAATCATGTAGATATTGTATTTACTCAGGTGGATTTCTGTGCTTTATCCAAAACTTTTGATCGGCAGTTTGATATCGTCATCGCAATGGACAATGCGCTTCCACATATGCTTTCCCATGAGGCGCTGGCAAGTGCGGTAAACAGCATTTCAGACCGTACAAAATCCGGCGGTATTTTTGTCGCAAGCATTAGAGACTATGACAGCATTCTTGCGGAAAAACCGACTTATTCGCCGCCATACATTCACAAAACCGAGGGTGGTCAGCGGGTTTCTTTTCAGACATGGGATTGGAATGGCGACCATTATCAGTTTACCCAATATATCATCGAAGATGAGGGAGAACCGCGAATCAGCAAGTTTGCCTGTGAATACAGAGCAGTGCGCAGACAGGAACTGACAGATTTACTCCTTGCCGGCGGATTTTGCGAAGTTATCTGGAAAATGCCGGAAGAAACTGGATTTTATCAGCCAATTGTGGTTGCGAGATGAAAAGATATGGATATCTTCATACAGGGAATCGGATTTCTGGGCGTAATTGCCTTTATCGTTTCTTATCAAATCAAGTCCAATAAGGCGCTGTACATATTTCAGCTTTTAGGTTCGCTGCTTTTCTGCATTCAGTTTTTCATGCTGGGTGCGTACAGCGGCTGTTTGAGCATGTTGCTTAATATTCTGAGATATGCGCTTTTGACAAAGTACAATGAATGGAAATGGGTGCAGAGGAAAGAACTTGCGTGGGCATTTTGTGCTGCCTTTGCAGTGGTTCTGATTTTTACATGGGCAGGTCCTGTTACCATTTTGACATTTTTAGCGTCATCGGTTAGTACAATTTTCTATTGGACCAATAATGCGAAGATGATAAGAGGGGCTAATTTGTTCTGTGCATCACCTTGCTGGCTGATTTACGATATCTATGCCGGCTCGTGGGGCGGCGTTCTAAATGAAACCATCACTTTAACTTCAATTATCGTATCTGTGGTGCGGTTTGGCTGGAAAGCGATGGGCGACCCGGATTCGGAGTTTCAAAAGTGATTTATAGATGAAAAAACAGTAGACGGATACCTGTAAAAATAGGTGTAATTTAAGTGGGTAAATTGGGATTTGCAGGAGAATTTGAAAATGATTGAAACAGAGAGTCTTATTCTTGATAAGGCGAAGTTTTCGGATTGGAAAGAAATGTATTACAATGTTTGGTCTCAACCGGAAAGTGCAAAATACATGTCTTGGAGTATTACTACAAACGAAGATGATGCCAAAATACGGATGATAAAAACTATTGCATTTCAAAAAGAGCATGATACATATTTGGTTTATGAAAGGGCAAGTGGTAAGGCGATTGGCTTTGCCGGCGTAGAAAAGATTGGTCCTTGCACCTATCAAGAAGCAGGGATATGTTTAGGTCCCAATTATGTACGGAAAGGGTTTGGAAAACAGATTCTTCGGGGGTTGATTCAATATTGCAAAAAGGAGTTTGATGCAAAAGAATTTATTTATTCGACAAGAGAGGAAAACAGAGCATCTAATCTTTTGGCAGAGTCATTTGGTTTCTCGATGATTTCTACAGTAACTGAAATAGACGGCAAAGACGGACATCGTTATAATCTTTTACAATATAGCTTAAAGTTATAATTCTCAATTTATCTGGTAAAATCTGTTGAAAAGGGCACTAAGCCATACATAGGATAATGATTGTGTGAATATGTGTTTTTCTTGCTTTTTCCTTGTACTTCGCGGGGAAATGTCATATAATGAAATCTATGGGCAATGAACTATTGAAAGGACATGATACAGTAATGGATAGCGAAAAGATAAAAGAAGGTGTCCGCTTGATTCTTGAGGGAATCGGCGAAGATATAAATAGGGAAGGACTGAGGGAAACGCCGGAGCGGATTGCACGTATGTACGAGGAACTTGCAGCTGGATATACCGACAGTGCACAGACGCATCTTGCCAAGCGGTTTCATGTGGAAAACAGCGACATGATTTTGGAGAAAGATATTCATTTCTATTCTTTCTGCGAACACCATATGCTTCCTTTTTATGGAAATGTAGCTGTAGCATATATTCCAAATGGTGAGGTTGTAGGACTTTCCAAGATTGCCAGAACTGTGGAGGTTTTCGCAAAGCGCTTTCAGCTGCAGGAGCGGCTTGCAGCGCAGATTGCTGACGCTTTTATGGAAGAATTGCAGCCCAAAGGAGTCATGGTGCTCATTGAAGCTGAGCATATGTGTATGACTATGCGTGGTATTAAAAAACCGGGTGCAAAGACTGTGACGGTGGTTACCAGAGGTGCGTTTGAGCAGGATGAGAAGCTGCAGAATCGTTTCTTTCAGGTGATGGGTAAGTGATGGAACACATGAATCGGGTAAATCGAATCATCAGGCATCCGCTTTGGCAAGGAGCGATGGCGCAGATTGAGGCTATGGAAGAGACTCGTATATATTGTAAGCATGATTTGACTCATTTGCTGGATACAGCAAGGCTGGCACACATCGAAAATCTGGAAGAAAGTCTTGGAGTCAGCAAGGAACTGATTTATGCGGCGGCGCTACTGCACGATATCGGTAGGGGCTTGGAGTATGTGCAGGATGTTCCTCACCATGAGGCAAGCTGTGCACTGGCAGGAACGATTTTGAGTGAAATAGGCTTTTGCGAAGAAGAATGTGCTGCAATTATTGAGGCAATCGGTGCCCATAGACAGCCGGATAGTAGATTACGATCTGATTTGGCAGGGCTGTTGTATCGTGCTGACAAAGGTTCACGAAACTGTTTTTATTGTAAACAGCAGGGGACCTGTAACTGGAGTGAAGATAAGAAAAACAAGGAGATAAAAGATTGAAATGAAAATTGGAAATAGAGATTTTGACTTTGTAAATAGCTGCTATATCATGGGAATCCTCAACGTCACGCCGGATTCCTTTTCTGATGGAGGAAAGTGGAACGACCTGACACGGGCGAAAGCACATGTGGCGCAGATGATTGATGAAGGAGCAGATTTAATCGATATTGGTGGAGAGTCCACAAGGCCGGGTCATGTGCAGATTTCTATAGAAGAAGAAATCCGGCGGGTGGTACCGTGTATTGAGATGGTAAAGGAAAATTTTGACGTGCCTGTGTCTATTGACAGCTATAAATCACAGGTGGTAGAAGCGGCACTTAAAGCGGGGGCAGATATGGTCAACGATATCTGGGGACTGAAATACGATAAGAAAATAGCGGAGTTGATTGCTGCGTATGATGTTCCTTGCTGTCTTATGCATAATCGGGAAAAAGCCGAGTACGAGGATTTTATGGCAGATATGTTGGAAGACATGCGAGAAACATTGGAAATTGCACAGGTAGCAGGAATTTCAAAAGATCAGATTATGCTGGATCCAGGTGTAGGCTTTGGAAAAACATATGAACATAATTTGATTGTTGTCAATCGCCTGGAGGAACTTTGTGCATTAGGATATCCGGTATTACTTGCTACTTCGAGAAAATCTATGATTGGAAATGCGCTCAATCTACCAGTAGAGGAGCGTGTCGAAGGAACGGTAGCAACGACAGTCATGGGTGTGATGAAGGGCGCAGCCTTTGTTCGTGTCCATGACATCAAAGAAAATTTCAGGGCGATTCAAATGACCCTTGCGATTATGGGAGAAGGAAAATGAAAAAGTACGATGAAATTCATATAGAAAATCTGCAGTTTTTTGCCAATCATGGCGTTTTTTCCGAGGAGACTGCACTGGGACAAAAGTTTGTTGTGTCCGCTGTGCTTTATAGTGATTTGCAGAGTGCAGGAAGAAGCGATGACCTGACAGAATCCACTCATTATGGGGAAGTATCACAGTTTATGGTAGGATTCCTGCAGGAGCATACCTATAAACTTATAGAGGCTGCGGCAGAGCAGCTGGCATGGGCTGTTCTTGAGGCATTTCCGCTGGTACGCGGCATTTCCCTGGAAATCAAAAAACCATGGGCGCCGGTAAAGCTGCCGCTCGACTATGTATCGGTTAAAATCACCAGATTCTGGCATCGCTGCTATATTGCACTGGGTTCTAATCTGGGGGATAAGAAAGGTTATTTGGACATGGCAGTTTCTCGTCTCTCTCAGTCAGAGGGTTGCCGTGTCAAGAAGGTTGCAGATTATATCGTTACCGAACCTTACGGCGGTGTAGAGCAGGACGATTTTCTCAACAGCTGTTTGGAACTGGAAACCCTGCTTTCGCCTGCAGAACTGCTTACGCTTCTTCATGAGATAGAGGCTGCGGCTGACAGAAAGAGGGAAATCCACTGGGGACCGAGAACACTGGATTTGGATATTTTGCTCTACGATGATTTGGTAATGGACAGCGAGGCGCTTACGATTCCTCATGTGGAAATGCATAAGCGAGACTTTGTGCTGACACCTCTGGCGCAGATTGCACCCTGGGTGCGGCATCCTGTGTTTGGAAAGACCATCAAAGCGTTGAAGGAAGAATTATAAATTGTTATGAAAAAATGTGTGGACATATAAACGCCACATATTTAGTGATTTTCTGAAACAGACAAAGCTGACTGCTTTTTAGATTTTTGTCAGTTTTGTCTGTGTTTCTATCAAAAATCCTGCCAGAACTGACAATTATTTTTGATTTTGTCAGTTCTGTCAGGATTTCAGGCGTATTAAGATGGGGTTCTTCACGATTTGCTGACAAAATCCTGCATGCTGCTATCATTTTGTCAGTATTGATGGTTCATGATACTTTTCATGCGTTTGCCGTGGTAGGCAAGCGATGGAACCGTGGCAATGAGAAACGTCTGTGCTACAATAATTTCAAATGTTAATTTGCGTTGCTTGCAGCAACGGACGGTTCCTTATACAATCGCCTTATCGATTGAAAAAGGAGGAAATCTAAAAATGTTAAACGAAAACATAAAGATAATCAGAAAATCAAAAGGACTTTCTCAAGAGGAACTTGCAGTTAAGCTGAATGTGGTGAGACAAACGATCTCTAAATGGGAACAGGGATTGTCAGTACCGGATTCGGATATGCTAATCGCCATATCAGAGGTCTTTGAAACGCCGGTCAGCGCTTTGCTTGGAGAAACCATTGCTGAGACAAAGGTCGATGACCTAAAAGTAATTTCTGAAAAACTAGAAATTATAAACCTGCAGCTGGCACAGAGGAAGAATACAAGAAGAACGCTGATTCACTGGCTGCTTATTACATTGTCTGCAGTTATCATAATCATTTTTGCCTTTCTAATCGTTTTCGACAGTCCTTACTTAGGCTGGAACTATAGCGATCCGGAAACTGCGGTATTAGGCGTAGCCTTTCACTCGCTTGAGTGGCTGTTTGTTAGAATCGCACCGATTATTTTAATAGGAGCAATCGTTGGAAGTTTTCTGACTCGAAAGAAAGGCTAAAAAGCCTATACAGTGCTTTGGAGGAAAACACAATACTAAAGCAGATTCAATATTTTCAGGCAATGGTTTGCTGCGGCAGAAAAGCTGGTGGCAGACTGGGCAAAGAATATCTAATCGATGTGTGATTTTGACGATATGCCAACTTTAAAGGTTTATTTTAACTTTCTTGCGTTCGCTACTTTGAAAACGCCAACTTAGACAAAGTTTTTTTTGAAATGGCGGTGAGTGCCAACATGAAGGAGTTTTTAAAAGAATATGGCACGATGTACCGTCGTTTTATCAGTGAAATCTGCTAAATCCAGTAGCTTGGCGCAATAATCTTATAGAAACCGCTGAAAGTTGGCATATTTCGGAGAGGTAACGCAAGGATTTATAAAATAAGCAGTGAAGTTGGCGTCCATAGCTTATGCACCATCGTCAATAATGAACTTCAAACTAAACGCAGCCAAAACCAACAAAATAAACCCTTGCAAATCTTACTTCTTTTAGGTATACTATTTGAGACAAACAAAAAATATATGCAGCGTTGAAGAAGAGGAGTAAGTGTGATAACACTCTACAGAGAATAAGGTTCATAGGCTGAGAGACCTTAGAGAAACGTGTCCGCCGAAGGTTGCTTTGGAGCTGTTTTGGAAATGAGAGTCATCTGAACTAGCTTCAGATGGAACAAAGGTGGTACCGCGGAATAATTTCGTCCTTTGTGAGTGCATGCTCACAGAGGACTTTTTTATTGCCTGCTGGAGCTTGGCGCACCCGAAAAACAAACTATAGAAAGAAGGAGATTCCAATGGAAAAAAACTTAGCAAAGACCTATAATCCGAAGGATTTTGAGGACCGCATTTATGAGATGTGGGAGAAGAACGGCGCTTTCCGTGCTGAGGTGAGAGAGGATAAGAAGCCTTTTACCATTGTCATGCCGCCGCCAAATATTACAGGCCAGCTGCACATGGGACACGCCCTGGACCAGACTTTGCAGGATGTACTGACTCGCTGGAAGAGAATGCAGGGTTACAGTGCGCTGTGGCTGCCGGGCTCTGACCACGCCAGCATTGCAACGGAAGTAAAGGTGGTAGAAAAAATCAGAAATGACGAAGGCAAAGAAAAGGAAGATCTGGGCAGAGAAGAATTTTTAAAGCGTGCCTGGGCATGGAAGGAAGAATACGGCGGCAGAATCACAAGACAATGCCGTAAGCTGGGAGATTCCTGCGACTGGAGCAGAGAACGATTCACCATGGATGAAGGCTGCAACAAGGCAGTCAGACATTTCTTCGTTCATTTATATAACAAGGGACTCATTTACAGAGGAAACCGTCTGATTAACTGGTGTCCGCAGTGCGGTACATCTCTTTCCGACGCCGAAGTAGAGCACGAGGACAAGAATGGACAGTATTGGTATTTCCGCTATCCTGCTGCAGAAGAAGGCGGCAAGGAAATGGTCGTTGCAACCTCAAGACCTGAGACTATGTTCGGCGACGTTGCCATTGCCGTACACCCAAGCGATGAAAGATATAAGGATATGGTAGGAAAGAAAGTCATTCTGCCACTTGTTGGCAGAGAAATTCCTGTCATTGCAGACCCTTACCCGGATCCGGAAAAAGGAACCGGCGCAGTTAAGATTACGCCGGCCCACGACCCTAACGACTTTGAAGTAGGGCAGCGTGCAGGACTAGAAAATCTTTGCTGTATCAACGAAGATGCAACAATGAACGCCATGGCAGGAAAGTACGAAGGCATGGACAGGTACCAGTGCCGCAAAGCATGGGTAAAAGACTTGGAAGAAGCGGGCTACCTTGTAAAGACCGAGGAGAAGGTTATTCCAGTAGGCGAGTGCTACAGATGCCACACTGTCATCGAGCCAATGCTTTCCGATCAGTGGTTTGTCAAGATGGAAGAACTGGCAAAGCCTGCTATTGAAGCTGCAAAGAGCGGCGCGCTGACTCACGTGCCTGAACGTTTTGAAAAGACTTATCTCCACTGGCTGGAAGAAATCAGAGACTGGTGTATTTCCCGGCAGCTGTGGTGGGGACATAGAATTCCGGCATGGTACTGTCAGGAATGCGGAGAACTGATTGTAGCGGAGGAAGATCCAACCAAGTGTCCAAAGTGCGGTTCTGCTGATTTAGCGCAGGACGAAGACGTTCTTGATACCTGGTTCTCATCTGCGCTGTGGCCGTTTTCCACACTGGGTTGGCCGGAAAAGACTAAGGAACTGGAATACTTCTATCCGACTGATGTGCTGGTAACAGGCTACGATATCATTTTCTTCTGGGTCATCAGAATGGTATTCTCCGGCTGTGAAGCTATGGGAGAATCTCCGTTCCATCACGTATATATTCACGGACTGGTTCGTGACGCAGAAGGTCGCAAGATGAGTAAGTCCCTTGGAAACGGCATCGACCCGCTGGAAGTCATCGACCAGTACGGAGCAGACGCTTTGCGTTTTATGCTGACCACAGGTATTACGCCGGGTAACGATATGCGTTTTAAAACAGACAAGCTGGAATCTGCTAGAAATTTTGCCAACAAACTTTGGAACGCTTCCAGATTCGTTATCATGAACCTTAAGGACGAAGAAGGCAACTTTAAAGAATTGGCAAAATGCTGCGCAGACTGCTGCGGCATGGCTTGCGGAGATACTACAAACTTTGCGAATATCGCACTGCGCGATGAAGATAAATGGATGATCAGCAGAGTCAACGACGCTGCCGACTATGTGACAAAGGCGCTGGAAAAATATGACCTTGCGCTGGCAGGGCAGAGAGTTTACGAACTGATCTGGAACGAGTACTGTGACTGGTACATTGAGCTGGTAAAGAAAAGACTCTGGGGCGACGATGAAGAAGACAAGAAGGTTGTCAGATTCGTTCTGGTTATGGTTTTGAAGAACATGCTGGAAATGCTGCACCCGTTCATGCCGTTTATCACAGAAGAAATCTGGTCCTTCCTGCCGCACTCCGACTGCGAAAGAGAGGAGAATCCGAACTGCTTCCTGATTCAGGCGAAATGGCCGGAATTTGCAGAAGAAAGGCGCTTTGCAGCAGAAGAGGAAAAACTGGAAATCGCTATGGAAGCGATCGGCGCAATCAGAAATATCCGTGCTGAAGCTGACGCAAAACCGAGCAAGCAGCTGCGTGCAGTGATTTTGGCGCAGGGAGAAAAGATGGAAATTATCAAGGGCGGCGAGAGATATATCAAAGACCTTGCCAACATCAGTGATATCAAATTTGTAACCGACAAATCGGAAGTGCCGGAAGAGGTTATGTCTGCCGTCATCGCAGGAATCGAAATCTTTATTCCGCTGGATGACCTTGTAGATTTTAATGCTGAGTTTGATCGTCTGACCAAGGAAAAGAAAAAGCTAGAAGGTGAAGTAAAGCGCGTTTCCGGCAAGCTTTCTAACCAGGGATTCCTTGCAAAGGCACCTGAAAAGGTGATCAACGAGGAAAAAGAAAAACAGGCAAAATATGAAGATATGCTGGCCAAGGTAGAGGCGAGACTCGCTATGGTCGCAAAGAAAGTGAACAAATAAGATGGATGCAATCAGCAAAATCAGTGAATTTCAGAAATTTGGCTGGGTGCTGGGGCTGGAACGAATGAATGTGCTTCTTGAAAAGCTGGGCAATCCTCACGAGGATTTAAAAGTGCTTCACGTTGCAGGAACCAACGGCAAAGGCTCTGTCTGCAGGTATCTCTATGAGATTCTGCAGGCAGCCGGCTACCGGTGCGGGCTGTTTACTTCGCCTTTTCTGGAGGTATTCAACGAACGAATCGAATTTGACGGCAGCTTTATTTCCGATGCGGATTTGCAGCGGTGCAGCGACGTCGTCCTTGCAATGACAGAAGAAATGGTTGCAGAAGGTCATGAATCACCGACAGAATTTGAAGTGATTACAGCCGTTGCTTTTCTCTATTTCAAAGAAAAGAATACGGATTTTGTAGTGCTGGAAGTAGGACTTGGCGGTAGGGGCGACTCCACCAATGTAGTAAAGCAGCCGCTTTGCAGCATTATTACCTCTATTTCTCTGGACCACACAGACAGGCTGGGCGAGACCATCGAGGAGATTGCTGCAGAAAAGGCGGGAATTATCAAAGAAGGCTGTCCGGTTATTACCGGTGTAGAAAATGAGGAAGCCATGTGGGTACTGAAGCACAAGGCCATAGAAAAGCATACGCCGATTTTTGACGCACTGCAAAGTCCGTGTGAAATTCTGGAAGAAACGGTAGAAGGTACTCACGTTCGTGCTGAAGTCCTAAAGGAAACCTATGAGTTTACGGTTTCTATGGTTGGGCGCCATCAGGTGCAAAATGCGTTGACAGCACTGACTGCAATCGCTCTGTTAAATAAACGAGGAGATTTCACAGTTACTGATGAACAGATTGCAGAGGGCTTTAAGCGGGCAAAGCAAATCGGACGCTTTGAAATCATGGAAAAAGAGCCTTTTGTAATCTTAGATGGCGCTCACAATCCGGGTGGGGCAAAGGCGCTGAAAGAAACCGTCCTTCGCCACTTTAAAGATAAAAAAATCCTCATGGTGACCGGTATTTTAGCAGATAAGGAAGTGGAGGAAGTTCTAGACTCCTTTATGGATATAACTAAGGATTTTATAGCCACAGAGCCGGACAATCCGAGAAAACTGCCGGCAGAAGAACTGGCAGAAAAGATGCAGAAAAGGGGAGGTCATGTCCACCGCTTTAGCAAGGCAGAAGAGGCGGTCAGCTGTGCGCAGGGGTTATACGAAGCGTATGATGTAATATTATTCACAGGTTCATTATATTTGATTGGAAAGATTAGAGGACTTATCAATGAAAAAGGAGTCAGAGAAACTTAACAAGATTATTTTATTTTATAATCCAAATTCCGGAAGCGGCATGTTCAAGAACAATCTGGACTATATCATCGGTCGCTGCCAGGACGCAGGTTATCTGGTGGTGCCGGTGCGGGCGGCTCACGGTACAGTGATTGCTGATTTTTTGGCGGAAATCAGCAGAGAAGGCACGCAGAATGAATACAGGCAGATTATCGCTGCCGGAGGCGATGGCACCATCAATGTATGTGTTAACGCTATGATACGAAATGATATCTATCTGCCGCTGGCGATTTTTCCTGCAGGAACGGCGAATGACTTTGCGTATTACTTCAATATCCCCGGCGATATAGAGCGCATGGTGGACATCGCTCTTGGGGATAATTATACCTATGCCGATGTGGGAAAGGTCAACGACCGTCACTTTATTAACGTGGCAGCCATGGGGCAGGTTGTGGACGTCAGCCAGAAGACCGACCCAACCTTAAAGAATACTATCGGTATTTTGGCATATTATCTAAAGGGACTGTCCGAAGTGCCTAACTTGAAGCCAATTAAGGTGACTCTGACGACGCCGGAAAAAGTTTACCGCGAAAAGATGTATTTTATGGTGGTGATGAACGGAAAATCGGCAGGCGGTTTTAAGAAAATCTCACCGGATTCAGAGATTAACGACGGACTTCTCGACGTCATTCTGTTTAGGAACATGGGACTTTTGGAAATGCCAGGGGTTTTCGTGAAAATTTTACAAGGAAACCATCCGTCCAGCAAAAGAGTGCTGCATTTTCAGACCAACAGCCTGAAAATAGAAGCGTCCAGCGATTTACCGACGGATATTGACGGTGAACACGGTGAAAAACTGCCGCTGACTTTCAGCGTTTTGCACAATCGACTAAAAATCTTTACTTTGGAAGACAATATGGGAGAGGAAACGATATGATGCGTTTGATTTTGAGACAGACAGATGCGTATGAGAAATTGGTTCAGTTTTTTGTTGAAAATGAGCTTGAATTTGATGGTGATGAGGAAGTGGATACGGATATCGTAAGATGCTTTGAAATTGTCCACGGTGCAGAGGAACACCTGGTAGGTGCAGTGGTTCTCGCAAAGAGAGAAGGCCGCTATATCATCGACGGCATTGCGGTGGATGCGCCTTATCGCAAGTTGAAAGTGGGCAATATACTGCTGCAGAAGGTGATTGATACGGTGAAGGAGCTTGGTGGGGATAGTCTTTATCTGGTAGCAAGAGCGCCAGGATTCTTCCGCGCTAACGGCTTTACTGCCATCGATCCGGAAACAGCCCCTAATTTCTTCGAGTGCAAGTACTGTCCGCAGTATCAGAAGAATTGCCACCCAGAGGTTATGAAACTGGAGATTGCATAAATGGATTTCGATTATGACAGAATTTTGCAGGGCATTTTAGATATTGGAGAAGAGATGGTCTGCTGCGGTGCAGAAGTTAGTCGTGTGGAGGACAGCATTTTGCGCATGTGCGAAAGCTACGGCGCAGAGCGGATTAATGTGTTTATCATTACCTCCAACATTCAGGTAACTATGGAAGCACCAGACGGCAGAATTTTGACCCATATCAGAAGACTGATTCGCTATGATACTAATTTCGATCGCCTTGATTATCTCAATAATTTGAGCAGATATATCTGTGCGAATAAGCCGGACGTTTGCGAACTTCGACAAAAATTTGATGAAGTTTTGGCGCGTCCTAAACAGTCTGTTTGGCTGCATTTTATCGGCTGCATGCTGGGAGCCGGAGCTTTTGCCGTGTTCTTTGGCGGCAGTATCAAAGATGGCCTAGCGTCATCGCTGATGGCGATTGTTATGGTGCTCTTTGAGTTGTTTTACGCAAAGCAGGAAAAAAATCAGATTGTATATCACTTTGTAGCATCGGTGGTTGCAGGTATTTGTGCGCATGTTTTTGTAGCGCTGGGCATTGGAGATCATGTGGAAATGCTCATGATTGGCGGAATTATGCTGCTGATTCCGGGCATTGCATTGACCAACGCAGTGCGTGATATGCTGACAGGGGATATCGCTTCGGGGCTTTTACGCCTGTGCAATTCTCTTTTAATAGCAGCAGCTATTGCCTGCGGCTTTGCCCTGACTATTATACTCCTTGGAGGTGTCTTATGATTGTACAGCTGATTGTTGCTTTTCTGGGATCTATTGGATTTGCACTTATGCTGAAAATAAAAGGCAGGCAGGTGTTGTATGCAGGTATCGGAGGGCTGGTTACATGGGGCATTTACCTTGCCTGTTTTGAATGGCTAGGCAGCAATTTTGAGGCAAATCTTATTGCATCTGTCTTTGTAGCAGTTTACGCAGAGGTTATGGCGCGGGTAAATCGCGCTCCTGCGACGATTTTTCTGACTGCTGCAGCAGTGCCGCTGATTCCCGGAGGTAGACTGTATTATACCATGTATGGTCTTGTCAGCGAAGACAAAGCCATGTTTGCTGAAAATGGAACCGCAGCAATTACAATTGCTCTTGCTATTTCGCTGGGGTTTGTAATTGTGACGGTGATGAACAAGTACTGGAATAAAGCTGCAGCAGCTTGGCGCAAGGATTCTTAGAAAAGGACCTTACAAAACTGTAAGCAATCTGTAACGAATATCTATGGAATACCCTTTTCTCATGGGATACAATGAAAGTATCAAATGGGAAAGGGGTGTTTTTTTTGAGAAAGCTATTTAAGGTTTGTTTGGTACTGGCGCTTGCATGCAGCATTGCTGCAGCGCCGACAGTATACAGGGGCTATCAGCTGTACAAAACTGCGGTGGAAGAAGTACCCCTGGAAGAGAAAGTTTCTGAAATCAGAGAACGTGACGATTATGTACCTCTGTCAGAGATGTCCGATTATTTTGTGGAAGAGATTATAAAGTCTGAGGATAAACGCTTTTCCTGGCATTTTGGCATAGATCCTCTCGCTATTGCAAGAGCAGTAAAAAACGACATCATTGCGGGAAGCTTTGTAGAAGGTGGAAGCACAATTACGCAGCAGCTTGCAAAGAATATGTATTTCGATTTTGAAAAGGTTATGGAGAGAAAGGTAGCGGAGGTCTTTGTAGCGTTTCACCTGGAGTGGGATTATTCCAAAGATGAAATCCTGGAAATGTATTTAAACTGTATTTATTTTGGGGAAAACTGCTATGGAATTAAGGAAGCGGCCGGCTATTACTTCGGCAAGACGCCGGATACGTTGACTTCGGCGCAGGCAGACAGTCTTGTTTATACTATAAAATGCCCTAATTTATATAATCCGGTGGCACTGGCAGGGGAAACTAGCTAATTGGCATACTTTCTGCGTCTCAGAATACAATGTACTAATGTGAATTTCTGGGAGGGAAAATATGATAAATACGACGGACAGTAATAACCCTACAAACATAGCATATATTCGGGGTGAAATCATAGATGGGCTGAAGCTGAATCATAAAACATATGGGGAAGCATTTTATACTTTTGAGGTGGGCATTGCCAGAAACAGCGGATACGAAGACCAAATTATTGTCATGGCTTCCGAACGGATTTTGAACACCATGCAGATTGAAGTCGGCATGTGGATTGAGGTACAGGGGCAGATTCGCACGTATAACGAAGATGTAGACGGTCACAACCGCTTAAATATTGTAGTCTTTGCAAGAGATATAGCTGAGGCGGAGGAATGCTTTGAACCTCTGAATCAGATTTATCTGGAAGGTTATATTTGCAAACCGCCTCTTGGGAGGACATCGCCTTTGGGGCGCAAAATCTGCGACATTATGCTGGCGGTCAACCGGCTTTACAACAAATCCGACTACATACCGTGCATTGCATGGGGTCGAAATGCGGTGTACTCATCAAGTCTTGAAGTGGGGGCAAAGATTGCCCTTCACGGAAGAATTCAAAGCAGGCAGTATAAGAAAAAATGTGAGGACGGCGATGTGATGGTCAAAACTGCCTTTGAAGTGTCTATTTTACAGATGGAAGAAGTGTAAACTGTTCTTTTCGTGAATTTCATGGATTTGAACAGAATTAGGTTGAATAGTCCATCTTTGTTGTGATACAATAATACGGTATTTTCAAAAACCGAAAGGAAGTGTACACATGTTTAACAGAGAAGGCGCAGATAACAGCACCTATAACGTAGAGAATTTTGAATTTATTAAGAAATCCTCTCCAGTTGTGGGGAATCTGATTGAAAAGGAATATAACAGACAGAAGAACAACATTGAGCTGATTGCTTCAGAAAATTATTGTTCTGAGGCGGTACTGGCTGCTTGCGGAAGCTGTCTTTCCTGGAAGTATGCAGAAGGCTATCCTTATGTGAGAACCTCCGGCAACACCAGCAGATACTATGGCGGAACCAAGTTTGTCGACGAGCTTGAGGAATACTGCTGCGATATGTGGAGAAAGGTATTTGACACCGATTACCACGTAAACGTGCAGCCACACAGCGGCTCTCAGGCAAACTTTGCAGCATATAAGGCAATTTTGCAGCCGGGGGATACCATTTTGTCCCTGAGTTTGGATAACGGTGGACATTTGACTCATGGATCCGGCGTCAACTTCAGCGGAAAGCTTTACAACATGGTATTTTACGATGTAGATGAGAATGGATTCATCGATATGGAAGACGTCAGAAAGAAGGCGCAGGAATACAAGCCGCAGCTGATTCTGACTGGTGCTTCCGCTTATTCCAGAATCATCGACTTTGCTGCTTTTGCTGAAATTGCAAAGGAAGCAGGGGCTTATTTTATGGTGGATATGGCGCACATCGCAGGTCTTGTGGCAGGAGGCGCACACCCGTCTCCGTTCGGTCATGCGGATATCGTAACCACCACAACCCATAAGACTTTGAGAGGACCAAGAGGCGGTCTGATCTTTGCTCGTCAGGATTTAGCAAAAAAGGTAGACAGCGCGGTGTTCCCTTATGCCCAGGGCGGTCCGTTGGAACACGTAATCGCAGGAAAAGCAGTCTGTGCAGAGGAAGCACTTCGTCCGGAATATAAGGAATATGCAGCGCAGGTTGTCGCTAACTGCAAAGCCTTTGCTGATGAATTCCTGAAACTGGGTTACAAGATTGTAACCGGCGGCACTGATAATCATGTATTTCTATTAGATTTACTGGAATTCCCGTTCAGCGGTAAGGATTTGCAGGATAAATTAGATGAAGTCGGCATTACCCTGAACAAAAATTGCGTGCCAGGCGAGAAACGTTCTCCGAAGGAAACCAGTGGTGTTAGAATTGGTACAGCGCCGATGACCACAAGAGGCTACAAGGAAGAGGATTTCAGAGAAGTAGCCAGAAAGATTGACGCAGTAATTAAAGAAATGCTGTAAAACAGCAGATATTTTAAATTAAAAGAAAGAGGACTGCTTTTGCACGGGAATTTGTGCATGAGAGCAGTTCTCTTTTGTATATGAAATTTATCAATCAGATTGTACAGTAATATAGGGGTAGGGGGTATATTTTTTGAAAAGTTGTGCAGGGAAAAGTTTTATAGTATTGATTTGCACAACTCTTGGCGGTGTCGGTTGTGCAAAATAGTTTTCTGAAGACTATCCTGCACAACTTCCAACAGACAGATCTGTATTTATCGTGGAATACAAACAGAAAGTTGTGTAAAACAGGCGGGAAATACCTATGATTGCACAACTTTTTTGCTGTTAAACGGTAAAAAATTGAAACGTTGTGCAAGACATCACTTATAGCATTAGTATGCACAACTTTTATGGTTGTCGGTTGTGCTAATAAGCGAAACATGGCTTCCTTTGCACAACGGTAACGTAGTTTTTGGTTCTATGTTAAATGTTGAGGTCGCTTCCTAACATTTATTATAGAATCCTTCCATTTCTTGCATAAAACATGGAATTGTGTTAAAATAAATTATGTATGCTCACGCGACAGCGAGCTAGGAGGAACAGAATGAAAATTTTATTGGACGGTATGGGTGGCGACCACGCGCCGGAAGTTATTGTAGAAGGTGCAGTTGCAGCAGCAAAAGAGATTAAAGATCAGATTACGATTATTGGCCATGAGGATAAAATCAGAGCTTGCCTTGCTAAATACGGGACCATTTCTGAAAAGATAGAGGTCATTGACGCAAGCGAAGAAATCACCAACGATGAAGCTCCTGTCAAGGCGGTTAGAACTAAAAAGGATTCTTCTATTGTCAAGGGTCTTAACATGGTGAAGAACAAAGAAGCGGATGTGCTCCTTTCGGCAGGAAGCACCGGGGCACTTCTGGCAGGAGGACTTTTTATTCTGGGAAGAATTCAAGGAATCGACAGACCGACCCTGGCAACAGTTTATCCAGTCATCGGCATGCAGCCGTCTCTTTTGGTAGATACCGGCGCTAACGCAGAGTGCAAGCCAGGCAATCTTTTAGAGTTTGCCACTATGGGCAGCATTTATATGGAAAAGGTTTTGAAGAGAGAGAACCCGACTGTAGGACTTGTCAATAACGGAACAGAAGAAGGCAAAGGTACTACTTTGACAAAGGCTGCCTATGAACTGCTTTCAAAGAGTAATCTGAACTTTATCGGCAGCATTGAGGCAAGAAGTCTGCAGGATGGCATTTGCGATATCATCGTTACAGATGGTTTTACGGGGAATGCAATCATTAAATTGACAGAAGGTATGGGTTTGATGGTACTTCGCGAGATGAAGCGCAGATTTCTGTCAACGACTAAGTCCAAACTTGGTGCGGTTCTTTTGAAAGATCAGCTTTCAGAAATTAAAAAAGAGTTTAACTACGCAGAATATGGTGGGGCGCCGCTTCTTGGCGTAAAGGGAGCCCTTCTGAAAATGCATGGCTCTTCTGATGCTCTGGCCGTAAAGCAGACCATCATGAAGGCAATCCCTTATGTGGAGGAAAATGTGGTAGATACCATACAGAATTCAGTTTTGGAGATTGAGGAGATACTAATCAGTGAATAACGGAGATTTTGAGAAGAAAATCCAATATATATTTAAAGATAAAGAACTTTTGAACAAGGCGCTGACCCACAGTTCCTTCTGCAGAGAGCATGGAACTGAGGTTAAAAATAACAACGAGCGGCTGGAGTTCTTAGGTGACGCTTTTTTTGACGCAATTATTAGTGTGGAGCTTTATAAGCTTTTGGAAAAAGTGGATGAAGGAAAACTGACTAAAACCAGAGCTCTTATTGTCTGCGAAAAGTCTTTGGCGCAGGTGGCAAGACGCCTTGACATTGGTGCATATTTGAATATGGGAAAAGGCGAAGAACACTCTGGAGGCAGACACAGAGAATCCATTCTTGCTGATGCAGTGGAAGCTGTAGTAGGTGCTATTTATTTAGATGGCGGTTTTGAAGAAGCCTTTCGCTTTGTTTCAAGAGAGTTTGCGAAGACTATTGAGGATGCCCTTGCAGGCAGAATATTTACCGATTATAAGACGCAGGTGCAGGAAGTTCTGCAAAAACGCGGAAAGAAGATTATCATTTCCTATCACCTGGACAGAGAGGAAGGTCCAGATCACGATAAAACCTTCTATGTCCATCTGTCCTGCAATGGCAAGGTGCTGGGGCGCGGGTCAGGCAAAAGCAAGAAAGAAGCGGAGCAAAATGCCGCAAGAGAAACCTTTCATCTGTTGTCAGAAAATCAGTTCTGATAAAGGCATGAAATTAGTATGAGACAAAGAAAAACATAACTTAGTAGAAAGAGGAAAGGTCAGTATGTATTTTAAGAGGCTAGAAATGCATGGGTTTAAATCCTTTGCAGAGCCGGTAGTTATAGAGTTTCACGAGGGTGTAACTTGTATCGTAGGCCCCAATGGAAGCGGAAAAAGTAATATCAGCGACGCCATCAGATGGGTTCTCGGCGAACAGAGCCCGAAAGCTCTTCGCGGCGGAAAAATGGAAGAAGTTATCTTTGCAGGGACAGCCAGCCGTAAATCACGTGGGATGGCTGAGGTTACTTTAGTAATTGATAATTCGACAGGTATTTTGAACATCGACTATAACGAGGTAGCCATTACCAGAAGAATGTATCGCTCCGGCGAAAGTGAATATCTTATCAACAATAATCAGTGCAGACTGAGAGATATCAGAGAGCTGATTATGGATACCGGGATCGGCGTTGACGGATATTCTCTCATCGGGCAGGGTAAAATTGCAGATATTGTCAGCAACAAACCGGAGAGCAGACGAGAAATTTTCGAGGAAGCTGCCGGTGTTGTCATGTACAAAAGCAAAAAGGCAGAAGCTGAGAGAAAGTTGGAATCCACCGGCAATAATCTTGATAGAGTCAACGATATCGTTTCAGAGATTGAGGGACGAATCGATGGGCTTCGGGAAGACAGTATTAAGGCAAAGGAATATCTGGAGCTGAAAGAGCGCTATCGTGATTTAGAAATCAATATCACACTGAAGAATATAGATAATATTCTGTCCAGGAATGATATTTATCAGAAAGACATTGCAGGACTTTCTGAAGAACTTGCGGAAATCACTGAGAAGAAGAAAAATATCGACAAGGAAGCAGAAGCCGATAGAGAAAAGAACGAACATCTGGAACAACTGGGCAACGAAGCCAGGGACAAGCTGTTACATATCGTGGAAGAGATGAACCGCCGCAGCAGCGAAAGTCAGTTGAGCAAGGAGCGCCTTTCCGGTATCGAAAAGGACAGCGCCAGATTGACAGGCGAAATTGAGGAACTGTCGGGCCGTCTTTCACGCGAAGAAGAAAATAAGGCGCAGCTTGAAAAATCTAAAGAAGAGATTGCGCGGAATCATGAAGAGGCAGCAGCACTGCTGCAGGAGCAGGTGACAGCACACAGTGCTTTGACACGTGAGGCTTCTGAGCTGACTGATACCATTGATAACAGCAGAGAAGAAATGTTTCGCCTGCATAATTTGAATGCTTCTAAAAAAAGTGAGGTAAAGAGTTACGAAAGTATTCGTGAGACTTTGCAAAAGCGCAAAGAGCAGCTCAATGAGGAAGCAAATGGTGCGGCAGAAAGCCAGGAAGAAAGCAATGTAATGCTTGCAAAGGCAGAGGCTGAAAGCCGTCAGAATGAGCAGTTGCTGGCCGAAATCAAGGCGAAGATTTCGGCACTGACGGAGGAAAGAAAACAGCTGGAACTCCGAAGAAAGATGAGCGGTG
Source organism: Emergencia sp. 1XD21-10 (assembly GCF_009936045.1). Lineage (GTDB taxonomy): Bacteria > Bacillota > Clostridia > Peptostreptococcales > Anaerovoracaceae > Senimuribacter > Senimuribacter intestinalis. Next base: position 60,793 of record NZ_QWEQ01000002.1, on the reverse strand, counting down.
CCAGAGTTGAGGAACTGAAGCTTTCCGGCAGTCAGAAGGTTGCCAGAAAAAAGACCATTGAAGAGATGGAAAACAATTATGAAGGCTATAACTATGCGGTAAAGTATATCATGCGCAGCGGACTTTCTGGTATTTCCGGCGTGGTTGCCGAGCTGATGGAGGTTCCAACAGGACTTGAAGTTGCTATAGAGACGGCACTTGGAGGACAGATGCAGAACATTATCTGTGATGATGATGCCAGTGCAAAACGTGCCATTGCAAAACTGAAAGAAAATAAAGCGGGACGTCTTACTTTTCTTCCAGCTGCTTCTATAAAAGGAGGCAGGGCAAAGATTGATCAGCGGATTGCTGCCGATTCCGGTTATAAAGGTCTTGCAGCGGACTGCATTACCTGCAGAGATGAATACAGAAATATATTTGAATATCTGCTGGGAAGAGTTGTAATTGCAGCGGATATGGACGCCGCAATCAGACTTTCCAAAATTTCAGGAACCGGACTTCGTTTTGTAACGCTGGATGGAGAAATTATCAATGTCAGCGGCGCTATCACCGGCGGTAAATTCAAGAACAAAACGGCTAATCTTCTTGAACGGCGCAGTGAAATTACGACTTTAGAGAGAGAAATCGAAGCCTTGAGAGCAGAACTTTCAGAAGCTGCGGAGGAGAACCGCAAAGCGGCAGAAAAAGCAGAGGTTCTTGACGGTGAACTTGCAGAATTACGTCAGCGTCAGAGAGATACAGAATTGAAACAGGTATCCTTTGCGGGCAGAATTACTGCGCTGAAAGATGCGCTTAACCAGATTACAGACAGCAGCGCAAGGTTTGCGCAGGAGCTTTCTTCCATTGAGAAAGACAGTAAAGACGCTGCGGCAACAGTAGAAACTCTCCTCGGAGAAATGAGGCAGGCGGAAACTCAAATTGAGACTCTAAATCACATGATTGAGGAAGCTATGGCTGCCTACGAGACCAAAAAGGCTGTCATTGATGAAGCAAGCGAAGGTATTACAAAGACCAGAATTGCCGCTACAGAATGGGAAAGCAAGAAGAACAATATAGAGAGCTTGCTTACGAGAATTTCTGAGACAGCAGAGGATTATCGTTTTCAGATTGAAACAAAAGAAAGACAGCTTTCAGCGCTGGGAGAAGAGAAGAACAGACTGCTCTTTGGCACAGACGGCGCAGAGGAAGATATCGCAAGGCTTGCAGAAGAAAAGCAAAATACAGAAAACTATATCGAAGAGGTCGGAAGTCAGAGAAGCCTTTTGACTGAAAAGCTCAGCAGTGTAACCAAGGAGCAGCAGGGATATAACGAGAGACTGAATAGCTGTCAGGATCAGAAATATCAGCTGGAGATCAAGGTTGCAAAGAACGAGACGCAGCTGGATACGCTGAAAGAAAGACTCTGGGAGGATTTTGAGATTTCCTATGCACAGGCAGTAGATTTGCGAAATCCAGATTTTGTCATGAGCACTTCTGTAAAGGAAAGCAGAGACATCAGGAATAGAATCAGAGAGCTTGGTGAGGTCAACGTGGGTGCCATCAAGGAATACGAAACGGTAAGTCAACGCTACGAGTTTTTGACAAGCCAGCGGGCGGATATCATTACCGCTATGGACGAGCTGCGGGGTATCATCGCAGAGATGGATACTACCATTAAGACTAAGTTCAAGGAGAATTTTGATCAGGTTGTGGAGCGCTTCGAAGTCATTTTCCGCGAGTTATTCGGCGGCGGTCATGCAGAACTTCGAATGGAAGATGAGAACAATCCGCTTGAATCAGGAATTGATATTATTGCGCAGCCGCCTGGCAAGAAGCTGCAGAACATCAATTTGATGAGCGGTGGTGAAAAAACTATGACTGCTATTGCACTGATGTTTGCGGTATTGAAAACAAAGCCGACGCCGTTCTGCATTTTGGACGAGGTAGAAGCAGCACTGGATGATGCTAACATCGATAGATTTGCAAAATACCTGCGCAGATTCGATAACATTCAGTTTGCGCTGGTTACCCATCAGAAGGCAACTATGGAGCATGCAGACGTGCTCTATGGCGTAACCATGCCGGAGCAGGGAATTTCCAAGGTTCTCAGTCTGCGTCTTGGTGATGATTTTGCATTATAATTTGGATTAAGTAAAATACGGTGAAAACCGGAAAGGGATAAATTTATGGCATTATTTAAAGAGAAAAAAGGTTTTTTTGGTAAATTGTCTGAGCGAATCGGCGATGCCATCATGGGGAGACCGGAGATTGATGAAGACCTGATGGATGAACTGGAAGAAATATTAATTACATCGGACATCGGCATGGATACTACCATGAAAATCATGGAAAACCTGAGAGCGTATATCAAGGAAAACTACATCACAAAGCCTGAGAATATCAAGGAAGCGCTTGCCAAGGTCATTGCACAGCTGATGGACAAAGGTGAGAGGAACAAACTTTGCGCAGATACGCCTTTAGTGATTCTGATGATTGGAATTAACGGCGGCGGAAAGACTACGTCCATTGCAAAGATTGGGCATAAGCTGAGAAGCGAAGGAAAGACCGTACTGCTGGGTGCGGCGGACACATTTAGAGCAGCAGCAGGAGAGCAGCTTGAAATCTGGGGACAGAGAATCGGCGTCAACACTGTGCGCCACCAGGAGGGGGCAGACCCTTCGGCAGTTATATTCGATGCTATTCAGTCAGCAAAGGCTAAGGGCATGGATGTGCTGATCTGTGATACTGCAGGGAGACTGCAGACCAAGAAAAATCTGATGAACGAACTGGAAAAGATGAACAAGGTCATTTCCAGAGAGTTTCCTGAGGCAGCAAGAGAAACTCTGCTGGTGCTGGATGCAACTACAGGTAAAAATGCTGTTTCTCAGGCACAGGAATTTAACGAAGTGGCAGAAATCACCGGTGTTGTGCTGACGAAACTGGATGGCACAGCTAAGGGCGGTATCGCCATCACTATTGCGGATGAATTTGACCTTCCGATTAAGTATATCGGTGTAGGCGAGGGAATGGAAGACCTGAAAGAGTTTGATCCGTTAGAATTTGCGGGAGGAATTTTTAGTGAGTAAACCGATAGTAGCCGTAGTGGGCAGACCAAACGTTGGAAAATCTACCTTTTTTAACAGAGTGGTGGGCAGACGAGTTTCCATCGTAGAGGACACCCCCGGCGTAACCAGAGATAGAATTTATGCGGAGGCAGAGTGGAACGGCATTCACTTTGCATTAATTGATACCGGTGGTATTGAGCCTGATAGTGAAGATGTGATTCTTTCTCAGATGCGAGAGCAGGCGCAGACAGCTATGGATATGGCTGATGTAATACTTTTTATGGTAGATGGAAAAGAAGGTCTGACCCATGCCGATAACGAAGTAGCGATGATGCTGAGAAGAACCGGCAAAAAGGTCATGCTTCTTGTTAATAAAATTGATAATCCAAGAAATCTGCCCGATGATTTCTATGATTTTTATGAGCTGGGAATTGGCGAGCCTATCGCTATTTCTGCAGCCAATATGCTCAACTTCGGCGATGTGCTGGATGAAATTGTGGAGAGCTTTCCAAAGGGTCTTGATGAAGATGAGGAGGATGACATTAAGGTTGCCGTCATCGGAAAGCCAAATGTAGGAAAATCCTCTCTGATCAACTGCCTGATTGGAGAAAAGAGAGTTATCGTTTCTCCAATTGCAGGAACGACCAGAGACTCTATCGACACACCTTTTGAGTGGGGCGGCGATCAGTATACCTTAATCGATACGGCTGGTATTCGCAGAAAGAGCAAAGTCAACGAAGATATTGAGCGCTACAGCGTGATTCGCGCCGTTGCAGCTATCGAGCGCTGCGACGTGTGTCTTCTGATGATTGATGCAGAGGAAGGCGTGACTGAGCAGGATAAGAAAATTGCAGGCGTTGCTCACGAGGCAGGCAAGGGCATAGTTATTGTCGTCAACAAGTGGGATCTGATTCAGAAAGAAACCAACACGATGCGCGACTTTAAACGGGAAATCGAGGCAGAACTTCAGTTCATGTCCTATGCGCCGATGGTATTTATTTCTGTCAAAGATAAGCAGCGGGTTTTTGACGTCATCAAGATGGCAAAGTACGTAGCGGAAAAAAGAGCCCTGCGGGTGCCGACCGGTCAGCTGAACAGTCTTGTTACCGATGCGACCATGATGAAACAGCCGCCATCGGATAAGGGAAAAAGGCTGAAAATTTACTATGTAACCCAAGTAGGTGTAAAGCCACCGCTGTTTTCCTTCCAAATTAACAAACGGGATTTAATGCACTTCTCCTATGCCAGATATCTGGAAAACAAAATCAGAGAAGGCTTTGGTTTTGAAGGAACCTCAATCAAGTTTGTGTTCAGAGAAAAAGGAGAGAAGGAACAGTAGTGGAAAACTTACAGTTTGTCATCGTTATTATCATTGCCTATTTCCTTGGAAATATTTCCCCGGCAACGCTTCTTGCCAGAGCGGTCGGTAAGGATATCAAAAAAGAGGGAAGCGGCAATGCGGGAACGACCAATGCCCTTCGCGTACTGGGAAAAAAAGCAGCGCTGATTACGCTGATTGTAGACATCGGCAAAGGATTTATTGCCGTTAAGATAGGATTTGCATTTGCTGCGCCACCTGCAGCAATGTTCTGCGCGCTAGCGGCATTTGTGGGGCATATTTGGCCTATCGTGTTTAAATTTAAAGGCGGAAAGGGCGTGGCCGTTGCCTTTGGCGCGATTCTTGGCGTCAACTGGCAGCTGGCACTTCTTGCGCTTTTAGTGGTGGCTATCGTGGTGGCTTTGACCCGTATGGTATCCCTTGGGTCTATCACAGCAGCAGCTTCATTTCCTGTGTTTGCATATTTTATGGAGCCGGACTTTTTCTATATCGGTATTGTCATGGCGGCGCTTTTAATCTATGCACATCGTGGAAATATTAAACGTATCGTAAAAGGTGAGGAAAGCAGGCTCAGCTTGGGAAAGAAAGCTGACAAGTAGCTGGAAAGAAGGAATTTAAGATGAAAACAATTGGTGTTATCGGTGCAGGTAGCTGGGGAACAGCTCTTGCAATTTCACTGAGTAATAAAGGACATCAGATTAAAATGTGTGATGTCAACATGGATCATGTAAAAGAGATGCAGACGCACAGAGAAAATGTTAGGTACCTGCCAGGTATCAAATTCTGTGATAATCTGCAGATTGTAGAATCTACAGAAGAAGCGCTTGCTGGTGCAGATATTGCACTGTTTTCCGCACCAGCCCAGCATTTTAGAAGTGCCTTTGAAAAAGCGATTCCTTTTCTTGAGGATGACATGGTTGTTGTCAACGTGGCAAAGGGAATTGAGCAGGGAACACTGATGCGTATGAGCGAAATCGCGTATCTTCTGAAACCGGATGTAAAATATGTGGTACTTTCCGGTCCATCTCATGCGGAGGAAGTAGGCAGGGCGATGCCGACGACGGTTGCGGTGGCTTCTAAGGATATGGTGCTGGCAGAGTACATTCAGGATATTTTCATGACAGAGCGTTTCAGAGTGTACACCAATGATGACGTCTGTGGTGTGGAATTGGGCGGTTCTCTGAAAAATATCATTGCTTTAGGTGCAGGTATTTCTGATGGAATCGGTTTTGGGGATAATGCCAAAGCGGCGCTGATGACTCGCGGTATTACAGAAATGTGCCGTCTTGGTGTGAAACTGGGCGCAGATATTGCAACGTTCTCGGGTCTTACCGGTATCGGCGATTTAATCGTAACTTGTACTAGCATGCATTCCAGAAATCGCCGCTGCGGCATTATGATCGGTGAGGGTATGAAACCCAGTGAGGCAGTTGAAAAAGTCGGCATGGTCGTAGAAGGCATGTTTACGGCAGAAGCTGCTTATCAGTTGGCACAGAAAGTTGGCGTAGAAATGCCGATTACCGAGTGCATTTATAATTGTATCAATGAGAAGATTACCGCAAAGGATGCTGTAGAGCTTTTGATGGGCAGAGATAGAAAGAACGAAAAGCATATTGACTAGAAAGATAGCCGGAGGGGGAACCTCCGGCTGTGTTTATAATGAAAGGAGCCGGTATAGTGAAACTGAAAGTGCTGGTAGATAACAATACTTACATCGACGAATATTATCTGGGAGAACCAGCGGCAGCCTTTTATATTGAGGAGGGCGGCGAGCGGATTCTCTTCGACTGCGGCTATTCAGATGTGCTTCTAAAAAATGCGGAGCTGATGGGTATAGATTTATCCTCCTTGACGAAGATTGTGTTTTCCCATGGACACAACGATCATACCAGAGGGTTGTTGTTTTTAAAAGACAGGGCTGATTTGTCGGCAGTTTCTTTGATTGCACACCCAGACTGTTTTCTGCCGCGGGAAGATGAAACGGGAAGCTTTGGTGCGCCTTTTTCTCTTGCGGATGCTGCTTTGTGGACGAAGCTTACGACAACGTGTGAGCCTGTTAATCTGATCGATAAGCTGGTATGGCTTGGTGAAATTCCTAGAGGCAATGACTTTGAGGCATCAGAACCTGTCGGGCGCAGGCTGAAGGATGGCCTTTGGGAAGATGACTATGTCATGGACGATACAGCACTGGCATACCGCGGGGAAGAGGGACTGTTTATCATTACCGGCTGCTCTCACAGCGGAATTTGCAACATCATAGAATATGCAAAGAAAGTCTGCGGTGACAGCAGAATTGCCGGCATCATCGGAGGCTTTCATCTCTTTGAAAAGGGCAGGCAGCTGGATAAGGCGGTTGAATATTTGAAATCCTGCGGCGTAAAACGACTGTATCCGTGTCACTGTGTGTCCCTTGCGGCAAAGGCGGCAATGCTGGCGGAATTGCCGGTTGTTGAAGTCGGCGTAGGATTGAGACTGGAACTCCAATAGGGTAAGTTTTATAGGAGGTAACGATGTATCGTTTTGATGGGAACGCGAAAAATCGAAGCCTTGCGAAGTTGTTTGCAGGCTGGGATGAGACTATGATTTGGTCCTGCCTGCAGGGCATCATGGGCGAGATTTATACAGATGACGCAGTGCATCCGAAATCGGCGGCTGCAGTGCTGGGCGATTTCTGCTTTTTAGCGGGAGCGCCTTCTCTTGATTTTTTGACATCCTTCGCAAAGGGTGGCTGTCACAGCTTTTGTATCATGGTTCCGGCAAGCGACGCGCTGGGTGATTTAATTGAGGATTTTTTCGGAGAACGGGCAAAGAAGTTTACCCGCTATGCCACCCAAAAGGACGCCAGCTTTGATCTGGCAAGGCTTCGCCAATTGGCTTCTGCGGTGCCTGCAGGCTTTACCCTTGCACCGATCGATGAAATAATTTTTGATCGGGCAAAATCCATGGAGTGGAGCCGGGATTTAGTGTCACAGTATGCGGATTACGAAGTATACCGTGAGAAAGGCGTTGGAACAGCAATTTTACATCATGGGGAGCTGGTTTGCGGCGCGTCCTCTTACAGCGTCTACAATGGCGGCATTGAAATTGAAATCGACACCAGAGCCGATTGGCGCAGAAAAGGGCTTGCTCGCCTATGCGGCGCGGCGCTGATCTGCAGATGTTTGGAACAGGGACTCTATCCCAGCTGGGACGCCCATAACAAAGCGTCTCTGGCGCTGGCGCAGCAGCTGGGTTACGTGCTGGATCACAGTTATATCGCTTATGAAGTGAGAAAGTAGAGGGAGCAAATGGAACAGATGGACGAAAAACGGCTGGCGGCCTTTGAGAAAATGCTGACCTTTGTACAGCAGGAATATGACAAAACGACGGAAAAGATGGAGGATTTGAAAGGGGACGGGAAGGAAAAATCCGCCACTTATCGTCAACTCATGGGGAATAAGCTGACATATCAGAATTTGCTTGCGATGTACAGGCAGTATGATCTTTTATAAGGAGAGAAAATGTTTTACGTCGTTTTAGGACTTGTGACTATATTGGTAGGATTCTGCGCGTATCGGTATTTACAGCAGATTTTTACCTGTTTGCATTTAGATCTGCAAAAAAGTAAAGTGCGAGCATTTCACTGGCTGCTGACTTTGGTGTCGGCAGGCATCTGTACAAATCCAATGCACGTACTGGCGCTAGCTATCCTCTATACGCTTCTGTTCGCTGGAATATTGCATTTATTGTTCTGGATTTTGCGGTCCATATGGCGCAGGTGGAAAGAGCGTGATGAAAAGATTGTAAATTTGCAGCGAAAATGTTGTCTGCTTCCCGTGGCTATGGCGATTCTTTTGATTGGCTTCGGTGCGGTGAATATGGACCGAATTCATGAAACCGTGTATGAAATAACGTCGGAAAAACGCATTGGAACCTATGAAATTGCATTGGTTACGGATACTCATTACGGTACAGTGCAGGACACAAAACTTTTAGAAAAAGAGATGGCGGCGCTCAGTGCGCGCAGACCGGATGTACTCATACTGGGCGGTGATATCGTCGAGGAGGGTACGAGCCGGGCACAGATGGAGGATGTATTTCGCATTTTCGGCAATGTCGATACTAAATACGGCGTTTACTATGTTTATGGAAACCACGATCTGCAGAATTATACAGAGAAAAAGGCTTACAGCAGACAAGACCTGGAACAGGTTTTGGCGGAAAATGAGATTATACTGCTGGCAGATTCTTTTATGAAAATTGACGACACGTTGGTTTTGGTTGGCAGGGATGACGCCGGTTATGGGCTGCCCGGCGAACGAAATTCGATGGAAGCGATTCTGCAGGGTGTAAGCCGTGAACAGTATATCATAGTAGCGGATCATCAACCCGTTGATGTGGGGGAATGTGCTTCTGCAGGCGTGGATTTGATGCTTTCCGGTCATACCCATGCGGGGCAGATCTGGCCGCTCGGGTTATTGCTGCAGGCAAGCGGCAGCTATAACTACGGATTATATGATGGTGAAACGTGCAAAGTAATCGTCTCCTCTGGCTTTACAGGCTGGGGCTATCCGGTGCGGACGGAAGGAAAGTGCGAATATGTGTTGATTAGGCTCAAAGGAGAAAAAGTAGGAAAAAATTAACTGTTTTTTCCATTGACACAAGTCATTTCATTGTCTATAATGTATATTAATTTAATCACATGAACGCTTTTCTTACCCCCGGGTAAGGATATGACAGCATGCCGGTTTTGTCCCGTTAGGGCCACTTTCGTGGAGGGGCAGATCAGGGATGCTTTCTTTTTTGAAACAGGAGGTACAAGTAATGAATCACAAACAACAGCCATTTTCAGCACGCGAAGTCTTTGAGGCGTATGATCGGATTCGCGATTACGTTTATTTAACGCCTTTAGAGCCGTCTATTTACCTTGGCAAAGAAACTGGCAGGCAGTATTATTTTAAGCTGGAATGCAATCAAACGGTAAAGAGCTTCAAAATCAGAGGGGCGCTGAGCAAGATGACAACGCTGACAGAAGAAGAACGGAAGATAGGCGTAGCAACGATTTCTTCCGGGAATCACGGCGCCTCTGTCAGCTATGGCGCAAAGCTTTTGGGTATCGAAAATGCAAAGATTATCGTGCCTGAGACTACGCCCCAGGCGAAGATAGACAAGATTCAGTTTTATGGGGCCGATGCGCTTTTGATGGGGAGAAACTATGATGAGGCTCATGCTTTGGGCATGTCATATATTCAGGAAAATGGGTTGACCTACATTGACGCATATTACGATGATCCTAAGATTTATGGAGGGCAAGGAACAATTGCCGTGGAAATTCTCAAACAAAATTCGTCTGTCGATACCATCGTCGTTCCTATCGGAGGCGGCGGTCTGATCACAGGCATAGCTGTCGCGGCAAAGGCAATCAAGCCAGAGATTCGTATCATCGGCGTGCAGACAGAGGCCTGTCCGGCTATGATCAAATCCTTTTCCGACCATGTGTTCTACGAAGAATATCCGGTAACCGGCGATACGATTTGCGACGCATTGGTTGGCGGCATTGGAAAACTCGCTTATGAGATTCTGGAAGACTATGTAGATGATTTCATTCAGGTAAAAGAACGGTCTATACGTAAGGCGGTAAAACACATGATAAAAGAGGAAAAGTATATCGTAGAAGGCGCCAGCGCGGCTGCTGTGGCCGCTGTGATGGATGAGGCAGAAAGAATCGGCGGCAAAAATATTGCTCTGATTATGAGCGGCGGTAATATTGATGGTAATTTGATGGTGGAGCTGTTGAAAGAAAAATTGTAACAAGTAGTCATTTGTGGTATGATAAAGATATCCTGATGAGAGAAGAGGTGTGGTCTGTGGATATCAAATTAAAGGAAAAGATGATTGAGGTTGTTGAACAGAACATGGAGGAATTGACTTCCATCAGAACCTATCTGTATGAAAATCCGGAGATTGGCGGTGAAGAAGAAAAGGCAAGCGCGCTGCTGACAAAAACCATGGAGACGCACGGCTTTGATGTAAGCCGGAATATTTTAGACATACCATATAGCTTTCAGGCTGTCTATGACAGCGGAAGACCGGGTCCTTCTATCGGACTGACCTGTGAATATGACGCCCTTCCGTCTATGGGTCATGGCTGCGGTCATAATATCATAGCGACAGCGCCAATGGGAGCAGCATTTGCGCTACGGGAGGCGGTGAAGGAAACCGGTGGTAAGGTAATTTTGTTTGGCACACCGGCGGAGGAATGTTTTGTTACAAAAGCGCCTATGGCGGAAAACGGAGTTTTTGATCAGGTGGATGTAGCAATGACAGTTCATCCGAATCCTGTAAATCTGTCCAGCGGAAAGACAACAGCTTTGGACGCGTGGCAGGTTGAATTCTACGGCAAAGCTTCCCATGCGGGCGCAGCGCCGGAAGACGGCATCAATGCGCTGGATGCGGCAGTTCATTTTTATAGTTTGATTGGATTTGAGAAGCAGTATTTGAAGAATACCAATATTTACGGTGTATTTGTAGATGGCGGTGAGAAGTGCAGTATGATTCCTGCTCACGCGTCTGTCAAATATCTGGTAAGAGCAAGTTCTATGAAGGATATCCGAAAAATACGCGATTTGTTTGAACGGTGCGCGCAGGCTGCATGCGCGGCAGTAGGCACAACCTACAAAATCTGGAACAATGAGCCGGGCAATAAAAATATGGTTACCAACAGAACGCTGGCGGATATCTTTGATAAGCACTATATGGCTATTGGAGGCGGGCAGATGCCTCACATTGACAGTACAGGTTCTACGGATATGGGAGATGTCAGTCAGGTTGTACCAGCGATTCATCCATGGATTGGTCTAGGATGTCCGGATTTGCAGTTGCATACCAATGAGTTTGCTGATGTGACTGTTACGGAAGCAGGAGACAGGGCGATTCGTTTGGGAGCGGAGGCTTTGGCACTGACAGGATTGGAAATCCTCTGTGATCCAGAGCTTTTAGCTGTTATTAAAGCAGAGTTTGACGAAAGTATGAAGAATAATTGAGTAGAAAGAGAGACAAAATCAGGTTCATGAAAGAGAAGACATTTCACATTACAACTTTTGGCTGTCAGATGAATGAGCACGATTCTGAAGTCATGGCAGGCATGCTTTTAGAAAAAGGCTTTACGCCGGTGAAGGAGCGAAAAGACGCTGACGTTGCCATTATCAATACCTGCAGTGTACGGGATAATGCGGATAAACGGTTTTTTGGCACATTGGGACAGCTGAAACACAGAAAAAAGGACGATCCCAATTTCCTGGTCTGCGTCTGCGGCTGTATGATGCAGCAGCAGCACGTTATTGATACCATTAAAGCCCGGTATCCATGGGTAGATATCATCTTTGGAACCCACAACATTCATCAGTTTCCAGAACTGATTGACAATGCGCTCAACGAGAAAAAGAAGCAGGTGGAAATCTGGCCAGACGGCGGCGAGATCGTAGAAGGACTGCCAGCGAAGCGGCTTTACGAAAGCAAGGCGCTGGTCAACATCATGTTTGGCTGCAACAATTTCTGCACTTACTGCATCGTGCCGTATACCAGGGGCAGAGAGCGGAGCAGAAAGCCTTCGGAAATTCTCCGTGAAGTGCGGGAATTGGTAGCCGATGGTGTTAAGGAAATCATGCTTTTAGGGCAGAATGTCAATTCTTATAAAGGCGCAGATGGGGTGGATTTTGCAGCGTTAATCTATATGCTCAATGAAATAGAAGGGCTTGAGCGGATCCGTTTTATGACTTCACATCCGAAAGATTTGTCTGATAAGCTAATCCAGGCATTTGTGGACTGCGATAAGCTCTGCAAGAATATTCATCTGCCGGTACAGTCAGGCAGCAGCCGGATTCTCAAAGCCATGAACCGTCACTACGATAAAGAGCAGTATCTGGCTCTTGTTGAGAAGCTGAAAACTGCTGTACCTGGCATCACTATGTCAACGGATATTATTGTAGGATTTCCGGGAGAAACAGAAGAGGACTTTGCAGAAACGCTGGATTTAGTCAGCAAAGCACGCTATGATTCCGCTTTTACTTTCCTATATTCCATCAGGAAGGGCACGCCGGCGGAAAAGTATGAGGATCAGATTCCAGAGGAAGTTAAGCATGAGCGGTTTAATCGGCTGGTAGAATTGATGAACGGCATCAGCGCAGAAAAGAACGCCGCCTATGTGGGAACTGTGCAGCAGGTGCTGGTAGAAGGACCGAGCAAAACGGGAAGTAAAACTTTTGCAGGAAGAACCGATGGATTTAAGCTGGTGAACTTCCGTAACGAGACTGACATGACAGGAAAGCTGGTAGATGTAAAGATTACAAAGAGCAACACCTTCAGCCTGGAAGGAGAAATTTTATGAATCCGAAGCTGAGTAATCTTTGCTCTGTCATTACAGATTTTGTGCCGGGCTGTGAGCAGGAAGCGCGGGATAGGGAAGTTATGCTTCGTTTTTTACAAGAAAACGACAATTGTCTGGTGCGGGAGAATCTGACTGCACATTTTACAGCTTCCTCGTGGATTGTCAATGATGGTGGCGATAAAGTACTTATGGTCTACCACAATCTGTATGACTCTTGGGCCTGGACTGGCGGTCACGCTGACGGTGAAGCCGATCTGCTTTCTGTTGCAATCCGTGAAGCAAAGGAAGAAACTGGGGTGCAGGATTTCAAGGTGCTGCGGCGTGTACCGTTTTCTCTCGAAATTATCACCGTAGACGGTCATGAAAAACGCGGCGATTACGTGCCGTCACACCTTCATTTGAATTTGACCTACCTGCTGCAGGCAGATGAAAATGCGCCTCTTTCTGTTAAAGCAGATGAAAACAGCGGAGTGCAGTGGATTCCTGTCAGTCAGCTTGCGCAGCGCGTCAGCGAACCGTGGATGCTAAAGCGGGTATATGGAAAGCTTATTAGCAGGGCGTAGGTGCGGTGTGCATATATTTTGAAAAAATCCTTAAAATATGCACATTATCGTGCATATTTTGACGATAAACTTCGAATATATGCATTTTTTTAAGAAAACGCAGGTCGTTTATAGGAAATTTTAGCTAAATATATAGAGAGTTGTACACATTTTGAAGAAAACTTCTGAAAATATGCATGTATAGTCGAGGAATTATGCATATTTTAGGAGTTTTTTTATTATATATGCATTTTCAGATGAATCAAAGGATAGGAGAGAACGGATATGGAAGAGAGAATTTTGACGGCGAGTTTGATTCAAGCGTTTTGTAGCTATCTATATCAGGAAGAGAAAAGCAAGCTAACAATTGAAAAGTATCGCCGTGACGTAAAAAGATTTGCAGATTATCTAAACCGTAAGGAGGTAGAAAAGGAAAAGTTGATTGCATATAAGCAGGATCTGGTTGCTGAGGGTTACGCATTTAGCAGTATTAACTCTATGCTGGCTGCACTTAACAGCTTTTTTGCATATACAGGGTGGGATGATTTACGAATGAAAGCAATAAAAGTTCAGCGGCAAATTTTTTGCGAAGAAGAAAAGGAGTTGATAAAGTCAGAGTATTTGCGGTTGGTAGATTGTGCACTTAGCAGGGGAAAAGAGCGGCTAGCGATGATTTTGCGAACGATAGGAACTACAGGAATCAGAGTAAGTGAATTAAAGTTCATTACCGTAGAGGCTGTAAAACAGGGAAAACTGCAGGTATGCAGTAAATCCAAAAATCGAACTGTTTTTTTGGTGAAAGGATTACGAAAAAAACTGGTTACATATGTAAAGAAGCAAAGAATTTCATCAGGAAGTATTTTCTTGACTCGTAGCGGCAGACCGGTTAACCGAACTAATATTTGGAAAGAGATGAAAGCACTTTGTAAAGCAGCTGGAGTTTCAGACAAAAAGGTTTTTCCACACAATCTTAGGCATCTCTTTGCTAGAGTGTTTTATCAAGCAGAAAAGGATATTGCAAAACTGGCAGATATTCTGGGACACTGTAGTATCAATACGACACGGATTTATATGGTGTCATCAGGCAGGGAGCATCTGCGCTGTATGGAGAAAATGAAGATGTTGATGTGATAGATTGGAATATGACATAATTGTGATTATGTTGCAAACACGTGTAATCTCATATAAAATATTATACTTTAATATAGTACAAAAATCAACATTTTCTGACAATACTTATAATATTGATTGACCTTTTTTATTTTATACATGACAAATAAGCTGTTTCAGCTATTTTTATACAAAATAGGGAAAGAGCTTGTTTTGTTGTACTTATATTTTATTGAAATAGCTATGGATTTAGCAGGAGCAGTGTGCCGAATACAACATAATCACAATTATGTTGCAAATGCTTTTCGAGGAGGATGAAAATGGCAAAAATTGCAGAGGTAATCAAGTATGAGGGTGATAACAGCACCTTTATATGGAAACACCCCAGTGAGGATTTTAACAGTTTAACACAGCTGATTGTCCATGAAAGCCAAGAGGCTGTTTTCTTTATGAATGGACAGGCGTTAGATTTATTTGGACCGGGCAGATATACGCTGGAAACCCAAAACATTCCTAAAATTGGTAAGGCTTTAAATCGTTCAACAGGAGATATGTCACCGTTTCACTGCGAAGTATATTTTATCAATAAAACAGAGCAGATGGCAATTAAGTGGGGCACTGACAGCAAGGTACAATACATAGAACCAACGTACGGCTTTCCGATTTCTATTGGTGCTTCAGGTGAAATGAGTCTAAGAGCGGAAGACAGCAGAAAGCTGCTAATCAAAGTAGTTGGTACAGAGAGTTTTCTAGGTCAACAAAAACTGGCGACTTTTTTCCGTGGTTTTCTGATGACTCGTGTAAAGACCTACATTGCACAGGTAATGAAATCCAATGCAATTAATATTTTTGAAATAGATGAGAACCTAACAGTTTTTTCAGAGAATATTCGTAATCTCTTGATTCAGGATTTTGCTGACTATGGAGTCAGCTTAGAACGATTTTTCGTGACAAATATCGTAAAACCTGACGGCGAAAGGCAGTTTGAAAAGTTTAAAGAACTGTACTTCCGCCAGTACGCTGACATTGCTGAGGCAAAACTTCGTCAGCAGGTAGGAATTATCGATCAGCAGACCGAGGCGCAGAAGCTGGTAATTGAATCTCAGGCTATCGCACAGAAACGAATGCAGGAAGGCTACACCTATCAGCAGGAAAGAGGTTTTGATGTCGCGCAGGACGCTGCAAAAAATGAAGCGGTAGGTCAATTTACCAATATGGGAATTGGGCTTGGCGTGATGGGGGGCGTTGGCGGTAGCGTTGGAACTATGGTTGGTGGCGCAGTAAGCGACGCTTTTGAGGGAATGCAATCAGCGCAGCCAGTACAAGGCACGGAATCATTTTGTGAAAATTGCGGTGCAAAGCTTGCGGCAGGTGCGGTATTTTGCGAAGAGTGCGGTACAGCAGTACCGGTAGATACATCAAAGTGTGCTGGATGCGGCTTTGTCTTTGAACGTCCGGGTAAGTTTTGTCCTAAATGTGGCATGAAGAGAGGTTAGGAAAAATGAATAAAAGATTTAAGATGTACGCCTTGGTATGGGCGATTATGTTTATTGTATTTCAGGTAATTTGCTTTGTAACACCGACTGAGGTTGCTGGAATGAATAAATGCGGCGGCGCCTTTTGGGCAGGCTATGTGTTTATTAATTTAGCATTTGTAGGGCAGCTTGTTTGTGCCTATATCGCATTGAAAGCAGAAAATCTGCAGAAGCTGTTTTACAATCTGTCGCTGATTAACGTTAGCTACACAGGTCTGGTTTTGATGTTGATTTGCGGCGGCGCTGCGATGATTGTACCTAACATTCCAAACTGGGTGGGAATCATAATTTGCCTTTTGATTCTGGCATTTACAGCAACTTCAGTGATTAAGGCGAAAGCAGCTGTAGATATTGTTGACCGGCTGGATGATAAGCTAAAGACGCAGACCTTTTTCATGCAGTCACTGCGTGCCGATGCGGAAACTCTGATGACACAGGCGAGGTCAGCGGAAAGTAAAACCGCCTGTAAACAGGTTTACGAGGCGGTACGATATGCTGATCCGATGAGCTATGAAGCACTAGAAGGATTAGATGGGCAGATTACACTGAAATTCGCAGAACTGAAAGAAGCAGTTGCAAGTGAAGCTGATTTGGCAGAGAATGTACAGCAGCTGGCAAAAGAGGTGGTTGTGCTGGTGCAGGAGAGAGGGAAGAAAGCGAAGTTGGTGAAGTAGGAGGTGCGTATGAGTTTTAATAAAGCTGTACGATTTATTGAGAAACATTTTACGTGGATAATAGTTGTTATTATACTTATTTCAGTGGGTTCACCCGTTATAGCTTGCTGGTTAGGGAAAGAAACACTCTCCACTGATGGAATTCTTTCATATGTTGGAAGCATTATTACAGGAATAATAACTTTATTTGTCGCAGGGATTGCATTGCATCAAGGAAAAAGAGCAGAACTTGTGGATAAAGAGAAAAGGAAAAATGAAATTAAACCTAATTTAAGAATAGAAGTTAAGGAAATTGAAAATGAAACTTTTGAGATAGACATTGAGAATTTTGGAAACCACCATACAATAGGTGTATATTTATATGAATATCCATTTTCCTCAGTGATAAGATCAAATGATATGACAAAACGAATAATCTCATTTTCAAGGAAAACAGGAGTTGATATTAGTATTGATGAAAGTTTTTATGAGAGAGGAAAAGACTCATTACCGAAAGAAATTTATTTGATTTATGGAGATATTGATAATAATTTGATATCGCAAGAATTTAAACTAACATCAGATGGATATGAGCCAATGGAATTACAGTATTTTTAATTAAGGAGAATAACAATGTCAATTTTTAAATGTAAAATGTGTGGTGGCACACTTGAAATCACAAACAACGAAACTGTAGCAACCTGTGAATATTGCGGAACAAAACAGACGCTGCCAAAACTTGATGATGAAAAACGAGCCAATCTTTACGATCGTGCAAATCATTTCAGACGCAGCAACGAGTACGATAAAGCAATGGGAATTTATGAACAGATTCTCAACGAAGACAGTACAGATGCCGAAGCTTATTGGTCTTTAGTTCTTTGTCGTTACGGAATTGAATATGTTGAAGATCCGGTCACTCATAAGCGTGTACCGACGGTGAACCGTGCACAGTATGCGTCTATTTATACGGACGAAGATTACAAAGCTGCTTTGCAGCACGCTGATGGTTATCAAAAAGTTGTTTATGAAGAAGAAGCAGAAGCAATAGACAATATTCAAAAAGGTATTCTTGCCATTTCACAGAGGGAAGAACCGTTTGATGTGTTTATCTGTTACAAAGAAACGGACAATCAAGGACGAAGAACACCGGATTCAGTTCTTGCTAACGACCTGTATCATCAGCTGACACAGGAAGGCTTTCGGGTGTTCTTTGCAAGAATTACCTTGGAAGATAAACTAGGTTCAGCTTACGAGCCGTACATATTTGCAGCATTAAACTCTGCAAAGGTCATGGTAGTGCTGGGAACAAAATCAGAACATTTTAATGCAGTTTGGGTAAAAAATGAATGGAGCAGATATCTTTCCTTAATTAAGCGTGATGCTAAGAAAATGTTAATTCCTGCTTACAAGGATATGGACCCATACGATTTACCGGAAGAGTTTTCTCATTTGCAGGCACAGGACATGTCCAAGCTAGGATTTATGCAGGACTTAATTCGTGGAATTAAGAAAATTACCGCAGCGGAGGAAACAAAACAGACAGCAAAGGAAACAGTAGTAGTCAGCAGCACAGGAGGAAATGCAGAGGCGCTGTTAAAACGTGCTTTTATGTTCCTTGAAGATGGTGATTTTACAAGTGCAAATGAATACTGCGAAAAGGTGCTGGATTTAGACCCGGAAAACGCAAGAGGCTATCTTGGAAAGCTCATGGCACAACAGAAAGTTAGAACAAAAGAAGCACTGAGAGATTGTTCGAAATCCTTTGAAGAAGAGAACAATTATCAGAAGGCGATTAGGTTTGGCGATATTGCATTAGTTACCGAACTACAGAGGTACATTACATATATCAATGAGCGAAATGAATTAGCAAGAAAAACAGCCATCTATAATAACGCGAAGGAATTAATGGAAAACGCTAAAATAGAAAGTGAATTCAAAGAAGCGGCAGAAAAGTTCCAAATGATAGCCGGATTTGAGGATGCTGATGTTTTAGCAGAGAAATGTTTGGAAGACGCGGAGATTGCAAGGAAAGACGCAGTCTATGACACAGCGAAGAAATTAATGATGAGAAATACAATTTCTTCTTATGAAAGAGCAATAGAGGAATTACAAAGTATTATTGAGTGGAAAGATACTGCAAAACTGGTAGATATTTGTCAACAAGAAATAGCGACAAGAAAGGCTAATCAAGAGGCAAGGAAAGCAAATGCAAAGCGAAAGGCTAAACTGATTAAGAAATGGACAATGATTATTGTTCCGGCGGTAATTATCTGTGGCATTTTAGGTTTTGTTACGGAGGAAGTTATCATTCCAAATGTCCAATACAGCAGCGCAAAGAATTTGCTGGAAGAAGGTAAGTACCAAGAAGCAATCAAGAAGTTCACTAAAATGGGTAATTATAAAGAAAGCAGAAATATGATTACAGAATGTAAATATCGTGAAGCAGTAACAATGATGCAGAAGGGGCAGCTTCAAGAAGGGGTTCAAAGATTAGCAGCATTAGGTGGCTACAAAGATGCGAAAGCACAGATAGAGAAGTGCTTTAGTGGAGAATATGGTAAAAATGCTGATAATTTTAAGATTGGCGATAGCTACTTTTTTGGCTCATATGAACAGGATAATCAAACTCAAAATGGAAAAGAAAATATTGAATGGATTGTACTAGACAAAAAGGAATCTGGGCTGTTGTTGATTAGTAAATATACTTTGGATGCAAAACCGTATTATGATGAGTGGAAAGACATTACGTGGAAATCATCGGACTTAAGAAGTTGGTTGAATGAAGAATTTTTAAAAAATTCTTTTTCGGAGACACAGTTGAGTTGCATTGAGGAAACGAGACTGCAGAACAATAAGAATTCTAGATATGGTACTGATGGAGGAAAAAATACCATCGACAAAATATTTTTACTGTCAATTGATGAGGCAGAAAAATATTTTAAAACGGATGAAGAATGGATCTGCAGACCAACAGATTATGCTATTAAACAAGGTGTATATAATATAAGTGACGACGCATGCCGGTGGTGGCTGCGCTCCCCTGGTTCGAGTAGTGATAGTGCGGCAATTGTAAATATAGACGGCGTCATTAATTACAGTGGTAGCTATGTTAGCAATAATTCTCGTGGGGTTCGTCCTGCTTTATGGATTAATCTGGCATCTTAAATCTGCAAATCAGAAATCTTCCCTTGCGCCGAAGGCGCAAATCTTTCTCCCCCCTTTGGGGAAGATGGCTGCGAAGCAGTCAGAAGGGGAACTTAAACAGGAGAAACATATGAAGCAGAAGCAAAGTGAACTGACTGTGACTACAAAGGCGAAGGATTTGTGTAGTTACATTATGACGATAACGCAGAAATCACCGAAAAAATTTCGTTTTACCTTTGTTTCGAGATTACAGAGTCTTATACTGAACGTGATAGAAAATATTTATCGGGCAAATGACGTTTTCATTTCAAAAGATGATTTACTGGCGCAGCAGAAACGATTAGAACTGCAAAGAAAAGCATTGACTGATTTAAAGGTACTTGGATACGCAAAAGCTTATGAAATCTATAAAGTGCAGAAAAAACTCTTCTGCACTTTTTGCTGACAACAGGAAAGAGATAAGTTTATGATGGACTATGAAAAAGTATGGGATTTTCAAAATTTATATAAAGTGCATACCGTTGCCAGACGGGGTAAGCGAAATGAGAAAGAGGTTATCGAATTTGAACTGCACTTTGCCGAGAACTTGATTAGCGGATATTACAGTTTTATGGTATATGCTCCGAAGAAGAGGGAAGTTCATGCACTGTATTATGTTGACAGAGTTGTACCGCACTGCCTGTGTGATGAAGCTTTAACATCACTGCTGGGCAGGAGATTGATATATGATAATGCAGCATGTCGCTTAGGAAAAGGTACACATTTTGCGATAAAACGTCTTTCAAAGTTTATGAAGAGGTTTTATAAAAATAATGGACAAGAAGGCTTCTTTCTAAAATGTGATGTCCGTAAATTCTTTAATTGTATTGATGTTGATAGCTTTGAAGTCACTCCAGATAAAGGAATTCCAATGGGGAATCAAACCAATCAGTGGTTTGCAATTTATTATCTCGATGGCTTAGACAGACTTAAAAAAACTGAAAGTCAAATATTATTCTCGATATATGGATGATTGTGTTTTAATTCACAATGATAAAAAGTATTTGCAGTGTTGCCTCAAAGCGATGTCAGAATATCTGAATAAAGAATTGCAATTGGAGTTCAATGAAAAAACGCAAATTTTTCCTATAAGAAACGGTGTTAATTATCTGGGTTGGCATTTTTATCTTACCGATACAGGTAAAGTAATACGGAAAGTAAAGCGGCAGACTAAATATAAATACCAGCAAAATTAAAGAAAATGCAAATACTATATGCGAATGATCAAATAAATGTAATGATATAAGACAAATTTTAAAAAGTTATCATGCTCATTTTAATTATGAACACACGTATTATTTACAGCGAAAACTACTGAAAGGTTTTAAACTTTATAGAGAAAAAGACAATCACAATAAATGCGCGAAAACCTTTAACCCATAGTGCTGACAGAACTGACGGATTCTTGTTTTTTGTCAGTTTAACTTGGCTGACAAACATACGCAATATATCGGCATTGGTTGGTTTCAAAATCTTTCGGGGTTCATCCGCGCGGCTTTTTAGTGTAAACATTGCAAAAACAATACAATAGCAGTATAATAAAATAGAAGAGAGCGAGGTGCTAAAATTGAGTACTATACAAGTAAGAGTTGATGATGATTTAAAAGAAAAAATAGATAGCTTATTTAAAGAACTAGGGACTGATACAACATCAGCCATACGCATGTTTTTAGTGCAAGCGCTTGCATATGGTGGATTTCCTTTTGAAATTAAAACAGCAACACCAGCAAATCCATTTGAGCCATTAACAGAAAAAGAGATTTTGCAGAAACTAGAACAGGCGAGAAATCATGCTGATGAGGGTATGGTAAAACCGTGGGATGAAGTTGCTTCAGAAATAAGAAAGAGATATGAACTATAAAGTTATAATCACCACAGATGCAGAGAATGACCTGGAGTGCTCCATAAGGTATCTATTGGAAGTAAAAAAGAGTCGTCAGGCAGCTAAAAATGTGCTCAATGACTTTATGATAACTGTAAAAAACTTGGAAAACGTAGCGGGCTCTTTGCGTTATTGTGAGCATCCCAAATTATCAGAATTTGGATATAAAAGAATTAATTTCGTATCACATAGATATTTTATGTTATTCCGTCTTGATGGCAATGTTGCAATCGTAGATAAGATTTTTCACGAGTTACAAGATTATGAAAGTAAAATTAAATAACGGAGACACAAATTAAACCGCACTAATATATTCCTCAAGAACCTTCAGGGATTTTGGTACCGGCAGATCCGCAGGCAGGATGCCTTTTTTTACGAGGCTTTCAAAGAGCTCCATGGCTGCAGGCTTTTTTAAATTGGTCTGCTGCAAGATAGTGTCGTTTGAAAAAACCTCGACAGGAGTGCCGTGCATCAGTGTTTTACCTTCTGCAATTAATACGATTTCATCAGCCCATTCCAAAGCATAATCGACGTTATGGGTGGACATAAGAATTGTAATACCTTGTTCTACGAGCATATCCACAATTTTGTTGACGATGATTGTATGCTTAGGGTCGAGAGAGGAGGCTGGTTCATCTAAAATGATGATTTCCGGGTGCATGACTAAAACATCGGCAATAGAAACCTGTTTCTTTTGACCTCCGGAAAGAGAGTGGGTGGGTTTATGCTGAAAATCTGTAATTTCCAGAGTTTCGATGACTTTTGCGACCTCTTTGCGTGCATCTTGCTCGCTCATTCCCATGTTAAGAGCGCCGAAGGAAATTTCCTGTGTCACTGAGGCAGAAAACAGCTGATTATCCGGGTCCTGAAAGACAATGCCTACCTTGCTTCGAAGGTCTAAAAGACCTTTTTTGCTGTAGTCCACAGGCTTTCCGTCTAAGTAGAGTGTACCTTCTGAAGGTTTGTGAATGCCGTTTAAGCACAGGAAAAAAGTAGACTTTCCAGCGCCGTTTGCACCCATAAAGGCAACCTTACGGCCACGCTCAATTTCCAGACTGAGTCCGTTTAAGGAATAGCTTTTTTCGTCGTCGTAGGAAAAAAATAAATTGTCTGCTTTAATGATAATATCTTTCGTCATGTCTTTCGCGGAAGCTCCTATCTCCATAATTTAAACCATAAAGTAAAAGCCAGAAGGGCAGTTTCATAAAGTACAATGTAGTAGATATTTCTTTTGCTGGTGGGATGGCTTTCTTCCAGCACTCTAATTTCACCATCATATCCTCTGGACTCCATAGCGTCATAAAGATTTCTGGAACGCTTCATAGATCTGATAAACAGTGCCTGCACCATAGAGGCAAAAGATTTTATTGATGTTTTAAAATCCTTGTGTCCAAGGCGGGCGCTTTGTGAAGTGGAAATGTAGTAGGCTACGTCCAGCAGCACAAAGATATAGCGGTAAATTAGAAGCATGAGCTCTATCATAAGAGCTGGCACATGAAGCTTTCTGAGGACGCTTAGAATATCTGTCATAGTAGTATTAAAAGATAAAAAGTATAGACAGGATACGGCGGCTAGTGCTGTAGTGATAAGCTGTGCCCCATGCAAAATGCCTGCAAAACTTCCAGTGACGTACCAGCTTCCAATAGGAACTGCAAAGGCGTCAAGGGGACGTTTTCCGATGTTGATGATAATGGCAGCAGTGCTCAGTATGAGAAAGGCCAGGGGAACCATCATCAAATTTCTGTATCTGGCAGCGGAAATACCGCCGCGAACAATGGTTAGCCAGCTGTTGACTCCAATGACAAAGACGCCCATAGCAATGGAACGACTGACAATACAAAAAATGAGAGTCAGCATTGCAAAAGCGAACTTTTCCATGGGGTTTACATATCTGAGTTTTGACAAATAGCACAGCTTATCTACAATAATCATAATTTATTTATTCATCCTTCATCCATTTTTTTCTTTCGTAAAACCGACCCATAAAGAAGGCGAGAATGCCGACTCCGATACCGGTCTGTACGCAGAAAATTAAACTTTCGATTTCACCGGGAATTTCACCGCCCAGATAGCTTTCCAAAATCGGTGTAAACCAAGGTTCATATTCACCGCCCTGTATCTCTTCTATAGCGCCGCCGGCAGCGTCATCAGAGCCGCCAAATTCAGCGTCTTTGAGCATTAAGAAGGGTACGACTGCGATGAGAATTGCCAGAATCAGAAGCAGAACCACAAGACCCTTTTTAGATTTCTTCTTATCCATATTATTTGCCCTCCTTGATAAATCCGATTGATTTCAGTTCAGGTTTCGCAAAGGATTCTAAACCGATGACGATGATAACAGTCAAAATGCCTTCTACGATAGCAAGAGGTACTTGCGTCGTAGCAAAAATACCCATGAATTTCGCAAGAGAAGCACCGACACCTCCTACTTCTGAAGGATAAGCCAGAGCCAGCTGCAGACTGGTAATGCAGTATGTAAGCAAATCACCTAAGGCAGCTGCCAGAAATACAGAAAACATTTTGTTTACCTTTAACTTTTTGCATAGCTTGTATACGCCATAGGTGATAAAAGGTCCTGCGATAGCCATGGAGAAAGTATTCGCTCCAAGGGTAGTAAGACCGCCGTGAGCCAGCAGAATTGCCTGAAATAAAAGTACGATAATTCCCAAAATGCTGACTGCTGCAGGTCCGAAAAGGATTGCGCCAAGACCGGTTCCTGTCATGTGAGAGCAGCTTCCTGTAACCGATGGAATTTTTAGCGAGGAAATTACAAAGATAAATGCACCTGCCATGGCAAGTACAGTGATAATTTTTCTATTATCTGTAAGGGTATTTCTGATGGAGAAAAAACCCCAGATAAGAAATGGAACGCATATCGCTCCCCATACCAGACAGTAGGTTCCGGGTAAGTAGCCCTCCATAATGTGCATGGCATTTGCCGTGGGAACCATACCAAAGACCAGTGAAAAAACTGTTACAATTGATAAAAATAATTTTTGCCTTTTTGTCATAAAGTATCTCCTTTCTTGATAAACAAATGAACAAAACACGAAATGTTGTATCTCTACGCAATAAAAAATCCTGTCATTTATGACAGGTGCAGCGATAGAAAAGTATGCAAAAAATACTTTCCGTTTCGTGTTCACACCCGGTCATCGTTCGTAACCTGTGTAAATTGGCTGTATTTGGGTAGTTCTTCTGACTTAGACATCTGGCACCCTTATCTTGCCTTCCCAGTTTCCCAGTGACATAAATTAAGATAGGGCTACGTCATTACAGCGGCGCGACCGTGCAGGACTTTCACCTGCTTCTCTTTTAAACCCCTTGAAAGGGACCCTTATACATTCAATTGTAACCTCATTATATTACCGGAGGTTGTATTTTGTCAAGCGGAGGATAGGGGCAAAAAAAGATTCTGTACAAATGCGATTTGATATGATACAATGTCAGCGTAGAAGCGTTGATGCTTTGAAATAACAACTGAATGACAAGTATTTCTTGTCTGTTTTAACAGCAAAGAGGGAAACAGGTGCAAATCCTGTGCGGTTGCCGCCGCTGTAAGGAAGGAGTCATGCCGAAATACCACTGGACAGATAGTCTGGGAAGGTGTGCATGATGAAGATATCCGAGCCAGAAGACCTGCTTGAAATACTAGGAGTGCGCCTGACGGTTATCAGGTTTCCTAAACGACAGATACAGAAAATACGGGCTGTAGCATATTTTGCTACAGCATTTTTATTATTCTAATATTAAAACTTGCTTAGGAGAAATCAAAGTGGAAGAAAGAGAGTTAGAGCTAAGGAAGAAGCTGCTGATTGAAAAGATCAGTCGAAATCCAGACAGGAAATACGGGCAGAATGACAAAACTTCTGCTGTCTGGAAAAATTATGCATTAGCAAGTCCGGACGGCAAATGTGTCTACCAAAGCTTTTCTGATGAAGAACTGCTCGCTTATCTAAGGCGTTTAGCGTCAGAACTGGGGTATGGCCCTACGCAGGGAGAAGTATTTTGGATATTGAAAGACTACATCAAACAAAGGTTTGGTAAATGGCCTTATGCGCTTCGTGCTGCAGGGCTTTCCGCGTCAGCAGGTAAAGGCGGAAAAACTATGGAGCAGATGGAAAAAGAGCGATTGCATAAGGAAAAGCTTCTTGACATGGTCAGAGAAAAAGCACTGGAGCTTGGGAAAATTCCGCATCCCAGAGATCTGCCTGAGGTTTGCAGGGAAATCAAAAAATATTACAGCGGCTGGACTTCTGTTATTAAAGCTGCAAAGCTGGATGCTGATTTTCTTAAAAGAGCAGTCTATAAGATTCCTGATTTAGAACTGGAATATATCAATATGCTGGAAGCAGTTAGAAATTTTGCTCATGAAATAGGACGAAGTCCTCTTCATGGAGAAATTGAACAGGCTGTTAAGCAGGCGCTCATAGAGCGATGCGGCTCCTGGCGCAATGCGCTGTTTCAGATTGATTTGGAACCGGTCCTCCGAATGGAGCCTTTTCACGATATTTATATCGACCATAGAATGACAGAAAATCGAAGGCATCATTCTGACAGTCTCTATGGCTGCTATTATAAGGTATTGAATCTGGATGAAGATGATAGAAAGCGCCTTGGTATGGTAAAAGATATCTATCTGAAAAACGGAAAAATTCCTATGAAAAAGGAAGTGCCAAGACAGCTGCGGCAGGATTTGCACGAAAAATGCGGTTCCTGGGGTAACGTTCTCTATCAGATTGGCGTTACGCCAAAGGAATACTACGAGGAGAAAAATAAAAAGAAAAATAGTAATCAAGGAAAGTAAGAGGAATAAAAAGATGAATCAGAAACAAGACACCGCGATTCTGGTAGTCAGCTTTGGCACCAGCTATAACGAAAATAGAAAGGTCACAATAGATGCTATTGAGCAGGCAGTTGCGGATGCTTTTTCAGATTATCCGGTGCGGCGTGCTTTTACCAGTCAGATGATTATTAATAAGCTAAAGAAAAGAGATGGACTTCATATCGATAACGAAGCTGAGTCACTGCAGCATGCAGCAGCAGATGGATTCAGAAAGCTGGTGATACAGCCGACACATTTGATGAATGGAACAGAGTATCACGACCTTCTGCGCGATGTGGAAAAACATAGAGATCTTTTTGCAGCTGCAGTACTTGGAGAACCTCTTTTAACTGATAAAGAGGATTTTGAGAAAGTTGCAGCTGCCATGGTGGAAGACACAAAAGAGCATACGGATGAAAAGACGGCCGTGGTGTTGATGGGACATGGAACAGGTGTTGAGGCAAACAGGGTATACTTTGATTTGCAAGATGAGCTCAGAAAACAGGGACACCACAACTATTTTATCGCAACTGTGGAAGCGGTACCAACTCTGGAAGATATTCTTCCTGCCTTAAAGGAAGGCGGTTATGAAAAAATTGTGCTGCAGCCTTTAATGATTGTTGCAGGCGATCATGCCAATAACGATATGGCAAGTGATGATGAAGATTCATGGAAAACGATTCTGGAAAAAGAGGGCTATGCGGTGCAGTGTGTACTGCGAGGCATGGGGCAGATTCCTGCAATCAGAGAAATTTTTGCGCAGCATACAGCAAGGGCATTTGAAAAGCTTAAATAAGCATCCCGATAAACGGCTGCTTCAAGCTGGTGCAAATTGCAGTTGACAGCCGAAAACGATTGTAATATAATTCTGTTAAACAACTTGAAAATATTGGTTGATAAAATCGTAATATGGAATCAGGTGAGAGTCCTGAACAGTCCTGCTGCCGTAATGACGGAGTTTTTATGTAAGGCATATGGCCGGTCACTGGGAATCGTTCCTGGGAAGGCGCATAAGAGCGTTGACGTCAGAGTCGGAAGACATCCCAATATTTTACCATGAAAGTCACAGGATATGAGTTTTAGGGTAATAATAGTAAATTCTTCGGCGGCTGGACTCCCAAAACGGAAAAGAAGGAGACAGTGCGAAGAGTTTTACTTAATGCAAGATAAATTTGAACCCGAATCCTGTGGATTCGGGTTTTTCTATTGCAACATTATTCATTGCAGGAAAAGCTTGCAGAAAGGATAATATGGAGAAGTTTACCGTCAAAAATGGAAAAAAACTAAAATACGGTTTTACAACCGGAAGTTGCGCTGCTGCTGCAGCTGCAGCGGCAGCGGCTATGCTTTTTTCTGGAGAGAAAGTCTCTGAGGCGGAGGTTATATTGCCTGCAGGAGAGAAAACGACCATGCAGGTCAGTGAAATAGATATAGATAAGGGTACGGTTTGCTGCACGGTGATAAAAGACGGAGGCGATGACCCTGATGCAACCCATGGCGCAGGAATTTCAGCCTGTGTCAGCAAGGAGCCGATTTCATCGGGAACTTTAGCAGAAACTCGAGATCGTATTACCTTGCTGGGCGGCTGCGGCATAGGCATTATTACAGCAAAAGGCCTGCAGTGCAGCGTAGGAGAGCCTGCCATCAACCCGGTGCCGAGGCAGATGATCTTTGAAAATGTGCAAAGGATACGCAGGAAGTACGGAAAAGAGGAGGAACCTATATATATAGAAATTTCTGTGCCTTGCGGTGCGGAGATTGCAAAAAAAACATATAACCCAAGACTTGGGATTGTTGGGGGGATTTCTATTCTGGGAACGACAGGTATTGTCGATCCTATGAGTGAAAAGGCTCTTGTCGATACGATTAAGACTGTGATCGACAAACAGTATCAGGAGAATCCGAAGCGGATTCTTATCGCCCCGGGAAATTACGGCAGGGAATTTTGCCGTGAGTATCTGGGACTGGATATCGCAAAGGCTGTATCCATCTCTAACTATATTGGAGAAGCTTTGGATTACATTAAGTTTAAGGGGTTTGAGGAAATACTTCTGGTAGGCCATACAGGCAAGCTGATCAAGCTGGCAGCAGGGATTATGAATACCCATTCCTCTTACGCTGATGGCAGAATGGAGATTATCGGTATGCATAGTGCCGTTTGCGGTGCTGACTGCGATACTGTAAAAGCAATTGCAGAGTGTATTACCACCGATGAGGCGTTTGCTCTGATTCAGGAAAAAAATTATTATGAGGAAGTAAAAGCAAGGATTTTGGAAAAGGTTCTGTACCATCTCCATTTCAGGCTGAAAGGACAGGTGAAAGTTGAGACGGTATTGTTTACTACAGATCGAAACCATATTATGAAAAGCCCTGGTGCAGACCGGCTTGCTGAAATGATACGAAAGGATATGAAACAGATATGAGTGGAAAATTTTATGCAGTAGGACTGGGACCGGGAGATCCTAATCTGCTTACAATGAAAGCCATCAATGTAATGAAAGACTGTCATGTTATTGCAGTGCCAAGAAGTGGAGCAGCAGAGAACATGGCGCTGAAAATTGCGGGAGATTACATCTTGGACAAGGCAATCCTGGAATGCGATATGCCCATGATTAAAGATAAAGAAGAGCTTAATCGCTGTCACGAGAGGTCTGCTGATGCCATTTCCGAAATTTTAGAGCAGGGAAAGGATGTGGCGTTTCTGACCTTAGGAGATCCGGCAATTTACAGCACAGTCATGTACGTGCATAGAAAACTCGCCCAGCGGGGTTATCAGACAGCAATGGTGCCGGGCGTTCCGTCCTTCTGCGGTGCGGCGGCCAGTCTGAATATATCTCTTTGCGAACGTGAGGAAATGCTGCACATCATTCCGGCGACCTATAAAGGAAGTCAGGCGGAAGAACTGGAAGGCACGAAAGTGCTGATGAAGTCAGGCAAAACCATCATGAAGATTAAAGATCAGCTGGCTGACAAGAAAGCTATGATGGTAGAATGCGCCACCATGGAAAATGAAAGGGTATATCAGGACCTAAAAGAACTGAAAGAGCAGTCCAGCTACTTTTCGCTGATTATAATTCCGTCGGAAGACAGACAAAAGGAGAGTTAAACTATGATTTATTTTATCGGAGCAGGTCCGGGCGCTGCAGATTTAATTACTGTCAGAGGGGCGGAGCTTCTAAAGAAAGCAGACGTTATCATTTATGCAGGTTCTCTTGTGAATCCGGCGCTTTTAGATTATGCTGGTAAAGACTGTAAGATTTATAACAGTGCTAAGATGACTTTGGAAGAGGTTATTGCGGTGATGAAAGAAAACAGGGGAAAGGAAGTAGTCCGGCTCCACACAGGAGATCCTTGTATCTACGGCGCGATTAGAGAGCAGATGGATATTTTAGACCGGGAAAATATGGAATATGTTTCTGTACCCGGCGTCAGCTCCTTTATCGGTGCTGCAGCAGCATTAAATGCAGAATACACTTTACCTAATGTAAGCCAGACAGTCATTTTGACAAGAATGGCAGGAAGAACCCCGGTTCCTGAGAAAGAAGAAATTTCTAAACTGGCTGAACATGGAGCAACCATGGTAGTATTTCTAACCTCCACCATGTTGGCTGAGCTTTCTGAACGACTCATTGCAGGCGGGTACGCACCGGACAGCCCGGCGGCGATTGTTTATAAGGCAACCTGGCCGGACGAAAAGGTGGTTCGCACCACGGTGAAGGACATCGCAAAAGCTGCAGAAGAAAATGGTATCAATAAAATGGCGCTGATTATGGTAGGCGGTTTTTTAGGCAGCGAATACGAGCGTTCTAGGCTCTATGATCCGTCTTTTACTCATCTGTTCAGAGAGGCGGCAAAATAATGAAAAACATCAGTATTCTGGCATTTACGGCTAGAGGACAAAGCCTGGCAGAGAAAATTGCAGAAAGGCTGCAAGAGACGTGCAGTGCGGAGATTTTCGATAAAAGAAAAGAAAGCGCGAGAGAATATCTGAAAGCAAACTTTGAGAAGAAAGACACTTTTCTCTTTATCTGTGCGGCAGGCATTGCCGTTCGCCTGATTGCACCGCTGATTAAAACCAAGGATCAGGATCCGGCAGTAGTAGTCATGGACGAGTTTGGCAGATTTTCCATACCGCTGCTTTCCGGCCATCTGGGCGGCGCAAATGAAGCGGCGGCAGAGTTTGCAAAGGTGACGGGAGCGGAGCTGGTGCTGACTACGGCTACCGATATCAACGGACAGTTCGCAGTAGATGTATGGAGTAAATATGCAGGCTGTCATATTATGGATATCAGCAAAATCAAGTTGATATCATCAGCGATTTTGCGAGGAGAAAAGGTGGGGATTTCCAGCGCATTTCCCTTTGAGGGAAAATTGCCGCAGGCTCTGACTCTCGATGAAACGGAAAGTGGTATTTGTGTCAGCCTTGCCGGAAATCAGAATGTTTTTCAAAATACCATTAATTTGGTGCCGCGCATTGTTACTATCGGTGTCGGATGTCGTAAAGGTGTCAGTGCAGAGGTTTTTGAAAGGTTTATTTTGGAGCAGCTGGCAGATAAGCACATTGCGATTGAAGCGGTAGAACAGCTGGCTTCTATAGATTTGAAGAAATATGAAACCTGCATTCTGGCATTCTGCGACAAATATGAGATTCCTTTGGTTACTTATACGGCAGAGGAGCTGCAAGAAGTGCAGGGGTGCTTTGTACCATCAGCACTGGTCAAATCAGTAACGGGTGCTGATAATGTTTGTGAGCGCAGCGCGGTACTGGCGAGCAATTACGGAACAAAAATATTATCAAAGACCAGTGGAAGCGGCTGTACCTGCGCCCTGGCTATGAGAGATTGGAAGTGTAATTTTTGAATATCATTATGTCATATATTGATTATAACATGGCGGGGCTTAGAGAAAGAGAGATATTCTCCTGTACAAAGACGCAGACTGCAGAGCTTTATGATAAGCTGAAGGAAAAAGAGGAGATACTGGGGGCGGTTCTCATTGCCACATGTAACAGGACAGAGTTATATCTGTCTCTCAAGGACGAAGCAGTATTAAACCCTTTTAAGGAGCTTTGCCGGATGATAGGGGTTGAGTATGGGACTTACGCCTATATGAACCGGACACTGACAGGCGATGATGCGATTATCCATCTGTGTAAAGTGGCAGCGGGTGCTGAATCTCAGATTTGGGGCGATGATCAGATTGTGACACAGGTAGATGATGCGCTGAAAGCTGCCCAAAAAGCGGGGGTGACAGATACTCTGCTCAATGTCATTTTCAGAAATGGTGTTAGTGCGGGAAAAAAGGCAAAAACTCTGGTGGATTTCAAGTTTGATGACAATTCAACTGCTTCTCGGGCGGTCAAACTGATTCGTACCAATCCGGCACTGAAAAAGGTGCTGGTCATCGGAAATGGAATGATTGGACGTCTGGTTGCGGAAATTCTGGTAAAAGAGGGCTTAGAAGCGACGATGACCCTTCGTCAGTATAGGCATGGAGAAAACATCATACCGCAGGGTGTGAAAACCGTCAACTATGGGGAACGTTATCATGCGATAGAGACGGTTGACGCTGTTGTCAGTGCAACTTTAAGTCCCCATTACACTGTATCTATGGAGGAAATCAGCCGGTTGAGCAGAGTACCGGAGGTGTTTATTGATTTGGCTGTACCCAGAGATATTGACCCAAGGGTGGAAGAACTTGCGCATGTGCGTTACTATGATATAGATAATTTGGGCACAGATGTGAGAGACACCCGTATGGAACAGCAAATGAAAGAAATTGAATTGATTATAGAAAAATACATGGACGACTTCCACAAATGGTATAGCTTCAGGGAGCGTCTGTCGAAAGAGGATATCTAAATGAAAATATATGTAGTGGGCATCGGCCCGGGTAACAGGGAATATATGACGCCGCAGGCGAAGGAAGCCATTGAGAAAAGCGATGTCATCGTAGGCTACACTCTGTATGTGGATCTGGTACGGGAACTTACAGAAGGAAAAGAAATTAAATCGACAGCTATGAAGCAGGAGGTAGATCGCTGCAAGCTGGCGCTGGAATCTGCTCTGAAAGGAAAAACAGTGGCCTTTGTCTGCAGCGGAGATGCTGGCGTTTACGGAATGGCAGGAATTATGGCGGAGGTTGCAGCAGAGCATCCGGAGGTGGAAATTATTATTGTGCCGGGTATTACGGCGGCCTGCAGCGGTGCAGCAGTATTAGGAGCACCGCTGATTCACGACTTTGCAGTTATTTCTCTGTCAGACCTTTTGACTCCGTGGGAAAAAATTGAAAAAAGACTGCATCTTGCGGCAGAAGCTGACTTTGTGGTCTGTCTTTATAATCCGAAAAGTAAGAAACGTCACGATTATGTCGACAAAGCAGCAGAGATTATGAGCGCTTTCAAAGGCTGGGATACGCCCTGCGGTTATGTAAAAAACATCGGAAGAGATGGCGAAACAGGGGTGGTATGCACTCTTGCTGATTTAAAAAATAATGAAGAAATAGACATGTTTACCACTGTCTTTATAGGAAATAGTCAGACGAAAGTCATCAACGGAAAGCTGGTAACACCTCGTGGATATCAAGACGTGTAAGAAAAAAAGAATACTGGTCTTTGCGGGAACTTATGAGGGTCATCAGCTGGCAAAGGCTTTTGCGGAGAGGAAATGGCAAAGCGGTGCGGATTTCTGTGTTGCTACGGATTACGGAAGTGAAATGCTGACAGATATACCGGGGCTTTCTGTTCTTGAAGGAAGGTTGAACCTTTCAGAAATGGAAGAGCTGATGGCTGCCGGAGATTACGGTCTTGTCATTGATGCGACACACCCTTACGCAAATATTGTCACAGAAAATATTCGAGGAGCCTGTGAGAATCAGTCGATTTCATATTTGAGGCTTCTGCGAGAAAAGGGAAACACCGCAGGTGAGGGTATCATAGAAGTCGCTACCATCGAAGAAGCTGTGAATTTTTTAAATCGAACTGATGAGCGGGTGCTGCTGACGACCGGTGCCAAAGAGCTGTGGAAATATAGTAAAATGAAAGGTATCCAGGAAAGAGCAGTTGCAAGAGTGCTTCCATCGGTTTCATCTGTTGAAAGCTGTATAGCAGCAGGTATCGCTCCAAAAAATATTATCGCTATGCAGGGTCCTTTTATAAAGGAAATGAATCTGGCGGTTATGAAACAGTACGGCTGCCGGTGGCTTGTGACAAAGAATACGGGAAAACCAGGCGGCTTTGATGATAAATTGTCGTGTCTGGAAGAAGGCTTCGGAATTATTGTGATTGGAAGACCCAGCGAGGAGGCAGGATATTCCTTTGAAGAGGTGTTAAGAAAGGCAGCGGACTATTATGAAAAATAGATATTTTCCGGTCTTTGTACCATCTGAGGGGAAGATGGTAGTTGTATTTGGCGGCGGCAATATCGCAACCAGAAGAGTTAAAACTCTGCTGGAATTTGATTTTGAAATTACTGTCATAGCGCCGGAGACTTCCCAGGCGCTGAAAAATCTGACGGCAAATGACAGACTGACTTTGATTACGGACATTTATAATGAAGAATATTTGCATGACTGCTATATGGTGCTTGCCTGTACTGATAACAGACAGGTAAACAAGCAGATTGGAGATGCGGCAAAGAAACGGAACATTTTGGTAAGTGTCTGTGATAATAGGGCAGAGTGTACATTTTATTTTCCGGCTGTCGCAGCGGGAGATGAGGTTACTGCAGGTATCTGCGGTAGCGGACTTTCTCACAGCGTTACGAAAAGAGCTGCAGCAAAAGTAAGAGAAATCATAAAAGGAAAGGCATACTGATGAAAGTAATCGTAGGAAGCAGAGAAAGCAAGCTGGCTGTGATTCAGTCAGAGATGGTGATAGATGCCATTAGAAAATTCGACAGCACCATTGATGTCGGATTGGTGACTATGAAGACCACCGGCGACATCATATTAGATAAAACGTTGGATCAAATTGGAGGGAAAGGTCTTTTCGTCAAGGAGCTGGATAAGGCTTTGATGGAGAAAAGAGTTGATTTAACAGTGCATAGTCTGAAGGATATGCCGATGGAGGTGGATGGCGATTTGCCGCTTCTGGCGTTTTCCGAAAGAGAAGACCCAAGAGATGCGCTGGTTCTGAGGGCAGGTCTCGAAAGGCTGCCGCAAAATCCAATCATAGGCTGCTCTTCAAAGAGAAGGAAATTACAGGCGCAGAAACTGTATCAGACAGCGGATATCAGACCGATTAGAGGCAATGTGCAGACACGCCTTGCAAAACTGGACGAAGGACAGTATGACGCTATTATTTTAGCTTATGCTGGGCTGAAGAGGC
The DNA here is from genome assembly GCF_009936045.1 of Emergencia sp. 1XD21-10. Taxonomy (GTDB): domain Bacteria; phylum Bacillota; class Clostridia; order Peptostreptococcales; family Anaerovoracaceae; genus Senimuribacter; species Senimuribacter intestinalis. The sequence continues at coordinate 25,986 of NZ_QWEQ01000002.1, read as the reverse complement.
TAAACCTTGAAGCGCGAATCAGCAAGCTGTTTTCCACTGAGGAAATTCTGCCGGCTGCATGTCAGGGAATTTTGGCAGTACAGGGAAGGAAGGGTTATGAGGTTCCTTTTCTTAAGGATTTCGCAGATGAAGAGGCGAGATTAGTCGCATTGGCAGAAAGAAGTTTTGTCCGGACTTTGGACGGCGGCTGCAGTTCACCGGTTGCAGCATATGCTGTAATTAACGGTGATGAAATCACTATAAAGGGCTATTATGTAGACGAAGAAGAGAACCAATACATAGATGAAATAAAGGGCAGCAAATATCAGGGTGAGAGTCTGGGAAGAGAGCTTGCTCTGAGGATGAAAGGAGGCAGCGCATGGGCACAGGAATCGTATATTTAGTAGGTGCAGGTCCAGGAGATAAGGAACTGCTTACAGTGAAGGCTGTACGGCTGATTGAGGAAGCGGACGTTATCGTCTACGACCGGTTAGTCAGTGAAAGTATTATGGAACTGATTCCAGATTGCTGCAGACGCATCGACGTAGGTAAAAATGTAGGCAATCATCCAGTTCCCCAGCATGAAATCAACAAAATCCTTCTGAGAGAGGCGCAGGCCGGTCAAAAAGTAGTGCGGCTCAAAGGCGGCGACCCATTTGTCTTCGGCAGAGGGGGAGAAGAACTGGAGCTATTGGCAGATAACAGAATCCCCTTTGAAGTAGTACCGGGCATCACATCTTCTATTTCAGTGCCGGCCTATGCAGGCATTCCAGTAACTCACAGAGATTTTTGCTCGTCGCTGCACATTATTACAGGGCATGCAAAGGAAGGCGCCGATCTTGCTATCGATTTTGACGCGCTGGTACGGCTCAAAGGAACACTGATTTTTATGATGAGTGTGTCGACAGTGGGCCGCATTGCAAAAGGTTTGCTTCTTGCAGGTATGGAAGAAGACATGCCTTGCGCTGTGATCGAAAATGGAACCTATACAAAGCAGAGAAAGTTCATTTCAGATTTAGCACATATAGAAGAAGCTGTAAGGCGTAATGGGGTGAAATCTCCAGCAGTCATTGCTGTGGGCAGGGTTTGTTCTCTCTCGGACAGATTTGACTGGTTTGATGGAAGACCACTTAAGGGCAGACGAATTCTGGTGACACAGCCAAAAAGTAAAGCTTCAAAGCTAGAACAAAAGCTGCGGAATCTGGGTGCGGAAACGAAGCTATATCCTTGTATCAGGACTGATTTTATCAGACCTATGGCACCTGATTTTGAAGGATATGATACCCTCGTATTTACCAGTACCGAGGGCGTTCTCTCCTTCTTCAGTTGGCTTTTGGAGCAGGGGAAAGATGTTCGGGTGGTTTCCGGCAAGCGCTTTGCTTGTATCGGCAGTGCTACAGCAGCTGCCCTGAAGGAATTCGGTCTGACAGCAGATTTTCTGCCTTCTGTGTACGACGGTGAAACTTTGGGACGAGAGATGGTTGCAACGGGCTTTGTGGACAAAGACAGCAAGGTGCTGCTGCTGCGGGCAAAGATAGGAACAGCTGATTTGACTGAAGCTCTTGATGCAGGAGAAATAACGTATCTGGATTACCCGGTTTACGATACCGCATATGTAGAACATGAGGAGATTACAAATCTGGAAGACTGGGACTATGTGACTTTTACAAGTAAATCCTGTGTAGATGGTTTTGTGAAGACACAGAGCAGAGATCATTTTGCAGGGGTAAAAGCCCTTTGCATTGGAAAACAGACTGCAGCAGAAGCCGCAAGGTTTGGCTTTGATACAGTCGTTTCAAAGGTAGCTACTATCGATAGTATGGTAGAAAAGGTAAGGAGTAAGTGCAATGATTAACAGACCGAGAAGACTTAGAGCAAATCCGCTGATTCGCGGTATGGTGCGGGAGACCAGGGTGTCAGCTGACAGCCTGATTTATCCTATTTTCTTTGAAGAAGGAACTGATATAAAAGCTGAAATTTCCGCGATGGAAGGGCAGTATCGTTACAGCCCGGATAGAGCAAAGGAAGTCATCGACCAATGTTTGCAGCACGGCGTTAATAAGGTGCTGCTGTTTGGTATTCCAAAGGAAAAAGACGAGAAGGGCAGTCAGGCTTATGCCGAAAACGGCGTGGTTCAGCAGGCTGTACGCGCGATAAAGGAAGAATACGGAGATCAGATTTATGTGATTACCGATGTGTGTATGTGTGAATATACTTCCCATGGACATTGTGGTATTCTTTGCGGACATGACGTAGACAATGACGAAACTTTGAAATATCTGGCGGCTACGGCAGTTTCTCATGCGGCGGCAGGCGCTGATATGGTTGCACCTTCTGACATGATGGACGGAAGAATTGCTGCGATTCGCGCAGGTCTTGACGAAAATAGCTTTAAAAACGTGCCGATTATGAGCTATGCAGTGAAATACGCTTCAAAATTTTACGGTCCGTTCCGTGAAGCTGCAGGCAGCGCACCTTCTTTTGGCGATAGAAAAACCTATCAGATGGATTTTCATAACATTAAGGAGGGTATGAAAGAGGCAATCATTGATGAACAAGAAGGGGCAGATATTCTCATGGTAAAGCCGGCGCTTTCCTATCTGGATGTAATCAGAGAGCTTTCTTATGAAACCAATCTGCCAATTGCAACCTACAGCGTCAGCGGTGAATATGCTATGATAAAAAATGCTGGCAAAGCAGGGCTTGTGGATGAGTACGGCATCATGTGTGAAACGGCAGTTTCCATGTACCGTGCAGGTGCAGACATCATCATGACCTATTATGCCATGGAAATTGCAGATGCGATAAAGAGAGGAGATATCGGCTAATGAAGAGTTCACAGCAGCTATTTGACAGAGCAAAAAAGGTAATGCCCGGCGGTGTCAACAGTCCGGTAAGAGCCTTTAAGTCCGTAGGTTTAACACCGCGATTTATTGAAAAAGCTTGCGGCAATAAAATTTACGATATCGAAGGAAATGAGTATCTTGACTATGTGGGCTCTTGGGGCCCGATGATTTTAGGTCATGCAGATCCGAAAGTGATTGCCGCTGTACAGCAGAGAGTCAGCAAGGGTCTCAGCTTCGGTGCATGCACAGAACTTGAGGTGGAACTGGCAGAACTGATTTGCGACAATATTCCTCACGTAGAAATGATTCGTATGGTAAACAGTGGTACTGAGGCAGTCATGAGTGCGCTGCGCCTTGCCAGAGGCTATACGAAAAAGAGCAAGATTATCAAATTCGAAGGCTGCTATCACGGACACAGCGATGCTATGCTGGTAAAGGCAGGCTCCGGCGCCATGACCTTTGGCGATCCGGATAGCGCAGGTGTAACCTGCGGTGCAGCAGCGGATACACTCCTTGCGCGGTATAATGACCTTGCCAGTGTAGAGTTTCTCATGAAAAAAAACAGAGACGATATTGCTTGCGTCATTGTGGAGCCGACAGCTGCAAATATGGGCGTTGTACCTGCAGAACCTGGATTTTTACAGGGGCTGCGTAATTTATGCGACCGATTCGGTGCACTTTTGATTTTTGATGAAGTGATAACGGGTTTTCGTCTTGCTTTTGGAGGAGCTGCTGCGTACTTCGGTGTGACGCCGGATTTAGTGACCTATGGAAAGATTATCGGCGGCGGTATGCCGGTGGGAGCCTATGGGGGCAGAAGGGAAATTATGGAATGTGTTTCACCTCTTGGCAGTGTGTATCAGGCAGGAACTTTATCGGGAAATCCTATCGCTATGACTGCAGGCATTGAAACACTGCAGCAGCTGCTAGTTAACCCTTCCATTTATGATCGAATCAATGAAATGGGACAGTATCTGGCAGACGGTCTGCGCAGCGCCAGCGGCTTTACGGTAAATCACATAGGCTCGCTGGTCTGCATGTTTTATACAAAGGAGCCTGTCACAGATTATGACAGCGCTTGCAAATCGGACACGCAGGGATTTGGTCACGTGTTCAAAGAGCTTCTTGAGGCAGGCATCTACGTGGCACCGTCACAGTATGAGGCGATGTTCATAAACAGCTGTTTTACAAAAGAAGAACTGGATTTCACCATTGAGTCTTATAAAAAGGCATTGAAGAAATAGGGAAGTTTTATGAAAGTAATTGTTGCAGGCGCAGGTCCGGGGGCTGCGGATCTTTATACAGACAAGATGATACAGGCGGTACGTTCTGCCGATTTGGTGCTGACAGCAGGCAGACTTTATGATTCGCTTTCGGCGCTGACTGACAAGGTGCAGGTGATGGGAGTTATGGACACTGTTTCTTATATTAACGCCCATGGGAAAGAACCTATAATCATATGTGTTGCAGCTTCCGGCGATACGGGATTTTACAGCATTGCATCCACCATAGCAAAAAATGTAAGACCCGAAATTGAGATGGAATTTATCAGCGGTATCGGCAGTTTGTCCTGTTTTATGGCAAAACTGAAACTGGGCTATGAGGATATAAAGACGGTAAGTCTTCACGGCAGAAACAAATCTATCGTGCCATATGTTTGCTATCATGAAAAGGTGTTTGCTCTGACAGGAGGCACGCTTAAGGTACAGGATATTGCAAAGCAGCTGCGTAAGGCGGGACTCTCCAATGTTACGATGTATATCGGAGAAAATTTATCCCTTGAAGAAGAGAGAATATTGACGGGAAACCCAGCGGATTTTGCGGAGATGGAATTTGACGACTTGTCAGTTATAGTTGTCGAGAATAAAAATTATGCAAACCGATATAAAACCTTAAAAGATGAGGATTTTGTCAGAGGAAAGAGTCCTATGACGAAGGAAGCTGTACGGAACTTAGTGCTGTCAGCCTTGGAAATAGAGCCGACCGATGTTGTTTACGATATTGGAGCAGGCACTGGCTCTGTGACCTGCGCAATGGCGTACAAAGCTTTTGAATCCACGGTTTACGCAGTGGAAAAAAATTCTGAAGGGGTGGAACTGGTAAAACAGAACATGGCGGCAACCGGTGCAGGAAACATTGTAATAAGGAATGCGCTGGCGCCCGATGGTCTTTCTGATTTTCCGCCTGCTGACAAGGTGTTTATCGGTGGCAGCACAGGAAATCTCACAGAGATTATGGAAGCCGTTCTTGCAAAAAATCCGGCAGCAGTCTTTGCAGTCACTGCGGTAACGCTGGAAACCATTTCTCAGGCAACTGAGGTGTTTAAGGAGCTGCAGATGGCAACTGAGGTAGTCTGCGCCAACATTGCCACCGCAAAAAAACTGGGAAATTATCATCTTATGCAGGCAGACAATCCGGTATATATCATCAAAGGAGCAAGGAAACTTGAAAACTAAAGTAAGTCGAATTATGCTGGTAGGAAGTGGCAGCGGCTGTGGTAAAACCACTGTGACCTGCTCTCTTTTACAGGCGCTTTACAGCAGAAACATCAAAGCCGCCAGCTTTAAATGCGGTCCCGATTATATCGACCCTATGTTTCACAGTGAGATTTTGGGAACAAAATCCAGAAATCTGGATTTATTTCTGTGCGGTGAAAATACGGTGAAATACCTGCTTTCCGAAAATGGAAAGGGTTCGGATATTGCTGTCATAGAAGGGGTTATGGGCATGTATGACGGTTTGGGGTTTTCTGATGACACCTGTTCGGCTAACCACATTGCAAGAGTGACAGAAACGCCGGAGATTCTCATTACAGGGGTCAGGGGAAAGAGCCTGTCCCTTTTGGCGGAGCTTTCTGGATATATCAATTTTGCAGAGAATCGGATAGCGGGGGTGATTCTAAACCACTGCTCAAAAGCTATGTATCCTTTTTATAAAGAGATGATTGAAGAAAAACTTCATTTGCGCTGCTATGGATATCTTCCAAAGCTTCCTGAGGCGGAAATTGGCAGCAGACATCTGGGACTGGTTACTGCCGAAGAAATAGAAAACCTGAAAGAAAAGATGGAAGTCTTGGGAAAGGTGGCTGCCGAAACGCTGGATTTGGAAGGAATTTTAGAGCTGGCACAGTCGGCGGCTGAAATAGAGTGCGAGGAAATCTGCGTACCACAGGTATTGGAAAAGCCGGTCTCCATTGGGGTAGCCCGCGATAAAGCTTTTTGTTTTTATTACGAGGACAATTTTACTTTACTTAAAAAAATGGGGGCGGAGTTGATACCTTTTTCACCCCTTATGGACAAAGAACTTCCAGACGGGATTAGCGGCGTGATTTTAGGCGGCGGCTATCCAGAGGAGTATCTTTACGAGCTGTCTTCTAATGAGTCGATGCTTGAGTCTGTCAGAAGCGCAGCAGCCGGCGGCATGCCGGTTTATGCAGAATGCGGCGGCTTTATGTATCTGGGAAAGTCCATAGAAAAAGACGGAAAAATCTTTCCCATGGCGGGCGTTCTTTCCGGTCAATCTGTGATGACGAAAAGTCTGGTTCGCTTTGGATATAAAACGCTGACTGCAAACAGTGACAATCTAATGTGCGGGAAAGGGGACACCATTGCCTGCCATGAGTTTCACTACAGTGACAGTGATATGAACGGTGAAGGTTTTACTGCGGAAAAGGGAAAGAGACACTGGCAGGCTGTCTGCAGCAGTGAGACAATTTTCGCTGGATATCCCCATATTCACCTGTGGAGCAATCCTGCTTTTGGGGAGAATTTTGTAAGGAAATGTGAGGCATATAGATGGAAACAGTCATCATCATTTTAATTGCTTTTTTGCTGGACTGTCTTTTTGGCGATCCGCCGTGGCTGCCGCACCCCATTCGCCTGATTGGCTTTTTCATTACGAAGGGAGAAAAGCTGCTTCGTGCTTTGTTTCCAAAGAACAAAGGCGGTGAAATCGCAGCAGGAGCGGTGCTGGCAGTAAGTGTTCCTGTGCTGACCTTCGGGTTATGCTGGGGGCTGCTGCAGGCAGCTGCAATGGTTCATGTTTATCTGAAATATGCGGTGGAAACTTTGCTTTGCTATCAGATTTTTGCGGCTAAGTCGCTCAAAGACGAGAGTATGCGTGTTTATCACCATATTGAGGCGGGCGATCTTGCAGGTGCGCGCAAATATCTGTCCTACATTGTGGGAAGAGATACGAAAGATCTTGATTTTAGGCAGATTACCAAGGCTGTGGTGGAAACAGTGGCGGAGAACACCTCTGACGGCGTTATTGCGCCTATGCTGTTTATGGCAGTGGGCGGCGCGCCCCTTGGTATGCTTTATAAGGCGGTTAATACGCTGGACTCCATGGTGGGCTATAAGAACGAGAAGTATATCAATTTTGGCAAAGTGTCTGCCATCAGCGATGATATTTGGAATTATATTCCGGCAAGACTGACTGCTTTTGCTATGGTGGCGGCAGCATTTTTTACCGGCTTTGACGCAAAGAATGGACTGAAGATTTACAGAAGAGACAGAAGAAATCACGCCAGCCCCAACAGCGCCCATCCGGAATCTGTCTGTGCTGGTGCATTGCATGTACAGCTTGCCGGTGACGCATATTACTTCGGAAAACTTTACAAGAAAAAGACCATCGGCGATGATGACAGACCAATCGAAGCATCCGACATCAAAAACACCGTGAAGCTGATGTATGGTGCAGCGATTTTATGCCTCATCATCTTCCTTGGGATTAGAACCTGTTTGGAGTTACTATAATGAAAGAAATACATGGCGGAAATATTTATAAATACGACCACAAGGTCTATGACTTTTCAGCTAATCTCAATCCTCTTGGCATGCCGGAGGAAGTGAAGACGGCGATTGCAGAACATATAGACCGGTACGAAAGCTATCCTGACCCGCAGAACAGGGAGCTGACTGAGGCGCTTAGTTTGTATCACAGTGTGCCGAAAGAGTGTATCTGCTGCGGTAATGGGGCGGCAGACATCATCTTTCGCATTGCTTTAGGCTTGCGACCGCAGAAGTCACTTGTTCTGGCGCCAACTTTTTCGGAGTATGAACAGGCGCTGAAGGCTTGCGGCAGTACTGTAGTCTATCACTTTCTTGCAGAGGAGAAGGGATTTCGGCTGCAGGAAGATGTGCTAAAGGCTATTGATGAGAGTCTGGATATGATGTTTCTTTGCAATCCTAACAATCCGACTGGCATACCGACAGAGCGGGAATTGGTGCTTGCCATTGCGCAGAAATGTGAAAGATGCGGTGTTACTTTAGTCATAGACGAGTGCTTTACAGAGTTTTTGGACGAAGAAGAGCGCTATTCGGTTGTGGCTGATGTGCAACGCCTTGAAAACGTTATTATTTTAAAGGCATTTACAAAGATATATGCTATGGCTGGACTTAGACTGGGATATTGCATCTGCGCAAATACTGTACAGGCGGAAATCATCAGAGAGACGCTGCAGCCTTGGGCAGTATCTACTGTAGCAGCAAAAGCAGGATGTGCGGCACTTAAGTTGACGGGGTTTGTGGAGAAAACGAAAACATATATCAAAGAAAATAGGGAGTTTCTTGTAAAAGGATTGATAGATTTGGGCTACAAAGTGTATAATACAAAGGCGAACTATATTTTTTTCAGAAGTGCCAGGGATATCCGAAAACCACTGGAAGCCTTTGATATTATTGTAAGAAGCTGCAGCAATTATATTTCTCTTGATGAGCAGTATTACCGAATCGCTGTAAGAACCAGAGAGGAAAATATTTATTTTTTAAATTGTCTTGGAGAAATTACAGAGGGAAGAGAGGAACCTATCCATGGCTAAAACAATTATGATACTGGGAACCTGCTCTAATGCCGGAAAGAGTGTGGTAACTGCGGGAATTTGCAGAATCTTAAAGCAGGACGGCTATAAAGTAGCTCCCTTTAAAGCGCAGAATATGGCGCTGAATTCCTTTATCACCAAAGATGGTATGGAAATGGGCAGAGCGCAGGTGATGCAGGCGGAGGCATGTCAGATTGAACCAGACTGCCGTATGAACCCTGTGCTGCTCAAGCCGACCAGCGACAAGGGCTCGCAGGTCATTATCAACGGGGAAGTGTACGGCACCCTGACAGCAAAGGATTTTTACAAAGAAAAAGGAAGATTTCGTGAAAATATCAGACAGGCTTTTGAGAGTCTTTCCAGGGACTACGATGTTATCGTCATGGAGGGGGCGGGAAGCCCTGCGGAAATCAACTTAAAAGAAGAAGATTTGGTGAACATGGGCATGGCAAGGATGGCGGATGCGCCGGTGCTTCTTGTAGGAGATATTGACAGAGGCGGCGTTTTTGCTTCCTTAGCAGGTACTATGCTGCTCTTTGACGAGGAAGAAAAAGAAAGAGTCAAAGGTGTAATCATCAATAAATTCAGAGGTGATGTGACAATTTTGGAACCAGGGCTTCGCATGCTGGAAGATATCATTTCCGTACCGGTGGCAGGCGTAGTTCCTTATATGGAACTGGATCTTGACGATGAGGATAGTCTGACTGACCGCTTTGCAAACCGTAAAGGTGAGGTTCTTGTGGATATCGCTGTCATTCGCACGCCGAGAATATCCAATTTTACCGACTTTAATCCCTTTGAATATATTGACGGGGTGGGCGTAAGGTACGCAGGGTCGGTTCATGAGCTGGGAAATCCGGATCTCATTATACTGCCGGGCACAAAGAACACCATGGCAGATCTTTTGTGGCTGCGTCAGTCAGGGCTTGAGGCTGCCGTTTTGAAACACCATGCCAAGGGAAAGCCGATTTTCGGCATCTGCGGCGGATTCCAAATGTTGGGACAAAGTCTGTCAGATCCAAAGGGTGTGGAACATGGAGGTCAGATGAGCGGAATCGGTCTGCTCCCCCACAGTACTGAATTTGGGAATGAGAAAATCAGAACCAATGCGACAGGGGTACTATCTGACGTAGATGGCATTTTTGCTGCTCTGTCAGGCAAAACATATCAAGGCTATGAAATCCACATGGGCACCTCGGGCGCCAGTGGCAATATCATAAACGATGGAAATGTTTACGGCACCTATATTCACGGCATTTTTGACAAAGAGGAAATTGCAAAAGCTGTCATAGAGGCTCTTCTGGCTGAAAAAGGCGTGGATTTTACTGATGTAAAGGCATTTGATGTTGACGCGTATAAGCAGGTGCAGTATGATATTCTTGCAGACAATTTACGCGCTGCACTGGATATGGATTTGATTTACAGTTTGATTAGATAACAGGAGGAAGAATATGAAAAAGAATGATTTAGGCTTAGTACACATTTATTGTGGTGAAGGAAAGGGAAAGACAACCTGTTCTGTGGGTCTTACTGTAAGAGCCTGCGGATATGGTCTCCATGTTTTATTCATGCAGTTTCTGAAATCCGGAGACAGCAGCGAACTGAAGATTCTAAAGAGTCTGCCGGGCATTGAGGTACTGGGAACGAAACCGATTAAAAAGTTTTCCTTCCAGATGACTGAAGAAGAAAAGGAAGAAACCAGACAGATTAATGCAGAGCAATTTGCAGATATGGTAAAAATGCTGGAAAACGACCACTACGATATGCTGGTGCTGGACGAAGTGCTTGGCTCCATTGAAGCAGGACTTCTCGACGATCAGCTGATTGTGAACTTTTTGAAGAATCGTCCGGAGCAGCTTGAGGTCGTAATGACCGGCAGATATCCAACTGAAGAGCTTGAGGAACTTGCTGACTATGTTTCCAGAATCGACAAAGTAAAGCACCCTTACGACAAGGGAATTCCGGCAAGGGCAGGTATTGAAGCATAATGAAAATCGAAAATATTAAACCTGATCAAATAGAAGCAAAGAGTTTTGAAATTATTGGAGAAATTCTCGGCGACAAGAAGCTGGATTCTCGCTATGAGGCGGTGATTAAGCGCTGCATTCATACCTCTGCAGATTTTGAGTATGCGGATAGTCTGTACTTTACAGATGGTATTATTGAAACCGTGCAGGATGCCATCCGAAGCGGCGCATATATTGTAACGGATACCAAGATGGCGCAGGCGGGAATTAACAAGAAACGCATCGAGGCATACGGCGGGAAGGTGCTTTGCTTCATCGCAGACGAAGATGTGGCGCAGGAAGCAAAGGCAAGAGGCGTAACCCGTTCTCTGGTCAGCATGGAAAAAGCGGCGCAGCTTGATCGCCCGGTTATTTTTGCAATCGGCAATGCGCCCACTGCGCTGATTTCTATCAGTAATTTAGTAAAGGCAGGAAAGCTTAGACCTGCGGCAGTCATCGGCGTGCCGGTGGGATTTGTCAATGTAGTAGAATCCAAGGAGCAGATGATCAAGCTTGGGGTGCCTGCCATTGTGGCACGGGGCAGAAAGGGCGGAAGCAATATTGCTGCGGCCATTGTCAATGCAATCCAGTACAAAATTGAAGACTAAAACTTTTACAAAACCGTCATATCCATGGCGGTTTTTTCATATATTCTGAATAAGTTATGTGAGAAAGAGGATGAAGGTATGACTGATGGAAATATTTATAAGAGTATAGCAGAGAGAACCGGCGGAGAGATTTATGCCGGCGTGGTAGGACCTGTCAGGACGGGGAAATCCACATTTATCAAGAGATTCATGGAACTGTTTGTTGTGCCGGGTATTGAAAATACATATGCCAGAACCAGGGTGGTGGATCAGCTGCCCCAGAGCGGCGACGGCAGAACCATTACGACGACGGAGCCGAAATTTGTGCCGGAAGAGGCAGTCAAAGTAAAAATTAATCATGCAGCCATGGAAATCAGACTGGTAGACTGTGTGGGATATCTGGTACCCGGTGTCCTTGGACATCAGGAAGATGGAAAAAGCCGCATGGTAAAGACACCGTGGGATAAAGTGGAAATGCCTTTTGAACAGGCGGCAGAGAGGGGAACCGAGAAAGTCATCACCGACCATTCCACCGTCGGCATTATGGTAACCTGTGACGGCAGTTTTGGGGAAATTCCAAGGGAGGCTTACGAGGGTGCAGAAGAAAAGACTGTTTCTCAGCTGAAGGCGCTGGGAAAGCCTTTTGTCATTGTGCTGAACAGTGCGATACCGGCATCTAATGCATGTCAGAACCTGGCAAAAGAACTTTCGGAAAAATATGCAGCGCCGGTGATTGCGGCTGATTGTGCAGTAATGGATAGAAGTGTGCCGGAGCGGATTTTTGATGAGCTTTTGAAACAGTTTCCAGTCAGTGAAATCTTTATTGACTTGCCGGAATATATGGATGCGCTTTCTCAGAACCACTATATTAAGGCGGGGATTGTCAGGACTGTCTGTGAGTGGATGGATGGTATAGATACCATCAGCAGTGTGGAACAGACGGTACAAATGCTTTCTGCTAATGCCCATGTGAAGGAAGTGTCTGTTCAGCATTCCGAAATGGCTACGGGCAGAGTGTACATCGATGTCAAGCTGCAGGAAGGACTTTATTATCAGATTATGGAGGAACTGCTCGGTCAGCCGGTACGAAGCGACAGAGAACTGTTTATGCTCCTTTCTGAATACGCCGGTGCAAAGCGCGCCTACGACGATATGGCGCAGGCTCTTGAAAAAGTAAAATCCACCGGATATGGAATTGTTCATCCGAAGCTGTCGCAGATGAACCTGGGAAAACCGGAAGTATTTAAACAGGGAAACAAGTACGGCGTGCGGCTGGTCGCCTCAGCGCCTTGCCTGCACATGGTGAGAACCGACATCAGTACGGAGATTTCACCTATTGTGGGGACGGAACAGCAGTCTGCGGATTTGGCAAAATATCTGATGGAAAAGTTTGATGTAGCAGAGAATGCTGAAGGTGCTGAAAGCAGCGATATCTGGGATACCAATCTCTTCGGAAAATCCCTGCAGGAGCTGGTGGCAGAGCAGATGGAAGGTAAGCTGACCGCCATGCCGGAAAGTCTGCAGGTTAAGGTGCAGAGGTCACTACAGAAGATCAGCAACGAGGGGAAGGATTATTTTATCTGTATTATTTTATAAGTGTGGAGCGGAGGACTGCCGGGGACAGTCCTCTTTTTCTTATGTGACGGCAATATCATTAGCTTGCGGTGCAAAGAGCAGCGACAATCTGGACAGGGTGATGAAGCGTGCATTGGGAGTATATTGGGATAAAGACCATATTCAGGATAATAGGACAAAATGATATTAAACAGGAATATATATGGTTAAAGGTGAAACTAGTTAAATATGATATAGAGAGTTATGAAGCTTGGAGTATTCAAAAATAGTTCATATAATATGAATTTTAAATCAATTTTATTTATGGTATAAATATTGCAGAGTACCTTGTATAACAAATTTTTACATGAAGTAAGTTGTGGAAGAGAATAATAAAAAAACGAATCTTCTGGAGCAACCAAATTGATTTATGTGAAAGGGGCGAACATTGTATCAAGGTTAAATATAACTTTATACTAAAATAAGATGAGAAAATATGCAAAAATAATAGTCGCATTATTATTGACTATTGCGGTACTGGGAATTACTTTTCTTTATCGGAACACATTAAATGATACTTGGACAGAAAGGCTGACGGAGGAATCGGAGGTTGAGTGTTATTTAGAGTTTTATACTGCTGGTGAAAAGGCAATTACCGCAGAAAAAGGAACTTTCATTATCAATAACAAATCCGACCAAGAAATGCGTACAGGGGAATTCTACGCATTGCAGAAAAAAGTCTTAGGAAAATGGAGCGATGTAGAACCGTATTTGGATTTTGTAATGGTAGCTTATGAAGTGCCAGCGGGTGAATATAGTTTTACTGTGAATTGGGGAAAAGATTATGGGAAATTACCGCATGGAACATATAGGATTATAAAGGATTGCAGTGTAACTCTGGATGCCGAATATCATAAAAGCGAAGATTTAGTTTTTGCATGTGAATTTAGGATTTGATTACAGGATATTACAAGTATATTTATAATAGAGGGATGGGATGATTTATCGAGTCGATAAACTATCCGAAAAACGCCTGTTTGCAGTGAGACTCGCTGCCAGCAGGCGTTTCTTTTATTAACGACTATCAGCGAGCGGCTTGAAAACGCCAATCTGACCGTATTGCAGCCAAAACGAGTTTTACGGTCATTTGCAAAAATCCTGTAACACCAAAAATGACCGTAAATCTATCGTTTTAATCGATTGCGGTCAGATTGCAGCTGCATGAATGAATTTGCGCAGGAAAAATCCATCTGACTGCAAGTAATTGGGAGATTTTTCTCACGATATTCTGTAAGAATCTGTAATATGCTGTAGCATTATGGAAATCGAAATATGAATACACAGCATGCGCTGCAAATAAGCGCCGATTTTCTGACCGTATTTGTTCAAATCAGCTTTTTACGGTCAAAAAGGCTGTAACAGGATTTTTACATCTGACCGTATGATGTCAATTTTCGTTCTTTACGGTCAGATAGCCGATTTCCGGAATCGAAATTCACTTTCTGAGCAGATCCGGAGCAGAACTCAAGCAAATATTAAGCAAATCTCGAAACAGATTTCATTGGCTTGCCGCTGATTTATATGTGGAAAATCTTTCAGTGTTGTGATAAAATATAAAAATGGACAAATTATAGTATTAGGGGATTTAGAGATGACATATTTTATCAGTTTGTTTACAGACAGCAACTGGAGTGCTTTTATTTACAGTATCAACTTGATTATTGCGCTTACCATTATTTTTTTGGAGCGAAAAAATCCGGCGGCGTCACTGGCGTGGATTTTAGTCCTGTTCGTTCTGCCGATTTTCGGGATATTTCTTTATATGATGCTGTCGCAGAATATTTCCAGACACAAGATTTCCAGACTGTCTGAGCGAGAAATGCTGACGATGGGCGAGGAGATGCAAGGTCAGATTGCCGATATGGACAGCGGCGATTTTGTTTTTTCAAAGGAAGAAGCGGCAAGATGGAAGCATATGATAAAACTGAATCAGGTTTATGGCAACGCTTTTCTGACCCAAAACAATCAGGTGGAGCTTTTGGTAGACGGCAAGGAGATGTTCGAGAACCTGCTTCACGATATCAACTGCGCAACCAAAACGATCAACGTCATGTATTACATCATCAAGGATGATAAGGTAGGAAAGCGATTATTGGAAGCGCTGACAAAGAAAGCAAAAGAAGGGGTAGAGGTCAGGCTTCTGATGGATGCATTGGGAAGCCGATTTATCAACGACTGGAGGCTTTCAGAATTTCTGGAGGCTGGTGGGAAGACTGCCTATTTCTTCAAACCGAAGTTGAAATATCTTTATTTTGAGATGAATTACCGCAATCACCGAAAAATTGTTGTCATCGACAGTGAAATCGGTTATACCGGCGGCTTTAATATTGCAAAAGAGTATCTGGGGCAGAAGCGAAAGTTCGGCTACTGGAGAGATACGCACATCAGGCTGCAGGGCGGCGCTGTGCAGGATCTCAACGCTCGCTTTATCATGGACTGGCGTTTTGCGTCCAAAGAGCAGATGGAACTTGACGAAGCCTATCTGGGTGCGCCAAAGGATGCGGGGACAAGCCCTGTACAGATTGTTTCCAGCGGACCGGACTCTGTCAGAGAAGAAATTAAGCGTTCTATGATGAAGATGATTACCTATGCACAGAAGTCAGTTTATCTGCAAACGCCGTACTTTATTCCGGATCCCAGCATGCTGGAATCCCTCAAAATGGCGGCGCAGTCCGGCGTAGACGTACGAATTATGATACCGTGTATGCCTGACCATATGTTTGTCTACTGGGCGACTTACGCTTACTGCGGCGAACTTCTTCGCTCCGGGGCCAGGGTGTTTATTTATGATAACGGCTTTCTTCATGCTAAGACTCTGGTAGTGGATGGAGAGATTTCAACGGTTGGCTCTGCTAACTTCGACAGGCGAAGCTTTCGGCTTAACTTTGAATCCAACGCCTTTGTTTATGATAAAACATTTGGCGAAAAGATGGACAGGCAGTTTATGATTGATATGGAACATGGTCATGAATTGACACGAAAGGATTATAACAACAGAAAGACAGCAGTAAAATTCAAAGAAGCTATTTCCAGATTGCTGTCAGATATATTATGACGGGAGGATACCAATGAAATTTTATCTTGCGCTTTGGTTTGCAAAGCTCATTAACATCATCATCAACATTGTGGACAAGAGCCGCGGCTCCAACTTCTCCGGTGAAAAAGCCATGAAGATTGATCCTAAGATGGTGGCTCACTTTAAAGGAATTGATTATTCCAAGGTTCTGTTTATCACCGGTACCAACGGCAAATCGACGACCAACAATCTGATTACTCATATTTTCCGCTCAAACGGAAAGAAAGTGGTTGCTAATCTGGAGGGTGCAAACCTGATTTACGGTGTTGCGACTGCGCTTTCTAAGGCATCCAGCTTGACTGGCCGTATTAAGGCGGACTATATCATCTTTGAGACTGACGAACGTTATCTGCCGCTGATTCATAAGCAGCTTCCGGCACAGAATATCATGATTACCAATCTGCAGAAGGATCAGGTGCAGAGAAACGGCGATCCGGACTTTATCTACCGAAAAATTTTTGACGGGCTGCCTGACGGCATTCGCTTCTTTTTAAATAACGAGGAGCCGAGAACCCGCTCTTTTGGAGACAAATCTGAAAACATCGTAACTTACGGTGTTGATCGTCATAACGAGTCTTTCACCAAAGATGAGAGCTTTCCGACTATGGCTTGTCCTCGTTGCAGGCACAAAATCATCTTCGATTATTATAACAACGATGGCGTTGGCAAATTCCACTGCAGCCACTGCGGTCTATCTTCAGACGAAAGAGCAGACTACACCATTACCGATGTGGATTTTGCGGCGAGAAAGTTTAAGCTTGGTGATGTAACCTTTGATATGCCATACGATACACCTTATATGTGCTACAATTATGCCGGTGCGCTTGCAGTAGCCAAGGAACTTGGCAGCATAGAACCTGCTGATGCGGCAAAAGCCTTTGGCTCCTTCAAAAATGTGGGTGGTCGCTTTGAGATTTTGAAATATAAAGATAAAACTATTAAATATATGCGAATCAAGCAGGAAAATCCGGAAACTTTGCAGACCTGTATCAACGTCATGGCTGCAGACAAGGAAACGAAGATGGTGTGCCTTGGGTTGTGTCCTCTTATTGACCTGATTCCACACTATACCAACTCTTTCTACGCCTTTGACTGTGATTTGTCAGGTCTAGTAAAATCTGACGTTGAGAAGTACTTCTGCTTTTCCGAAGCGGTTTGCTTTGATACTGCCAACAGATTGATTTACGAGGGAGTAGATCGGTCAAAGATTTCTATCGCAGAAACTGAAGCGGTAGAGACCATCTTTAAGGAAATTGAGGAAGCGGAAACGAAGAATATTTACCTGATTACGTGGTTGCATACTTTTGAACACATGAAGAAGTACATCGATAAGGAGGGAAATTAAATGAAAGACTTAAAAATTGCGTGGCTTTTCCCGGATACGTTGTATCTTCACGGAGAGAGGGGAAATATTCTGGCGCTGCAACGGATTGCAAAGCTGAAAGGTCTGGAAACCTCGGTAGATCGTATTGATTTTGATACCGAGAATTTTAATCCGATGGATTATGATATCATCTTTTGCCCACCGGGAGAAATCGTGTCTTTTCCAGTAGTACTGGAATATCTGAAGCCGCAGGCCGATGCTTTTAAGGCTTATATCGAAAGCGGCAAGGTGCTTTTGGCAACCGGAACGTCTATGGCGCTGTGGTGCAAAGAAGTGCAGAGAGCCGACGGCAGCAGTTTTGAGGGACTGGGGATTCTGGATGCAGTTACGAAGGAAAATGATGCGGTATATGGTGACGATGTGTACTTTCGCTGTAAATATGGAAGCAAGGAAGTGGAAGTGCTGGGAAACCAGATTCAGATGGCGGATTTTATCTGCGATGGGCAGCCTGCCTTCGGTCAGCTGATTTATGGCTATGGAAACACTGGAAAGGATAGACAGGAAGGTTTTCTGCTAGAAAATGCAATTTTCACCAACACCCTGGGACCTATGCTTGTAACCAATCCGTGGCTTACAGAGGAAATTATTACTGTGGCAGCCGAAAAAGCAGGGCTTGTGTTAAACGATGAGGAACTGGATGTATCTTTGGAGCAGGAATCCTTTGCTGCAAAGAAGAGATATATTGAAGGAAAAGAAAGCAGATTAACAAACTGCAGATAGTGAAAGGAGAATCGATATGGCTTTTTTAGATAAGCTGACCGATGCCGCTGCTGCTATCGGTGATAAGGCAAACGAAGCAATTGAAGTAACGAAGATTAAAACAAAAATTAATGGAGAAAAGAAAGACCTGGAAGGGGATTTTGCACAGCTGGGCAGAATTTATTATGACCTAATTAAAGCAGGGGCTGGCGCAGAGCAGACTGCACTAGATCTCACTGCGGCGATTGATGCGAGACAAGAAGTGCTGATAGAACTGGAAGAAGAACTAAAAAAACTTTAATTTTCATTGAAAAAGTGTGAAACGAAAAAACGCTTTGGCAGGTGCCCAAGATGGCTTGCCAAAGCGTTTTTAATTTGTCGATTATCTGGTGCTGGTATTGTCACAGCCGTTGCCGGTGTTATGGCAGCCGTTGTGAGAGCCGATGGAGATTTCGATGTTAATGCCACCGCTTGCGGAAAAGAGAATGATGCCTGCAGCAGCGCCGATCAGCGCAGCAGCAGAAACCAGCATAGCTTTCTCGGCAGGGGTATGTTCTTTCTGTAAAAACCTTTTTAGTCTGCATGTGCCTTCCATAATTGTATCCTCCCAGTTTGTTAGCTGATTTTATTCTACCATGAATGAGAAGAAAAGGCAACGTGCGCAACGCATACTTCTCTGCGAACTATATTTGTTGGGCGCAGTGTGGCCAGTGTGCATATATTTGAAAAAAATATCGATTTTATGCACGTTAACAAGGCATTAATGCAACAGAGGCGTACTACTTCTACAGTGAAAGATTTACGGCAGAGGAACGCAAAGCTCGGTTCCAATCATCAGATTGTATGGGTCGATGGATGGATTGGCTTGCATAATATCATCCAGCTTTGCGCCATGCATTTTTGCAATTAAGTACAGAGTGTCTCCAGCTTCTACCACGTGGGTAATCACTTTTGGCTTTGACGGTTCTTCCGGCTTTGGAAGTTGGGAAGGATCTCCCGGAATACAGAGTCTGGTTCCGATTTGCAGATTGTATGGATTGGTAATGTGATTAACCTTCATCAAAAGACTGACTGGCAGATCATATTTCTCTGCAATTGTGTACAGGGTATCACCTGCTGAGACAGTATAGACATCGATACATACAAGTGTATTACTCATAAAAAACCACCTTTCTTTTTTGACCGTTTATATTATAGTATTTTCAATTGCCCATAAATGTGATAAAATATTTAAAAATATATTGGGAAAGGAAAAAAGATTTGAAACGATTTTTACGCTCACCGGCGCTGGTGCTGCTCTTTGCACTGATTGTACTTAGAATTATTTCTAATCCATACGTAGATGCCGGAGAATGGATTATGGATAAACTTTTGATTTTGCCTGGCATTATTATAGGTTTATCTTTTCACGAATTTGCACACGGGATTGTATCTTATAAGCTAGGGGATCCAACTCCGAAGCTGCAGGGAAGATTAACCATAAACCCCGCGGCACATATTGATCCTTTTGGTTTTTTTGCGCTGCTAATCGCGGGATTTGGATGGGGTGTTCCTGTAGAAATTGATCCGCGCTATTATAAACACAGAAGGCGGGACGAAATGTTGGTGTCCTTTGCGGGAGTCGTGATGAATCTCTTCATTGCTATCGTCTTTTCGTTTGTACTGAAAGGCTTATTTATCATGAATCCACCTTGGCTCATGGGCACTTTCGGAGATGTTCTTTTAGACGTTTTGTTTTACATCATATCGGTCAATGTGGTGCTGATGGTATTTAATCTGCTGCCGGTGCCGCCGCTGGATGGGTTCGGCATTTTGACCGAGATTTTCGACCTGCGGAAATACAACTGGTATTATCAGGTTTACGACAAAGGATTTCTTATTCTGCTGGCGCTGATTATCTTTAACGTAACTGATGTTGTGCTGGTGCCTTGCGTCAACTTTGTATATCAGCTTCTGATGGATTTGATTATTTTTTAAAGATTTTGCGAAGTTATGAGTTGCCCGTGTATGCTAGATGGCTATGCGGGCATTCTTTGTTTTGAAGATTGTTAGCACTCTTAGACGATGAGTGCTAAAAAGTTCTTTACTTTTTGAAAAAGTGGGTATAAAATAGAGACAGAGATTAAAAATAGTACAAATATAGTGATGTTTGAAGCGGGGGTGAAGCATATGAACATCGAAAAATTTACACAGAATGCACAGTCCGCCATTATGGACTGCCAAAATATTGCAATTTCAGAGGGCCATCAGGTACTGGAGGGTGAGCATTTGCATTTAGCGCTGCTAATGCAGAAGGACGGTCTGATTCCGAAGCTTTTGCAGTACATGGAGGTCAATCCTTCCTATATGATTGCTGAGCTTCAGGAAGCCATCGAGAAACTGCCGAAAGTTTCCGGAAATGCTGATAATATCTACGCTTCTAGAAGGCTGAATCAGGTTCTGATTTCTGCAGAGAAGGAAGCAGAGCAGTTTAAAGATGAATATGTCAGTGTTGAGCACTTGTACCTGGCGCTCCTTGCTGAGCGAGGCACACCATCTGCTAAGCTGTTTTCTAGGTATCAGATTACCAAGGAGAAATTTTTGGAGGCTCTTTCTAAAGTGAGAGGAAACCAGCGTATTACCAGCCAGAATCCTGAAGATAACTATGACGTGTTGAATAAGTATGGTCGTGATCTCGTGGAGATGGCAAGAGAGGGAAAACTGGACCCGGTTATTGGGCGTGACAGCGAAATCAGACACGCAATTCAGATCCTTTCCAGAAGAACTAAAAATAATCCGGTCTTGATTGGTGAGCCGGGGGTAGGCAAGACTGCCGTAGTAGAAGGGCTGGCACAGAGAATTTTAAACGGCGATGTGCCGGAGGGACTGAAAGACAAGACGATTTTTGCGCTTGATATGGGAGCCCTCATTGCCGGCGCCAAATTCAGAGGAGAGTTTGAGGAACGTCTGAAAGCCGTTCTCAACGAAATCGAAAAGTCCGATGGTAGAATTATTCTGTTCATTGATGAGATTCACAATATTGTAGGTGCAGGAAGAACAGAGGGCTCCATGGATGCAGGAAACCTGCTGAAACCAAAGCTTGCCAGAGGAGAACTTCACTGCATTGGCGCTACGACTCTTGATGAATATCGCAAGTATATCGAAAAGGACGCAGCACTTGAGCGACGTTTTCAGAAGGTTCTTGTGGATCAGCCGACAGTGGAGGATACCATTTCCATTCTCCGTGGTCTTAAGGAACGCTTTGAGATTCATCACGGCGTGCGCATTACAGACAGCGCTCTCATTGCCTGCGCAACTCTTTCTGACCGGTATATTTCCGATCGTTTTCTTCCAGATAAAGCCATTGACTTGATGGATGAGGCAGCTTCCAAAATCAGAACGGAAATCGACAGCTTGCCAACGGAACTTGATGAGATTTCCAGAAAAATCATGCAGCTGGAAATCGAAAAGCAAGCTCTTTCCAAGGAGACAGACCGCGGATCGGTGGCAAGGCTTTCCGCACTTGAAAAAGAGCTTTCCCAGCTTCGCGAGGAAAATGCCACGATGCGTGCCCAGTGGGAAAATGAGAAAAAAGCGATTACCCAGGTGAAGAGTACCAAGGAGCAGATAGAAGAAGTAAAGCACCAGATGGAAGAGGCGGAAAGAAACTACGACCTTGAAAAACTAGCGCAGCTGAAATACGGTACGCTGCCGGAGCTTTTGAAAAAGCTTGAAACTGATAAGCAGACTGCTGAAACGGCTGAGGAAAATCGCCTGCTGAAAGAAGAGGTCGGCGAGGAAGAAATTGCAGAAGTAGTTTCTGCATGGACTGGCATTCCTGTCGCCAAGCTGGTAGAGTCGGAGAAGGAAAAGCTGCTCAAATTGCCGGAAATTTTGCACCGCAGAGTCATCGGTCAGGAAGAAGGCGTTGTTTCTGTATCAGAATCCATTCTTCGCGCACGGGCAGGCTTAAAGGACGAAAACAGACCAATCGGATCCTTTATTTTCCTTGGACCTACTGGTGTTGGTAAAACTGAGCTTGCCAAGGCTTTGTCAGAGTCTCTCTTTGATTCGGAGAAGAATATGATTCGTATCGACATGTCCGAGTACATGGAAAAGCACGCAGTGTCCAGACTGGTCGGTGCGCCTCCGGGATATGTGGGCTACGATGAAGGCGGTCAGCTGACTGAAGCTGTTCGCCGCAAGCCGTACAGCGTGGTTCTCTTCGATGAAATTGAAAAAGCGCACCCGGATGTATTCAACATTCTGCTGCAGCTTCTGGATGATGGAAGACTGACCGATAATCAGGGAAGAACAGTAGATTTCAAAAATACCATTATCATCATGACCTCCAACATCGGCAGCAGTCAGCTGATTGAAAACATCCAGCCTGACGGCTCGATTGATGAGAAAACCAAGGAAGATGTAGAAAACCAGCTGAAGAATTACTTCCGTCCGGAATTCCTCAACAGAATCGACGATATCGTGGTCTTCAGTCCGCTGACAGAAGACCAGATTGTAAGTATTATCGAGCTTTCCTTAAAGGGACTTGAGAGACGCCTTTCTGAGCGTGAAATTATTCTTTCCCTGACGGAAGAGGGTAAGAGGTTCATTGCAAAAAATTCCTACGATCCGGCCTATGGTGCAAGACCTGTAAAAAGATATCTGCAGAAAAATATCGAAACAGCCCTTGCTTCCAAGCTGATTCAGGGTGAAATTACAGACGGGGATACAGTGGTCATCAATTCTGACGGAGAACAACTGATTTTTGAGGTAAAATAAAATAGAGAATACAAGAACAGCCTCCCGCAATAAGCTTTGCTGGAGGCTGTAATAGTTTTTGATTATTTATTTGAATTTTCGTTTTTTGCCATTTTCCATATGTTCTTTCATCGCCAGTGCGCCGCCTTCGATGTCGCCGGCTTTAAATGCTTCGAAGATAGCGCGGTGTTCCAAAAGGACATCGTTCAGGTAGGAAGGGGCGTAGTAGTTGGATGGGCTGCAGTGCTTCAAATAAGTCTGATAGGAAGACAGTATTTGCTTCAGCATTCTGTTATGCGTTGCCATGTAAATAATCTGATGGAATGCTGTATTGATATTAATCATTTTGTTAATATCGTTTTTCATGGTATAAAATTCCATGAATTCAAAGGTCTCCTCAAGTTCTTGCATTTCTTCTTCTGTAATGCGTTCAATAGCCCATCTCACAGCTTGAATTTCATAATCTTTGCGAAGGGTAAACATATCTTCTAAATCTTGTGTGGAAAGCCCAAGGACAAAGGCGCCTCTGTTGGGAATATTTTCAATGAGACCGTCCATTTCAAGCTGTCTCAATGCTTCTCTGACAGGTGTCCTGCTGACTTTATACTCATTGCAGATTTTCTGTTCTGTTAATTTTTCACCGGGCTTTAGTTTGCCAGTTAAAACGTCTTCCTGAAGCTCTGTGTAAAGATTGGTGGATAGGGGCTGATTGCCTGTTTTGCCGTCTTCTAAGTATTGAATAATAGACATTTCTTTCCTCCTGGATTTTAACCGTATACAATTATATGAGGGGAATGGGCATTTGTCAAGCAAAATAGATGCGTGGCTTGCGGTGGTCTGTCTGCTCGGACTTGTCAAAGATTGTTTTTTC
Organism: Emergencia sp. 1XD21-10; assembly: GCF_009936045.1. Classification (GTDB taxonomy): domain Bacteria; phylum Bacillota; class Clostridia; order Peptostreptococcales; family Anaerovoracaceae; genus Senimuribacter; species Senimuribacter intestinalis. Next base: position 2,363 of record NZ_QWEQ01000002.1, on the reverse strand, counting down.
TTGTATAATGCTAGGTATGAAACAGGAACACATTAAAGAAATTTTAGACATTTTGGAGGATACTTATCCGGACGCAGAGTGCGCACTGCATCATCAAAATGTATTTCAGCTTATTGTAGCGGTGGCTTTGTCCGCACAAACCACAGACAAAAGCGTCAATCAGGTGACTCCGGATTTATTCGCAGCTTATCCGGACGCTTTTGCACTGGGAAATGCCGACCCGGAGGAGGTTAGCGAGTATATCAGGCGAATCGGCATGTACAAGACGAAGTCAAAGAATATCGTAAAGATGGCGAAAATGCTGGCAGATCAATACGACGGCAAGGTGCCGGAGGACTACGACAAATTGGTGGAACTGCCGGGTGTAGGCAGGAAAACTGCTAACGTAGTGCTTTCTGTAGGATTTGGACATCAGCGTATTGCGGTGGATACTCACGTATTTAGAGTGGCAAACAGAATCGGTTTTGTCAGCGAAAAAGACGTGTTGAAAACAGAGATGGCGCTGATGGAAGTAATCCCTGAAGATAGATGGTCGAGAACTCACCATTCACTGATTTTCCACGGCAGAAACTGCTGCGACGCCAGAAAGCCTGCTTGCGAAAACTGCAGCATAAAGGAACTTTGTGAGAAGCATTTATAAAGCGTTTGCGAAAGCAGGACAGAAAGGACAAGCTATGAAAAAAAGAGCCTTGGCTTTACTTTTGACATGTACCATGATGCTGAGTGTGTCATTTATATTGCAGCCGCAAGAAGCTGTAGCTGACTCAGGTACAGGGTATGCAGGACAGGATTGTACTGCAAACGAGACCGCCTCTTCCACCATTGACTATGCCATGAGTAAGTACAAGCACCTGAGCACTTTTCCAAAGAGTGGAGAATGCTGGGGGTTTGCTGAGACTATCAACGGACTTTTGGCAGCGCAAAACGATGTTAACTATTTTACAGGACTAAAGAATACCCAGAAGAATTTCCTAAAAAAATGTCTTGGTGTTAAAGCGGGCACGCATATTCGTTTTTGCAATACCAGACAGTTTGACAGTTGGTCTGGTCATTCCGTGGTGCTTTTAAAGGTGACGGAAGATTATATTTATTGGGCTGACAATAATTATGACAGAGCCAATACGGTGCAGTATTACAGTGGCACTATCGATGATTTTTTCTCGATGTATGGACAGTATAGCTATCTGACTATGGTGAAAAAACCAGTTAAGTACAAAACTTATGCAGCCCCAACGGTATCTTCAATGCGAGATATGGAAGCTGGCGGAATTCGGTTGACATGGCTGAAGACCACTAATACAACCCGCTACGATGTGTACCGAAGCTACAATAAAACCGGAACTTATAAGCGCATTGGAAAGACAGAGGACAGGGTTTTTCTTGATCGTTCTGTGGACATGGGACAAAAAGCTTACTACAAAATTAAAGCGGTCAAAACCAGTGGCAGCCAATACAGCAATATCGTATCAAACACGCTGAAGCTGGCGACACCTGTAGTTACCATAGAAAACAATCAGGCGGAAAGTAAGATTACACTGTCTTGGGGACAGGTAGCTAAAGCAGATTGCTATAAAGTCTATCGTAAAATTGGAACGGACAGAGAAAAACTGGTAAAGACTACTACAAATCTGACCTATACTGCAAGGGTAAGCAATATCGAAGGTATCTGCCGGTACCGTGTAAAGGCGGTTTATGCTGGAAACAGTAGCGGGAATTCAGCTTACTCCAAAGCTGTTTATGTAGATATACAGCTGCAGCCGCCAACTGGTTTTTCCGGAGTGCTTCACGATGATGAGAATGGATCCGTTACGTTGTCATGGAATGAAGTAAAAGGCGCAGACTGTTATGAGCTCTACTGCAGCAGAACGATAAACGGTCCTTATTGGCTTGAGGCAACGATTAAAGAGGAGACAACATATTTTGATTCGCTGAGAAAACCGGGGCAGCAGTACTACTACTTCCTCATTGCAAGAAATTCTGTAACCAGCACGAGCAGTCAGCCGTGCGATCCGATTTTGATTTAACATGATTGGAGCTGTCTCAAAATAAAATGAGACAGCTTTTGTTTTGATTTTCGACCAGAGCGCCGGCTTGAAGCAGTTAGTCAGGCAAATTCGTGTACGGGAGTAAACCTGGCAGAAAGAGAATTAAGATATGCCGATGATTTACCCCGTGCCAATTTTGAGCTTGATTTCTGTATACATGGCGCGGACCTTTGAGAAAGTGCCAGGTAGAAAAGCTTTTTTAGAAAAAATGGCGGCGGCAGAAAGAAATGCAGACAGATAGTCGGAAAAACTTTAGCATCCTACAGTAAAATATCAAAAAAGTGGGTATTAGGCGGCAGGTGCGCGCCAGTTTTTTAT
>NZ_QWEQ01000001.1 GCF_009936045.1 Emergencia sp. 1XD21-10 | reverse complement strand
GAAAATGAATCCCAATATGGCGTTTGGCGGATGGCTGACGCCATGTATACAAAAAAACGCTTAGAAGATGGCGTTTTTCATGGGGTGAACGCCGGATATCCAAAAAAATCTTGAGATTATGGCGCGCCGGATTCTACGCAGCAAAAACTACCGTATGATTACTAGTTACAAAAAAATATGACGCCCCATGGGGCGTCTATTTGACTTAAATGGTGGAAATAAAGAACAGGCGGTCTCAATCAATGAGACCGCCCGCTTTGTAAGGTTATTGTCAGAGGACAACAAGGTTCCCGGGCACCCACCCGAAGCTTTGCTTCGTGGAAGGGTGGGGTTGTTATTGTTAGAGGACAACAAGGTTCCCGGGCACCCACCCGAAGCTTTGCTTCGTGGAAGGGTGGGGTTCTTATTTACCGCAGCATTTCTTGTATTTCTTGCCGCTGCCGCAAGGACAAGGGTCGTTTCTGCCCGGTTTCTTTTCGACACGAACAGTCTTTGAACGCTTGAACTCTTTTACGATTTCTATTCTTTTTTCTTCGGTGAGCACGCCGTCCCACTGCTGCAGGCTAAATAAGTAGTCGGCTTCAGCTTTCAGCATGTTGAAGAAGAGTTTTTCAAAGTCGATGTCGAGGTCGATGACAGTGTCGTCAGTGACAGACTCTAAATCCATTTCCTTGTTTAAGCTGGAATTAATACCGTCTAAAAATCCGACAAAGATAGTCTTGTTGCATTCAAATTTTTCAACCAACTCAGCTACGGTGCCAGAAAGGTGCTCTGTATGGTTTTCTAAAATATGAGAGTATAACTTGGTTTCTGTCTCTGCATATTCTTTCCAGAAGGCCTCAAAGGTGTCTTCTGTCTGATTGTCAATCAGTTTTTGCCAGTCCTGATATAAGCTCATGGGTGATTCCTCCTTTATAAACGTTTTCTTACAGTTCTTTTGCAATGGCTAAGATATCGCCTACGATTGCGCTGCCTGTTGGAAGGGCGCCTGCGCCTTTTCCATAAAACATCACTTCGTCAACGGCGTTGCCGGTTACATAGATTGCGTTAAACTCGTTGGATACGCCGGCAAGCGGGTGAGAGTTTTCGATTTCCATAGGCTTTACACTGTATTCGAGTGTATCGCCGGTTTTCTTTGCGTGGGCAATCAGTTTGATTTTGCAGCCTTTTTCCTTGGCAGCGTTGATATCGTCCATAGTGATTTTGCTGATACCCACGGTAGGAATTTCGGCAGGCGGTACGTATTTGTCGAACGCAAGAGCCATCAGGATAGAAAGCTTGTTGGCTACATCAATACCTTCAACATCAGCAGTTGGGTCAGCCTCTGCAAAGCCTTTTGCCTGGGCATCTTTGAGTACGTCGTTGTAATCAAGACCGAGGTCGGTCATTTTTGTCATGATATAGTTGGTAGTGCCGTTTAAGATGCCCATGACTTCTGTAAATTCATTGCCTGCAAGAGCTTCTGTAATTGCAGTCAGGGCAGGGATACCACCGCCGACGCTGGCTTCAAATCTGAAACCTACGCCATTTTCTTTTGCAGCTTTGTGCAGCTTGTCAAAGTTAGCTGCGACAGCAGCTTTGTTCGGCGTAACAACGCCTTTGCCGTTTTCCATGGCAGTCAGCATGAAAGTAGTGGACGGCTCGATACCGCCCAGAGATTCTACCACAATATCAATGTCAGGATTCTTTAAAATATCGTCAGGATTCTGTGTAGCCTGGTTTTCTTCGAGTCCAAGCGCCTTTACACGTTCCATATTCTTTTCTAAGACCTTTACGACCTCAATGGTGCGGTCGATTCTTTTTTCGATTAATGCCTTGTTTGTCTGCAGGATTTCGTAAGTGCCGCCACCTACGGTACCCAGACCGAGTATTCCGATTTTTACTGTTTTCATAACAGCCTCCTTGTACAAAATTTCCATTGCTAAAAATTATATAACAAAAAAGCAATTTTGTCTTTATATTTCTGCAAAAAAGATTTATGATGTAAGGACGGAGGTTTTTTTATGGCATTACACATTGTACTGGTGGAACCGGAGATTCCGCCTAATACCGGAAATATTGCAAGAAGCTGTGCTGCAACAGGCACGGTTTTACATTTAGTGAAACCTTTAGGGTTTTCTATAGACGATAAGGCGGTGAGAAGAGCAGGTCTTGATTACTGGCCTTATGTAAAGCTGGAAATTCACGAAAGCTTACATGATTTTATGGAAAAGTATTCTAAGGATCATACTATGTATCTGGCGACTACGAAAGGCGGACATCTTTATACTAATGTAACATATAAAGATGAAGATATGATTTTGTTCGGCAGAGAAACTGCCGGTCTTCCAAGAGATTTCATCAAAGAACACGAGGACACGGCAGTGCGCATTCCTATGAGTGAAGACACCAGATTGCGTTCTTTCAATCTTTCCAACTCAGCGAACATTATTTTGTTTGAAGCACTTCGCCAGCTAGGATTTCCTGAACTTGCGTAGGAGTTTTGGTGCAAAAAAGTTGCTGCATAGAAAAACAGTAATTCCCTTGAAAAGAACTGGCTCAATGTGGTATACTATTTGCATAGGAGATGGGTAAATGAAACTTGGTTACGAATTAACAATTGAACAGACTCAGAAGCTCTCCATGACACCAGAGCTGATTCAGGCCATCCAGATTTTGCAGTTTAACAACCAGGAGCTTTCAGATTATGTGCAGAACGAACTTTTGGAGAATCCCGTATTAGAAGCGGAGAAGTCCTACGATGCACAGGAAGTTGACATCAGAGAAAAAATCAGAGAAGCGGACTACGAAGAAGAGAGTTTTCGTCAGTGGGAGTACAGACCTGATGACGATGATGATTATACTTATGAGCAATATGTATATGAAGAAGATACATTAACCGACTATTTGATGAGTCAGCTGCAGTTTTCCAGGCTGACAGGTCAGATGGCGACAATCGGACGATATATTATAGAAGTCATTGACGACAATGGCTATTTAACTATGTCCGTGGAAGAGATATCCAAGGCAGTTGGTGCGGATATTGATACAGTGGAAGAAGTGCTGAATTTTATTCAGACCTTCGATCCCTGCGGTGTAGCAGCGAGAAATTTGCGGGAGTGTCTGATCATCCAATTTGCTGCCAAGGGACTTTTGACCGATGAGATTGAATATATCATTGAGAACATGCTGGAGGAATTGGCAGATAATAAGATTGCTTACATTGCAAAGACGATTGGCATTAAAAATCAGGAAGTACAGCAGATCGCTGATTTAATCAAGACCATGGAACCAAAACCCGGCAGAGTTTTTTCTTCCGGCGAAGCGACCGGATATGTGGTGCCGGACATCATTGTCGAGAAAGTCAACGATGAGTATCAGGTGATGAACAACGATACCAGCATGCCGAAATTGATGGTGAGTTCTTATTATAATAAATTATCGGCAGAAGCGAAGCAGGATGAGGAACTGAACAAATACCTGACCGACCGGTTCAATGCGGCGGTATGGCTGATCAAGAGCATAGAGCAGCGGAAACAGACCATATATAACGTGGCCAGCGCTGTTGTTAAGTATCAGCAGGATTTCTTCGATAACGGAGAGAAATCGCTGAAAACCCTGACGCTGAAGCAGATTGCAGAGGATGTTGGCGTACACGAGTCTACTGTCAGCAGATCCATCAATGGAAAATATATGCAGAGCCCTCGCGGCGTTTTCGAACTCAAGTATTTTTTCTCCAGCGGGGTTTCAGGCGAAGATGGCACGGGTGTTTCATCCAACAGCGTAAAGTCCATCATCAAAGAGATTATCGCAGGAGAGAATCCGCAGAAACCTTACAGTGATCAGGATATGGTTGAGATATTAAAAAATAAGGGAATTGATATATCCCGAAGAACTGTTGCAAAGTATAGGGAGGGCATGAATATCCTGTCTTCCTCCAAGCGGCGCAGGTTCTAATGGCACTTGCCCCCCAATTTCTGAAAGAAATTGAAGGGAATGCCTTATGCTATAAATTCCCAAGAGGGCAAGCTTGTTAAGCGATGCTCAATTGGCAGAATTTAGTCGTAAAATGGTGCTTGCACCAATACAGTTGACATACTTTAATTTGATATAAAGAGAGTTATGGAGGTAAATTATGGCAATTAAAGTTGGTATTAGTGGATTCGGAAGAATCGGCAGAGTGGTAATCAGAGCTGCAATGGACATGCCTGAAATTGAAATCGCAGGCATTAACGTTCGTAACGCAGACATTGATTACCTAATCTATATGTTGAAATATGATACGACATTTGGTCGTTTTCCTAAGAGTTTAGATAAATATGAGGAAGGTATCATCATTGATGGCAAGAAAGTTCCTGTATTCAGCGAATCAGAAGCGAAGAACATTCCTTGGGACAGATGCGGCGCAGAATACATAGTAGAAGCGACAGGTGCTTATACTACAACAGAGAAGGCGCTCGACCATGTAAAGGCAGGTGCAAAGAAAGTCATCATATCTGCACCAGCAAAGGATAAGACTACGCCTACATTTGTTTACGGTGTTAATTCAGATGAATATACCAGTGATATGCAGGTGGTTTCCAACGCATCCTGTACTACTAACTGTTTGGCACCGCTTTGCAAAGTTCTGGAAGATAACTTTGGTATTGAACAGGGACTGATGTCGACCATCCACTCTGCAACAGCAAAACAGAAAGTGGTAGATGCTCGTTCCATGAAAGACTGGAGAACCGGCAGAAGCGTATTTGGAAACGTGATTCCATCCACCACAGGCGCTGCTAAAGCAGTAGGGCTGGTTATTCCGTCTTTGGCAGGTAAGATGACAGGTATTTCGTATAGAGTGCCGACTGCTGATGTTTCTGTAATCGACCTGAATGTAGTACTGAAAAAATCCGCGTCCTATGATGCGATTTGCAGAGCTGTTAAGAAGGCGTCAGAAACTTATCTCCACGGCGTTATTGAGTATGTGGATGATGAAGTTGTTTCCGGAGATTTTGTCGGTGATCCGCATACTTCTATCTTCGATGCGAGAGAAGGTATCGAACTCAACGACAAGTTCTTCAAATTAATTGCGTTCTATGACAATGAGTATGGATATTCCTGCAAAACTTTAGAGCTGATTAAACATATGTATGAAGTAGATCACGCAAAGTAAAGAGGCTAAATATGAAAAAAACCATTAGAGACATTGCGCTCAAAGGAAAAAAAGTAATTGTAAGATGTGATTTCAACGTTCCCCAGAAGGACGGTGTCATCACAGATGATAACAGAATCAAAGCTGCACTGCCGACAATCACTTATCTTAGAGAGCAGGGCGCTAAAGTGATTCTCATGTCCCATCTGGGAAGACCGAAAGGTGAGCCGAAGATGGAATTTACACTGAAACCTGTAGCAGACAGATTAGCAGAACTGCTGGACTGCGAAGTGAAGTTTCAGAGCTGCCCTGAAGTGGTGTGCGACACCATCAGAGACATGGCGGCTTCCTTAGAAGAAGGTGAAGTTATGCTTCTTGAAAATGTTCGTTTCCGCAAAGAAGAGACGGACAATGGAGCAGAATTTGCCAAAGAACTGGCTGATCTTGGAGAAATTTTTGTTCAGGAAGCCTTTGGAACAGCGCACAGAGCGCATGCTTCTACAGCAGGTATTGCGGACTATCTTCCTGCAGTATCAGGATTCCTCATCGAAAAGGAGGTCAAGTTCCTTGGAGATGCGCTTGAAAATCCTAGCAGACCTTTCGTTGCCATCATGGGTGGCGCCAAAGTAGGAGACAAAATTCCTGTCATTGAAAATCTGCTGAAGAAAGTCGATACGCTGATTATTGGCGGCGGTATGTCCTATACTTTCTTTAAAGCAATGGGACTGGAGATCGGAACTTCCATTTTAGATGAAGCGAATATAAATCTTGCAGCGGAGCTGATCGAAAAGGCTAAGTCGGCAGGTGTAGAACTGCTGCTTCCTGTCGATGTTGTCTGCGCTAAGGAATTTGCCAATGAAATAGAGACAAAAATTACAGACAGGGATGGGATTCCTTCTGACATGATGGGACTTGATATCGGACCAGCAACGGTTCGCCTTTATGGTAAAGTGCTGAGAGAAGCGAAGACTATCGTGTGGAACGGACCTGTCGGCGTTTTTGAAATGCCGACCTTTGAAAAGGGAACTAAGGCAATTGCTGAGATTCTGGCAGAGAGTGATGCTGTGACAATCATTGGCGGCGGAGATTCTGCAGCGGCAGCAGAGCAGTTTGGACTTGCGGACAAGATGAGCCACATTTCCACAGGCGGCGGCGCATCGTTGGAATTTTTGGAAGGAAAAGTACTTCCGGGCATTGCCGTCATTGAAGAAAAATAATAATTTATTGTAATCTTACATGCAGTGGAGAAGTCTCCTCTGCATGTTTTATAGGAATAGGAAGGAATAGAGATGAGAATTCCACTAATTGCAGGAAACTGGAAAATGTATAAAACCACAGAAGAAGCGCTTGCTTTTGCAAAGGAACTGAAAACAATGTATGGAGATACTGACGTAAAAGCTGCAATTTGTGCACCATATACGCAGCTTGCGGCATTGGTAGAGGCTTTTTCTGGAAGCGGAATCGGTGTCGGTGCTCAGAATGTTCATTTTGAAGAAGAAGGTGCATTTACTGGAGAAGTTTCACTAAATATGCTCAAGGAAATTGGTGTAGATTACTGTATTGTAGGTCATTCGGAAAGACGTCAGTACTTTGGAGAAACTGATGAGACGGTAAATTTGAAACTGAAGAAAATCCTAACCGATAGTGAAATCACGCCGATTTTATGCGTTGGCGAGGATTTGGCACAGAGAGACGCTGGGATCGAACAGGAAGTTGTATGTGCGCAGATAGAAAAGGCTTTTGCAGAAATTTCTGCAGAGGATGCTGCTAAAGTGGTGGTAGCCTATGAACCAATCTGGGCAATCGGTACCGGCAGAACCGCAAGTCCCCAGCAGGCAGGAAAAATGTGCGCATGGATCAGAAAGTCTATCGAAGGTCTTTACGATGAAGATACCTGTGATAAAGTGATTATCCAGTACGGAGGCAGCGTAAAGCCTGAAAATGCAACGGAAATTATGGATATGGACGAGATTGACGGCGCGCTGGTTGGCGGGGCTAGTCTGGATTCGTCTAAATTTATGGAGATTGTCAACTTTTAGCAGGAAAACACTTGATTTTTCGTGGTTCTTATGATAAAGTTAAATGGTTAAATTTAAAGGAGGGAATAAGATGAAGATCGCTCTTATGGCATTACTGGCAATTGCAAGTATCGTTCTGATTTTAAGTGTTCTTCTGCAGTCTGGTAACAGCGATGGTTTATCCGGTTCTATTGCAGGCGGTGCAGAACAGCTTTTCGGAAAGAAAAAGGGCAGAGGATACGAAGCAATCTTAAGCAAGATTACAGTCGTATGCGCTGTGTTATTTATCGTGCTTTCACTTGCTATTGTTTCAATGTTTAGTTAATAATTTAATTTAAAATATTTGTTTGGTTTTATAAGAGGCGCGTGCATATGCGGTGCCTCTTTAAACGCGTTATAAACCAGACAAGAAAATGGAGGTATTATATTATGAATTGGATTGTACCAATCGCGGCTGCGGTCGGACTGTTGGTAGCCTTCTGCTTGTCCTCCTGGATCAGCAAATCTGACGAAGGTACTGACAGAATGAAGGAAATCGCAGGATACATCAGAGAAGGTGCTATGGCTTTCTTAAAGAGAGAATACAAGACCATGGTTATCGTAATTGCTGTGCTGTTCCTGCTCATCGGATTTGGCCTGCAAAGCTGGATTACTGCAGGACTGTACCTAATTGGTGCGCTGCTGTCTGTACTGGCAGGTTTCTTCGGTATGAACGTGGCAACCAAAGGTAACGTAAGAACTGCATGGGCTGCCAAAGAAGCAGGTATGCCAAAAGCGCTGAAGATTGCATTCAGATCTGGCGCTGTTATGGGTCTTTGCGTATCCGGTCTTGGACTTTTCGGTCTTGGCGTAGTGTTCTGCGTACTGGATCTTGCAACTGTTACAGAATGTATCACAGGCTTCGGTCTGGGCGCTTCGTCTATGGCGCTTTTCGGAAGAGTAGGCGGCGGTATCTATACCAAAGCTGCTGACGTAGGCGCTGACCTTGTTGGTAAGGTAGAAGCAGGTATCCCTGAAGATGACCCGCGTAACCCTGCTGTTATCGCTGACAACGTAGGCGACAACGTAGGTGACGTTGCTGGTATGGGGTCCGACCTGTTTGAATCTTATATAGGTTCTATCATTTCCGCTATTACTCTGGCTTCCGTTGCTGTTGCCAATGCACCAGAAACTGCAATGTTCTCTGAAACAACTGCTGCACTGTTCCCGCTGCTGCTTTCTGCAGTAGGTATCATCGCTTCTGTTCTCGGTATCCTGATGGTAAGAGGCAGCGAGGGTTCCAACCCTGCAAATGCCTTGAACATGGGTACTTACATCAGTGGTATCATTGTAATCGTTGCTTCTCTGGTTATGAGTAAGTATATGCTGGGTGATTTCACTTATGCATTTGCAATTATTGCAGGTCTGGTTGCAGGTATTGCAATCGGTAAGATTACAGAAGTTTACACTTCCGGCGATTACGGTTCCGTTAAGAAAATTGCTGAACAGTCTCAGACAGGTGCTGCTACTACTATTATCAGCGGTCTGGGCGTTGGTATGATGTCCACTCTGTGGCCAATTATCATGATTTGTGTAGCTACTTTCGTAGCATATATGTTTGCAGGTGTTTATGGTATCGCACTGGCAGCTGTAGGTATGCTGTCCACAGCAGGTATGACTGTAGCAGTTGACGCTTACGGTCCTGTATCCGATAACGCTGGCGGTATCGCAGAAATGTCTGAACTTCCACACGAAGTTAGAGAAATCACCGACAAATTAGACGCTGTAGGCAACACTACCGCTGCAATCGGTAAAGGTTTTGCTATCGGTTCTGCTGCTCTGACTGCACTGGCTCTGTTTGTATCCTATGCAAAAGTAGCAGGCATTTCCGAAGTAGGAATTAACCTGCTGAACCCAATCGTAATTATTGGTCTGTTCCTGGGTGCTATGCTGCCGTTCCTGTTCTCTGCTATGACAATGAACTCTGTAGGTAAAGCAGCTAACCAGATGATTGAAGAAGTTAGAAGACAGTTCAGAGAAGACAAAGGCATCATGGAAGGCACTTCCAAGCCTGACTATGCTAGATGCGTAGATATCTCCACTGGTGCTGCTCTGAAAGAAATGGTTATGCCAGGTCTGATGGCAATCATTGCGCCTTTAGCAGTTGGATTTATTTTAGGTGCTGAAGCTCTTGCAGGTATGCTGGGCGGTGCACTGTCTGCAGGTGTACTTCTTGCAATCATGATGTCCAACGCAGGCGGCGCATGGGATAACGCTAAGAAATATATCGAAGAAGGAAATTACGGCGGTAAGGGAAGCGAACCTCACAAGGCTGCTGTTGTAGGCGACACTGTAGGTGACCCGTTCAAAGATACTTCCGGTCCTTCCATCAACATCTTGATTAAGCTGATGACAATTGTATCCGTAGTATTCGCACCAATGTTTGGCGCTGGATTACTGGGCTAATCAGTATCATTGATGAAAACTGCATCGCACTGCACGGGAAACCTGCAGTGCGATGTTTTAATTTCGGTGTTAAAATGAAAAAATATTAGCTGTAAATTTCAGCACTTGTTGCAATGTATTTTATTTCCAGTTTTCATCTTTTCTTCAAACGATTTTCAAAATCTCGATTTTGTCCGCAAAAAGAAACCATTTTTGGCAGTTTTGAAAACCCAACAGAGTTTTTATGAAAACTGGAAGATATATTCAAAGTTATTGTCACTTTATCGTTCCTGTGATAGAATAATATGGATTTCATTAAAAAAGGATACAGACATGGCAAAGAAAGAAAAAGAGCCAAAAACCAATGCGGTACGCATGGTGGCGGCGAAAGGGATTGCTTATCAGCTACATACTTATGAAGCGCCGGAGGGCTTTTTAGATGGTGTTTCAGTGGCAGAGCAGGTAGGACAGAATCCTGATATGGTATTTAAGACTCTGGTTCTCGTAGGACATAGTAGACAGAATTACGTCTGTGTGATTCCTGTGGCATGTGAACTGGATCTAAAGAAGGCGGCGAAGCATTTTGGAGAAAAGAATATCGAAATGATCCATGCGAGAGATATTACGAAAATTACCGGTTATATCAAAGGCGGCTGCTCTCCGGTCGGTATGAAGAAATTATTTCCGACTGCTATTGACGAAAGGGCGAAGAATCATCAGAGGATTTGCGTCAGTGGCGGTAAGGTAGGACTGCAGATAGAGCTTTCACCGGTTGATTTGGCAGAATTAGTTGGTGCACAGTTCACCCATTTAACGAGAGAAGAATAAGGAGGCTGCTTATGAATATCAGAAAAGCCGCTGAGACGGATTTTATAGAGATTTTGGATATCTATGCCTATGCCAGAAATTTCATGTCGGAAAACGGAAATCCAACCCAGTGGGCGATTTGGGGTTACCCCGAAAAAGAACTTTTGGAGGGAGATATGAAAAGGGGCAATCTTTACGTCATGGAAGATGGAGGCAGTATCTGTGGCGTATTTGCTTTTATTATAGGTGCTGATCCGACCTACGACAGAATTGACGGCGGTCAGTGGCTAAACGACAGAGCCTACGGAACCATTCACAGAATCGCAGGAAACGGCACGGTGAAAGGGCTGTTGCAGCAGTGTGTGGATTTCGGATTTACCTTGATTGACAATATTCGTATTGATACCCACGAGGACAACAAAATTATGCAGCATTTGATTCAGAAGTGTGGTTTTACTTACTGCGGAATCATTTCTTCGAAAGATGGATCGCCAAGACTTGCATATCAGATGGCAAAGGAAAACCCCGGCACATAGGAAATGCCGGGGCTTTTTTATAAGAAAAGTTCCACCAGATACACTGCTGCACAGGATGCCAGAGCAACCGTGAAGAGATTGCCGGAAAACCACGCTACGATAACGGCAACGGCAAAGGCGACCATCCCTGAAATTAAGCTGCTGGTTGCCGTGATGATAGCTGGAAACGCCATGACAGCCAGTGTCACATACGGCACATAGTATAAGAAAGATCTGATAAAGGTGTTGGTAATCTCTTTTTGGATTAGCGTGAGCGGCAGGGCGCGGATTGCATAAATGGTAGCAGCCGCAACCAAAAGATAGATATATGTATTCTGTTCGAAGTTCATGACTGCACCTCCTCAGTAGTGTTGACCGGCTTGATGATTGCCGCGGCTGCTGCAATCACCAGGGTGAGAATGATAATTCTGGTGCCGGAAGAAATCTCTGATAGAACCGGCAGAAAGGTAAAAGCACAGCTTCCTGCCATGGAAGCCAAAACTACCAATGCGATGGCTTTGTCGTTTTTTGAGGCTGGAATCACCACTGCCAGGAACATACCATAAAGCGCTACGCTGAGTGCGCTTGCAAGACTGACAGGCAGGATATTGCCGACCAGAGCGCCGAGAATGGTTCCAAGTACCCAGCCTGGAGAAGCAACTGTGGCAGCACCTAGAGGATAATATGGATTCAGTTCTCCCTTGATTGATGCAGAAATACCGAAAATTTCGTCTGTTACAAAATAGGACAGCAGCAGCCTTTTGGGCAGGGAAGTGTTCGGATTAATCTTCTGTGACATGCTGCAGGACATGAGAAAATATCGGATATTAATAACCAGCTGCGTGATAATCATGGCAATATAGCCTGACTGACCTGCAATGACTGTTAATACTGCAAATTCACCTGCAGAAGCGTGCATCAGAAAAGACATCAGACCAGCCTGAAAAGCATTGATGCCCATTGATTTTGCTGCAATTCCCAGTGTAAAACCTACCGCAAAGTAACCAAGTGCGATAGGGGTACCATCTTTTAAACCTTTTAAATATTGTTTTTTATTGTTCATACGTTTTTTATCGCCTCATTGTAAAAATTCGTCTTGTTCTATTGTAATCTATCTGATTTACTTAGTAAACCCAATTTTTTTCCAATGTAAGAATTTCGTAATAAAAACATTAATGAATCTTAATTTCCTATTCATTGGCAGTTAAGATTTATGTTGTACTATGGTAGTATCATAAATCAAAAGAGGTAGAAGATATGAACATTCTAATTTTGACAGGACGATTCGGCATGGGGCATGTTAAAGCTGCCGAAGCAATCAAAGAACAGATTTTACAAGAAAACAGAGATGCAAAGGTAACGACGATTGATTTTATCGACTATATGTTTCCTGTACTCAGTAAAACGATTTATCAGGGGTTTAATTTTATGGTAAGCCGTTGCTCGGGACTTTATAATGCGATGAATAAGGCAGCAGGAAATAATAGTGGGGTGCCGCTGAAGCTGACTTTTACCAGAAAAATTGACAGACTCATAGAGGAACATAATGCGGATGCTATCGTGGTAGCATTTCCTGTATGTTCCCAGTATATTTCTTCTTACAAGAAAATGAGACAGTGCAGTATACCGCTTTATACCTATATCACGGATATTACTGCGCATGAGGAGTGGATTGCACCGAAAACAGACAAGTACTTTGTTGGGGATATATCGACGAAAAATGCGTTGCTTTCTAAAGGGGTCAGCGAAGAGAAGATTGAAATCACAGGCATCCCGGTAAGACAATGTTTTTATCAGGAGTACGAAAAACAGAATACCGGCAAGAAAGAGGTGCTCATCATGGGTGGAGGCCTAGGGCTTATACCGTCTTCGGAGGATTTCCTGGAAAAGCTATCAAAGTGTCGTGATATAAAAGTAACTGTAATCACAGGAAAAAACGAGAAACTGAAGCGGGAACTTGAGAAAAAATTCCCAGCAATTGAAGTCATTGGGTATACACAAGAAGTTAACCGCTATATGCAGCGGGCGGATTTGATTATTACGAAGGCAGGCGGTATTACGACCTTTGAAGCAATTGCGACAAAGACACCTCTTTATATTATAAAACCATTTCTTGAACAGGAGTTTGGCAATGCTAAGTATATTGAAGATCATAACATTGGCAGGGTTTTATGGGACACCTATGCCGATGAAGCAGAAGATATTTTACAGCTGCTCAGACATGACAGACTGCTGGAGACAATGAAGAAAAATATGCAGGAAATAGGAAAAGGATTTAGTAAAGGGTTGATTGCATGAAAAAGAAATTATTAATAACGACATTGCTAGGAATGGGAATTGCAGCAGGCTACAGCTATATACCGTCGCAGCTTGGAAAAGTGCAACAGAGGCTTAAGCAGAACGCAGAAGATGCAATTCAGTCCCTGGCAATACGAGAAAAGGTGATTTATTTGACTTTCGATGATGGTCCGCATTCTGCGTATACAGGAAAATTACTGGATTTACTGGCAGAGTATGAAATAAAAGCGACTTTCTTTGTAGTAGGAAAATTTGCGGAGGATAATTCTGATCTCGTCTTGCGAATGGCACAGGAAGGGCACACTGTGGGAATCCATTCTCTGGAGCATAAAAGTGCAATGATACAGACACCATCTTATACCCGCTGGGATTTTAAGAAGAGCCTGGAAATCATGGAGGATTTGGGCATTGACGTAAAATACTACAGACCGCCTTGGGGACACGTCAACTGGTCTACCTTGCAGCAGATAAAAAATCACGGTCTGCAAAAGGTTCTTTGGGACGTGATGGTCGGTGACTGGGAGGAAGACTCTGATGAAGAACAAATGCAGTACCGGCTGCTAAAGCACGCATCGCCGGGGAGTACTATCTGTCTCCACGACGGCAGAGGCGATGGAGCAGTACAAAACGATGCACCTCTTCGCATGATTGAGACGTTAAAGAAAACCATTCCCCTTTGGCTGGAAGAAGGGTACAGATTTGAAACCATAGATGAGAAGTATAGACATGAAAATTAGCTTTATAAAATTATGCAAAAACGGCGGCTTATTTCTGATACTATTATTGCTGACTTTTTACAGTATCTTTCGGGAAACACAGCCGTCACAGATTTTGTCAGCTATATCAGGGGCAGATATAAAGTATCTATTGCTGGCGATCTGTGCTATGGGGATTTTTCTTCTCGGAGAGGGACTGAACATTGGACGTTGTCTGCAGCTTTTTGAAAAGAACAGGTCTGTGCTTTGCGGCATCAAATATGCTGTTTGCGGATTCTTTGGAAGTTCTGTGACGCCGTCTGCTTCGGGCGGGCAGCCACTGCAGCTTTATTTTATGCACAGGGACGGCGTAAATCTGTCCCATGGAACGCTGGCGCTGCTCTTTGAACTGCTCAGCTATCAGATTGTAACCATTGTGTTAGCTGTACTTGGTTTTTTTGCTGTGCAGGATACAATTTCGGCGTCCATGGGGGATATGAAGGTATTGCTGTTTTTTGGAGTTGGCCTCAATGCGGTTGCGATGATAGTACTGATCTGTGCAATTTTTTGTGGACAGGTGGATGAAAAGATAGTTAGTTTATTTGTAAAGTTTGCAAAGAAATGCAGTGAGGAAAGGGGAGCACGTCTGGAAGAAACCCTGACCAGCGCGCTGCAGGAATATCAAAGGAGTGCGGTTTTCTTAAAGCAGAATAAAAACATTTTTGTTAAGACCCTGGTAACGACAGTTGTACAGATGATAGCCATGTACAGCATTCCTTACTGGATTTATTTAAGCTTAGGCTTGTCAGGATATTCGGCTGTAACTGTGATTTTCTTGCAGGCGGTGCTTTTTGCTTCTGTATCTGCACTGCCGCTGCCGGGCGCTATGGGAGTCAGCGAAGGGGCATTTTCTATCCTGTTTCAAACTCTATTTACAGGAGGGCTGCTGCCGGGTGCTATGTTGCTCTCAAGAAGCATGAGTTTTTATCTGCCACTTGCGGTCAGCGGAATTTGCACGATGATTTTGCTGGTAGGTGTTAAAAAGTGCACCATTAGACCTGAAATTTAGGCTATTGGTGCACTTTTTATCTTCTTGCGAAATTTATTTATTCTTAAATTCCGGTGCTCTCTTTTCCAGGAAAGCAGCCATGCCTTCTGTCTTGTCTTCGGAGCCAAAGGCAGCGGTGAAGGTTTCGATTTCAAATTTGCTTGCGGATTTCATATCCATATCGTAACCGTTGTTGATAGCGGTTTTAGCAGTTGCGATAGCGATAGGAGCCTTAGAAGCGATGGTTTTAGCAACTTTTTCGGCTTCTGCAATTAATTCCTCAGGTGCGGAGATTTTCTCAACCAAACCGATTCTATACGCTTCAGAAGCAGGAATCATTTCAGCGGTCATAATCAGGTATTTTGCCATACCTTTGCCGACCAGTCTAGCAAGTCTTTGGGTGCCACCAAATCCCGGAATAATGCCAAGACCAACTTCCGGCTGACCGAATTTGGCTTTTTCTGAGGCGATTCTGATGTCACATGCCATGGCGAGTTCGCAGCCACCGCCGAGAGCAAATCCGTTGACTGCAGCGATTACAGGCTTTTCGATGTTTTCAATCAGGTTCATTACTTTGTGACCCATAATCATCATCTGGCGACCTTCCAAGGCAGTGAGCTGGTGCATCTGCGCAATATCAGCGCCTGCAACAAAGGCTTTGCCTTCGCCAGTTAAAATAACTGCCAGAACGTCTTTATCTGTTTCAATTTTGGTGAAAGCGTCATAAAGCTCAGTAAGTACATCCATGTTCAGCGCGTTCATTGCTTTCGGTCTGTTAATGGTAACGTAAGCAATATTTTCTTTTATTTCGTATTTGATGTTCTCGTACATGTTTTTTCTCCTTCTTACATATATAGAAAAATAGTCCTTGTTAATAATATAACACTTTATAAGCTCTTTTTCAACCCTTCAAAAGCGTTCTTCACAGGAGAAAGTGAAATAATTATCAATGTCAGGATTCCTTCAGCGGCAAGATAGGTGAAATTATACCATAAAGACCAAGTAACCGCGTTAAATCCTTCAGGTGCATAGCTGCCGAAGAAGACAATGCCGGAGAGGGCTGCACAGATATAACGCACGAAGAGTCCCAGCACGTAGCCTTTTGCAAGACCGTTTTTCTTATCCTTAAATACGCCGGCAAGTCCCAGAGCGCCAAAAGCGAAGGGATAATCCACAAGAAGCTGCACGGGGTGAATGACGTAAGGGCTGAACAGCAGATTCAAAAGTCCCACGACAAAGCCACAGATGACGCCTCGGCGGGTCCCCAGAAAATAGCCGCAGAGGGCGAGGGGAAGCATGGAAAATACAGTAACCGTTCCGCCAAATGGCATTTCAAAGAGTTTCAGCTGTCCAAGACCTAACGCCAGCGCAGCAAGAAGAGCTGAAATAGTCAGCGCTTTTGCATCAGGCTTTTGTGATTTGTTTTCCCGTTCTTCCTTGGACGGAATTAGAATTAAAGCAAAAAATACGACAATCACGGCGATGATGACGACGTGACCAATGGTGGATTCAAAGAATCCCTGCATGTTTTTGAACATAAAAAATACCTCCATCTTGTAAATGATTGGAGGGGAACTGAACCTGGCATATGTGATATAATCAATGCTTCCCTACGGCAGTACTAACTGCATCAGGTGTTGAGGGTCTGGCTGCGCCCGCAGGCTGACAGTCATTCTCAGCAAAAGCTCCCCTAGCGAATACAATAATAAGGATAGTGCGATTTTTCCATTTTGTCAATGGTTAATTTTACAGGTCTTTGGACAGAATAATGAGAAGCATGCCGTCCGTAAAAGAAACTGTAGCAGAATCACAGATAATTTCATTGCTAACACCTAAAGTGGTTTTATTCGTCAGGTGGTGATTCGTTAGTGGATATTTGACACCGCGGAGGGTGACATTTTTTGCATCGTCTCCGTAGCTGATAATACCCAGATAGGTATAGGCGTTTTTTGGAACCGTGTAAGTGCCGGGCGCAACCATAAAGAGGTAATTTTGTCCATCAATAAGGCTAAGACGAATGGTTGTGCCGCAAAATTTTGCAAGCATGCCGATATTGCCCATGGTATGGTCAAAGCGGCCTCCAAGCCCGCCGAGGAGGGTAATATCTTTATAACCTTTGGAAACTGCCAGATCAATGGCAGCTTCGCTATCGGTCATATCCTTTTCCATGGGAAGCTTGATGACATCGCCGGAAGGTACGTTCATGGAATCGTAGTCGCCGATGAGAAAGTCAGGAGAAAGCCCCAGTTTTTGGGCAATAAGCAGGCCGCCGTCGGCACAGATAATCTTATTAAACTCAGAAAAATCAAGGGTCAGACTATCTGTGTGTTCAAGGTGTGAAGTAATAATTAAGGTTTTTTCCATAGGAATTCTCCGATTTCAATTGTATTTATTCTACAGATATTATATAATATTTTTATCGAGTTTAAAATAAGGAGTTTTTATATGTACAATATTATTGTAAGAGAAACCAGTTCTGAAATTCGTGCTATTGCGCGCAGCTCTCTGAAAGGCTGCTGGCCTCAGGTGGCAATCGGTGTGTTTTTGTACTATGTAATGACAATGACAATTCCGGTTATTTTAGGCTATCTAATGCCTTTTGCATCCTACAATTACTATAATACGTTTTTTGAACAATCCATTAGTCTTTCTTATGTAGCCAGACTGTATAATCTAGTGCTGACCGGCGCCTTTGAGCTGGGACTTTGCAGTTTTATGATTGGATTTTTCCGCAGAAAGGAAAGCAATCCAGCAGGCATTTTCAATGGATTTGAGAACTTTCCAAAGGCTTTTTGCCTGTTTGTCGTACAGAATATCTTCATTGCCCTGTGGGCGTTGCTTTTGGTAGTTCCAGGAATTATTGCGGCAATTCGTTACAGTCAGGCATTCTATGTTCTTGCTGATCATCCAGACAAGGGCGTTATGGAATGTATCGAGGAGAGCAAACGTATGATGAATGGCAACAAGGGCAAGTTTTTCTGCCTGATGCTGTCCTTTATCGGCTGGGCAATTCTGGCCGCAATTCCGAGCGCATTTATGCCAATAATTCCTGGCATAGTTGGCGAAATTATTGATTTGGTATATTCTATTCCAGTTTTCTTTATGCTGACATATCTTTACGTCACACGAGTGGTATTTTACGATTTAGCCAGTGGTCATCTGGTTGCAAAGTCAGAGCCTTCGCCGGAAGATAGCTATTACTTCTAATAATGATTATAAAGAGCGCTTTCTTAGGAAGGCGCTTTTTCAGTTGGAACAAGTGACAAGGGTTCCTTCATATGATAGAGAATCAGAAATAGATTGGAGGAATTACATTGTCTATCATACGTCACTATTTCCCTGGCAATAATACGCCAGAGGGATTTTTCTCTTACTACGGATACATTCTTGGACAGCGTGAGGCAAGCCGTATCGTTTGCATTAAAGGCGGTCCCGGCACAGGAAAATCTACTTTTTTAAAGAAGGTGGGCAAAAGACTTTCGGAAGCGGGGGAAAGTGTAGATTTTCTGCATTGCTCTGCAGACGATAATTCCCTGGACGGAATCATTCTGCCGGATAGAAAAATCGCTTTTGTGGACGGTACCAGCCCTCATGTTATAGATCCCATTACGCCGGGAGCTGTTGATTACATCATTAACTTCGGAGAATTCTGGAACGACAAGAAAATCGCAGACTGCAAGGAGGACATCATCCGCTATAACGAAGAATGCTCCGGATGGTACAAAATCGCTTATAATTATCTGGCGGCAGCAAAGAAAATTTACGATAGCATGGCAACCATCTACGATGACGGAATTGAGGTTTCTGAGATTTACAAGTTGGCTGCAGATATCATCGATCAGGAATATCAGAAATATGATATTTCTTTTAAGTCTGGTGCAGTAAAAAAATTCTTTGCAACGGGTCTCACATGGGAGGGCAGTATTTCCTATCTGAAAACCCTGCTGCAGCAGTCCAAGAAAATCTACCTGATTAACGTACCGGAGGGCTACAGCAATACAAGCTTTATGAACGTGTTGCAGGATGGTGCTGTGTACCGCGGCTTCGACGTGGAAAGCTTCTACTGTCCGATGGATCCTGCCTATAAACTGGAACATCTGCTGGTGCCTGAGCTGGGTCTTGCATTCATCACCACAAACAAGTGGCACGATCTGGAGCCTTGGGAAATCACCGGGGAAGAAGGCACATTGAAAGAAATCACTATGGTGGATATCAGCGATTATCAGAGCACTTACTTCGCTGAAAAGAACGCAGGTATCATCGGGAAACTCTCAAAGCTGTACGCTTCTTTGATTCAGGAGGCCATGGATGCGCTGGCAAGAGCCAAGGAGACCCACGACCTTGTAGAGAAGATGTATATTAGAAATATGGATTTTGAGAAAATCGATCAGCTGGTGGAAGACACTGTAGCAGAGATTTTGAAGTAGATGAAAAGGCACTTGCCAGGGTCAGAGGGACCAAAGGCAAGTGCCTTCTTGCTATTCTTTTTCCAAGCGGTTATAATAAGAGCATTCAATAGAGAAAAAGGTGGTAGGACATGCATTACAATTGCTTAATCGTAGACGATGAAAAAATGTTGGCGGACAGCACGGCGGAGTACTTCAATCTCTTCGATGTGAAAACAGAAGCGGTGTACAGCGGCGCTGAATGTTTGGCATTTTTAAGTGAACATACAATTGATTTGCTTCTTTTAGATATCAATCTTGGTGAGTGCAGCGGTTTTTCTT
Organism: Emergencia sp. 1XD21-10; assembly: GCF_009936045.1. GTDB lineage: Bacteria > Bacillota > Clostridia > Peptostreptococcales > Anaerovoracaceae > Senimuribacter > Senimuribacter intestinalis. Next base: position 11,189 of record NZ_QWEQ01000001.1, on the reverse strand, counting down.
TGTGTAAAGAGCTGCGGGAGACGACGGATATTCCGATCCTGTTTATTTCTGCAAGAAGCAGCGACGATGATAAAATTGCGGCACTTTCCATCGGCGGTGATGACTATATACAGAAGCCTTATTCTCTTGGCGTACTTCTGGCGAAGGTGAAAGCGGTGCTGAAGCGTTACGGCAGAGCGCAAAATACTTGCTACGACGACGGTTATCTTCGTGTTGATTTTACTGCCCGTGAGGTTTTTGCAGGCGGCGAGCCTGTAAAGCTTACTGCTATGGAATTTAAGCTTCTGGTCTATTTGATGGAAAGCAGCGGTACAGTGTCTAAACAAGAGATTTTTGAAAATGTTTGGGAAGACAAATTCACAGGAGACGGCACCCTCAATGTACATATCAGAAAGATTAGAGCTGCAATTGAAAGAGATTCTGCAAATCCTAAATATATTTTGACGGTCTGGGGTGAAGGTTACAAATTTGTGGGGGAAATCAATGAAAAATAGAGCATTTGTCATTTCTCTCATCATCTGTTTTGTAGCGGAATTGGGTATTCTTTTCTTTGCGGCAGGCTCCAGCAAAGATTTTTCTAAGGATAGCGTGGCAGTCAATCGTGTACTGCAGTCTGTGGAGGAGGACTGGACGGATTTGGCTCATCATCAGCAGGCTGAAGGGATGGACTATACAGTCATTGATACAGAAGGTAACGTGCTGTTTCGGACAGCCCATGGAGAAAGCGATACGATACATAAAGCCATCGTACACGGTGACACTATACTTGACGTGGAAATCGACGGCGTTGTTTTGGGAAAGGTGATTATCAAAAATACATCTGCAGAAGTTTTTCAGCGCAATCAGCGGCGCTTAATTTGGGCGCTTTCTGCCGTGATTTTTCTGCAACTTCTAATTTGTCTTGTGTATTTTGCTTATCTTACAAAAGTGGTGATAAAACCTTTTGCGAAACTGAGTGACTTTGCAAAGCAAGTGGCGAAGGGTAACCTGGATATACCGCTGGAAATGGACAGAAGAAATATCTTTGGTGCTTTTACAGAAGCCTTTGATATGATGAGAGTGGAGCTGAAAAAGGCAAGAGAAGCGGAGGCTTTGGCAAATCGCAGCAAAAAGGAACTAGTCGCTGAGCTTTCCCACGATATCAAGACACCAGTAGCTAGTATCAAAGCTGCAGCAGAGGTGGGTGCCGCCCTTGCCGCTGATGAAAAAACGAGAGAGAATTATCTAAGAATTGTTGAAAAAGCTGACCAGATTACGGCTTTGACAAATAATCTCTTGACGGCTACGTTAGAAGAACTTGTGCAGCTTTCTGTTACGCCGGCAGATGTAGAAAGCGGAGCGGTTTTTGGTCTTTTGGCTAGCGCTGATTATCTGCACCGCACCGAAGTTCCAAAGATTCCAGAATGCTTGATTTACGCGGATTTACTGCGGCTGCAGCAGGTTTTTGATAATATCTTTGTCAACGCATATAAATACGCAGATACTGAAATCGAAACCTCTGCAGAAGTTGAGCATAAGCATCTACGCATCGTCATAGAAGACTGTGGCGGCGGGGTTGCGGAAGAGGAACTGCAGACGCTAAAGCAGAAGTTTAAGCGGGGCAGTAATGCGGGCGAGCATTCCGGCGCAGGACTGGGCCTTTATATTGCGGATTATATTATGCAGGAAATGGGCGGAAGTCTGAAGTTAGCAAACGGCGCACAAGGCCTTAAGGTCATCGTGGAGATTGCGCTAAGTGCAAGCGAAGATTTAAGGATTATTTAAGGATTTGCTAAAGACTGTTAAGCAGCTGCAGCGGTAGAATAGAAGCTGAAATGGAGGTTTTATGATGAAAAATATACTGCTGGAGACGGAGAATTTGAGCAAGTCCTTTTCTAATGGAGGAACTTTACAGCACGTTCTTAAAAATATCGACCTGAACCTTTACGAAGGAGATTTTACTGTAATTATGGGTGCCAGCGGCGCAGGTAAATCGACGCTTCTATATGCGCTGTCTGGCATGGATACGCCGACCCTTGGAAAAATTACCTTTAGTAATGAGGATATCTCTCATTTGAATCAGGATCAGCTTGCTGTGTTCAGACGAAAACACTGCGGCTTTGTGTTTCAACAGATTCACCTTATTGACGGTATGACGGTGATGGATAATATTCTTTCTGCGGGTCTTCTTGTGAACCAGAAGAAACGGGAGCTGGTTGAAAGAGCAAAAAGTTTGTGCAAGCTTGTTGACATTTCTGAGGAAATGCTGCATAAATTTCCTTCCCAGCTTTCAGGTGGTGAAGCTCAGCGGGTTGGCATTGTCAGGGCGCTGATTAATACGCCGGAGATCCTTTTTGCAGATGAGCCTACAGGGGCGCTCAATTCAAAAACTGGTCTTGCGGTGCTAGATTTGTTGACATCCTTTCATGAAAAGGGACAGAGCATTGTGATGGTGACTCACGATATGCGTTCAGCCAGAAGAGGAAATCGAATCCTCTATTTAAAGGATGGTATGATTTTGGGCGAGTGCAATCTTGGTCATTATGTCCATGACGATAAGTCTCGTCATGAAAAACTTGCAGCATTTCTGGAAGAGATGGGGTGGTAGCCGTGAAGAGACTTTTTCTGATTGCAGCTGCCAATCTGCGCAGAGCAAAGGGGCAAACTGCTGCTATCGTTGCGCTTGTGCTTCTTGCTTCTGTTATGCTGAATCTGGGACTCATGCTTTCTATGGATTATAAGGAAAACTTTGACAGATATCATGAAGAACTTAATGCCGAGCATGTCATCTTAGCAGTTGGCAGCCGCAGCCCAGAGGTTCGCAAGACGATAGAAGAAGAACTGACTGCAAATGTGCTGACAGAAGATTACAGCTTTAGTGATGCCTATATGATGATAGGCTCTTTTCCCTATGGAGATGGTGAGATTAATTCTAATCTGCTAATCTTAGAGAAGGAAACCGCGCTGTCCCGTTCTATCGGAAAGGTGGAAATTGTGGAAGAAGATTGTAGCAGTGGGATCTATCTACCCATGCTTTATGGTACGGACGGCAGAATTACAGCAGGCGGCACCGTAGACTTCACCATCGGAAATACGGTAGAAAACTATCCTGTCTGCGGATTTATCAACAGTGTTATGGCAGGCTCTCACAATTGTGTGATTACGGCAGTTCTCTTCACCAAAGACCGGTATGACGCTTTGAAGGATAAAGGAATCGCTGCAGAAACTATGATGGTGTCTGTTCGGATTAAGGATAAAGAGCAGAGTCAGGAATTTGAGGCAGTTTTGAAAAATGCAGTATCTTCTGCATACCCGGACCTTTATATTGTGAGCAATTCCTATGAGCTTGTTACATCTTCGCGCTATATTTCCCAGATGATTTGTACCAGTATTGTCAGTGCTATGGCTTGTTTTATTGCACTGATTGCGCTGGTAGTGATCTCCTCTAATGTAATCAATTATATACAGGAAAACATGCATAATCTGGGTGCACTGAAAGCCATGGGATATACCAGCAGACAGCTTGTTGAATCGCTCCTCCTGCAGTTTTCTGGTGTAGCGCTGCCTGTATCTTGTCTTGGTGCAGCTGCTGCCTACGGGATTTTTCCGATGATAAACAACATGATGATATCGCAGACTGGCATACCGTATAAAATGCATTTTCTGTCTATGCCATATGTAATTACGATTTGCCTGTTGACTCTCATCGTATCCTTTGTCGTATGGCTCTCTGCGCGGCGCATAAAAAAGCTGGAGCCGATTACAGCGCTGCGTCAGGGGATACGGACTCACAGTTTTGCAAAGAGCTACATTCCTCTGGAAAGGACTCGTTTTTCACTAACAGCTGCTCTCGGACTGAAGGCAGGGCTGTCACAGCGAAAGCAAAATATTGTGACTGCAATTACGGTGTTAGTATTGTCTTTGTTTATCGTATTCTCAGGACTCATGCGAGAAAATATGATTGTCAATATGGAGCCATTTATTAATCTAATCGTAGGAGAAACAGCGGATTCCTGTATCAGCATCGACCATAGCGCAGAAGATGCTTTTTTACAGCGTCTTGCAGAAGATGAGAAGGTGGAGAAGGTGTATCTTTATCACAGCGAGGAGGTTCGCCATAAAGACGGGGTCGCTCTTATGATGACCTGCTGTGACGATTTTAACGATGTAAATAATCAGAATGTGGTGTTTGACGGAAGATTTCCAAAGTATGATAATGAGGTGGCGCTTGCTGGCAAGTATGCTGGGGAAAAAGATTTGGAAATAGGTGATGAGATTACGCTGAGTGCCGGTGGTAAAGAGGCGGTATATCTCATCTGCGGGCTGACGCAGATTTCCAATAATTTGGGCAAGGACTGTCTTTTGACGAGATCTGGCTATGAAAGAATGGCTGATTTACAGAATCTTAGCTTTTATATTGATGTGGCAGAAGGCGTGGATATCGATGAGTTTCACGAAGAAATCAGTGAAGCCTTCGGCACGCAGGTTAATACCACCATTAATGTGGCTTCAGCTGTTATAGGCGGTTCGAAGGTCTATGTTTCATTGATGAAGATAATTGTCATTGCAATTCTAGCATTGAGCTTTCTGATTACGGTATTCGTATTGTACCTGCTAGTTCGGATTATGCTCAATAGAAAAAAGAAAGATTATGGTATTATGAAAGCCTTAGGATTTACAACATGGCAACTGATCTTGCAGACGGCGCTCAGCTTTATGCCTGTTGTGATTTTATCTGCAGCAGTAGGGCTTATCATCAGTGCTTTAATTATCAATCCGCTGACAGCTTTGTTCTTACAGGGAATTGGGATAGTAAAATGCACCTTTACAGTGCCAATAGGATTTATTACAGTCTGCGGCGCACTTCTGGTTCTGTTTGTTTTCGCAGTAACCTGTATTCTGTCCCTAAGGATTAGACGGATATCGCCAAAAGACCTTTTATCCGGTGAATAAAAGGTCTCAGGCTTCTTTGATTTTTTCGATGAGTTTTTCCATGTCCGCAGGGAGCGGCGCTTTGATTTCAAGGGGCTCTCCTGTCACTGGGTGAGAAAATCTCAGCATATAGGCGTGCAGTGCCTGTCTATCTAAAAGGGAAGGATTATAGCCGCCGTAGAGATGGTCGCCGATGAGAGGGTGACCCAAATGAGACATATGTACACGAATCTGATGGGTTCTGCCGGTTTGAAGGAGCAGCTCTACCAGCGTAAATCCGGCAGGAAGCTCGGTTACTGTAATTAAATCGCCGTTTACGGTAATCAGATCACCCGGTTTAAATGCTGGTTCTGTGACTTTTTCATCTTCCATAATGCTGTCTTTATAGCCCTGGTAGGCGGCAAGTCCGCTGCCCAGGGTTTTTCCTTCGTAGCGGGCTAGGACTTTTACGTGGGTCACGGAAGGGTATCCGCCTTCCTCCATGACTTTTCGCCTTACATCCTCAGGGTCTGGTCTGCCGATAGGAAGGTCGATGGTAAAGCTGTCTTCGGCAATAATACCTGCGACCAGTGCGATGTAACGTTTTTCAGTAGTATTAGCTTTCATCTGCTTTACCACATCGTCCTGGGCATGGGAGTTTTTTGCCACGATTAAAAGACCGGTGGTGTCCATGTCGAGCCGGTTTACGAAGCGGATTTTAAAGGACTGATTGGTATCCTCCATGTATTTCATCAGACCGTTGGCGATGGTGTGATAAGGATGTCCCTTGGTGGGGTGGACGATAATGCCCGGCTGTTTGTTGATGACGAGCAGGTCATCGTCTTCATAGACAGGATAAATGGGAATATCTTCAGCAGGAAAGTCGCTTTTTTCCTCCGGCAGTTTAATAGATAGTACATCGCCCTCTTTAGGAGAAATCCAGCCTGCCACTTCTTTTCCGTTGAGAAAGACAAGATGCTGGAATTTTAGCTTGCTCAAAAGGCGGGAGGAGAAGCTGAATTTGCTTCTGAGAAGGGCCTTGATGGTCATGCCTTCGTCTTCTTTTGTGATGGTATATTGAAACTTGCTCATAGGAATTTACTCTTTACTTTCGTCCAGAAATCGTAGTTTTCAAAGCGCATCAGGTTGACGTGAATGTCAGAGAAGCTGACTTCGATTTCTTTGATATTTTCGTATTCGGCAGTGGTGCCGTCATAAACTACGCACAGCTTATTCTTTTCCTCATTCATGTCCGGTACAACGCCAAGGGATAAATCCGAAGGCAGCAGAATACTTGAAGTAAAAGAACGATAGGCGGTGGTATTCATCGGCGCAACAGGCGTAACCTGAAGCAGTTTCAGACGCGGATCTACAATGCTGCCGCCCAGAGAATAGTTATAGGCGGTGCTTCCGGCAGGCGTAGCAATCAGCAGTCCGTCTCCCGAAAAACGCTCAATAAAGCTGCCGCCGATGGAAATATTTAAGTGAATGGAGTAGGTGGAATTGCCCTTTAGGAGCACCTCGTTGAGTCCCACATGCTCAGCAGTTCCGATATCTGTAGTGATGCGCACTTTAACAGTAGAAAGCTGCTGAATGGAATAGCGTCCTTGTGTATAGTAGAAGATAAAATCATCCAGCATAGAGGGCATGATCTCCTGGAAAAAACCTAGATGACCGGTATTGATGCCGATGATCGGCATAGTGGGGAAGTCAAACTTATGTATGGCTTCTAGGAAGGTGCCGTCTCCGCCGATGCAGACCAGAAGGTCCGCTTTTTCGGTGTATTTTGGCAGTAAAACAAAGCCGGAATTATCCAGCTTTTGTTTTAACTGCTTTTCTATTCGTTTAGATGTTTCGCTGTCGTTGGCGTAAATATAAATTTTTTTATTCATATCAAGTATTCTATAACATCTGAAATGGCTTTTCAAGAGGTTTTACAGGAGAGATGCAAGTTCTTCTACCAGCTGCTTAAAGGTTTCCATGGCGAGAAGTACAGGCTCCTTACTGCTCATATCAACACCAGCAATTTTGAGAAGTTCTACGGGATAATTGCTGTCGCCGGTTTTTAAGAACTCGATGTAAGCATTCCGAGCAGGCTCGCCTTCCGCGAGAATTTTGCCTGCAATGGCGGTCGCTGCGGAATATCCGGTTGCATACTGATATACGTAAAAACTTCTATAAAAATGCGGGATTCTTGCCCATTCATATTTGATATATTCGTCTTCTGAAAGGCTGGCACCAAAGTAATCCTTGTTCAGCTTTTCGTAGTTTTCGCATAACCAGTCAGCAGTCAGAGAGCCGCCTTCTTCTACATATTTGTGTGTCATATGTTCAAATTCTGCAAACATAGTCTGACGGAACAGGGTAGTTCTAAATTCTTCGATATACAGATTCAGAAGATATTTGCGCATGGTCGGATCTGTTTCTTTATTTAAAAGATGCTGCATCAGCAGGGATTCATTGACTGTGGAGGCAACTTCTGCCGTAAAGATAGAGTGACTGCCATAGGTAAAAGGCTGAGTTTCTCTTGTGTAGCTTGCGTGCATGGAGTGACCCATTTCGTGCACCAGCGTAAATACATCTTTTAAGGTATCTGAATAGTTCAAAAGGATATAAGGAAAACTGTCATAAGATCCGAAACTGTAAGCGCCGCTGGTTTTTCCTTCGTTTTCGTAAACATCAATCCAGCCGGCATCAATACCTGAAAGAACGCGATCCATATATGTTTTTCCAAGAGGCGCTAAGCCTTCCTCCATGATTTTTACAGCCTCTTCGAAAGAAACTTTCCGCTTTGGAATTTCAACGAGAGGCACATAAATATCGTACATTTTCAGTTCATCAACTGCGAGTACCTTTTTTCTTAGGTCGATATAGCGATGCAGTACGGGTAAATACTCATGTACGACAGTAATAAGATTATCGTAAACTGATTCCGGGATATTGCCGCCGGAAAGAGCAGCGGCTCTGGCAGAGTCATAATGTCGAATGTTTGCACCGATGACATCGGTTTTTACATTGTAGTTGTAAGCGGAAGCAATGGTATTTACAAGACCTTTATAAGCTTCATAAACGTGGGTAAACGCAGATTTTCTCACATTTCTATCGTGACTTTCCATAAAGCTGATAAAGTTGCCGTGGGTGAGGGAAACTTCCTCTCCGTCCTCATCTTTGATAGTACCAAAACTGATATCTGCATTGTTCAGCATGGTGAAGATTGTATCCGGCGCATCAGTCACTTCAGAAAGTTGTGCTAAGATATTCTCTTCTTCTTTAGAAAGTACATGCTTCTTTTCACGGATCAGATCTTCAATAACAAAGGTGTACTGTGAAAGAGCGGGCAGCTCTTTGATAAAACTGCGCAAGGTTTCTTCAGAAGCGGATAAAAGCTCCGGTGTCATAAAACTCATGGCAGCGGAAACTTTTGCGATAACACCGCTGACCTTGTCGTACATGGCCTGCTGAGCGGACACACGGTTATCTTCATCCAGTTTCATTCTGGCATAGACATAAGCGCGCTCCAGTTTCTGCCAGATAGCGTCTTTTGTTGTAAACGCATCAAGGAGCATGTCGGGACTTTCGGTTAAATGTCCCTGAAACTTTGAAAAATCGGCTGTTTGCTGTAATACTTCTTCGATATCCTTTTCCCATGCGGCAGCATTTGCGTACATCGCCTGTATGTTCCATTGATACTTTGGATCAATTTCATTTCTGTTTTTTAATTTTTTGTTTCCCATTTCTACCTCCAGTGTAGTATAATAAAAGACTGATAGGAGTAGTATAACACAAAACTGAAAGGAATAGTATAGATGGATAACAGACCAATCGGTTTTTTTGATTCGGGACTGGGTGGACTTACCAGTATTCCCCATATAATGCGCGAGCTGCCGAAAGAGAGGATTATCTTCTTTGGTGATACGGCAAGAACGCCTTATGGCTCCAAGTCGCCGGACACCATCAGGCAGTTTACTATGCAAATCGGAGATTTTTTGATTAAGCAGGGCGTCAAGATGATTGTGATTGCTTGTAATACGGTGAGTGCGACCTGTGTTGAGGATTTGCGAAAGGCTTATCCTGATATTCCGGTCATCGGCGTCATTTCACCGACAGCAAAGGTAATTGCAAACAAGTGCAATATGAACGATCACATTGGAATCATCGCAACAAAAGTGACGGTTAAGTCCAATGCCTATGAGCAGAAGATCAATGAGAAGCACCCGGGACTTAAGCTTTATTCCAAGGCTTGTCCTGCCTTTGTGCCGCTAATTGAGGAGGGAATTATCGACAATGAGATTATGGACCTTACCGTCAAGTATTATTTAGATGATTTTATCAGGGAGAATCAGATTAACCGTCTGGTTCTGGGGTGTACACACTATCCGCTGATTAGTGACAATCTGAAGCGGATTTATCCGGAACTTCGCATAATCAGTTCTTCCAAAGAAGTGGCAACAGCCGTGCATATTGAGCTGGAAAAAAGAGAAATGTTTGCTGCAGAAAGGGAAGGCGAAAATGTATTTTATGCCAGCGACCTTTCGGAAAACTTTGTCAACATGATCCAGAACATTCTGGGCAGGCAAAAAGAAGAACTGAACATTCGATTTAAGAATTTGGATATTTAAAGAAAAGTAGGTAGGATACGATGGATAAAGAGGAATTATTTGCACTTTTAGATATTGAAACTGGTGCCGAATTTGAGTACTTTGAGAATTTTGCTGATTTTGTAGAACACGAGGGTCTCATCGATAGCGACGCAGTCTATGAATTGATCACTGATGTGGATATGAAAACCTTTGCAGAGCTCTGCGAAAGCTATTTTTACGAAACTTTGGAGAATGTGCCGGGAGATCAGATTGACCTGTATAACTTGCTTGAAAATATTAAGCGTGTGTTGGTAGGACTTTCTGAGGCTGTTCGCAAGGGTGAGGACAATGCAGAACTGAATCTGGCAGACGAGTTTAATCGGTTCAGACTTTGGTATTCCTCCGAAAGTGAAGTGGAGGTAAGGAAAGTGCCGTCGGGAGAAACATCCTTTGTTCCGGTCCGGGATGCTCTTGCCGACGCCAGACTGGAAAAACTCAACGGAGAAGAGTATCTCTATGATTTTTCAAACGCGCTCAGCTATGAAATAGAGGAATTTATGATGACTTACGCTGATCTTGCTGAGGAGAATTAGTACCTATCGCAGATTTTTACCGAAAAGGTACGAAAGTACTGCATTTGTTTCATTCAAAATATAGAAATTGAGGAAATAATTTCTATATTTTGGATGTTTATATGTAAATGAAAGCGTAAAAGTCTAAAAAACATGACTGAATTTCACTTTTATCGCCAGAAATCTTTTCGTTAGTAAAAAATAACCCCGAATTTTTAGTACCTTTTCTGGAAAAATCGGTGAAAAGTACTAATGCTGAGGGTTAGTATCTTTCAGTAACCAATAGAAAGCTTCCCGCATATGATGAAATAAAACATAAGGGAGGTTTTTTATGGGAGACTTCAGAAATGACTGCTGCGAACCGTGTGAACCGTGCTGTGAGCCGGCGCCGGAATGCTGCTGCGTGAGACCGCAGAACAATTGCTGCTGCAATAACGACAGCGGAAGTGGTCTGGGTATACTTATTTTACTGGTTGTGCTGTATTTTCTGTTTTGCGGAAATGACAACAACCGAGGCGGAGGCCTCTTTGGAGGACTGTTCTAAACAAAATCAAAATCCCCCATACTTTGGTAGATGGGGGATTTTTTGTGTGGCTATAAGGAAGCGAATCTGTTCAAGCATGCGAAATCCTAAGAATTCTCTTAGAAACGACAAATTTGACCGCACAGCAGCCAAAAACAGCCTTTGCGGTCATTTGTAAAAAATGTGTGAAGCCTAAAATGACCGCAAACCCGTCATTTAGACTAATTACGGTCATAAAAAGGATGATAAACAGATTTGCACAAAGAAAATTCATCTGGTTGAGAGAAATTCAGGGTAGTCTTATCTGCAGATTTGGAAAATATTGTAATATTTTTGAATAATAAATATGTCGTTGCGTCATTTAGAGCCGACAAATGATAGTTTTTTGACCGTATTGATTCAAAACTAACCGGTTACGGCCAGAAATGCTGTAACCGGATTTTCTAATCTGACCGCATGATACCAATTTACGGTCTGTGCGGTCAAATAACCAGTTTCTGAAATAGAAGTTTCTTTTCATGTTCCGCCATATGTAGCATTAGAACAATGTAGGTTTACAATAGATGTGTTACAACTGAATAAAAAAATTGCAAGATCTCATTTTTGTGTTAAAGTTAAGTTACC
>NZ_QWEQ01000025.1 GCF_009936045.1 Emergencia sp. 1XD21-10 | reverse complement strand
TCTTCGACTCACCTCTTTTCCTTCGTACCTATAGTATACGTGAAAAACGGGAAAATCACAAGTAAGATTTTCCCGTTCGCTTTCAACGCAAAACATTTTTCGGTTACTTCAGCATACTATACACACATTCCATCAGAGTCGCTGCCAGCACGATATTAATCACTCTGTAATGCTGCTGATAAACTCTCTGAATTAACAGCCCTACTCCAACCCAAGTTGATGTTGCAATCGTTCCTATCGTTGCAATAATAAGCTCAAAAAGAATCAAAGTTCCAAATTCAGTACTATAATTTGTAACATAGCCTGTCAACGCTGTAATACCAAACAAATAAATTTTCACATTTACAAACTGGAGTAAAAAGCCTTTCATAAAGGATGCCGATTTACCATCACTGCTTTCTGTAGGCTTACTGATTGCCATATGGATTGCAAGCCACAGAATATAAGCTGCACCTATATATTTCATTACCCCAAGCATAGAAGGCAGCACTGTGCTAACACCGAACACGAAAATTGCACACAAAATCTCAACGACAAAATACCCTGTAAAAATCCCGAAGAATAAAGGCTTTCCCCTTTTCCATCCATAGTTTGTCACCGTATTAAGCGCTAGCACATTCCCCGGTCCCGGTGTAAATGCGTTAATCATTGCATAAATAAAAAAATTACCTATTACATAACCTGGCATAATTACGCCTCCTTTCGTGGTATCATCATACCACGAAACAGTTATCAATAGGTAATATCTAATTATTATGCTAATCCATAAACTGTCCCTATGTTTATTCAGACTGATACTGTCTGATTGCTTCAACATAGATTTTTCCCAGTTCAGATAGCTCCCTGTCCTTATTTAAAATATAGCCAATATGAATCGTTTCCTCTGCGTCCAGTGGAATCGAATGAATCTCATCTCCGTGCAAATCCTTTGGAAAAATTCCACTTGAAATGGTATATCCGTTTAACCCTATCATGAAATTGACAATTGCAGCCCGATCACTAATCTTGATACTCTTTTCCACATCCTCGCTACTGAACAGCTCCTCCGCATAATTGGAAGACTCATATACACCCTGTACAAAGCTGAGTCTCGGATATGGTTTCAAATCTTCCAAGCTAAGTTTTTCTCTCTTTGCCAAAGGATGCTTTCTCCATAAAAACACGTGAGGTTTTGCGGTAAATAATTCGTAAAACTTCAGATTGTTTTCCTCCAGGGTTTTATGCATCACCTGTCTGTTGCTGTCACTTAGATAAAGAATCCCAAGGTCACTGAACCGATTTCGAACATCAGCAATTACCTGGTACGTCTGTGTTTCATTTAAAATAAACTCATACCGCTGCTGTCCAAACTGTTTCACCAACTCAACAAAAGCATTCGCTCCGAAGGTGTAATGCTGTGAAGATACACAAAAGCGCTGTTTTCCTGCCTCGCTGCCAAAATATCTTCCCTCTAGAAGCTCCATCTGCTGCACAACCTGCCTTGCGTAACCTAAAAACTCCATACCCTCCGTTGTCAACTTAGCACCTGTGCGGCAGCGAGTAAAAATGGTAAAATTCAATTCCTTCTCGATTTCTTTTACCATTTGAGAAAGACTGGGCTGCGAAATATACAAAGCCTTTGCGGCCTCCGTAATAGAACCTTTTTCCGCAATCGTAATCAAGTATTTCAATTTTTGTAAAGTCATATGCGTGCCTTTCCCATTTAAACATGTTCCCTAGGATTTCACCATTATTTTACTCCTTTTTTCAAAGAAGCACAAGGGCGGCGAGAAAACACACGGGGATTCGCCACCTAAATTACAGATTGCATTTCCTCCTACATCCAATGTACAACTTTGCTCTCATTCCTAAAGCATGTGTTGTGCAAATCATCTTACCGATTTGCAAATCTGCACAACTTTAGCAGTAGATGTTTTGCAAGATGCACTTTTTCGTGCCTATTTGCACAACTTTAATCACATTTGTATTTCTCTGGTTGTGCAATTACTCTGCAATTTAACCTACTTTACACAACTACTGCATACGCATCGCCTATCTGGTTGTGCATATCACCCTAAAAAGAAAGAATTCGCACAACTTTTAGCGCTCCAATCCGCAGCTGGTTGTGCAAACCGCCCCTGTTTTCTCACTTTTGCACAATCGAAGCCGCAAAAACACAACCGCAGCCGCACAGATACCTTCATCCTTTCTCTAAACGATATTTCCGCATCCTCACAAGCGCCGCCAAAAAGCATAAACTCCAGCTGACGCCCACAGCAAGCCAGATTCCACCTTTGCCGAAAAGCGGTTCAAGAACCCAGATTGCAGACAGATTCGCTAAAATCTGAATCCCGCCGATCACCAGCGGCATCAGTACATCCGCCATACCCCGCAGCACTGCCATATATGCCTGCCACAGACCCAAAATGATGTAAAAACCACAAGTAATTTTAAGATACAGGTATCCTTCCTCCACCACGGCAGCACTGTTTGCATCATCTACAAAAATGCCCAGCAGCGGTTTTCCGGCAAAGAAAACAAATACCGTCATCACTGCCATAAAGCCTACACTGATGAGCACCGTTATATGTCTTCCTTCTTTAATCCGATCAAAGCGTGCCGCACCCCGGTTCTGCGCCGTGAACGTATTCAGAGCACCGGAAAGTGCATTGACAAACATGATGACAATCTGCTCAATCTTTTGTGCCGCGGCATAGCCTGCTACCACCACTGCACCATACTCGTTGATAACCGCCTGCACAAAAATCGCCACCAGGCTGACAATACTCACCTGCAGACTGGTCGGTACAGACAACTTCAGCACGTAAGCCACCCTTGATTTTTTCGTATTGCGAAAATCCTCCCGGCTGACCCAAAGCATAGGCATCTTTTTCTTCATATAGACAAGACACATCAGCACCGCCAGACTCTCCGCAATGACTGTGCCAATCGCGGCACCTGCAACACCCATAGATAGCCCCTTGACAAAGAGCAAGTCGAGGACAATATTACAGATACAGGAAAATGCCAGAAAAAACAGAGGTCTGCTGCCGTCTCCACAGGCTCGCATAATAAAAATGCACATGCTGTATGCATAAGTAAAAAGCCCTCCTACGAAGACAATCTTCAGATAAAGCACCGCACTGGCGAGCACCTCCGGTGGTGTATTCACAGCCCGCAAAATAGGCTCAGCCAGAAAAAGCCCTGTAATCAGCTTCAGAATCCATGTTGCAATTACCACAAAGATAGAAATCACAATAACCTGACGCACCTTATCAAAACGTCCCTCGCCGCAATACTCGCTGACTGCCGTGCTGATGCCCATCATCAGTCCCAGACCAATACTGACTGCAAGCATGATAATCTGCCCTGTCACGCCGATAGCAGCAAGGCCCTCTGTTCCTACAAAACGCCCCACTATAACCGCATCAACGGTAGAATAAAGCTGCTGAAATACCGAACAGCAAAATACCGGAACTGCAAAGCCGATGAGTTTCTTCCAGATAACTCCTTCTGTCATGAGAGACAGCCCTTTCTTCTCATCGTTCAAAATTTCGCCCCCCTTTCCAGAAAAACAAGCAGCCAAGATTACTCGGCCGCCTGTCTGTATGATTATAGGTTATTCTTTTACTTTTACAATCATTTCCACTTCCAGTGGAATACGGAACGGTAGCACGTTGGTACCTACTGCTGTTCTCGCGTGTCTGCCGCGTTCACCTAAAACTTCACCGAACAGATCGGACACGCCATTGATTACCAGAGGCTGTTCAAAATAGTCCGTAGTGCTGTTTACAAAACCCTGCACTTTGACAATCTGTTCCAGCCTATCCCAGTCGCCGCCAAGTTCTCTTTTCAAAACAGCGAGAAGATTGATACCCGCAAGTCTTGCTGCATCATAGCCTTCCTTCGTTGTCAGGTTCTCTCCCAGTCTGCCGAAGACTACCGGCTTTCCGTTTTCAAAAGGACCTGCACCTGAAAAAAACCAAAAACCACCGGCCTTCTGTACGCTTACATAGTTTGCCATTGGCTCCGGTCCTGCTGATAAATCAATTCCCAGCTCCGCTAATTTCTTTTCTACATCCATGTTTCATACCTTCCCTTCATGCATTCATTTTCCTATCACGTCCATGAGACGATTGATATCCTCTTTGTTGTTATAATAATGAAATGCCAGGCGCATTTCCATAAAGCCGTTTACATCGACGCCGCTGACATGCGCGCCAACACCGGCTTCCCGCAGCATCTCGTTGGTCACACCAGTTTCTGACGCAAGACGCAGCACCTCAATTCCAGACCTGTTTTTCCGTGCAAAATCATAAGTAAGTTGCACGCCTTCTGTCTCTGACAGCCTTTCCCGCAAATACTCAGTCAGCCCCATCACATATTCGGAAATATCCGCTCCAGAAAATGCCAGATACTTTTCCGCCGCAAGTCCCAGCCCATAAATGCCGGAAACCGTAGGAAAGCCAAGCTCAAAACGTCCTGCGTCATCTCGCAGGCAAAGAACCTGTTTACCAGTATTAAAACGCTCGTCGTCACTCATCCATCCGGCGCCAAACTGCTTTAAGCTTTTTTGCAGCGCCGGACTGATATAGCCGTATCCGGTACCGCAGTAGTTCATCATCCATTTATAGTCATTGCCGATGAGAAAGTCAATTTTCATGGCCTTCACATCCACCGGCATGACCCCCAGCGCCTGCACGCCGTCTACTGCAAACCAAATGCCCTTTTCTCTGCAGTAGGCGCCAATGGCTGCCGCATCCATGCGAAATCCAGTAAAGCTTTCCACCAAAGAGATACAGATTGCTCTGGTTTTTTCATCGCACAGTGCAAACAAATCCTTCGGCAGAATCACGCCGTTTCTTGCCTTGGCATATCTCACCTCAAGGCCGTCCTGCTTTCTTACCTGCCATGCAAAGCGATTTGCAATCCAGCTGTTTTCCACCAGTACTACGTTGTCTCCCGGTTCAAAATACATGCCGGAGGTAAACAAAGTATAAATATGAGAAGAATTATTGCCAAAGACAATGTTTTCCTTCTTTGCTCCAATCATCTGTGCAATCTGTGTCTTTGCCCAGTCCATCATGCCGATGGTTCCAGTCTCTTCGCCGCCGGGCAGCCTCCAAACAGAATCGCCGCCCTTTAGATAGCGATCCTCCTGATACCTTGCTACTCCATCATGTACAAAGTCCGGAACAAGACCTGTGGAGCTGGTATCCAGATATGCTGTATGGGAAAGCACCGGCACGTGGGTGCGAAATTCTGCAAATTTATCCATATTATCAGTTTCGTACATCTCTATTTATCGTCCTCCTTGCACTCACATATCTATTAAAAGGTTCTCTAATATGTTCAATAACCTTTTAGAAGATGCCCTGCAGATTTTCTGCAAAAGCTACAAGGCATAAATTATGATTTTAAAGTTATTACAGCATCATGATATCCTCTTCCAGATACAGTTCTGCTTTTTCTAAGTCCCGTTCTAAAAGCGCATTTACAATATGCTGATGTTTTTCTAAGTCCGAACTGCTCTTTATTGCTGCCATAGAAGCCTTATAAAGCATATCCTGCAAAATACCCGGCAAATACTGATTTCCCGTAATCTCTGCAAGCCGCAGATGGAACATAGTGTTATTAGTTTTGCTTGGATCACTGCTGCCCATTTGTTGCTCTGTAAATGCCTTTAAAGAAAGGATTTCTTCATCAGAAGCATTTTCTATGGCAAGTTTCACACATAGCTTCTCAACCTGGCGGCGAATCACCTGTATCTGATTGATTTCATCAGAAGAATATAAATTCAGCATATACCCTTTTCTTGGATAGCTAATGAGATATCCTTGGCTGCAAAGAAGATGCAGCGCATCTCTAACCGGCGCTTTACTAACGCCAAACTGCTTCGCCAGCTGTGCCTCACTTAGAAAGGATCTGCCGTCGATGACACCGCTGTCGATATCTGCCTTGATACTGTGATAAACCTTCTCCGATAGTTTTTCTGCCATATCATTACTCCCATTATCATTTCCATTTTCACTGATATGTTCAATAACTATTTTACAGGTTTTTTCTCGATTCGTCAAGGGGCAGCGCATCTTTTTCAGAAAAAATTTCCTTCTGTTTACAGATCAACGCTCTCACGTCTTTTAAAAAGGTCGTTTTGCCCTCTTTGCTGGAATAGACGCCATGACCGCCCGGATACTCTTTTAGTATCATCTGCCTCGGATCAATGCCGCTGTGCGAAAACTGATATCTGGTATTTCCCACCAGAGTGCACAAGTCATAAAGTCCGCTGGCAACCAAAATTTTCATCTCCGGCATTCTCGCTGCGGCATTTTTGAGGCAGTCCATATGAGACTTCCCATCTTCTACAGTATAATCCCAGGCAGCATTTATATTCAGATTTCCGGTGTAGTAAATTCTATCCGTCTCTATCCCCAGCTGCGCTGCAAGCAGTCCGTTCATCACAGAAAGTGGCATATTGTCATCTCCTGCTGCGTTATACGTACCGGCAAGAGGTGATGTCATGCGACCGTCAAATAAATCGACCCGTTTTTTCTTATGGGAAACGACTTGGGTCATGAAGTCTTCTACATCCCGCAGGTGCAGTCTTGTTTTTTCAAAATAAGCTGCCTCCATGCCCGTATAGTTTGCAAGTTCTCTCGCAAGCGACTGCACCGTTTCAGCCGGGCAATCATCCCCCTCAAACAGCGCCGGAATTAGCTTTCTTTTCTCAAACTCCCACACGTTCTTCAAAAAGACTTCTCGGTCACACTGCCCCTTTCGATTGTGATACCAATGCGTCGCTGCCATAGACGGAAGCGCTGCAGTCAAAAGTTCCAACGCGGGTTCAAAAATGCGTCCGTTTCCCGCATCCAGAGAAAGGGCTGAGCCAATTAAAATCACGCCTGCAACAGGAATTCCCAGCATCATCCGGTTCCCATACATTACATCCCTGCCCAGCTCAGAAAGCACGCGGCAAGCCCTGATTGTGCCATAACTTTCTCCGCATAGATAAAGCGGACTGTTCCAGCGATTGTGATTCTTCAGCCAAGATGCAATCGCAAAAGCAGTGCTTCTCGCATCGCCATCAACGGAAAAATAATCAGGTGCCGCTTTTTCTTGGAGCAATCTGGAATACCCCACACCCACCGGGTCTACATAGACAAGATCGCATACATCCAAAATGGTGTCCGACTCAATTGCAAGACCATAGGTAAGCTTTTCCTCCGCATCTTTGCTGATGCAGTAAGGTCCAAAACATTCCAGCTGCAGCATAGAAGTGGCGCTTCCCGGACCGCCGTTCCAGATAAACATGACCGGACGCTGCGAATTCTCATCGTCTATCCTGAGATAAGAAATCGTCGAAATGATCGCCTCCGGCGCACCGCTCTCATCATAAAACACGTGATCCTCGCTCACCGCTTCTGCACGAATCTTCCCATGGCGCAGTAACATTTCAAGGGATGCCGTCCCATTAAGCCGTTCAAATGACTCTGTCATATAAGGTTGAAATTTTCTCATTTCGTTCTCCTAGTTCCATTCGATAAATGCTCTGACCGCTCTTCCAAAAGCATCACACTCTTTGCTGCCCAGATATGGCATATGCCCAGTTTCAAAATATTCCATCCGCACTCTTTCTGCCGGCAGGTTGAACTGATCCAGCGTATATTGAGAAAAACCCATCGTAGTCAGCAAGTCGTAGTAACCACAGCCCAACATCAGTTTCATATTTGGAATCCGTTTCATTGCCTGTGCCAAACTCTTAATCGGTGCTGTACTTGTAGAAAAATCCCAATCAGCACAAATATCGAAGCACAGCGGTCTGTACGCATCTTCCAGATCGATATGCAGTTTTTTCTTCCAGATGCTGTTAAAGCACTGCTGCACAGCGCTCATCAGTCCGCTGCTTGCCATATCTTCTTCCTCCAGATCATCCCAGCTGCCCTTCGGCGCTTCCATGGTAAATCTACCATCATAACGACCCAGTATCTTCCCTTCTTTCCGCAAACCATAGGCAGGATAATTGTAAGTATCCACGCGAAGATTCAAATCTTCCAGGGTTTCCTCATCAAGTCCGGTGAAATAAGTCAGCCGCTCCTTGATATGCGTTCTTTTTTCCTCACGAAGTCGCCGTCCTAATGCTAATGCCGGCAGATATTCCTCATAAGCGAAACGATCCGCTTCTTTCAAAAAAACATCCCGTGCCGGCAGCATGCTTTGATGATGATACCAGTAAGTCGCTGCTACAGCCGTAAAATTCAGAATCGGCGTGTCGATTGGATAAGCCTTTTGACCATGATCAAAGGCGCTGCCCAGCATGATAATCCCACTGAGATTGACATAGTTGCATCCTGCTTTTAAATCCACGCTGAGCATGCCTGCCAGCATAGCATTTCGAATCGTTCCATAGCTTTCTCCCATCAGATATACCGGGCTGTTCCAACGCTCATGTGCATCAAGCCACTTTGCAATGATTTTTACAAAAGAGCGGCAGTCGCTTTCCGTATTAAAGTATTTCGCGCCTGCCTCTGCTTTCAGCAGTCTGGAATAGCCAGTTTCGATGGGATCGATTGTAACAATATCACAGATATCCAAAATACATTCCGTATTTTCTTCTACCTCATAAGGCGGCGTCATAGAAAGCGAGGTTGCCTCTCCGACTTTAACCCGCTCTGGCGCAAGCGCGGCAAAATTGATCATGGCGCTGGCGCCGCCGGGTCCTCCATTATAGGCAAACAGCACGGGACGCTGCGGCTTTCTCTCGATATCACATCTCTCGTAAGCAAACGTGTACATGCTCGCCTCTTTTTCTCCCTCTCTATCATAGAGGAAAAAATTTTCTACTGTTGCGCGATACGAAATTTTCTGTCCTTTTACTTCACAGGTATGTTCCGTCACAAATTTCTTTTCTGCAAACATATCTTGATTCTCCTTATGCGTTTTCCTTCTGTTCGCGTTCTGCGATTTCTTTCCTCATCAGTGGAATTTGTTTCTCAAATCTTCTCAAATATAAGAAGATTGCTAACGGAATAATAAACATCAGGCATGGTATGATGGTTTCCATATAGAAGAATAAATTTATAACACTTTCCTCCTGCACTGCCGCTCCTTCTACAAATGGCACCATTAAAAGCATGTATCCTCCCAACGGACCGCCAAGCGCCATTCCAATTTTATATGCCATAGAATGACCAGAAAGCAAAATTGCTTCATTACATGCGCTGTTTGGAGCTTTCCACTGACCATATGTTCCAGCATCAAACATATTCAAAACCATGGTTCCAGCTGCCAATGCCTCACCAAATCCTAATCCGACATTTCCGATTGCAAGAATGGTCATATTGCAGTCGTGTGCAATAAATCTGATGAGCAATCCTAAAATAGCAGCAACACATCCCAAAATAGCAGTTCCGTTATTTCCCAATCGCTTTACAAAAAAACTCAGGGTAATCGCAACGAACATAGCGCCTCCTATTCCAGAAAACGATATGATAGAATATACAAGCATATTGTTATTCAAATTATATTGTATATAATACGCATTGGTCGCACTCGGAAGTGAGTTCGCAAAGTACAGCATAAAAATTCCTACTACAAGAATAAGGAACATTTTGTTTGAAAATAGTGCCTTCAAACTAACCGAAAGCGGAATTCTTTCACCTAGTCTCTCTCCACTTAATACTTCCACTTCTTCTACTGGCTCATATCCCTTCGTTACCCAAAAGGTAATGAAATATGAAATCATAAATAGAATTCCATAAAGGATCCCTACAAACATAAATCCCTTTTGCATATCCCCTTTGCCAATCATACCAACCAGTGGCATTGTTGCCGATCCAACAAACAAATTTGCCAATACGCTATACACGCTGCCTGACTGTTGTAATAAAGCCCTTTGTGTTTTATCTGTCGTGATTCGACCACATAATGTTTTAGAAGGAATAAATAATGCAGTACTCAACATTCCCTGCAAAATGTAAATAACCGCTGCCCACACAATCCGACCGGTTCCCGATAGGCTCGGGCACATAAAAGTTAACGCAAACAGAATGCCTGCAGGTGCCGTAAAATATTTTAGCCATACACGGCATTTTCCTTCTTTAGACCTGGTCATATCAATTATGCCACCCATCATAGGGTCATTGATGATGTCCCATATTTTAGCAATCAGTATGATTGTGCTGGCAATTTCAATTTTTATACCTAATACCTGTGTGTAAAAAAATACCAAAAATGCCGCATTCATGATTGTTAAACTTGACACACCAAAACTTGATGCACCATACAGTAAAACCAGTTTTTTCGGCAATTTCTTCTGATTTGGTAAAGTTGTCGTGTTCTTTCCCATTTTAGTTTCTCCTTACTTCTTTTTTCTTAAAGCGAATATCGGTTTCATCTTTCTCCCTCTTTATATCACTTCCCTTCCCTGCTTCTCTCTCATTTATTAATCATAGGTATTTTATTAACCATGATAATACTGCATCATAAAACTTTATACTATTTTCTGCGCTTTGTGGATCAATCGCATGCTTGCAGTCCTTGAAAATATTAAGCTCAACCGGAACTTGCGGTTGATTGTCCCGTACTGCTGCATAAAGCCTATAGGCACCCTCTACTGGGCAAACCATATCCTTCTCCCCATGACAAATAAGCAGAGGAATTGTTATTTTTCTCCCCTCCAGAAAAACAGAGTCTCTAATAAACTCTCCCAGCACGCTACTTGTATCCGCTCCAAATGGTACCTGCCCTGCCCCTTCAGAAAGTAACGTCAAATCAAGATAGCTAAATAAACCGCGCAGCGCACAGGCTGTTTTAAATCGTTTCTCATGAGCCGCCAGCCAAACTGTCATATAGCCTCCATAGCTTCCGCCAATTACAGCCTGCCTGCTCTTATCTAGCATATCAATTTTTTCAAGGACATAATCTAACAGTACCATCAAATCACTCGCTGCAGTTCCATCAAAAGCATAATCTGCCCGCGCAAAATCCTCACCATATCCTGTACTTCCTCTTGGATCTCCATAAACTACGCAATACCCTTGTGCTGCTAAAAGCTGGCGTTCCATAAAAAATCCACCGCAATAGCTTGATGCCGGTCCTCCATGTACTGTCAGCACTACTGGCAGCTTATCATGCACCTGATTCCTTAGACACATCGGTGGCAGCATATAATATCCATATAATTTCGTTGCTGTACCAACCTCAACACAAATGCGCGTTTGGGATGCTAATGCATATTTCTCAGTCCAAGCGTTTGCGTCAGTGACTTTTTTCATTTCTCCACAGGAAATACCAACCTTATAAAGTTCCGGCGGCATATCTGCATCACTCCAAACTGTAAGCAATGTATCCTTATCTACCACTGTCAACGCTGTAAAAACACCGCCTTCGCATATCCTTTTCCAAAGAATTTCCCCATTATAATAAGTTCCACAATAAATGCCGCTTACGCCGTCTCGCTCTCCGACCGCGAAAAACGCTTCGCTTTCTAAACTTGTACCCATATAATCGTTCTTTGTTTCCAGAATATCTCCGTCACTATATGCAGGAACCCATTCCTCTGGTATCTGTCCGCTGTGTTTAACCGAAACAATGCCTGTTCCATCTGTTTCTACACAGGTCAGTCTGCTGCATTGCCCACTGCCATTATCAAAGTTGGAAGTAGGCACAAAAAGATATTTTTCATTCTGCGTCAGAACAGCATGGCTCCACTTGGACGCCATAATTAATCCACTGCAAAGAACCGTTCGAATCTTACTTTGCACATTTACTTTCAAATAGCTTTGCGTTTCACCAGAAAAAACAATTACAGCATCCTCCGTTTTCATCCAAATCACCTTTTTTAAAGGTTTTCTCTCACATAGAAGGCTTTTTAACTTTCCGTTTTGAATATCAGCAATCATAAGAATATATCTTTTTTCCGGGCGTATTCCTTTATCTTCATTCGATCTATATCCGACAGAATCAACCATACGAATTCCATCTTTATCTGGCTCTTTTTCTACGATAATCATGCATATAGAACTACTATCCGCAGACCAAACAAATTCTTCCACATCATTGATATTGATAATATTTGTTCTTTTTTGCTGCAGTAAATCATAAATCCATAGCGCCTTGCTACCATCTGGCATCTGTGCAATACAAGCAGCCATTTGTCCATTAGGCGAAATTTGCGGGCAATTCAAGTTGCAACCTTCTTCTTCAGCCCAAAAGCCTTGCTCTCTTCCCTGGAATCTGCATTTTCCTAAATAAGAATTACTCCTTTCAGACCAAAATTGCTGGCTATAGCTATAATCTCCCCTGCCATTTGAAGAAGGCTCCGTAATATAGACCATATCCTTAAAATTGTTTACAGACAGTAATTTTTTCTGCATAGTTTCAGCCCTCCTTGAGCCATTTTTCAGCTCTCAATTTCGCAATTAATTTTCTCTCTTTTGGGTACATAATCATGCAACATCGTACATCAGGGCATTTTGCTTTTATTATTGTAAATAAAACTTCCCCATGGATTGTACTAAACGGAGATTTCCCTTCTTCCTGCAAAATTACGAGAGGTTTGGTAATCTCCATTTCATCCAGAAAAACACTTTCTTTTATCAATTTTTCCAGAAACAAACAGAAATCCTTATCCTTTTCTGCGTCAAAATAAATGCTATCTCCATAATCGAAAAATGATCCTATCCATGGATTCATCAAAATTCCATACACTGCACTATCATCATTCTCTAGCTTCTCAAAAAAAACGCATGTTTCTTTTTCTTCCGCAATTAAAATATTTTCATCATATCTCATTTTATCTACCTACTTATTGCTGTTTCTCTATATCCGACCTGATACACTGACTGTTCCACTGCATCTGCTGCAAAGTTCAATACGATACGGACCTGATACAGTTTCCGGTACCGCAAACCGTAGTACGACCACTTCTCCTCCTGCCAAATTTTCAGGTAAATTTTCCGCTGAACAGCAGTCCGCTTCAAAGTAGATATCCGCTGTAATTTCTGCAGAAATTCCCAATTTTTCCGCCTGATAAGTTCCGCTGACAGGATATTTCCCTGTATTTTCTATCCGAACTTCTATGTATCTTTTTCCTTCATGCAAAACTTCCGCTGGTATTCCCATCGATAGCTGCGGTGATGCTTCGATGCATTGCAGGATAAACTGCAGCGCCTTTTCACATTCCTGCTCCATCAAAAAAGTCGGTGGATTGTCCATAATCCATTTTTCCTTCCATCCTCCGACTTCAACCTTTCCCAGCTGTGGGTGTTCAAATTCCGTCCATGGGCAGAAATAAGATTCCTTCTGCGTGTCGTCCCATGCAAGGAGCTTTCGTTCCAGCGCCAACGCATCCTCCGGCGGCGTCAATGCCGTCATATATGGGAGCGGATGGTCGGCGTCGACCGGTTCCACAAGCTGTCTGCTGTTCCAGTTCTCGTTGCACCATGCCGCAATGCCTCTCTCATAATACAGCCAAGTCGTATAACTGCCTTTTGCTACACCAACAAGACCCGGCGGAAACGCACCGTTTGAAACATAGCCGGTTCGCTCTGTCGCTTTCACGCCTTCTCGTACAAAAATCTCTACATCTTTTTCAGGACCGCCGTGTTCCTGACAGAATGTCATCGGCGCAATATAGGCGCCGCCGCAGGAATGCTCATCGACTACCATATTGATATTTTCATGGGCAAAGATAAAATCCGCCAAATGCCGTACTTCGCATTCATACAGCGGATACTTACCGCTGCATTCCCTGCGGGTATATCCGATGGTATCCTTGCTCCAGTCAAAAGGAAACTCTCTATTAGGATCTAAATCGTAAGGATCTCTTGCGTCTTTTAACGGTCTCGTGACTTCTCCGCAAACCAGACCCTCCGTTACAAGATCATAAAAGACGCTTTCTTTATCATCTTCCGTTCGCGGCACCATCAGTCTGCTGTCTATTTCGTCGCATTTCCACTGACCGCTGCCTGATGGAATCCGCATCTTCACAATTTCTCCATCTCCGTTGATATCAGCAGGATAAACACCCTCTTCTTCCTCGTGAAACATTCGCTTTGAACCTCTGCGCGTATAAGGCGTTGCCACCGAAATCTCTGCACCGTCTGCGTTGATTCTTGGAATAAAATACAGGGTTTTCGCTTCTAAAAGCTTCGTCACAGATGAATCTTCTCCATAGCCGGACAGAAAATACTCCATGGCATAAAGCACTGCATTTGATCCGATCAGTTCTTTGCTGTGCAAATTTCCGTTGATCAGAATGCCCGGTTTTCTTTCTGGATTTCCGCCGGCTGTCATTTCTGCGGCAAAAATTTCTCTACCCTCGTAAGTCTTGCCGATGGAACTTACTTTCAAAAGCGATGGATAGCCTTGCTGCCACGCTGACAGTAGCATCTTTATTTCCTCATATGTATAGTAGTGATCTTTTCTGTAAAGCATCAGTAGATTCCTTTCTGCAGAAATGCCCGCAAATCTTTCCCAAGCAGGGCCGCGCTTTCCGTTCCAATATACGGCATATGTCCTGATGGATAATTCTTTACCAATACCTGACCTTCGTCAGTGCGCAGCTTCGCCGCCGCGTAAGCCGCCTGCCCTGCTTCAGAGCAGAAATCATAAACCCCGTTTGCAAAGAACACCCGCATGTTTTTATCCCTGTCCAAAGCCGCCTGCAGATGGGCAAAAGGCGTACTGTCCGCACGAAACGTCCAATTCATTGCCTGATGAAAATCTGTATAAATAAATGGCTTCATCTCCTCTATGCCCAGTTCTTTTCCATATGCTCGAAGACCCTTCAGAAAATATGGCGCTAATTTACCGAGCGCTGCATCGTCTGCTGCCGGGTCAATTTCTGTACCCTGCCTGCGCACAAATCTTGCGTCATACAGACTCATTATCATCCCCTGCTCAGACAACCGCTGGCTTCTAAAGTATGTACTGTCAAACTGCAGTCCATGGACTTTCAGCCACCCCGCAGAAAGGCCGGTCAGCGCAGACAGCTGTTCTGCTGCCGCTGTCTGTTCTTCTTCTGGCAGCCTGCTTCCAAGATATAAGGCCCGCAGATAGGTATTTTCAATAAATTGCTGTGTCTCATCCATGCGTTCTTCCAGCGTACAGCTTTTCTCTTTGCTGTGATACCAATTTGCTGCCGCTGCAGTCGGTAGAATTTGCACACTAAACGGCAGTCCTTTTTCCGAGAAAAAACTATTTGTCGGTTCGGCGATGATGGAAGAGCCCATCATAATCATGCCGGAAACACGGATGCCCTTTGCCTTTGCAGACGGAAGGAGTGGACCTCCCGTCAGCGCGCTTGCCACCAATACAGAACGAATGGTTCCATAACTTTCTGCGGCCAGATAAACAGGACTATCCGTTCTTTGGTGTTCAATCAGCCAGTCAGCAATAAAGTCTGCAATCACGCCTGCATCAGCCTCCGGATAACAAAACGCCTTCACTTCCTGCTCTCCTGCAAAGGATCCATAGCCAGTTCCCAGCGGATCAATCAGTACAATATCGCAAATATCTAAGGGACAATTCGGATTTTCTTCCAGAAGGGTTTCCTTCGGTTCCTCTTCTCCATTAAAAATCCATTCCATTTTCACTCTCTTCGGCGCAAAGCATCCAATATGTAGCCAAAAACAGGAAGCCCCCGGTCCGCCGTTATAGGCAAAGAGAACCGGTCTCTTCTCCGAACATACAACATCCGTACGCATATATTCATAGAAAAACATGTCGCCGATTTCCCGCCCATCGATGTCTTTTACAGCATATGCTTTGCACCTGGTACGATAGGTAAGCGGCTTTCCTTGCAGCATCAACTGATTTGCTGTAGTGGTATATTCTCTCACTTTGTTTATCCTTTCTCGCTTTCTAATCTGATATGTTCAATAAAATGTTTTATTTAATTAAATTTTACGACTTCTCTTGCACTTTGTAAATTTATCGATTATAATGACAATACAAAAAAATTAATGATAAGGAAGGAAGCAAGTTACATGATCGATATGCAGGATATCCTCTGCGTACTGAAAGTCGCAGAAGAAAAAAGTATTACGGCAGCTGCAAATAAACTGTTTCTAACTCAGTCCGCCGTATCACAGAAGGTAACAAAAGTTGAAAAGGAACTGGGACTTGCTCTCTTTATCAGAACCAACCGCTCTGTCGAACTGACCGATGCCGGCGTATTCTTTGTCACAAAAGCTTCTGCACTGAATTCTTCTTGGGAGGACTTTTTTCTTTCCATGGAGCAATTTTCCTCTATGGATAAAAATCAATGTTCTGTGGGACTTCCAGCCCTAATCAACTTTACGGAAATTCCTGATCTTTTAGCAGGCTTTACTATGGCGTGTCCAAACTATCAGTTAACGACCTTTCCGGAATTTGAAGACAGCAAATATAAAAATTTACTAAACGGAAAATTGGACTTTTGTTTTGACAGAGGTTCTGTCAATGCACCTAAAACACCAAAATATATTACAGCGGTTCCCCTGCGAAACGACACACTGAGCCTTCTGCTCCATAAAGATGATCCTTTAACAAAAAAAAGCTCACCTGTCCGTTCCTCTGATCTCACAGGGTATCACATGCTGATTAATGCCCCACACAATACCCACGATGTTGAGAAGGCAGCACAGATTACCTATAGCGTCTGTCATGACAGTGCTTCTCCCAGCATGATTACAAAACCGGGCATTTTTATACCCCTCCCGCAAAGTGTCTGTACAAGAATCCTTGCGCAATCCCCGCACCTTCGAGCTGTCGCCTTTGAAGACGATATGCCGATTAGCCTTTCCCTGCTTTACCGAACTGACAGGCAAAACATAGAAAATCACCCATTTTACCGCTATGTATTGAACTATTATCAAACCCAGCAGGAATGAAAAAAACGCCACTTCCTTAGAAGTGACGTTTTTGGTTTCTCCTGGATTAATCGCAATAGGAAATTTGCAATTTTAGCTTTCTCTCTCCACCATACATTCTTTCCGATAAAATGCGATGGCGTATTTGCTCACCTTAGGGTATCCTTCTGCGAGGAAGCCCTGCGCATACTGCTGCTTCTCGATCTGCTGTAGGGCTTTTTCGCATGCGTCTTCCATCTCCGCAATGCTGCCTGCAGCTTTCAGTTCTAAAATGATAACATTCCCCTTGCGGATTGCCTGCGTTTTCAGCACGATGTCCGGTCTGCCGTTTCCGCTCTCCCTGTTGGAATGCACCGAATAGCGCCCGTTGTTTGTCAGAAGCCCGCTGAGGAATCCGTGATAATAGCTCTCCGCGTAGTCGAAGTAACTGATGGTATCCATCAGCTGCTTGCTGATGAAGTTCTCTGCCGCCTCGCAATCTCCCTCTTCCAACGCTTTAATCAACGGACTTTTGTCCAGTGCTTCTGCTTTGCGGTTGAACCACTCTTTAATGCTGCGCTCATAAATGGCTGCAATTTCTTCGTTTGGTATCGCCATTTCAATATAGATATCCCTGTTTTCAATTCGCTGGCTTTTCATCTTCAGATACCCTGTAAAGAACAGAAAGTTCCACAGGCTGTCTTTGGACGCATGAATGTCGCCATAGGTGATTTCCTCGTGAACCGGCTTTTGGATGGTGCCTCCATCCATCAGGGTTTCCAGTTCTTCCCGGGTGGTATCATCTGCGTCTTCTATCATGGTTTTTACGATGTCGTTTCCTGAGGTGTTGGACCAGTACGGTCTGGTCGCAATCTGCGCGCCTGCTCTTACGTTGCTCGCATAGCTTAGGATGCTCCACGGATTATAGATTTCTGTATTTCCAAAGAGATATCCATCGTACCAGGACTTTGCTTCTTCGTATCGCTCTTCCTGATTGTAATACTGCAGCAGTGCCTTCACTTCTGCTTCGGTAAAGCCAAAACAGCTGCTGTATTTGGGACTGATGATGGAATGAATCTCCAGATTGTTCAGACCCGTGAAGATGCTTTCTTTGCTGATTCGAAGACACCCTGTTATCACACCCAGTTTCAGATAGGGATTGGTCTTCAGGGCGGACTCAAAGAGAGAACGGATAAATCCAATCATTTCATCGTAAAAGCCGCTGAAATACGCATTCTCCAGCGGTACGTCGTATTCGTCGATGAGGATAATGGCCTCTTTTCCGTGGTATTTGTACAGGCACTCGGAGAGAAATTTCAACGCTTTCGCATAAGCGATATCCTCTGCTTTGCCATGCATGACAGCAGTAAATTGCTCCCTGTTTCTCTCAGTCATCTCACCAGAAAGTACATAAGCATGGCGTTCAAATTCTTTGATGATGTCATCAATCAGGCTGGCGTGTGCCATCGCAAAGGTCGCCTGCTTGGCTGATTTCAGTGACAAGCTGATTACTGGATACTGTCCCATATGGGCCAGATACTTCTCTCCCATCTCCATGATGGCAAGTCCGTCAAAGAGATGGCGATTGTCTATTTTCTTGCCTTCCGGCGTTCTTTCATCTTCAAAGAAGCGGCGAAGCATGGAAAGATTCAGGGTTTTTCCGAATCGGCGCGGTCTTGTGATCAGGGTGGTCTGCGTCCCGGCATCTAGAAGTTCTTGTATCATCGACGTTTTATCGACCAAATACAGGTGTTCTTTTTTGAATATCTTAAAGTCCTCATATCCGATTGGAATTTTCTTCTTCTCCATCAGCCGTCTCCTTTCTTCGTACCTATAGTATACGTGAAAAACAGAAAAATCACAAGTAGCAGAACAAAAAAGAAATACAGGACAAAGCGTTTCCTTTGTCCTGCACGATGTAAACAATTCTATATCCGCTTTCCAGCCTGCCATACGCATGCCGGTCTATGATACATCACGGAGATATCCTCCGCTGGATTTCCTTCTACCAGAATCAAATCTGCCATCAGACCTTCTCGGATTTCGCCGACCATATGGTCAATCCCTGCGATTTCCGCATTATACTTGGTCGCCTGCAGCAAGATGTCCACGTTTTCCATATGGCAGTAATCTTTTCTCATCTGGAACTCTACGCCTTTCTCGTACTGAGGAGAGCCCGGCGCGCTGTCTGTACCAAATCCCATTTTCTCGCCTGCTTTGTACGCCTTTTCAATCTGTCTGGCACAAGCTTCCAGCATCGGCGTCAGCCGCGCTAGCCAGAATTCACGAGCCGCAGGCTCTGTCTGACTCACATACATAGCAGCAAAGGTCGGTACCAGATAGCAGTCTTGCGTCTTCTGCAGCAGCGCAATCGTTTCATCACTGATGTACGTCGCGTGCTCGATGGTCTTCACACCGCATTCAATACAGTCTCTGATGGCGCTGTCCGCATGACAGTGCGACGCCACATAAAGCCCATGCATGTGAGCGGTTTCCACTGCCGTGCGAATTTCATCTCTGGTCATAATCGGGTGCTTTGGAACGCCGGAAGGGTCATAGGCCGAACCGGAGGCATAAATTTTAATAAAGTCCGCTCCCATTGCCGCTTCCATGCGTACATGCCTGCGATACTCCTCTGCACCGTCACTGAGTCTGACGCCGGCTTCACTTCCGCCCGGCTTCCACATAATGCTGGAAGTCAGCGTTTCCCCGTTCGCCAAAATACGAGGTCCCGGCGCAATGCCTTTTTGAATCATATCTCTCGCGTAAATCGCAACGCCTGCAAAGCTGCCGCAGTCCCGAATGGTTGTATATCCATAAGGCAGGCATTTCTGCGCCTGCTCTACTGCCGCAATCAAAAGCTTCATCGGATCGTTGACGCAATCAACGCCAGCCCCGCCCAGAAGCGTAATATGTGTATGCAAGTCGATGAGTCCCGGCAGCAACGTTTTGCCGCCGCAGTCAAAGACATCCTCTCCCGCATCAGAAACAGAAGCTGCGCTCACACGAACAATTTTTCCATCTTCTATACAAACACTGCCGCAGTCTGAGGCAACGCCTCCCGACAGCTGCGGAATCAATCTGCAGTTATTTAAAATCATAATCTCATCTCCTTTTTTTAACAGTTCTCCAGATACTTTACTGCTGCAAGCGCCATTGCTGCGCTTCCCAGATACATCTTATCTTCAGCAAAGATTGCCCTCGCGTTGTGATTTGGTGCAGCATTCTGATTTCCTACACCTAAAATCATATACATCGTCGGTACTTTTTCGGAGATAAAAGCAAAATCCTCGGAACCGCTAGCCGGTTCTGTCGTTTCCATTACCTGTAAGCCCTGTATCTCAGAAAGATATGGCGCAATGCTCTCACAAAGTACTGGGTCATTCTTTAGAGAAGGTGTAGACATAGTTTTCAGTGTACAAATCGTCCCAGTTGCCTGAGAAATACCATCCAGAATATGCTGTATCCGTTCCAGAATCCTTTCCCTGTCATCGTCATCAAAGCAGCGCAGCGTTCCTTCCAGCAGAGCGCTCTCAGGAATTACATTGTACATCGTTCCTGCTTCAAAATGTCCGATGGAACAGGTTGCCGAGTGAAACATACTGGTTTCTCTCGCCACAACCCCTTCTATTCCCTGATAAATCAGCATTGCTGCCTTGATTGGATCGACGGTATACTCAAGGGCAGAGCCATGACCACCCTTTCCTTCTATCCGAATCTTGAATATATCTATAGAAGAAAATGCATTTCCCACTTTATACGAAAGAACGCCGTTTTCAAGTGTAGTGAACACATGCAGACTGAACGCAGCTTCCACGCCTGGATTCTCCAGAACACCTGCATCCAGCATAGATTTTGCACCTGCCATTACTTCCTCACCCGGCTGAAACATAAGTCTGACTCTGCCCTTTAGCTTAGGCTCATATTCCTTCAAAAGCTTTGCAGCACCAAGCAGCATAGCAGTATGCAGATCATGACCGCACATGTGAGAAATCTCTGTCTGCGAGCGAAATGACAAATCGTTATCCTCTATGACCTTCAACGCATCCATATCCGCCCGAAGCAGTACCGTATGGTCACCGCTTCCGATATCACAGATGATGCCGCCACCCAAGGAGACAGGCGCACAGCCCATCTCCTTTAGTCTCTTTGTTACATAAGCTGCTGTTTCCGGCAGCTCCATGCCGAATTCCGCATGGGCGTGCAGATATCTTCTATCCGCTGTAATCTGCTGCTGCAGTGCCTGTGCTTCTTTTTCAAAGTTCATTCCGATCACCTTCAATAAATGCCCGAACAGCGCTGCTAAGCGCCTTGGCATTGCCATCTCCGATATAGGAGGCATGCCCGGATTCCAGTACTTCACAGGAGATACGATCCTTCGGAAGGTCGTACTGCGACAGATAATAAGTCATAAAATCAAAGGTGGAGGACAAATCGTATCTGCCGTTGACGAAAAGAAAGCGCAAATTTTCGTTTTCTTTCATCAGGTCTACCGGCAGCTGCAGCGTATCCTTCTCATAAGACCGGTAATCCCAATTCATAGCGACAGCAAGAGTATCATCCTGATAAACCCTTCCTTCCGGTCTGTTCAGTTCCGCGTCATAGTAGGCTCTGATGCAGTCACCGATAGATGATCCAATGCAACTGATAAACGGTTCCTGATCCATATCCACTTCGACAATATCTGCATTTTCCAGGCTTGTCATGGTGCCATCACCCTGCAAATCCAGTTTCATTCTTGCATCGTACATGCTAACAAATTCTCCCGGACAAAGCTTTGTCATAAAGTCCTGCTCGCTGAAACGCAGATTCTGTCGATCCAGAAGCGTCTTGTCAAGCCCCGAGTAATATACCAGCTTATCCAGTACAGCCTCCCGCTTTTCTTCCGGTAGGCGATTTCCCATCATTAGCGCATGGGCGTAATCACCATAAGCAAACTCCATGGCGTCCCGAATAAAATCGGTTTCATCCAGCTCCGGATGATAATGATAACGGCATACCGCGGCGTTGACTCCCAGTCTGCGCACATTGGGTTCTATCAAAAGCGTTCCTTTCGCGCCCACATTGAGCGAGGTGCCCACGCTGATAATGCCCCTCAGATTCACATCCTCCGGCAGTTCATCTGCCAAAACAACATTGCGGATTGTGCCGTAGCTTTCTCCCAGCAAATATACCGGCGCATGCATTCTTTCATTTTCTGTCAGCCAGTTTACGATAAATTTTGCAAAGGAAACCGCGTCTCCCTGGGTTTCATAATACTTTCCCGCCGCTTCTTCTTTCAAAAGAGGCGCGTATCCGGTTCCCACCGGATCGATTAGTACCAAATCACAGCAGTCCAGCAAAAAGTTCTTGTTCTCAGTGAACACATACTTTGCCGGTCTGTCAACCTTCGGATATCCCGGAATCTCCATGATTTTCGGTCCCAGAAGTCCCATGTGCAGCCACTCACTTGCCGAACCCGGTCCCCCGTTGTATGCGAATACAACGGGTTTCTCTTTCTTCTCAGGCAGGCCTATGTAACTATAGCTGAACATGACAGCCTCGGCCTCTGCCCCATCACCTTTTAATACAAAATCTTTCAGCCGCATCAGATAGGAATCTCCTGCCGCCGTTTTTTTCTCCTGCTCCCAGGAAAAAGGTTTAAAATCACACATTTGCGCCCCTCCAATTAAGAATTTTCAACCATTGTTTCTAGCACGATTAAGCTTCTTTGCCTACTTTTCTTGCTTCAATCTCTGCCTGCATCTGCGGCACTTTCTTCTCATATTTCATCAAAAGTAGTGCGAATACCAGTGCGATAGCAAAGCCTACAGCCGGCATTAACGTGGACTCATAGAACCACAGGTTTAAAACGCTCTGCTCCTGTGCCGCTGCCTGCGCTACATAAGGAACCGTCATCAGAAGATAGCCTGCAACAGGACCGCCAAGCGCCTGCCCCGTCTTATAGGATACGGAGAAACCGCTCATCAGAATCGCCTCGTTGTCCACGCCGGTCTTCCATTCACCGTAAACCTTCGCGTCAAAGATGCACAGAAGAATGGTACATCCAACCAGACCAGTTCCCAGGTTCGAAATGATATTGCCTGCCAGCAGCACCGCGGTGGAACTATCATGAAGGATAAATCTGAGTGCGAATCCGATGACGCTGAGCACGCAGCCGATGGCAGCAGTTCCCGCATTTCCGAATTTTTTAATAAAGACGCCCAGAAAAATATATACCACCAGGGATGCCCCCAGGGAAACAGTAGATACTAAGGACATGAGCGGAATGCTTCCGATATTGTACTGGAAGTACCACGTCATAACGGTAGAAGAAATAGAGGATGCCAGCATATCTACCAGATATAAAGCGATGCAGAAGAGCCATGGTGTGTTCTTTACCAGCGCTTTGAGTACGCTGCCCATGGACGGCTGCTCGACTTTCGCTGTTTCCTGTCCACTGTTTTCCTCTGCCAGATGTTCCAGCGGCTCATAGCCTCTGGTTCCGATATAGGCAAGGAGATTGGACAGCAGGAATACGACTGCGTAGATGATACCTACAACCAGGAAGCCTCTCTGCATGTCAGCCCCGCCTTTGCCGAAATAGATTACCATCGGCATAGTTGCTGCAGGCACGACCAGGTTTGGAATCAGATTGATAATTCCCTTAATCTGGTTCAAGGAAGCTCTTTCAACAGGGTCACTGGTCAGTCTTCCCATCAGCGTATTCAGTGGAATCATCAGCGCAGTAGCAGTCATGCCCTGCAGAGTATAGGTAATCGCAACCCAGACAATTTTACCGGTTGCAGTCAGTTCCGGCATCATGAACGCAAGAGCAAATATAATTGCCCCCGGCAAAGTCATATATTTCAGCCAAATTCTGCATTTTCCTTCCTTTGACTTGGTTCTGTCCACCAGCGCGCCCATCATCGGGTCGTTGATGATATCCCAGATTTTTGCGACGAGTATGATGGTGGATGCGACACCGCTTGGGATGCCGCACACTTCCGTATAAAAATACATCCCAAATGCCATGAGCATAATGATAGTCGTGGTTTTGGAAAATTCACCCATGCAATACAGGATTTTCACTTTCCATGGAAGTTTTACAGGTTCAATCTTTGTTAAAATTTTCTGTTCCATTTTCTTGTCCTCTCTTATTTTTCAATCAATTCATGTAAATCCTTTGTCAGCATCGCATAGGATTCTTCGCCTACGTATGCCATATGGCCTGACGGATAATCTTTGATAATCACCTGTCCAGGCTGCTGTGCCATCTGTGAAAAACTGTAGCGGGCGTTGCCCATCGGCGTACAGAGGTCATAGTAACCGTTGGCAACCAGCACCTTCAGGTTCGGATTTCTCCGCAGCGCTTCCTGCAAAGAAATAAATGGCGAACGCACAGCTTTATAATCCCATTTCATATTGGTATCAAAATTAATCGCCTTGTATGCTCTGTCAAGTTCGATGCCCAGAAGTTCTCTTCCTTCGCCGTTCATAATACCGGCGTAATAAGCGGTGTACTTGCCCATAGCGCCATCGTCCGCCACAGGATCTGGAATTGCAAGACCGTGATATAAGTCCATCGTATAACGACCGTCATAAACACCGACTACCTTGCCCAGCGCGGTTTCCCCATAGATCTTCGGAAATTCTGAGGCGGTCAGTCTGATTCCGTTTGCAATGAACCAGCTTTTTGGCACGCCTGTAAAGTAGGATAATTTTTCGATACAGGCTGTCATCTCTGCTTCCGGCAGGCGATTTCCAAGATATAAAGCGCGCAGATAAGTATCTGCCGCAAAAGTATAGCTTTCTTCTATGAATGCTTCCAGCGTGATACCAGATACAGGCTGGTGATAATACCGTGTTGCTGCCAAAGTCGGCAGATTCAAAACGCTGTTTTCCATACTGCCTTCCGCCATTGGATTCAAAGAAGAATCTGCGGTCAAAACAGTACCCATAAGGATAATCCCATCTACGGCAATGCCGGTGCAAGTCCGATTTGGAAAGGTCGGCCCGCCCATCAGGGCATTAACAAGAACGGACGCGCGCAGCGTGCCATAGCTTTCGCCCATAATATATTTCGGCGCGTTCATGCGGTTATACCTTATAAGCCATCTTTCAATGACTAGTGCCATCGCTGCCGCATCCTGATCGATGCCAAAGAACTCCGGCGCAGCGGACGGATCGATTAAGACGCCGTAGCCGCAGGTAACCGGATCCATCACCACGATATCGCAAACATCTAACAGACATCTGTCATTGTTTACCAGCGTATACGGACCATTTTGCTGCGGATCCGTCGGGTTTTCAAAATCTATTTTTTTCGGCGACAGAAGCCCCCAGTGAAGCCACAGGGCGGAAGATCCCGGTCCGCCGTTAAAGGCGAGCAGAACCGGTCGTCTCTTCGCGTCCTCTTCTGTCACATCTGTTCTAAAATAGGAGTATGTAAATACAGAGCCTTTTGGAGCACCTGCTTCATCAGTCAGCACATTGTCTTCTGAAACTACTTGATACGGAATTTCTGTTTCTCCCACCGTCACCGTGCCTTCTCTTACAAAAGACACCGGTTCGAATGGTTTTTGCTGCATCTTCAACATTTTCTTCCTCCATCCATTACAATAATAGCGAATCAATACTGTGCAGCATTTTACCAGCTATGCCACACAGGTTTCCATAGCACATTTCTGTGATATGTTCAATAACATGTTACTTTAAGTAAATTGTACGACTTTTCTTGCCTTTTGTAAATTTATCGTTTATAATGATTTCATTAAATAA
This sequence comes from Emergencia sp. 1XD21-10, assembly GCF_009936045.1. Taxonomy (GTDB): domain Bacteria; phylum Bacillota; class Clostridia; order Peptostreptococcales; family Anaerovoracaceae; genus Senimuribacter; species Senimuribacter intestinalis. The sequence continues at coordinate 29,899 of NZ_QWEQ01000025.1, read as the reverse complement.
ATTAATGGCAGAAAGGAGACCCTTCTATGATTGATATACAGGATATCCTCTGTGTGCTGGAGGTTGCAAAGGAAAAGAGCATTACCAATGCCGCGGCGAATATGTTTATCACGCAGTCTGCCGTTTCACAGAAAATTGCCAGAACAGAAAAAGAACTGGGCGTGACCCTCTTTGACAGAACCAATCGCAGTGTGGAACTGACAGAAGACGGAATTGCCTTTGCAAAACAGGGTTCACATTTGGTAGAAGAATGGGAATCTTTTCTTGCCGAAATGAAAAAACGCGCAGAAAAAAAAGCGCAGTTTTTAACGATTGGCATGCATGCGCTATCCATCTACTCCGATTTACCAGAATTAATTGCCGGCTTTACGACTGCGCATCCAAACTGGAAAGTAAACCTCTCCACCCATAATGATAGTTTCAAAAGCGTGCAGGGCGGTAAAATTGATTTTTTCTTTATCTTTACAAATATGGAAAACCTGGCTGAGGAGTATGCCCTCTCACAGATTCCTCTAAAGGAAGATACTTTATGCATTCTCCTCCATAAAGCAGATTCCCTTACCAGCAAAGAGATTGTCGAAGCAGAAGACTTGGCCGGATATCAGCTCATTTCCTGGAACACTGAATTAATGGAATCTTTTCCAGAAAATCTGGGCATCACCCTCACTGTATGTGAAGACAGTTTTCTGCCATCTTTAATCACAAAACCGGGCAGCTTTACCCTGACACCAAAAAGCCGATGCGAAAAAATTATGCGACAATATGAAAATATACGTGCGATTCCGTTTAAATCAAAAGGAATAATCCCTATCCTCACCCTTTACCTGGTATACAATCCTAATAACCCCCTTGTCGAAACCCATCCCTTCCTGCAGTATACAGTAGACTATTACAAACAACAACAAGAACGCTAGATGAAAAAACGGGAAAATCACGAGTAGGATTTTCCCGTCCATTCATCATTCCTTTATCAGCGATCTCACATCCTGTAAAAACGCGGCTTTTCCTTCTTTGCTGGAGTAAACGCCATGTCCGCCGGGATATTCCTTTGTCACAACCCTCCCATAGGCAATTCCGCTGTGGCTAAACTGATATCTGGTATTTCCAGCTAATGTGCAGAGATCGTATAGCCCGCTTGCCATGAAAATTTTCATATCTGGCATCCGTTCTGCTGCCTCTCGCAGACAGTCCATGTGGGATTTTCCATTTTCCGCAGTGTAGTTCCAGTCAGGATATACATTCAGATTACCAGTATAATATATTCGCTGCGTATCCACACCTAGCTTCGGCATCAGAATACCATTCATAACCGAAAGAGGTATATTTCTATCGCCAACCATATTATAGGCTCCCGCAAGAGGTGACGTCATGCGCCCGTCATATAAATCAACACGGCGTTCTTTATGACGAACCACCTGGGTCATAAAATCATCCAGAGTCCGCAGTTTTAATCTGCTATTTTCAAAATACGCAGCGTCCATTCCTGTATATTTGGCAAGTTCCGCCGCAAGCTCCTTTATTTCCTCCAGACTGCAGTCATCTCCTGCAAAGAGCGCCGGCAAAAGCCGTGTTCTTCCAAATGTCCAGGCTGCCTCCACAAAAGCGATTCTTTCCTCGTCTTCCTGATGATTATGATACCAGTTAACTGCCGCCATAGATGGAAGTGCCGCCGTAACGAGTTCCAGGGCAGGGTCAATCAATTCGTTTCCCGACTTTCCCACAGAGAGCGCCGAACCAATTAAAATGACACCGGCTACCGGCACTCCGAGCATCATCCGATTTCCATAGAACGGATTTCTTCCCAATTCATCCAGTACCCTGCAGGCTCTGATTGTGCCGTAGCTCTCTCCGCATAAATATACTGGGCTGTTCCATCTTTGATGCTTTTTCAGCCAGCTGACAATAGCAAAAGCAATACTGCGTGCATCCCCATCCACCGAAAAGTAATGTTTTGCTGCTTCCTCCCGAAAGAGTCTGGAATATCCTACTCCCACCGGATCCATATATACAAGGTCACAAAGGTCCAAAATCGTGTCCGCTTCTATTTCCATCCCAAAGATTGGATTTTCTTCTTCGTCTCTAGCAATACAGTAAGGACCAAAGCATTCCAGCTGTAGCACGGAGACCGCACTGCCAGGTCCCCCATTCCACAAAAACATAACCGGACGCTGGCTGTTTTCATCATCCGTTCTGAGATAAGAAATTGTTGAAATTACAGCTTCTATTCTGCCTTCCTCATCATAAAAGCTGTGATCCTCTGTCACCGCTTCAAATGCAATCTTGCCGTCACGCAATGGTGCTTCTAATTTCTGCGCAGCGTGAAGCGGCTGAAAAGTTTCTGTCGTATATGGATGAATTTTATTCATGTTTTCTCCCTCCAAATTCTACATCCGCGTACACCTGCTTTCCATCCACATATGTCGCAACACACTTTGAGGTAGACAGCAGCGCGTTTCCTGTATAAATTGAGAAATCTGCATCCTTTCCTTCTTCTAACGTGCCGATATGTTCTGACAAGCCTAGCAGTTCCGCAGGCAAAGTAGTGATGGATGCCAGCGCATGTTTTTCGGATAAGCCATGACCCATCGCAAAGCCCGCCATATACGGTAGCATCCTTGTTGTTGTCACACCATCCGCAGTCAGCACAATATCGCACCCAGCCTTTTCTAGTACGGAAAAGCATTCCATAGACATATCATATTTGCCTGCCATTGAGTTCTGCATCGGTCCAAACGGCACACCGTTCAGCAGCACTGTTTGGGCATGTGCTGTCCAGAATTCAGGAAGCTTCCACGCTTCGTAAAGACCATCCAGAATATAGTCCAGTCCAAATTCCTCACAAAGCTTTACGGCAGGAGGAATATCCTGGGCTGCCAAGACGTAAACCCTCACCTTTATTTCCCGCTTCAACGCCTTTGCCAATACTACGGTTTTCGGATCAGCTGGTTTTTCACCGCTTTCCACCACATCCTTTACACGGCAAAGTTCACTGTAGAGCATATCCATCAGCGCCATGCGGGTCATTGGCGGCTGCCCTTTCTGTTTAAAACCCGTCAGCGGGTAATCACCAACACACAAATGCAGCTGCTGCGTACCTGGCAGAAACATTTCATCTGCCGTTTCACTTTTCTTTAGCTTAAACGCAATTCCCTGTCCATCTATAATCGCACCGTGGCCAGCTGCAGCATAAGCTGTCGTAATACCGACCTCCCTGGCTCTTTCAATCGCCTGTGAAAACGGATTAAATCCATCTGCCGTAGTTAACTGTGGCTGCATTGCTGCGCCTAAATCACAGCCGTCCCAAGTGTCTTCCATATAGTTGAATGGTTCTTTGTTGATACCAAGATGGCTGGACGCATCGATAAATCCAGGATAAATCGCATATTCCCCTGCGTCCACTACCTCTGCTGTTTCAGGGTATTGCGTACTCCTGCCAATTGATTTTATTTTTCCATCTTCAATGATCATAATACCCGGCGTTAGAACCCTGTCAGGAGATACAATGATTGTCTTTGCTTTCATTACTGTCATGCTCATAGCTACGCCTCCTTTTTATAATTGTAAATCATTCCGTCTATCATCGTCATTTCACAGTTCGTCGTATTTAAAAGCGGATTTCCATTAAATACCGCAAGGTCTGCGTCCTTACCTACTTCCACTGCACCGATTCTATGTTCCAAATGCAGGTTTCTTGCCGCCTCTATCGTAAGCCCCCGCATCGCTGCCTCCTGTGACAGTCCATAAGCGGTACAGACCCCTGCAAGCGATGGCAGCATCAAAGTATCCGTATCCCAGGCCGCATCCTGAATTAGGGAAAACTTTACGCCTTCCTGCTCCAGCATACCAGGATTGACCGGATCAATTGTTTCAAGTTCATATTTCAGCGGATTCATCAAAAGCGGTCCCAGGCAGCAGCGAACATTATGTTGCCTCAAAAATTCTGCAACTAATCTGCCGCCGGTCACATGCTCCAACGTATAATCGAGACCAAACTCCTCAGAAATTTTGACGGCCGTAACGATATCCCGCGGATCATGACAATGAATTTTCACCAGTCTCTTTCCCTGCAGCGCCTCTGCTACAGGAATGTTCTGCCAGTTTGCTGCGCTTTCAAAATCAAAATTGCCCGCGTCAAGCTGCGCCTTTACACTATAAAATGCCTGCCGCAGTACTGCAGCGTTTCCCATGCGGCTAGCTGGTGAAATACCTTTTTTCCCCATAAACATTTTAGGATTGTCTCCCAGCGCCAGCTTCAGTGGCTGACACTCTGCCAATTCTATCTCATCGACGACTGCCGCATCTTTTAGTTTTATCGTCACACCGGTGCCATTGATTAAAGCTTCTGAACCCGGTAAAATGCAGTATGTAGTAAAACCGCCGCCGCGCACCTTTGCGATGGCGGGATCTATTGGGCTGATTGCTTCTCTAACCGAAAAAAATGGTCTAACTGGATTTGTTGCCATCTCATTGGTGTCATTCCCTGTTGCCAGGTGACCGTGGGATTCAATAAGCCCTGGTGTCACCCACTTATCCTTTGCGTCTATAATCTGACAGTCTGCAGAGGCGATAAAACCATCCCGCACTTCTCTTATTTTATTCTTTTCTACAATCACGGTCTGCCTATCCTTATAAGTACCGTCTGGCTGCAGCAGTCTACCGCACTGAATTGCTAATTTCTTTTCCATCTAAGCTTCCTTTCGTTTCAAAGTTTTGACTCTATCAATCTCGCTGGCGACGACTGATGTGTTCAATAACATGTTGTTTTAAGTAAAGTTTACGTCTTTCCTTGCCTTTTGTAAATTTATCATTTATAATGGCATCGTAAAATAGATTAATGATAAGAAAGGATTGTCTGAAATGATCGATATGCAGGATATTCTCTGCGTCTTGTCAGTGGCGGAAGAAAAGAGCATCACTAAAGCGGCAGCAAAACTATTCCTAACCCAGTCTGCCGTATCCCAAAGAATTACCAGAGTCGAAAAAGAACTAGGCATGGTACTCTTCCTGAGAAACAACCGCAGTGTAGAACTAACCGATGCCGGACACCACTTTGTAGAAAATGCCAGCGTGCTAATTGCACAATGGAAAGGATTTCTCCACAAAATGGAAAGCTTTTCTTCGACCCACCAAGAGGGCGGTAGTATTAATATTGCCCTGCTTTCGCTGGCAATCTATTCAGAGTTGCCGCAGGTAGTCTCCGCTTTTATGTCTTCAAATCCTCACTGGACAGTCAATTTTATAAATGACACCATGGTAAATAATGTTGCGTTCAGCAAACTTCTTTCAGAAGAAATTGATTTTTATTTCCTTCATGCAACTACAGGTGCGTTAAACAATTTACAGCAAATAGGCTTCGCCCCGCTGTTTTCTGACTCCTTATCCATCCTGCTGTTCCGTACGGACCCTCTTTCAAAAAAAGAGATCATCCATGCGGAGGATCTTGCTGACGGTCATCTGATTACCTACTCTGCTGATCAGATTGAAATTTTTCCGGCGTCTCTAAAGATTTCCTCCAGTGTCTGCAATAGCAATTTCCTTCCGTCCATGATTACAAAACCGGGAGACTTCTCTCTTGCGCCTCAGAGTCGTTGTGCTCCTATTCTGAACCAGTATCCTCATCTCTGTGCACTGCCCTTTCAAGCTCCTGCAAACAACCATCAGCTGACTTTTTATTTGGTTTACAGCGCAAATCGTCCCAAGATTGAAGCTCACCCATTCTATCGATTTGTAATAGATTACTATGAAAACAAGAAAGCATATTAAAGAAAAAAACGGGAAAATCTCAGAAAAGATTTCCCGTTTTTTGCACTAAGTCATTACATCCTTATTTACACAAATCATAAATCGCGGTCGCAAACAGCATTCCGCTTACCAGTAGCTGATCAATTTCCGCAAACTCATCCGGTCCATGCATTTTGTTATCCACACCCAGCTTAGCGCAGCCAAAAGCAACGCCGCCCGGAAGTCCGTGCACATAAGTACCGCCGCCGATGGCGATACATTCTCCCTTCTCACCGAACCATGTTTCATAATGCGCAAGCAGTGTCTTGACAAGCGGTGTATCCGGCGATACATAATGCGGCGCGCTAATACTGGTCTCTGCTGCATAACCGGCTGACTTCAGTTTCTCAGGCAACGGCGCAAAATCAGGTTCGCTCATGGAAATCGGCGTCCGGCTGTCCACCTCTGCAAAGAGATTTCCCGTTTCATCGATGTTCAAAATATTAAAGGACACACTGATTTCACCGGATTCCTCATCCTGTCCGTAAATGCCTGCAGATCTGCCGTGACCATCGCCATGGGGAAAGATTTCGTGCAGCGCCTTAAGCATTGCAAAATCTGCCTCCGGCAGTTTCGCTAGTAGCTGCAACATTGCTGTCGCCGCATTGTTGCCTGCGTCAGGATCTGCTGCATGGGCGGCAGTGCCTTTTAAGGCAACGTGAAGCTGTGTGCCCTCAGATGCAAGCGCAGTTTCTACACCGGTTTCTTCCGCCAGCTGCGCAAGGAGCTTTCGCATCTCTTCTTCACAAACACCAGAAATCACAGCCTCCGCGTCTGCCGGAATCACATTGCTCTTGGTACCGCACTGCACCGATTGAATCTTTACAACGCCTGTCTGTTTTGGCAGAATTCCATTAATTTTCACACCGAAATGCCCTTTTTCCAAGTTAATCAAAGGATAATCCGCATCTGGTGAGAATGTCATCTCCGCAGGGCTTGTCTTTGTCCAATAGTAGTCCAAATCAGAACTGCCGCATTCTTCGTCGCAGCCGACTACAACCCGGACCCCTTGCTGCAGAGAAATTCCCAGTTCCTTAATCGCGCGAAGTGCGTAAATGGCAGCAAGCGCTGGTCCCTTATCATCAGCGGTTCCTCTGCCGTATACTTTTCCGTCCACTTCTTTCATCACAAAAGGCTCTGTTACTGTCCAGCCTTTACCCTCCGGCACGACGTCCAAGTGCGCCAGGATTTCCAATTTCCGCTCTTTGCTGTCGTCCAGCTGAATTATGCCTACATAATTCTCCCAGTTTTCCGTGTAAAGTCCATAGCCTGCGGCAATTTCCAGCGTTTTTGCCAGCGCCTGCGCCGGACCTTCCCCGTAAGGCATACCCTCTTTCGCCTCTGTTCTTTGGCTATCTATAGCGATTAACGCTGCTAAATCCTGCAGAAACTCTGCACGATGCGCTTCAAAATAAGCCTTTACCTGCGGCATAGTATCCAGTATCCTCTGTTCCATTTTCCTAACCTTCTTTCTCTTGTGTTTACAGTATCATTCTATCATGGCTTTTAGTGCTGTCAATAGGATTTCTTGTAAAAAGCACGGCAAACGCATGAAATCTGAAAGCTGAACAGGTTCCTTGCCGAATAGCACGCCATATTCTAAAGCTTTTTTCAAAATTATGGCGTGAGGTACTTCAAAAACGCCATATTCTAAAGCTTTTCCCGTAACTCTGGCGTAAGACACCTCTGGAACGCCATATTTTAAAACTTTTTCCATAGTTATGGCGCTGTTGAGCAGGCGAAGGGGTAATTACCGCCATGTTTCAAGGAATAAAAGCGGAACATGGCGCATTTCTTTCACACCGCGCCGCTACGTTTTAAAATAGGATTAAATGTGGCGTTTCATCCATGGTCAGCGCCATATTAAAGAAAAAAGTACATCTACATGGCGTGCAAAGTTCACGAACAAAGCCGCGAAAGTTTTCATGCGTTTGCCGTGTTGTAAAATGCCTTTTCTTTTGTTATAAAATACAAATTTCTATCTTGTAGTCTTCTTGCGCGATTATACACGGTAAAATTCCTCTTGACACGAGTCCGACTTCGGACTATACTATATATTGTTGTCAAAAGTCCGATTTCGGACTTGTCTCAGTTTTCGCTGCTTACGGCAAGCGACAGTTCATACAGGAGGTTTTTTTGATGAAAACAGTTTTAAGTCCAGAATTTTTGGAGTTCAACCGTCTATATAAGGAAGAAAGCGATATTTACAGGGAAGTCGCCATGCGTCTTGGCTCCTGCAACAGCGCAATCAGCATTCTCTACGATTTGTGCTGTCTGGGAGAAGGCTGCACGCAGAAAGACATCTGCGACAATTCCTATCTCAGTAAGCAGACCGTCAATTCCTCCATCCGCAAACTGGAATCAAACGGCTATATTTATTTGGAAAAAGGCAAAGGCCGTAATTTGCAAATCTATCTGACAGACAGCGGGCATAAGATTGTTGAAGAGAAAATTCTCCCTGTCATGGGTATGGAAATGCGTGCGTTTTCTGCGCTGGGTGATAGCGGCGAGGTACTGCTGCAGCTCATGCGCAGGTATCTTGGCAACTTGCGTCAGGAAGTTGCATCCTTGAAATAACATATACCTAAATTGCAAAAGGAGGGATTCTACATGCGAATACAACTATCAGAACATTTCACATATAAAAAACTCTTTCTCTTTGTCCTGCCATCTATCGTCATGATGATTTTTACATCCATTTACTCAATTATCGATGGTCTTTTCGTGTCCAACTTTGTGGGCAAAACAGCTTTCGCTGCAGTCAACCTGATTATGCCAATTTTCGGAGCGCTCAGCGCCATTGGTTTTATGCTGGGTACCGGCGGCAGCGCCATCGTTGCGAAAACCTTAGGAGAAAAGAAACAGGATCTTGCCAATCAGTATTTTTCCATGCTGATTTACGCTTTAATCATCGGCGGCGTCACCATTTCCCTAGTGGCACAGATTTTTGTCCGCCCCATATCCATTCTGCTGGGCGCAGAAGGTGAACTGCTGGAATACTGCGTGCTTTATTGCCGCATTATGCTGATTTCACTGCCCTGCTTTATGCTGCAGTGCGCCTTTCAGACCTTTTTTGTCGCTGCTGAAAAACAGAAGCTGGGACTTTACGTCTCCATTATTTCCGGCGTCCTCAACATGTTGTTTGACTTTCTGTTCATTGCGGTATTTCACTGGGGTATTGCAGGCGCGGCAATCGCTACTGCCATCGGAGAAATCTTTGGAGGCATTTTCCCAATCGTTTACTTTGCAAGGAAGAACAACAGCCTGCTTGCACTGACTCGAACTAAATTCTATCCAAAGGCACTGTTAAAAGCCTGCACCAACGGTTCTTCAGAGCTTTTAAGCAGTTTTTCCTCCTCCCTTGTCGGTGCCCTTTACAATCTGCAGCTGCTGCGTTTTGCAGGAGAAAACGGTGTTGCTGCCTACGGCACAATCATGTACGTAAACTTCATCTTTGCTGCTATCTATCTGGGCTATAGTATGGGCTGCGCACCGATTGTCAGCTATAATTACGGCGCAGAAAATCATGCAGAACTAAAAAATCTGTTTAAAAAAAGCACCCGCGCCATCATCTGCTGCGGCATTGTACTGGTATGTCTGGCAGAGCTTCTAGCTGTGCCGCTTGCTACCATCTTTGTCGGCTACGACAAGACTCTCTTTGAAATGACCTGCCAAGGATTCCGTATCTGCGCCATGTCATTCCTGATTTGCGGAATGAATATTTTCGGTTCTTCCTTCTTTACTGCGCTGAACAATGGCCCGCTCTCTGCGCTGATTTCATTCCTTAGAACGCTGGTATTCCAGGTATCCATCATCCTGACTCTGCCACTGCTTCTGGGACTTACAGGCATCTGGCTTTCCGGAATTACCGCAGAAATATTAACGCTGGCAGTTACTGTCACCTGCCTGGTTCTCAATCGAAAAAAATATCATTATCTATAAATCTGTTTCCGCACCATTTTCTTTGAAAACTAACCAATGGTGGGAGTTGAAATCAGTCCGAATAAAAAACTGCACCATTTTGACTAAAAGGCCATGTCATGGTGCAGTTTTTCTAGGTTGGGATTCTTTACTAATTCCATTTTTGAAATTTACTGGTATATTATGGAATTTCAAGTGCGCATACAAATGTGATATATTTCCAATATCTTACGAATCTGTAATTGCACGGCAATATCGCATCTTTTTCCCGCACCATTTCTATCGATTTAAGAAAAAATGGTGCAGATTTTATAATCGCCAAAAATCAAAGTGCACCATAATCGCAATTTTATCCCAAAATGGTGTAGAAACAGCGAGGCTGCCCTAATAATATCAAGGCAGCCTACTTTAATTATCTGTTCATCTCTAAATCCCAATCTTCTAAATTGGTATGCAGCAGCTGATGTGCTCTATGGGAATTGGGCTCTCCCAGGAACTCCTCATAGGTAAGCTGCACAGCTGAATTTTCATGAGAAAATCTGAGATTTGAGAATTTGTCCAGTCCATAGAGGATTTCTCCTCTGGCTTCTGCAAACTCATAGCCATCTTTGACCGGCTGTCCGCCTCCACCGACACAGCCACCGGGACATGCCATGATCTCAACAAAGTCATAATCAACTTCTCCCCGCTTTATCGCCTCCATCAGTTTACCGGTATTGCCTAGACCGCTGGCAACTGCCACTTTTACCTTCATGCCTTTGATTTCAAAGGTGGCTTCCTTCCAGCCGTCCATCCCGCGAACGCTCTTAAAGCTGTCGACTTCCGGATTTTCACCTGTTATAAGGAAATATGCACTTCGAAGAGCCGCTTCCATGACGCCGCCTGTAGCGCCGAAGATAACCCCTGCTCCAGATCCTTCTCCAAAGATTTCGTCAAACTCTTCCTCTTTCAGGTCATGAGCCTGGATATTATCAGCACGAATCAGTCTGTCCATCTCTCTGGTGGTCAGTACTAAATCCACATCTTTTCCATGACCTGCATCATCTACCTGCGACACGCCCTTTTCATATTTCTTGGAAAGACACGGCATGATGGAGACGGAGAAAATTTTATCCGGATTAATGCCCAGCTTCTGGGCGATATAAGTCTTTGCCATCGCCCCAAACATCTGCTGCGGTGATTTTGCCGTAGACAGATTCTTCACATATTCCGGATACTGGGTTTTGACAAACCGAACCCACCCCGGACAGCAAGAAGTAAACATCGGCCAGCTATACTGCTCCTTGTGGGTAAATCTCTCGATAAATTCGCTGCCCTCTTCCATAATTGTAAGGTCCGCGCTGTATGTAGTGTCAAAGATATAATCAAATCCAATTCTGCGCAATGCGCTGACCATTTTTCCGGTGGTCGCCTCTGTCTTGGAAATACCGATTCCCTCGCCCCAGGCAGTTCTCACCGCTGGCGCAATCTGTACCATGGTGATTTTCTCAGGATCTGCAAGAGCGTCTCTGAGAAGACGCAAATCATCTCTTTCTCTAAGCGCACCTACCGGGCAATGGGTAATGCACTGTCCGCAAAGAGCACAATCCGCTTCTGTTATCTTGCGATTATTGGATACCCCCACAGAAGCTCTATAGCCAGAACCATTAATGTCCCAGACATTCAATCCCTGCACTTTATCACAAATCTGTACACATCGCATACATTTCACACACTTGGATGCTTCACGAATCAGCGGCAATTCAAAATCCCATCTTGTCTTTTCATGTACATCTTTATAAGGCTGTTCAATAATGCCAAGGTCATTGGCAATCTTCTGCAAGGTACAGTTTCCGCTCTTGACGCACTGGACACATTTACAGTCATGATCTGAAAGAATCAATTCTACATTAATTCGTCTAACCTCTCTGACCTTTGGGCTGTTAGTCAGAATCTCAACACCCTCTTCTACTTCTGTATTACAAGCGGTGACCAGCTTTTCCATGCCGACTTTCTCGACCAGACAGACTCTGCAGGCGCCGATTTCATTGATATCTTTTAAATAACAGAGATGTGGAATTTTAATTCCTACTCTTGCAGCAGCATCTAAAATTGTAGTACCAGCAGGTACTGCAATTTGCTGCCCATCAATTTTTAACTTTACCATTTTTCTATTCTGCCTCCTCTAAATGAACCAAATCCGCAGGCGTCGCAGCGCAGACATCTTGATGATTCTGCCAGAGATTCCTCTCTGGTCATTGGAAGTTCTACTGCGCCAAAGTCGCCACCTCGTTCTGAAGCATATCGTTCTTTTAATTCAATTCTGCCTCTTGCCTTCTGATCCTGCACTGGCGGTACAGGAATGTCTATATCTACTGTAATCTCATGATTATATCCGAGGTAATTGTCAATATTGGCTGCTGCAACCTTACCAGCAGCTACAGCATTGATTACGGTCGACGGACCAGTTACGCAATCTCCTCCAGCATAAATGCCCTGCACTTTGTCTACAACGCTGGATTTCTCTGTTTTGATATTTCCTCTGAATACCGGCACCCCATACTGTTCAAAGAATGTAAAGTCTGTAGCTTGTCCGATGGCAGAAATAACAATATCGCACCGCATTTTTACTCTTGGCAGATCCGCTGCCACGGGTCTTGGTCTTCCGGACTTATCTGCCTCACCTGCAATCTGCGGCTGCACATAAAGCCCCTTAACATTGCCGTTCTTATCTACAATAATTTCAGACGGTGCCATTAATTCCATCAACTGACAGCCTTCAGCTACTGCACCGCCGATTTCATCAGGCAGTGCCGTCATGTCGTCCCGTCTCCTTCTGTAAACGATGCATACCTCACTGGCACCCAACCTCTTGGCTGTTCTGGCTACATCCATGGCAACATTTCCGCCGCCGACAATGATAACAGATTTTCCATTGAAGTCCGGCATTGCATCATCGCCAATACCTCGGAGCATCTCCACAGCAGGCACTACGCCCTTTGCGTATTCGCCCGGAATGCCCAGGTTCTTATGGTTGTGGGAACCGATGGACAAATACATAGCATCGTAGTTTTCTTTGATCTCCCTGATGGCTTCCTCGGACTCCACGTCAGAGTCTGTGCGGAATTCTACGCCAGTGGACGCGATGGCGTCAATATCCCACTGCAGTCTTTCTCTCGGCAAGCGATAGCTTGGAATCCCGTAACGAAGCATACCTCCAAGCTGGGCTCTTTTTTCAAATACTGTTACATCGTGACCCATGATGGATAAAAAATATGCTGCGGAAAGTCCTGACGGACCGCCGCCAACTACTGCAATCTTCTTTCCTGTGTGATCCATTTTCTCCGGAACCGGTACGCTTTTGGAGCAGTTGTCCACTGCAAAGCGCTTCAGGCCTCTGATATTAATCGGCGCATCAATGATATTTCTTCTGCACTTGTCCTCACAAGGGTGTTCACAAATCAGCGCGCATACCGTTGGGAACGGATTATCTTTTCTGATAAGGCGTACCGCATCGTCATATCTTCCCGCATGAACAAGCGCTGTATAGCCGGGAACATCTACACCCGCCGGACAGGCTCCTCTGCATGGTACGGATTCTCTATGATTGATTACATTATCTGCACAGGCGTGGTTGAGAATATGAGACTCGTAGTCTTCTCTAAAGCCTTCCAAACCGCGCAGTACCATAGACGCTGCTTCAAAGCCAATGGCGCAATCCGCAGACACCTTGATGGCCTTTGCAGTTCTCTCAAGCGTGTCTAAAATGCTCAAATCCAAATTCGTGTCCATGGACAGAATATCTTCCAGCATATTCTGCAGCTGTCCAAGTCCTGTCCTGCATGGAACGCATTTGCCGCAGCTCTGTGCATGGCATAGCTTTAAAAACGCTGCCGCCATATCTACAGGGCACTGCCCTGCCGGACTTGCTGCAATTCTGCGCTCCAAATCTTTGTAAAGCCCTTCTACCGCTCTTTGGGCACGGTCCTTCGACTTCACGTAAAGTCTATCCATTCAAACTAACCTCCATTCATTTCCTTCTGAAACCTAAATGCTCCAAAATATTACATGTTATATTATAGCATCCAGCTCATTTTTTGTCAAAGTATACAAAAAATATTCGAAAAGTTTATTTTTTAACACAAGTTTAGTTTTATAATCTAACATAAATTCAGAAATATCTTTTTTCGAAAACCGGACAAAATCCCCTTTCTTCTTTCATTTGCTAAAGGAATTTTCCACACCAAAAATCTGGCAGAAAATACACCACCAAACACCTTATGCACAATTATTTCCAAATCGTATACAATTTTTTCAACTTATTCATGTGGAAAACTTTACAGCTTGTACATTAGTGATTTCAATCATTTCACGTTTTTTAAAATTTGTCAACAAGGAAGTTATCCACATATTTTGTTCTTTATCCCGCTGCAGGTTGCTTCTACCCGCCGCTCCTAACTTGTCAGATATTTTTTGGAACAAAGCCGGGAATCTGTGATATAATATTATGGTACAAGGCGAGTTGGACCTTCTGCGATTTTCGCATCTGCCCTCTTGCCTTTTTCTATTTCTACATTTTATATTTTTTGATGAGAACGGCTTTACCAGCCGTTCTTTTTATGTAACGAGGTCAATTATGACAAAGAAAAAAACACCCAGCGCCCTTTGTAATCCGGTTATGTTCAGCACGGTCATGAAAGATGAGGAGCTATTCCGAGGTCTTCTCGCCCGCATCTTGCCGAAAAAAAGGGTTCGCAGGCTTCATCTTCACGACTACGAAGATGAAATTCAAATCTTTTCAGCGGAGACGATTCTCCACACTGAGCATTCCATTATGATTAATCCATACGCAAAATCAGTTCGTTTCGACGTCTTGTTTGAAGATGACGACACCTGGTTTGATGTGGAATGTCAAGCTGCCGATACCAAAGAACTTCCTCAGCGCAGTCGCTACTATCACGCTGTTGCAGCGGTCGATTCTCTTGCGCGTGGTCAGGAATATAGGGAGCTTAGACCGGGATATGTCATCTTTATCTGTTTATTTGATTTGCTTGGGCAAGATGAGCCCATCTACTCATTTCAAATGATTGACGATAAAAATCACTTGCATTTAGATGACGGTCAAGTTACAATATTTCTAAACAGTAAGTGCAGCAAAGACGATATTCCTTGCCAATTAAAAAATCTATTTCAGTATCTGGAAGAAGATATTGTGCCAAAGTCAGATTCATGGCTGCTGCGCCTGCAAAGCGCAGTGAAAACCATGGAAAACGAAAAGGAGGTGCGGAGCAGAATGACACTTTACGATGAATGGGTACGAACCGCCACCGCATTTGAAAAATGCAAGCAAATGCTGGAAGAATCTGAAAAGGCTCTGCAGGTTGTTGAAGCTAAAAGGCAGCAGGCTGAAGTCGAGAAAAAACAGGCTGAAGCTGAAAAAATGCAAGCCGAATCTGAGAAGAAACTGATAGAATACCTTCTGAACCAAGATCGGATCGAAGACCTTAGAAAGGCACTAAAGGATCCTGTCTATAAAGAGCAACTATTTGAGGAACTGAATAACTAATGAACAATAAAACACTGCTGTCCCAGCGTTCTTCTTTGAGACAGCAGTGTTTTTATCTTACTATTTTCTTTCAAAAGTTGCCGAAACAACCTTCGCTGCCTGGCGCCGCATCTAACTTTCGTTAGCGCGTTGCAGGCACGGCTTCCGCAGTAGTGCGATTCCAATCAAACTTCGCTTTCGCTTGTTTTCTTGGTCGCACCTCGCATGAGACGTTCCGCCAACCTCTTACGCGGTTGGGGATACGACTTCAGGTAATCTTTCATTCATGATGTTCATCAGGGCGTCAGTTGATGGCAATTCATCTACCATCTTTGCATCAGCCGCAGGGATAAACACAGGATTTACAGGTGCCAGTACGCCGCCCAGTACTTCACCGATTTCAGCATACTTATACAGCGGCAGTGTATCATCCATTTCCAGAGAAATATCTGATTCGTCTTCGAAGCCAAATTCTTCTTCGAATACATTTGCGAGTTCTGCCGCAATTTCCCAGTTGCTTAAGTCAACATCTTCCACAATTGCGGCTTCAACCGGCAGCAGTCTTCTTTCAGTATTGGTGAAAGTGCCGTCAGTGCTTGCTGCACCAGTTCCCGGAATAAATACATCTGCTTTCTTTGCAGTTTCAGTCATGTAAATATCGGAAACCATCAGGAATTCCAGTCCAGCCAGGTCAAATCCAGCTGCTGCAGGATCTTCACCGAAGATAACAAGACCTTTTACGCCTTCCATAGCTTCGGCTCCTGCACGAATGCCCATGTCCACAAGCCCCTGAGAGTTATTCTTTGGCTTCACTGCTAAGATACCGTCTCTAGGTTTTCCGATGTGACCGGACAGCTGCGCAATTTCAGCAACCAGGGCTGCTGCTTCATAGGACAGCACGTTCTGCTGGAAGACAATCATAGCCTTCTTTGCTTTTGCGTACATTTCAGCAACTGCCTTAATTTCATCGCAAACTACAGCGTCTGCAACGGAAGCTGCAAATGCGTCAAAGCCTTCAGCATCGCTCTTCTTGCCCATGTCAATCAGAGCTTTTGCCAGACCCTTTAAGAAAGCAGTGCTATTGTCTGTATCGATAACCTTTTCTGCAAAAGCATAAGAAGTCTGCGCTTCCGGTGTATTGATGGCAACTACCTTAGCGCCTGCTTCAGCAGCCTGCTTGATCTTGTTCCAGATTACAGGATTGTTCTTCTTGATGAAACCAGGTACCAGAATCACTTCTGTGGACAGAAGTTCATCGATGGTATTTGGAGAAGCATCCAGCCCAAGTACATCATCCAGCGCATTCTTTCTGGTGTTGAAACAGAAAGTCTTAGCGCCTGCAATGCGAGCAAACTTCTTCATTGCGTATGCTTCTTCGTTGGTGTATCTGTCAGAAATCGCAACTGCGATAGAATCAGCTCCATTTCTAACTTTTACTGCTTCCAGTTTCTTGGCCGCCATCACGATAGCCTCATGATAATCGGTCATGCGGAAGTCACCACCGTCTTTTACAAGCGGATCCACTTCTTTATCTTCTAATACAGCCACATCAAAGCCCCACTTGCCTTTTCCGCAGCAGATGCCGGCATTGACATAACCTTCTTTAGAAGGATTTGCCTTAATCAACATATCGCCATAGGATTCTAAATCTAAAGTACAGCCAACAGAGCAGAATGCACAAGTTGTTTCTGTAATTTCAGCATCAAGAGGAACTTCCTTCTGTACAGTCTGTCTTTCCTGTAGTGCGCCTACTGGGCAAACGCTGACACACTGACCGCAGGATTCGCATCCGGACTCTGCCAGCGGTTTTTCCAAGTTCGGTTTTACAACAGTATCAAAACCACGCTGTACAAGACCCAGTGCGCCTACGCCCATTACCTCGTCGCAGACTCTTACGCAAAGTCCGCAAAGGATACACTTGTTCGGGTCTCTCACGATGAACGGATGATCATCGGTAAACTCGATCATGTTCTTGTCTCCTGCAAATCTTTCAGGTTCTACATCGTATTCGTTTGCGTAGTCAATCAGCTTACATTCGAAGTAGTCGTGACAGCCGCATTCCAGACATCTGGAAGCCTCTGCCAGCGCTTGATCTTCAGTTAATCCGTCAAAGATTACTTCTGAGAAGTTATCCTTTCTTTCTGCGGCAGAAAGCTGATCAGCTTTCTCTCTACAGAGTCTTTCCCTATCTTCAAAAGTCTCTTCAGTTATATCATCTCTTTCTACAAAGAACGGTTTTTCATAGCTTACAGCTTCGCCGTTCAAGTAGGAGTCGATAACAACTGCAGCTTTACCAGCATCAGCAATAGCTTCTACTGCGATGGAGATCTTGTCATTACCGCAGTCACCGCCTGCAAATACGCCAGGAATGCTGGTCATGAAGGTGTCAGGATCGTATGCGATAGCATTCTTTCTAGTCTTATCTACATCGAAAGCGCTCGCATCTACTGCCTGACCAATTGCCAGAATTACAGTATCTACATCGATGGTTTCCGTTTTGCCCTCTACCGGAATCGGCTTTCTTCTGCCGGAAGCGTCAGGCTCACCCAGTTCCATTACCTGCAGTACCATCTGTTTTACATGACCCTTTTCATCTTTGATGATTTCCAGTGGGTTGGTCAGGTTCTTAAAGATTACGCCTTCCTCTTCACCCTCTTCAATCTCAATTCTGTCAGCAGGCATTTCGTCCTTGGTTCTTCTGTAAATGTTATAAACTTCTTTAGCACCCAGTCTTACAGCAGTTCTGCAAGCGTCCATTGCAGTGTTACCGCCGCCGACGATGGCAACCTTTTCACCGAAGTCGATGTGCTGATTTCTAACAACCTTTCTCAGGAAGTCGATACCGCCGATGACGCCGTCAGCGTCTTCTCCCGGACAGCCAACGCCGGTGGATACCCATGCGCCGATACCAAGAAGCACTGCATCGTAGTCTTCTCTGATTGTATCAAAGGATAAATCTTCACCGACTTTGCAGTTCGGTACGATTTCAACGCCCATGGATTCGATGATTTCAATTTCTGCATCTAGTACTTCCTTCGGCAGTCTGTATTCAGGAATACCGTAGCGAAGCATACCACCCAGCTTCGGCATTGCGTCGAAGATAGTTACTTCGTGCCCCTTCTGTCTCAGGAAATATGCTGCGGAAAGACCCATCGGGCCGCCGCCGATAATGGCTACGGATTTGCCAGTTTCATCTTCGATTTCAGGAACAAATACAACATCCTCCATCATGTCGTAATCAGCAGCAAAGCGCTTCAGGGCAGCAATGCTGATCGGTTCATCTACAAGACCCCTTCTGCAAGCGTCTTCACAAGGGTGCGGACATACACGGCCGATGGAAGCAGGAAGCGGAATTCTATCCTTAATCAGCTCGTTTGCAGCTTCAAATTCGCCGTTTGCAATCAGACCCACATACCCCTGACAATCAGTTCCTGCAGGACATGCCTGTGCACAAGGCGCTTTGCAGTCACCGTTATGGTTGGAAATCAAAAGCTCCAGGTTAGTCTTTCTGGACTCTACGACTCTGTCTGTATTTGTCATTACTACCATGCCAGGAGCAACTGTAGTTGCGCAAGCCTTGCAGAGTTTAGGGTTTCCTTCTACTTCTACAACACAAAGTCCGCAAGCTCCGTAAATGGTAGTTCTTTCATCATAGCAAAGAGTAGGGATAAAAATATCATTATCTCTGGCCACTTCTAAAATGGTCTGTCCAGGAAGTCCAAATACTTCTTTGCCATCAATATTCATTCTGAATTTATTCATGTGTATTCCTCCTCCCTACTTTTTCTCAATAGCGCCAAACTTACAGGATTCTGCACACTTGCCGCACTTGATACACTTAGTCTGGTCAATAACATGCTGACCCTTTACTTCTCCGCTAATCGCGCCGACAGGACACTTCTTTGAGCAGAGGGTACATCCCTTACATGCGTCAGTGATTTCGAAAGAAATCAGTTCCTTACATGCTTTAGCGGTACACTTTTTATTGTAAATATGGTCTTCATATTCGTTTCTGAAATATTTGATGGTAGTCAGAACTGGGTTCGGCGCTGTCTGACCCAGACCGCACATTGCGCCGTCCTTAATCTTAGCCGCCAGCTCTTCAAGCAGCTCGATATCGCCGTCTTTACCTTCGCCGAC
Organism: Emergencia sp. 1XD21-10; assembly: GCF_009936045.1. Taxonomy (GTDB): domain Bacteria; phylum Bacillota; class Clostridia; order Peptostreptococcales; family Anaerovoracaceae; genus Senimuribacter; species Senimuribacter intestinalis. Next base: position 10,533 of record NZ_QWEQ01000025.1, on the reverse strand, counting down.
AGTGATTCTTTCTAAGATTTCCAGCATTCTCTTGGTACCGATTCTGCAGTAATTACATTTTCCGCAGGATTCTTTCTTTGTAAAGTCGAGGAAGTATCTTGCCATGTCTACCATGCAGGTGTCTTCGTCCATAACGATCATACCGCCGGAACCTACGATGGCGCCGGTCTTGTTGATGTCTTCGTATGTAACCGGAGTGTCAATCAAATCAGCCGGAATACAGCCGCCGGAAGGTCCGCCCATCTGAACAGCCTTAAACTGCTTATCCTGTTTGATACCGCCGCCGATACCAAAGATAACGTCTTTCAGAGGAAGACCCATTGGAACTTCCACAAGTCCGCCCTTCTTAATCTTACCAGCAAGAGCGAATACCTTAGTTCCCTTGGACTGCTCTGTACCCATTGCTCCAAAGGCTGCTCCGCCGTTTGCGATAATCCATGGCACGTTAGCGAAGGTTTCTACATTGTTGATGTTGGTCGGCTGCTGCCAGTACCCCTTTGCTGCAGGGAAAGGAGGTTTCAGTCTAGGCATACCTCTCTCACCTTCCAGGGAGGCGATTAGCGCAGTTTCTTCACCACAGACAAATGCGCCGGCGCCAGCTTTGATTCTGAGGTCAAAGTCATAGCCAGATCCAAAGATATCCTTACCCAGGAATCCCTTTTCTCTTGCCTGTTCCATGGCGTTTTCCAGTCTCTTAATCGCCAGCGGATACTCAGCACGACAGTAGATAATACCCTCGGTAGCGCCCATAGCAAAACCGCCGATAATCATACCTTCAATCAGTGCGTGCGGGTCGCCTTCCAGGACAGATCTGTCCATGAATGCACCTGGATCACCTTCGTCAGCATTACATACGATGTATTTGTTCTTTCCAGGGTTTCCTTTTGCCGCATTCCACTTGAACCAAGTTGGGAATCCTGCGCCGCCTCTGCCTCTGAGACCGGAAACCTTGATTTCTTCAATAACTTCATCCTGGGTCATGGAAGTAACAACCTTTTTTGTTGCTTCGTAGCCGCCCACTGCCAGATATTCGTCAATCTTTTCAGGATTGATGAGACCACAGTGTCTGAGAACGACTCTCTTCTGTTTTTCGAGGAACTGTTCATCCTCAGCAGAAATAGCGTATTCTTCAACAGGCTTTCCACCTTTTAAATGCTCTTCTACAATCTTTTCGACTTTCTCAGGCTGTACCTTGACATATCTGGTCATTTTACCAGCATCATCATAAACATCTACAATCGGTTCCAGATAACAAGTACCAACGCAGCCAGTAAAATCGATATCTACGTTTACGCCCTGCTTTGCAATCTGGGCTTCAAATTCAGCTTGGGTTTTCTTTGCACCTGTGGCAATACCGCAGCTGCCCTGTCCAATAATTACTTTCACACTCGCACCTCCTAAGCTCTTTCTTTGATTTCAGCCAGAATCTGCACTACTTTATCCTTGGTAAGATTTCCGTAGGTTTCATCTCCGTCAGCGCTCTGAATCATCATGACCGGTGCTAAAGAGCAGCAGCCAAGACAGGCTACATTGTTCAGAGTGAAGATACCGTCTTCGGTAGTTTCTCCATCCTGAATGCCTAAATATTCGCAAACTGCTTCTTCAATCATTTCAGAACCGTTTACGTGGCAAGCTGTACCTTGGCACAGCATAATCAGATTCTTGCCAATCGGCTGTAATCTGAACTGTGCGTAGAATGTAGCTACGCCGTAAATCTTTGCCGGTTTAATGCCGGTCGCCTCTGAAATGTGATTAATTGCATCGATGGAAAGATATCCATAAATATCCTGGGTCTTCTGTAAAATCGTAATCAGACTGCCAGGAACTTTGGCGTACTTGTCTAAAACCGGCTGCAGTTCTTTAAACTGCTCGTTTCGACTTCCGCCGCAGCAACAACATTTTTCACTCATTTTGTGTTTCCTCCTGTTTCCATGAATTGTTAAAACAAGCATACCTCCGTGGTAAATGATGTGTCCACAAAGGTGGTTTCCCCATTTTGAAACTATAGCTTTAATTATACTTTTTTTTTGAGTGGAATGCAATGGGTTCAGAATTTATTTATTAATTAACAGAAAATTGTTTGTATTTTCACAAACAAGCAGCAGGTCCTGCTAATAGATTGATTCATGGGTACATTCAGCCATCTTCTCTATCTTATGAAACATTATCATTTTTAGTAATGGCATCATAACTTCTATTAATTTTCATATTATTCAAAAATATGTTATAATTTTTCTATGAAAAAAGTAAAACACAAGACACTTTCTGCTTCGTTCATTGTTGCAACAATCAGCATACTTTTAGTACAAATTCTGTTTTTCAGCGTGCTGTATTTTTATGGGAATGAGTATGTCCTGCCAGAACCGCAGCTTCGCAGAATTTCATACGCAGAGTGGAACTGGTATGTTGCACAGCCAAGTACAAATATCTACGATTCTACACTGCTTCAAATATGCGCTTTTAGACCGTATTTGACCCTGACCATGTGGATATTCAATGCTTTTCATATCAAAGCCTGCAAAATCGGGTTATGCATTAAGGTGCTGCTCTTTCTAATTTCAATTTTGGCACTCATTATACCTGCTTTGCTGATGAACTTTTATGTAACGCACTGCATCCTGCCGATGACGCTAATACCACTAGAAATGCTGTCTTTGCTCCTCTCTGTCATATTGATCGTCAATGCAAGAGTGAGCCCTGCTTTATAAGAGGCCGAGGCGGCTGCCTATTTCAGATAAAAAAACCTACGCTTCATATTAAACAGTTTCTGTAAAATATGAAATGTAGGTTTTTTCTCTTTTCCTGCAAAGCTATGATTATTTTCCGCACATGGACATCGCAACAGCAGCAAAGATTTCCACTCCATAAAGAAGCGCATCTTCATTGATATTTAGAATCGGGCTGTGCAGTGTCCCCGTTTCCTGTCCCTCCTGCGCACAGCCAAGCATAAACATTACGCCGGGTATCTCTTCCTGATAATAGGCAAAATCCTCTGAACCCAAATGCGGTCTTTCAATTTGATAGACATCTTCTTTCTTTTCTAAAACCTGTTCTGCTGCATCAATCACCAGTTTCGTAAGCATTCCATCATTATTCACCGAAGGAAATCCCGGTATAAATTCAACTTCACCTTGTCCGCCAAAAGCCCTCGCCGTGTGTTCCACAAGTTCTTGCATACGAGCACGAATTTTCATCTTATCGCCTTTTTCCACACAGCGAATCATGCCCTTCATTTCTACAGTATCAGGAATTACATTGATCGCTTCTCCGCCCTGTATTTGACAAATAGAAAAGGTTGCAACCTGAAAAGGCCCCACATTGCTGCTAAGAATCGAATCCAGTGCAGTCACTACATGAGAAGCCACAACTACTGCATTTACTCCCATTTCGGGCTCTGATGAATGGGCACTCTTGCCATGAACCCTGATTAAAAACTCATCATCTGTCGCAGATAAATGTCCCGGTTTGATGCCGATGGTTCCACAAGGCAGATCAGGCATCATATGAAGTCCAAAGATCCCCTCTATATCCGGATGCTTAAGCCCTCCATCATTAATTACACACTTGGCGCCGCCATTTGCTTCTTCGCCTGGTTGGAATATAAATCTGATGGTTCCATTTAGCTCCGACTTCATCTGAGAGAGCAATAGCGCTGTACCCAGAAGAACAGCCATATGTCCGTCATGACCGCAGCCATGCATCAGCCCTGCCTTCTCTGATTCAAAAGGAAGTCCTGTTTCCTCCAATATTGGAAGTGCATCCATATCCGCACGAAATGCAATTGCTGCGCCTTGCCCTGCGCCTTGCAAATCTGCAATAATCCCTGTTCCACCAATATTCCTGCGCACTTGGTATCCCATATCGGAAAGTGCTGCCGCAATATAATCAGATGTATCAAACTCTTCAAAGGAAAGCTCAGGATGGCGGTGAAAATTCCGTCTCCAAGCAACCACCTTTTCATGATTTTCTTTTGCAAGTTTTTCTATTTCTTTTAAATGCCTCATCCGTTTCGCCCCGTATCTTATAAACTGTGAATTCTTTCCAAAAGCTGCTGCGCAGTTTCACAATTTGCATAAATAAATTTGATCCCCTGCAGCGCTCTGTCATGACGTTCCTGACTCATGGCAGTCATCGCATCTTCGATCATATCCACTTCATACCCAAGGTCTGCCAGGTCACGAATAGAAGTGCTGACACACTGATCTGTATAAAATCCCACCACGATTACTTTTTTAATGCCCAAATTGCGCATTACCCTGTCGATCGGGGTTCCCACACAGATGCCGGAACAGGTTTTATTCAAAACAATTTCTCCATCAAGAGGTTTTGCTTCCTCGCAAAACTCCGATGCCATGCCGCCCGGCGGATAATACATGCCAGCAGATGCGTGCAGTCTACCGGTGTCCTTACCATCAGGAAGCAGCGATTGAATACGTACATGAATCGGGCGAATCCCTTTTTCTCTGCAGGCTGTAAGAATACGCTCAATATTTGAAAGCGCCTTATTTGTATTCTCTTCCAGCTGATCCAAAATCGGCATCAGAGGTTCTGTGTCAATTCCCATGGCACGATAGCCTTCTACAAAATATTCCTTTGTTACACACTTTTGCGCATCAATAATAACCAGCGCTGTATCCTGAGGGTTGATTTCTACAGGTGTGTTATACACTGCGCTTGACAACTGTCCATAGTACTGCGCCGCAAATTCGTTTAAAGCTTTGTTATGATCCATCTCATTTCCTCCTTGTGCATATCATGCAAGTTGTTAAGTTTCTTTGCAATATATTATAGCAAGGACTGTGCCAACTTGTTTTTACCAGGTTTTCCAATATTTAAGCCTATATTTTTCCTGACCCAAGCTCCGTTTTGCAAATAATTGCCGCAAATTATTGCGTTTTTGCAACAAATTGCAAAATCAAATTCCATACTTTTTACATTTATAATATAACGTTCTGATCGGAAGGCCTAAGGCTACAGCTGCTTTATTTTTGTCACCATGGTAAGCATGTATCGCTTGCAAAATGCACCTTTTCTCTGTCTCTTCAACAGCCTCATGCAAATTTACGGGAAGCTCTGCGCCTTTTTCACAAGCAGGCGTTTCCACTTTCTTCATGACTCTGTATTCCCCAAAAAGCGCTTGTTCAATCCCTTGCGCCTCAAGACATGAAGCACTTGGATCAAGATTAATAAACGCTCTTGAAAGAACATTTTCTAGTTCTCTGACATTGCCGTTCCAGTCCTCCTGCTGCAAAAGTGACACAGCTTCTCTCGATATCGACTTAACATCTCTTCCATAAAATTCATTATACTGATGTAGAAGGTATTCAACGATAAACGGAATATCCTCCTTCCTTTCCCGAAGGGGCGGAATATGCAAAGGAAATACATTGAGCCGATAATAGAGATCCTCTCTAAAACTTCCGTCTTCTATCATCTTTTCCAGAGGCTTATTAGTAGCGCAAATAATTCTCACATCGACTTTAACTGGTTCTACTGCCCCTACCGGCATGATTTCTTTTTCCTGCAGCGCCCGCAGCAGTTTCACCTGCATTCTGGGAGAAACATCACCAACCTCATCCAGAAAGAGAGTTCCCTTGTCAGCCTCCTGAAAAAGCCCCTTGCGTCCGCCTCTAAGGGCTCCTGTAAATGCACCTTCCTTGTATCCGAACAATTCACTTTCAAGCAGCTCCTCCGGTAAAGAAGAACAATTAATTTTAACAAACTTTTCATTTCTTCTCGGACTGTTATTGTGAATCGCATTGGCGAAAATTTCCTTACCTGTACCGCTTTCCCCTCTAAGCATAATTGTTGCTGGCGTCATGGAGGCAACCTTTGCTGTTTCAACGATATGAAGCAGGCAAGCACTTTGACCGATAATATCTTTAAAGGTGTATCTGGTCTGCGCCTTGCGCAACTTTTGATTCACACGATCAAGTTCACGCTTCAACCGATTAACATCGGATATATCATGATATACAATGACCTTTCCAATGGGGACATTATTTTCAAAAATATCCTGACCGTCTGCTACAAGCTCCGTGCTGCTGCGCCGAATCATCTTTTCATACGCCTGATTCGTATAAAGAGTTCTGCCCTTAGTATCTTTAATACAAACTGCATTCTGCATCACATCAAGAATCATGTGGCTGTGCAAAATCAATGCTTCAAGCCTTTGGTTCATCGTGCTCCCTCTTCTTTCCGCTAAAATCAATTTCCGTTACAAAAAGTGCTGCCATCATAATCACTGCGCCCAGATAGGATTTTACAGTCAGCACCTCTCCTGCAAAGAAATACGCCACCACCGCTGCAAAGACCGGTTCCAGGGTGAAGATAATGCCCACGTGAGCAGCCGTAGTATACTGCTGTGCAATTGCCTGCACGATAAAGGCAACACCGGTGCAAAATATGGAGAGAAAGATTACACTGCCCCAGATCATCGGCGTCGTCGGCAAATGGGGCTGTTCAAAGATAAACGACATAACAAGCATATAAACGCCGGTTACGCCAAGCTGGAAAACCCCCAGCTGAAATGCGTCAACCTCTTCATGTGAAACCGCTTTCTCCGTCAGTATCAGATCGATGGCATAAGCCGTCGCACCTAAAATACAAAGAAGATCACCTCGCAGATTTGCCATATTGATAGAAAAATCGTCCTTTAAAGTCAGCATCATAATACCGATAAGACTCATGGTCACTGCAAAGATGATTTTTTTCTGCGGCTTTTTCCTGAGCACCAGAATTTCTATAATCGGCACGAAAATCACCGTCAGAGCGCAGAGAAATCCCGAATTTGAAAGAGTCGTATATTTGACGCCAAAAGTTGCACCAATATAAACAAAGACCAGTACCGACCCAATTAAAAGACTGTATTTCAGCGTCTGTTTATTGATACCTTTCAGTTTTCGCAAGCTCAAAAGCCCGCCGATAACAAAGGCGCCCAAGAACCGGTATGCGTTGAGCGTAAACGGTCCCATATCTGTCAGCGAAACATCCATCAAATAATAAGATACGCCCCAGCAAAGGGTTACCAGCACCAGCATCATATCCGCCCGCAATTGTTTGTTCATTTCCGCAAAATCTCCTCGAAATTAAATACCTGCAATAAATAGTTCTAACGCCATCTGACTGTCTAAAAGCCCCATTTTAATCTGCCTGTCCACTTCATAAATCGCTGACAGCGTTTCCTTCAGTTTTTTCTGCGTATACTTGCCCGCATAAGGCATCAGTTTCTTAATTCGAAATTCGCTGCCGCCCAGTTTCTTGTGCATAGCGGAAACATCAAGCCCGTCATCCCGCAGTTCCTTAACAGCAAGCAGCAGTTCAAACTGGGATACAATGACCCCAATGATAGAAAACGCATCCTTGCCGCTGTATAAAATGTTATATAAAATCTGAAAAGCTTTGTCCTTTTTGTTGGCAGTAATCGCATCCAGCATATCGAAGACGAAAGTTTCCAAATCACCACTGACCGTGCGCAAGATGTCCTCTTCTGTGATTCGAACTCCATCGCTGTGCGCGATGACTTTCTGGATATCATTGGCAAAGTGAAACAGTCTGTAATCACTTTCCTTGTTAAAATATCCCGTTTCCTCGATAAGCAAAGAAAGCACGGCAGGACCAATCTCAACCCCCGCCTGCTTAAAACGCTTCTTTGCAAAGGAAGAAAACTCCGCCTTATCTATTTTGTCAAAGTCATAGCACTGCGCAGACTTTTTCAGCGCCGCGGAGAGCACCGTAGTCATCTTTACCTCTTCTGCCGAAAAAATCAAAATAGTCTGTTCATTGCTTTCCTTAATATAATTTGCAAGTTCTTTGATCTCCTCTTTGGAAAAACCTCTGGCACTGTCGCTCAGCAAAGGTTTAAAATTCCTGACCCAGACAATGCGGCGTGCTGAAAACATGGAAAAAGTCTCAGCAGCTTCTATAATCCTGCTGCAGGAGGCCTCCTCGCCCTCGAGAAGTACATAGTCCATAGACGTCGTCGCCGGATTGACATATTTCTTAACCAGTGTCTCCACTGCCCATTTTACCAGATACTGTTCTACGCCATACATCAAAAGAACCTTCTCAAAAGTTTCATTCTTTAAGTGCTCTGAGAAGACCTTAAAACTGTGTTTTACGGGTTTTTTGTACATACTGAAAGTTTACCTCGTTTATCTATAATTCCAACGGCTCCATCTAAATCCGTTCTATATACCATTGTATCAGATTTCCTTAATTTTTCAATGACCTTCTGGCTTGGATGTCCGTAATTATTTTTCCCAACACCGATGACGGCAATGCGGGGACGTACTGCTGTCAAAAAATCATCACAGCTGCTATAGGCGCTGCCGTGGTGCGCTACCTTCAAAACGTCCGCCGAAAGCTTATCTGTCCCCTGATATTTTTCAAGGAGCATCCTCTCTCCTTCCTCGGTAATATCTCCCGTAACCAGTACGGTAAAATTTTCCAGATGTACTTTAAAAATCAGGCTGTTCAGATTTTCATCACTTTCATCCAAAGACGAGCTTTTATCAGGCCAAAGGATTTCAATCCATTCCTTGTCACCAAGACGAATCTTCTGACCAGCCCTTCCCTTGGTCAGCATATGCGCAACCGAATATACCTCTTTCAGCTGGCAAAGCCCCAGATAGTGATCTGTATGAAGATGGGTTGCCGCCGCAATATCCAGAGAGGAAATCCCATTTTTTAGAAGATAAGGTTTCAACGTCTTTTCGCCAACATTGTATCGAATGCTTCCTCCCCCATCCAACAGCACCTGCCTGCCGCCTGCGTCTTTTAAGTGAATGCAGTCGCCCTGTCCCACATCAACAAAGACTACTTGCGCCTTGTCAAAAGGGCTTACACTTATCACTGCAGTCATTGCCACCGCTATACCTATTAGACTTGCCGTTTTACCCAGAAGTTTCCAATTTTTTCTCCGCAAATAGACTGCAAAAAATTCTGAGGCAAGTAAAAAGCTGCACCCGTAAAACAGCACCAGCAGCCAGAGCGGCGGCGAAACTGTATCGAAAGCCAATTTTCCACCTGCACCAAAAAAATGATTCACTTTTATCATCATCTGTACCAGTCCTTCCAGCACCTGCCCACAGCCAGGAAACACCATACCAGAAAATAGATAGACAAAGAACGCTCCGGTTCCAAGAGGTACAATGACGGATGCCAGAAAGACCACCGGAATATTACAGAAAAATCCTGCGAGAGAACAAACATTGAAAGTATATGCCATATATGGCAAAAGCCCCAGCTGCACGCTGAGGACTGCCGCTGCACTTTCTTTCATATACCGCTGAAGTATCGGTGCAAAAAATGCCATAGAAAGAACTGCAAGAAACGACATTTGAAAACCCGCTCCAAAGATCACATACGGATTTTTCAGAATAGAAAAAAAAGCTGCTGCTGAAAGAGCAGTCAGAAGGTCATACCGTCTATGCAGAAATTTTGCTCCCATGGAAAGCAAAATGAGAAAAATCGCTCTGTTCACCGAAATCGACCACATGGCAGCTGTGCCGTAGATAAGAAGTAATACGATAAAAGCTGCTGTCAGAAATCTGCTGTTTCTCTTTTTATTTATGGCGCAATATAAACTGTATAGCATGCCGATATGTAGACCGCTGACCGCAAGAACATGAGCGGTTGCATTTTTTCTGAATTCTTCATAGGTTTCCTCATCCAGCTCCTTCGTGTCACCAAAAAGAATACCTCTGAGAACGGCTGCCCCGGACTTTGACATAGAAAGATTTTTAATCAGCTGTTCCCTCTTTATAAATATTATGCTTTTCCCCTTACTCAACAGACTATCCGGCTTTTGTACAATGCGAAAGGAATCCAGCGTGGTGATGTAATGAATGCCCTTGGATTTTAAGTAAAGCTGATAATCAAAGGTTCTCGGATTAGAAGCACTGCGGGGAATTTCTGTCTGGGCCGCAAAAGAAACAGTGCAGCCCAGAAGCTGTTCGTAATGTTCTATCCTCTGATAATAGCGGCACAAAAGCTTTTCCCTACCGATTTGGCAGTAAATGCGATACTGGTCATCTTTAATTTTATCAATCTCGGTGACCACTGCTGAAAAGTTCTCTGCGCTTTCCAAGCTTTTTGAAAAAAGACTGCTGCCCGCTTCCATCTTTTCTAAAGACAGCAAAAGTCCCCCTGCCAGAAAAGATACCAGCAGAAGTAAATAAAATTTTTTTCGCGCCCTATCGCTCTTTACACAGATGAATGCACACACCGCCGTACAGACAATTGCCGCAGGCAGCTGAATCTTTTCGAAAAACTGCATGCAAACAATACCGCAGATAACAGCTGTCGTCATTGATAATAGTTTTCGTCTCATGGTTTCCTCACAAGACGCACAAGTTCCATTTATAGTTTAATCAGTCACTGTGGTATATTCAAGTTATTATCAAGAAATTACTGTGAAATTTGGTATAAAAAGGAATAATAAATTTGAGAAAATGGTCAATTGCCAAGGTGAATTCCAGTTTGCCTAAGTAAATGTCAGGTACGCAAGAATGGAGGATGTAAAAAGCTATG
>NZ_QWEQ01000024.1 GCF_009936045.1 Emergencia sp. 1XD21-10 | reverse complement strand
ACCAAGAAATGGTGCGTGGCACTCTACGGCGAGAGTCCGAGGTCCGGCGGGAGGGCCGGAAGAATGACGGCGAAGAGAGTTCTAACTGATTTTAGCAATACACAAGATACAGAAAAGGTGAACATATGGATAGCAAAGTAACTGTAAAAATTTACGGACAGGAATACACAATCGCAGGAGATAAATCCGAAGAAGAAATTACGAGAATTGCCGAGTATGTCGATAACAAAATGCGTCTCATCAGCAGAGCTTGCGGAGACGCAATGCAGGGCAATATCAGTATCCTTTCTGCCATAAATATTGCAGAGGAGTACTTTGAGGCACTGCGTGAGGTGGAACTGCTTCGCACTGCCAAACAGCAGATGGAAAACGACTCCAAGTATTATCTGAAGATGTGGGAGGACGCAAAGAAAAACTTTGCCCAATATAAGGATAATATGGCGGAGATGAAAAACCAGAAGCAGGAAAGCGACGAACGCTTCAAAGAACTGCAATCCAAATGCACGGAGTTCGAGAATTCCTTTTTCGATTTACAGATGGAGAACATTCAGCTCAAGAGTGAACTTGAAAAACTGAAAAATAATCGATAGAGGATATATTATGAACAAAAAAGCACTGGATGTGTTAGAATATCACAAAATTATTGAGCTTCTGAAATGCGAGGCAGGTTCAGAGATGACCCGGGAAATCATCTCTGAACTTTCTCCCTATACCGATGAACGGGTAATTTCAGAAGAGCTAAGGTCAACCACGGAAGCGGTTGACCTTATTGTGCATAAAGGAGCGCTGCCTACAGGCGGTATCTATGATATCGTCTCAAGCGTTGAATTTTCAAGAAAAGGCGGCACATTGACCATGAAACAGCTTTTGCAGATTCTTTTCAATCTGCGCATTGCTGAGCGGGTTATTTCCTTTACTAAGGGGAGCGATTTGCCTCCTATGCCGCTAATTTCCTCCATGACGGAGCTGCTTGTGGCAATGCCCAGACTTTCTGAGAGAATTGACCGCTGCATTCTGTCTGAAGATGAGATGAGCGACAATGCGTCACCTGCGCTTAGGGATATCAGGCGCAGCATTGCAAGGCAAAATGACGCAATTAAAAACAAGTTAAACCATATTTTGAATACAGCAGATAACAGAACCTATTTGCAGGATGCGCTGGTTACCATGCGCGACGGCAGATATGTGATTCCGGTTAAGCAGGAGCATCGAAGCAGATTTCCGGGGATTATCCACGATCAGTCCAAGGCAGGGGCAACCCTCTTTATTGAGCCGCAGGTCATTGTCAACCTGAACAATGAGCTCAGAGAACTGGAGCTTGCCGAGGAAGGTGAAATCGCAAAGATTCTCAAAGAACTGTCTGAAGCAGTGGCAGAACACTACCACGATATTAAAAATAATCAAAAGCTGCTCTTGCAGCTGGACTTTATTATGGCAAAGGGAAAACTTTCTCGTAAGATGGAGGGAGAGGAACCCCTCATTGATTCGAAAGGCGTGCTTGATATCAGAAGGGGCAGACATCCGCTGATTGACAGCAAGAAGGTAGTTCCAATCAACGTATCGGTGGGAGATGGATACAGGACCTTGGTGGTGACAGGTCCCAATACCGGTGGCAAAACTGTCACTCTGAAAACTATCGGACTTCTTTCCATGATGGCGCAAAGCGGTCTGCACATTCCGGCAAGCAGTCAGAGCAGAATCCCAATTTTTACAGAAATTTTTGCGGATATCGGCGACGAGCAGAGCATCGAGCAGAGCCTGTCCACCTTTTCTTCTCACATGAAGAACATCGTAAAAATTGTGGGTAAGGCAGACCGGCATTCCTTGGTGTTGGTAGACGAACTGGGCGCGGGTACGGATCCGACAGAGGGCGCAGCCCTTGCTATTGCGATTTTGGAAACCCTGTACAGGCAGGGAGCGGTAACGGTTGCCACGACCCATTACAACGAAATTAAAAAATATGCCCTTTCTACAGAGGGAGTAGAGAACGCTTCTATGGAATTTGATGTGGAAACCTTAAGTCCGACTTACAGGCTATCCATCGGCATTCCCGGTAAGTCCAACGCTTTTGAAATTTCAAAGAAGCTGGGGCTTTCGGACAGTCTCATAGAAAGAGCCTCTAAGCTGATTGAGCGAGGCGATATCGAGTTTGAAGACGTCATCGGCGCCATTGAAGCAGATAAGAAAAAAGCTGAAGCTGAGCGTGACGAAGCTATTGCCATTCGCATTACAATGCAAAAACAGCAGGAAGAGGCGAAAGCAAAGCTTGATGAAATCAATAGAAAAAAAGACAAAATTATTGCAGACGCAAGGCAAGAGGCAAGGGAGATGCTCAAAGATGCCAGAGAAACGGCAAGCGAGGTACAGAAAGAGCTGAAAGAGCTTGCTAAGCTTGAGAGTATGGGTGAGCGCAATAAGCGCTACGATAAGAGCAGGAAGCGTTTGCGGGAAAAAGAAGATAAATATGCAGAGCGAATTGTTGCCAAGGTCAACAGCAACCCGGTCAGTGCTGCAGAAATCAAAGTAGGCGACAGGGTCAAAGTGGTGTCTCTCGATCAGAACGGCGAGGTTTTATCTCTGCCGGATGAGAAGGGAGATTTACAGGTAAAAATCGGTATCATGAAAGCAAACCTGAATGTGGATGATTTAATGCTGATCAATGATGGCACCAAGAAGAAAAAGAAACCGAAAGCCACCGGCTACGGCAGTCTTTATAAGAAGAAAGCCCAGAATATTTCCATCACTATCAATGTACAAGGAAAGTATCTGGACGATGCCATTGTGGAGGTGGACAAATACCTGGACGACGCTTATGTAGCAGGACTTTCCGAGGTGACCGTTATTCACGGCAGAGGCGAAGGTGTTTTACAAAAAGGTCTGCGAGACATGATGAAACGACACAAACATGTGGTCAGCTTCCGCAAAGGAAACTATAATGAAGGCGGCGAGGGCGTGACCATTGTCAGGTTAAAAACGGAGTAAAGAATATGTATGTAATCAGCGGATGTCTTCTTGGACACAATTGCAAATATAACGGTGGCAATAACCGAAATGAAGCGGTCATTGAGTTTTGTAAAGGACGCAGTTTCTGTGTTGTCTGCCCGGAAGCTTTAAGCGGGCTTCCCGTGCCGAGACCGCCTGCAGAGTATATAGGCGGCCATATTGTAGACAAAGAAGGCAGTGATGTTACGAAGGCTTTTGAGAAAGGGGCGCAAATCTCCCTTGAGAAAGCCATAAAAGAAGCCGAAAAGCTCGGCGAACCAATAGATGGAGCAATCCTGAAGGCCAACAGTCCTTCCTGCGGCAGCGGGCAGATTTATGACGGCACCTTTACAGGAACATTAACAGCAGGCTATGGCTGCTTTGCAGGAAAGCTTCGGGACAGAGGAATCAAAGTCATTTCAGAAAAGGAGATTATGGATGGTAAATTTTAAAGAAGAAATTGCAAAGATCATTGCGAAACACGTAGATGGTCTGGAACTTGCAGAAATTATGGATATGGTCGAGGTGCCGCAGGATACCAAAATGGGTGACTATGCGTTTCCTTGTTTTAAACTGGCCAAGGTGCTCAGAAAGGCGCCGCCGCTCATTGCAAAAGGAATCGCTGAGGGAATCAGTGCAGAGCCTCTCTTTGAAAAGGTTGAGCAGGTTAACGCCTATGTGAACATGTTCATTTCCAAAGAAGAATTTGTGAAAGATGTGTTGGATGAAGTTTTGACAACTGGCGAAGATTTTGGAAAATCCAACGTGGGCGAAGGCAAGAAAGTCATCGTGGAATACTCTTCCCCGAACATTGCAAAGCCGTTCCATATCGGTCACATCAGAAGTACCGTAATCGGTAACTCCATCTACAAAATTTATGATGCCCTCGGCTACGATGTAGTCAGAATCAACCACCTGGGCGACTATGGCACCCAGTTCGGCAAGATGATCTGTGCTTATAGACATTGGGGCAACAAAGAAGATGTCATCAAAGAGCCGATTAAGACTCTGCTCAGCTACTACACGAAGTTCCACGTAGAAGTAGAGGAACACCCGGAACTGGACGATGAAGCCAGAGAAATCTTTACAAAGCTGGAACACGGTGAAAAGGAAGAAACCGAGCTATGGCAGTGGTTCAGAGACGAATCACTGAAGGAATTCAGCCGCGTATACGACATGCTGGGCATTACCTTCGACTCCTACGCCGGCGAAAGTTTTTACTCCGATAAGATGCCGCGTTTTGTAAAGGAATTAGAAGAAAAAGGTCTTTTGGAAGAATCTCAGGGCGCTCACATTGTAAATCTGGAAGAAGAAGGTCTGGGCGTTGCGCTGATTACAAAGTCGGATGGTTCCACCCTTTACATTACCCGAGATATTGCGGCTGCCGTTTATAGAAAAGAAACCTACGATTTTTATAAAAACATTTATGTTGTTGCGTCTCAGCAGAATCTCCACTTCCAGCAGTGGTTCACTATTTTAGGCAAGATGGGCTATGCATGTGCTAAGGATTGCGTTCATGTTCCGTTCGGTCTTGTCAGTCTAGAAGAAGGTACCATGTCCACAAGACACGGCAGAGTGGTATTCCTGGAAGACGTGCTGAACAAGGCTGTCGAAAAGACCAGGGAAATCATCGCAGAGAAGAACCCGAACGCTTCCGAGGAGGATATCGACGAAATTGCAAAGACTGTCGGTATCGGCGCTGTTATTTTCCAGGAACTGTCGAACAACAGAATCAAAGACTATGTTTTCAAGTGGGATAAGGTCCTTAACTTCGACGGTGAAACTGGTCCTTACGTACAGTACACTCACGCAAGATGTGCTTCTGTACTGCGCAAAGCCGGTGATGAAGTTACAGAAAAGGCAGCCGCTCTTGAAGACATCGACTGCAAATATCTGTGCAGTGAAAGCGCATATGAACTTGCTAAGCTGTTATACAAATTCCCAGAAGTTGTTGCTGACGCAGGTGAAAAATATGAACCGTCTATCGTAACCAGACATATTGTAGATATTGCGCAGAGTTTCAACCGCTTCTATCACGATGAGCATATTCTCACTGACAACGAAGCCGAAAAGACTGCCAAGGTAGCGCTGGTACTGGCTGCGAAAAATGCAATCAGAAACGGTCTTGCGCTTCTTGGCATGAAAGCGCCTGAACGTATGTAATTTTGAAAAGACGGAAAGGAAAAGATAGAAACTATGAGATATGAAGGGGATATTTACAGACCGCCAAGTGAAGCCTATAGTTTGCTGATTCAGGTGACGATAGGCTGTTCTCACAACAAATGTACCTTCTGCAGCATGTTCAAGGACAAAATGTTTCGCGTGCGGGAGGTTTCAGAAGTCATGGAGGATCTGGAAACGGCGAGAAAGACCTATCGCAAGGTGGAAAGAATTTTTCTCTGCGACGGGGATGCCCTTTGTCTGTCAAACGATAAGCTGTTAGTTATTTTGGACAGAATCAGAGAGCTGTTTCCGGAGTGCAAAAGAGTCAGCGTATACGGCTCTGCCAAAGACGTACTGCGCAAGACGCCTGCTGAACTTAAAACTCTTCGTGACCACGGCATGGGCATGATTTATCTGGGTGCGGAGTCGGGCAGCCAGAAGGTGCTGGATATGATCTGCAAAGGCGTCAGCCGCGAGGAAATGATTGAGGCTGTCTGCAAAATTGAGGATGCGGGAATCCCAGCATCGGTAACCTTTATTTCCGGTCTTGCAGGAAAAGAGGCCTGGGAAGAGCACGCAGTCGAGACAGGCAAGATGATCAGCGAGATGAACGCTTCCTATGTGAGTCTTCTGACACTGATGTTAGATAATCGTGCGCCTATTGTGGGACAGATCAATAGAGGTGAGCTTACTCTGCTTTCTGCGGAGGAAGTGGTGGCGGAGGCTTATCTTCTCTTAAAGCACGCAAATCCGACAAAACCTTGCGTATTTAGAAGCAATCACGCCTCCAACTATGTGTCCCTTAGAGGTAATTTGCCGGCTGATAAACCGAGATTGATGGAACAGCTGGAGCGAGCCATGGCAGATACCGGACTTCTCAAAGACGAAAGATTCAGGATGCTGTAATGAAAATTTTACTGACGACGCTGAATTCAAAATATGTCCATTCTAATCTGGCGCTGAAATATCTCTACAGTGTGGCGGTTGGCTCCGGGCTTGACATTGCCCTTAAGGAGTTTACCATCAACAACGAGATGGGCTACATCTACGGTGAAATTTTGCGAGGCGGCTATGATTTAGTGTGTTTTTCTACTTACATTTGGAATGTGGAGAAAATCTGCCAGCTGGGCAGGCAGCTGAAACAGGCAAATCCATCAATTCGAATTATGCTGGGTGGACCTGAGGCTAGTTATGAGGCGGCATCCTTTATGGAAGAGAACCCTTGGTCAGACTATATTCTACGCGGCGAGGGAGAACTGGGATTTTTCCAGTTCTGCAAAGAACTGGTTCTTGGCGGCAGCGTGCTTTCTGGACTCAATCCGGAAAAGGTCTGCGGGCTTACCTATCGCAAGGACAAAGAGGTGCGGGAGACTGCAGACGGTCCTGTGCTCGCTATGGAGAAACTCCCTTTTCCTTATGAGATTTTGGAGATGGAGACGGACAAAGTGGTCTACTACGAATCGGCAAGAGGATGTCCATATCGGTGCAGCTACTGCCTGTCGTCCTTAGAAAAGACTATCAGAGCCCTGCCCCTTGAGAGAACTTTTAAGGAACTGGATTTTTTTCTTGCTGAGAAGGTCAAGCAGGTTAAGTTTATCGACAGAACCTTTAATTATGATAGAAATCGGGCGAGGGAAATCTGGAAACATCTCATTGAGCAGGATAACGGAGTGACCAACTTTCACTTTGAAATCTGTGCGGAACTTTTGGACGAGGAAACTTTTGCGCTGCTTGGGATGGCGAGGGACGGTCTGTTTCAGTTTGAAATCGGCATTCAGACGACCAATGAGAAAACGCTTACCGCCATCGAGCGAAGCAGCAACATACCGAAACTGCTTTCCAATGTGGAGCAACTGATTGCTCTTGGAAACAGTCATATCCATGTGGATTTAATCGCAGGGCTTCCCTTTGAGGGATATACTTCCTTTGGACATTCCTTCAATGCAGTCTATGCCTTGGGTGCGGACAACCTGCAGCTGGGATTTTTGAAGCTTTTGAAAGGCACAAAGGCACGCAGTAAGGCGGAAAGCTATGGCTATGTGTACCGTAGTGAAGCGCCTTACGAGGTGATTGCAAATGATTTTATATCTGCTGGCGAACTGGTGAGGCTGAAGATGATTGAGCACGTACTGGACCTGTATGCAAACAAGGGCGGATTTTCACAGAGTTTGCACTACCTTTGCAAAGCTTCTTCTGCGACGGCTTTTCGGTTTTATGAGAAATTGTCGGCATTCTTCTATGAGGAAGGCTACCAGCACAGATCGCACAAAAAAGAAGATTTGTACCGTATTTTGTTTCGCTTTGCTTTGCATCTGGAAGAAGATTTTCCGGGCATTTCCGAAAAGACAAAAAGGCTGCTTTCTGCCGATTTAGAGCAGACCATGAATTTTGACGCAGTAAAGAAATTTCATAAAAAAGGATGGGAATTTTAATGGATTTTGAACATAAAGAACCGCAAATTTTGCAGGACCGTATCGGTGAATATCTGCTGCCCCATGCAGACCAGTTTATCTTTGATGAACTGTCGGACAGCTACCTTGAAAAAGCAGGCATTGCAGATATTCTGACCGGTGTTCCGGTGCCAATTCGCAAAACTGCCATGACAGGACTTTCGACCTTGGTAATTGCTAAGAATATGGCATTTATTATCGGCTGTGACATCAACTTCAAATATAGAGATCATTATGTGGCATATATTACCAGAACCTTTACCAAAGAGTTTGTAAAGCCTTTGATTAACGAAGGTGTGGAATCTGCTGCTAAAAATGATTTTGACTATGCCTGTATCTGCTTTCGTAGCGCTCTCTTAATTGATCCTGAGTCCGCTGACGCGCTGTACTGCTACGGCAGAGCCTGCAAGGACTCCTATGAAATCGGAGAAGGGGAAGAGTATGTCGGACGCTATAAGGCAGAGTCCCTGGAAGCCTTTGAAAAACTGACCCTGATGAAACCGGACTTCGACATGGGATTTTACTTCTTGGGTTATGGTTATCTGAATATGGGACTTTACGTAAAAGCGAAGCTGACCTTTGATACCTTTATGGAACTTTCGGATAACAAGGAGCAGAAAGAAGAAGTCAGCGGCTGGCTGGAAAAACTGGCTGAGCCTGTAAAAATCGAAGAGGGCTATAATCATGTGCTGGCAGGCCGCTTTGCAGAAGGAATCACCATTCTGGCTGGCTACAAGGAGGACGAACGTTTCAATACCTGGTGGCCTCTGTGGTACTATCTGGGCGTTGCCTACGAAGCAGAAGAACAACTGAAAGATGCCGAAAGCTGTTATCTTCGAGTTCTGCAGCTTTCACCAAGCAATGTAGAAGCGATGGAAAGCCTGGCCGCCTACTATACGGCCTCCGGAGAGATAGAAAAAGCGGAAAAATATACTAAGAAAATTGCAGTAGTTAAACATAACGCGCAGCTGGATAAAGCAGAGAAAAGCAGCAGCCTGTCCTAAGGATAGGCTGCCGGCTTGTGCGCCAGTCGGCGGCTGGTTGCCTGGTTTAATGAGTTGCGGTCAGCGGCTGGCAGCTGTTTGCGGGCATTGAGTCTGTCAAGCAGTCGCCCACATCCCCTCCTGCGTTGACAAAATTGACAAGAAAGCTGAAATTTGTCAATTTTGTCAAAAAATATCCGAATTTCAGTTGTCTTTTGCTGAATTTTTAAGGAAAGATTGACAAAAGTAGCGAAAAATCGAGAATTTGTCAATGTAGGAAATCTATGACCCCGAGATCTTCTGATAATTTTTTTGGAAATCAGTAAAAAGCAGGAATAAAACCGGAATTTATTGTTATAATAGACTGTAGATGGTGAGCGGAAGCCTAAATTCGAATTGAATCTGAAAATATAAAAAAAGTAGAAAAAGATATTGACAATAACTGTGATACTGGTGTATAATAATATCTGCCGTCAGGAATGACGGAACATTGTTCCGAGATAGCTCAATGGTGGAGCAACCGGCTGTTAACCGGTAGGCTGTGGGTTCGAGCCCCACTCTCGGAGCCATTTTTTTGACAGATTTGTATTGATGTGCCGGAATGGCGGAATTGGCAGACGCACAGGACTTAAAATCCTGCGATCCTTACCGATCGTACCGGTTCGACCCCGGTTTCCGGCACCAATTTCTTATCTGTACAACTTAATATCGCGGGGTAGAGCAGCTGGTAGCTCGTCGGGCTCATAACCCGGAGGTCGCAGGTTCAAGTCCTGTCCCCGCAACCATAGAAAAAGAAAACACCTTTCTGATGAATGGTGTTTTTTTGTTGCTTGCGATGACAGGGCTTAAACCTTAGAAGGCTTGCGATATGAAGGAGGAAGCTCCATACTGTTTTTTCCATTCTTTTCGAATAAAGGAAATATTCTTTCCAGCGCTTCCGAAACTGGAAAAAAGTTCAATTTCGAGAGAGAAAAAAGCGGCAGCAGACGTATCAAGATAATTTATTTTAAAACTTTTTTCCCTTACATTCCAACGACTATGGGGAAATGTCAGCTTTTTTCCCTTTCTTTTTGGGAAAAAGTCGGATACAATAACGGCAAAGAAAAGAGCAGGGGAGGAATAAGTGTGATAAAAAATAAGATGCAGATGAGATTCATAGTGTGGATGATTTTTGCAATGGTTTTGCTCGTGCAGCTGCACGCCACAGCAAATGCAGCATATGCAGAAGCCGCACCAGTGCTGGAAACAGCTGATATGACGGAAACATTGACATTGGAGGCTTATGCAAAACGTTATCAAAGAGAAGCTTTGAAGCTACTTAATGCGTATCGCAGGGCTCACGGAGTAAAACCTCTTTCTCTCAATAAGAAGCTGCAGAAAGCAGCAGATTTGAGAGCGACGGAGGCGTTGCAATATCCACAACTAAGCCACAGGCGCTATAATAAAAAAGGAGAACTTCGAAGTTTTTCCAGCGTGTATACAGATTTGAAATTGCGTATCTCTTATCGGGGCACTGGAGAAAACTTAGCATGGAGAGCTTATCAGACTTCGCCGGAAGCCGCAGCAAAGGGAATGTTTCAGCAGTGGAAGAAATCATCGGCTCACCGCAAAAATATGCTGGAATCCAGGTATGACACTGTGGCTACTGCTATCGCTTATGACATGACTGGCAGCAGAGGATACGAGTATGGTGCAGCTTCGGTGCAGCTTTTTATCAGCAGCAGGAAGTAGCGAGGGTATTCTTAATAATTCTTAAATCTCAGAAATCCTATATATTTTTCCCTTAGAAAGTTGTAGAATGAATTTTACAGAGAAAACTTTGGGAAAGGGGAAAAACATGAAGAAAATAATAAAAACTATGACGTTAGTAACTTGTATTCTACTTACTGTAAGTGTGCTTTGCAGCTGTAGTGAGGACAAGGACGAAGGGCGATGTAATGAGGCGGTGAAAACTGTACTGGAACAGTTTGACACCACGCCGATGGATACAACCGTCAGCTTAGGGGAAGATGTATATGCTGATAATTTTGAAAGGCTGTACAATTTCTCCATAAAGAAGATTGACGGAGGAACTATTGCCTATGCAGCAGATGGTGGTAATGCAGATGAGATTTCCATCGTTAGAGCAGGCGAAAATGCAGACGTTAGCGAAATCAAAAAATACATGGAAGCAAGGCTCGCAAAACGGCTCCATGATTTTGAGAACTACAAGCCGGATGAGGTTTATAAGCTAGAAAATGCAAGGGTTACAGTGTTAAAGAATTACGTATTTCTGGTAATTTCAGATCAGCCGGAAGAGATGATTACAGTAATTCAGGGTGTATTAAATCAGGATTAATAGGAGATGCAGAAAATGACAAAGAAGACAAAAATTTTAACAGGGATTTTAATCGGAATGCAGGCGATTTTGCTTATTTCTGTTGCGGGTGTTTTTTTGCAAAACAATGCTCTGGCAGATATGCTAAAGGAATATGTTGCTTCAAAAGGTGAAATTCACGAGATTTACGATGATACGGCAGTGGTAGAAGCCTACAAGTCAGGAACGACAGAAGGACTCAATGAACAGGATAAATATGTGCTGGAGCAGGCAAAGAAAGTCATCGACGAGAATATAACAGATGGCATGAGCGACTACGAAAAGGAAAAGGCAATCTACGACTGGCAGATGGCATATACGGCATATAATGATAATTCTCTGGCTCCAATTGCAAGCGGCGGACAATACAGCCATCTTCCATACGGAGTTTTCAAGTATCATCAGGCAATTTGCGTGGGTCATGCGACTACCTTTAAACTACTGATGGATATGCTGGATATTGAGTGTCAGATTATTCATTCTACAGAGGAAGGCGAGCATGCATGGGATTTAGTTAAGCTGGATGACGAATGGTATCACTGCGATGTAACTTTTGATGGAGGCACCGGCGAAAAACCGGGATATACATATTTTAATGTGCCTGACAGTGTTAAAGATGATGGAAGTTATCCATGGAATCACGAGGAAATTCCGGCTGCTGACGGTACCAAGTACTGTTACCTTGCAGAAAATGCCGGTGATTTAAAGGATATCTACGATATACCGGAATACGTGAAAACACAGATGGACGAAGGCAGCCGTAGAATTGCTTTTACTTTAAAGAATGCTGAAAACTATAATGAAGATGTTGCAAGCTATATTACCAGTGCGTTTAATGACGGTATGACTGAATTGTGCCAGGGTACAACTATGCAGATTGGGGATAAAACTATTTACACGATAGAAGCATATCAGGCAGATGACGGAATGGGTGGACAGCTTGATCCGGAAATTTTAGAGAAGCTGCAGGAGATCATCGATGGTCTTCAGTAGTACAGTTTTTCTGCTGGCATTTTTGCCAACTGTGATAATCTTGTATTATCTTGTGCCCAAGGGTATGCGAAACGGTGTACTGCTCTTAGGAAGCCTCTTATTCTACGGCTTTGGAGAGCCCAGATATTTACTGATTATGCTGGTGTCCATTCTATTTAACTACGGATGCGGGCTGGCAATACCGTGTTGTAAAAATTTCGGAAATAACGAGCATAGGCCAGCGAGGCTTATGCTCTGTTTCGCTGCTCTTGGAAATTTGATTATATTGGGGTATTTTAAATATGCAGGTTTCTTCTTTGGACGTCTGGGATTTCCGGAGGTGGTACTGCCTATCGGCATATCATTTTACACATTTCAGGCTATGTCCTATGTGATAGATGTGTACAGGGAAAAGGCAGCATCACAGAAGAATCTGCTTCGATTTGCACTTTATATTACTTTATTTCCGCAGCTCATTGCGGGGCCTATCGTGCGTTATGTAACCATCCAGATGCAGCTTGCTGAAAGAGAGAGCAATCTGGAAAATTTTGCGGAGGGCGCACGACGTTTTGTCATGGGTCTTGGGAAAAAAGTCCTTCTTGCCAATCAGGCGGGGCTTATATGGGACGAAATCTCGTCTATGAATATCGATCAGATGCCGGCAGCGACGGCGTGGCTGGGCGCAATTGCCTTTACCTTTCAGATTTATTTTGATTTTGGCGGTTACTCGGATATGGCAATCGGTCTTGGACGAATGTTCGGTTTTCATTTTGAAGAGAATTTCAATTATCCGTACACTGCAAAGAACATTACCGACTTTTGGAGAAGATGGCATATTTCGCTGAGTACATGGTTTAAAGAGTATGTGTACATTCCGCTGGGTGGAAATCGCAAAGGAATGAGCCGTCAGGTGGTAAATATTTTTATTGTTTGGGCGCTGACCGGATTTTGGCATGGCGCCAGCTGGAATTTTCTGTGGTGGGGTGTGTATTTCGGTATTCTGCTGATTTTAGAAAAAGTATTTTTGCTGCGGGTTTTGGAAAAGCTGCCGTGTTTTGTGCAGCATGCGTACGCGCTGTTTTTTATCGTGCTGGGCTGGGTCATTTTTGCTCTGACCGATGGTACAACGTTTTTCACCTATTTGAAGGCCATGGCTTTTTGCAGTGGTCTTTGGAACGGGCGAAGCGGGTACTTCCTTGCAACGTCTGGGATGCTACTTGTCATCATGGCTTTTGCGTCTACGCAGTTTCCATCAAAATGTGCAAGAGCGCTGCTTGGAAAGCTTCAGAGAAAGCCAGCAGTTTATCTGACTGTAAAGAATGTCACATATTTGCTGATTTTAACAGCATCTATGGCGTTTTTAGTCAGCGATACATATAATCCGTTTCTGTATTTCAGGTTCTGATAGGAGGCGTGTGGAAGATGAGAAAGAAAGATGACATTATCATGACTGTGCTGTTTGCTGGATTTCTGCTGATTCTTCTCCTGGGAGGAATCTTCCTGAAGGATAAGGTTTTTTCTGACAACGAAAACCGGATGCTGCAGCAAGCGCCGAAATTTACCGCAGAACGTGTGCTCTCAGGAGCGTTTGAGGAGGATTTTCAGCGGTATATGGACGATCAGGTACCGCTTCGCAACCAGTGGATTTCTGCAAAGACTGCCTTACAGCGGCTGTTATTGAAAAAAGATATCGGCGGCGTTTATCTGGGTAAGGATGGCTGGTTTATAGAAAAACTCACCGAAGAACAGATGGATCACCAACAGTTTTTAAAGAATCTGCAGGGGATAAAATCCTTTTATGAGGAGTTGCCTTCTGACATGGAAAAATCCGTTATGTTGGTGCCGACTACTGGCGCGGTGATGGGAGATAAGCTGCCTGGCGGGGCTGCTTGCTTTGATGAGGCGGCTTACGCAAAAGAAGCAGCGCAGCAGCTGACAAACTGCGGTTATGTGGATCTTTACGAGACCTTTAGCTTCATTGCAGGCCGCGGAAATACCCAGCTTTACTATAGGAAAGATCACCACTGGACCACAGACGGGGCGGCTATTGCCTTTGGTGTGTGGAAGCCGTGGCTGGATTTTTTGGGAACGGAAGAAAACGTGCTGACTGAGGATTTTCAGGGCACGCTGTATTCTAAAGTCCTCTGGGACGATGGTCATCGGGATACCATCAGTGCGTTTACAGCGCTGGAGCAGGATGGCTACAAAGTGACTGCAGACGGCAAGGCGCTGCCGGGAGGCATGTACCAAAGGCAGTTCCTTGAGAAAAAGGATAAGTACGCTGTGTTTTTCGGCGGAAATTACGGCAGACTTGCCATTGAAACAGGAAAGAAGGAAACCGGGCAGAATCTGCTGATTATCAAGGACTCCTTTGCTAACTGTTTTGCACCTTTGGCGGCATACCATTACGACAACGTATATATGGTGGATTTGCGCTATTTCAGTGGCAATCTGGCAGAATACGCAGCGGAACAGGGCATTACCGAGGTGCTGACGCTCTACAGTATGGAAAATATGATAAACGACAGGAACTTGTCAGCGCTTTCAGCAGGGGGAATGATTCTTTCGTAAAAAGAAAACTTCCTCTTGAAAGTCGGGCGGATTTGTCGCATAATAGAAATGATAGGACTGTTTGTCCCAAGGATAGAAGGAGACGGACAGTCCATTTTTTTAGTAGAGGAGGCGTTTGTTTATGCCAATTAAAGTACCAAATAATTTACCGGCAATTGAGACCTTGACTTCGGAGAATATCTTCGTCATGACCGATACCCGTGCCATGACACAGGATATCAGACCGCTGCAGATTTTGATTCTCAACCTGATGCCGACCAAAATAGATACGGAAACGCAGCTGACAAGACTCCTTGGAAATACACCGTTGCAGGTGGAACTGGAACTTTTGCAGACCAGTACTCACAAGGCGTCCAATGCGTCGCAGGAGCATATGATTGCTTTTTACAAGACTTTTGATCAGATAAAACATAAAAATTATGACGGAATGATTATCACAGGCGCACCGGTGGAACTGCTGCCCTTTGAGGAAGTGGACTACTGGGATGAGCTTTGCGAAATCATGGAGTGGTCCAAGCGTCACGTTCATAGCACATTTCACATTTGCTGGGGAGCGCAGGCAGGACTTTACTACCACTATGGCATTGAAAAGAGAAAGCTGCCGAAGAAGCTTTCCGGCGTGTATAAGCATACTCTGGATTACAAAAAAGGCATGCTGTTCCGCGGCTTCGACGATGAGTTTTTTGTGCCTCATTCCAGAAACACTACGGTGGACAGGGAAGATGTGGAGAGAATTTCGGAACTGGAAATCATTTCCACTTCCGACGAAGCGGGAATCTATGCTATCAAATCCAGAAATGATAAGCAGATTTTTATCATGGGGCATTCGGAATATGACGGCGATACTCTGCTGAAGGAATATTTGCGTGACAAGAATGCAGGTCTTAATCCTGATGTGCCGTGCAACTATTTTCCTGAAGATGACGACACCAAAGAACCTATCGTAAAGTGGCGCTCATCGGCCAATCTGCTTTACTGCAACTGGCTGAACTATTTTGTATACCAGACAACCCAGTATGATGTGAATCAGATTAACGATGCGACCTTGTCCGATGCATTTACGCAGAAGGCTGACTGCAAAGTTGCCAAGTTTGGAGGCACCTCGCTTGCTGACAGCGGGCAGTTCAAAAAGTGCGCCGCTATTATTGAAGAGGATACGGCAAGAAAGTATATTGTTGTGTCTGCACCGGGAAAGCGGTCTGCAGATGACGTAAAAGTGACTGATTTGCTCATCGCCTGCATCGAAAAGAAAGGCGAGCAGGCAGAAGAAATTCTTGACAAAATCCAGTCCAGATACAAGGTTTTGGTCAGAGGACTTGGTGTGAAACTCGATATTGATCAGGAGTTTAACCAGATTAGAAATGCGTTGTCAGATAATACCAAATCTGACTATATCATCAGCCGAGGTGAATATCTTAACGCTAAGATTATGGCAGCATATATCGGGGCGGACTTTATCGATGCAAAAGACCATATTTTCTTAAAGGAAGATGGGACTTTCGATGAAGAAAAAACCAAAAAGGTTCTGGGTAAAGCGCTGGCAGAAACTAATCGTGCAGTAATTCCGGGTTTTTACGGGACGCTTCCGAGCGGAGAGGCTAAGACCTTTGCAAGAGGCGGTTCTGATATTACAGGTGCTATCGTGGCTGCGGTAGCAGGTGCAGACCTCTATGAAAACTGGACTGATGTATCGGGACTTCTTATGGCAGATCCTAGGATTGTAGATAACCCGCGCAGTGTACCGGTGATTACTTATAAAGAGCTGAGGGAGCTTTCTTATATGGGCGCCGCCGTTCTTCATGAGGATACGGTTTTTCCTGTAGTAAAGCTGGAAATTCCAATCAACATTAGAAATACCAATAAGCCGCAGGAGCACGGCACGCTGATTGTAAAGAATGCGGACTATTACCAGAGCAGTCTGGAAATCTCCGGCATTTCCGGAAAGACAGGCTATACTGCAATCCTAATCGAAAAGGGAAAGATGAGCGAGGAACCGCAGCTTCGTGCAGAGATTTTGGAAATCTTTGATGAGAGAAAAATCGCTGTCAAGAATATCCTGTCCAGTATCGACTCTCTCAATATCATCGTCCATGAGTTTGACGTGAGAGACTGCATTTCTGTGCTTACCGAAGAAATCTGGGACAAAGTGCCACAGGGAACAGTGACGGTTACCAGCGATGTGGCTTTAATTGCCATCGTCGGACGGGAGCTTGGCACTTCGCCAGCTGTTGCCGTAAAGGTGCTTGGTGCTCTGGCAAACCGCAAAATTAATGTGAAGCTTATAGACCACGGCGCACAGAAAATCAACATGATGGTCGGTGTGAACAGCGCAGACTATATGGCTGCAATTCAGGCGATTTATACAGAATTTGCGAGGGTGGAACAGTAAACAATGATTATTAAAAAAGCAATTTTACATATTATGGACTTTAACTCGGATATTTGTATCTTTTCTCAGAAAGAGCTGGAAATTGGCGATTATGGAACGGGTGAGTTTATAGAAAAACATTTGCTGCGCATTATGGAAGATTCGTCAAAGAAAAAAGGTGAGTTTTTAGAGTATAGTATTTTAAAACAGACCTTGGACCGGTATCTTTCTGGAAATATCGATTTTGCGGAGTTTTCTACGGCGGCGGGTAATCTGCTTCATGACCAGATTTCTCAGGCTGATGAGCCGGAATCCATGGATTTTCTGGTATGCCAGTTTACTGAAGAAAGCAGGGAATATATCGGACTTCTGCTGCTTCCCAACAAGACTGCTTACACGCACCAGGTAGAAAACGGTCAGGAAGGTGTTGCCAACAAAATTATCCGTTATTTCACTATGCTGCCAGGTACCAACCAGAAGATTTCCTGTTATGCTATTATCGACACAGAGGATTTGTCGGTGGTGGTTTGTGATAAAAAACGTGCTATTAACGGAGATGAAGTTATGGTGCTGCCTGATAAGGTTTTGCAGTGTACTTATGGTCAGTCGGCAAGAGAAACTGTGCGCATGATTAAAAAAATCACCAGTGAAGTGGCAGAGGAATACGGCAGCAATTCGGCTGTGGCTGTGAGCCGAGCGAAAAGCTGCATCATTGAGCGTGCGGAGCAGAACGTACCTTTTACGCCATCGGATCTTTGTGAAGAGGTATTTCACGACAACGAGGTGATGAAAAAGACTTTCAGGCAGAAAGCAATGGAGGCGGATATGCCGCCGAAAATTTCTGTAGAAAACCCGAAAGTTGTCAAGAGTATTCGCAGCCACAAGATAAAGACCGACACGGGCATTGAAATCAAAATTCCGACGGAATATCTGGAAAACAGTAGATATGTAGAGTTTACCAATAATCCGGACGGAACCATTTCTATTGCTCTGAAAAATATCGGAAAGATTGTGAACAGATAAATGATTTTAAATACAGGAAACAGAACAGACATACCGGCCTTCTACAGCAAGTGGTTTTACCGCCGCCTCAAAGAAGGCTTTGTCTTTGCAAGAAACCCATATCAGTCTCAGCAGGTGACCCGTTATCTCCTGGATCCGACCGTCATTGACTGCATTACCTTCTGCACAAAGAATCCTGCGCCTATGCTGGAAAATTTGGAGCAGCTAGCACCTTTTCGCCAATTTTGGTCGGTGACGATTACGCCTTATGGAACGGATATTGAACCATATGTACCGCCTGCTGATGTTGTAATGGAAAGCTTTTGCGCTCTTTCTGAAAAGGTAGGAAAAAGCTGTATCAGCTGGCGGTACGATCCGATTTTTATTACGGAAAAGTATTCAGTAGATTTTCATTTGGAAGCCTTTGAGAATATGGCAAAAAAGCTTTCCGGTTACACAGAGCATTGTGTCATCAGCTTTCTAGATCTTTATGATAAGACCAAGCGAAACTTTCCGGAAGGGAAGAGCGTGTCAAGAGAAGACCGGCTGCGCCTTGGTGAAGCCTTTGTAACGATTGCGGAAAAAGAAGGCATGAAACTGTACCCTTGCGGTGAAGGTGATGAGCTTGCGCAGTTTGGCGCTGACTGCAGCGGTTGTCAGAGCCAGAAAGTGCTCGAAAAGGCCATAGGACTGCCCTTATCGGTTCCAAAATCTGCCATGACAAGAGATGGTTGCAGCTGTATTTTGGGCAGCGATATCGGTGCGTACAATACCTGCGGACACGGCTGTCTTTATTGCTATGCTAACTACGACAGGGAGACTGTGGAGTACAATATGAAACAGCACGATCCTTTTTCACCTTTTTTAATCGGGGATTTTATGGATGGGGATATTATAAAATCCTGCGAGCAGGAAAGCTGGATTCGCTGGCAGATGTCTTTGGATGAACTGCTGTAATTTTATTTCAGGAAGTTACCTCTTTGGTCAGCTGGCAAAGGGATCCCTACCCCATCTGCCGCTCTAGTGCATAGATTTGGGAAAAATCGTAAAAATATGCACATAGCTGTGCGTAAATTTAAAAGAATCATTAAAAATATGCACATATGGGGCACCTTTCAGCGCGTAACTAGCCAGTATTGAGTGGATTTGTGCATATTTTTTGTGATTTACTCGAAAATCTGCATGGATTTCTGAGAAAATGTGCATATTTTGATGGAAAATTTGGATTATATGCACGTGAAGTCTTTGCTATGAAGAAGTGAACGGGCGGGCTTTTCATTGCGCCGTATTTATGATAGAATAATAAATAAGAAAGAAAAGGAGTTTGAGCAATGCAAATTATAGATAGAGTAAAAAATTGTAACGGATGTGAGGCCTGCACCGTCGGCTGCAAGTATGCCTGCATCAAAATGGAAAGAGACGAAAACGGCAATAAGAAACCGGTCATCAACGAGGACGGCTGTTCCAAGTGCAACAACTGTGTTCTTTACTGTCCGGTCTTCAACCCGGTGGATTTGCCGGAGTTTGAGAATTTTTACGAGTATAAAGATGATTATTATGAAAGGGATATGGCAAAGGTTTATAGAGAAACCATGCGCCAGCTAAAGGCGGGCACTACTACGGAGTTTGTAGGAACTCTGTGTCAGATTGCTGCTCTGAAATCCCTGATGGGAGATAAGCTGAGCCACGACCTTCGGATTTTTCCGCTTCACTGTGACCCGGAAAATCCGAGAAGACCGGAGTGCGCGGCATGTCCTTTTTATAAGTAATGCTTAGTAATTTTATCATAGCCTTGGAAGCGGTGCTTCCCATGTTCATTCTCATGGCAATTGGCGTAGCGGTCAAAGAAACAAAGCTGATGGAGCCTCCTGAAATCAAGAAGATGAACCATATGGTCTTTGTGGTATTTTTTCCAGCCATGATGTTTCACAGCCTTTACGGAAAAGACCTTGGGGAAGCCTTTAACGGAAAGCTGCTTGCCTTTGGTGTCATTGCAGTGCTGGTAATCTATGCAGTAGCTATGGCGGTGACTTTTGCCGTAGAGAAGAATCCAAAGAGCAGGGGTGCTATGATTCAGGGACTCTACCGGAGCAATTTTGTCATCATGGGGCTTCCCATTGCGGTGAATCTTCTTGGCAGAGAAAACTTAGGTGTAACTGCTATGATGGTAGCGGTGATAGTACCTATGTACAATGTGATGGCGGTGATTACCCTGGAACTGTTTCGGGGAGGAAACCCCAGCCCCAGCGAGATTGTCAGAAAAGTGTTGACCAATCCATTGATTTTGGGTGCAATGGCGGGACTTGCAACAGTGATTTTTAAGATTCGACTTCCAGAGATGCTGGAAGATGTCATCAGCGATATGGCGGCTGTGACAACACCTCTTGCACTTGTCATTTTGGGCTCTTCCATTGATTTTAAGGAGATGGGAAACAGGGGCAAGAATCTCTTTATCTGCGTCATCGGAAGGCTGGTGGTGATTCCGGCAGTTGGGCTTTGCGCAGCGGCGCTTTGCGGATTTCGCGGTATTGAGTTTGTGACGCTGCTCGCTATGTTCGCATCCCCTGCGGCGGTATCCTCTTTTACGATGGCGCAGTCCATGGACAGCGACGGACAGTTGGCGGGAGAAATTGTAATTTTTACCACGGCATTTGCAAGTTTTACCATGTTTTTATGGATATTCCTGTTTAAAAACTTGGGAATGTTTTAAAATATGAATGAGAGATAAAGGAGAAAAAAGCGATGAGTGATTGTAATCATGATTGTGGATCCTGCAGTGCAACCTGCGGAGAAAGACAAGAAGATCCGGGCATCAAGAAAGCCCCGATGAACGATTTGTCTGATGTGAGAAAAGTAATCGGTGTTGTCAGCGGTAAGGGCGGCGTAGGTAAATCCTCCGTAACTTCCATGCTGGCAGTCGCTGCAAAGAGACAGGGCAAGAATGTTGCCATTTTAGATGCGGACATTACTGGCCCGTCCATTCCAAAGGCTTTCGGTCTTACTGAAAAAGCGCAAGGTAACGACCAGATGATTCTGCCGTCGGTAACTGGCAGCGGCATTAAGGCGATGTCTATCAACCTGCTTCTCGAAAATGAAACCGATCCGGTTGTTTGGAGAGGTCCGATTCTGGGCGGCGTGATCGAGCAGTTCTGGAGCGATATATGCTGGGGTGATGTAGATGTGATGTTTGTCGACATGCCGCCGGGAACCGGTGATGTGGCGTTGACTGTATATCAGAGCCTGCCTGTAGACGGCATTATTATCGTAACTTCTCCGCAGGAACTGGTAGGCATGATTGTGGAAAAAGCTGTGAAGATGGCGGAACTGATGGATATTCCTGTTCTTGGAATCGTAGAAAACATGTCCTATTTCAAATGTCCAAGCTGCAATGAAAAGCACATGATTTTCGGTGAAAGCCACATTGAAGAAGTAGCTGCAAAGCACGGCATTCCAAACGTTGCCAAGCTGCCGATGGATATGGAGGTTGCAAAGGCATGCGACAGCGGCCGCATTGAAGATTATGTGAGCGAGGAAATGGAGCGGCTGGCAGCACAGCTGTAAAAGGTGAACAAAATGAAGAAAAGTCTTATAAAAAAGTTGTTGCTATATCTGGTGATTCTGGCTGGTGTTTTCGTTTTTTGTGCCTGTGGAGATGCAGAAGTGACTCTTCAGATGGGAGAGACTTCCGTCATTTCTGAAAAGGCTGAGATTACGCCCAAGAATGTGCTGGTAACGCCGCAGGTTTATGCGCCTCTTACTCAGAACTTCAGTATGGGCTGGGAAGCTGGTAAAGATGAGAGCTTTGTTGTGGTAGAAGCTACTGTAAGAAATCTGGCAGCAGAGGATATGACTCTTGCAGATATCTGCGCTTTCAGGCTGGAAAGAGACGAAGAAACCTTTACAGAACAGATGACGGCAGCCGTTGATGAAGGAGGCAAGACGCTGACATCCTACCCGACTATCAAAGCTGGGGAAGAAAGCACGGTGTATTTTGTCACAAAGCTGGAAGAATCAGAGGCTAGTGCAGGCAACATGATAGCAGCATTTGCTTTCGATACCGATAAAGATAAAGCTTCATATAACTACAGACTTCCAATTGATACATCAGAGCCAGTAGCAGTATATCAGAAACTGGAATTGAAAGAGAAGGTTATTGTTGAGGGGCTTTGTGAGTTGACCCCAGGTAAGCTGCGCTTTACCACAAAGATTGAGCCGGAAAACCCTGGCTATTTCTACAACTATTTTAAAGCCAGCAACAAGGACGAGAAACTTCTTGTTCTTTATGTGAAGGTGAAGAATCTTTCCAGCGAGAAGAAAGACGCTGACAGTTTTTATGGTGTTCGTATCGTGACGGAGGATGGGGAGAACTATATCGGCAACGTGGTGGCTGACGATGAAAACAAAGCCAACATCACCTCTTACGAGGATATCGGGAAGGGAAAAAACCGCGGGACTTACGGCGTGGCAAGCATTCCAAAAGCTGCAGGAGATGGCAAGTGCAGTCTTTATCTGTATACAGGCGGAAACTATTATTTGTATGAATATGAGAAATAGATGAGAAAGCCCTCGGCAGTATGTCCGGGGGTTTGCTGCTGCTTGCAAGTATGTGAAGAAAGCGCGGAAGATAATACGCAAGTAGGAAGAGGCACTTTAACCTAAATCGCTATTTTTCTAAAAAAGTGTATAAGAAGGTGGGCAATTTTTAACCGAAAAACAGAAAGCATTGAAAAAGTGTATAAGTCAGGGTAAGGTGTATTGCGGTACATCGTGAATTTTCCTTAAATCCTTATAGATTATGCAAGAATATCGAGATGTTGAGAAGTATCTTGCAGAAAATGCAAGCCATGCAGTGATGGAAGGCGAAAGTTTTATACATTTTTCAGGTAAAAATAGAAAATGGGTTAAACGAGGTACTAAAAAACAGCAAATCAACCGACGGTTCCTGTTCAAAAAAACGTATTTCCCTATAATAAAAGGGTAAGGAGGAAGGAATTTTGAATCAAGTAAAAATCGGCAGATTCATAGCAGACTGCCGCAAGGAGAAACACATTACCCAGGCACAGCTTGCGGAGAAATTGAACATTACCAACAGAGCAGTGTCAAAGTGGGAAACCGGAAAGAGTATGCCGGACGTATCCATCATGGTTGAACTATGCGGCATTTTGGGTATTACGGTCAATGAGCTTTTGAGCGGAGAAAGGATTTCCATGGAGCATTATCAGAAAAAAGCAGAAAAAAATTTAATTGAACTGCAGGAGAAAAAAGAAAAAGCAAGAAAGGCCCTAAACAGGGTGGAATTGATTTGGACTATCGCTGCCGTATTGCTGGCACCTGTTCATTTTATGATTAATTATTATTATCCGCAAAATAATGGAACAGGCATCGGCCTATTAATCTTACTGATTGGTCTGTTCCTGTTCACGGGATATTTTCTGCGATATTATGAATTGCGGCTGAAGTAGTCTGGGAGCGCTAGACTTATGCATTGTCGGTCGGCTAAGTGCAGCAAGCTGACCGGCATAAACGCCTAAAATACAGCAAAAAACGCTGAGCACAGCGAAAATGATTCCGATGGAAATTTTCCTTCTTCAAACAGGGTTAGCGTTTCCAGTGAAAAAGTGGAAAAGGTTGTAAAACCGCCGCATACGCTGACTTTCAGAAAGAGCATGAGGGTCGGCGATACGTCTTTTTTGACTGAAGTCATACCGAACAGAAATCCTTACATGGTTTTCATAAAATAAATGAAAACAAAAATTACAATGAAAGCAAAAGCTAAACAGCCGTAATGGGACTCTTGATTTCTGTAAGATGACTGCGATGAATAAGATGGCTTTTTTTGAAGAGGCTCTTGCTTTGGCTTCATGCATCTCTTGCTCTGCTGCTGTTTATAAAGCAATGCCAGCGGATCAGTTTGATTTAAAATCCGTCGATAAAATGAACGAACCCAGTCTATGTCTTCCTGATCACATAGGTCTTCAGAAAATGCGTCCTCTTCGTGGGCCAGATAGTTACGTATGTGGCGAAGGTGTTTCAGCTGTTTCAAATCAGAGTACCAGTTTGGAATGCCCTGACATTCCCGCGCGTAGTTTTTTTGCATTTCATCAATATAAAGCGTCACACCGTGGTTTTCACCATAGAGGTCGCCGCACAGCTTGTCCAGTCGTTTGAATTCTTCAAAGAATGTATAATTTGAATTTCTCATAACAAATCCTAACAGAAACGTTACAGCTTTTCGATATGTTTTTTAATCGCTTCAAAGCTGGTGTCGCTGATGCAGTGTTCCATGCGGCAGGCGTCTTCGTAAGCAAGGGATTCCTCTACACCCAGAAGTATCAGTGCTTTTGCCAGCACATTGTGCTTCTCATAGGTCTTTTCAGCGATAAATAGTCCCTGTTTTGTCAACTCAATCTGTCCATCACTGTCCATTGTCACAAAACCGTTTTCGCGAAACTTTTTCATGGCGACACTGACGGTAGGCTTAGAAAAACCCATTTCATTGACGATATCGATGGAACGGACCGAACCGTTTCTCTTCTTTAAAATATATATGGTTTCAAAATAATCTTCTGCAGATTGTTGGATTTTCATAACATGTCCTCATTTCATTTTTTCCTATTCTATCATAAAAAAAAAGTATTGACAAGAAGGTTAGGGTGTGCTAACCTATAAAAGCAATGAGTTAGAATAAACTAACTGGAGAGGAGGATAGGTCGATGAGTGTGGTAATTATTGGAGGACACGAGCGAATGGAGCGCAGGTATCAGAAAATATGTGAGGAATACGGGTGTACTGCCAAAGTTTACACCAAGGAAAAGGGCGCCATGAAGAAAAAAATCGGCTCACCGGATTTATTGATTTGTTTTACTACTACAGTATCGCATAAAATGGTACATGCGGCGTCTCAAGAGGCAAAGCGAGGCGGCTTTCCGATTGCACATTGTCACAGCAGCAGCGGCTACGCTTTGGCAGAAGTGCTGAAGCAGCAGATACCTGCGTCTTTGAATCCGTGAGTTAGGTAGTGCTAACTATTGCAGCAAGAACACATGTAAGGAGGAATTATGATGCCTTTATCCATGGCAAAACCGGGTGAAACCGTAACAATAAAGAAAATCGGCGGTAAGCCTGAAGTCCGTCAGCATATGGCAGAACTCGGGTTTGTGGTAGATGAGACGGTAACCGTTGTCAGCGAAGTCGGTGGAAATATGATTCTGCAGGTAAAAGATAGCAGAATTGCTTTGGGCAAAGATATGGCCGGAAAAATTATGTTTTAAATTGGGAGGTAATGATGCGTACTTTAAAGGAAGTAAACGTAGGAGAAACTGTTTCAGTGGAGAAAATTAACGGAGCAGGCGCAGTAAAAAGAAGAATTATGGACATGGGGTTGACAAAAGGAACGACTGTTTATATCAGAAAAGTTGCTCCGCTGGGTGACCCTATTGAATTGACTGTCAGAGGATATGAACTCAGTATCAGAAAAGCGGATGCTGAAATGATAGATGTTAAATAAGGGAGGAAGAAAGAATGCAGTACAAAATAGCCCTTGCCGGAAACCCAAACAGCGGTAAGACGACTTTATTTAACGCCTTGACAGGAAGCGCCCAGTATGTGGGCAACTGGCCTGGCGTAACCGTAGAAAAGAAAGACGGAAAACTGAAAGGACATAACGATGTTATTATTCAGGACTTGCCGGGCATTTATTCCCTGTCCCCATACACCTTAGAAGAAGTTGTATCCAGAAGATATCTTGTCACTGAAAAACCGGACGCAATTTTAAATATTATCGATGGCACCAACATCGAAAGAAATCTGTACTTAACCACACAGCTCATCGAGCTGGGGATTCCTGTGCTGGTGTGCGTCAACATGATGGATCTTGTCAGAAAGAACGGAGATAAGGTTGACCTTGACAAGCTTAGCAAAGAACTGGGCTGCCAGGTTCTTCCAATCAGCGCCTTGAAAGGGGAAGGCTGCATCGAGGCAGCAGAAAAAGCGCTGAAAATCGCAGAGAAACATAAGACAGTAGATATGCCTCACGTATTTACTGGAAGCGTGGAACATGCCATTGCGCATATTGAAGAATCCATCTCACTGATGGTCGATCAAAATTTCCTGCGCTGGTATGCAATTAAAATCTTTGAGAGAGATGAAGATGTTTTAGATACGCTGAAAATAGATGCCGATTTATTAGAACATTTGGAAGAACATATCAAAGACTGCGAAACGGAACTGGACGATGAAGCGGAAAGCATCATCACAAACCAGAGATACGCATATATCAGTAAAATTGTCGGCAGTGCAGTCGTGAAGAAAGAAAGACGCGAAAATCTGACTATTTCTGATAAAATTGACAGGATTGTTACCAATAGAATTCTAGCACTTCCAATTTTTATCGTGGTTATGTGGCTGGTATACTATATCGCCATGTCTACAGTGGGTGCAATGGCAACAGATTGGACCAACGATGTGCTCTTTGGAGATATTGTACCGCCTGCAGTTTCCGGATTCTTAGAAGGCATTGGCTGTGCAGACTGGCTGGTTGGCTTAATTGTAGATGGTGTGGTTGCCGGTGTAGGTGCAGTGCTCGGATTTGTACCGCAGATGTTAGTACTGTTCATTTTGCTGGCGTTCCTGGAAAGCTGCGGCTACATGGCAAGAATTGCTTTCATCATGGATAGAATCTTCCGCAGGTTCGGACTTTCCGGAAAATCCTTTATTCCGATGCTGGTCGGCGTTGGCTGTGGTGTGCCAGGCGTTATGGCTTCAAGAACCATCGAAAGCGACCGCGACAGAAAAATGACTGTTATGACGACAACTTTTATTCCGTGCGGCGCAAAGATGCCGATTGTAGCGCTCATCGCAGGCGCGCTCTTTGACGGAGATGCATGGGTAGCGACCAGTGCATACTTTGTAGGTGTTGCAGCTATCGTAATTTCAGGAATCATCCTGAAGAAGACAAAGATGTTTGCGGGAGAACCTGCACCGTTTGTTATGGAACTTCCGGCATATCATATGCCGACCATCGGTACACTTCTTAGAAGAATGTGGGAAAGAGGCTGGTCTTTTATTAAAAGAGCTGGTACAATTATCTTATTATCCACAATCGTAATCTGGTTCCTGTCCAACTTCAGTGTACAGGGCGGATTCCATATGATTTCCGACGTATTGGAACAGGATACGACACTGCTTGCAAATCTGGGGACACTTCTTGCATGGATTTTCGTTCCACTGGGATTCGGAAGCTGGAAAGCGACCGTTGCGGCTATTACCGGTCTTGTAGCGAAGGAAAACGTAGTTGGTACATTCGGCGTACTTTATGGATTTGCAGAAGTTGCTGAAGATGGTGCAGAATACTGGAGTGCATTGTCCGCAGACTTTACCGCAGCAGCAGCTTACGCATTCTTAGTATTCAATCTGCTCTGCGCTCCATGCTTTGCGGCAATGGGTGCAATTAAGAGAGAAATGAACAACACCAAGTGGTTCTGGTTTGCAATCGGTTATCAGACCATCCTTGCTTATCTGGTATCTATGTGTGTATATCAGTTCTGGACAGCTTTCGCCGGCGGCGGATTCGGAATCGGAACAGTCGCAGCAATTGTAGCGGCAGCGTTCATCATTTATATGTTGGTTCGTCCGGCTTCTCAGAGCACTGAAAGTATTAAAAAAGTTGCGTATAAGAATAATAAAGCGGCATAAAAAATATGGAGGGGTGATAGCATGAATGCAGCGACGATTGGCGTATTACTCATTGTAGTAATACTGGCAGGGCTTGCGCTTTGGTCGATTATCAAGAGCAAGAAAAATGGCGGCGGCTGTGCGGGCTGCGATGGCTGCGGCGGTGGCTGCAGTCACTGCAATGTTGAAAAGGGAAATTGAAGAGAGTATGAAAGAAAAGGACGGTGCGCCAAATTGATGCACCGTCCTTTGATATTGGTACTAGATAATCTCTGCGATTTCTTCAAAACTCTTTTTCTTTAGTATAGGAAGTTTGTAGTTAGGATCAGGTTTACCCACGACAAGAACCATAACCGGAGTTTCCTCTTCCGGACGCCCGAGAAGGGTGCGAAGGAAGGTTGGCGGTGCCGGTGTATAGGTCAGACTGGCAAGACCGGCGTTTCGCAGTGCATTGATCAGAAAACCGATGGAAATACCGATGGATTCGTTGACATAATAATTCTGATCTTTGGTACCGTCTTCCAATGTTTTGTACCATTCCTTGAAGATAACGATGAGACAAGGTGCTTGTGTAAGGAAAGGCTTTTCCCAGTTGACGTCCAGCTTGTCAAGGTCAGCTTGCCATTCGGCAGTAATTTTGCTTTCGTAAAATTTCTTTTCGACTTTTTCGGCTTCTTCTCGAATTTTTGCTTTCATAGCCGGATCGGTTACGATACTAAAATGCCAAGGCTGCTTGTCTGCACCGTTAGGGGCAGTTCCCGCAGTTAAAACACAGTTTTTGATCACTTCCATGTCAATGGGATCTGGCAGGAATTCTCTGTAAGTGCGGCGCTTGCGGGATTCTTCCAAAAGTTTTTTTGATTTCTCTTTCATGAAAAAATACCTCCTGTAAAATAACTAAGAAAAGAATAGCACAGTTTTTTTGACAATGCAAGGTATAATTGTTATACTTGAACAAAAAATATTCATATATATTGTGGTTTATAAACATGAAACGCTGTTTCTCTGTACAGTGGAACAGTGCATGCATTCACCAAAAATACACAAAAACATCATAAAAAAATGTGAAAATCCTGTTGACATTAGGGCAGAATAGGACTATATTATATATAGTGATTAGCACTCAAAAGAAGTGAGTGCTAATAAGGAGAAGCGTTATGGAATTAACAGATAGAAAATTGAAGATTTTACAGGCCATTATCAGTGACTATGTCAGATCAGCAGAGCCTGTGGGTTCCAGAACCCTCTCGAAGAGATTTGATCTGGGCATCAGTCCGGCCACAATCAGAAATGAAATGAGTGACCTAGAGGAGATGGGATATCTGACCCATCCGCATACTTCGGCTGGAAGAGTTCCTTCTGATAAGGCGTACAGATTATATGTGAATAAGCTGATGGAGAAACGTGAGCTGAGCCCGATTGAGAAAAATCTCATTGCAGAAAAACTCAGGGCAGATGTCAGCGAATTTGATGAGACCATCAAGCACGCTGCCAGAATCCTTTCAGAGATTACCAATCTGACTTCTTTTGCGATGACGCCGACCAAAAATGAGGATACTCTGAAGTTCATCAACCTATTGCCGGTGGATGAGAATACAGTGGTTTTGATGATCGTGTCAGAGAGTGGAAAGATTTCCAACACAGCCCTAAGAATGCGGGTACCCTATACCGAAGAAGGACTGCAGATTCTGGCAAAGAATATGACCTATAATTTTAACGGCAAGAAGATTACAGATGTTCTGAAAGAACACATTATCGCAAGTTTTGAGTCTGACATAGAGGCGATGAGCAAGCTGGCTGAGAATATCATGCCAAACTTTATGAAGACATTGGAAGATATGCTCAATGTGAATCTCTATATGGATGGACTTACTAATATATTCGACATTCCGGAATATAACGATCTGGAAAAGGCAAAGAGCTTTCTTTCGCTTCTGGATAAGAAAGAAGACTTTGCGAAGAAGTTAATGGAGAGAGAAGATGGTATCATCGTTACCATTGGAGATGAAAATGCTGATGATTTGATGAATGATTGTTCCATGATTACGGCAACCTATCATGTAGACGGCAAGATGGTCGGCAAGATTGGCGTTATTGGTCCGACTCGTATGAAGTATGGAGAAATTACTTCTATCATCGAGTATCTGACTGACAATCTCAGCAGCACATTTCAACTAGAAGGCGGTGAAGACGAAGAGTGAGTGAGGAGACTAAGGTGAACCAGGAAGAATTAAAAGAAGAATTGAACCAAGAAGAAGCATCAGAAATGGAAGAAAATGAAATGCCGGCAGATGATAATGCTGAGGAATCCTGCGAAGAGCAGACAGAAACCAAAGAAGAGACATCTGAGGAAGACGAAGCGTTGAATACCAAATATCTTAGATTGATGGCAGACTTTCAGAACTATAAGAGACGGGCAGAAAAAGAGAAAGGCGATATTTATGCCTATGCCAATGAGAAAATTATTGTAGAACTTTTGACCGTCATGGATAATTTTGAAAGAGCGTTGCAGCACGAATCCGCAGACGAAAGCTTTGCAGAAGGCATGCGAATGATTTTCAAACAGCTGACTGACGTATTAGAAAAAGCCGGTCTGGAAGAGATCAAGGCACAGGGCGAGGATTTCGATCCGAACTTCCACAATGCTGTCATGACTGAAGACAATGCAGAGTATGAAAGCGGCAAAGTGACAGAAGTGCTTCAAAAGGGATATTTGCTTAATAAGAAGGTTATTAGACCTTCGATGGTTAAAGTCAATAATTAACTTGTCAAATTGTCCCACAGCGTTGTTGCTCTTGATGTTTCGCTTCTCACGTACCAGGAGTACGCTCCGAGGCTTAACATCTTCGGCGCCTAGCTGTGAAACAATTTTACGGCGTTAATTAAAAGGAACGGCTTTAACGAAACTAATGTAAAAAAAGAAAATTTATTATAATCCAAAAGGAGGAATTTTAAATGGCTAAAGTAATCGGTATAGATTTAGGAACAACAAACAGTTGCGTATCCGTGCTGGAAGGTGGCGATCCTGTCGTAATCGCAAATGCAGAGGGTAACAGAACTACACCATCTGTAGTGGGTTTTGCAAAGAATGGTGAAAGACTGGTAGGTGAAACTGCAAAGAGACAGGCAGTAACCAACCCGGACAGAACCATTGCGTCCATCAAGAGACACATGGGTGAAGACTACACTGTAGAAATCGACGGCAAGAAATATACGCCGCAGGATATTTCTGCAATGATCCTTTCCAAGCTGAAGGCGGATGCAGAGGCTTATTTAGGTGAAAAAGTAACAGAGGCAGTTATCACTGTTCCTGCTTACTTCTCCGATGCCCAGAAGCAGGCAACTAAGGATGCAGGTAAAATTGCAGGTCTGGAAGTAAAGAGAATCATCAACGAGCCGACTGCCGCATCTTTGGCATATGGTCTTGACAAGGAAGAAGGGTCTCACAAGATTCTGGTATATGACCTGGGCGGTGGTACTTTCGACGTATCCATTCTGGAACTGGGCGACGGCGTATTTGAAGTACTGGCAACCAACGGTGATACCCACCTGGGCGGTGACGACTTTGACAATGCAGTGATGAACTTCCTGGCTGACAGCTTTGCGAAGGAAAACGGTGTAGATCTTCGTGCAGACAAGATGGCACTGCAGAGACTGAAAGAGGCAGCTGAAAAAGCAAAGAAAGAATTATCCAGTGCACAGACCACTAACATCAATCTGCCGTTTATTACAGTAACCGCAGACGGTCCGCTGCACATGAATATGGATCTGACCAGAGCGAAATTTGACCAGCTGACTGCTGATTTAGTAAAGAAATCAATCGAGCCAATGAAGAAAGCTATGGCAGACGCAGGTGTTACCAATGCTGACCTGGCAAAGGTTATCTTAGTCGGCGGTTCCACCAGAATTCCGGCAGTACAGGAAGCTGTTAAGAATGTAACCGGAAAAGATCCGTTTAAGGGTATCAATCCTGACGAATGTGTATCTATCGGTGCTGCTATTCAGGCTGGCGTATTAACCGGCGAAGTTAACGATGTACTGCTTCTGGATGTTACACCGCTGTCTCTGTCCATTGAAACACTAGGCGGCGTAGCTACCAAGCTAATCGAAAGAAATACAACGATTCCAACTAAGAAGAGTCAGATTTTTTCCACAGCTGCTGACAATCAGACTGCTGTAGATATTCACGTAATGCAGGGTGAACGCGAAATGGCTTCCGGCAACATTACACTGGGTCGTTTCCAGCTGACCGGTATTGCACCGGCTCCTCGCGGCATTCCGCAGATTGAGGTTACTTTCGACATCGACGCAAACGGTATTGTAAACGTTAGCGCAAAAGACTTGGGTACCGGTAAAATGCAGAACATTACTATCACTTCTTCCACCAATCTGTCTGAAGATGAAATCAACCAGAAGGTAAAAGAAGCAGAACAGTACGCAGAAGAGGACAAGAAGAGAAAAGCTGAAATCGAAGAAAGAAACAAGGCTGAAAATCTGGTATACGAAACAGAAAAGGCGCTGGGTGAATTAGAAGGCAAGAT
The DNA here is from genome assembly GCF_009936045.1 of Emergencia sp. 1XD21-10. Lineage (GTDB taxonomy): Bacteria > Bacillota > Clostridia > Peptostreptococcales > Anaerovoracaceae > Senimuribacter > Senimuribacter intestinalis. The sequence goes on along the minus strand of NZ_QWEQ01000024.1, from coordinate 25,938 downwards.
TTCTGATGATGAAAAGAAATCTGTAGAAGACGCAAAGGAAGACCTGAAGAAAGCATTAGAAGCAAACAATCCGGATGATATTAAGGCAAAGACTGAAGCTTTAACTGAAAAGTTCCATGCAATTTCCACCAAGCTTTACGAGCAGGCTGCGCAGGCACAGCAGGCGGCAGGCGGAGCAGGTTTTGATCCGAATATGGCTGGCGGATTTAATCCGAATGCAGGCGCAGATAGCGCAGCAGGTCCTGCAGGGGATAATGTTGTGGATGCAGATTACGAGGTTGTGGACGACGACAAATAAAATGCTTGCTAAAATCGCTTGTGGCGTTGTTGAAGCCCTAGCCCGATTTGCATGAGCAAATCGATGGTTGGCAAACCTGTGCACTACGAAAATTTTTCGACGTGAAAACAACTAGCTGCTAAATGAAATTTATGAATTTGCTCACGGCGGAGGGACTCCGTCGCGGGCAAATTTCTGCGTTATTGTAAATTAAGTAATGGAAGGTGAAAGTAATGGCAGAAAAACGAGATTATTATGAGGTTCTGGGGCTACAAAAGGGTGCCAGTGACGATGAAATAAAGAAGGCCTTCCGAAAGATGGCGATGAAGTATCATCCTGACAGAAATCCGGGTGATAAGGAGGCCGAAGAAAAATTCAAAGAAGTCAATGAGGCGTATGGTGTATTATCGGATGCTGATAAGAAGAGTAAATATGATCGCTTCGGTCATGCCGGTGTGGATCCAAATGCCGGTTTTGGCGGAGGTGGCTTTGGCGGCTTCGGCGGAAGTGGTGGCTTTGATGATATCTTTGATATTTTCGGCAATATGTTCGGTGGCGGAGGCGGCTTTGGCGGCGGCAGTGCCAGAAGGAACGGACCGAAAAAAGGTCGGGATCTGCAAAAGGCGATTACGATTGAATTTGAAGAAGCTGCTTTCGGAACAAAGAAAGAGATTAGTATTAATAAATATGTAAAGTGCAGCACCTGCAACGGCGAAGGAAATGCGCCCGGAACCGAGAAGAAAACTTGTGCAAACTGCGGCGGAACAGGTCAGGTTCATACCGTGCAGAGAACGCCGTTTGGGCAGTTTCAGAGCACAGGTCCGTGTCCTGAGTGCGGCGGTAAAGGTACTGTGATTGAGACACCGTGTCCTGACTGCAGCGGTAGCGGTAGAGTTCGCAAGACCATTAAAATCAACGTGGATATTCCTGCCGGCGTGGACAACGACAGCGTAATTCCAATCAGAGGGCAGGGTGAACCGGGAGAAAACGGCGGACCAAACGGAGACCTCTACGTTGTAATTACTGTAAAACCGCACAAGGTTTTCAGACGTGAACGTGACAATTTATACTTAGATATTCCAATCACATTTAATCAGGCGGCGCTAGGCGATGAAATCACCGTGCCAACTCTGGACGGCAAGGTTTCCTACAAAGTGCCTGCCGGAACACAGCCCAACACAGTATTCCGGTTAAAAGGCAAAGGGATGAAGAATGTACGCAGCGGCCGCATGGGTGACCTCTATGTGAAAGCAGTGCTGGAAGTTCCAACCAAGCTGAACGCAAAGCAGAAAAAGGTCATTGAGGATATGGGAAAAGCAGTAGACCATAAGTGCTATCAGAAAAAATCCAGCTTTGCGGAGAAGATGAAGGAACTGTTTAAATAGCAATTTTCGAGAGAAAAATAAGCGTGTATATGCTAAAAGCATATGCACGTTTTTTTGTAGATAAGAAAGTTAAGCTGGCATATTTCTTGCTTTTTTATTGATCAGAAACAAATGGAGGTACAGATATGTTTGATTTTCATTTTAGTATACCGACGGAAATCTATTTCGGAAAGGGATGTGAAGAGCGGGCTGGCGCTCTCATGAGCCAATATGCCAGCCGGGTACTGATGATGTATGGAAGCGAGCGGATTTTTCAGATGGGGCTGGGTGAAAAACTGGTCTCATGGCTGGAAGAAGCGGGCTGCACTGTATTTCGATTAGGCGGAGTGAAGCCTAATGCGAGCACAGACTATATTCGCAGCGCGATAGAGCTGGTTCGCAGGAAACAGATTGACGGCATTTTGGCCATTGGCGGCGGCAGCGTCATGGATTCAGCGAAAGCCATTTCCGCAGGCGCTTATTTTGAGGGAGACATCGTGGAATTGTATTCGGATCCACAGGCTGAGCCGAGTCGATTCTTGCCTGTGGGTGCAGTGGTGACGATGCCGGCTACAGCCAGTGAATCCAATGAAATGTCGGTAATCAGTGACAGTATATCGGGAAAGAAAATTGCCCGGGCATTTGCCCAGTCAAAGCCTAAGTTCGCGTTACTTAATCCGGCGCTGACCCTTAGCATCAGCTGTTTTCAGACTGCCAGCGGAGGTTTCGACATCTTTGCGCACGCCTTTGAGCGGTATTTTGACTTAAACAGAAAGAGTAGTCTCTTGGATCGTATGACACTTGCGCTCATAAAAGAAGTGGTGGAAACTTTGCCTAAAGTGCTCAAAAATCCGGAAGACGAAGGGCTGCGCGCAGAACTCATGCTGGCGGCGACAGCAGCGCATAATGACATGCTTGGCCCGGGCGGTGATTTTGCCTGCCATGAAATGAGTCACCAGATCACAGAGACCTTCGGCGTGGCGCATGGCGCTGCTCTGGCCATACTAATTCCGGCTTGGTGCGAATCTGTCAATCATCGCGCGCCACAACGCTTTTGTGAATTTTTCCGGGAAATCTTTGGCGCTGAGGGAACCTGCGAACAAGAGATTATCCAAAATGGAATTGCTGCCTTAGAGCGTTTTATTGCGGAGATTGGTCTTTCTCAAAGACTGGAAATAGAGGAAAGAGATTTTGCTAAGTTGGCTGAACAGACGCTGAATGGAAGACCGTTTATCGGATGGGGCCTGGCAGGGCTTTCTGCCGCAGATATAGAAAAAATTTATAGAAAATGCCTGGTATGTGTTGCATAAGCGCAACAGGTTTGCGAGTACACGCAACAAGATTTGTTATTTTCATAACAATTCCTTGCAAAAATCACATTTTTTCTTTGGCACAGTTTTTGCTCTAGTTAGAAATGTAATTATAAATTATGTCGGAATTTTTAAGGAGGAGAAAAATGAGTAAAGCGAAATCACTGGTTGCTCTTGCAAAAGGCGATGATATTCAGGCAAATGTAACAAAGGTATTTGACCTGATGGGCGGTGTTACCAATGTCATTCGCAAAGGGACTACTGTGGTTCTAAAACCAAACGCAGGACATGCGGAACCACCAGAAACTTCTGTATGTACCAATCCGGAGGTAGTAAGGGCGGTTATTCGCGAGGTAAAAAAGGCAGAACCGAAGAGAATTATCGTAGCGGAAGCTGCTGCAATTGGATGTGATACGATGGAATGCTTTAAGGTCAGCGGCATTCAGGCTGTTGCTGAAGAGGAAGGCGTTGAACTGATGGATATCAAACGCGACAAGGATTTGGTAAAGGTCGCAGTTCGCGGATTCCGCTCTAATATCGATTCCGTAAAGCTGCCTAGATTCCTGCTGGAAGCGGATCATCTAATCAACCTGCCGATTCTGAAGGCACATGCTTCCATGGTATTCTCCGGCGCGCTGAAGAATATCAAGGGAGTGGTACAGGACAAAGTACATATGGATATGCACAAGCAGAACTTGACGATGGCGATGATGGACGTGTGGTCCGTATGCCGCGCCGATATCAATATTATGGATGCGCACCGTGCAGCGTCTGGGTACAGCCCGCATATGCCGGTTCCAATTGAATCTCATATGATTTTGGGCTCTAAAGATCCGGTTGCCATCGACCGTGTTGCTTGTGAAGTGACCGGTATCGATACGACAGCCGTAGATTATTTCAAAGTAGCAGAAGAAACCGGTTTAGGAAACTATGCCATGGATCAGATTGAAGTCGTGGGCAATACCATCGAAGAGTCCTTCATGAAGATGTGGATTCCGTATATCGGAGATATGAGCACCAGATGGCCGGAATACGATGTAAGATGCAAAGGCGGATGCTCCAGCTGTCAGGCGCTGCTTGCCATTAATATGGAAGAACTCAAGGCGGTAAACGCTTACGATGAGAATGCCGGAATGACTGTTGTAATCGGCGGACTCAACGAAATTCCGGAAGACATTCCAGATGAAAAGATTGTACTTCATGGAAACTGCACCAAGAAATATCTGAAACAGCATCCTGGCGCATATCATATCCTGGGATGTCCTCCGAATGAACCGGCGCTGTATTTGACCATTCAGCGGCATGAAACAATTGATGGAACAGGTGATCAGGAGGATGAAATCATTCGTCCGTGCATGGCAAGAGATGCACAGGTATGGCACGATTACGTTTTCGCTAAATTTGAAGAATACAAAAAAGAAAATCCGGAGGCAAAATAATGGATGGTTATATCAGAGTAAAAGCTGGGAAGGAATTTTGGGATATTCTGAATCTCATTTTTACCGATGAATTCATGCAGAAACATACCAACTTTGAGAACTTTGAGTACTTCCGTTATTCCAGCGCGGTAATGTGCAGTTGGAGCGGGGAATATATGATTTATCCGGAAACTGTCTTCAATAATTTTGTGATCGAAAGCACTGTTTTCAAGACTTGGGACGAGATGGTCATGAAAGCGGCGGACGAAAAATTTGAGAAGAAAATAAGCTAAAACTAAAATGATAAAGAGGAGATATAGATATGGCTGACAACAAACAAAAGCTCCAGTCTGAAAACACCAAATCTAACTTTGGTAAAGGCTGGCTGATCATATTTTATTCAATGATTATGTTTTTCTTTCTGATTGGCTTCTCTATCGATGGGCAGAATATCGTAATCGATCAGTGGATCAATGCGAACGGCGGCGGAGCTGATCCAACCGAATTAAAACCGCAACTGCTGAAATTGGCCATGTATGCCGGATTCATCGGCGTAGTTGCTTACTTTGTCATCGGTAGAATCCTGGTCAAGGTTGGAGGAAGAGCGCTCTCTGCAGCATGTCTTGCTTTAGCAGGCGCTTCCTACATCTACTACGGACATTCAACGACAACTACAGGATATTTCATCGGTTTAACGCTGGTTACAGTATTTATCAACGGCGCTGCTTACATCGGAGGCGGCAACCTGGTTACGCAGTGGTTCCCGAAGAAAAAGGGTCTGGCAAACGGATACACCACCATGGGTCACAATCTGGGCTCTGCATTTTATGTACCACTGATTAGCGGATTGATCGGTGCATTCGGCATTGCGAAAGGGATGATGATGCCTGGTATCGCTGCGATTATTATCGCTGTAATCGCTTACTTCATCATAAGAAACACACCGCAGGAAAGAGGTATGTATCCCGATAATGTATCAAAGGAAACATATGAATCCGAATATGCGCAGGAGACAGAAAACGGCGAACCAAGATGGACCGTCGCGAAGCTGTTAAAGACCAAAGAGATGTGGTTCGTTGCCATCATCATCGGCATCAACCAGCTGGTTACCACCGGCGTAATGAGCCAGATGGTTCCAAGAAACATCGAACTGGGTTTTGCGCCTGAAAAGGCTGTATGGTTAATGACAGTCTGCGCCGTTGTCGGCGTCTGCGGATCTTACGGATTCGGCTGGCTTGACCAGAAGCTGGGTGTTAAGAAGGCGGTCATCATGTTCCTGGTATGGTATTGTGCAGCTCTGGCTGTAAACTACGTCCTGAACAGTATGTTAGGCGGATATATCTGCGTGGCAATGGTAGGCGTAGCCATCGGCGCTGCCGCCAACTTCATGACTTCACTTCCTGCATCCGTATTCGGAAGACAGAGTTTTGACGTTGTATACTCCATCTACTTCCCGGTGATGCAGATCGTATTGATGATGAACTACTACATCAACGCGAAGGCTCTGGAATTGACCGGATCCCTGAGAGGCGCTTACCTGGTATTCATCGGTCTTTTAGTTGTCAATGTTGTACTGATCAACTGCTTCGATACGAAGAAGTACAACCTGGACTACAAGAGAGAAGAAGAGCTGGGTGCGTAAACAGTTTTAGAAAATCTGGACAGGCTGCTTCCGTAGTGAAGCGGCCTGCCCGTATATATAAACGGAAAGGTGGAATTTCACATGAGAAACGTAGTGATTACAGCGGGCTGCAGAACGCCGATTGGAGCGCTTGGCGGCCAGTTTAAAACTTTGACATCCTTAGATCTTTCTATTCCGGTCATGCAGAACCTCATCGAGCGCGCAGGCATTGATCCGGTTATCATCGAGGACGTAATTTGGGGATGCAACTATCAAAGAACCTATAAAGAAAACAATCTAGCCAGAGTAGCTGCAGTCAAAGCGGGGCTGCCGGTGACCGTTCCCGGTATCACCATTCACAGAAACTGCACCTCATCCATGTCTTCCATTCAGTTCGGCTATTATCAGATTAAAGCTGGTGAAGCGGACTGCATCATGGCAGGAGGCGCGGACAGCATGAGTACGGCGCCGCATATGGTATTCAACGCTCGCTACGGGCAGAAATACGGCCATATGGAGCTTCGGGATTCTATGTGGGATTCTCTGACTAATCTGGGCGTAGGCCCTGCCATGGGTATCACGGCAGAAAATGTGGCGGACGAGTACGACGTGACCAGAGAACAGATGGACGCCTATGCTCTGCGTTCTCAGCAGAGAGCCGTAGCTGCCATTGACGCCGGCAAGTTTCAGGACGAAATCATTCCGATTACTATAAAAGGTAAAAAAGGCGATACTGTCATCAATACAGACGAGTATCCGCGTCGTGATGCCAGTCTCGAAAAGCTGGCAAAGCTGAAGCCGACTTTCAAAGAGGACGGCAGGGTAACGGCAGGCAATGCCTCCGGCATGAACGACGCGGCTTCCGGCGTGATTCTCATGGCGGAGGATAAGGCAAGGAAGCTGGGTGTTCCGATTCTTGCCCGCATCAAAGCAGTGGCAACCACAGGCGTGCGTCCTGAGGTGATGGGAATCGGTCCAATCAGCGCATCCCAGAAGGCGCTGGAAAAGGCAGGTCTGGCAGTGGACGACATCGACCTCTTTGAAATCAACGAAGCTTTTGCAGCGCAGTGTCTCGCCTGCCAGAAGACGCTGGGTATCCCTGATGAAAAGCTGAACGTCAATGGCAGTGGAATTTCTCTGGGACATCCGGTAGGTGCGACCGGTTCTCGTCTTGTCATTACCTGTATGTACGAACTGATGAAGCGGAAGCAGAAGTATGGACTTGCAACCCTTTGTGCTGGTGGCGGTATGGGAACTGCAGTCATTATTGAGATGGTATAATGAACGCAAATAACCATATCAGCGTTGCTGCAAGGAAGCGTTCATTGAATCATGACTTGCGATTCTATATTCAAAGGAATCGTCATGGTATAATGGAACAAAATGTTGAAAATGGACTGAAATACCAGCTGGACGACAGGGTGCCTTTTGGAGAAAATATGATGTACGGCTTTCAGCAGATTGTCCTGTTTGTCGCGTCGGCTGTGGTGATGCCGGTTGTCGTGGGATACGCCTTAGGACTGGCGCCGGCGGCGGTGGCGGCTATGCTGCAGAGAACCTTTGTCCTCTGCGGTGTGATGACGTTGCTGCAGGTTAGATGGGGTCATCGCTTTCCCATTCAGGACGGTCCGGCAGGTCTCTGGTCGGGACTGTTTCTGCTGATGGTTTCCTCCGCACCGGCCCTTGGCATTTCTTTGGAGAGCCTTCGGACAGATCTGGAAATGGGCATGCTGCTTGCAGGAATTCTGGTCATGGCGCTGGCGGCAAGCGGTTTGATTTGTCGGATGGCAAAGCTGTTTACACCAATCATCAATGGACTTCTGATTCTTCTCATGGTGCTGCAGATCAGCGCCAGCATCATGAAAGGCATGCTGGGCGTCAGCGAGGAATCGCCGGGCATTGACGGAACAGCATTTCTCGTAGCAGTTTTTACCATGGTAGTAATTCTTTTCATCAATCTGTTTACAAAGGGATTTATCCGCAGTATTGCGACCTTTATCGGCATGGTGGCGGGATGGATTTTAGCGGTGGTGCTGGGGATTACAGAAAAGGTGAATTTTCTGCAGAACGGGATCGTGACGATGCCTACGCTTTTAGCCTGGGGAAAACCGACCTATGACGGTGGTGTCGTTTTGACCTGCATGATTAGCGCTTTTGTACTGATTTCTATGGTGTTTGCCAGTATTAACGGCATGGGCGCTATGGTAGGAGAAACGATTACGGAGAAGAAAATGCAGCGTTCTATCTTCTTTCACGGGATGGCGACCTTTATGACCGGCGGATTTTCTTCGATTGCATTTATGCCGTATGTTTCTTCTATCGGGGTGGTGGAAATGACCGGCGTAGCATCCAGGAGACCCATGTATCTGGCAGCGGGCGGTATGATTGTCATGGGATTAATCGCGCCCTTCGGTGCGCTCTTTGCGACTATTCCTGCCTGCGTGGGAAACGGTGCGCTGATTATCATCTTCGCGCTGTGCATCGGGCAGGCGCTCAGGGAATTTCGTAAAGTGGAATTTGAGAGTAGAGAAAACCTGATCGTAGGATTGTCTATGATTATCGGCTGCGGCATCATGTTTCTGCCGGCGGGCACGTTCAGCAAGCTTCCGGCTACGGCAGCCTGCCTCTTGTCTAATGGACTGATTGTAGGAATGGCAGCAGCGTTTTTGCTAGAACATGTGGTAATGCGGAAGAAATCATAGATTTATATAGTTTCAAAATTTGAAAAGCTGTTTGCAGGTAGGGATGAACTGCAGACAGCTTTTTCTTCTTGTGTTTTTTATATGCGATTATTTCGCTCCCGGATAGTCGATGCCGTACTGCTTGATCTTGCGGGATATGGTAGAGGCGTTGACACCCAGCTTTGCACCGGCGTCCCGAAGACTTCTGGAGTTTTGCAGAGCAGACTCTATCAGACTCTTTTCGTAGTTTTCCAGCGACTGAGACAGGGAACTGCCAGAAGACGGGAGCATATCATCACCTTGGGAGATATCTAAAAGACCGTAAAGCATTTCATCGGCGACTTCTTTTGTGCCGGAGGAGCAGATGGTCAGATATTCGATGACATTTTCCAGCTCACGGATGTTACCTGGCCAAGAATACTGTTTCATAATCGTAAGCTGGTCGTCGGTAAGCGTAAAGGGACGATTGTGCTTTTCGGTAAAATATCTGACAAAGTGTCTGCAAAGCTCGTCCAAATCGTTGAGCCGCTCTCGAAGGGGCGGAATGGAAATTGGGATGACGTTGAGACGGTAGTAGAGATCCTGGCGGAATGTGCCGTCTGCAATCTTCAGTTTCAGATTGCTGTTCGTTGCAGCGATAAATCGAATGTCCAGTTTAATTGGTTTTGTTCCGCCTACGCGGGTGATTTCTTTGTTTTGAATCGCGCGAAGGAGCTTGACCTGCAGATCCATGGACATATCGCCGATTTCATCCAGCAGCAGGGTACCGCCGTTTGCCATTTCAAACAATCCCTGTTTGCCGCTTGCGTTTGCACCGGAAAATGCGCCCTTTTCGTAGCCAAAGAGCTCACTTTCCAGAAGATTCGCGGGGATAGAGGCACAGTTGACTTTGACAAAGGTTTTGTCGGAAAGTTTGCTGAGCCGGTGTATTTCATCGGCAACAACTTCTTTGCCTACTCCTGATTCTCCTGTAATCAAAACGGTTGCATCGGTAGGAGCGGCCATTCTGATGGTGTTCCAGACCTTCTGTAGAGAATAGGAGGATCCAACCAGTCGCTTGGAATTTTCTGTGCTTTCGATAATGCGCACATTTTCGCGGCTCTTGTCCAAGGCATTGGCCTCTGCCAGAAATTTACCGAAATCCTCCTGCAAGGATTGCAGAGACAGAATGGGGCGGCTGCTGACCACCACCTGGTGCAGAGTGCCATTTTGGTTAAAAATCGGTACACCTACTGCATAGCCGACGCTGGGCGGATTGGTTTTCTGTACGGTGGAAAGACGAAACACTTTTTTCTGTGTTCTGAGAACGTCTAGTGTGGCGCCACCGGTGAACAAATGCCCATCTTCCACAATGTCAGACACTTTGTGCCCAATCACTTCTTCCGGCAATATGGTCGTGTTGCGCTGATGGGCGGGATTTACGTATAGGCAGACGCCGTCCTTGTCGGTGATAAAAATGCTGTCATCCAGCGCATCGACAACAATCTTAAAATCGACACCCTGTGCCAGGAATACCGATAAATCCTGATAGATTTCCCGCAAGATGTGTGCGCTTTTCTCCGGACTCTGATGGTCGTTTGCTTCTAGTGAATGTTTGATTTTTTCCTGTACCTTCTGAATTGCTAAAACCTGATCCATACGACTGTCTCCTTTATGAAATTACTATTAGTATAACAAAGTTGTTGCTTTGACGCAACAGTGATTTGACTGATGCAACGCAAAGCAGAAAAATTGGCTGAATTTCAATCATTATGCTTTGGCATGGTATTTGCTTTTAATATTGATAACAGATAGAAAAGGAGGCGGCGTTTCGTGAAAAAACTGTATATCAATTGCCAGTCAGGCGTCAGCGGCGATATGATGCTGGGCGCAATGCTGAATTTAGGAGTACCGGAGGAATATTTGACGGAAAATCTGTCCCATCTGAAGCTTGATGAATTTCAGCTCGCTGTAAAGAGGAAAGAAACTGGCGGTGTGGTCGCAACCGATGTAGATGTAGTGCTGAATCAGCCGAGCGATTTGACTACTGCGCCTTACAGTGGAAACTACAGGAATTATGGTCAGATAAAGAAGATAATCGCGGGGAGCAATCTAAGCAACAACGCAAAGGCATTGAGTCGCAGAATTTTCGATATCAAGGCGAAGGCAGAAGCGAAGGTTCACCGTGTATCAGAAGATGAGGTGCAGTTTCATGAGGCGGGTGCCGTGGATTCTATCGTGGATATTGTAGGCATTGCCATCTGCTGTGACTATTTAGATGCCGGTGAGATTATTGCAAAGGAAGTTCCAACTGGTTTTGGCACAGTACAATGTGCCTGTGGAGAACTGCCGGTTCCGGCTCCTGCAGTCAGACAGATTTTGAGCGATGAACAGATTCCGCATTATCGTTCAGATATTCACCAGGAAGTTTTGACGCCAACCGGCGCGTCAATTTTAGCAGGTCTAACCGATACGTTCGGCTGGGACGAAATTCGAGAAGATATATTATCCAGAGGCTACGGAACGGGGAAACGAGATACCGGTCTTGCGCCGCTGGAACTGATATTAGTAGAAGCAAAGGAGAGTTAGAATATGTTTGAAACCAGAAGATTAAATCACAAAAGTAAAGTGATTATTTCGGCAGCTTTGACGGGTGCCGTTACGACAAAGGAGAATAATCCCAATTTACCGACGCAGCCAGCGGAAATCGTAAAATCCGCGATTGCTTGCTATGAAGCGGGTGCTGCGGTAGCGCATATTCACGTCAGAGATGATGAAGATAAGGCCAGCATGCGCTTTGATAAGTTTGAGGAAACGGTTAAGTTGCTGCGCGAGTCCGGCTGCCCGGTTATCATCAATCTGACATCTTCCGGAGGACAGGGCTTTTCCTGGGAAGAAAGAATCCGTCCGTTTAAAGAATTGAAACCGGACATGGCTTCCTTCGATGCAGGAACGATGAACTGGCTCAATTCAGTAGTGTTTATGAATGAGCCGGGATTTCTGGAACTATGCGGCAAGGAAATGATTGCGGCAAACGTAAAGCCCGAAATAGAGGTTTTCGATATGGGCATGCTGAATACCGCCAAATACTATATTAAAAAGGGTTTGATCAAAGAACCTGCCCATTTCCAGCTGTGCCTTGGTGCGCCGGGCGGTATGGAAGCAACCACAGAGAATCTGGTATATCTTGTAAATCATTTGCCGGAAAACTGTACCTGGAGTGCTTTCGGCATCGGTAGAGGCGCCAACGAGATTCTGCTTTCTGCCCTTGCCATGGGCGGAAATATTCGTGTCGGTCTTGAAGATAATGTTTATTATAATGCGGGACAGTTGGCAGAATCCAATGAACAGTTTGTGGCTCGTGTGAAACGGCTTGCGGAGGAAATGGGCAAGTTCGTCGCAACCCCAGATGAAGCCAGAGAAATTCTGGGTCTTGGAAAATAAGTAAGAAATTGTCTGTGTTGTCCTTTCGCAACGGAGGTGCCGCTTTGCAACAGAAAAAGCCTGTGATAGAGAAAAGGCGGGCGGGACATCCTTTGATGGAAAAAGAGCAATTTCAGGGCAAGAGAGTTTTTTTGAGCCCTGGTTAAAACTTTGGCACAACCTTTGCGATACAATATAGCATCAAGAATTAAAATTTCTCTTTTGGTGTCGGAGGAAAAATTGCTACACCAAAAAATATAAGATGAAAAGGAGAACTTATCATGTCAGAAATCGCTGTAAGACACACGCGCGAAGAGTGCTTCGCTCATACAAATGATTGGAAAAAACCTTATGATGGAAGTATCTTTGATATGTTTAGAGATGGCTCATTTGAGCTGATTGATCTTTCAAACCCGTTTGGCAGAGGTAATCCGCTCTGGCCGTCCAACGGAGATTTTCATATTGACAGAGTACAGCATATGCCGATGCACTACAGATTACTACAGACTTTCAATGATTTTCATATGCACAATTCTACTCATGCGGATTCTCCGTCCCATGTCATTCCGGAGAGTCCGTTTACCCATGAGCTGCCAATTCAGAACTATTTTGGCGAGGCAGTTTGTCTGGATATTCCAAAGGGAAAATGGGAACTGATTACTGTTGAAGACATTGAAGAGGCGGCAAAGAAGGTTCCGGGCGGTATCAAAGAGGGTGACTGGGTGCTTCTGAACACCGGCACACACAGACGCTGGGGTGAAAACGATGACTACTTCGCATATAGTCCTGGTCTTTCTATTGATGGCGCGAAGTGGTTTGTAGAACACCATGTAAGAGGTGTTGGCTTTGATATGCAGGCTATTGACCATATTCTGTACACCTATGCTGCAGATCATGGCCCTGGACCATATGTACCGCGTATCGTAGAAGAGTATGAGGAACAGTTTGGACATCCTGCATTGGAAGATTTCCCGGAATGGGAGCCATGCCACGATATTTTGATGGCAAACAACGTCATGGGAATTGAAAATCTGGGCGGAGATTTGGACAAAGTAACCAATCAGAGATTCCTGTTCTGCGCGTTCCCACTTCGCTGGTACATGGGTGATGGTACCATCGTTCGTGCCGTTGCATTTGTTCCGTCTGACAGAATTGACAGAAACGTTCCGGATAAAGAATATCCGTACGGCGTATATTAAAAACTTCATGGGAAATTCCGCACGCAGGAGTTTCCCATATTCATAGGAAAGAAGATGGAGAAAGGAAAAACTGACATGAACGAAAAGAAAAGGATTGCGGTTTTGGGCGCCGGCGTCATGGGCACGGGAATCGGACAGACCTTTGCGATGAAAGGACATGAGGTCATGATGATCTATGTCTATGATGACAAATTGCGGGCAAAACCGATTGAAACCATGACTGAAAATTTGAAGATACTGGCTGAAAACGGCGTCATTGAAGAAGCTGCAATACCGGAAGTTATAGGAAGAGTCAGATGCACAGAAAGCCTAGAAGAAGCAGCAGAATTTGCAGATGTAATCTTTGAATGTATCGTAGAAAATTTGGCGGTGAAGCAGGATTATTTTGCCAAGCTGGATGCGATGTGCAAAGAGAGCACGATTTTGGCTACCAATACATCAGCAATCAGTGTGACGGAAATTGCGGAAAAATCAATACATAAGGAAAGAATTATCGGGACTCACTTCTGGAACCCGGCATATTTGGTGCCGCTGGTCGAAGTCATTAAGACCAGATATGTGGCGGAGGATATCGTGCAGGAAACCTATGATCTCCTTGAAAAGGCTGGGAAATGTCCGGTTATCGTACAGAAGGATGTTCCGGGATTTCTTGCCAATAGAATGCAGCATGCTTTGTTTAGAGAAGCGATTTCCATCGTGGAAAACGAAATCGCGACTGCAGAGGATGTGGACAAGGCGATTAAATATGGGTTTGGCATGCGCCTTGGCGTGAGAGCGCCGATGGAAGTCATCGATGCAGGCGGTACCGATTTAACCTACAGTATTCATGAATATCTGTTTCCGCATATTGAAAACAGTAAGGAACCGTCTCGGCTGCTGAAACAGAAAATGGAGGAGGGAAAATTGGGCTTTAAGAGCGGCGAAGGCTTTATGAAGTGGTCCAAAGAAGAAATCGAAAAATCCCAGAAAGATTTGCTGGAAGGTCTGATTAAAGTGGCGAGAGCCCTGGATCGTATTTAGGAGGTAAAACAGATGGCATTGATGACAGCAGCAGAATATATCGAGAGTCTGCGTAAATTAAAAACTAGAGTATATATGTTCGGAGAAAAGGTTGATAACTGGGTGGATCATCCGATTATTCGCCCGTCTATCAACTGTGTGGCGATGACTTATGCACTGGCGCAGCAGCCGGAATATGCAGACATTATGACAGCGAAATCCAGCATTACAGGTAAGACTATCAATCGTTTTACGCACCTGCACCAGAGTGCGGATGATTTAGTGAAGAAGGTAAAGATGCAGCGGCTTTTGGGGCAGAAAACAGCAAGTTGCTTCCAAAGATGTGTGGGAATGGACGCATTTAATGCAGTATTTTCTACCACCTTTGAGCTAGACGAAAAGTATGGTACTGACTACCATCAGCGCTTTGTTAAATTCCTGGAAATGGTGCAGGAGGAAGATTTAACGGTAGATGGAGCCATGACTGACCCGAAGGGTGACCGTGGTAAGGCGCCGCACCAGCAGGAGGATCCGGATCTTTTTTTACATATCGTAGAGCGAAGAGAAGATGGCATCGTAGTCAGAGGTGCAAAAGCACACCAGACAGGCTCCATCAATTCCCATTGGCATATTATTATGCCGACCCAGGCCATGAAGGAGGCCGATGCGGATTATGCCGTTTCATTTGCTTGTCCAAGCGATGCGGAAGGTCTGTATATGATTTACGGCAGACAGTCCTGCGATACCAGAAAACTGGAAGAGAAAGCAGATATCGATCTGGGCAACCGGAAGTTTGGCGGGCAGGAAGCACTGGTTGTCTTTGATGATGTCTTTATTCCGAATGCATACATCTTTATGGCAGGCGAATATGACTTTGCGGGCATGATGGTAGAACGGTTCGCAGGTTACCACAGACAAAGCTACGGTGGATGCAAAGTCGGCGTTGGCGATGTGGTCATCGGTGCAGCAGCATTGGCGGCGGAATACAACGGCGCAGAAAAGGCTTCTCATGTAAAAGATAAGCTGATTGAAATGACCCACTTAAATGAAACCCTGTATTCCTGCGGCATTGCATGTTCCTGCGAAGGATGTGCGACCAAAGCAGGAAATTATCAGATTGACCTTTTACTGGCAAATGTCTGTAAGCAGAACATTACCAGATATCCTTATGAAATCGTCAGACTGGCAGAAGACATTGCGGGAGGCTTGATGGTTACCATGCCGTCTCAGGCGGATTTTGAATCCGATACGGTAGTAGGGAAAAACGGAGAAACCGTCGGTGAAATCTGTCAGAAATATTTTGCAGGCAGAAGTGATGTAAGCACGGAAGACAGAATGCGCGTCCTTCGTTTCCTGGAAAATATCTGTTTGGGCTCCGCCGCGGTAGGCTACAGAACAGAGTCGCTTCACGGCGCAGGATCTCCGCAGGCTCAGAGAATTATGATTGGAAGACAGGGAAACATTGAGGGAAAGAAAGACTTGGCGAAGATCATTGCAGGCATAAAAAAATAAAGAACCTTCTAAGTAAAATACGAAAACAGGCGGAACCGCTATGGGGCTGTCTGTTTTCGCTTTTTTCTTTCTTCTATGATTGCCAAGTCGGCGGTTTTACGGTAGAATAGTAGAGCAGGAGGACAGGAACATGAAATATTTGGAAATTAACATAGAAACTTCAGCCGCCGGAATCGAGCCGGTAGTCAGTGCGCTTTTGAACCTGGGTATTACGGATACGGTGGTAGAGGATCCCAGAGATATCGAGGATCTGATGGACAAGAAGCAGACCTATGACTGGGATTATCTGGACGACAGTATTATCGAAAAGATGAAGGAAAGTCCAAAGGTGACGGTCTACTTGGAGGATACCGAAGAAAACAGAACCCTGGCAGAGCAAATTGCGCCGGCTATGGAGGAATTACGCTCGAAGGCAAGGGAAGGCATCTTTGGAGAAGGCGCCGATTTTGGAAGCCTGCGTGTAAGCAAGAAACAAGAAGACGACACGCAGTGGAAGGACAAGTGGAAGGAGTACTTTAAGCCGGCAAGGATTGCAGAGAACATTGTCGTAAAGCCGACTTGGGAGAGCTACGAAAGGCAAGGCGATGAAAAGGTCATCGAAATTGACCCGGGTATGGCTTTCGGCACAGGCACCCATGAAACGACTTCCCTCTGCGTGAAAATGCTGGAAAAGTATCAGAAAGAAAGCGATAAGGTACTGGACGTAGGCTGCGGAAGCGGTATTCTTTCCATAGCGGCGGCGCTCCTTGGAGCAGAAGACGTATTGGGCGTGGATATTGACCCAGTTGCTGTGGAAGTTGCGGCGGAAAACATCGAATTAAACGGTGTTGCCAATGTGGCAAAGGCACAGTATGGAGATTTGACCAAGGGAATCGACTATAAGGCGGACATTGTGGTCGCTAATTTGATGGCAGACCTTGTTATGATGTTATCAGAAGATGTGGCAAGGCATATGCAGCCAGGTGGGCTTTTTATCTCCTCCGGTATTCTGCTGGAAAAAGAAGTGCAAGTCACAGAACATCTGCGCAGTCAAGGCTTTGGTATTGTAGAAGTTAGAGAAGACGGCGGTTGGTGTTGTATTGTCTGCAGAAAATAGCACATGGGAGGAAACTATTTGAAAAAGGGTAACGCAAAACAAAGAAACGATATTATATTTATGCTGTTTGCGCTGGTTTTGGGACTGTTCATGGGATGGGCAGCTTATGACCTTGAGGGCATCGGCATTGCCGGTGCAATTATAAAAAATATTGGAATTTGGGTATTTGTTTCGGCTCTTCTTGCTGTGTATACTCCAGAGGCTTTTAAAGCGGCGCTTCACGTGCTGCTGTACTTTATCGGCGTGATTGCTGCATATTTTACGAATTTTGTCGTTATGGGCGGCAGCGTATCTTTCCGGACACTGATTTATTGGCTGATATTTGGCGCAATCGGGGCGCTGGTCGGCTTTATCGACTGGCATGCCTGCGGAAAGGAATGGCTCGGGGCAGCCTGTGCGGCGGTGCCGATTTCTCTTCTGGTGGCGGAAGGCTACTATATATATAAGGGATTTTCTATTTCCCTGGCTTTTGATATCGTGTGCGCAGTGGTGCTTTATATCATCATGGCACCGGGTAAAATGCAGAAGTTGATGGCGCTTCCGTTTATCATTGTCTTTACTTTTGCACTGGTGTATTTTCATGTTCTGTCAGGGATTTTAGGAGGATGGATATGAAGATTTTTACAGATGCAGCTAATATAGAAGAAAGTCTGATTCGTATTACCGACAAAGGAGACATTCGCCATATGATTAAGGTCATGCGCATGAAAGAAGGCGATATGCTTGATGTTTCTGATTCGACAGAATGGGAATATCAGGCAGAGATTCTGTCTATCGATGAAGATTTGGTGTTGCTGTCTGTTTTGGATAAGCAGAAATTTGCCAGAGAGCCGCGGCTTCAGGTGACTTTATTTCAAGGCGTGCCAAAGGCGGGAAAGATGGAAACCATTATTCAAAAGTGCGTAGAACTGGGGGTGTCTTCTGTGGTTCCAGTCTTTATGGACAGAACAGTTGTGGTCGAAAAGGGGAATTTTGCAAAAAAATTGGAGCGCTGGCAGAAGGTAGCAGACGAGGCGGTCAAACAGTGTAAGCGCGGCGTTATTCCAAGTGTTTGCCAGCAGATAAAATTTGCAGAGATCGGTGAGCAGTTGGCAGAATTTGATCTAGTGTTGTTTCCATACGAAAATGAGGAAAATTACTCTATTAAGGATTGCCTGCGAGGACTTTCCGAAAATCCGCAATCTGTTGCTATTGTCATTGGACCGGAGGGTGGTTTTTCTGATAAGGAAGCAGCGTTGATGAAAGAGTGGAATACCTCTTGCGTGACTTTGGGAAAAACCATTTTACGTACGGAGACTGCCGGTATGGCGGCTCTTGCCATGACTATGTACGAACTTGAACTGTAACCGAAAAGGACTGTTATAAAACAGTCCCTTTTAGTCGTTAAGACATTCTGCGATATTAGAACGAGGAGTTCTGATATTACGTTTTAACAAGAATAATCCTTCTGTATCGCCTTGTTGGATTTTGTTGACACCGCCGTTACAGCTGAGACTTGCCTCAAAGCCAAGAGTTTTCAGTAAACTGCGGCAATCCTTCGTGTAAGCACCATAGGGCCAGGTGAATGTGTTGGGAACAGTATTCAATGTTTTTTTTAGCTCTGTCTGAAGAGAAGACAAATCTTCTTTGAGCATCTTTTCGTACGCTTCTTCGGCTTCACCGGCTTTGCGACTGGCGCCTTTGCGTCCTTTGTTTAGATCGTGCAGATCATAGGTATGATTCTGAACTTCCCAGACACCGGATTTTTGCATCTCTGAAAGTTCTTCCCAAGTGACAGCACAGGTCTTTTTATTCTTATAAAGCGTATTTGACATCTCTTCGGTGGCGCTGCCGATGACGGAGATGACAGCTTTCATTTGATATTTTTTCAGAAGATCCGTACCATAGGTATGATTATTGAGAAATCCATCGTCGAAGGTGAGGATGACAGGCTTTTCTGGAAGGGTCAGTTTTCCTGTTTTATCATAGACATAGTCTATGAGTTCGCTCATGGTAATGGTAGTATAACCGTTTTCTTTCAGGTATTTCAGGTCACTTTCAAAAGCTGCTTGACTGACATAGTAATCTCCCATAGCGATGCTGCCGTCGCTTAAGCCATGGTACATCAAGATTGGAACCTCTTTCGTATCGGCAGGATCAGCTGGGATTTCTGTTTCTGCGGCGGCAGGGGCAAGAGCCTGTGAACGGTTTGCAGAGAGCAGACGAATCAGCGGATATGTGTCAATCCAGATCTCCGAAAGACATTCTTTTTGAGATTCGTCAAAGATGAGCTGCATGCCAAAATGTAGATGCGGCACATTGATATTATTGACGTTTTCTTTGATACTGTAACCGGTTTGACCGGAGTAGCCAATGACTTGACCTGCTTTTACACTGTCTCCGATCTTTAGATTTTTGATGTAAGGAGTGTCTTTTCGCAGGTGCGCATAATAATAGTAACGCTGTCCATCACCGGAGCGAATGCCGATACGCCAGCCGCCGTATTGGTTCCAACCTAACGCTTCGACTTTTCCGTCCTCTACGGCGATAATCGGTGTGCCTACAGAGCAAAACATATCGTGTCCCAGATGTTTTCTTGCAAAACCGTAGCTGCGGCCGTTGCCAAAGTCATCGCTTTCGGTGTACCAGTAGCCGGCAGCGACAGGAGAATAGGCGGTAAGCCCGTAGGTGCCGTCTTTGCGGAGTCCCAGCAGGTTGCCGATGACAGCTGAGTATGCGTTGTAATAATAATCGTAGACCTTTAAGTTTTTGGTCAAATCGTCCATGGAACTGCCTGCCTGGCGGGCTTCTGCAAACTGTTGCAGATTCGTTTTTTTATAACTTTTAAAGTTTCCGCCATTTTGAGCCGCCAGATAAGCCAGACTTTCTACCCAGGGCAGGTGCAGATCCTGCTCAAAGGTTTCAATATCCAGTTCCATAGCGTCTTTTAAAGCTTCGTAAGTGATATTAAAATCCACCCATTTGATATAGTCTGTCTGTTTGCTTGTACTTGCGACAGCAGAGACGGCAGTGGCAGAAGATTCGGCGGGCGGTGTGGATTTTTCTGCGACCGTTACAAAAACCAGCAGACATAAAAGAAAAACAGAAAAAAATTTTTTTAGCATGATACTATCCTTTCAAGATAATATATCGGGAAAAGACAAGATTATTCTTGAAGAAAAGGGAAAAAGGTTGTACTATTTATATAGAAAGAGCAGAAAGGAATTTTATGAGAATTGCATTTCACACATTGGGCTGCAAGGTCAATCAGTATGAAACAGAAGCCATGAAGGAACAGTTTGCTGCTGCAGGGCACCAGATTGTAGGGGAAGAGGACTTTGCTGACGCCTATGTTATCAATACATGTACGGTAACGAATTTGGCAGACCGTAAGTCACGCCAGTATATTCGCAGAATGAAAAAAGTAAACCCAAAGGCGCTTGTAGCGGTAACGGGATGCTACGCTCAGGTCAGTCCTCAGGAAGTACAGGCTATTGCAGAGGTAGATATTGTTGCAGGAACTGGCGAAAAGCAGAACTTGCTCAGCTATATTGAGGCTGGTGTTTCCAGTTGTCATGTGCTTGCCTATGAGGAGCTGACCGAATATCAGTCTACAGGGATTATTACGTCTATGGAATCTCGGACGAGAGCTTATATCAAGATTCAGGAGGGCTGTAACAGGTTTTGTTCTTACTGCATCATTCCCTATGCCAGAGGCAAAGTTCGCAGCCGAACTTTAGAGGAAATTGTTGAGGAGGCCAAAGGGCTTATTGAGAAAGGGTTCAAAGAAATCATCTTGACCGGCATTAATACCGCCCTTTACGGAGAGGATTTAGGCTACGATGGAATAGAGCCGCTGATAGCAAGACTGAGCGCTCTTGCCGGTGATTTTCGCATACGCCTCAGCTCTCTTGAGCCTACGGTTATCAACAAAGATTATGTAAAGGGACTTTTAGGCTACGAGAAGTTGTGTCCGCATCTGCACCTGTCCATTCAAAGCGGTGCTGACAGCGTACTTTCCCGCATGAACAGGCATTACAGTCGGGAGGAGTATCTGGATATTGTGAAAGTTCTACAGGGTTTTGATCCCCTTTACGGCATTACAACGGATATTATTGTAGGTTTTCCCGGGGAAACGGAGGACGAGTTTGCTGACAGTCTGCGCATAGTGGATCAAGCCGGTTTCTTAAAAGTACACGTCTTCAAATACTCTCCGCGCAAAGGCACCAAAGCTGCTGACATGACCGAACAAGTAGGTGGAACAGTTAAGAATGCGCGCAGTCAGAGACTTATAGAAAAAGCCGACGCTGCCAGTCAACAGTTTTTTGAAAAGTGTACCGGCGCTGTTCGCAGGGTTTTGTTCGAGGAATTGACAGAAGATGGACTTCTGACGGGATATTCGGATAATTATGTTAAGGTTTATGCTATGGGAACGCCCGAAATGCTAAATCAGTTTTACTGGGTAAAACTTTTAGAACCATATCAAGACGGCATGAAAGGAGAGATTGAAAATGGCTGATTGTATTTTTTGCATGATTGCAAATCACGAGATTCCTTCCAATGTGGCATATGAAGATGATCAGATTATTGCATTTCATGATTTGGATCCGCAGGCGCCAGTTCACGTGCTGGTGATTCCGAAAAAGCATATTGCGTCTCTGGATGATGTTAAGGAAGAGGACCGGGAGCTGATGGGACACATCATGTTCAAGATTCACGAAATTGCGACCGATTTGGAGCTGGAAAATGGCTACAGAGTTGTCAGCAATAACGGCGAAGATGCTTTCCAGACTGTAAAGCATTTGCATTTCCATATCCTTGGAAAACGTAAGCTGACCTGGCCACCAGGCTGATAGCAAGCTGCGGTGCGGAACAAAGCGAATATCGACGCATGTGCATATTTTGGAGAAAAAGTCCCGAAATATGTACAGCGACGTACATATTTCAAGAGAAAATCAAAAATATATGCACGTTTGTAACTGCTAGACACGAATTTTACGTCTGTTTAGCAGTTATTTTATTGGAGATTCACATATTTTGAAGGAAAATCCAAAAAATATGCACACCTTTCGAGAAGAATGTGCATATTTTTGAGGTTTTTTGTTGAAATATGTATGGTCATGAAGTTGATGACATCGCCACGCACTACAGCTTAAAGGTCTGGAACTTTTCCTCGGTGCCCTCTTCCTCACTGAACTCGTAGTCGTTGCCCGGCAGAATTGCGTTAGCAACGATGCCGACGATTGCAGCAATAGCAAGTCCGGATAAAGTGATGGTTGCACCTGCGATGGTGAAAGAAATACCTCCTGCAGCGTTAAAGCCCAGTGCGCAGACCAGAATCAAAGCTGCGATGATGGTGTTTCTTGATTTTGTGAAATCAACCTGATTTTCGACTACGTTGCGGATTCCGATGGCGGAAATCATGCCGTAGAGAATCAGGGAAACACCGCCGATGACAGCCGCCGGAATAGAAGAAATTGCAAAGCTGATTTTTGGAATAAAGGAAAGCAGAATTGCGAAGCAGGCTGCGATTCTGACAACGCGTGGATCATAAATCTTTGTTAGAGCAAGAACACCGGTGTTCTCACCATAGGTAGTGTTTGCAGGACCGCCGAAAGCTGAGGAAAGGCAAGTAGCAAGTCCATCGCCCAGAAGGGTTCTGTGCAGTCCCGGATTAGAAATATAATTCTTTCCTGTGGTAGCGCCGATAGCGGAAATATCTCCGATGTGCTCCATCATGGTTGCAAGAGCAATCGGCATAATAGTGATAATGGCGGAAATGTCGAATTTCATCACTGTCAGGTGAGGAAGTCCGATGATGGCTTCTTCACTGATTGCTGACAAATCGACTTCGCCCATGAAGATTGCTGCAATGTAGGAAATGATTACACCAAGAATGATCGGAATGATTTTAACCATGCCTTTTCCCCAGATGTTAAAAATAATGATGGAAAGCAGGGCAATCAGTGCAAGGGGCCAGTTGGTCTGGCAGTTAGTGATAGCAGTCGGTGCCAGAATCAGTCCGATGGAAATGATAATCGGACCTGTTACAACCGGCGGAAAGAAGCGCATAACTCTTCTTGCGCCGAAAGCTTTAATTAGCGCCGCCATAATTACGTAGATGATGCCGGCAGCAAAGACACCGCCGCATGCGTAAGGCAGCATCTCTTCGTTAGGCGTGCCGTCTACCATCGGTGCAACAGCAGCATAACCGCCAAGGAATGCAAAGGACGAACCTAGAAAGGCAGGAACTTTGCCTTTGGTCAGTAAATGGAATAAAAGGGTTCCAAGACCTGCCATCAGCAGGGTAACAGATACGTCAAGACCTGTCAGAATCGGAACCAGTATGGTCGCGCCAAACATGGCGAAAGTGTGCTGCAACCCTAGAATCAGCATTTTTGGCATGCCTAGGGAAGAAGCGTCATAGATACCGTCAGCTAGTGTTTCTTTCTCAGTCATATATTGATTCTCCTTTATTGAAACGGTAGGGATAATTACTCAACTATTCATACTACTTTAATTTTGGGAAGATGTCAATATAAAATACGGCATTAGTGTGACTTCTCTCGACTTCTCTCTGGTGGAATATATAATTAGGTTAGAAAATTTTTCTGACCTATTTTTTTTATATTGAAATTCCAACGTTTTATGAACCTGATTTTCTTTGGTTTATAGAGGCGATGCAAAAATACGGGTTAAAATCCGTTGGGATTTTTAGAGCCTATGGACATTTGTCCGACATAGTAATAATAAAAGAAATAGAAATAGAAATAGAAATAGTCAAAGAAAGAGGGAGAGAGTATGAGAAACTGTATAGTTAAATTTGTTCATGTTGGAAAGGAGGAAGAATAATGGCAAGCAAGCTGTGGACAGATGCTAATAGAGAAAACCTGGAATTTCTGTTGCAGGAGGGCTATCAGGTCCCTAAAATATCAAAGCTGATTGGCATTTCTCCGGCAACGATCTATAGCGAACTGCGAATGACGCTCACGGAAGATGAATATGCAGATAGACGCTTTACTAAATATACAGCAGAGAGAGCTTGGCAGCAGGAGCGGGCAAGCAGGAGCGGAAAGGTGGTATCTGTACATGAAAATGAATGATCAGTGTGAAGGATGTTCGGCAACAAAGTATTGGTATTTTCGATTTTCCAAAAACTTTTTTAATGATATCGGTATTATTAAAATGGAGAGTTTGATTGGTGGTTATGAGTACCTTGTGATCTTGCTTAAGCTATATGCTCTCTCAACCGAACACGGAGGTGTCTTGAGCTTACCAGCAACGCCATCTGGTGGTTTGGATGTAGCGTTATTGTCGGAAATCCTGCGGCATAAAGTACTGGCAGTAGGAAGTGCGATAGAATATTTTATTGATCACGGATTTATGAAATTGGTATCTGAGCCGGAAACGGAACAGACATATTTGCACTTCCCGGAAGTTAAATATAATACTGGACAATCCAGCAAGGACGCAGATCGGAAGAGAATAGAGAGACAGAAGAAGACAGAAGCAACTACATTGCCTGAACCTGCAAAGGAAAGCGAAAAGCAGGGAAAGGATTATGGGGAATTTAGGAATGTATTTCTTACGAATGAGGAATACCGAAAATTTTCAAATCGGTATGAAAATGCAAAAGTGATTATTGAAAAGCTTTCTATTTGGAAAGCAAAGCGTAATAAATCTGCATCGGCGAATGATTATGCCTATTTATTGAGCTTTGCTGAAACAGACGGTATTTTGAAGCAAAGTGAAAAAGAAAAACAAATGATTACTTATGAGAGATACAAAAGAGAGGCTTTGCTGGGTTATCCGCCGCCACAGGATATAAAGGATATCCTTACGGAGATGCAGTGGAAAGAACTTAACGAACTCGCAGAGAAGAACTTTGATAAATCATAAGACAGAGGGATTAATACATGTGTAGAAAAGAGATGGCACGACATCCGCTTGAGGGGAAGACGATATATGGATGGGAAGTCTTGAGTTACGAAGGATGCCGTAATAATAAAAGTTATTATTGGTGTAAATGCAAATGCTGTGGTCGGCTGTATTTGCGCCGGGCAGATAAATTACTTGCAGGCAGGACAAAACGCTGCGGTGAATGCGCAAAGGAAAAAGTAATGTATGAAGGAGAGGGGAAAGAAAAAATGAATGGACCGATTATACCGAAGAAGATGCGGGAAAATGCGTATGAGAGGTTTAAAGGACATTGCGCTTATTGTGGCAAGCAAATTAAATATAGTGAAATGGAAATGGACTTTTTACTACCGGTTAAGTATGGCGGAAAGATTGAAATTGAAAATTTATTACCGAGCTGTAGGGTATGCAACCGCTATCGCAAAAATCGCAAATTAGAGCAATTTCGATCCAGCTTGGAGTTGATACCGAAGATATTAACCAGGGATAGCGGTGCGTATCGAATTGCGAAACAATATGGCATGATTCAGGATGTTCCCAAACCGAGTGTACAATTTTGGTTTGAAGAAGAAAAGCATCGGGCCAGGGAGCAGACTTTTGCCAAGGGCTCTATACTAGATGCAATGAATACGATTTCTGCATTTTGTAAAACCCATGATTGTGATGACTGTCCGATGGAGATAAATTGTAGCCATCAATTGGAACCAAAGAATTGGATACCCGATGAAAACTTGTGAGACATAAAATGTGAGGGGAGGTCGCCAGGAAAGCAAAATGAGGACAAAAAGAACAAAATTTAACGGGACTGTTTTGCAGTCGGACATATTTGACTCTTGCTACTACGCCCTGAGAAGCTATCCGTTTTTGCAAAAAGTGCAAGTAAACCTTTGTGAGATAGATGTATATGGCTATAGGCAAAGCTTTATCGACAAAATACATGAGAAAGTGGATATTGAAAAGCAAATCGCTGTAATGGATGAGGCATTTGCAACTGTGCCAGATAAATATATCGATGCAGTAAAATACTGCCTTTTTACAAAAGACAGCAAAGCTGTACAGCAAGATACGGTTGTCTATACATATGGGGTGGATTATGCAGAAGTGTGCGTTTGGCTGGACAAGCTGATATATCAGTATGCAGTATTGTCAGGGTGGCCAGTACC
>NZ_QWEQ01000023.1 GCF_009936045.1 Emergencia sp. 1XD21-10 | reverse complement strand
TGTCAGAGTAAATTCTATGTAAGTCTTTGCCATTTGAAATTCCAGTGATACGCAGAATTTATTTTGGCAAATAATATAATTATAAAATCCATGAAATCAAATACATTTTTTTCGGTGTATCATATCAAAGGGCTATTTTAAAGATTAGGGATAACAGGTTCCGGCTCAAAAAAACTTGATTTTTGAGCCGGGCTGGGGTACAATAAAGACATTGGATTTCATGAAGAAATCGCGTGCAGGCTTTGAAAAGTTCTGATAAACATTGCATCATAAATTACATATTAGAAAGATTGCGCCACGAAGGCAGATAGGGTTTCGCAGAAACCCGGCTTTGTTCGTGGCGTTTTTGTTTTGCCGAGAGAGGATGAACATGGAATATAGAAATTTAGAAGAGTTTTTTAAAGAAAATCGAAAGGTAGCTTTGGCTTTTTCAGGCGGAGTGGATTCTGCGTATTTACTTTATGCGGCGCAAAGATGGGAAGCGGATGTGACTGCCTATTTTGCAAAGAGTCAATTTCAGCCGCAGTTTGAGCTTGCGGACGCAAAGAGGTTGGCTGCAGAGCTTTCTGCAAAGCTGCGCATTTTGGAGTGCGATATTCTGGAGGACGAAACCGTTGCAGCAAATCCGGAAAACAGATGTTATTACTGTAAAAAACACATTTTCGGTAGGCTGCTTGAGGCGGCAAAAGCAGAGGGATACGATGTTATCATTGACGGCACTAATGCTTCTGATGATGCCGGGGACAGACCGGGCATGCGGGCGCTTTCCGAAATGAAAGTTCTGTCACCGCTGAGGCTTTGCGGAATGACAAAAAAAGAGGTTAGAGATCGCTCGAAAGCGGCTGGGCTTTTTACCTGGGATAAGCCATCTTATGCCTGCCTTGCGACGAGAGTGCCTACAGGCGAAAAGATCACCGAAGAAAAGCTGTGCCGGATAGAAGGCGCAGAGGCTGCACTGATGAAACTGGGATTTTCTGATTTTCGGATCCGAATGTTCCATGACAGCGCCAGAGTACAACTGCCAGATGCACAAATGGATCAATTTGTAGCTGTGAGGGAGTCCGTAACCGAAGCGTTAAAACCATATTTCAATATAATACTGCTGGATATGCAGCCACGATAAAGGAAAACAGAAAGGAATAACTATGGAACAGCACGAAGTAAGGCAGCTGCTGCAGAAAGTAGCTGCAGGACAGATAGATGTAGAACAAGCTTTGTTAGGACTGAAAATGGCGCCTTTTGAGGAAATTGATATCGCATCGCTGGATCATCACAGAGGGATCCGCCAGGGTGCATCGGAGATTATTTATGGGGCGGGAAAAAGTCCTGAACAGATTGATAAAATCGCTCATAGCCTTTGGAACAGCGGGCAGAAGACTATCCTCATTACACGTATGCGTAAAGAAGCTGCAGAATATTTTCAAAGGGATATTCCTTTTACGTATTTTGCGGAAGCGAGCGTTGGACTTGTCGGTCAAAAAATCGCCCCAAAGCACGAAGGCTATATTCTGGTTGCCACAGGGGGCACTAGCGATATTCCAGTTGCAGAGGAAGCTGCGCTGACTGCCGAAATCATGGGTAATCGTGTAGAGCGGCTTTACGATGTAGGGGTTGCGGGTATTCACCGTCTTCTCGCCCATGTAGAAAAAATTATGGGCGCCAGGGTGATTATCGCTATTGCAGGGATGGAAGGAGCCCTTGCTTCTGTCATCGGAGGTCTTGCAGACTGTCCGGTGATTGCGGTACCTACCAGCGTAGGTTATGGCACAGCCCTTGGCGGTGTGACAGCACTTTTGTCCATGCTGAACTCCTGCGCCAGCGGAGTCAGTGTTGTCAATATCGACAATGGCTTTGGCGCTGGATATCAGGCAAATTTGATCAATAATATGGAGAGTGGAAAATAAATGAAGACTTTGTATATAGAGTGTAATATGGGCGCTGCAGGGGATATGCTGATGGCGGCGCTTTTGGAATTGATAGAAGATAAAGAGCAAGTTTTAAAGCAACTGAACAGCCTTCTGCCGGAGAAGGTGACAGTTGCCTTGGAGCCGTCCGAAAAGTGTGGTGTGACGGGAAGTCATATACGAGTTACTGTTGACGGTATAGAGGAAGGTGTTTGCCACCATGGACATCACGATCATGAACATGTTCACGCTGAACACCACCATCATCACAGCGGGATTGCGGAGATTTACAAACTGATAGAGGCTATGGAGGTTGCTGAAAAAGTAAAGACTGATGCAAAAGCGGTCTATAAACTGATTGCAAGTGCCGAATCGAAGGTGCATGGAAAGACCATGGAGGAAATTCATTTCCACGAGGTGGGAACGCTGGACGCAGTAGCAGATGTAGTTGGAAACTGTCTGCTCATGGAAAAAATCGGAGCACAGCGCATTGTGGTATCGCCGATTCATGTCGGATCCGGCAGCGTAAAATGCGCCCATGGCATACTGCCTGTACCAGCGCCTGCAACAGCGCTGCTTCTTGAGGGACTTCCGATTTACGGCGGAGAAATCAAAGGGGAACTGTGCACGCCGACAGGCGCAGCCCTTTTGAAATATTTTGGAACATCTTTTGAAACTATGCCTGCCATGACCGTAGAAAAAATAGGCTATGGTATGGGCACAAAAGACTTTGAGCAAAGATCAAACTACGTCAGAGTGCTTTTGGGAGATGATGGTATTGCGGAAGCTGCAGCCAATGAAGTAGTAGAGCTTGCAGCAAACCTTGATGATATGACAGGGGAAGAACTGAGCTTTGCTATGGAAACCCTCTTAAAAGAGGGCGCATTAGATGTGTATTTTGAGCAGATTATCATGAAAAAGTCCCGTCCGGCGGTAAAACTGGTCTGCATGTGTAGACCGGAAGAAAAAGAAAAGTTTGCAGAGCTGATTTTAAAACACACTACCACCATCGGGGTGCGCGCATATGGGCTGGAGCGCTTTACTCTCAAGCGAAGAGTAGAGACAAGACAGACGCCTTGGGGCAAAGTTGATGTGAAGGTTTGCAGCGGCTATGGAGTTACCAGAGAAAAGCCGGAGTTCGCACAGGTAGCGGAAATAGCGGAAGCGCAGGGTCTTTCTATCAGGGATATCAAAGAGAAAATCTAATGAGAAAAATATGTAAAAAATTAATGCAGCTTTTTATCATATTAGTGCTTCTATCTGTGGCGATCTTTGTGATTGCTCGTCTTTGTCCAGGTGATCCGCTTAAAGCCTACTACGGCGACGGGATAGAGCGTATGAGCACCATGCAGCAGGAAGCTGCCAGAGAGCGTCTGGGACTCAATGATTCCATGCTGACTCAGTATTTGCGGTGGGCTGAAAATTTTCTGGATGGTAATCTAGGGCTTTCTTATAAGTACAAACAGCCTGTGCAGGCAGTGATTGGAAATGTGTGGACAAACACCCTGATTCTTGGCGGTGTGTCTTACGGGCTAACCTTTGGATTTGCAATCTTATTGGGCATGTTCTGCGCACGCAGAGAGGGAAGTCTTTCCGACCGGCTCATCTGCAAAATTGGTGTCATTTCAGCCAATGTACCGTCCTTTTTTCTGGCGCTGGTATTGATTCTGCTCTTTGCGGTAACCTTGAAAATTCTGCCAGCAGGAGGCGCTTACTCCCTTGGAAACAGAGAAAATTTGACAGATCGCTTTTTACATCTGATTCTGCCGGTGACAGTTATGGTTTTAGAACATCTGTGGTATTATGCCTATATGGTGAGAAACAAGCTGCTCGCGGAAACCCGCAAGGACTACGTGCTCCTTTGCAAAGCCGAAGGCATTGACGCAAAGACTATTATGAGAAAACATTGCTTACGCAATATTATGCCATCTATGTTTGTCATCATGGCGATTTCCCTGCCTCATATTCTTGGGGGCACTTATGTGGTAGAAATGATTTTCGGATATCCGGGGCTTGGCATGCTCGGTTTTGAAGCTGCTATGTATCAGGATTATAATATGCTGATGGCGCTGACACTTCTGACTGGCGCTATCGTGGTCGTATTTAATATACTGGCGCAAATTCTGAGCGAATGGCTTGATCCGCGCATGGAGTACGAGAAAACATTTCGGGAGGTGAGGGCATGAGTCCTAAGAAAAAACTGCCAAAGGCAGCTTTCTGCACGCTTCTTGGGATTATTATCTGCTGCGGGTTGGCAGGCGTGCTATCGCCTTATTCCCCTGAAATGATGGACAGCAGTGCCGCAAGCGTAGCGCCGTGTATAGCCCATCCCTTTGGAACAGACCCCATGGGTAGAGACTTACTGACTCTGATTTTATACGGAGGACGAGCTTCTCTCCTAATCGGACTGATCAGTGGGTTGATTTCCACAGCTATTGCGGTGGTTTACGGGACAGTTAGCGGGCTGGCAGGTGAATGGATTAGTGATTTGCTCATGCGGTTTTCAGAACTTATCATGAGTCTGCCGCAGATTTTACTGATTCTTTTTCTGCAGGCTCTTTGGGGAAAAACCACAGTGCTTTCCCTGGCTGTTATCATCGGACTGACCGGCTGGATGCAAATCGCAAAGGTAGTTCGCAGCGAGGTCAGACAAATCCGGGGAAGTGATTATGTGCTGGCGGTCAAAACCATGGAGGGTGGATTCTGGTATATTTTATGGAGACATTTTTTACCTAATTTTATTTCTTCCATCATGTTCATGGTAGTGACCAATATCGGGCAGGCGATGATTACAGAGTCCACATTGAGCTTTCTGGGACTGGGGCTGCCGCTTACCATGGTGTCATGGGGAAGTCTTTTGTCCATGTCGCAGGAGGCGATGCTTTCCGGGAACTGGTGGATGGTGCTTCTGCCTGGCACGGTGCTCATTGTGACGCTAGTTTGTGTAACTGCGATTGGAGAATCAGTGAGAAAACAAAACAACAAACTTCACAGTAACTTATAGAAGAGGAAAATGAAGATGAAAAGAAAAATATTGACAACGATATTATGTATGATATTGGTAATTATAGTGGGAGTGGCGCTGGCAGGCTGCGGAGATAGCAGTGAAAATGGCAGCACCGCGTCTGCAATGGCGGCTGGTGAAAACACGCTGGTATATGGTAGTCAGGATTATACAGCCATCAATCCGGCACTTTATGAGCATGGCGAGATCAACCTGCTGCTGTTTGCTGGGTTAACTGCGCATGATGCGGAGAATAATGTAGTGCCTGGGCTGGCAAAGACGTGGGAGTTTGATGAGAAAACTCTTACCTATACGTTTCAACTTCGAGAAGGTCTGACCTTTCACGATGGACAGCCGCTGACTTCTGCTGATGTAAAATTTACACTAGATCTGATTCTGGATGAGAATAATCAGTCGGAAATTATTTCCAATTATACAGATATTCAGGAGATAAACTGTCCTGATGATCTGACCGTAGAAATAAAACTGAAGCAGATCAATGTGGCATTTCCTGATTACATGACTATTGGCATTCTGCCGAAGCACCTTTTGGAAGAGAGGGATCCGGCAACTGACAGTTTCAATCAGAATCCGGTGGGCGCAGGTCCTTATAAACTGGTTTCTTGGGATCAAGGACAGTCTATTACCATGGAACGGTTTGATCAGTATTACGGTGGAACACCAAAAATTGAACGGGTGATTTTCAAAATTGTTCCAGAGATTGACGCAAGAGCTATGCAGCTTCGCTCTGGAGAGATCGATATGGCAATGATTACGGCGAAGACTTCTGCCAGTGTAGCAAAGGAGAGCGGATATCGGATATATCAGATGAAAACCGCAGACTACAGAGCCATTGCATATAATTTTGCTAAGCCTGTATTTTCGGAAAATCCGGAACTTGCCGGCATTCTCAGTTATGCCATCGACAGAGACGCGATTGTTAAAAGCGTTCTTCTTGGCGAGGGGGAAGCGGCTTATTCACCGCTGCAAAAGGGCGCTTACAATAATGAAGAGATGGAGCGTTTCGACTATAATCCAAAGAAAGCAGAAACGCTTTTACAAGAAGCCGGCTGGACAAAAGGAGAAAGCGGCTATTATGAGAAAGATGGAGAAGAACTGGGATTTGTCATTTCAGCCATGGCGGATGATTCAGTGCGAGTTGATATGGCGAAAATGTGTGCAGCACAGCTTCGGTCAATCGGAATTAATGCAACAGCTGAGGCGAAAGCTTCTTTAGACTGGGCAAATCAGGACTGCTGTATCATCGGCTGGGGAAGTCCTTTTGATCCGGATGACCACACCTATAAAATCTTCTCTACCGGTGCTGGCGATAATTACACCGCTTATGGAAATACGGCAGTTGACAGGATTCTTGAAAAAGCAAGACATACAGAAGATGACAGCGCAAGAAAAGAGCTTTATATGGAATTTCAGGAGGAACTGACAAAGGCTATGCCGTACAGCTTCATCGCTTACGTGGATGCCTCCTATGCAGTACGTGAGAATGTAAAGGGAATCACAGAAAATACAGTGCTGGGTCATCACGGCGTAGGTGTGTTCTGGAATATAGCAGAGTGGGAAATTCAGTAAAACTATGGACAGTATTTTAAAAATAGAGAACTTCAAATTGTCCTTTCACGGTGCAGGCGGGAAAGTGGAGGCGGTAAAGGGGATTGATTTTGAAATTTTTCCCGGAGAAAAGGTGGCTCTGGTTGGTGAGTCGGGCTGCGGCAAAACGGCAACCTGTCGTGCAGTTATGATGCTGCATAGCCGTCATGCAGAAGTGGACAGCGG
The DNA here is from genome assembly GCF_009936045.1 of Emergencia sp. 1XD21-10. Classification (GTDB taxonomy): domain Bacteria; phylum Bacillota; class Clostridia; order Peptostreptococcales; family Anaerovoracaceae; genus Senimuribacter; species Senimuribacter intestinalis. The sequence continues at coordinate 53,979 of NZ_QWEQ01000023.1, read as the reverse complement.
ACATATTTATCTTTGCGGGCGAGATGTGACGCATATGACCGAAGCAGAATTGACAGATGTGCGCGGCCGCAGCGCCGCTATGGTCTTTCAAGATCCTATGTCTTCTCTGGATCCGGTGTTTTCCGTGGGCAGTCAGATTATGGAGCCGATTTTACGTCATGAGAAAATCAGCAAAAGCGAAGCGAAGGCGAGGGCGATTTCCCTGCTGAGGCGGGTGGGAATTGAGGATGCAGAAGTGCGTTTTCATCAGTATCCCCATCATTTTTCCGGCGGGATGCGTCAGCGAGTTGCTATTGCCATTGCCCTTGCTTGTAATCCGAAGCTGCTCATCTGTGATGAGCCGACGACGGCGCTGGATATAGATACCCAGGGGCAGATCATCAAGCTGCTGCGAGAAGTTAGCAGTGAGGCAGGCTGCAGCATACTTTTTGTGACCCATGATTTGGGACTGGCAAAGGAGATGGCGGATCGAATTATCGTCATGAAGGACGGTGTTATTGTGGAGAACTCTAAGACTGGGGCGATTTTTGAAAATCCGCAGCATGGGTATACGAAGCAGCTTCTGCACTATGCGCAGTATGGAAAGAGCGGCAGTCACTTTCATGGAAGAGTTAGAGAAGAAGCGTCTTTTGCGGCGGTGGATTCAGAGCCGCTAGTGAAAATTTGCGGACTTTCTCAATATTTTTCCCTTGGAAAAAAACGTGTACACAAGGTCTTTGAAGATTTTTCTCTTACCATTGAAAAAGGGGAAATCGTCGGCATTGTAGGACCTTCCGGCTGCGGAAAATCGACTCTTGCAAGATGTCTTGCGGGGATTCAAAAGCCGTCAGCCGGTACGATTACTTTTGCGCCGGATTGTAAAAAACAAATGATTTTTCAAGATAGTGCGTCGGCTTTTAATCCGCGTATGAGTCTTTTTCAGATTATTGCAGAGCCGCTGCAGATTTCCAGCAGAAAAAAGGAAGGGAAAGCGCTGGGCAGGGCGGAAGTGAAAGAGCAGGTAAAGGAGATGATGGAACTGGTTGGACTTTCTCCGGAACTTGCAGAAAGGCATCCCTACCATGTTTCCGGTGGACAGAGGCAGCGTGCGGCTATCGCAAGGGCACTGATTACAGATCCGGATTTTCTCATCGCAGACGAACCTATTACCTCTCTTGACGTTTCTCTGCAGGCACAGATTATTCATCTGCTCAAAGAGTTGTGCGAAAAGCGAAATCTGACGATGCTGATTATCGCCCACGATCTTCCTATGGTGGAACATATTAGCGATAGGATTGTGACCCTATAAAAGATAAAAAATATTATAAAGGTACTATTGGTTTTTATTAACAGGGTAGGCTTTGACTTTTTCATCAAAAAAAGTACAATATAACGTAAAGTAATTTTTGAAAAGGAGATTTATTACAATTGAAAAAAATTCTTTGGATACTTTATTCTACAAGTGTTATCGTTACTATTTCAATTATGTATAAAATTTTTAATCAATTATTCTTATCATTTTTACTGTTTATCTGCGCAATCATTTTAGCTTATTTTATAGAAAAAATTCAAAAAAATAAAGTAATTAACCAAAAGGGCGCTATAAACTTTTTATGGGCTTGACCTTTGTTGGAGTCTAAAATTAATGGGGGTTTTTAGAAAAAAAGCAGGTATAGAATCAAGCTGAATCATATAGGCTTGACTCTATACCTTTTCTTTTGCGGAATCATTTTAATATAGATTTAACAAATGAGCATAGAATTTAACTGTTAAGTTGGAATTCAAAGAATACAGAATTCTTCTTCTGAGTTTGTCAAAATTCTTGTATCCATTAGCATTTCTTTTAAGTAGTTTAATTCTGGAATTTACGGATTCTATCGGACCGTTTGATATGCGCCTGCCATCGTATGTGTCAAAACTGTTTATGATTTCCTGACGCCATTTTTTAATACTTCTGCCGATTGTATTAAATTCAGGAATATTGAATGTATACAAATCTTCCAGGAGACAATCCAGCTTTTATGGAGCATTTTCAGAAGTTGCATGCTGATATTTTGTATGGAGAAAAGATACATTGCGATAAACCGTAATGGTTTTCCAGGGAGGAATATCGACGTAATCTTTGTTCAGAAGCCAATGAAATTTCTTAAGAAGGTAATAATATTTGTCAGAAGAGGTAGGGTATGCTTTCATCACACGAATACGCACCTGATTGAAAGCACGAGTTACAAGATTCACCACATGGAAACTGTCTGCACAAAGTTTAGCATTTAGAGAGTAGATAGAGCATATATCTCTATCCCACATGTCCATCGATATATAGCGCACCTTCATACGAGTGTAGCGGTCAATATGAGAGAAATGTTCTGCCAGATGAAATTTTTTCTGTCCGACAGCAGGTTGTAAGTTTGTCGAGTCATAAAACCTACCAAGACACAGGCATATACTTTTTGTTGATCTTTCACGGCGTAGATTTCATCAATACAAAAAATTTGAGAAAAAGGGCTTCTCTTGATTCCAACGTGAGTATCGAAGATATGAAGCGCCATCGTAGTAGAAATCCCTGCGATTTTTGCAGTCATGTCAAAGGTAACTCTTGGTTTTTCTAAAGCTTTCATCACTCTAAGAGTGACAAGGTTTGAAAGTCTTCTTCCGGGAGCGACAAAGGGATTTGTTTCCGAAAATCCTTTTTCGCAATTAGAGCAGACATGCCTTCTTTTGTTGTATATTAAAGTGGTGTGCTTTTCCTTTAGGATAGGATGTTCGATTGTGCGTAGCTTGTAATCATGAATTCTGGAAGTAGAACTTTTGCAAGTTGGACATGAAACTTCCTTGCAGCGAAGTGTGATGAAGGTGAAAGATTCTTCGTTAACAGAGATAATTTCAATATCGGAGATATCCTTTTCTTCAAAATTGAAAAGGCTTATGATAGAATAGTCCCCTCATTAAGTTTAGAGCGTTTTTAATTTGCCCCCACCAAGCTGAAAGGCGTGTCTGCATCCCTAAAAAATTTATAGAGCTAAATTTTTTAGCTAGTCGGAAGTGTTTTCTGACTGGTGTTTTTATGCAGTCTGCAGATATAACTGATGTTTTTCCATTGGGCTTAAAACCCCCAAGTTTCTCTGCAAATACTTGTTGTTGTAATAATTAATGTAGTTTTCTATCATTCCAACCAGGCTCTCTCTATTAGTAAATCTTCTTACATAGTACCGTTCACGTTTTCAAACACCACAGAAGCCTTCCATTGGACCATTATCAATACACTTCGCTACTTTGGACTGTTTTGCTCCGTTTCTGTACGCTTTTTCTCTGTTCTTAAAAGCCGGTTTTCTGCACGTAGCTTCTCCAGTTTACGGATTTACGACGACCGCGACCATCACGAAGTCCTTCTATGCGATGCTCTTCATATTTGATGATATAGCTGTGGGCCTGCTGATAGGATAATTTTGTACTTTTCAGTGGTTTGTGCATAATTTCACTCGTGCGCAATACAATCCTGTGCGATTTCAATGCGTCCGTCAAATGTTGTTTTTGGTCCTTTTGCCATGATGGCAAAGCCTCCTGTTCCAGTTACCCTTAGAATCTCACCACCATTATACATCTTTATCCACTTTTGGAGTTTACTTTTTGAACGAATCTCATATTTTTTGCAGATTTCATCCTGTGAACCTTTCCCATCTAGATAGCACTTTACGGCTGTAATTTTCTCTTCTGCTGATATTTTTCTAGACATACTAATGCTTCTTTTCAGATAACAAGTTTTTACTTTTTTACTTGTCTACCTAGAAGGGAAGTATATCAAAGGAAATGAGACGGTCCCTTTCTCGCATTAGGAAAACCCCCATACTGTTTGTTTTTGCATGGGGGTTCGTTCCTGAACGATGGTATAAAATGTTAATTTAATGGCATTGAGATTAGGCTAGAGGGATATTCTTCCGATATCACTTTATTTGCCTTTGATGCCAACTCTTTTTTCTTTTCAGACAGAACTATAAAAAATATTTTTTTGTGCTTATTTGTAAATTCTGTTTGCCTGATTGGACCACTGGGTGTAGTATTTCTTTCCGTCAATAGTGCGGACACCGCGAATTCTGTAATAATAGCGAGTTCCTTTTTGTAGACTCTTGGTATTTTTGTAAGTACGTATTGAGCCGTTTGCAGTTTTGAAAAAAGGTGTATTGCTGTATGTATTGGATTTCGTTGCTCTATAAACCTCAAAATAGTCCACCTTATAGCCAAAAGACTTAGTCCAACTGATTCGGATAAATCCTTTGCCACGATCAGATTTTGCTGTGATAGTGGTTGCATTAACCCCTGTAATCAGTTTGGTGTTAGGGTCAACAGGCGCTTTGTAAACTCTGTTTGCCTGATTGGACCACTGGGTGTAGTATTTCTTTCCGTCAATAGTGCGGACACCGCGAATTCTGTAATAATAGCGAGTTCCGTCTTTTAAATCTTTGGTATTTTTGTAAGTTGTAATGGTTCCTGAGCTGGTTGTATAAAATGGCGTACTATCGTAGCTATTTGCAGTGGTGCTCCTGTAAACTTCATAATAGTCGATATTGCATCCAGTGGACTTTGTCCAGTTCAACCGAATGAAGCCGTCTTCTAATGTGGAGCTCACTTTGATGGTGGTATTCTCCACTTCGGAAGATGCCGCAGTTACTTTTATATTGACCTGTCTGGTTGCTTTTTTGTAGTTGTTGGTTTCCGCGCAGGTTACGGTAATGACCGCTGTACCGGTGCCTCCTTTTAGGGAAACTTTACCTGTATTGCTGACTGTAGCGATGGAAGTATCACTGGATTTGTAGGTCAGCTTTCCATCACTGTCACACTTGGTGTTGATGGTGAAGTCATCTCTGTCAGTGGTTCGGTTATAGGTGGTGTATCCGGTAAACTTTGGAGTCGCTTTTTTGATTTTAAAGGTCTTGGTTAAAGTGCCGTGATAATTTCTTTTTCCTGTAATTTTCACTGTTGCAGTACCTGCGTTCTTGTTGTTGGAATAAGAAACGGAGTAATCACAGGTTTTAAGTGTAGTGCCTTTGTACTGAACTTTTACAGTTGGCTTTTTTGCGCTTCCGTTGTAGGTTACATCGGCAATACTGCTCACAGTGCCGCCGTCTGCAATGTCGGTGGTGGTAATGGTAAACGGAACCATTTTTACGTTGGAATACTTACCGATACCTTCAATTCGCGCATAAGCAGTGCCAGCCAATACGTTTTTGATGTAATTGACTTTATAGTCGACTCCTTTCGTCAATTTTGTACCGTTATAGGTGACGGAGACTGAAGGGTATTTCCTGTATTTTGTATATTCGTAGGACGTTTTTCCGAGAGAAACGGAAGCGTTTTTTATGGATTTTGTACCGGACTTTGTTTTTTCGGCGCTATTATCATAGTACCAGAAGTTGCAGTCCACTCGGCCGCTGATACCGGTGATGCTTCCGCTGGAAGTGTACTGCCAATATTCGTAAGGTCTTTCGTAGCTATTGTCAGTGGAGTACTGTGCCAGCCATACCTTGAATTTATTGTCAATTAGATTCATGTTTATTTTGTTGCTGCTGGGACTTCCGTAGGGGGAGGTGATGGCGCGATAAGAGTAAAACATGGACTCATAGTCGGAGTTCTTTTTTATGTAGTTTAGAAAAGCAAGGGAGTTGGTCGCAGCCTTGTCCTTTCTGGTGGAAGAGGACCAGCTGTTATATGCACTGGTGAGTCTGCTGCCAGAAGGCATCTCAAAGTCATAAGCAACTGGTAAATCCAATTCTCTGCCGTCCAGCACATCCAGCACATACTTGGCTTCCTTCTGTGCTTCTGTCGGGGAAGTTGCTGTGGAATAGTAGTATACGCCGACCATGATATCGTTGGCACGGGCTTCTTTATAGTTGTATTCAAAATATGAGTCAGTGTTAGTGCGGTGAGGTGAGGCAAGATAAGAAAAGCCGACGCGAATGTAGGCGTAGTCGATACCTTGTCTTTTCACCTTGGCCCAGTCAATCTGCTGCTGATACTCGGATACATCAATGCCGTCGATGACCAGGGTGTTTCTGAATTTGGAAGCATGGGAATAACCGCCGGAATCCACTACGGCGCTGCTGGCAGAGGCGACTATGCAGGTGGCAAAGAGAGCGGCAATGGACAAAACCGCGGTTAATAGTAGTTTTTTTGTATTCATTTCATCTCTCCTAAAATTATAATTTTACTATGCCCTTCTATCTTAACAAATTTGTCCGAATTTGTCGACAGCATGAGTAGAATTTTCACATAGACTTCTTGAAAACTTCATGAAAATGGTTTATCATCAAGATATTATGTTGGGTTATGTTACCATAGAGAAAAATGAATTGAAGGTGCGGGATTATACCCTGTACCAGGGCTATTACTGCGGTATCTGTAAATCCATAGCCAGAAGAATTGGACAGATTCCAAGACTTGGGCTCAGCTATGACGCAGTATTTCTTGCACTGGTTTTGGCGGGCTTTGAAGATACAAAAGATACGCTGAAACTGGAGCATTGTATCACTCACCCCATAGAGAAAAAACCTGTGATTTACGATAATGCTGCTATTGACTATGGAGCGGACGTTATGGTAATTTTAACGTATCATAAATTTTTAGACGACTGGAAAGACGAAAAAAGTGTTGCAGGCTTTGCGGGAAAAACCGCTTTGCGCCATGCCTACAAGAAACTAGAAAAGCGTTATCAGAACCTTTGTACAAACGTTGAGAAAGCACTGACAAAGCTATCTTTGTTGGAGGAGGGAAAGTCAACCTCTGTAGACCAGACCGCGGAGGCTTTTTCTGATTTGATGGAAGTGCTGTTTACCGGATTTTTGGAGGGAAGTTCTCTATCCGCGAAAGAAGAGAAGCAGACCAGAGTGCTTGCCCAGCTGGGTCGTGCGCTGGGGCGGTGGATTTATATCATAGATGCATTGGATGACTATGAAAAGGATATGGAAAAAGGCTGCTATAATCCTCTGATTTACAGAAAAAATCACCTTGATGGCATGGACACTTTGCTATATCAATGTCTGGGGGAAATTGCGATGACATATGACTTACTGGAACTAAAGCAAAATACAGAGATTGTCGAAAATATTATTTTTATGGGACTGCGCGCACGCACAGACCAGATTCTTAGAGAAAGGATAGATACAGATGAGCAATCCATATGAAGTACTGGGCGTTTCACAGAACGCTTCAGATGAAGAAATCAAAGCGGCGTATAAAGCGCTTGTAAAAAAATATCATCCGGATAAATATCAGAACAATCCCCTTGCAGATTTAGCAGAGGAGAAGCTGCAGGAGATTAATGAGGCGTATGATGTGCTGATGAAGGGAAGAGCCGGCGGTGGCTCTGGTAGCTGGTCCGGCACATGGGCTTCAGATTCTGGCAGGGGGTATGCAGGTGGCTCAAATAGCCGTGCTTCTGGCAGCAGTGATTATTATGCAGTTCGCCAGGCCATTGACCGAGGTGATTTTATAGGAGCGGAACAAATGCTGATTCATGCACCTATGCGAGATGCTGAGTGGTTTTTCTTAAGTGGAGTGCTATCTTATCGGAAAGGCTGGATTGATGATGGAATCAGCAATCTGCGCCAGGCTATTGATATGGATCCAAATAATTTTGAATATCAGAGAGTTTATCAGCAGATGATAGCGCAGGGAAGTATGTATAAAAACCGTTCTGACGGGCAGGGATATAATCGGAGTGATGACTGCTGCGCAAATTGCTGCACATTTTATTGCCTTACGTCCTGGTGCTCACCTTGCTGGTAAAAAATGGAATTTTATTAAGCCTTAAGAGAACATTTACAGGGGTTATTTTCCAGTATTTTTAGCCATTTGTAACGGTAAGAATCTAAATTGCAGAGCTTTGAGGATCTCACCCCAAGAGACTGGTAGACAGTATATTTGTGTGCTATGATGAAGTCACCAATTTAGCAGACGAGAAATTGGCGCCAATCTATAATCGTCTCAACCGAATTGAAGAGCGTCTTGTTAGAATATAAACCTAAAAAGCTGACTTGCTGAAGAAGGCGCCTTGCGGCATACCTTTCCGGCAGATCAGCTTTTTCGTTTATTAGGCGATTAAATAATATGAATATAATCTTTCAGTTCTTTTTCCATCTCAACACGGTGGTGTGCAGTGTAAATACCAGGAATGCCACCGGTATGCAGCATGATGACATTTTCGCCATGCGCGATTGTGCCTTTTTTTATCATATCCAAAATGCCTGCAAAGGTTTTTCCTGTATAGCAAGGATCTAAGATTACGGCTTCTTTGCGCCCCATGTAATAAATGGCTTCGCGCACTTCCTTAACCGGGTTATTGTAAGCACCGCAGTCGTATTCAGTCGTGATATCAAAATCAGATTTGTTCATTTCCTTTGGCAGATTGAAAAGAGTTTTCATACGATCATAGTAATCAGCCGCCATGGCGTAGATATCTTTCTTTGGAGAAATGCTGATACCAGTTAGCCGAAGGGGCAATCCTTCGTTTTTGATGGCACAGGCAAGACCCATGTAAGTACCCATGCTACCTACAGTAGAAATCAGACGAACGTCAGAAAGCTGCATTTCTTCTACCTGTGCAGCCAGCTCTAAAGCACAGTCATAGTAACCTAACGCACCGATTTCGTTAGAGCCGCCAACCGGAATAAAGTAGACTTTTTCACCCTTTGCCTCCCACTCTTCTGTCACTTTTTTAACTGTTGCTGCCTCAAGCTCGTCTGCGGTATGTACGCCGTCGTCCTGCACCAGATAAACAGGACAGCCCATGATACCGTCAAGAAGAAGATTAGCTGATATTTCGCCTGGATAAGGGTCAACGGCTACGATGGCAGCTTTAAGACCGTATTTTGCAGCGACAGCAGCAGTTAGTCTGCCGTGATTGGTCTGTGCGCCGCCGACGGTCAGCAGCATAGTCGCATCCTGGTCCAATGCATTTTTTACCAGATATTCCAGCTTACGTAGCTTATTGCCGCCGGTACCGAAATTGGTCAAATCGTCTCTTTTCAGATAAAAATTGACGCCTAGTTCTTTTGAAATATTTTCGAGATAGGTTATCGGGGTTGGTGAATTGAGAAAATGTAATTTCTCACGTCCTAAAGTCATATAAAATCCTCCTGTTCATTTACTGAAAGATATTGTATCACATATTTGAAAGAAAAAACAGGGGGAAAAGCTTGTATATTTATGAATTATCTAGTATAATAATGAGGATTGAGCAACGATGTGTATAAGAAGTGAAGGAGGAATACAATTTGGCAAGCTTATGGTGTGGCAGATTTGAAAAGGAAATGGATGAAATTGTAAAGGTGTTCAATGCATCTATCGGATTTGATCAAAGAATGTATAACGAAGATATAGACGGCAGTATTGCGCATGTAACAATGCTTGCGGCGCAGGGGATTGTCACAAAAGAAGAGAGTGGGAAAATTATCGCAGGTCTTGAAACCATACGTGAAAAAATTAGAAGCGGTGAAATTATATTTAACGTAGAAGATGAAGATATTCATATGGGAATTGAAAGCCGGCTGATTGCTGAGATTGGCGATGTGGGTAAGAAACTGCACACAGCTAGAAGCAGAAATGACCAGTGCCAAGTCGATGGCAGAATGTATCTAAAGAAAGAAATTGGAGAGATTCTGGACAGACTCTATTATCTGGAAGAAGTAATTTTGGAAAAAGCTGAGAAATATGCGGATTGTTTGACCGTGGGATTTACCCATATTCAGCATGCGCAGCCAATTACCTTAGGATTTGTGTTCATGGCGTATTTCCAGATGTTTAAAAGAGATATCGAAAGGCTTCATGATACTTACCACAGAATGAACTTATGTCCTTTAGGAGCAGGTGCTCTTGCAGGGACGACTCTTCCCATTGACAGGCATAAAACCGCGAAGCTTTTGGGTTTTGCAGCGCCAACAGAAAATGCCATGGACAGTGTCAGCGATCGGGACTACAGTATTGAATTTTTAAGCGATGCGTCCATTTCCATGATGCATCTATCCAGATGGGCGGAAGAGTTTGTATGGTGGAACTCTCAGGAGTTCAGTTTTATTGATATCGATGACAGTTACTGTACAGGCAGCAGCATTATGCCGCAGAAAAAGAACCCGGATATGGCGGAATTGCTTCGCGGAAAAGTGGGCAGAGTCTATGGAGATTTGATGCAGCTTCTGACCGTGATGAAGGGGACACCTCTTGCCTATAACAAAGATTTTCAGGAGGATAAGGAAAGCCTCTTTGACGCGGTAGACACATGGAAGGCCAGCATTACCATCTTTGCTAATATGCTGGAAAAGACGGAGTTCAGGTTGGATCAGATTGAGGCGCAGATGGCAAAGGGGTTCCTAAACGCTACCGACATTGCGGAGCATTTTGTCAAGCAGGACATTCCGTTCAGAGAAGCCCACGAAATCGTAGGACGTATGGTGAAAGTCTGTGAGATTAATGGTTGCCAGCTTGAGGATTTAACCGATGAACAGCTCAGCGAAATCGACGGCAGAATTTCGAAGAAATCCCTTGGCGATATCAGTATTAAGGCCTGCGTCGACGCCAGAAGTTCTTTTGGTGGTACAGCGCCGTCAGAGGTCAGAAGACAGATTGCAGCGGGAAGGGCATTCCTTGAAAGTTTAAAATAAGTAGTAATAGATAAAAAAAGGTTTAAAAGAACGAGAATTTGGGAAATCTCGTTCTTTTGCACGTTTTGAGAGAGGATTACAACAGATATAGTTTTATAATGCGGTCAATATAATCGGCATTCAGACTGCCGTCAGCTTGATCAAAGGTAATAATCAGATTATCCCAAAGGTTAATGCCTGCATTGTGGTAGTCCTGCAGCTTAAAAAATATCTTGCGCACATATTCTTCATCGTCGATTTTTCCAAAATGTTCCCAGAGGAATATTTTTTTATCGTGGGGACGCTCTATGAGAAAATCAGGATAATATTTAAAACCGTTTACTGTGTATTCAACCTCATATTTGAAACGAAATTGGTAAGAGGTCAGTATGGAAGCAATAAGTGTCTCGGATTTAGAGCGGTAATAGACACCCTGATAAAGATGTTTTTTATCCTGCTTCCAGCCAGTATTCTGCTCAGCGGCAAAGTTGTGCCAGTCGTTCTCAAGAGGGATAATTGGCTGGTAAGTATTTAACAATTTTTTTAACAGGGGAATATCAATTTGTAGAGAGCGAAGTTGCTGCAGGAGTGCTTTTTTACTTTTGTATTGCTGGTATAATTCAGGGCTGTTTTTCAAACTGACAAGTGCAGTGCCGGTATCTATGTAATAGTATTCTTTTCCCTTGCTGCTTTTCTTTACTAGATTTCCCATAGGAAGGTCAGATAATTGATTTTTACAGTATTGCTGCTGCCTTTTTAGAAAATCAAGTTGTGCGGTAGCTGTATCGACGAAATTCATTTTTGAATCATCTCCTTTCATGTGCAGGTATGTCGTGTAATTGTCTTCCAGTTTTCAGCTTTTTAGAAGAAGGTTTTCAAAAGTACCCAAAAAGGTTTCTTTTTGCGAATGAAATCGGGATTTTGAAAACCGATTGGAGAAAATCTGAAAACTGGTAAAAAACGGTTTCAAACTGGAACGGACATACCGTAATTTAATCCGATTATACCATGAATAAAATGTAAAATGCAATAAAAATTTACAAAAAATAGAAATTAATATAAAAAATAGAATTAAATTGCCGGAATCATCAAAACCATTTCTTCTTTCGAAAGAAAATCAAAAGACCTACGACCAGTCCTAATGATAGAGAAACCACAAAAGGGTAGCCATAGGACCACTGATATTCGGGCAGAGAGAAGTTCATACCGTACCAAGCAGCAATCAGGGAAAGAGGAAGGAAAATTGACGTGACTACAGTGAAAACTTTCATGATGTTATTCTGCTCAATATCGATTTGGGACTGATAGGCCTCCCGCACCGATTCCAAATAAGTCTGCAGATGAAAGGTGAACTCCAAAAGACGGTCAAATTTTTTGTCAATATAGGCAAAGCTGGAATCTACCGCGCATAGCGCATCTGTGAGAAATTCCATCTGTTCATAATAGCGCTTAACCTTGATTAAATCCTTGCGGACTTTGACGATGTCGGAAATGCCATCCTTTCCTGGTGTGCTGTCCATGAGCAGCTTATCCTCAAGGGAAATGATCAGGTTTTCCAGAGATTCCAGCTTGTGTACATCGCTTGCAGTCATTTCCAGCAGAAATTCGTGAAGCTGCAAAACTCCGTCAAAAGGGGTATCTATGTTCTGTGCAAATTCACAAATTGCAGTGCTGTCGCTGGCAATGAGCAGATGATTTTTGTCCGCGAAGATGGTGACCTTCTTTCCATCCATCCAGTAGAAGGTCAGAAAATATGTCCGTTCTGAAAGTACTGTAAAAAAACTGCGGCTATCATCTAAACGGCGGATGATGTCATCATTCACATATTCTTTTAACGTTGAGACATCCTTTTCTTCTAAAATTTTAATCATCGTGCACCTCTTTCAGTATAAAAGACGGCAGAGTTTAGAATCTGCCGTCAATAGTATGTGCAACTTTTCTTTATTTATAAATCCTTGCGACTCTGTGACCCAGCGTGCCGTACAAAAACTCAAAGGTATTTTCGCAGAACTGTTCCATCTCCCACGTTGTAATCTGCTCATCGCCGTCGCGTCCCACCATGATTACTTTATCCCCGATCTCACAAGGAATACCTGTTACATCGATAAAAGCTTGATCCATACAGCAGCCAAGGAATCGTGTGCGGCGGCCATTTACCAGGACAGGTCCTTGTTTTCTCATCCAGGCAGGATAAAATCCATCGGCAAATCCTACTGAAAGTGTAGCAATTTTCATCGGTTCGCTGGCAATGAATGCACGACTGTAACCTACACTGTCGCCCGTATCAATCTGGTGTACGTTGGTAATATAAGTGCCGATTTCTACAGGTTCTGTAAGTCCCAGAGGCTCTCTGCCGTCTTCCATTGCCATGTGACCCAGAATCGAAGTGCAGGAACGGACATGGGTGCTGTAGTCTATAGCTTCCCTGTACCATGAAGTAGCAGCGGAATTGCAGCAATGCACGTACTGCAGCGAAAAGCCAGCCGCCTTTATTTGAGAAACCCCTTCCTGAAAGCGTGCAAACTGTTCCAAAGTGAAGGGATCATAATAATCGGCAGTGGAAGATACAAAGTGGGTATAAGCGCCGACTACTTCAATGTTGTCAAAAGATTTTACCAAATTCAAAAGATTTTCCAAATTTTGACCAGGTTTTACGCCGAGCCGGTTCATGCCGGTGTTAATTTTGATATGGACTTTGGTCTTTTTTCTTGCTTCGCCAGAAAGAGCATTGAGCCGGCGGGCAGTGACTTCTTCAAAGAGCGGAATCTGCAGGTCGTATTCGACTGCACCGTGGAGAAGATGCTGTGGGATGCCGCCAACGATGAGAATCTCGCAGGAAAGACCTGCATGTCTGAGCTCTACAGACTCGTGCATCGCTGAGTTTGCAATCAGTTTAGCACCGCAGCGCTCTACAAAAAGTTTTGCCATAGGTACAAGACCAAAACCGTAGCAGTTGCCTTTGACGACAGGGATAATATCCGTATCAGGACCGATATGTTTTTTTACAATCGTATAATTGTTCACAACAGTGTTCATATCTACTTTAAAGTAGGAGTTATAGTAGTTGTTTTCCATAAGGATGCCTCCTTATTCGTTCAGATGCAGATAATTGATATGGGAAACGGTAATATTGTCCGCTTTGCGGCAGCGCTGCCCCAGAATGCGAACCTTTCCCAAGGCAAATAAACATGCGTCCTTGTATGGCATCTTTTCGTCAATCTCAAACTTTCGCCACTGCGCTTTTTCAAAGCCGGTCAGAAGGAATGAAGTCTTGGGGCAGAGATGTACAACGCAGTCCGCCGGAAGGCTTTCATCCAGTTTTTTCAACAGCGGAACAGTGAAGTTTTCTGTGATTTGCTTTGCAAATTTTGGACCGAGTATATTCAGACTTCCCGGAGAATCGGTATAGTAGATGATGCGGCAGCCGGCATCGTAAGCCGCCAGCGCAAAATCTACAAGTCCATCAGAAACTTTCGTGAAGAACTGATCCATGACTTCCGGCTTTTTTCGCCAGCCCATAAGTATTTTCATTAGATCACTGACGCCGTTGATGATGGTAACTGGTCCGTGAAGCTCCACCGTTGCATTGCCGCCGGCTTCATTGATCGCTTTGACTGCTTTCAGGGTTTCGCTGATTCGTCTGCTGGTAATGTCCATAGGAGAAAGGTTTGCAAGCTCATCGATTTTTGTGACAATATCGGTGTCCTTGCGGGGGCCCAGTGGGGAATCGTCAAACTTAATTTTTGCGCCCATGCTTTCAGCCTCAAGAACTGGGTCAAAGGGCAGCACTGCATTTTCGCCTGCCAGGGTGGCGATTGCTTCTGCGCTAAAATATGCCTCAGGAAGAGAAAGTCCCTTTGCTGCAGCTTCTTCCTTTGACATGCCGCTGTACTCTGCGTATTTACAGCTGTAATCGATTAGTTTTGCCATTGCTTGTTACCTCCTTTATAAAAATCCCGGCAAACAAGGCTTTCTTGCCGGCCGGGGATTTTATGCGTCGTGGATAAGAATATTTTATACGAATACAATCTGTACGTTTTTACAGTTGGTCAGATATACGATAGAAGCGTAGTTGATGCCGAAGGATACGATATCACCAGGCTTCAGATCTCTTTCGGCATCTTCGATATCTAAGATAGTGTGGTCGGAGGAAGCGCCAATGACCTCAACACCTTTATCTTTCGGGAAGATTTCGTCGATACTGCCGTAATCAACCTTACCGATACCAAGAAGGGCTCTCTTTCTGATGCCTCTGTCAACATATTCAGGTGTGTGTCCAAAAGCATCAATAGAAATTTTGCCAACCGGGTGGGACGGTTTGTCCTTGACTTCGATGACTTCAGCTTTCAGCGTATAAGTGTCCTGGTGCATCCAGCTCATGTCATAACCGTAAAATACATCTAAATCTCTTGCGAGAAGAATACCTTCGCCGACTCTGAGCAGATTGATTCTCTTTGGCATGTCGTGATTGATAATTCTAGGCAGGCTTGTAGTAGCGCCACCGGAGATGTATTCCAGCTGTCTGCCGATTTTCGCTTCAATTCTCTCAGCGATAGCAACCAGTTCGTCCAGTTTGTCAGCTGTTGCTTCGATGGAGCCGTAGCAGCCCAGATTGGTGCCGACGCCACCTAGTTCCAGATTCTTAAGCTCATTTTCTACCATGACAGCAACATCAACCATTTCGTCCTTGTCCCAGAATCCTTCACGAAGGTCTCCAAGGTCAGCCATCAGAATGACTTTGTGTACCTTGTTCTGCTTTGCAGCTTCTTCGTTCAAAGCTTTCAGTACGGAGACCTCACTGTTTAAGCTGACATCGCAAAGTCTTACAACTTCTGGAAGTTCGCTGAGCATAGGAACACGCAGCAGCAGCATTGGAAGATCAATACCGCAGTCAATAGCGTCTTCAATCTGCTCCAGTCTGGAGGAAGCGATTAGCTTTGCACCGCCTTCAGCAAACATTTTAGCACATTCAGGAATACCTGTTGTTCCTTTGATAACGCCGGCAATGTCAATACCAAAAGGTTTGCACTTTTCAACGACTGCGGCTACATTTTCTTTTAGATACTGTAAGTTGATTTCAACTCTCGGATAAATTTGTTTTACCATGGTGTTCTCCTTTTTTATAAGCGCGTATCTTTATTTTCTACTTTAATGGACTCATTTTACCATGGGAGAAGCAGGGAAGTCCATATAGAAAGATTATTTCCTTTGGTATTTTTTTGAGGAAAAATTAAGTATAAGACAGGAAAATAGACTTTGTCTAATAATTGACAATGTGTGATAAATGTTGATAAATCAGGGAGGAAGGACATGCAGAAGCACTGTATAAAAAGGCTATATTGAAATGGCAATTTTTTTTCTAAAATATCTGAAAAAAGACCTAAAATGATATTCAGAAATTATGTATAATTTAATAGATAAACAAAGTATGAAAGGCGAAGGAAAAAGAATGAACAAATTTACATTTGACAACATGCCCCAGCTTAGAGTACTGAGCAACGAGCAGGTAAAAGAAATGCATGAAAAGGCATTATATGTGTTGGAAAATTTAGGAATCATTTTTGCTTATGACGAGGCACTTGATTTACTTGAGGGAGCAGGCTGCGAAGTAGACAGAACAACGCAGAAAGTTAAGTTCCCGAGAGAAGTAGTCGAGAATGCAATCAAATCTGCGCCGAGCACTTTTGATTTATATGACAGAAACGGCGAATTTTACTGCACATTCGGCGATGGCAAGACCCGTTTTAATCCGGGAAGCAGTGCCGGCAACGTACTGGAAAGCGACGGCGAGACTGTTAGACTATCCGGCGTAAAGGATCTGAAACTTTTGACGAAAGTTGCACAGAGCCTGCCGCACATCGACTTTGTATCTTCTTCCATCGTTTGTGAGGAGGCGCCGGGAGAGCTTGGATCTCAGTATCTGTATTACACCGAAATGCAGAATTCTATCAAACCGATTATCGGCGGTTCTACTGATGCAGAAGGCGTACCTAGAACCTTCAAGCTGTTAAAGGCTGTTTTAGGGTCGGAAGAAGCAGTTAGAACCAAACCGTATACACTTTTCGATATCTGCGTGACATCTCCGCTGAAGTGGTCCCATATCGGAGCAAGAAATATCATCGACTGTGTCAGAATGGATATCCCTATTAATCTGATTTCTGCACAGATTGCAGGCGCAACTGGTCCAATTACCCTGGCAGGCTGCATCCTGAACCACACCGTAGAAATTCTGGCAGGTCTGGTACTTGCACAGGTTACGAAACCGGGACATCCTGTTTCCTACGGCGGTGCACCTTGCATCTTCAACATGAAGACCATGTACACCCCGATGGAATCCATGGAATGCAGCATGGTAATGGCAGGCTATGCGCAGATGGGTCACTACTACGGACTTCCGGTACATACTTATGCTGCAATGTCTGACGCAAAGATTGTAGATTATCAGGCAGGCAGTGAATCTGCAAGATCCGGTCTCATGGCTATGATGGCAGGCGTATCCAACGTATCCGGTCCGGGCGGACTCAACGTAATCGCAGAAATGTCCATCGAAAAGCTGGTTATCGACAACGACTATATCGGTACATTGAAGCACTTGCAGAAAGGCATTCGCTTTGATGATGAAGCGCTGGCTGCAGATCTGCTTTTGGAAGTTGGTTCCGGCGGAAATTTCATGACTCAGAAACACACATTAAAGAATTATAAAAAGGAACAGAACTACAGCAATATCACCATGAACTATCAGGAAAGAGCTGCTTGGATCAAAGAAGGCAAGAAGTCCATCATGGACAAGGCGAGAGAGTATGTACAGGAAATCGACAAACAGACTATCTGCCCGCTGTCCGATGAACAGAGAAAAGCCCTCGATGCTGCTTTCATTGAAGTTTGTGCTGACGCTGGACTTTCCGAAGAGGTCGCAAAGGACCTGATTAAAAAGTATGATGAAGCTTAATCGCTAGTAGGGTAGACGTTTGAGTTTTTATCATAAAAGAAATTATACTTTACTTAAATTTTAAGAAAGGAAAAGCATGACTTAGAAGCCCCTATCTTCTATGTTGTGCAAAGGTGAACTTATGGGTAGACGAGTTCCTATGTGGCAAGTGTTACTTTGCGTAGTATTTACACTAGGCATCATTTGTTACTCTATCTTCTTCAGTTACGGCGAAGCGCATATGCCGATGATTCTGGCAGCTGCTTTCGTAGCGATTGTTGGCGCCCTCAATGGCTGGAAATGGAGTGTCATGGAAAAAGGTATGGTTCAGGGTATCAGCCGCTCTATGCAGGCAAACCTGATTCTGCTGACAGTAGGTATTTTGGTATCCACTTGGAAAGCAGGCGGTATCATTCCTTCCATGATTTACTATGGACTGAACATTATCAGCCCTGCAATCTTCCTAGTAACTGCAGCCCTGCTGTGTACGATTATTTCTTTCGTAATCGGATCTTCTTACACCACTGCAGGTACCATCGGTGTAGCAATGATTGGTATTGCAATCGGTCTTGGTATCAATCCGGCGCTGGCTGCAGGCGCAGTAGTATCCGGCGCATATACCGGTGACAAGATGTCTCCGATGTCCGATACTACTAACATGGCTCCGGCTGTATCCGGCTCCAACATTTTCGATCACATTAAGCACATGGTGTGGACAGTAGTTCCGTCCTATGTTATCGCTTTAGTTCTGTGGTTCATCTTAGGAAGAAGTGCAGCACCAAGTGGTGAAATCCAGATGGAAATGAAAGATATCCTCCAGGATGCAATCCAGAATGAATTTACAGTAAGTCCGTTCCTGATGCTGCCGGTTCTGTTCCTACTTGCAGCAGTAGTGCTTAAGATTCCTGCACTGCCTGCAATGTTTGTCGGCGTAGTAATGGGACTCTTCTGTATGGGAATAGTACAAGATATACCAGTTGTGGATTGGTTTAATATTATGCACTATGGTTATGAATCTATCAGTTCTGATATTCCACTAAGTGGGGAGTATACTGTTGCTAGTGTAGTTGGTGGCGGCGGATTTAACGGTATGCTGTGGACTGTATCTATCGTACTTTGCTCCATGTCCTTCGCAGGTGTACTGGAAGCAACCGGTATGCTGGGACAGCTGGTAGAGAAGATTCTGAAGGTGGCAAAGACCAACGGACTTCTGATTATGACTACCGTACTGACCTGTCTATTCATCAATATTCTTTGTGCGGATCAGTATCTGGCAATCATTCTGCCGGGCAGAATGTACAAGACTGCATTCGAAGACAGAAAACTGAAGAATAAAAACCTGTCCAGATGTCTGGAAGACTCCGGTACACTGACTTCACCGTTGATTCCTTGGAATGTATGTGGCGCAACCATGAAAGGTTTCTTAGGACAGCCGACAATCGCATATGCACCATATGCATTTGTTAACTACATCTGTCCAATCATTTCTATCATCTATGGCTTCACGGGCTTCACTATCGAAAAGATGACTGACGAAGAATACGAAAAGATGTTAGAGGCAAGAAGAGCAGAAGAAGAAGCTGCGCAGAGGGAACTAGAAGCTTAATCTTAGCTATTAGAGCTGATATAAATACTTCTTTCAAAAGAAGAGGAACCGACCAATTGGTCGGTTCCTCTTCTTTTGTTTTTTGTAACTTAAACTTACAAAAGATAATGATAAAAAGTATAATTGGATAAGAAGTAAAGTGCAAACAAATGACAAAATTTATTTAAAATATATTGACAAATAAAAAATATCATGATAATATGAAAATACAAAATATAGAGAAAATTCGGTACACGCTTAAGAAAGGAGAGCTGAACGATGAAGAAGAACAAGTTTTTAAGAACTAACCGGGTTATTGCATTGACACTAGCTCTAGTGATGGCTATGACAGTGAGTGTATTTGCGGCTATCAATGTTTCGACCGACAATGTGTCGCTTTTTATTGGAGGAGATAATCCAGCAGCATTTTCTCCAAGAAAAACTGTTACAGTGAGCGGAACCGCGTGGACGGCACATATGAAAGCTGGATATGCAGGGAAAGGCGTAACAGTGAAACAGAATCGCATGTCTAGTTTTACTATAACAGCCACATCAAGTGCTAAAGTGGGGGTTTATTATGCTGAGGTGTCTCAGAACGGCGAAAAGAAGGACATAAAAATAACTGTAAAGAATGCGCCGTATTAAAATATAAACGGATTAAAAAAGAATTTATAAGCTTTTGATTAACAAAGAAGCATGTATTTAAAGGGGAATATTAGAAAATGAAAAGAACAAGGAGAATAATAGGAATAGGACTAATCTTGTGCTTTCTGGTAGCAGTTCCGGTTATTGCAAATGCTGTGAGTATATCAGTTAGTCCAGATCGTCTAACGATAAAAGTTGACAAGTATGGTTTTGCAGAACATAAAACTGTGCGTGTTGATTGTGATGGTGCTTGGAATGTTCATTTAGATGATAAAAATGGACAACCTGTTACTGGGGTAGGTGTGACAGTGAGAAAAAGAGACGCAACGCATTTTATTATCACTGTGCAACCAACTGCAAATCGCTTTACGTACTTCGCTCATGTGACATCGGGTGGAAGTGGACCATATATTCCTATCACAATTAAGGACTATTGATAAACATTGAGAATTTTATATCATAGTGTAATCAGTAAATTTTAAAAAGAGTCATCATTGTATCTGAAGTTTTGATATGATGGTGATTCTTTAATTATTGTGAGAGTAGGGCTTGATAGATATTGACCTACGAGGATAATTACTTACAATATGAAATTTAAAAAAACGTCAAGTTTTGAAAAAAGTCCTTTACTACTTTATCAAAGTAGAGTATCATAGTAATGATACGTTTAAGAAAGGAAATTTACGACATGAAAAATTTTAAGAAAGTATTTATTTTAATGATGGCATTGGTGATGACTTTTGTCATGGCAGCATGCGGCGCAGACGATGCCCAGTCCGATATGGAGTATGTAAAGGAAAAGGGTACATTGGTTGTCGGTATTACTGAATATGAACCGATGGATTACAAAGACGAAAACGGCGACTGGATCGGCTTTGATGCAGATATGGCAAAAGCCTTTGCGGAGAGCCTGGGCGTAGATGTGGAATTCACTGTCATTGACTGGGACAACAAGATTGCTGAGATTAAAGGCAAGAGCATTGACGTGGTTTGGAACGGCATGACCCTTATAGACGAAGTAACTTCTGCCCTGGGCACTACCAATCCTTACTGCAAGAATGGTCAGGTAGTAGTTGTTAAGAAAGAGAAAGCAGATCAGATTCAGTCTGAAGAAGATTTGCAGGGTCTGACCTTTGCTGCAGAAGCAGGTTCTGCAGGAGAAAAGACGCTGAAAGGCATGGACTTTGAGGTGACTGCCGTGCAGACACAGGCTGACGCTCTCATGGAAGTATCTGCAGGCACATCTGATGCTTGCGTTATCGACCTGATTATGGCGGGCGCTATGATTGGCGAAGGCACCAGCTACGAAGATTTGACTTACACTGTACAGCTGAATAACGAAGAATATGGCGTGGCATTCCGTCCGGAATCCGACCTTGTGGAAGCTTTAAATCAGTTCTTTAAGGACAGCTATGCTGACGGCACTATGATGGAAATCGCTAAGAAGTACGGTGTACAGGAATCTATCATCGAACAGAAATAAAGGAAGTTTATAGAAATTATGATGCAGGAAGTAATGCTGGCGCTGTCCAGTGGATTTTTAGTCACAATTAAATTATTTGTGCTGACGCTGATTGGGTCGCTTCCTCTGGGACTTTTGATTGCTTTTACCTCTATGAGCAGAATCAGGGTAATCAAGGTGCTTTCCAGAACGGTTGTCTGGATTGTCAGAGGAACGCCGCTTTTGCTGCAGCTGATTGTAATTTATTACGGTCCGGGTCTGATGTTTGGAAATAACCTCTGGGGCGGCAGCAATGCAGGCAGATTCATTGCTGCGCTGGTTGCTTTCATCTTTAACTATGCCTGCTACTTTTCTGAGATTTACAGAGGCGGCATCGAAAGTATTTCCAAGGGACAGTACGAGGCAGGTCAGGTGCTTGGTCTTACCAAACGGCAGATTTTCTTCAAAATTGTGCTGCTGCAGGTAATCAAGAGAATCATACCGCCTATGGGGAACGAACTGATTAACCTTGTTAAAGATACTTCCCTGGCCCGCGTCATTGCGGTTTACGAGCTGATTTGGGCAGGACAGGCATTTATCAAGAGCAGCGGTATCATTTGGCCGCTTCTGATGACCGGTGTATTTTATCTGGTATTCAGCGGCATTCTGGTGCTGGCATTTAACGCTCTGGAAAAGAAACTGAGCTATTTTGAAAGTTAAGGAGGAAAGGATATGTCGATTTTAGAAGTCAAGAATCTGAAAAAGAGCTTTGGCAAAGTCAGTGTTCTCAAAGGCATCGATTTTTTTCTGGAAAAGGGCGAGGTTTTGGCAATTATCGGCTCTTCCGGCGGCGGAAAGACTACGCTGCTTCGCTGTTTGAACTTCCTTGAGTATGCAGATGAGGGAACTATTTCCGTTGGCGGAGAGGTGATTTATGAGGGCGGCGTGACCAATCGTTATAACGAAGCCGAAATCAGAAAGAACCGGCTTCACTTCGGTTTGGTATTTCAGTCTTTCAACCTGTTTCCGCAGTATAACGTGCTGCGCAACGTAACCTTGGCGCCGGAACTTTTGAAGATCAGCACGGCGGCAGACATTAAAGAACATGCGCTCAAAACCATTGAACGGGTCGGTTTGACCGATAAGCTGGAAAACTATCCTTGCCAGCTCTCTGGCGGACAGCAGCAGCGTGTGGCAATTGCTCGCGCTCTGGTGATGGATCCAGATATTTTGTGTTTCGACGAGCCGACGTCGGCGCTGGATCCGGAACTGACTGGCGAGGTACTGAAAGTAATCAAAGGACTCAAAGGCAGTGACAGCACTATGATTGTTGTTACCCACGAGATGGAGTTTGCCAGAAGCGTGGCGGATAAAGTCATCTTTATGGCGGATGGACTCATTGAAGAAATGGGCACGCCAGAGGAAGTCTTTGACCATCCAAAGTCTGCGCGCACCCGCGCGTTCCTGCAAAAGTCGCAGGAAAAAATTTAATACATATTTAAAATGAGCCGCCGGTGGTTATGCCGGCGGCTTTTGGACTTTTGCAGATGGGCGCCGTGGGGCGTCCGCGGAACTCTTTGTTGTGAGAGAACGTGCATATTTTTAGTGATTTTGCCGGTAATATGCACAATCGTGTGCATATTTTTGTAGGAAACACTTCTTATATGCATAATGACATCGCAAAAACGGAGAAAGCTGGCAAAGAAACAGAAAAATCGTCCTTTTCCAGCTTTAAATGTACATATTTTAAGGATTTTTTCAAAATATATGCAGAGCGCTGTGCATATTTTGGGGGATTTTTGCAAATATATGCATTTCCGCTAACTATGACCGCCCCATGCTCAGTTGCTCCGGTTGTAACTAGCTGTTAGTTGCCAGCCCTTAAATTTCTTCCACTATGCCGTGGGCGGCACGATAAGCTTTCGGTGTCATGCCCTTGGCTTTTTTAAATACTTTGGTGAAATAGCTCTGGTCATCAAAACCTGTGGACAAGGAAACATCGATAATGCTTAAATTGGTATTTGCCAAAAGATTGCATGCATGTTCTATCTTTAAGGTGTTAAGATAATCAGTAAAAGTAACCCCCATTTCTTGTTTGAACAGGGTGGAAAAGTAAGAGGAGTTGACATGGAGATTGGTCTCGATGTCCTTTAGGGAAATTTTCTCCTTGTAGTTTTTGTTGATGAACTGCAGTGCTTTGGTTACTATCTGGGAACGTCCATTATAAATAGAAGTCAGCATGTTCTTTGTAATCATCTCGATTAGAGACTCTGATACAGAAAGCAGCTCATTGTAGCTGTCAGTTTCGCTGAGTCTGTTGATGATGTCAAGGTCGGTGTCGATGACCTGATTGAGATTGCTGTCGCTTTCGCTGGCGATTCGGATAATGATGGCAAAGAGCCAGAGAACTTTTGCCTTGATTCCTTCCATATTGCCCGCTTCCAAAATGGAGAAGGTGCTGAGCAGTTTGGCTACATTTTCTTTTGCGGCAGCAACCTGTCCGTTGCTGACATTGTCGATTAGGACTTTTTCTAAGTCGTAAGGGTATTCTACAGTGAGATGCTCTTTTTTATAGTGTTGAATGTCGATATTAATCTTATTCTGCTCACTGTATTGGTTGCGCAGTGCACTGTAATCGTCGCTGCCAGATACTGATGTGATGATACAATTGTAAAACAGCAGTGCAATTTGTGAAATCTGACTAGGATGATATACTTTCATCTTGCCTGCGAACATCTTTGCCATAGCGGCAGCCTGCTCGTCCAGCGCATTGAGGTTGGCGAAGCTAGATGCAGTGCTGTTTCGGAGTTCCCCCATGATAACAGGACCTGCAACGAAATAACCGGCGAATACTTCGTCGATAATCAGTGAAATTGCGATGTTAGCAAGACCGGCTTTGCAAAGAAAGATATAGGGTTCTCCGAGACGAGAGGCAAATTGTCCGGCGGAAGCTAGGTTCTTTCGACACGGACTGTCTTCTTTTTTATAAATACTGAAGATATTACAAATTTTATCTTCAGTTTTGAATTCTTTTATAATTTGGTCGTGGTTGTTAAAATAGGTAACAGGTATGTCTGTAATATCTGAAAAAGCTTCTAAAGAAGTATTCAAGTACTCTGACAAAGTTTCTGCATTGGGTGTGTCAAGGCTTGGAATTACAAAGTTTTTCATAACAAATACACTCCCTTTCGTCGGTTTCACATTATGTAAAAAATATACAATTTTTTATAAAAATTTTCATTCACATTATAGCACAGGCAGAAAGTAAAAACAATTCCAATTTATATAAGGCGGCAAAGAAATATAAAAATATTACTTTTTTGAGGGTGACAAAAATAGTACTAAAATTTCTAAAAAGTTCTATATACCGCACTCGTTTAAAACCTGTACAATGAGAGTATAAAAAGCATAGTCTTTATTATTTTAGTTTTTAATTAATAATTTGGAGGTAACAAGAATGAGCAAAGAAGCAATCATGGAAAAAGCAAAGCAGTCAATCGTTGAAGCTGACGAAGATATCGCTATGGAAGCCCTGGCTGAAGCTGAAGCTGAAGGTGTAGATCTGGTTGAATTACTGAGCGACGGATATTCCGCAGGTATGAAGGAATTAGGCGACCTGTTCGGAATGGGAGAAATCTTCCTGCCAGAACTGATTTTTGCAACAGAAGTTATGAAGGCAGTAAGTGCTGAAATCGAAGGAAAAATGGACATGTCCGAAGTTAAATCCGCTGGTACTTTAGTAATCGGTACTGTAGAAGGAGACGTACACGACATCGGTAAAGGTATCGTTGCATCCCTGGTTAAGACCAACGGTGTAGAAGTGATTGACCTGGGAAGAGAAGTTCCTGCACAGAACTTTGTTGATGCTGCAATCGAGCACAACGCTGAATTTGTAGGAAGCTCTGCTCTTTTAACTACTACAATGACAGTACAGAAGGACATCGAAGATGCGCTGAAAGAAGCTGGCATCAGAGATAAAGTTAAGACTATGGTAGGTGGCGCTCCTGTAACCAATCGTTGGGCAGAAAAAATCGGTGCTGACGCTTATTGCGAAGACGCTTCCGATACAGTAAACTTCATCATGGACTGGATTGCAAAACTGTAAGCCGGACAACCGTAACTGATAGTAACTGAATAAATATTGGAGGTAAGTGAGATGGGTAAATTTATCCACGAAACTGACATCACAGGATATAACATTTTATCCAATGATGATTTAGACGCACTTCACGAAGCGACCCTCCAGCTGATGGAAGACTACGGCCTTCAGATGCATGGAAAAGAAGCGTTAGACATCTTAGCCGGCGCTGGCTGTGAAGTTGATTACGAAAACGACAGAGTAAAATTCCCTAGAAATCTGGTAAACGATGCAATCGAAAAGTGTCCTGCAGAGTTCACTCTTTGCGGTAGAACTCCTGACAAAGATACTTTGATCGGTGGTAAGAAAGTTGCATATAAGAACTTTGGTACAGGCGTATTCATCTTTGACCCTTACACAGGAGAACTGAGAGAATCCACCAAAGAAGACCTGGGGAATGTAGCAAGATTTATTGACGCGATTCCAGAAATCGACGTATTCTCTATCGCTGTAACCGCAGGTGATGTAAACCAGAAGGTTCGTTCCCTGCACGAAGCAGAAGTTGTATTCAACAACCTGACCAAGAACTTTGCACACGACCTTGAGGGTGTAAAGAATACACAGAGATTTATCGATATGGCTGCTGCCATTCAGGGCGGTTATGATAAGCTGAGAGAAAGACCGATCGTTGCGATGGGTGCTTGCCCAAACAGCCCGCTGGAAATCAATGAAAATGAAACCAGCATTATCATTCTGTCCGCTAGACACGGTCTGCCAATCGATATTCTGTCCATGGGACTTTGTGGTGCTACCACACCGGCAACTCTTGCAGGCACTCTGGTTTGCACCAACGCAGAAATCCTGGGAGGTATCGTACTTGCACAGATTGTAAATCCAGGAAACAAGATTCTCTACGGATCTTCTACTACAATCATGGATATGAAGACTGCACAGTCACCTGTAGGTGCACCTGAGCACGCAATGTGTTCCGCAGCTGTAGGTCAGCTGGGTCACTACTATGGAATTCCTACCAATGTAGGCGGTACATAGGCTGACGGCAAGTGCTTTGACGTACAGTTAGGACATGAAAAGACCATGACTAACATGCTGCCTGCACTGACAGGAAGTAACGTCATCTATGGTATGGGTATGATGGAAATGGGTATGACCATGAGCTATGAACAGCTGTTGACCGACGCAGAAATCGTAAGAATGACGAGAAGAATTCTGCAGGGAATTCCTGTAAACCAGGATACAATGGCGCTTGACGTAATTAAAGCAGTAGGACCTGCTAACAATTACTTAGCACATAAGCATACCAGAAAGTACATGAGACAGGAACTGTCTACGACACAGTACATCGACCGTACACAGAGAGAAACCTGGGAAAAGAAAGGCGCTATGACGATGACCGAAGCGACCAGAGCTAAGGCAATCGACATCTTAGAAAATTATAAGCCAGAACCACTTCCAGAAGATGTTAAGAAGAGGATTCATGACATCGTAGTTGAAGGGGAAGAAGAAGCTGAAGAATTAGCTAAGTTTGAAGCGAAGAAACACTAATCCCGTTTAAGATTTTTTTTCAAATGAATATCACAGGAAAGGAAGGATTCGATATGGCTGAAGAAAAGAAATACTTTACCCGTATGGGTGACGGTTCCGTCGTATATATGA
This sequence comes from Emergencia sp. 1XD21-10, assembly GCF_009936045.1. Classification (GTDB taxonomy): domain Bacteria; phylum Bacillota; class Clostridia; order Peptostreptococcales; family Anaerovoracaceae; genus Senimuribacter; species Senimuribacter intestinalis. Next base: position 27,021 of record NZ_QWEQ01000023.1, on the reverse strand, counting down.
CAGAAGCCGAAATCCGTGCGGACATGGCTGAAGGTATTGCAGATGCTGTAAAGAGAGGCAAAATTGACCCTCTTACTGATGAAGAAGTCGAGCATCTTTACGATATCATCACAATGCCGGGCAGCATCGTTGGTGTAGAACCTGGAAAACAGATTGTATTGACCAATGACTCCGGTGCTTACAAATTGAACATCAAGAGCCAGATTCCTATCGTAAAAGATAACGAAGTTCTCATTTACGAAAGATGTCTGGGTGTTGACTCTGTAGACGTTGGTAACTCCGACTACAACTACAAGACTGCAAAAGGTGTTGCACAGCGTGAAGCTGGTGCGCTGAAGCAGGCTTTGAACATCAGTACTATGCCGTTGTTCTACGGTGCTATGACTAACCTTGGTTTCTACACGAAACCAGATGGTCCTGTAGAAAACTGGGCAGAACTGTTGCCGCTGGGACAGATCAAAGAAGCAATGGCTGCGCAGGAAGATGCAATTCCGCACGCAGTAAAAGATATCGTATACGTTGCAAAACAGATGTACGATGTTGGTGCTGATGGTATCAACTTAGATACTTCCGGAGCTGCTGGCGACGCAGACTTCTTAGCTGCTCTGCAGGCTTGCGAAGAGATTAAAAAACAGTTCCCAGATATGGGCGTTGAAATCGGTATGGCGGGCGAATTCGTACTGGGTATGCACGGCAAACTGAAATACGACGGAAAGAGACTGGCTGGTCTTTATCCGCATGACCAGGTTAAACTGGTAGAAAAAGCTGGCGCAAGCATCTTTGGTGCAGTAGTAAACACCAACTGCAACAAGACTTTCCCTTGGAACATTGCAAGAGTTTGCACATTCATCAAAGCTTGTACTGCTGTTGCAAACATTCCGGTACACGCAAACGTTGGTATGGGTGTATGCGGCGTTCCAATGGTAGAAAATATGCCTTCTGATATGATTTCCAGAGCCGACAAAGCCTTAGTAGAAATAGGCAAAGTCGACGGGTTCTAGGTAGGCGTAGGTGACCCTGTAGGAGCTGAAGCTACACACTCAATTTGTGCTGGTATGGGCGGCGTTCGTACTGCCGGAGATCTGGTATTACGTATGCAGCTTGCTGAAAAGATGAAAATCGACGAAGCCAAAGCGTATGTAGCTGAAAAACTCGGCGTATCTCTCGATGAATTACATGACATCGTGACTATGACCGATAAGAGAACTGACCTTGGTCTTGGTCTGACACACGTTGAGCCTTGCGCAGAAGAAAACAACGGTATGGCAGCTAAGTTCAGAATCGCAGAAGTTCTTGACATCAAGATCAACTCCGTTGAAAGATTCAAAGAAAGAGCCGGCATTAAATAATCAGAAGTTTCTTTGATCGAACAGTCTGCAAGGAGTAGGCTGGACGCAAAACAACAGTCTGATTGAGTGGACGACTCAAATTACAAAAAATATAAAATGGAATAGGTTTGCAAGGAGTAAGCCTATTCCATATTATTAAACTTGAAATTACTGAATTTTAGAATAGTTCAAATTCAGTAACCTGTTGCAATATGATAAGATATGTGAAGATAAAACGCAGCTGCTAAAATAATCAGCAGAAAACAGAGAATAATCTTACGAAAATTCTATAGCAAATTCTAAATTTGTGTGATAGAATAAGAAAGACTATAAATTTGTTATTTTTCTATTCACACGTATGTAAAGGAGGCGCATATTTGGATAAGCAGGATTTATTCAGAAGAGCGAAAGATGCCATTGTTGATGCTGATGAGGCAAAAGCTCTGCGTATTATCGAGGAGGCAAAGAACGCAGAATTTGATCTCCTGGATTTACTGCTGTCTGGGTTTGGTGCCGGCAATGACGAGATAGGTTCACTATTTGATAGAGGTGCTCTGTCTCTGCCTGAATTGATCTACGCGGCAGAAGTGATGAAGAGTGTGACAAACACAATTCTAAATTTATTAAATGAAAATGAAAGACCGGTTCCTGAGAAAAGAGGAAGAATCTTACTGGCTACCGTAGCGGGTGATGTACATGATATAGGCAAAGGTATCGTGGCTTCCACCTTGCGGACAGCGGGATTTGAGGTAATCGATCTTGGGTGTGAAGTTCCCGTTGAGACGATTATTGAAGAGGCCAGACGATATAAAGCAGATATTATAGGCACCAGTGCGCTGCTCACCTCTACTATGACAGAGCAGAAGAAGCTGGAGAAGCTTCTGATGGAAACCGGCGAAAAAGAAAGCTTTATTACCATGGTTGGAGGAGCGCCGTGCACACCGCGCTGGGCTAAGAAAATTGGTGCCAGCGGCTACAGTGAAGATGCCATTGAAGCGGTTAAGGTAGCACTTCAGCTTATGAAAGAAAAAGAAGAGCAAGAAAAGAATTCGTAAATGTGGAGGAAAATAAAATGGGCAAAGAACTTATTTTTCAGGCGCTGAGACATGAAGAAACCAAGGAACTTCCTTGGGTGCCTTTTGCAGGTGTGCACGTTGGTAAACTGAAGGGCTACACTGCAGAAGAAGTTTTAAGAGATGAAGACAAATTGGTAGAATGCTTGATTGAAGCAAACAAATTATATACACCGGATGGACTTCCTGTCATCTTCGATCTGCAGGTTGAAGCAGAAATTCTGGGATGTGACCTGATGTGGGCTGAGAACAATCCGCCTTCAGTAAAGAGCCATCCGCTGGCAGCAGAAAAGACTATCCCTTGCAAATGCAAGATTCCTACAGAAAATGACGGCAGACTTCCTATGATTCTGTCTGCTATGAGAAGAGTCAAAGAAGCAATTGGTGAAGATACTGCTCTGTATGGTCTGATTTGCGGACCATTCACTTTAGCATCTCACCTGCGTGGAACTGATATCTTTATGGATATGGTAGGTGACTCCAACTACGTAAAGGAACTGGTAAACTATTGTGCTGAGGTTTCCATCGCTATGGCTAAGATGTACATCGATGCTGGTATGGATGTTATCGCAGTCGTTGACCCGCTGGTATCCCAGGTATCCCCTAAGCACATCGAAAAGATGCTGTCTGATGGATTCAAAGCAGTATTTGACTATGTAAGATCCAGAGGTGCTTACTCTGCATTCTTCGTATGTGGTAATGCTACTAAGCAGATCGAAGTAATGTGCAAGATGAACCCGGATGGCGTTTCTGTTGACGAAAACGTTAACTTGGCAGAAGCTAAGAAAGTTACTGACCAGTACAACGTTACTATTGGTGGTAACATTCCTCTTACTACTACCATGCTGCACGGTAATCAGGAAGACAACATGAAGGGTGTTATTGACCTGATTGACTCCATTGATAACCATAAGAACCTGATTATTGCTCCGGGATGCGACATGCCTTATGATACACCGATTGAAAATACAATCGCTTGCGCACAGGCAGTGAAGAATCCTGACAGCACCAGAGAATTAATTAAAAACTACGAAACTGTCATCGATGATTCCAACATCGAAATTCCTGACTATGAAAACCTGGATAAGGTTCTCATCGAGTTGTTCCTGCTCGACCCTGAACAGTGCGCAGCCTGCACCTACATGCTGGCTTCCGTAGAAGATAACTGGGATGATCTGAAGGATATGGCAGAATACAGAGTATACAAATACTTCATCAAAGATGATATCGCAAGAACCAGAAAGATGGGCATTGCAAATCTGCCGACTATGTGCATTAACGGTGAGCAGAAATATATTTCCATCATCCCTTCCAAGGATGAATTAGTTGCATCTGTAAAAGAAGCACAGGCTAAATTAAAGAAATAAATCACTTTGAATGATTGGTAAGGTGGTAGGCCGGTGGTCTATCACCTTATTATTTTGTTCAGCGAGGCAAGGTATGAAAAATCAAAAAATATCTATAGAAGAGGCGAAAGCGTATCCTCTGGCAGAGAAGCGCTTTATCAGAACTTGCGGTTTTAATCTGGAAACCGAAAAGCATCAGCGCATGATGAAGATGGGCATGGATGTGAGAAACAAGGGGATAGACGGCATCAAAATCGATGCCCTGGTGTCGTATTATGGCAGTGAAGTTTATCACGACAGCAAGGTGCAAATAGGAGATACGCAAATCTACTGCAACTATTTCGAACAGATTCCCAAAGAGTGGGTAGAGGGTGTTTACTTCTATATGCTCACCGTTGGTGAATGTCTTTTTTCCAGTGAAGAAAATATAATGGATTTTTTATATGCTGATATTTGGGGAACGAATTATGTAGACGCTGGCGTTGAAATCTTGAAAACAAGACTTCTAGAGGATTTGAAGCAGAGGTTTCCAAAGCGAGATCTGTATTTATCCGATGAGTTTGGTCCGGGATATTTCGGTATGCCGGTCATAGAATCCAAGAAATTTTTTAATATATTGGACGGGGCTTCTATCGGGGTTTGGGTGAAGGACAGCGGACTGATGATTCCGCAGAAAACCTGTGCGGGCTTATATTTGGTGCTGAACAGGCAGGGCGTAAAGGCAGAACCGGAGTGTATGCAGTGTAGGGGCAATGCTTCTGGATGTCAATTTTGTGCAGTTAGAGCGGAAGCTGAGACGAATTAGAGGGAGGTAGCTATGAAAATTACTTTTTTACCACAGAACATAACTTGGGAAGCAGAAGCTGGCGAAACCATTTTGCAGGCAGCGGTGAAAGCCGGCGTAAATATAGACGGAAACTGTGCAGGTATGGGAACCTGCGGAAAGTGCAAAGTAAAGATTATTGAAGGCGATAGACAGACCGTAAATGACCATCACCACAAACTGTCTGAAAATGAAATTGAGGCAGGGTGGAGACTGGCATGCTGTCATCCCGTATCTGAGGGCATGATCATCGAAATGCCGGAGTCTGAAACTACAGCTTCCAGAAAGAAAAAGCTGATTCATCTGCCGGAAGGCTTTGAAAAAGTGCCGCAGGTAGAAAAAATCTGTGTGGAAGTGCAGGCGTCTGACATCAACGATCAGAGAAGCGATGCGGAGAGAATGATTGAAGCGCTGGGCTTTGAAAACCTCAGCTGTACTTTTTCTGTAACGAAAAAAATCCCGGAAGTGCTTAAAGCTGGCAATCTGGTTACAGCAACTCTTCGCGGCGATGAAATGATTGATTTGGAAGCTGGAGACACCACTTCTGAAAATTACGGCGTTGCAGTGGATATTGGTACGACTACAGCAGTTGTTATGCTTTGGAATGTACAGACAGGTGAGATGATGGATGTTTCTGCATCTACTAACCCGCAGGGGGCATACGGCGCTGATGTTATTTCCAGAATCACGTTTGTAATGGAAAAAGAAGGCAATCTGGATGTGATCCACGATGTTATTATCGATTGTATCAATAAGGCGGTGGAAGGCTTTGCTGCGGAGCACCACTTTAACCCTGCAAATATATATCAGTACGTGGTAGTAGGCAATACGACAATGAGCCATATTTTCCTCGGTGTAAATCCTGCCCAGCTGGCGGTATCGCCGTTTACACCAGTATTTACTGAAGGTCTCTCTGCAAGATGCGAAGAGCTGGCGCTGACAGGGCATAAAGATGCGCAGGTGCACGTGGCTGGCAATATTGCAGGTCATGTGGGCTCCGATATTACAGCGGGCATTATCACAAACGATTTGATGGACTGCGATAAAGGACACCTTTTTATCGATATCGGCACCAACGGTGAAATCGTACTGACCGGAAACGGAAGAGCGGTAGCTTGCTCCACAGCGGCAGGACCTGCTTTTGAGGGAAGTTCCATCAAACAGGGTATGCGTGCTGCAAGAGGCGCCATTGAGAGAGTGGACATTCTAAAGGATCGTGTAGAGATTGCGGTTATTGGCGATGCAGAGCCAATCGGTATTTGCGGATCCGGCATTATCGATGCTGTAGGTGAGCTGATTCGTACCGGTATCGTGGATAAATCAGGCAGACTTCTTGGAAGAGAAAAGCTGGCAAAGAAGGGCATTTCAGAAAATATCCTGAAACATATAAAAGAGGACGACAAGTCCAATGATTTTGTGTTATACTTTAGTAAAGACGGCAAAAGTGATGTAGTTATCACACAGAAGGACGTCAGAGAAGTGCAGCTTGCAAAGGCGGCTATTTCTGCTGGCATTACGATCATGATGAAAGAAATCGGGATTACCAAAGATACTCTTGAAAAAATCAGTATCGCAGGTGCTTTCGGCAACTACATCAGAAACACCAGTGCAATCAATATCGGTCTGCTACCGAAAATTGCAGAGGAAAAGATTTACTCTCTTGGAAATTCCGCAGGTATCGGCGCTTCCATGATTCTCCTTTCAGAAAGAAGCAAAGAAGAAGCAGAGGTGGCGGCAAGAAGAATCGAGCATATCGAGCTTGCGGCAAGAAGCGATTTTCAGGATCAGTATATGATGGCAATGATGTTTTAATGTCTGCTTGTGAGAAAGGATTGACAAAAAAGACGAGACGGAGGAAATCATGTTAGATTTTAGCAGAAAAGATTATTCCAAAGAAGAACTGCTGCGTATCATGGCTTCAGATGACCCTGAGATTTTACAGGCTTTATTCAGCCAGGCGCGGAAAATCCGAAAGGAAGTGCAGGGTAATAAAATCTTTGCATATGGATTTGTGTATTTTACGACCTATTGCAGAAATAACTGCAACTTCTGTTATTACAGAAATTCTAACAAAATCGAGAGATACAGAAAGAATAAAGACGAGGTTCTTGCTATTTCAAAGTCCTTGATTGACTCCGGCGTCAATCTCATTGATTTGACCATGGGAGAGGATCCGCAATATCATGCTGAGGACTTTGAAACTGTCTGTCAGATTATTAAAGAGATAAAAGAGGTTTATGATACGCCGGTGATGATTTCACCGGGTGTCGTAAATCACAATATTATTGATAAATTTGCAGAAGCAGGAGCGGATTTTTATGCGCTTTATCAGGAAACCCACAACAGAGAACTTTATGCGAAGATGAGAGTTGGACAGGATTACGATGCCCGTATGAATGCGAAACTTTACGCAAAGGAGAAGGGGATTTACATCGAAGAAGGTCTTCTTGCAGGTATTGGCGAAACGAGCGAGGATATCGTGGATTCTCTTTTGACGATGGGTGAAATCGGCGCGAGACAGGTGCGCGTCATGAGCTTTATTCCCCAAGAGGGAAGTCCGATGGAAGACTGCAAGACTCCGGATCGAATTGAGGAGCTGAAGATCATCGCTCTGATGAGACTTTTGTATCCGAGTGCCCTGATTCCGGCGTCTTTGGATGTGGATGGCATAAAAGGCTTAAAGGATCGGATCAATGCAGGTGCTAATTTGATTACTTCCATTATTCCTCCTAAATCCGGCTTTATGGGGGTTGCCCATAGTACTATGGATGTAGATGAAGGCGGTAGAACTGTGGAAGAAGCAGCTTCTATTCTGGATGAAATGGGACTGCGAATTGCAAGCAAAGAAGAATACGAAGCATTCCTTCGGCAGGTGCGCCCATGAAGGTCGCAATTATCGGAGGAAAGCTGCAGGGAACAGAGGCGGTATATCTGGCCTCTGCCTGTGGCTTTGAGAGCATTTTAATCGATAGTAATCCAAATGTTCCCGCTGCCGGTCTTGCAGACCGTTTTGTCTGTGGGGATATCACGGCCAGTGATGAGGCTGTGATTGCTGCCATGATGGAAGCGGACTTTGTGCTGCCTGCCAACGAAAACGACCGAGTTCTTGAAGCAGTTTGCAGAATTTGCGAGGAGAAGGGGCTGCCCCTTGCCTTTGACAAAGCAGCCTATGAAATTACCAAATCCAAAAAAAAGTCTGACAGGCTGTTTTTGGAAAACGGCATCCCGGCGCCTCGCTATTATCCGGACGGGAAAGCGCCATACATCATGAAGCCTTCAGGGGAAAGTGGTTCGGCAGGCGTGACTTATGCCCGCAGCAAAGAGGAGGTAGAGACGTTTTTAGCAAAATGCACGAATCCTGAAAACTGGATTGTACAGGAGTATTTGGAAGGACCGTCCTATTCTATTGAAGTCATCGGTATTCCGGGCAATTACAGAACCTATGCGGTGACGCAGATTCATATGGATCAGTTCTACGACTGTTGCAAAGTGACCTGTCCGTGTCCAATTACAAAGGAGCAGGAAGCGAAATTTTCTATACTGGGTAAAAAACTGGCGCAGCTTGTCAAGTTGCACGGCATCATGGATGTGGAAGTCATTGACGACGGCGAGGATTTTAAGGTGCTGGAGATCGATGCCAGAATTCCGAGTCAGACTCCCATTGCTGTGCTGTACGCATCGGGAATAAACGAACTATCGGAACTTGCAGACATCATCGTAAAAGGCGAATTTATGACGCCGCAGTGCGATCTGGGAAGATTCAGTGTCTATGAGCATTATCGCCGTGAGAAAGATGCAGTTGTGCAGGAAGGTGAACATATGATGAGCGATGCCGGACCGCTGGAGAAACGAATAGACTTTTGCGGCAGCAAAGTGAGCCTTCTTGACGAAAAAGAAAACGGAGATTTCTGCGGCATTTTTGTAAACTGGGCTGATTCAAAGGAGAAATTGGAAGCACAGAGAGAACAAATTTTGAGAAATCTAAAAACCTTACCATAAAATTAAAAAATATTGTTAACAAAACAATATTGGTTATGATACAATACTGGTAGAATGAATTTGAAAAAGTTGCAGAGGAGTGCTGATTATGGAGAAATTTACCGTAACACAGGCAGAAAGAATCGGAGAACTCAACGGCAGCAAAGAACTGATTGAAGCTGAGTTTGAAACAAAGGCGGAGCGTGATCAGGCTTTTCGCAAGGCTGAGAAAGAGTTGGTTCGTGAGAGTCGTGCCAAGATTAAGTCGCTCCTCGATGAGAAGCATATCACACAGAATATTCTAGTTGGCAGAAGTCTGGAAGACTGGCTGATGGGTGAAGGTTTTACCAAGGTGGTGACGCCTACCATTATCACCAGGGATATGCTTGCGAAGATGACGATTGATGAGTTTCACCATCTGTCAGAGCAGGTGTTTTGGCTGGACAAGAAGAGATGTCTCAGACCTATGCTTGCACCAAACCTGTATGTAGTGATGAGAGAACTTCATCGGATTACGGGAGAGCCTGTTAAGATTTTTGAGCGTGGCTCCTGTTTCAGAAAGGAATCTCAGGGAGCTCAGCACATGAACGAGTTTACCATGCTCAACTGTGTGGAGCTTGCCGCCATTCCAGAAGGCGGTCAGCTTGAGGAAATGAAGCGCTTGGCAAGATGTGCCATGGAAGCACTTCAGGTTCCGGAGGATGAATACGAGTTTGTTGTAGAGGAATCCACCGTTTACGGACATACTCTTGATATTGAGATTAACGGCATGGAAGTCGCTTCCGGCTCCTACGGTCCGCATTTTCTCGATGCGCAGTGGGGGGTATTCGATACTTGGGTAGGTATCGGGTTTGGAATTGAACGTCTTACCATGGCATTAAATAAGAGCAAAACCATCAAACGTTATGGCGGAAGTATCGCTTTTATCGACGGTCAGCCGCTGAATGTATAATTTTGAGATAGATAAGAGGAATTTCTGATGACAAGACTTAGAACAGAATGGATTACTTACATGCTGGATGGCATGGAGGAATATAACAGGGATTTAGCTGCTAAGACAGGCATGGATCTTGCTGCACTTATGGCGGATACTTTCTGTGTCAGCAAGTTCGATTTAGCTGCGGCACAAAAGAACATAAAAGTTGCTGTAGTTCCAATCACCCAAGGTGAAGGGATTATCGGAAGTTTCAGCGAGTCTGTGGCAGCCATTGTGAGATCCATGGGATTTTGCGCAGACGTAATGCCTAATACCGATGTAGACGGAATTTACGATGCAACTCTCGGTGGCTATGACGTACTGTTCTTTGCTGATGATATCCGATACTTAGCATTGAATATCCGTTCTGGAAAGGCGTCTGACAATAATTATGCTACAGCGCTTGGGTTTGTTAAGGCTCTGCTTGCAATGATGAAAAGACAAGGTGAGAATATTGCTGAGGCAAAGATTCTGCAGATTGGCTACGGTATCGTAGGAAGAGAATCTGCAGCAATTTTAAAAGCAATGGGCATAGATTTTGACTTATATGACAAGAATCCTGCTGCGATTACTGATTTTGAAGGAAAGACTATTTCTACAAAGGAAGAAATCAAGGATTATCAATATATTTTGGATTTTACCAATGAAGGTGAATGGCTGCACAGAGAAGATCTGCGTGCGGATGTCATTTACGCAAGTCCGGGTGTGCCATATTCCATGGATGAAGAGACAGCTGCAGCTTTTGAAGCGCAGTCTGTTCACGACAATCTGGAAATCGGCACAGCAATTATGCTCGGAGAAAGTTTGTTTGGTAAATAAAACTGATGTGGGGTGCGGATCGTATGGATCACATGGACTCTAAATCCATGCAGCCGGGTGAGACTCCCGGGCACCTCGCCATTATGACCTAACCCGGTTTGCTGTAAGGCAAACCGTTGGCAGGTCTCACATCAGGCTTTCCCAAGAGTGCGAGCACTGAAAGTGCGAAGCATGATTGGAAGAAAGCTACGGTGAAAGCCGATTTTCATAAGGTTGTGCAAAATACGCTGGAGCCATTTGAAATGCAAAACTTTGAATGTAAGGGTTGTGCAAAATGAACAAGATTAGTTTAAAATGCACAACGCAACGAATCAAGGTTGTGCCAAAATGAGTGAAAACACCTAGCAATGCAAAACTTTATACACTGGGAATGGCGTAAAACGGACTAAATGTGCCTAATTGCAAAGGCCAGCAGGGATAGGGTTGTGCAAAATGAATATAATTAATCCGAAATGCAAAACTTTGAAAGCTGGAATTGTGCAAAATGTACGAGATAAGCTGAAAATGCACAACACGGCAGCGCAGGATTGCGCAAACTAAGTGAAAATCATCAAATATGCAAAACTGTTGCCGAGGAAAAGCGGCATTCTAACATAGAAGGAGAGTAAACCATGATTCAGATTGTACTGCTCAGTGGATTTTTAGGTGCAGGCAAGACCACGCTGATGCAGCGATTGTTAGACACCTATCAGGAACATAAAATCGGCGTCATTATTAATGAATTTGGAGAAATTAACATCGACGCAAAGCTTGTAAGCAGAGATGGTATTGATATTGCGGAACTGTCAAATGGTTCTATTTTCTGTGCTTGCATTAAAGACAAGTTTGTAGATGGGTTGATTGAGATGTCGAAAACCGACATTGAATATCTTTTCATTGAGGCGTCCGGTCTTGCAGATCCTTCCAACATGGGCGACATCGTTGATGGAATTAAGAAGGATACCAACGATAATTACCTGATTAAAGGAAATATCTGTGTAGCTGACTCCTGCAACTTTTTGGAACTGGTAGAAGTGCTGCCAGCGCTGGAGAGACAGGTGAAGCATGCCAATGCAGTGATTGTCAATAAAATGGATTTGATTGATGACGAAACTTTTAAAGAAATTGCTGAAAAAATTGCTGAAATCAATGAGAGCACTAAGATTTATGCGGCAACCCACTGCGACGTAGATATTAAAGATATTGTAGATAACTTTGCGCCGAGCCTGGTGAGAAGCGAAGATACAACCAACACTTATGAGAGCAGACCGCAGACTTTTATCGTCAAGGCAGATCAGCCTGTGGAAAAAGAAAAACTCATCGCTTTTATCAAGTCTATTTCTGACAGCAGCTATAGAATCAAGGGGTTCTGTCAGACCATCGAAGAAGGCACGGTGGAAGTCAGCGGTGTGGTCAATAACTTGATTATTACACCGTGGAAGACTGAGGAAAAAACAGAAATCGTCGTAATTTCATCGGTAGGGATTAAGATGATGAGTCTGATTACAGAGAACGCAAAGAATATTCTGGAAGGAAGGTTCTATATTTAATGGCAGAGGCAAAGAAGAGGTACTATCGAAAAAACGTAGAACTCTTTGTTTTACTCAATAAGATGAAGCTATGGCCGGCGAGAAGCGGTCAGCTTCATGGAATTAGAGAGATTGATCTTGCGGGAAAGTACATTACCATTACGACCCATTGCGGAAAAAGCATGCGGCTTTACAATTCTCGTAATTCCAGGGCTGCAAGGTGGCTGAGGAATAAATGGGCACTGAAGCCGTGTAAGCAGTGTAAAGTTCCTGAGTGGAAGCTGGAAAAGTATTCTAAGACCATGTTTGATTCTCATTATGGAAGCGATTTAGTGCATAAAGAATAGGAGATTTTCATGTATATTGATATGGACTGCCCTTGTCAGGGCAAGAATTTGGATAAGTTATTACAACCATTGATCCTTTGCATTTTACTGCAGGGTGGCGATATGCACGGCTTTGCAATCCTGAAAGAAATCGGGAAGATTCCAAGGTTCGCAGACAAAGTACCTGATGCGACAGGTGTGTACAGATATTTGAAAAAAATGGAAAGCTCCGGACTTTTGACTTCCAAATGGGAGCTTGAGGATTTGGACGATGCGGGAAAACCTAAACGAATTTTCAGCATCACACCCGAGGGAAAGGGTTGTCTTGCCAACTGGGCGCAGGCGCTTTCTGATTATGAAAGCTATATTCATCAGCTGATTGAAATGATTCACCATTCGATTTAAGTGCATATAAAAAATTGAAAACGGAGCGCAATGCTCCGATTTTCGCTATATGAGTAAAAATAGGAGGCATTTTATGGCATACGTTTTACTGTATCTGGCATGTATGATTGTTTGTTATTTTGTTGCCAGCAAATTGCGCAATCACAGAGAAATCCTCAGTAAGATTATTAATGTGGTAACTTTAGCCAGCGTTTTTATGCTGGTTTTGATGATGGGGATGCGCATGGGCTCTAATGAAGAGATTATTGCCAGTCTTGGCACCATTGGACTGCAGGCTTTCATCTTTACTATTGTAGTTGTAATCGGCGGTGTTTTTTCAGTCATGGCGGCTAGAAAGCTGCTGGGAATTGATAAGTTCGGCAGATTAAAAGCGCAGGCAAAAGGTCAGACTAATGATGAAATCGCAGAGAGTGAAGCAGAAGCGGATACAGAAGAAGGCGGTGGTTCAGCGGCTTTGATGACCTGGCTGATTATCATTGCTGTGGTGCTGGGACTTTTGTTCGGTTACTTCTATCTTCGTGTCAATGTAGCAGATATTGATGGCTTTAATGATAAAGTGGGTAATGTAATGACTTTAGGGCTTTGCATTATGATAGGAAGCATTGGATTTGATATGGGGCTTTCGGGAACAGTCATTGCGCAGGTGAAGCATATTGGATTTCGGGTGCTGATATTTCCGGCGGCGGTTATCGTTGGAACGGCTGTTTCTTCTGTGATTGTAAGCTTTTTTTTGCCGCTTTCGGTTCGTGAGTGTATTGCAATCGGTTTTGGATTTGGCTGGTATACCTTTGCACCGGTGGCGATTTCCAGTGCAGGTTACGTTATGGCGGGAGCAGTGTCCTTTATGCACAATGTCTTTAGGGAAACCTTTGGCATTATTCTGCTTCCGATTCTAGCAAAGAAAATCGGCTATATTGAGGCGTGCAGTCTGCCCGGTGTGGCAGCGGGGGATATGGGCTTATCGCTGGTGGAGAAGGCCTTGCGACCTGATATCGTAGTGTATTCCTTTGCTATCGGCATGTCGGAAAGCATTTTGATTCCGCTGCTGGTTACGATGGCGATCGGTGCATAAGGTAATTTGTAAATATATGTAGGAGTAAGAAATAGATGAAAGAAAGAAAAAGATTTACGGGAAGTGAAGATTATGTCGCTTCAAAAGAGTTGATGAATGCAGTCAATGTGGCTATTGCACTGGAGAAGCCTTTGCTGATTAAGGGAGAACCGGGAACTGGAAAAACCATGTTGGCAGAAGCAATCGCAAAAGCGCTGGAAATGAAATTAATCATATGGGGTATTAAGTCCACCACCAAGGCACAGGAAGGGCTTTATGTCTACGATACTGTGCAGCGTCTATATGACAGCCAGTTTGGCGAGGGAGACGTGTCCGACATCAAACAGTATATTAAGCTGGGCAAACTAGGCGAAGCCTTTACGGCGAACGAACAAGTGGTGCTTCTCATCGATGAAATCGATAAGGCGGATTTGGAGTTTCCAAACGATTTGCTCTGGGAACTTGATAAAATGGAATTCTACATCAATGAGACAAAGGAAACGATTAAAACGAAACACCGGCCTATTGTCATTATTACCTCCAATGCGGAAAAAGAATTGCCTGACGCATTTTTGCGCCGGTGCATTTTTCATTATATCGATTTTCCAGATAGCGAAAAGATGGAAGAAATTATCAAGGTTCACTTTGGTGACATGAACAAGAAACTGGTGCATGCTGCTATGGAAGCCTTTTATGCAATTAGAGACATGCGGCAGATTCAGAAGAAGCCGAGCACATCAGAGCTGCTCGACTGGGTGCAGGCACTTTCTATCAGCGGCGCTTCTGTAGATGAAATCAGAGAACGGATTCCTTATATCGGCGTGCTTTTGAAGAAAAATCAGGACATCGATGTAGTTAAAGGATACAGACATGTTTATTAAGTTCTTTTATTTACTTCGAGACAGAGGGCTGAACGTATCCTTGGATGAATGGCTGTGTCTCGTCGAGGCTTTGGACAAGGGGCTTGCTATGAACTCTTTGCTGGAATTTTATTATCTGTGCCGCAATGTACTGATAAAAAATGAGGCAGACTACGACAAATTTGATCTGGCATTTGCAGAGTATTTCCAAGGAGTAGAGACAGTAGAGGAAATCCCGGATGAACTTTGGCAGTGGCTGCATACAGAGGAGCGGGAGCGGGATATTCTGGACAGACCTGACTGGGCAAAGGAATATGATTTCGACAAACTGATGGAAATGTTTCGGGAAAGACTGGCTGAGCAGACGGAGAAACACGATGGCGGAAATTACTGGATTGGAACCGGCGGTACCTCTGCCATGGGGCATGGCGGCTACAATCCGTCAGGCATTCGTGTAGGCGGTTACAGCCGCCATCGAACAGCGGTGCAGGTTGCTGGAGACAGAAACTTCCGCGATTTCCGGCAGGATCAGTCGCTGGATACCAGACAGTTTCAGATGGCATTTCGAAAACTGCGTCAGTTTTCAACCAGAGTGGATATGGCAAAGACGGAACTTGATGTAGAAGGAACCATTGATGCAACCTGCAATAATGCGGGGATGCTGAAATTGGTCTATGAGAAGCCTCGAAAAAATACTGTAAAACTACTGCTGCTTATGGACTCTGACGGCTCTATGTCGCCTTATACCAATCTTTGCAATCAGCTGTTTCAGGCAGTGCATCAGTCGACCCATCTGAAAGACTTGAAAATCTACTATTTTCATAACTGTATCTACGATTATCTTTATACAAGTCCAAGGTGTCAGCATGGAGAGTGGGTAGAAACTGACTGGGTTTTCAGTAATCTGGACAGTGAATATAAAGTGATTTTGGTAGGTGATGCCGCTATGTCACCTTATGAGCTCATCGCAAAGGGCGGCAATAACGACTGGAGTCTGTATAATGAAGAGCCGGGGATTCTCTGGCTGCAGAAATTTCCGAAGCGATATAAGAAGTGTATTTGGCTGAATCCAATCAAAGAACAGCGGTGGGAGCATGCTTATGGAAGTAGGACGATTCAAATGGTTCGTCAGGTTTTTCCTATGTTTGAGCTGACTTTAGATGGGCTGGATAAAGGGATACAGAGACTGCTGGTGAGATAAAAACCAAATAAAAAGATTCCCATTTGGGAATATAATTTGAAAAAAGAATAAAATATGCTATATTTAGAAAAGGAGGTGCGGCTATGGTAAAAAGAGAAGTATATTTGGAGCAGCTGTTTTCATGGAAAGATGAACAGGTTATTAAGGTAGTAACGGGCATTCACAGGTGCGGAAAATCCACACTGCTGAAGCAGTATCAGGCAGAATTGACTGCCCAGGGTGTATCGCAGGAGCAAATTGTTTCTGTGAACTTTGAAGAATTAGAATATGAGCACCTTCTTGACTATCAGGCATTATATCAATACTTGAAAGAACGTCTATGTGCTGATAAAATCACGTATATTTTTCTAGATGAAATTCAGAAAGTACCTTCTTTTGAAAAAGTGGTAGACAGCCTTTATGTAAAAGAGAACACAGATATCTATATTACTGGTTCTAACGCATATATGCTTTCTGGTGATTTGGCAACATTGCTGACCGGGCGCTATGTAGAAATATCTATGTTGCCTTTTTCTTTTCGAGAATATGTTGAGGTTACAGGGCTTTCTGATGAGCATGCTTTTTCAGAATATATGAAAACCGGAGGCTTGCCTTATGTTGTTGCCATGAATCGCACCGATGAAAAAGTAGAAACATATTTAGAAGGCATTTATAATACTGTAATTATTAGAGATATTGAAGAGCGGCAGAGCCGCAAAGAAAAGTATTGCGGCATTCGCAAAATTACTGATATCGTATTGCTGAAAAGTATTGCGCAGTATCTTGCAAGTGTAATCGGCAGTCCGCTTTCTATTAAGAAAATAACAGATTATCTGATATCTTCCGGACGCAAAGTATCGCCCAATACAGTGAGTGATTACGTGGAGGCTTTAACGGAGTCGTTTATTTTCTACCCTGCAGAACGGTTTGACATAGTAGGTAAGCAGCTTTTAAAGGTCAATAAAAAGATGTACATGGTAGATTTGGGATTGAGAAACCATATTTTACCGAGAAAAAGATATGATATAGGCTTTTCCATAGAAAATATCGTATTCTTTGAACTGCTCCGAAGAGGATATAAAGTGACCATCGGGAAGAATGGGATGATGGAAGTTGACTTTGTAGCTCAAAAACAGGGTGTCATAACGTACTATCAGGTTACAGCGGATATGACAGCGGAGGTAACTTTTGAGCGGGAAATGAGAGCACTTAGGAGTATTCCTGATCATTATGAAAAGATAGTTCTCACGCTGGATCGTTTTTCTACGGGAAATTATGAGGGGATTAAAGTCGTCAATGTGCTGGACTGGCTTTTGGAAAAATAAGAAAAAAGGCATTATGCAAAGTGAAATAGTTTTACCTGCATAGTGCCTTTTTTATGAGATTTTGCACAATTATTCTTTAGTTACGCAGACCGCCAGGATAAGTCCTACTGCAGCAAAGGCTGTAGCAAGGAAGCCCACAGCGGGGAATCCCTGTGCTTCAGAAGCAAAGAGTCCGAAAACACCTGAAAAGAGGGAGGAACCGATACAGCCCGCAATCTGAAAGCCTGTACTCATTACGGTGACACCATGAGGATTCTCCTGCGGAGAAAGTTTTGCCAGAGCAAAGGACTGTACAGGACCGATGATCAGTGCACTACCGCAGATAACAGGAATGTACAAAATTGCCAGCAGAATCGAAGATTCTGTGTGAACCAGAGAGAGTGCAGCGGTGCAAACTCCGATACAGAGGAAACCCAGCGGCAGCAGTACTTTTCCGCCTTTTTTATCATAAATCTGTCCTGCAATCGGTGCAATCACACAAGATAAACAAATAGCAGGGAACAGCACCATTGACGCATTGAACGGTGACATACCTATGCCGCTTTGCATAAACAATGGTATTACAATGTTCATTGCGAAGATAACCAGCAGGGAAATCATGTTGATGATAACGCCGATGGAGAATGCTTTGATTTTAAGCGGACTTAACTGAATAAGCGGCTCAGTCAGAGTTCCCTGTCTTTTAACAAAGAAAATCAGGAAGATAATGCCGATAATTGCAGCTAAAAGAGCGATGGTCACATTACCTGCTAAAACAGTAGAAATACCGTAAAGTATACCGATCAGTGCCAGACTGATGAAAATGACCGACAAGACGTCCAGCTTTGGATGGGTTAGTTTTGCGATATTCGGCAGAAGTACTGCGCCGCAAAGGAAGCAAAGCAGAGCTAAGCCGCCGAAGACCCATAATAGCACATGCCAGTCAAAGAATTCTAACAGTGCGCCTGCAACGATGACACTGCTGGAAGGTCCCAGTGTTGTCATGGCTCCCATAATACCCATGAAAGTACCCAGTTTTTCTTTTGGAGCGACTTCCAGCGTGATATTCATGCCGATTGGAATCAGCATACCTGTACCCAGAGCCTGGACGATACGTCCAATGAGAAGAACTGAAAAATTGCTGCTGACAGCGCCAATAACACTGCCGACAATGAGAAGACCTACGGTAAATAAGTACAGTTTTTTAGTCGGAATGCTTTTATATGCAAAAGCAGAGACCGGAACCATGATTGCAGCGCCGAGCATATATGCGGCTGCCAACCATTGTACAGTGCCGACACTGACATGAAAATCTTCCATGACAGCAGAAAATGATACATTTAAGAACGTTTCGTTAAACGTTGCGAGAAAAGCAGAAAAGGCAGCAACAAAGATAATTAGTTGATACTTGGTTGTTTTTTCTTTGGCGCCAGATTGCGTCTTTGGGTTGTGTGTTTCAACCATTTCAAAACTCCTTTCGATTTTGACAAGAATAAACACACAAAACTAAACGCTTTTCAAAACTTCGGAAAGGCGCAGCGTGAGACAATAAAAAACACACGCTTAGCCTGTACCGTAATCAGATTTACGAGCGCTTGCTCTACGTGTGTCGTTTGCCATTTATATAATTGATAATATTATTTTAACAGATTTTAAAAACCGGGTCAAGTGTGGAAAAAATTGTAAATTCTTCCTGCGATATGATTGGGTTTAACTAAAATATCGGAAGACACCTTTGACCTTGCCAAGAACCTTGACGTCCTGCACGATAATAGGACTCATAGTGTCATTCTCCGGCTGCAGTCTGATGTGACCGTTTTCTTTGTAGAAGGTTTTGACTGTGGCTTCGCTTTCGAAGCCGTCAATCATAGCGACTACGATTTCGCCGTTTCTGGCAGTGCTTTGCTGTTCAACGAGAATCAGGTCGCCATCCATAATGCCTACATTAATCATACTCTCGCCGCAAACTCTGAGCATGAAATTGGAACCGCCTGCATACTGGGCAGGAATCGGAAAGGTTTCTTCTATATTCTGTTCTGCAAGGATCGGTGTACCTGCAGCAACTCTGCCGACTACAGGAACATCGATAATATCTTCGCGATGAAAGTCCTCTGCATAAGATGGTGCAGTGGAAGTCGAAGATTCTGATACCTCTTTCTCCATGTCGACAACCATAAGCGCTCTCGGTTTGGACGGGTCCTTCTTCAGATAACCCTGCTTGACAAGGCTTGCGATGTCCTTGTGAGCGGTAGAGGTGGACTTGATATTCAGAGCACTGCAGATTTCTCTGACCGTAGGAGGGTAGCCCTTGGTTCTGATCTCATCCTTCATAAAATCTAAAATCTTCTGTTCGCGTTCTTTAAGCTGATTCATAATACCCTCCGTTTATTTGCTTAATTGAAATTCTTTGTTCGTATTATATCATAAAACGAACAAAAAGTAAACATTTGTTCACGATTATTTAAAAATGATTTTGCAATTATGCAGAATAGATGATAAAATAAAAAAGCTGGCATTTGCTGCCGATACATTTTATCAGGAAATATATAAAGGAAAATTTTATGATTATCGTTACTCTTTGCAAATTACTGCTAGCGCTTACAGTTGGCTACTATTTGAACAAGAAAGACATATTTACAAAGGACGTGAATCAGAAGCTTTGCACTTTTGTCATTGATGTCTGTCTGCCGCTGGTGATTCTTACTTCTCTCAGTGAGGCGGACGGCGCCATGGGCAAAGAACTTTTGATTCGATTTGTTCTGGTCGGCGGTGTTTTTTACTGTTTGCTTCCGTTTATTGCAAAGGGAATCAATGTGCTGACAAGAATTCCAAAGGAAGACAGACCTGTCTATGAACAGTTTTATATCTTTGGAAATACGATGTATATGGGATATCCTGTGACAGCGTCTCTTTACGGCAGTGGCTGTATTTTTCAACTGAGTATTTTTCATCTGGGATTTGACATTTTATACTATACTTATGCTAGATGGCAGATTTGCAAAGGCGCTGGTACGACAAAGGGAAAACTCTCTGTGCGGGAACTTTTGAACCCCGGTACAGTCGCTTCTCTTTTGGCGCTTGCTATGTTCTTTGGCGGTGTGAAGCTGCCCGACGGTGCAGCGGAGGTTTGCAATTTCATTGGAGAAATGGCATCTCCGCTTTCTATGGTGGTCATTGGCGCAGGCATTGGTACCTATTCTATCAAAAGTGTTTTTTCCTGTGATAGGAAGCTGTATTTGGTTGCTGCCATTCGTCTCTTACTCTTTCCCGCGGTGGTTTACGTTGTGATGACTTTCCTTGGTTTTGATGGAGTCCTTCGAGGCGCTGCGGTCATTTCTCTGGGGATGCCTGTTGCGGCTATGGTTTCTATGGGATGTACGGAACAGGGCTATAAGGAAAAATTAGCATCTGCCGGCGTAATTCTGTCGACTCTGCTCTCTCTGCCGATGATTCCGGTACTTTTGACGCTGCTGGGATAAAAGTTATTTCAATCCCAGGCTGGTTAGCTTATAGTTGAGAGCCTGTTTTGTCATTCCAAGGGCTTTGGCTGCTTCGGTTTTTGTTGTATAATTGGACAGTGTTTTTTGCAGAAGCTGACGCTCAAAGGTCGCCAGCTGTGCTTGATAAGTAGAGGAATCTTCATCGCCAGGTACAGTGTCTTTTTTTGCAAGGCGCTGTATATAGGCAGGCAGATCATCTACAGTGATGAAAGTACTGTCTGCGATGGCAAAGGCTCCCTCCAGCATATTTCGCAGTTCACGGACATTGCCGGGCCAATCGTGCAGATGGAAAAGACGTATCGCTTCTTCAGTAAGGTCGCAGATATTCCGGTTGAATTTTTTATTAAATTGATCAATATAGAATGCCGTCAGGTGGTCAACATCACCCTGACGGTCTTTTAATTGTGGAAGTTTGAAGGAGATGATGTTGAGTCTGTAGAATAGGTCGCTTCGCAGATGTCCCGCCTCAATTGCGGCAAAGGGCTCCTCGTTGATGGCAGCGATGATACGAACATCGACATGAATCGGCTGGTGACCGCCAAGGTGAAGCACCGATTTTTCTTCGATGGCTTTTAATAGTTTTGCCTGCAGCGCAATATCCAGGGAGTTGATTTCGTCGAGAAACAGCGTGCCCTGATCTGCAAGCTCGATGAGTCCTTTGCGTGTAACGGCGCCGGTATAACTGCCTTTTTCTGTACCGAACAATGTGCTTTCCAGAAGATTGGCAGGGATTGCGGAACAGTTCAGGGAGATAAAGGGCATGGGTGCACGGTTGCTGGAGTAGTGCAAAGCTTGTGCAATCAGTTCCTTGCCGGTACCGGTGCTGCCTTCAATCAGCACTGAGGAATCTATGTTGCGCACTTTTATAATCTTCTGTTTTAGTTTTTCCATATCCGGGTCGATGGTAATAATATCATCGATCGTGTAGTTTTCAGCGCCATTGCTTCGCCTGCTGGAAAAATCCTGCACGCTGATATATTCGTTCTTGTATTCGTTGCCGATAAATTTAAGCGCAAGCGCAGCGCCAATGAGTTTTTTCTTATGATATAGCGGAAATACGCTGCTATAGCCTTTTACGTGGTCGCCTTTATAGGTGATGCCGTTTTCTTCATAGCCAATGATCGGCTGACCGGTCTTTACAACACTGTATACTTCGCTATTTTCTTCGCTGGCAGATGGGAAAATTTCAAAGAGATGTTTGCCGATGATTTCGTCGGCAGTAAAACTGTAAGTATCTGGATTGGTGATTTCACAATATCTGCAGATACAATCTGTATCAAAAATGGTAAGCTCATCGAAAAAATTCTGCATTTGAAAGACAGAACGAGCGATTTCTTCATAACGCATATCAGCAACCTCCGATTCGATTAAGAGTAAAAAAATATATTACTATTATAAAGAAAATTGATACGAAAGTAAACGGATATCTCAAGATTATGGCTGAAAATACTAACTTTTTGTTTGGCACGGAATTTGCGCTATATTACAGTAACGATATCGTAAACCAGCGAAAGGAGATCATAGCATGGAGTGGAAAGATATGCCCAGAAGGACGTATTACAAGAAATACGAGAGAATGGATGTGAAAAATGATGGGGACTGGTATGAGGTTTATCGTCTTCCTAAGAATGTGTATGCGATTGCAGAACCGCGACATTTTCAGGAAGTGAATTTCTTTCTGATTGTAGGAACAGACAGGGCGGTTTTATTTGATACCGGTATGGGAATCGTCCCTGTAAAGCCGCTGATTGATGAGCTATATCAAGGGGAAATTATTGCGGTGAACAGTCATTTTCATTTCGATCATATTGGAAGCAATCATATTTTTGAACCAGTTTACAGTTATGTGGATTCCTATGTGCCTGGGATTGCCAGAGGAGGACTGACCTGCGCAGATGTAGGCGCGCAGATGGATGAAGATATGTTTAAAGGCGGCTATCCGCAAGGCTTTGCACCGGATCAATATGTCGTGCTGCCGTATCAGGTAAAAGCTGTCAGGGAGGGGCATATTTTTGATTTAGGAAATCGCAAACTGCGCGTTCTGCATACACCAGGGCACAGTTTCGACTCCCTTATGCTGTATGATGAAGATAATAAAATTCTTTTTACAGGAGATACGTTCTATATGGGTGCATTGTACGCACACTTTAATTGTGAGCAGTTTGGCTGTTCGGACATATCTATGTATTGGCAGACGATGGATAGACTCAGCAGAGAGATTCCAGAAGATGTGCAGCTTTACTGTTCCCATAACGATTTTATTGCACCGGCAGCAAAGCTCACAGAGACTGCAGAAGTGCTCCGCACGGTGATAGAAAAGGAATCTATACCGGATGGAGAAAAAGGTGTCAGCAAAGGTCATCAGTATCTGGAGGAAGAAAGCATTTTGTGTGAGAAGAAGGGCGATGGATTTTCTGTCGTATATACCAATGAAAAGGTAAAGGAGAAAAAGAAATGAACGAGAAAAAGAAATCTAAGATGCCTCACGTGTACATTTTATTGATTGGAATTGTTTTTGTTTGTGCGGTATTATCTTATATTATTCCGGCGGGTGCTTATGATATGATTACTCTTGAAAACGGAAAGGAAGTGCTGAATCCGGAAACTTATCACAGAATTGATCAGACACCTGTATCGTTAATACAGTTTCTGACTGCAATTCCAAGGGGATTACAAAGCAGCGCATCCATTATCTTTCTGATTTTTATTGTGGGCGGGAGTTTCAATGTGCTGACTGAGACCGGAGCTGTGGAGTCAGGCCTTGGCAAGCTGGCAAAAGTAGCTGCCAGAAAAGAAATTTTATTGATTCCTATCGTGATGATTGTATTTTCTCTGGGTTCTGCTTTTGTGGGAATGGCAGAAGAGTTGATTCTGTTTGTTCCAATTATGGTTGGACTGGCAAAAGCACTGGGCTTTGACTCTATTACAGGTATGGTGATGGTTATGTCGGCGACCAGCGCCGGTTTTGCAGGTGCTGTAACAAATCCTTTTACGGTCTGTGTGGCACAGGACATTGCAGGGGTTCCGCTTTTCTCCGGATCTTCGTTTAGAATCGCAGTTTTTGTTGTAATGGTTGGAATTTCAATCATTTGTACGATGCGGTATGCGATGAAAGTAAAGAAGAATCCGCAGCTGTCGTCCATGTATGAACAGGATCGTCTGGAAATGGACAATGATGCAATGGCGAAGTTAAAAGAATTTGGAGGAAAGCAAAAACTGATTTTGCTTGCGTTTATTGGGTCTCTGATTCTGCTGGTTGTTGGCGTCACCAAATGGGGCTGGTATCTGGACGAAATTTCCGGACTCTTTTTCGGCATGGGAATTGTCGTTGCTGTCATTGAAGGCATGGGTTTTAACAACTATGCAAAGGCGCTGGGGAAAGGCATGGCGGATATCGCAGCCGGCGCACTGGTTGTGGGCTTTGCCAGTGCTGTTATGGTTACACTGACCGATGGAAATATCATGCACACAATTCTATATTATGTTGCAGGCGCAATGGAAGGGCTGCCGGCGGCAGTCAGTGCAGCATGTATGTTCCTGTTCCAAACTTGTCTGAATTTCCTGATTCCATCTGGAAGCGGTCAGGCAGCCGTTTCCATTCCGATTCTGGCGCCGCTGGGTGATATGGTGGGAGTATCCAGACAGTCGGTTGTTCTTGCATATCAGATGGGCGATGGTTTATCTAACATTATTATTCCAACAGGCGGAATCATGATGGCGGCTCTGTCTCTTGCAAAAATTCCTTACGAAAAGTGGGCAAAATGGATTTTGCCGGTTTTCCTCTTGCAAGTTTTAGCGGGAGTGATTATCATGGTAATTGCAGGCGTCATCGGGTATTAAATAGGAGGAATCGATATGTGGTCAGAGAAAACACATAAAAAGCTGCTCCATGAAGGTCTTGCGGCTTTTGAAGAGGAAGCGTATGCTCTCAGTGATTGTATGGCGGCAAATCCAGAGCTTGGATCGGCGGAGTTTGAATCTTCAAAGAATATCGTAGCATTGCTTGAAAAGTATGGAATAGAGGTGGAATATCCTTTTGCCGGCATGGCGACAGCATTTAAAGCGTCTATCAATCCTGGAGGCAAGAAAAAAGCGGTCTTTCTGGCAGAGTACGATGCCTTGCCGGAAATAGGACACGGCTGCGGTCATTGTGCATCGGGAGCAGCAAGTGTTCTGGCGATTCTGGCAGTCAATGCAGTGAAGGCGCAGCTAGGGGATGTGCAAATTGATATCATCGGTACGCCGGACGAAGAATGGGGCGGCGGCAAAGTAATTATGCAAAGACAGGGCATCTTTGACCAATATGATTTTGCGGCAATGGTGCACATGATGGGCGAAAATCAGTCTGCGGTGCAGTTTTACGCCTTGGACGGCATGGAGTTTGTGTTTAAAGGTGCGCCGGCGCATGCGGCGGCATGTCCGGAGAAAGGAAGGAATGCGCTGAATGCAGTGCGTCTGTTATTTGAAAGTACAGATATGATGAGACAGCATGTCATTAAAGAGGCGATTATTTCAGGCTATATTTCCGATGGAGGAAAGGCAGCGAACATCATACCTGACGAGACCCGAGCGGTTTTTATCACTAGAGCGCCCAGAAGACATCAGCTCAACGATATTACAAGCTGGGTGAAAGATTGCGCAAAGGCGGCAGCAATGGCAACACGCACAGAAGTGGAGATTTTGCCGGCAGGCGAAGACTATGACGATTATTTTACGGGACCTCTAAAGGAAGAAGTGATGGATACCTGTTTTCATAGTTTGGGACTTGAAGTAGTCAGACCGGAAAATCAGGGCAATGGTTCTTCTGATATCGGGAATGTGGCGACCGCTTGCGCAGCATTCCACCCATGTATGGGCATTGGGAAAGGACTGGTACCACATACCTATGAATTTGCAAAAGCAATGACGACGCCAGCTGTCCATGAGGCTATTTTAAACAGTGCAAAGTTTTTGTTGGAATTGACCTATAGGCTGTTTACAGATGAGGAACTTTTGGATAAAATCAAGAAAGAGCATTTTTCGCTATAAGGAAAATTTCTTGAAAGTCGTTGGAAATTCAAAAACTTTCCTTGACACAGGAGCGGAAATATGATAACCTATTTCAGTAATGAAGAAGAAGTTATCCGCTTCTCACCTTTCAGACAGTCAGTTTGCTGGGTTAATAATTTTGAAACATGCGCGTTTTAGCGTGTTTTGAGGCGGGTACATTAAGTGCCCGCTTTCTTGTTTGTGTAGAAACCACAGGAGGTGCGAACCATTAGTAAGGAGAACAAGATCAACGAAGAAATTCGTGACAAAGAACTGCGTGTCATCGATGAAACCGGTCAGATGCTCGGTATTATGAGCAGAGACGAGGCGCTTGCTTTGGCAGATGAGAAGAAGCTTGACCTGGTCAATATTTCACCTAACGCCAAGCCGCCGGTATGTAAGATTCTCGATTATGGAAAGTACAGATACGAAATCCAGAAGAGAGAAAAAGAAGCCAAGAAAAAGCAGAAGAACATGCAGGTAAAGGAAATCAGACTGAGTACCTTTATCGAAGATCATGACATTCAGGTGAAGGCTAAGACCGCTTGCAAATTCCTGCAGGATGGGGACAAAGTCAAGGTGAGTCTCAGATTTAGAGGAAGAGAAAAAGACTATACTGCAAAAGGTCGCGAAGTTATGGATAAGTTCGCAGAATGCTGCAGCGAAGTCAGCACCATTGATAAGAAGCCGACATTTGAAGGCAGAAGCCTTACCATGTTCCTGGCACCGAAAACTGATAAGTAAAACTTTGTATTAACATAGGAGGAAAAAATCATCATGGCAAAGAATAAGATGAAGTCCCACAGAGGCGCATGCAAAAGACTGAAATTAACCGGAACCGGTAAAATCAAGAGAAACAAGGCATACAAGAGCCATATTCTTACTAAGAAGACTCCAAAGAGAAAGATGGGTCTCAGAAAATCCACAATTTTAACCAGTGCTGACACTAAGAGAATGTTAAGATCAATGGCAAAATAGTTTTAGGAGGTAATGAATCATGGCAAGAGTAAAGAAAGGCGTAAACGCCCACAAGAGACATAAGAAAATTTTAAAATTAGCAAAGGGTTACTATGGACAGAAGAGCAAGGTCTTCAGAGCAGCTAACCCTGCAGTAATGAGAGCGCTGAGATCTGCTTACGTTGGCAGAAAGTTAAAGAAGAGACAGTACAGACAGATGTGGATCGCAAGAATCAACGCTGCTGCAAGAATGAACGGCATGTCCTACAGCAGACTAATGGACGGTCTTAAGAAGAGCGGTATCGAAATCAACAGAAAGATGCTGTCTGAACTGGCTATCCACGACGCAGCTGCATTTGCACAGCTTTGCGAAACTGCAAAGAAGAACTGCGGAAAATAAATCATAAGCATATCGAAAGTCGTTTTACCATTTGGTGAAACGGCTTTTTGGCTGAAAAACGCATACTGTGACAGCGAAAGTAAACGGGAAAATCTTACTTGTGATTTTCCCGTTTTTCACGTATACTATAGGTACGAAGGAAAAGAGGTGAGTCGAAGA
>NZ_QWEQ01000022.1 GCF_009936045.1 Emergencia sp. 1XD21-10 | reverse complement strand
ATTAAAGTGGCTTTCTCCTAAAGATACTTTATTTAATTTTTTGCATGACGGTGTAACATATGTTTGACAAACCTTCACTCAAATTCGGAGCGCTTGAGTTCCTTTGTCACATCGGTGTAGATATTAAGCGTGGTGGAAATATCCTTGTGACCGAGTGCGTCCTGAATTACCTTCACATTTACTCCTGCTTCACACATTCTTGTCGTGAATGTATGTCTGAGAGAGTGACAGCTAAAGTGTGGCAGCAATACCTCCGCATTTTCATCTTTCAATAACTGCTCATCATTACAGTCCCGGATAATCCGGCGGATTGCCTTGTTCAGCGTTGATTGATGTTGAGCCTGCCCGAAGCGGTTAATAAATATGAAATCGCTGTACCCGTCAATGATAACCTCGCAATGTAAATCAAACATTTCCTGCCTTTCCTTTTCCATAAGGAAGGCTTCTTTTACAAAATCAAGCATTGGTACTTGTCTGTTGCCCGCTGGGGTTTTTGTTGTATTCACATTGAAGTAGCAGCCTTTCTTGCTGTCATCGGTTCGGTGATCGTAGTAAACCAAAGTGTGATTAACATCAATAATGCCTTCTTCCATATCAATATCGCACCATCTCAGCCCGGTCACTTCACCAACTCGTAATCCCGTACCGACCATTACCGCAAATATCGGATACCAGTTTTGTACTTTCGGCGTGTTCTTCAGATAGTCAAGAAACAAATCCTGCTCAGGTCGTGTTAATGCCCTGCGTTTTTCCGTCTTAAAAACATGGGATTTTTTCAGCTCTCTCAACACATTGTCAGACGGATTGTTACGAATGTAATCATCATCAACCGCCATATCCAAAATCTGATGAAGTACGGTATGGATACTGTCAATCGTAGAAGCCTTTACTCCTCTTTCGTCGGCAAGATAATTATAGTAGCGCTTAACATCAGATTTTTTCAGAGTTGAAATACGCTGTTTTCCGATATTTGGACGGACGAAAGTCTCATACATATATTTATAATTTTCAAAGGTATTGTTTTTCAATCCTCGTTTCAAAACTTTCCACAAATCAAAAAGTTCATTTACTGTCGTATAGCGGGCTTCGGTCTTAATGCCATCGCTTTTATCTTTTGCAATCTGTTCTTCCTTTGCACGAAGATCATCTAAGTTCCTCGCATAGACATAACGCCTCTTTTTGTTTGCGTCCACCCACGAGTATTGGTAAGTACCGTTGCTTCTTTGTAATTCCCCGGTACGAAGAACTACTCTTGATTTATCCTTTCTCTTTTCCTTAGCCATAAGTCCCCCCTCCTAAATATGCTTTTTACCCTTGATATAGGTATCTAATTTCTCCCGGACAATAAAAACCTGATTCCCAAGCGGCACTACAAACGGGCATTTCTTTTGCTGTGATAATTGTCTGAGCTTCGTTATCCAGATACCGGAATATGCCGCCGCTTCTTCAATAGAAAGACATTTTTTCTCCCATATTGGCTTGTCAGCATTCCTTGCTTCAAGCTTTGCCTTATAAGTCATAACTTCATCATCCATAGTAGTTCCTCCTTAAATCGAATATGATTTTTTTATGTACTCATCAAAAACTTCTCTTTTTATCAGCCTGCGGTTTCCAATCCACAATACAAATGGGCAATCCTCTTTGTTTGTCATCTCGTAGAGCTTATCCCGACTTATCCCTGAATAAGCTGCTGCTTCTTCGATTGATAAATTTGTTTTGTACCATACAGGAACTTGGATTTTTTCCGCCTGATTTCGTTTTCTTTCCATTTGCTGTACCTCCTCGCTTTATTACCCTCCGATTTCCAATCCATAATACAAATGGGCAATCTTCTCTATTTGTCATCTCATATAATTTTGCTCTGCCAATCCCTGTATAAGCGACCGCTTCATCAATAGAAAGATTTGTTTTATGCCACAATGGGACTTCATATTTAGGCTGCTTTACCTTCTTATCATCACTCATCATTCCTGTACCCCCTTATCCTCTGAGGAAGTACGCCTTTCATAAATGATATAATCCCAACCCATATTGTCGCACTTATCGCATTTCTCCCTTTTGGAAGCCAGCGGATCAAGCCGCCTGACAATATAATTCTGTGTTTTCTTATATGCCTGTAAGCAGGCGGGACAAAGGCAGCGAATATCCCCCTTGTGCTTTTGCGGCTTATCCACCCACAAACCAAGCGCTTTCTTTAAGCCGTGATTCACCTTACGGAGCAGATATTCGCTGTCAACAAATCCGATATATTCCACAAGTTCGGACTGATTGACTGTTTTCAGTTGTTCCAGCATAACCATTGAAGGCTCTTTGAGTCCAAATTTATCGCCCAAGATAATATGGGACGGCAAATAACGCTTCTTTATAACTGATGTAAGAGCTGCAACAACCGTTGTCATGCTTGCCTGATTGCCTTCATCGCATTGAACTACAAGAACAGGTCTTACCCCATTCTGAATTGAGCCTGCATTGTTTCCAAAATCATGCAGATAAATTTCTCCACGCTTCACCTTTTCTTTATTCTCTGTTTGCATAGCATTGACCTCGCATTTCCAAGATTAAGTGAAGGGGAAATCTTTATCCGGATTCAAAACAACCCCTTCACTAATTTGGAATCAGTCAGCCAAATGACAACCTATTTTCGGAAAAATCCCTTAAACATTTTTTTCACTTTCTTGACCGCTGCGTTCAAATGCTTTTCAATTGCCTGATGAGATACCCCCTCCGCTTCAGCAATTTCCCTTGCGCTTTTATTTGCAACATAGCGGGCTATGAGGTATTTGTATTGCTTCTCGGTAAGGCTTGAAAGAGCCTTGTCCAACAGCTTCATCTACAACTGATAACGATTTTCTTCGTATTCCTCTGTTATCTGCTGCTCAAAAAAGTCAGGAACAAAGACCTCCGAATGGAATATCCCTATAAGCTCATCGTCACATCCAAAAGCGTCCTCGTTGTTTAAGCTGCGCTTATAGAATTTGCTTTCATTTCTTCTAAACTCATATACTGCCTTTCCCTGTTCAACGGACAGCAGCACGAACGGTATGTAGCGGGATATAATATCAGGGTATTTTTCAAACAGTTCTTTTTCGGATAGTTCTGTAATAACCGCCCATTGCTCCACGCCTATGTATCCCTCATACTCGTACTTCAAATTGATAACCTTACACTCGTTCTGAAACTCCTCTTTCAGAACATCAAATTGGCTTTTTGCCATTTTCTTTACATCCAGTCTGAATTTTCAAAAATGTAAAAATTCAGACCGTAAGGCGGCGAACGGCAGCCGACACTATATAAGGTCGAAATACCACAAAATATAAAAACACACCTGCATAGCGACAAATTTCGCCGTGCAAGTGCGTTTGTTTCATTGTATTTATGGCATATCAGTTCAGTATGTGAGCCGCATTGTCCTTTTGTGGGGTAAATGCTTTTTTCAATGAAATACTTTCTGATAATACCTTTGTAACAGTTTAATATTCGCTGCTCATCACAAGCAGCGGAACGCCGAGAATAATCCAGCGCATTAAAACTCAGAATCGGAGGGTGTAGGCATATTAAATCGCCCTGTCAAAACCTCGTTTTTTTATTTGGCAGGGTTCATATTTCTTTATAGTTCAGTTATCTGCGAACTGTCAGTCCACTTATAATTGAATTGCTGTGCCATTATAAAGATGGCATAAATCAGTATAATTATATATGGAAGTGGACTGTAAGTGCATAATAAACCTGAAACGCTTGGTTGTATCATTAAGGCAGCTCGTGAACACGCCGGGATCACCATAGAAGCGTTGGCTGAAAAAGCGAATATTACCGAGCGATACCTATATCGGATCGAGAACGAGGGCAAGAAGCCGAGCTTCGATGTCCTACATAAGCTCGTCCGGGAATTGAACATTTCTGCGGATTCGATTTTCCACCCTGAGAAGCCGTCCAAAGATTCCGAGGTAGAAAATCTCCTCCGTATGCTTTCAGCTTGCGATGAACGGTCGTTAGAAGTCGTTAAAGCAACTGCGAAAGCCTTAATTGATACTGCACCCGAAAAGTAGCCGCAAGGCTGCTTTTTCTATCAGATTAAGTTTATCAAAATAACATCAAATCTGTTATCGCACTCTGATAAAATCCTTGTAAAGCAAAAACAGAGCCGCAGTTTTTACTACGACTCTGTCTCTCATTATGTTTAGTTTTTAGGAAATTTGATTGTAATTTCAGTACCTTTATTTACAATGCTGTGCAACTCAATTTCCGCATTATGCAGTTTTGCAGCGTGTTTTACAATAGACAGTCCAAGTCCTGTACCACCTATTTCTTTTGAATGACTTTTATCTACTCGATAAAATCGTTCAAAAATGCGCTCTTGATGTTCTGCCGGAATGCCAATACCCGTGTCGGTGATGGTCAGAACAGCAAATTCATTTTCATTCTTTACCCCTACAGATACCGAACCGCCCCTACAGTTATATTTGATCGCATTGTCACAGAGATTGTATATAATCTCCTGAAGCAGCTGCCTGATGCCGTTGATCAAAACAGTTTCTCCATACAGTTCAAATTTTATCCCATTGCTTTCTGCTTCGTCGGCAAGAGAATTTATCGTTTCCTCTGCTACCGCATATAAATCCACCATATCCCATTTCATATCTTCAGCGCCTTCGTCCAAATGTGAAAGCCGTATAATATCTTCCACTAATTGAATCATGCGTTGTGTTTCAGAGTAAATACGCTTTAAAAAGATGGGAATGTCCTCCGGCTTTACCATACCGTTCGCCAAAAGCTCAGCGCTTCCCGATATGGTATGCAATGGCGTCTTTAACTCATGTGAAACATTGGCTGTGAATTCACGGCGTAATTGTTCCGCCTTTTCTTTCTCCGTTACATCAAGTATTAAAAGCACAATCCCGGATACTATATTGTTTGATATAACAGGACTTGCCATCATTTGATACCGACCACATCCAAGTTCCACAACTCTTTCTGAATGTTCCCCGTTCTTCGCCCTATTAAGCAATTGGGCTAATTCCAAGCTGCGGTTTATTGACACGATATCCTCACCTATGCAAAAACAATCTGTCCCAAATAGTTTCGCAGCCGCCTTGTTGATACTCAAAACAGTTCCTCTATTATTCAGCAAAATAATTCCCTCAGACATAGCGGAGGTCATCACTTCAAGCTCATTCTGCCTTTGTCTTAATTCCTCACTTTGCCGACTAATCTCTTTTTGCTGTGTATCAATACGCCGAAGCAGAGGAGAAAGTTCATCGTATCCATTATTATCTAAAGGTTTATCCAAATTTAATTCATTCAACGGCTTAACAATTTTCTTTGACAGTCTCGAAGCTAAAAAAGCTGATAAAATAATAGCAATCACAAATATAATCATAATTGGCTGCAACATACCGAGTGTAAGTATGAGCAGAGAATTCTGTGTTACTGAAAGCCTGATAACAGTTCCATCTGGCAGTCGCTTTGCTCCATAGAGATAACGCTGCGTTAATGTGGAGGAATAACGGGAACTTGCACCATATCCCTCTGAAAGTGCTTCTTTTACTTCTTCCCGTTCAAAATGATTTTCCATTTCATCAGCCTCTGATATGCTGTCATAAAGAACTTTACCATCTGTTCCTATCCAAGTAACACGGTAATCTTTTATATTTAAGTTTTTCAGGTAATCAAGTCCTTCATCTTCAACGCCCTGTGAAGCAAGATCAATTTGCATACGCAGTTGATTTTGTTGGATTCCAGAAAAATAGTCATACAGTACAGTCATAAAAAGTACGGCTGAAGCAATAAATATGCTGATGGCAACAACGAATACAGTACGAAAAATTCTTTTTGTCATAGCTTCGCCTCCATTCGATACCCAACACCTCGGACAGTTTCTATATAACTTCCACATTCTCCGAGTTTTGTACGGAGAGTTCCAATATGAACATCGACTGTTCTTGTTTCGCCTATATAATCAGAACTCCATATTAATTGTAATAATCTGTCACGGGTGAAAACTTTTCCAAGATTATCCATAAACAAATACAAAAGATCGTATTCTTTTAATGTAAGCGTGATACGCTCGCCGCAGGCATAAACAGTATGCTCAGATTCCTTTATTTCAAGATTTCCCACCTTTAAAGTTTTTGGGGTGTTTTTTGGAGCTGTCCGCCTAAGTACAGCTTTCACACGGGAAACCATTTCCATCATTCCGAATGGCTTTGCAAGATAATCGTCTGCACCTGTGTCAAGACCGATTACCTTGTCATATTCAGTTCCTTTGGCTGTTGCCATAATAACCGGAATATCTGCGGTAACAGTATTGTTACGAAGCTTTTTTAGAATCGTGATTCCGTCATCACCCGGCAGCATAATATCAAGTATAATAAGTTTCGGCTGATCCGCTTGCAACGCACTAAAAAATTCTGTACCGTCCGTGAAGCCTTTTGCTTCAAACCCAGCAGAATTTAAAGCATATATCATTAAATCTCTAATTCCATTGTCATCCTCTACACAATAAATCATTGTCATTCTCCTTCTGCATAAAAATACCCATATTATATTATAGCGTAAATCCGCCTCTTTTTCAACTTTGCTTATATGCAATGAAATTATCGTTTATCTCTCTTTCCTTCCAGTAATAGAAAACAATACCCACTTTGCAATTTCCACCGCATGATCACCCATACGCTCAAAATACTTTGCAATCATAAGAAGGTCGAGAACTTTTTCTCCGTTTGATTCAGGATTACCAAATTTTTCTATCAAATCTGTCTTTACTTCGTCAAAGAGACCGTCTACCACATCATCGTAGGTAATGACTGCATTTGCAATCTCTATATCTTTCTTCACAAAGGCGTCAATACTGTCTGTTACCATTTTGATTGTCGCTCTTGCCATATCCTGAATATGCTCCGTATTATCGGAGGGTGAAATGTTCGCCATAGTCACAATTTCTACAATATCGCCGGAATTGTCCCCAATGCGCTCCATATCCGTCACCATTTTCAGTGCGGAGGAAATCGTTCGCAAATCCTTTGCCACCGGCTGCTGCTGAAGGAGCAGCTTCATACACATGGTTTCAATATCCCTCTCTTTTCTATCTATCTCAGTTGACAATTCGGGGACTTTTGCCGCCATTTTCGTGTTGCCCTCTGAGAGTGCTTTTGCCGCCATTGCTATGGCATTTTCACAAAGAGCGCCCATTTCAATAAGCTCTTTATGAAGCAGTTCCAGTTGTTCATCAAATTTTGACCGCATTTAACCAAACCTCCCTGTAATATAATCCTCTGTGCGTTTATCCCCCGGTTGTGAAAACATTGCTTCTGTCTCTGAAAATTCAACCAAATCCCCCAGCAGAAAGAATGCCGTATGATCTGAGATACGGACAGCCTGCTGCATATTATGTGTAACAATGACAATCGTATATTTTTCTTTCAGCTTCATTGCCAGTTCCTCAATATGCGAAGTGGAAATTGGATCAAGCGCCGAAGTCGGTTCATCCATCAGGAGAATCTGCGGCTCTACTGCAAGTGCTCTCGCAATACAGAGCCTTTGCTGCTGACCGCCGGATAGTCCCAAAGCATTTCTTTTCAGCCTGTCCTTTGCTTCCTCCCAAATAGCTGCATCCCGGAGTGAGCGTTCCACAATATCATCGAGTTTTGCTTTGCTTCTAATTCCGTGTGTACGAGGTCCGTAAGCAATATTGTCATAAATGCTCATTGGAAATGGATTCGGTTTTTGAAACACCATTCCGATATTTTTACGAAGTTCGTTTACATCAACGGAATTGTCATAAATATTCTCACCGTTATACATAACTTCGCCCGTAATCTTAACGCTGGAAACCAAATCGTTCATCCTGTTAAGTGTTTTCAAAAATGTGGATTTTCCACAACCCGACGGACCGATAAGCGCCGTTATGCTTTTTTCGGGGATTTCCATATTGATATGTTTAAGTGCCTGTGCTTTTCCATACCATAAGCACAGATTTCTTACTGTCATTATACTGCTCATAGGCTTCTCCTTTTCTTGAAATAACGGCTGACAATATCAGCGGCAAGGTTGATAAGCAGCGTCATAATCATTAGTATTGCGGCAATCGCAAAAGCTATTTCAAATTCACCCTGTTCCTTTGCATAAACATATAACGCTACTGTCAGCGTACTGCCGGAGTTTTGCAGCCCCTCAAATAATCCATATAATTCGTGGGCAAGTCCAGCTGTAAATAAAAGCGCCGCCGATTCGCCAAGAATTCTTCCGATTGACAGGATACATCCTGTGACCACCCCATCCACACAACCGGGAAGTACCACAGTACGAATTACCCGCCATTTTCCGGCTCCAAGTCCGAACGCACCTTCCCGGTAGTTCTGTGGCACGGTTTTCAGGCTTTCCTGCGTAGTGCGCATAACAGTAGGCAGATTCATAATAACAAGCGTCAGCGCACCAGCCAAAAGGGATGTTTTCATATTTAAAAACTGACAGAAGAACAACATACCGACAAGCCCGTAAATGATTGATGGGATTCCCGACAGGGTTTCCGCAGCATATTCAATCGCCGTAACAATTCTTTTATTCTTTGCATATTCCGTTAAATAAATCGCCGCCCCCACTCCAAGAGGTATTACAAAAACAAGCGTGGCAAGAATAATATACAAGGTGTTCAGAATATTTGGCAGAATCCCAATGCGTTCTTCAATATAGCTCGGTTTTGTAGAGAGCAGTTCCCAAGTGATATGGGGAATTCCTTTCACAAGAATATATCCGAGCAAAAACAATACAAGTGCCGCCGTAATTCCCACTGACAGCCAGCAGAGCCACTTCATAGCAAAAATATATCCTTTTCGACTTTTGTTCACTTTGAACCCTCCTTATCCCGCTTCAAAAAGAAATTAAGTGCAGCGTTTATCAGCATAATAAAGAGAAACAGTACAAGGGCGATGGAGAACAATGCCTGCTGTTGTAACCCACTTGAATAAGACATTTCTGAAGCAACTGCTGTTGTAAGAAAACGCACACTCCCAAATAGGGATGGCATATTGGCTACATTTCCTGCCACCATCATTACTGCCATCGCCTCGCCAATGGCACGTCCTACGCCCAACACAACAGCCGCCGCAATTCCGCTTTTTGCCGCCGGAACAGACACCCGGAAATAGGTTTCCACCGGAGTAGCGCCAAGTGCCAAAGATGCGTCCTCATATTCCTTCGGTACAGCTTCCAATGCGGTTATGGAAACTTTGATAATTGACGGGAGAATCATTACCGCCAAAACAATCATTGCCGCAAACAGACTTGCACCGTCCGGCAGATGAAACAGCGTCCGAACTGCCGGCACTAATACAAGCATTCCCACAAGACCGTAAACCACCGACGGGATTCCCGCAAGCAGACTGACCGCCGATCCCATAATGGTTTTTATTTTTTCCGGAGCAAGCTTTGCAAGATATACAGCGGTCATAAAGCCGACCGGTACACCGATTACGATAGCTCCGGCTGTACCGTAAACGCTGGTTAAAATAAACGGCAGAATTCCATAGGAAGCTTTTGCTGCTGTGGAAGCCCAAACTTTCCCAAACAGAAATTTGAAAACTCCAATTTCCCGAATAGCGGGAATACCCGATATGATAAGATACACTGTAATCAGCAAAACAAATCCTACTGTAATAAGCCCCAATATCAGGAATATGCCGTGTATGATGGTTTCAAATAATCTCTTTTTCTTCATCACTACATTCCTTTCAAAATGTGAAAAGCAGCGGTTTCCTATCGCCGTCGCTTTTACAGTCCTTTATTTTACCGGTACGGCTCCTGCTTTCCTGATTAGTTCCGAAGCGTCGCTTGAAGTAATGTAGTCAAAGAATTTCTGTGCTGCATCAGACAGTTTACCCTCGGTTTTCGTAACCAGCACAAAATTACGCTGCACCTTATAACTGCCGTCCTTAATTGTTGTTTCGCTGGGCGTTACGCCTCCGACTTTCAATGCTTTTACGCTGTCCTTTACGGAAGCAAGAGACGCATATCCGATTGCTGCCGGATTCCCCGCAACGGTCGTAATCACATCTCCGGTAGAGGTAAGTTCCTGCTTCAATTTGCATTGATCCTTTGTTCCCGTAATGGATTCAAAGCCGTCACGGGTTCCGCTTCCTGCTTCTCTTCCAATTAAGACAATCTCAGCGTCCTTACCGCCGACTTCTTTCCAGTTTTTAATCTCACCAGTATAGATTTTGGCAATATCCTCAATCGTAAGATCATCTACGGTATTTTCGGGATTGACAATGATTGCAATACCATCATAAGCAATAACTGTTCCTTCAAGTCCTTTTGCTTTTTCTTCATCTTTCAAATCACGGCTGGAAAGTCCGATGTCACAGCGTCCTTCCGCTACTGCTGTAATGCCTGTACCAGAACCAGTGGGATTGTATGTAACGGTAATTCCTTCGTTCTCTGCCTCAAAGGTTTCTTTCAACGAGCCGATTACTTTTTCCATAGAGGTAGAACCATCTGTTGAAACTGTACCTGTTTCCTGTTTTCCACATCCGGCAAGCATACCGAAAACACAAACTGCGCCAAGTGCTAATGCAAGTATTTTCTTTGTTTTCATAATCAAATTCTCCTTTTGTTTTTTCTCCATAATCTTTTTGATTACGGTTTTATTATACCGACCGAACATCAAATTCGTTATCTTGCGATTGTAAAAACATTGTAAAGTTGATTTTATGTAAGCCGCTTGCATTTCTGCAAACGGCTTGTTTTCTAATACTGTGGCACACCGTATCCGTAAATCTGATAATTCCCTATTGAATACTGATTGATTCGGCAGCTATCGCCGGAATTGCCTTCTACGGTGTAAACAATACCGTTTTCGACTTTTTCCACAATTCCAACATGATCGGTTTCACCATCGCTCTCCCAATCAAAGAAAATAATCATTCCGGGAACAGGCTCGGCAGATCCGTCAAGCCATTGTCCTCTGTCCTTAAACCATTGTGCGCCGTTGACGCAGCCCGCAAATTTCGGGATAACCCCAGTATCAATATAGCCGCACTCGTTAGCGCACCAGCTTACGAAACAGGCACACCATTCCACACGAGAATTGAAGCTGTACCAACTTCAGTACGGCTCTCCGCCGACATTGCCGACCTGAGACAACGCAACGGTTACAATCTGATCGCTGCTGTACGAGATACCATAAAGGACAGCCGACCAAAGCGAATTGTTTTCATCTTTCAGCAATTCGGCAAGGTAGTCCTTGTAGTTTGCGAATTGAGACAAAAAATTCCCCTGAGAAGCTTCTTTATCTCAGGGAAACATTGCTATCCACATATTAAAAACCATTTCAAATTGCGGCTTTATTCATAAAGCAAATCTTTTTATAAGCAAATTCCTTCTGCTTTTTCGTCGGCAATATCTTTAATAACTCCTCCTGCGTAAAATCTTCCATCGGCGTTCCTTTTGAAAGAGCAAAAAGCTGTGTAATCAGCCAATCCTGCCATAAGTCCTCCAACATATCCCTGCTGTCCGTATAAGTCGTGACACTGTCAAATCCCTCGTTTGGCATATAATTCTGCAATTTCACAAACCCGAACCTTCCGGCGTCCACCACCAGCACATCATCTTCCTGATAGATTTCCAAAAAGGCATTGGCAACCTTTCTGCATTTTTCCCTTTCTTCCTCTGTTATATATGTCTGTTTATTCATAGGCTTTCCCTCCTGTATTTCCCTTGCAATTACATTGTATTGGAAATCAAAGAAAACTTGAAGTTTGCGACCGGATACACCGCACAACGCAAAAAAGACCTTGAAAGGTGTTGTCCTCTCAAGGTCTTAAATACAAAATTATGCGATTTTTTCATCTCTGCACAAGTCTACGCACCATTTGATGTAAGTTTGATGTAAAGATGTATTTTTCGGCGTTTTTCAAAGTCCGCAAACCCACATAAATAGGGACTTTTTAGCCTTTTTCGTTCGGTAAGGACTTCATCGTCGGGAACAGGATGATATCTCTAATGCTCGGAGAATCTGTGATTAAAATAACCACTCTGTCGATTCCAATTCCAAGTCCGCCTGTCGGTGGAAGACCTACTTCCAGCGCATTGACAAAGTCCATATCCATCGGATGTGCTTCATCATCTTCACCGGAATCAAGCTGTGCCTGCTGTTCGGTAAATCTTTCGAACTGGTCGATTGGATCGTTCAGCTCGGAGAACGCATTGCAGACTTCCCATCCATTGATGTAGCCTTCGAATCTTCTGGTGATCCTCGGATCTTTCGGGTCTCTCTTTGCCAGCGGCGAAATCTCTACAGGATGTCCCACAACAAAGACTGGTCCGTCCAGATAGCCCGGAACATCTTCGCAGTATTCTTCAAACATCTCAGCAATAATCTTGCCGCGTGTCATTTCCTTCACTTCATCAGCATCCATGCCATAGGCGATAGCGGCGGCTCTCGCATCTTCGTCAGAGTCAATCTTGTGGAAATCTACGCCGGTAATTTCCTTTACGGCATCGGTCATATCCAGTCTTCTCCAAGGCGGAGTCACATCAAAATCTTTCCCCTGATAAGTGATGACTGGTGTTCCGTTGACCGCCATGGCTGCCTTGTAAATCACCTGCTCCGTCACGTCCATCATGCTTTCCATGTTGCCATACGCCATATAG
The DNA here is from genome assembly GCF_009936045.1 of Emergencia sp. 1XD21-10. Classification (GTDB taxonomy): domain Bacteria; phylum Bacillota; class Clostridia; order Peptostreptococcales; family Anaerovoracaceae; genus Senimuribacter; species Senimuribacter intestinalis. Next base: position 51,502 of record NZ_QWEQ01000022.1, on the reverse strand, counting down.
CATTCCATGGAAGTATACTCAGGACTGTGATTTCTGTCCATGCCCTCATTTCTGAACATCTTGCCCATTTCATAAACTCGATCCAGACCGCCTACGATGAGACGTTTCAGATAGAGCTCATTGGAAATACGCAGTTTCATGTCGATGTCCAAAGTATTGTGATGGGTATTGAACGGTCTTGCGTTGGCGCCGCCTGCAATGGTAGTCAGAATCGGTGTATCCACTTCCAGGAAGTTGTAATCCTCTTCCAGTACTCTCTTGATCTCATGGATAATCTTTGCTCTCTTATAGAAAGTCTCTCTGACATCAGGATTTACGATTAAGTCCACATATCTCTGTCTGTAGCGGATATCCGTATCCTTCAAACCATGCCACTTGTTTGGCAGCACCTGCAATGACTTGGATAAAAGTACCAGTCTCTTTACCTGAATGGAAATTTCCCCTGCTTTTGTCTTAAAAATAGTTCCTTCTACACCGATGATATCACCGATATCATAAGTCTTAAACCAGGTGTATTCATCTGTGCCGATGTCGTCTCTCTTGACTACGCACTGGATTCTGCCCTGCTTATCCTGAATGTCGACAAAAGCCATCTTGCCCATTCTTCTGAACGCCATGATTCTTCCGGCGCAGGACACTTCCTGATCCTCCATGGCGTCAAAGTTATCTTTGATGTCCATGCTATGGGCAGTCACATCCCATGTTTCGTTGACAAAAGGATTTCTGCCAGCTTCCTGCAGTTTCTTCAGCTTTTCTCTTCTGATCAATCTCTGCTCATTCAGATTTTCTTCCGAAAGTTCCTCAACTTCCGGATTTACATTCATGTTGTTATCTTGTGTACTCATATCTATCATCCTTTATACTATTTAGTTATTTCTTCAATTCTGTAGTGCAGCACCCCATCCGGAACTACGATTTCGGCAACCTCGCCAATTCCTTTTCCGAGGAGTCCCTGACCTACAAGTGATTCGTTGGAAATTCTGGCAGGCTCTGCAAACGGGTCTGCTTCTGTAGATCCTACGATAACAAAGGACTGCTCCTCACCGGTCTGTGTCTCTACTACTCTTACAGTCAAACCTACGTTTACGTGATCGCCGGAAACTTCATCTTCGTTGATAATCTTTGCATTTCTCATCATGGTTTCCAGTTTGTGGATTCTCTCTTCCAGTTCAGCCTGCTCATTTTTAGCGGCATCGTATTCTGCGTTTTCGGAAAGGTCTCCGTAAGAAATCGCTTCCTTCAATCTTTCGGAAACTTCTTTTCTTCTAACGGATACCAGCATGTCTCTTTCGGCCTCTAATTTATCATAACCCTCCTGGGTTAGAAGTATTTCTTCTGACATATTCTAATTCTCCTTTCAGCAATGCCATAGTCCGAGTATTATACTCTAAAATTGTGCATTTGTCAATGTTTTCGCCCTTTACTTGTTTCCTTTTTTGTTTCCTTCGACGAAACGTTTAATTTTTTTACCTGTGGTCTTCTCAAAATCTTCTCTGCGGATGCGGAGCTTTTTGATTTTTTTATAGTACGGAAGTTTCTCGTTGATTTTATCAACGGCTTCCCATACCAACTCCTTTGCATCCTCTTCGGTAAAAGCTTCTCCCAGCGCTTCGCTGATTTCCTCTTCATCTAAAGTCACTGTCGCTGCGATGGTCATATCGTTTCCATCTTCAACCTCATCTCCCCAAACCATACTTTCTGAAATATATGGTACAGCGCTCAGATAGTATTCCAGCTCTTCCGGAAAAACATTCTTACCGTTCTTAGTGATGATCACATTTTTCTTTCTTCCTGTAATATATATGAAGTTTTCTTTATCCACATAACCCAGATCACCGGTATGAAGCCACCCGTCTTCCATTACCTCTGCAGTCGCTTCGGGATTCTTGTAATATCCCAGCATTACATTATCGCCTTTGTAGCAAATCTCGCCAACGCCGTCTTCGTCAGGCTCTGCAATTCTGACTTCCATGCCAGGCAGCAGATGTCCCACAGAAGCAAGTCGCATATCTTTTTCGACGTCCGGATTCAGCGCTGTCATCGGTGAGCACTCCGTCAAACCGCAGCCCTGCACACAAACAATGTCCAGGTCATTGAAGAACTGTAAAATCTCAGGATCGATTGCCGCGCCGCCGGAAATGATAACACGCATTCTACCGCCAAATACTTCCAGAATTTCCTTGGTAAACGGCTTGCTGATGGACACACCCATCTTCTTGGTCTTTCTATTCATTGTCAGAAGCCGTTTCAGCATCTTTTCTTTGCCTTTTGCTCTGACATTTTTCCAAATCTTCTTATATAAAGTCTCAATGAGCACCGGCACGCCAAGAAGCATAGTCGGTTTCACCTCTTCAAGGTTCTTTGTGATATATTTCAAGCCCTGGCAGTACGCGATTGCGGCGCCTTTGTAAAGCGGCATCAGGAACGCGCAGGTACACTCGTAGGTGTGGTGCACCGGCAGCACTGAGAAGAAAATATCAGTCGGATTGACTTTCAAAATCGTCGGTGCGCTCATCAGGTTGCTCGCCAGATTGTAATGAGACAGCATAACCCCCTTGGCAATGCCCGTGGTTCCGGACGTATACAGAATCACGCTCATTTCATCGCCGTAGATTTCCGCATCCAGGAACTGTCTGTCTCCCTGGGCAACCAGCGCTTTTCCCTCCTGCACCAAAGCCTTCCAGGAAAGAGTTTCCTCTTCATGCTCTTCTGTGTCAAAGTTTACCAGAATTTCTAATCCAGTTTCTCCGCTGCGTTTCATGTCGCGGAACATATCCGCAAATTTTCCGCCGAAGATAACGCCGGAAACCTCGGCATCGATAATCTGTGCTTTCAGTTCTTGCTCGCCAAGTTCTTTATCCAGAGGCACTACAACACCAGTTCCGCATAACACTGACAGATAAGAAGACTCCCACTGATAGCAGGTTTCCCCAATAACTGCAACGCGTTTTCCTTTCAGACCGCGGTTAATCAGCGCCGTTCCCAGACCGTTGACATCGGCAATCGCCTGTTTATATGTGATTGCTGTATACGGAGCGTCTTTCTCAAATTTCTGCATAAAGGCGACATTGTCTCCGTAAAGTTCTGCGCTGGTTTCAAACATGTGCTTGATATCTGTAATCGGGCGGCTCTCCTTATATCTTACGTAAGGATCCGTGCTTTCAGAAATCGCTTTCACAAAAGCCTTTGCCCTCTTCATCTCAGCATCCTTCATCTGCGCATAACCAGGCTTTTCCTGCGGCTCTGTCTGCACGCTGTCCGCTGCAAAGTTACCGTAGCGCTTAATCTTTCCGGTGGTCGTCTTATCAAATTCTGTTTCTCTGATATTGATGCGTTTGATTGCCTTATACGTCGGCATTTTCTTGTTAATCCTATCTACCAGATCTTTGAAGAGATGGTACACCTCGCTTCCGTTCATTTCACCGAAACGCTCTTTCAAAAGCGGATAGTTCGGGAAGATGTCGGCGGTAATCATTACGTTGCCGACTTTGTCGTCTTCTCTGCCGTACACCAACGCTTCCTGTATCAGCTCATCTTCCATAAGCACAGTTTCCACTTCCTCGGGGAAGATATTCTTGCCACCCTTGGTAACGATGACGGTCTTTTTTCTGCCGGTCAGATAGAGGAACCCTTCCTCGTCCAGATATCCCAAGTCGCCGGTGTAAAGCCAGCCGTCTTTCAGCACTTCCGCAGTCGCTTCCGGATTATCATAGTAGCCCATCATAACGGAGTCACACTTGCAAACCACTTCACCGATTCCGTCTTCATCGGGGTTCTCAATGCGAACCCGCGTGCCCGGCATGGGTTTTCCGACTGAGGCGGCTTTACTGTATCTATCCTGATTTACTGCGATAATCGGTGCGCACTCGCTCATGCCGTATCCCTGAATCATCGGAAGCCCCATGGCTTCAAAGTCTTCGATAACCTTAGGGTCAATCGCTGCACCGCCTGCAATAAGCAGGGTGATATTGTTGCCGAAATTCTGGTGAATCGCCTTAAACAACTTTTTCATCAGCTTCGGATTGTTGTAAAGTTTCAGTTTCTTGGACAGGTCGATCGCCTTGCGCAGCTTATCCGCCTCGCCCTGCTTCTCAGCCTGTTTCCACATGCCTTTGTACATTTTTTCAAAGACGAGAGGCACGCCCAGCATAATCTGATTATGAACTTCGTTCATGTTCTTCTGGATATATTTGATTCCCTCGCATATGACAACAGTTCCACCCTGATAGAAGCAGGTACAGATGTCGCAAGTGAACTCGTAAGCATGATGAATCGGCAGTATGGACAAAGTCTTTGTCCCAACTGGCACGTGAACCAACTTGGACATGCTGACTACATTGGCAACGATATTCTTGTGGGAAAGCATAACGCCCTTGGACATACCGGTAGTACCGGAAGTAAACATCAGGGTCGCCAGCTGCTCTCTGTCAATCTCAGCATCCACGTAGTCGCGAATGCCCTCTTTCAGAAGCCGCTCGCCCTCTTCAATGAGTTCATCCAAGGAAAGCGCCTTCTCGCTGTGCTCGCTCTGCCCCATGGAAATAAAGTGTTCCACATCATATTTTTCTTCAAAAAGAGGCGCCAGCGCCTTTTCGCTGCGTTTAGTGTATACCAGGGCGCTTGCGCCGGAGCGCTGCACCAGACTCTTCATCTCATCGATAGGCAGGTTCTTATCCAGCGGTACGATAACGCCGACACCGCAGACCACTGCAAAATAGGTCAAAATCCACTGCCAGCAGCTTTCACCGACCACTGCGATTTTCTTGCCTCCAAGTCCCAGGTCAAGGAGCCTGGTTCCCAGAGCATCCATTTTCTCTTTAAATTCGCCAAAGGTAATCGGCTGAAAAGTTCCGCCCGGTTTATCTTTCTGTAAATATGCAGGAACATCTTTGAAAAGCGCTGCACTGCTTTCTATCATGTCCTTTAAATCCGTGACCTCCCTCACCGGATAGTACACGCCATCGTACTTTTTATTGTTCATATCAGTTTATCTTCCTTTTCCCCTGTTGACCAGGCAAATTTTGCTTAATCATTAATATAATATTTTACCATTTTCAGCCCGTTTTAGCAATAGGTTTGCTGGTGGTATAGGAGAAATATTTAAAAAATTTTAAAGAAATAGGGCGGTTTTCAAGCCGTAAGATAATTTCGGAGTTGTAGCCGCCGGTTTGTAACATCTTCCTCAAGATTTTGGGGACTGTGTGGAACGGTTTTCTTTGATGGGGCTTAGGGCGAAACGTGGAGCAATGCAGCACTTTGCCAGCAGCGCACTGCAAATAAAAAACGGCGGCAATCCGTTATGATACCGTTGCCGCCTTTCTCTCTTCAATGTACAAATCGATGTCTCTGATAATATAATTTTCTCCTGTGGTGTGCAGCGCCTCAAAGCAGGAATAGATGTAATTCCAGACCTTGTATCGGCTGAATAACTCGGCCACCTGCGCGCCGGTCAGATTTTTTGCCGACTTATACTGCTCCGTGCAGTAAATCAGAAAATCTCCTTCTCTGCTCATCGTCATGCCTCCTCCGGAAACGTAAACGTTCCCCTTTGTTTTTCTTCGTCAAACATATTGAATATGGTCAGTGGGCTAAAATGCCACAGCTTAGTATCCTCCTGTTCCAAAAAAGAATAGACTTTGGAACTGTAGAATTCCTCTGAAGCAGTTACCTCGCTGCAGCAATACTTTTCTGCAATCAAGCCGACCACCTGTGGAACAAGGAGTATCAGCATCGCTTCAAATTTTTTCTTTTCCATTCCTGCCTCCATCAAAGTTCTTCTTCCGGCACAGTCCCGATAAACCGCAGATAGCTTAACGCATGTTCGGAGGTCAGTACCAGCTGATTGTACAATTTCTTGATTTTAAGTGCCTCCAAAGCCTGTTCTTTTGTCAGCGCTCCGGCACTATAAAGCGTAAATGTCGTATAGACGTCGTCGTCAGCGACAGGTCCATAGATGATGTCATATTTGTCCCCGTCATATGTCCCCGCTCTGTTCTCCGATACAAAATCCAACCAATCTTCGTCAGGAAACGCAAAACGCAGTACAAAGCATTCCGCAAAGGCGACAGTTTCGTCAATTTCATATATATTCACAACTCTGCTACCTTCTCTGCTACGCTTATATACCTTGTCCGCAAAGGCAATCGCCTGTTCTCTATTCGTCGTAGTATAAAATCCAAAACCAAAATCCAGGAACCGATTCTGCCGAATCAATTTAGGTGCGGGTACCTCCACATTACTCCCATGATATAAACGCATCCTGCACCTCCAATCAAGTCTTCAATCTCCCGCAGGCAGGGGAGGATTTTACCCCCTCGCTTATTTTCTTAATCCTAACATAATCAGAGTCATTTTACAACGAATTTGTAACATCTTGTATAGTTTTTAATCGCATTCTATCACATATTTCCGCATCTTGTGACAAAATAGAACTCGTTTCGTCTGGTATTTTTTCAGTTCTTTAATTAGATAGTAATTCATCTAGTTCCCCATACAGGAACGAAATTTACAAGTTGCAGCAAAGCGTACACAATATGGCACTACGATAAAAGTTGACAACAGTAAAGTTGCTGGAATTTGCGAATCTTGTGGAATTGCATTTATAACCAAAAAGTAATTACAAACTATAATATTTCTCTCGCAAAATTTTTACTGATATTTCTCCCAATACTTAATCAGTGCTCTTGCGGTTGCCTTTCCGTAAGCCTCTAGCTCTTTCTTCGTGTCAAAACCTTTCCGGTCGGTCTTATTATCCACGAAGCCGTATTCCACCAGCACCGGCACGCCGATGCCTTTGAGAAAGTACAGGTCTTTAGTGTACTTAACGCCTCTAGTGTTCTGACCTTCCTTTTTCAGTTCCGCGATAATCAGATCAGCTAGCACCTTGCCGAGGCGACTCTTTGTCACGGTGCCCTTCCATACCCAGACTTCGTCACCATCGCCGCCACCGGCATTAAAATGTCCGTCAACGGACACTACTCTGTAGCCTTTCGCTTTGTAACGTGCCATGTCGGCAACGTGTGCCGCAAGGGACATGCCGCTACCGTCCTTTTCCGGATATGCCACTTTATATGTACGTCCCTTATGCGCCAGCAATTCCTTTCTGCATGCTGCCATCACAACTCTTGCCATATCTGCTTCCACAAACTTTCCGCTGACGGCACCGGGGTCGCTGCCGCCGTGCCCTGCAGATAAATAGAATAAAATTGGTTTCTTTGCCATAATACACCTCCAAAATAAAAAGCCCTGCGGGGTGCAGGGTAAATTGACTATTGCATAATCTCTTTTTTCGTGGTATATTGGAGTCAAGAGGAAACCGGAAAAAAACGGTTAACCATGTTAGCTAAAAATAGCCGCCTAGGTCGCTAAACTATCGGCGGTTATTTTATTTCTTTCACAATTCTGTAAAGAATCAGCAGATAAACTACATCAAATATGTACTCTGTCATGCCATCACCTTCCTTGAAATCCAAAACCCCTTTCGAGTTTTGGGGAAGGTCAACCGCTTTCTTAGTTCGTCCTCTTGACTATATGTATTATACCATGCCTTGTTCCTGCGAACAAGGTTCTTTACTTTTCATCGACTTCCGGCAATCCTGCCACACTGGTAAGCATAGACAAAATACCTGCCAGCGCTGCTGATGATGCCGTGACCTGCCAGCTTACATCTTCCAGCACAACGCTTGTCCCGATCATGGCAACGGCTGCCTGTGCCATTGTCTTAATTGCTCTGATTCCTGCTGCTTTAAGCCATTTCTTACTCATTTTCATATCTCCTACTTTCCTTTATGTTCTAAATATGCAATTTCTGCCTTATTCTCATCAACCCGCTTGAAAACAGTTTTCACATCCCGTTCCAGCACTGCGGTGCGCTCAATAAGATTGTTATGCTTGTCCTGCTTTTCTTCAAGGCGCTGGATGTCTTTTCTTACCTCGCTCAGTGCCGCATCAACCTTAATGTCCTGCGCCCGCTGCTGCCGGCTGGATACGATTAGCTGCACGATAATTAGTCCCGTTGCGGTGATTGCAGCTGTCATAATCTCTGTCATATGTACCTCCTTTACTTTGTTACTTTTTTCCATAGACTTTCTATCCCTGTCATATCAACTTTTTTGATAATGCTTGTAATTCATTTTATATCCGCCTTTAACTAGATGGTTCCCATGTTACTGAATAATACGAATATTTTCCATTATAAGCGATCCATATATTATCATTACAACATAGATAATTAAAATGTCCGCTGTCTATATTTGATTGAGTCCAATTTTTTCCGTCTAATGAATAGTATAAACCAGTATCGCAACCTGCTATCCATATACCATTTGAATTTTGAATTTCAAAACAATTTATTCCAGTTACATTTGATTGACTCCAGGTTTTTCCATCTAATGAATAGTATAAACCAGTAGAATGTCCCATAACCCAAATATCATTTTTATAATATATACTATAAAAATATCCACTGTCTATATTTGATTGAGTCCAGGTCTGTCCATCTAATGAATAATATACCCCGGTGTTAAGATCATTAGCTGTTATCCATATACCATTACAATTATAGACAGAAGAAAAATTGGCAGAAGTTATATTTGATTGAGTCCAGTTTTTTCCGTCTAATGAATAATATAAGCCCTTACCGCTTCCAGCAACCCAGATGCCATTTGCAAAATATGCCTTATGAAAATATCCACTATCTATATTTGATTTAGTCCATGACTTACCATCCAATGAATAATTAAGGCCACTATTGCTACATGCTACCCATATACCATTACAATTATAGACAGAGGAAAATTCACCAGAAGTTATATTTGATTTAGTCCATGACTTACCATCTGATGAATAATAAAGACCGCTATAACTGACAGCAGCAACATATAAATTGTTAGCGCTGTATACACAATTAACCCCGGTGGTTAAATTGCTTTTAGTCCATGTCTTACAATTATCTTCTGAATAATAAAGACCATTGTATAAACTACCGCATAACCATAATCTATTAATATAATCTATAAAATTAAAATAAGAACCAGTTATATCACTTTGATTCCATATTTTTCCATCTTTTGTATAGCATACTCCATCATGAGTTGTAATCACGCATGTACCATTAGCATTATAAAATTTAATAGATTCTCCAGTAGAAATAAAAATATTTGTAATATGCCTACAATCGTCCTCAGAATAATATAATCCGTTACCTCCAATAACCCATATACCATCAGAGTACTGTATGTTGCTAAAATTTCCACTAGATACATCGCTTTGCCAATCTCTTCCGTTAATAGAATAATAAAGGCCACTATTACTCCCAGCGACCCAAATATCGTTTTTATAACATATACTCATAAAATTTTTGTCGGTTATATTACTTTGCGTCCAAACCTTTCCATCGTCTGAATAATATAAACCATCTGAACCGCCGGCAACCCAAACATCGTCATTGTAATCTACAAAATTGAAAAATCCACTAGTAATATTGCTTCTTGTCCAAGTTTTTCCATCTGTTGAGTAATACAACCCATAATAATCAGAATATAGAATAAAAATATTATTATTACATTTTATACCTTTAACATCTCCAAATGTTATATTACTTTTTGTCCAAGCTTTTCCATCTTCTGAGTAATACAGCCCATTAGTACAAGTTATATTCCATATTGAATTATAATAATATATTTTTGAAGAATTATGGATTTCTGTATTTTTCGTCCATAATTTACCATCTGTTGAGTAATATAGCCCATTTGCACCACTTACAATCCATATATCATTATTATAATATATATCATTAAAATAGTCTTCGTCTACTCCGCTACATTGAATCCAATATTTGCCATCTAAGGAGTAATACATTGAAGCATACTGACTCCCCGCTATCCAAATATCATTTGCGTAGTATATAGTCATAAAACTATTATTGGTCACATTACTTTGTGTCCATGTCTTACCATCGGTTGAATAATAAAGGCCATGTTCAGTACTACCAATAACCCAAATTTCACCGTTATAATAGATAGAATCAAAATTAACTCCAGTAATGTTGCTTTGTATCCAAGTTTTTCCATCTTCTGAATACATAAAACCATCGCTGGACAATACCCATAAATTATTATAATTAACGAATTTGCCAATAGGTTTTATATTACTCTGCGTCCATTTAGTCCCATTAGGAAAACTGCTGCCGCTTCCCCCGCCAGTATTCTTCACACTAATACTCATTTCCTCTTCACCTCCATAATCACCGGCACATCCACTGCCGGCACATCTCCAAATGCTTTTAATACATTTGCAGATACACTACCTACAACCTTCGCACTGCCCCACGCTTCAAGCTGTTCTTCTGAGCAGCTGCTGTCCGGCTCCACTGCAAGATCATAAGAACCTGCCGGATACTCGGTCTCAAAGCTGTAGGTTTTGTCCGTCTGATCCCAGCTTTGCGCTCTCACCACACCCAGTACAACTGCAGACTTTTCGGCCTTACCTGCGACACTTTCCGCAAGCTCCGCAAAATCAGCCGCCTTCGCATACCGTCTGTCTGCGGCAAGTTCGGTCAAAACTCCCGCCTGCGGCACTTCTACGGTCACGTTTTCCGTATCCGACACCTTTATACAAAGATTCCACTGAATAGAAAATGCCGGCTGTTGTGCTTCTGTCGGAATTTCTTCACCTTCCTCCGCTAAAGTCTGACTGACCATGTAGAGAATTTCTCCAAGGTCCGGATCCTGTGCATAGATCCCCAGAGTCTGCATATGGTAAGACTCTGTAAGCCCTTTATTAGTAAGCAAAACGGGCAGAGTAATTTCGGCTGCGTCAGTATTCGTTTCCTTGTCCAGTAAAACCAGCTGCTGCTTCGGCTCCGGCTGCTGAACCAGCGAAACAAGCTGCGCTGAATCAATGCGCCCAGCGCCTGCTATCGCCTTCGTAAGCCGAAGAGGCTGCTCCTTGCTAATCAGCTTCATATCCAGCGCTTTTCCCTGCTGGGTTCTACAAAAATTTGTCCATGTTGCCATTTATTCTTCCTCCTTTACCTCATACATTTTAAATACTCCGGCTTTTGCTGCCAGATATCTTGCTGTCACCATTTCATAAAAAATCGAAGTGACTATTTCATAAATCAAATGGGCGGGTTTCAGTATATTCAGTTCCCGTCTCACTGCTGCTATGACGTCTTGCGGCACTACATCGCCAAACATCACAGTAAACTTGTTTTTTCCCGTATTTTCTTCAATGCGCACATCCACGCCGGTTAAATTTTCAACGATTTCTATTGCCTTGGCAGGCGGCATCGGCGCACGGGTTCTGCGCCTGTTCACAATCTGATTTCGCCGCTGAGAGAGACTCAGTTTTTCATCGGGCAAAATTCCGTATCGCTCTTCCCAGTAAGGCAGCGACCAGGTAGCCGTCTGGGGCATAACCTGTTCAGCAAACTCTCTCGCCCACTGTTCCAGACGAGAAAGACTCATGCCCACCTCCTCCAAAAGCCACAAAAATACATAGGCATCGCTGTATACCGGCGGAAACCAGCCGAGAATTTCCCGCGCCTTATCGCTTTTCAAAATCTCTTCAATTCTCTCACTGCTGTAATATTCCATCCTGTCACCTAGCGCCTTTCTGCAAGGGAAATACCGTCTTGCTCAATTTGCGGGAACTGATTGACTTCTACAGCAATATTGCTGCGGCCATCGTTTACAAGAAGACTTCCATAATCGTAATCCTTCACGCCCTGGGTTTCCGAAAGCAATGCCCCAATACGCGTATAGCGGATTTCCTTTTCCAAAGGCACTTCTGCCAAATATCTTCTTATCTTTTCTGCAAAAGCACTTTTAACTGCTTCCAAAGATACACCCTCCATCAGATTTACCGTCGCTGAAATATGCACCGGCAAAATCATCGGCGGCACTACAGAAAGCACAGCGCCGTTAATTGGCGCTTTACGCCTTTCCGGCTCATCAGGACTTACAATATAGTCATAGACTTTTTTGCAAAGGCTCTCCGCTGCGGGATTCCCCTGACTGTCTGTCAGCACGATCGTCACAAGCCCCGAATCATCGTCTTCCGAAGGCGGCACCACCACGGCTGTTCCCGTGCCGTCCACTTCCTCCGCCCAGCGCTTGTAATCGCTGGTATTTCCTACAAAGGAAAGACCCTGCATTTTTTCGTATTCCATAATCCTCGCTATAAAGCTTGCGTCGCTTTCCTCATCGGTTCCACCTTTTGCAGCTTCTGGATTTGTCACTGCAGAAATCCCGTCAATAGGGCTTTCCTGCAGGATAATCGTGTTTGCGCCTACATTTCCGCCTGCTCCCGGCGCTTCTGCCCTTACGGTAACTCGTCCGCAGCCGTTCTCATCCAGCGTCACAGCTTCCGCAGAAACAAAACTCACCGACGCCGCATCATTGACACTGGCTGTTGTAAAAACCGTTCCTGCAGGGATTACCGCTTCTGCTGTGCCCGTCACGGAAAGCTCCGCCTCTGCATAAGCAGCCGCCTTTCTGCTCATCCCGTTTACCTGTCCATGATAGTCCACATATTCCGGTTCTCCTTCGCAAAACTGTGGAAAGATTCTTTTCATCGCTTCTGCCAGGATAAACTGCGCAAAATACGCTTCCTGCTTTGCCGTAGGCGCAAGGAGGTTGTACGGGTGACTGCCCTCGCTCACATCAATATCCTCCGGCAAATCTGCGGTCATCTCTTCCATAATTTCTTCAAAATCTCTGTTTAGAAATTCCGGCATAGTCCATTCTTCTGCCATCTTTCTCACCTTCCTTCCAAATTCACTTCAAAATCTATGGCAGCACCATCAATGCCAACCACTTCTACTGTTACTTTTACGCTGTCACTGCCCCAGTCAAAGGTAATCTCCCCGACATAGTCAGTCCTGCCATAAGGGTCTGCTTCCAGGGCTTCCTTTGCTTCTGCCCGAAACATCGCCTCTGCCTCAGCTCTGGTATCCGCCTGCAAAATCTCTGTCAGAGAAATGCCAAAATCCGAAGAATACAAGGGACTTGCATACCGCTCCATGGATAGGCAGTTAACGCACCACTGTTTCCACGCATCCATAGGACTTGCTGCCTGCACGCAATTTTTTCCATCCCTGACAAAGTCTCCATCAAAAGCAGGTGCTCCCACATAGCCTGCCGCTTCACCTGATTCCAGCACATCTTCATCTGGTTCTATCTCTTCCAAATCCTCTGGGAATAAATATTCGTCCTCCACATTATTCACCTCCTTCCTTTGCAATTACATCAATGACAACCGGCTCGCGCCCGCACCAGCAGAGCAAAACCCGGTCGCCGGCTTTCAATTTCTCGTAGCGAAAATCCGCTGTCACTTTACCTGATACAGCTCTGCAAATGGAATACTCACCCGCAGGAATCGGTCCCGGTGACACATCAGGCAAAAGCGCTCCGCCCGACCCTATTTCTGCAAGTTCCAGCAGTGTGCTGCTGCCGGACTGCTTCACACTCCGCATTCTGCCCTGCAGAGTCTCTCCCAGCTTTTCAATATTGCTTGCCATATAACCCCTCCTTTTTATTCGAAAAACCTCTTAAAACTGCCCTTTTTTCTCAAAATGGGGCAGTTTACGCTAACACGGCAGTATCTCTATACGTTTTCACTATACACATTCTATCAGTTTTTTTAGCCCCTTTTGCACAGTGTTGCCCTGTCCTTATTTTTTCTTCATACGTCGTACATTCAGGGTCATAGTTGCCTGATCGCAGTTATGGGTAATTTCGTTGACAACACAGTCGTGATATGTACCCTTGTTGAACTCAATCCGTACCCGATCTCCTTTGCGAATCCACGGAACATCCAGCGCAGTCACCTCATACTCCCGCTGCGGCGTCGCATTTTCGTCCAGAATGTAGTTCGCTTCTTTCTTCACCTCGGAAAGCTTCGTATCCTCATCCTTATAAATGATCTTTGCTAAAGTGCCATAGGTCTTCCTGTTTTTATCAACCCGCTCCTCTATCTTGCGCTTTCCGTTTTCATCGCTTTTTCCGGCAATTATTACGCTTGTTACCATGCCATCCATGGTGACAGACCTGTTATAGCTTTGCATAATACTCTGCGACCCGCGGGAAATGCAGTACGCCTTCTCATTGCTTCCCTGCTTGTCGATATAAATCTTTCCTTTTTTGCTTTTAACCACATACTTTACGCCCTTCTTTTTCTGCACCTCATCGAGAAGTTCAGAAGTCAGCACGTCAGCAAGGGTTCCGGACAGCGGCAGTTTGGGATGGGTGATACTGCTGTAGTTATAGGTCAGCTTCACGCCCCGCCTTTCCATCAGGGTCTTTACAATCTCCTTGGTGGATTTTCCCTTGGAAAAGTAAGTCAAAATCTGGGAGTTCATAAAGTAAATCATATTGTCGTAGCAGGTCAGGGTCAGCTGGGTTCCATTTCCCAGGCTATAATCGGTGTCCCACACGTAGCCACGAAAGACCTCCTCTCGCTTCGTTTTTCCACCGCCTTTTGCGTAAATAAAAACACGGCTTCTCACAGGAAAAAGGTTACTGGGATATCCGTGTTTGCTAATATATCTATTAAACATTCTGATTGTCGCCCGCTGCGCCAGCTGGCTTTTGGACTCGGTCAGCGTCAGTCCTGTTATAATTCCTGCTGTATCAAAGGTCTTGCCATCCGGCGATTTAACCACGACCTTATATGTCGGTATCTCATAATTCATTTTGCTCCCTCCTTATTTCTTCGGTAATTTCAGTACCAGCCCCGGCCAGATACGGTCGCCGTGGTTTGAGGAACTGAACTTATGCTTTTTCGCCGCATCCTCTATTGCCTTTTCATTGAGATTATAAATCTCTTTGTATCTGTTTCCATTTCCTAATTTTGCTTCTGCAATACCCCAGAGGGTGTCTCCGCTTTTTACGGTATACTTCGTAAAGCTTTTCGACGGGCGAGTCTTGCCGCTCTTGCTCTTTTTTGCCTTAGGTTTTACGGTAACAGAAACTGGCTTGTAGGCAATCCATTCGACGGAATACTCAAGGTCGCCCAGTCCGCCCGCATAGGAAGACGAGTACTGACTGACATAGCACTGGAATTTTGAAATATTGGTTCCTTCTATGGTCAGGCTAATTCTCTTGCCTTTATCACGCCATCTACGCAAAAGCTCGTCACATTCCATCGGATCGCGCCACGGCCCTGCCAGCATAGACAGATCCTTTCTGCTTTCCCCCGGAAAACGTCCTTCCCACGAGATACGCCGCAGACCTTTGCCGCCGGGTCTTACGATTTCACCTCTGTCCAAAAGATTATAGCTGGCAAAACTTATATCGCCGCCGCTGTCTTTGATTTCCAGCGGCAGCCAGTCAAAGTCCAGTTCTTTCTTGCTGTTATTTACTTCTCTTGCAACAATTCTCATCATAATCCTGCACCTCCTGCTGCCGGCGTATTAGCAAACTGTCCCTTAAAGGCTGCATTAAATACGCCTGCGATTTCTTCACTGATTGCTTCTTTGTTCTCTCTGATAGTTTCGACCAGGGACTGTCCATCCTTTGCCTCCACTTTAATTTCCACACCGCCGACTTCGATTGCGACCGGTGCGCCGCTGCCTCCTGCACCGCCGCTGAGACTGCCAATGCTGCCTACGATACCTCCCGCTGCAAAGCCTTTCGGAGAAAAGCCTGGTGCCTGCAGATATCCACCAACCTGGTTGAACAGCTCCAGTGCCCGCTTTCTTCTATGTCTGCCCAACGGAATAATCGCCTCCGGCGTGCCTTCTTCTGCTACAGTAATCAGCTGGGCACCGCCGTGAACGTAGCCGCCGTCTGCGAAGGCTGGGGCGATAATGCCGCCGCGGTATTTATGGTTAACTAATTTTCCTCTATTTCCTGATGGTTGTGGTAGTGATGGTGCTTCTCCAACAATTTTATTGCCTTTAATATATACATCTACTGGTGCTTGTATAAATTTAGGAATTCCAAAATCCTCCGGTGTAATATTTATCTGTCCATCAATTACTTTTTCACCATCTACCTGTAATTGTGTCGCAACTGTCGCAGTTCCACCACCCTCCTGGGAACTTTCTGTTTGTGGTGTTTGTGCAGCGCCTACCAGATAATCATAGTTATCCGTCTGGAATTTTCTATTAGCATTATCACTTAACCAATTCATCGCTTTGTCATCTGCGACATATGCGTAAAAGTCCATTTGTTTTAAATATTCTTGCATTTCTTGTGGCACAGCAACTCCAGCAGCTTCAAATTGTTTGGCTAACTCTAATATTTTTTGTGTAGTGCCAGCCATACTGTCAACATATTCTCCTACAGCCGCTCTTGTTTCTTCATCCGCACGCAATGCATTGCCTTGGTCTCTAAACTTCTTAAAACTTTCATAAGGATTCTCTTTCATCTGTGCACTTATTTCAGTTATCGATGATTCTCCGAAATACCCGAGTTCACCTTTAAAACGATTTTTGAACTCCTCATTTGTAGTCTTAGCAACATCCATATAAAGATTTGTCTTTTCCGCATATAGACCTTCTTCTCCATTTCCGTTTTTACCCCACAGTGCTATCTTTCTTTCCTCAGCGTTGAACTGCGATCCAACGCTGTTATAAGCATCCTCCAGAACCGCTGCTTTTTCGTCCGCACTGCTAATTCCACCAGATATAATGTTCTGAAAAGAAGCCCAATCCATATCCTTCAAGCTGCTTACTGCCATATTCTCAAAAGGATTTATCTTTTTTTCGGTCTGATCTTCATTCTTATCAGAGGTACTCGTCCCATTCTCAAGCGCTTCTATATCCTGTATTATTTTATCAAGCCCACTTTGTTCAGCTTTGTCAATATACCCATCTTCCAGTGCTTTAGCAGTCTTTTCCTTTAACTTCGAAACTAATTTTTGTGCTTCATCAATTTTCTCTGTATATTTCTCATTTATACTATCGATTAGTATTTCACCAGATTCTCCTTCCCCTGCTACAGCTTTAACCGCTTCAATATCTGCATACTGTTTATCCTTTAAATATGCAATTTGTTCCTCTCCGAAATTGTCAGCAGAAAACTTTAAATTATTTTGTTCAACTGAATCTAGCTTTTCCGATGACGAAAGCCACAGAGTTTTTTTAAATCCAGCGTTATTTTGCTGTAATGTATTAAAGGCCGTTTCAACCTCTGATATCGCAGCACTTGCATTATTAATTCTTGCAGTTTGTGCTGGGTCAAATAATCCTTTAACCACTTCCGATAGTTCTTTTGCGGAAAGTGTAATCTTCCCAAACTTTTCATCTAATTTAGATTTTGCCAGTTCTGCCTGCTTCTGTCGATATTCCTCTAAACGTTCTGCTGCCTCTGGGGATATGGCAGCATTTTTCATTGCACCTAGTTTTCCTCCCCCGGCCCATTTTGCTATCGGATCACTAAGATATTTTCCTGCAAGATAACCAACTCCAGCCCCCACTGCGGTTCCAAGAGGGCCAAACGCAGAACCAATTGCGGCACCTGTTCCTACGGCACCTATTTTCGCAGCACCTTTAGACATTTCATATGTTCTTGCATAGCTATTATCTGCTAAAATTCCATTCCCAATATGATCTATTCCCTCTGCTATCCCAGCAGCTCCCAGCGCTAAACCAAATGTTTGAGCCGCACTAGTCACAAGTGCTGGAGCGCCCACCTCAAGGCTTTGTACCATCGGCACCTCTGATGTAAGCATAGGAACACCACTTGTTGTATTTACCCCTCCTGAAAACTTCATTTTAACTTTGTTTAAAACGCCTTTTAATCGTCCTGCTGGAGATGCAGGATCCGCCGTTTCAAAGCGGGTCTTCAAGTTTTTATATTTCTCCACTGTGGACTTATATTTTGAGGCTGTATCCGTTAAGTCCTTCCACTCCTCTTTCATACTATCAAGCGTCCATTTTTTTGTAGCTGAAGATAATCCATCTTGTGTCTTTATTGGATTACTAAACTTTATTCCACCAGAACTGCTAAATCCTTTTTCAGACTGCTGGACTCCGATTACAAACGGTTGGTTCAGTTCACGCCTTATTTTTCCAATTTCCTGCAACACTCCTGCAGAATTTATTCCTATCTTAATTTGATAGTTACGATTGGCAAGATTATATAAACGAGACTGTATTTGTCGCACCTTTAGAGATGTTTTGTCACTTAGCTCCATAGAAGCCACCCATTTCTTTTCCAAACGATTTAATTTAGACTCAGAATCCTTTACGCTCTCCAAAAACTTTGTATTGTCTAATGTTACTTTAGGTCTTACATTCATCTTTCCAAATGTTTTTACTGTATCTTTGATCCCAGTAATCTGTTTTGAGAGTTCCCCTAGTTGTTTTGTTGTTTTGTTTGTAACTTTATCATCAATCGCAATTATAACTTTATCTGCCATATTCTCTCCTTTCTTGCATTATAATGTATTCGTCCCCATTATCTCTTTAAACCAAAAGACGGCAACCCCTTCTGTGTATGCCGTCCTTTTATCATCTCTATTCCACTTCTTTTTTCCCAAAGCTGCTGACTTTGACAGGTACGAAGCCCTCTTCCACCGCCAGCAAATCCGACGCCATCATGAAAGTGCGCTCGCCGGGGAGTACCAGATCCTGGCAGGTTCGAAGTCCCATCAGAATGCCGGGTTCTTTGTTATGATTCTGATAAGCGAAGTGAAGCCACTGCGCCAGTCCGCTTACCTTAATTAGTTTTTTGCGTAGTTCTCACTGCCGATTTCTTCCTCATCCTCATCGTCAGTCATTCTGCTGATATCAAAGATCAGATCAATGAGCTGGGATTTTTCACCAGCAATCAAAAGAGAATTGATGGACTCCACCGGTTTCAAATGACCTAATTTTTTCATCATTGCGGCATTGCCCCAAATTTTATCTCTGTCAGCCTCTGTCGTTGCTAAATATATAATCCATGAGTTAAATAGGTTGCTATCCAACTCACCCCTAACTCTCGGCAGCTTTTTACCCTGTGGATTCTCATAATATTTGGAGGCTTTCTTTCTAGCAAAGGAAATATCTTCCTCAGATACCGGGTGAACATGCACAGTGAAGTACAGTTTTCCCTTTCTTCTGATTTCCACCTCTTTCACCATCTCAGGCGCCTGCTGATACTCCGCTGCTGCAAGAAGTGAGCTCACCAAATCGTATTCATCTTCTTTTTCAATTTTCTCCGCAACTTTTGCGGGAATATCCGGATCGGTTACCGGTGTAATATATGTGCTTCTCATCGTTTCCTGTGTGTTGTTTTCCATGTTTTAATCTCCTCCTGTTAGCTTCTGCGTAGTGAAATTTCTATCGTCCCCTACGGTTTTCTTTAATCGGAAGCTGCCGCTGGCGGCAGCTTCCATAAACTTTAGCCTGAATTTTTTATAAGTCTTTTAACCAATCCTGAAAATCCGGTGCGCCATTAACTCTGAAAGACTGATTTCTCTTGATGATTTCGCCCGGTGTCAGGGTCATCAGGTCAAATTCTCCATCTGGAATACATTCCTCAAGCACCAGATGTGCCTTTGTATCGTCAGGTCTTTTCACCTTCGCTCTGAACGTAAAGCTAATATTCTTTCCGGCCTTCGCTGCGTCCATCAGCGGTTTCATAATGATATCATCTCTAACAACCGCTTCCGTAAAGGTCAGCGTATAGGATACGTCTGCCGGTACGCCGAATTTCTGATAAGAACCAACCGGCTGGTAATCCAGATTGGTATAGTTTGCTTTGACAGAATAAGTGTCGATTTCAAAAAGCTCTACAGGATCATCTCCAACTGAAATAAACAAGCTTCCATCCTTTCCTGTCATAAGATTTTTTACAAGTGTTTTCTGATCTAACATATTTTTTCCCCTTTCGTCATTCTAAAATTTTAAGCATTGGTCTGTGTATTACTGAATCTGTAGTGCAGGTAAATCTTTTCCAGTGTATCGATATCGTCAACCTCTACGATGAACCAAGCGCTATCGCTGGTCTGCGGATTTTCTGTATCCAGCGTAAAGATGCCTCCCTGCATAATCTTCTTTTCTCTTGCCATGTCGTTCAGCACTCGGATACCGGTCTGAATTACATCGGCAATGCCGTCGCTGTCGCAGTTCACTTTTCCGATTTTCTTTTCCATAGCAACGTGCAGTCTGCGCATTAATTCATTTCTTACCTTGGTACGCTTCAGCTTTTTCCAACCTGCGTCCTGATTTTCATCCAGATTTACCAGTGTAGTAACGCCGGAGTCAAACCAGACCTGACCATCCGCACTCCTGGAAAGCAGTACTAAACCGTTCTTTATTGCTTCCTCGTACTGAGTGCCTGTGAATCTTTCTGTCACATCACCAGCACCTTTCAGCGCTTTATGTACGATACTCTGGTTTGCAGGTGTTGCAGCTACTGCGCCAGCCAGATGGGCAACTGCACAGTTCATCTTTGCTGCAATTCCGGTCAGTTCCGTATAAGTATTACCGATCATGGCAATCTGACCGTTGTTCTTTTCTGCTGCCGCTGCCATTCTGTCTGTCAGTGGCTTTGTGCAGTCTGTACCCATTACGGCAATAGGAAACTTGCCGGTTTCCACAACTTCTTCGATGTAAGCTGCCAGCACATTCTGGATGCTGTCAGAAATGGTATCGCAGCAGATGACATTATAGTAGTACGGTTCCAGCGCATAGAAGCCATCCAGATAATCGTCTGCGACAGCCTTTGGATCCTCACCACCGCTGAGCACTGTTTCAAATTCTTCCACAGTGCCGGTTTTGCCCTCTTCTGCTGTGACATATGCACTTGCTTGCAACACGCTTGCCAATTCTGCCGCTTCATTTTCACCGCCGGCTGCAAAGGTATAGACTTCCTTTACCTTGTCGTCTGCAATAACCAGACACTGTTTCTGCTTTCCGCCCGGCAGCGCCAGAACTTTTACTTTAATCGGGCGACTGCCTTCATATTTTGCGGTAATCACCACATTGTCACCCTGAGTCAGACTGGCCTTTGCACCGCCTGTACCTGCTCTGTACACATATACTGTGCTTGCGCCTTCAGCAAACATAATTGCCGCCATTTCTACGCCATCGCAGGTTCCATAGGCTTCTGCTAGGTCTTTTGCATTGTAAAATGCTTTTACCTCGCCCAGCGGTCCCCACGGCGCTTCCATCACCAGTGCATTGATGCCGTCTGTTGCACCAACTGTTTCTTCTCCTCGAACGTCATAACGATAATATACGTCCGGTCTTACTTTCATTTCTCCTTCTTTAAAAATCTGAGCCATTTACTTTACCTCCTTTTGTTTAAACATTTTAATTACTTTTCTGGCTTCTTCCTCTGTATACGTTTCTCGACCATCTGTTAAAAGAGCCGCTTTTACCAGCACGCTTCTGCTGCCAAACACACCGGCAGCATCTGCCAGCTGGTCTACAGTGTACACAGATTTGTTTTTCTTCTCTTTCATTCTCTACTCCCTTTCTTTCATTGCTACTGATACATGCTGCAACTTTTCGCAGGCAGGTTTGTCTGCTGTAATCGGATATATTGCTTCCACCGTCAGCTGCCCGGTTTGCGCCGGACTTTGGGTCAGATCAAGCCCCTGACTTTCTCCGATTAGAACAAAGCTCCCGTTTCCTTCGATACGGCTCTCGCGCAGCAGCGCATGTTCGAGAAAAATCGCTATAGCATCAGCTCTTGCGCTGTTTCCCGGCACGATAATATGACCGCATATAATTCCGCTTCGCCATAATGTGCCGCTGCCGCCTTTGAAAGTCTCGCATTTTCCGGTTTTGTAAAGTCGCCAGTAAATCGCCGGTTTTTCTTCCGATGGCTTAAAGGCGCGCTGCAATGTCACATCATTTCTGCCGAGCAGATAACATGGCGTGCCCAGGATTTCCGGCAAATGTTCTTTGCTCCATTCAGAAAGCAGTGCTGCGGGATTTTCTGCGAAAAGTGTCTGGTCTTGGTATTCTGTAACTTGAAAGGTTACGATGGTCTTTCCCTCTATAGACTCCATGGACATCCACTGCGCCGATATGACTTTTTTCGCTTCTGCGAAAAACCAGCCGTCAAGACTTTCGCGCACTGCATCTATCAGCGCATATTCCGGCTGACTGTTTTTCTCAGACAAAACCTCTACAGTCAGCCTGCTTTTTGCCTGACGCTGCGGGTCGTCCTGCATTGCCAGATGCAAAATCAGCTGGCTGAAGTGTCTTTCCTCATCCCAAGCCGGGTCCAGCTCTGACGGCGTAGTGTTTAAAAAGACTGCCGGCAGTCCGTTATAGCTGGCAAGGTAGGATTTCAGTTTTGCCTGTTCCTGCAAATGCTGCAGTATATACTCTTCAATCATGGTTACCTCCTTTCTGGTGAAATTCATTTTTTCACTGTACACATCTTAGCACGATTTTGGGTCCCTGATGCACACACCTGTTTTTCAAACCAAATCAAGTTCTTCTGCCACCAGTTTGATAAAATCGCCCTGCCATTTTCCCGCTGCATTGCGGTGACACGGGACTTTCATGGCGGCGCCTTCAATGGTGTGAGACTGTCTAAAATACACCAGATCGATGATTTTCAGCCTGTCCTTCGCTGTTTCCGGATGTGTCAGCCGCGTTTTTAAAATTGCATTGGTAACAGCGTCATACTTTCGCTGCTTCTTCGGCGGTAAATCGTGAATAACACAGGTCTGTGTCGGATCGCTGATTTTCCCGCCGCTTCTTGCGTCAAAAGAAATACTGAGCCTTTGCTCCAGCGGCTTTGCCATTTCCTTTTCCAGCTGCGGATACTCCTTAATGATAGATTTTACGTAGTACCAATATGGTTCTTTCGGCTTTGTCATTTCTCTAACCTCCCTTTTCATTTGGCTTCACTCACATTCTCATTTCTTGCATTTTGCGTAAGTTTTTGCAGAAAAAAATATGGTTTTCATACCGAACTTGCGTTTTACGTAAGTTTCATCGTGTCATTACACTAACACAAGAACATACGTTTGTCAATAGGCTTTTCGAAAATTTTTTACGTAAAATGCAAGTTTTTACGGTTGCAAGGGGCGAACATATGTGCTAAAATTTTCCTAGGAGGTATCTCATGAGTCTTTTTACTACCTTAAAAGAACTCCGCAGAGCCCGCGGATTCACTTTGCTTGATATTGCAAAGAAAATGGATGTGTCCGAGGCTACGGTTCAACGCTGGGAATCCGGCAACATTAAGAATATGAAGTACGATAATATTGTCAAACTGGCAGAACTTCTGGATGTAACGCCCGCTGTACTGATGGGCTGGCAGACAGAGCCGGCACAGAATACGCAGCATCAGACAGAAGAAGTGCACACCATTGCTGCCCATCATGATGGGACGGAATGGACCGAAGAAGAACTAGACGAAATCGAAGCATTCAAGAAATATATACTATCGAAACGCAAGAAGAAATAACCTTGATTTGCATTTTAGCAGCATGTATGTTTGCAGTGGAGCAATCCTTTGCATATAGGTAAACTCGCCTGCTTTTCTGCAAAGAAGGGATCGCGAGGTGATAACTTTGAGTAAAAATCTTATGAGCAAATACGAAGATTTAATTGGTGAATACGAAGATATGCTGGATATTGAGGAACATTCCATGTGCCACGAAGGACTCTATGGTGACGATACGATTTGGATTAACAAGGAACTTCCAGAACAGCGAAAAGCTTGTATTTTAGCGGAAGAATTAGGACATTATGAAACTTCTGTCGGCAACATACTGGATTTGAACGATTTAAACAACGCCAAGCAGGAGCGTGCTGCCAGACTCTGGGCATACAACAAGTTGATTCCACTAGAACATATTAAAGAAGCCTGCAGAAACGGCTGCACCGACATTTACGAAATAGCAGAATATCTGGATATTGATGAGGCTTTTCTCAGAGAGTCTATCATCTGTTACGAATCTAAGTATGGTGATATTTGGCAAGAGGAGAAACAGCAGGCACTTGCAGATGCTCTTTTGAACTACACTCGCAATGCTGACATCGATACACTGGAATAGTTTCAAGGAATTGTATTGCCTGATAATATTAGGAGATGAATTTAGAATATATGGACGAATTTGTACGCGTATTACTTTTGAACCTTCCCGTGGAAATTGACGGACGCACAGTCATTTGCGCTGATGACACCTATATCATCATGATCAATGCCAGGTTTAGTCATGAACGTCAATGTCAGATTTATGACCGTGAGATTGGTTATATTGATAACCACCAGCTACATATGATGATTCCAGCCTCGGCTTTGGAAGGACTTACAGACTTTGCGCAAGTGATTTAAAAAGTGATGCAGGAATTTCTAAGAAACTCTTGTATCACTTTTATTTTTTGCGAGTATATTTGTCAAGAAAAGCAAAAAAACGCCCGCAGGCGTTTTACAAAATTTTCGATTTTTACAGCTTCCGCACCTGATACATCTCATTGAGTACTTCAGAATTTGCCGGAAAGTAGTCCATAATGTTCCAATACCCCACTCCCGCCAAATCATACTCTTCAACCAGCGCCAGCTTTGCACGAATGCTGCGAATGTCTTCAAACCAGACTACGTGCTTATTTCCAGCCGAATCAAAATAGGTGAAATACGGCGCCTGCGAAAGTTGGTCATAAATTACTTCCGCGCCATAATATTGCGCCCGCCAGAAAGCCCCTCCGCTGGACATTTTTTCTGCCCGGGTTTCTCCTTTGACAAAGGGGAGTTTCCAATCATAACCGTAATTAGGCATGCCCATCAGAATTTTTTCCCTTGGAATTTCACTGACCGCGTAGTCCAGCACTTTCCGCACCTGATTGATTGGCGAAACCGCCATAGGCGGTCCGTATGTGTAGCCCCACTCATAGGTCATAATCAGCGCATAATCCACAATTTCCCCAATCTGCCTGTAATCATGCCCCTGATAAATGCTTCCCTGCTGCGCATCGGAAGTCTTAGGTGCCAAAGCCGCCGTTACATAGTAGCCCTGCGGTCCCAGCAATTCTTTCGTCTGTCGAATCAATTCTACATAGTCCTGCCTATTTTCCACTGGTACAAACTCAAAGTCAAAATCTATCCCTGCGAGTCCTTTTCTTTGAATCGTCTGCAAGATGTTGTTTACCAAATTTGTGCGTGCCTGCGGATTCGAAAGTAAAATGCCTGCGGTTACATCATTAAAAGTTCCCGACTCGTCCAAGGGTGTCAGCACCATCATCGGTTTTACCCCTGCAGTGTATGCTGCCTGAATCAGATTCTCGTCGTTCAAATCTACAACACCGCCCTCTGCAGTGATTCCATAGCTGAAATTTCCCAGAAATGTCAGATCCGGCAGCCAGGAAGAAAGTACCCATGGCTCAATAGACGGATAAGCATAGCCGCTCACAACAATTATTTTCATTTATAAGCCCCCATTCTCATATTACAGAATACGGAGCCGGGCATCTTTTTAGAACTCCTGCAGCACAGCAAATTCCATTCCCGCTTCACCAGTCACGCCGCAATAAATTTCCTCAGTAAAGCGTCCAACCCCAAAATAGTGCGTCAGCATTTGTTTTGCCGTTACGGGCATTTCCAACTCTAAAACGTCCTTTATAGGAATCCAACGCAGTATGCCCTCGTCTGTACATTCATTTACAGCCGCGCCTTCCCTTAGCTTTGCAAAGAAATAGTAATTCTGTCTGATTTCTCCATTTTTTAGCCGCAAAGTTACATATCGCATTTCTACAGAAGTAATATCGCTTTCGCAAAGCCCTGCTTCTTCTTGTAATTCCCGCAGCATACAGGCTCTTGGCTTATTCAGTTCCTGCGGCTCAAAATGTCCTCCAATACCGCACCAAGAAGGCGCAACCACCTTTGAGCCAATCCTGTAGAGCATAAGCATGCTCCCATCCTTTTCTATATAAATCGCAGTCATATTTCGCAGCGCAGCTTCCTTCATACTTTTCATTGACAATTCCTCCTTAGCCTTCATTTTACTCCGAATTTTTCTTCTGAGCAATCCTTTCCTAAAATATGGACGCGCTGATTGACATTTCTGAGGCGCTTAACGCATCTATCGATTGGTTGCTCCTCAACGAAAAAGGTGATCAGACGGTCCCTTTGCAGAAAAGTGATGTTGAACTGAAAACGGTCCAGGTCAAATCCCGGGATGAAATTCAATCTGATTTAATGATTGGTATGCGGTAGTTCGTGCTGCAGAGAATCCGGCGCGCCATAGTCTCAAGATTTTTTTGGATATCCGGCGTTCACCCCATGAAAAACGCCATCTTCTAAGCGTTTTTTTGTATACATGGCGTCAGCCATCCGCCAAACGCCATATTGGGATTCATTTTCTAAAAAACTGGCGCGCGCCTGCCGCCTGGTACTTACTTTTTTGATATTTTGTTGTAGGGTGCTAAATTTTTTCCGACTATCTGTCTGCATTCTGTTCTGCCGCCGCCATTTTTTCTTAAAAAGCTTTTGTATCTGGCACTTTCTCATAGGTCCGCGCCATGTATACAGAAATCAAGCTCAAAATTGGCGCGGGCAAATCACCGGCATATCTTATTTTTCGGTCTGCTAAGCTTACTCCCATACCCAAACCTGCCTGACTGACTGCTTCAAGCCAGCTCGCTGACCTAAAGCCGAAAAAAAGCTGTCTCGTTTTATTTGAGACAGCCCCGTCATATATATCAGCAGAAATAACTAAGCCAAACTTTTGCCAAGAGCTCTGCAATCAGCCTCCGCATCTGCATCTGGCGCTTCATTGCAAATTACACAAGGGCACGCAATGACAGCTTCATCTTCAATACAGCGATCTTCCCAGCTGCGCATCCATTCTCCATCGCCCCATCCGTATGAGCCAAACAGTGCAATCTTCTTTCCTGCAAGCTTCTTCTCGCACCGTTCAAACATCGGTAAAAATTCGCTGTCTTCCAGTTCCTCTGCTCCCATAGACGGGCAGCCGAAGGCGACAGCCTCATACTGATCCATCAAATCTGCAGAAAACTTTGATGCACCATAAAGCGTTGCATCTGCGCCAGCTTCTACTGCTCCGGCAACAACCTGCTCTGCCATCTTTTCAGTATTTCCTGTTCCACTCCAATATACGACTGCAATCTTACTCATGTTTTATACCTCTTTTCTTTCATTTTATATATTTACACAGCCACAGTGAGCTGCAGCAAAGACTTGCCTTCATAAAAAAGCCGTTTATAGACCATTTTACATTTATCAAACTTTGCAAACAGTTTCACAGCCTCGCACTCGTTGCAGTAAACCTTCCAGCAGCCACTGCATTTACTGTTTCTGCCTGCATTTTCTATAAAACCGACCACATCACCCAGCGGATAACCTAAAAACAATCCAATCTCATGAGGAAAGTCTCCTTCTTCTATGAATCTTTGGCGCAGCTTTGCAATGGCGCTGCTCGGCGTAAATGCCTCATATCCCTGCTCCCGCAAAAATTCTGCTGCTCCAGGGCGGTTAAGGTCTTCCTGCAGTTTTTTCTCACGATAGACATAGATCAGTGCGCTATGATCAAACTTTCGAAGAATTGCAACAGAAACGCCTTTCAACGATAACTCACTATTTAAAGTTCTAATGTAACCGTATAATGCCTGTTCCGATTCAAATCTATAGTTAAATAAATTTGCTGTTTTTAGTGATGCCAGCGTTGGTGAGCAGTGCTCGATCAAATAGTTCTCCATTTTCCGTTCTCCTGTATCAACTCCTGTTGTTCTTCGTCATTGGTTAGTTTCAACTAACCCATCTCTAAAAATAAAACCGACTCTCGTTTCTCTCGGCGTTAGTTAGTTAGTATAGTTAGTTCTGACTAACTATACTACAATTTTCACCCCCTGTCAATAGAAAAATTCATTTCACTATTACTGCTCTTCTGTATGGCAAATTTGCAATTCAGCTTTTTTTAGTCTATGCTGCCGAATTTTTTCTTCTATGTTTGAAATTTCCTCTGAACAATCCGTAACTTGTACCTTGTCATACAATTTGAACATCAAATTAATTTCCAATCCCTTATCTCCCATAGAAATAGAAATATCATCTGCAGAAGATATAATTGCAACAAAATCTGACAAACCCATATCATTATCCAATATAAGTTCGTCACCTATATAAGTCAGAGTCCCAATAAATTCTTGCTCGTCAACATTTAATATGATATGCCCGCCTTGTATCCACGCAATTTCATAAAGTAACGGGTATAATACTTCTGTAAGCACTCGATATCGCTCGTCATTTCTTTTTTTCAGAAATTGCGATTCTTTTGCTTCTAATAATGCTGCCAACAACTGAAATTCTTCTCTTCCATAGTCCGTCATTGAAATTTTTTCCATTTGTTTTAATCCCAGCGTTCTTTGCCGATGTTTCGTTAGAAAATCTGCTTCTTTTCTCATCATATTCTCCTATTACAATTTGACCTTTCACCACTCTGCGCACAAATTACTGCAATTCAATACCGTATTGACGTTATTATGAGTTTATAAGAATCTTAAAAAGAATTATACCACATTTCAGCCCGATAAAAAACAATTTTTACTACATATTTTAAAATAAATTCAACATTTCAGCCCGATAAAAAGGCTTATAAAAAAGTTATTCTATATCACAGGGAGGTATGAAAATGAATGTAAGTTTTATCGGTGAACGCATAACGGAGTTACGTCTAAAAAAGAACGTCTCTGAATATCAAATGTCCTATGATTTAGGACACAACAAAAATTATATCAGAGCGATCACGTCTGGTCGCTCATTGCCATCAGTAACAGGATTATTTAATATCATCGAATACTTCGGACTAACGCCATCAGAGTTTTTTGACAATGAACGACCACAAATGATTAGAAAAGCGATGGAATATATGGAACAACTTGATGAAGAAGACATGGTAATACTGCTGAATATCATGCAGCTAATTTGCCAAAAAAGAAAACAATCTGACTAAAGATCATTTTGGTAGTTTAAATCTCCTTATTCCATATATAAAACACAGAATAGAGAATTATTACCGGCTTATTTACAAAAAAGCCACATTTCAGCCCGATATCATATTTTTTAAAAAAGTTATCATAATGAAAATGGAGGTGGCAGTAATGAAAGCAAAATATATAGGTGAACGCATCACAGAATTGAGACTAAAAATGGAGGTCTCTGAATATCAAATGTCTTACGACCTTGGGCATAATAAAAACTATATTAGAGCAATTACATCTGGCAGATCGTTACCGTCAGTAACAGGTTTGTTTGATATTATTGATTACTTTGGTTTAACACCATCAGAATTTTTTGATACTGACTACTGGAATGATATGTCCGAGGATATATAATCATAATAACACTTTATAGTAAGATAGCACTTTGCGCAAAAACCTTAAAACCTCTGAAAAATTAAGGCATTTAAGGTTTTTTTGTAGTACTTCTGATGTTCTGACCTTAAAAATAAAAAGCCCGCACATGGCAGGGTGAATTGACTATTGCATAATCTTTTCATTCGTGGTATATTGGTGTCAAGAGGAAACCGGAAAAAACGGTTACCAAAGTTTTACGACTTAGCCGCTACATTTTGATCGATGGGAGCGGCTATTTTTTTATGTAAGCAATGATTAGTGATACTACTATTCCTAAGACTGTAAATACAACCATTAAGATTTCATAATCCGTCATTGTAACACCCCCTCTCTGAGGGGTAACCGCTTTAAACCTTCGTCCTCTTGACTATATGTATTATACTACACCCCGTTCCTGCGGACAAGGCACTTTATTTTGCATTACTTTCCGGCAACCCCGCTGCTGTTAAACTGCTAGAAGATGCAAATTATAGAAGACAGCGACATACAAGTATCGAAGTTAATTAAAGCCCCCTATCACCAGACAGCTCTTAAAGCAAACATTTCACAAATGTTAGCACGCAATCCCCCTCAAAAGTCTTTATCTTGACATCAAAACTAAAATTTGAATATAATGGTCGTTCGTTTTCCAAAAGAGTAAAGGCAAAAAGAAGAAAGCCGAAACCCCAGATAATTCAAGGTTTTCAGCTTTTCTAGTGGTACCCCCGGCGGGAATCGAACCCACAACTATGCTTTAGGAGAGCACTGTTATATCCATTTAACTACGGAGGCGTATTCAGTTTAAAGAAGTGTCCTTAACGAACACTTTTTTATCATACCACTTTTTTGACAGAAATTCAATGTCTTTTCAAAGTTCTACAAAGTTAATGTTATTTTATGGAAGATTGCACGCTTTCACAAAAAGATTTCAAACTCTGCAAAAACAGATCTCTTTTTTCGTAAGAAAGACAGATTTGGTAATCAGTCTATGTAAGATTGAAAACTGGAATAAATACACAGGAAAAATTTTATTGTAAAATCCGCTCAGTTTGACTTAATCCCCCTTAAATTTACAGGCATAGTCATTTTTATTTTGCTGATTTCACCATCGTTTTCTCTTTACTTGTAATTTAGGGGTTGATAATTATTTGACAATGTAGTAGAATAGAGGAAGGATTTGTTAAAAACTAGACAAACTTTAACAGACGAAATAACGATGCCATGCTGAGTCACCGTGCCTGTGCACCGAAAAGTTTGCTGGTCATTGAATTAGGACGTTTTTATATAAGGGAGGAACATTATGTACAAAGTATCTTCACTTGCAGAAGAATACCAGAAGAAACTAATTACTGCGGACGAAGCAGCCGCAATGGTTCATAATAACACTCGTATCCACTATGGAACAGGCTGCGGTGTTGTCAATGATATCGACGAAGCTCTTGCAAGGCGCGCAGATGAACTAAAGGGCATTGAAGTGCTCAGCACGGTAGCCCTCAGAAAAGAACCATTTAAGCTTTATCAGGCAACTTCTTCCAACGAACAGGTAAGATTTGCCTCAGCCCATTTCAGCGCATTTGACAGACAAATGAACAAAGAAGGGCGATGCTGGTACATCCCAATGCTGTTCAATGA
Source organism: Emergencia sp. 1XD21-10 (assembly GCF_009936045.1). Taxonomy (GTDB): domain Bacteria; phylum Bacillota; class Clostridia; order Peptostreptococcales; family Anaerovoracaceae; genus Senimuribacter; species Senimuribacter intestinalis. Next base: position 20,616 of record NZ_QWEQ01000022.1, on the reverse strand, counting down.
ACTGCCGTACTACTGGGTCAACAATGAAAACGACATCGACATCGCATTCTTCCAAGTTGCGCCAATGGACAGCCACGGTAACTTCAATCTGGGACCGCAGGTTGCTGACATGTGGGGCGTTATTAAAAGTGCAAAGAAAATCATCGTAGAAGTCAACCAGAACATGCCAATCGCTCACGGTCATCAGACACAGCTAAACCTTTACGGAATCGACCATATCGTGGAAGGGTCCAATGCACCTTTGGCAGAACTTGGAACAAAGCCCGCTTCAGACATCGACAAACAGATTGCCGCCCACGTAGTGGAACTGATCAACAGCCACAGCACCCTGCAGCTGGGCATCGGCAGTCTTCCAAACTGTATCGGTCAGATGCTGGCAGACTCCGATGTAAGAAATATCAACGCTCACACTGAAATGTTTGTGGACGCTTATGTGGACTTATTTGACGCAGGAAAATTAACTGGAAATAAGCCGGTAGATAAAGGCAAAGCCCTTTATACCTTTGCAGGCGGCACAAAAAAATTATATGATTTCATCGACAATAACCCGATTTGCTGCAGTGCGCCGGTAAACTACGTAAATAATGTTAACGTTATTTCCAGCATCGACAATTTCATCTCCGTCAACAGCTGCATCCAGGTTGACCTTTACGGACAGGTATGTTCCGAGTCTGCAGGTCATCAGCAAATTAGCGGCACAGGCGGACAGGTGGACTTCGTAATGGGCGCATTCCTGTCAAAAGGAGGAAAGAGTTTCATCTGCACACCGTCGACCAGAACACTGAAAGACGGAAGCAAAGAATCACTGATCTCCCCAATTTTGACGCCAGGTGCAATTGTCACCACTCCGAGAACTGCAACCAACTATATCGTAACCGAGTACGGCGCTGCTAACTTGAAAGGAAAATCTACTTGGGAAAGAGCCGAAATGTTAATCAACATCTCCCACCCTGACTTCAGAGAAGACCTTATCAAAGCAGCTGAAAAGAACGGTATATGGAAAAATACAAGCAAGTGTACATTCTAATCCAAATATATCTCAATCTTAAGAAGAAGTGGGTTGACCCAAAAGGGGCAACCCACTTTTTCATATTTTTTCGTGTATCTTAATTCACGTCGTTTCTTGACAAAATCGCTGCCGGCGTTTTGCGCATGGTGTTAAATACAGGCAGTAGTCCCGCTACCAGATTAAATCCAAACACAAGACCAAAGCTGATGAGCAATACCAGCGGATTCATCAGATACTGTTCTCCGATCATTGGAATCTTTGAAATTCCATTTAAGATGTATGCCATCACCGCCATGCCCGGAATCGTAGTCAATGTAGTCATTGCGATGATTTCGCCGACAAACATTTTGTAAATATCTTTCTTTTTTAGACCGATTGCACGAAGCACGCCGACCTCTTTAATTCTCGAGAGGAAAGAAGATCTCAACATGAGATACATTTCCAGAAGAGAAATGAGCAAGATAATGCCGGACACCAAAATTGTTGCGATAATCTTTTTTTTGCAGCTATCGATATAAGACTCCCTGTCGGCAGTATAATTATCTGTGACCTTGACATTTTGCGCCGATAGGTTTTGATAGGTGGCTTCCTTATCCTTTGGAGAAAGCACTATCTCTGTCTGGTCCTCCATCAGATAATCTATGGCTGTATTCTTGCTGACATAAAGTGCGTCTGTACCGCGTTTATCGTTGTAATAACCGCAGACAGTCAGCTTCTTACCATTCACCTTCACATCGAGCTTACTTCCGATAGCTGACTCGTATCGATGCATTTCATGAATCAACACTTCCCCGGTTTTCTTTGGCGCCGCTCCTTCGACAAGCGTCACCGTTTCCCGGTCACGAAGTCCGTAGGACAGCACCAACGGCATCGCCTCCTCGCTTTCTTCAGTGTATCCGGAATCTTCTTCCGTACGCATTTCTGCCTGCACCATCAGAATATCCATAAAAAGCTCTCTGTCTGCGTAAATTGAAGGGCTTCCCTGATCAGTAATTCCCACAATCGTGAATTCTCCCAGACGCGGCAACGTTACCTTTCTTCCAATAATCTGTTCCTTTGAAAGCAGGCCAATCATTTTCGGCATATCGTTAGAAAGAAAGCTATCCGCCGTGATTCTATCGATGACAATCTCCGAACTGTCCTTTGCATTTCTGCCCTCCAACAGTTTTTCTTCCTCTACCATATCCAAAGCTGTCAGGGATCCTGCTAAGCTGACCTGCGCACCTTTGGTCTGGTAATAATCATCCAGAGGAAAGGCGAAATTCACCTGGGAATTGCCCGGAAGCGCATAATCAATGCCGTCCATATTTTCGTATTTTTTAAAGTTCTGCGGTGTCACCTTTGCCCCGTTCACCGTCAAGTAGTTCTGATTAACCTGGACAAATTTATCGTCTGTAATATTGGTAATTCCAGCAATACTGCTTACCGCATAAACGGCAAACATAGACGCCATGATGAACCCTACAAGCAAAATTTTCTTAATGAGGGAATAAGAAAAAATTTTCTTGTATCCACCTGCAATCATAGTCACCGGATTAAAAATGGAGGTGTACTTTGGCGTAAAATTCTGATCCAGCATATTTGCATAGTCAAATTCATACGCCTCGTAAACGTCTTTGGAAATTTTCCGGTAATGGTCATCGACCAGTTCCACCGCTTCTGAACCTTCTCCTATTCCAGCGGGAGTTTCGATATATAGATTGTTGTTTTTGAGAACTACCTTGATTTCCAGCTGCTGGTCCTTCTTATCACTGTAAAATTTTAACTTCACATTTTCTAATTCCAGCTCCTGCTGCACCTGCATATCCTGAAGATAGATTTTGTTTTCCAGCCGATAATCCAGTTCGCTATTGTGGGCATTTTCTCTGTCACTGACGATTTTTCCATCCACAATTTCCACAATACGGGATGCGTAAAATTCCGCGATTTCTCTCTCGTGGGTGACGAGAATCACCAGCTTTTCCCGGGAAATTGCCTTAATAATATTCATAATCTCCAGCGTATTTTTACTGTCCAGATTACCTGTCGGCTCATCAGCAATGATAATCTTTGGATTTTTTACGATGGCACGGGCAATCCCCACACGCTGCCGCTCTCCGCCGGAAAGCATTTTCGCCGGGCGGTTTTTGTATCGATCAATGCCTACACGCTTTAGGATATACATGACCCGCTCTTCGATTTCTCTCTTATCTTTAATCCCCATCATGCGCAAAACCAGCGCTACGTTGTTAAAAACTGTATCATCCTCAATGAGATTATAGTTTTGGAAAATATATCCAATATTTGCATTCCTGATTTCGTCTTTCTTCCCGTCAGAACGACCTGTCAGTCTCTCCTCGCCGATGTAAATTTCACCGCTGTCAACTTTGTCGAGACCTCCGATTGCATTGAGCAGAGTCGTCTTTCCGCAGCCGGAATTTCCCAAAAAAGTGACGAGACCCTTATCAGCAAGTTCTATAGAGGTGTGGTCAATGGCTCTGATTTCGTTGTTTTTCTTCCTATTAAAATACTTGTTTACATTTGTTAATCGAATCATCTCTTACACCTCCTCTTTATACGCATTCATCGCTGTCTTTTTAAATAGCTGTCTGGCATATCTGCCCGCCAGAAGTACCGACATCAGGCAGAGCACTACATACAGAATCACTACATCCCCGATAGAAAGGAAAGACACCAACTGCTGCAGATAAGCGACTTTCACCACTTCCAACTTTACCAGCGCCAAAAGCCCCATGCAAATAAAGTAAGCAATATTGAACACTGCAAAAAGTTCTACTTTCAGCAGACTGCTGCAGTTTTCTTTGCTTGCACCCAGCATACGGATAGTCGAAAAATAGATGTTCCTCGACTTCAAGATTAGCTTAATGATGAAATAAGTGATGAAGAACAGCACAATCAGCACTGCCGCCAGCATGATGGTGTAAAATGTAGTGAGAATGACTCCAAAACCACCGGCGTAGCTCACATATCCGTCATGTACACAGAAAGTGTGGTAACCCTCCTTTTCAATTTCCGCCGCTGTTTCTTTAGTCAGCTTATCGTCTTTTACACGGACGGAGGACTGGAAATTCCCTTTGTCAAACAGGGCTGCATAGTCCTTCGGATTGATAAAGAGACTGCCGCTCACCTCTTCAAAATTCTCGATTTCAAGGAGGGTTTTCAGATTACTCTGGTTGTAAACCGCACCCACACTGAAGTTGATTTCGCTTTCAAAATACAAGCTCTTATTGATCAGTTTCAAAGTTTTACCTACTGCGCTTTCCGTACTGAGCGCAGCAATGTCTGCAGGCACGTAAATTTCACCCTTAGGCACTTTGTCGCTTGCTTTGATTGGTAAAACGCCTGCACCGGAGTCCCCACTTAAAATGTTATCCGCAAAGACAATCTCCTGGCTGCACTGGTGCTCCAGCACTGTCAATCTGATATCATCCAAAGTCTCTTCACCGACACAATATAAAGCTTCATATAAAATATCTGATTCGTCTAAAGTCTCCTGTTGTTCTTTGGTCAGATAACCGTAGCCAACGACTTTCATTTTTTTACGCAAAATACTGTTTCCTGTATTTTGATTGCGCGCATCGACCTTGTCGGCTTTCATCACCATATCGATAACCGCTTCGGCATAACCGTCTTCCGGAATCATCAGGACTGCTTCGTTATACGATTTCGGCATTCTGCCCTCCACAAGCTGTCCTTCCATAACCTTTGCTTCTTCTATTTTAGAAGTAATGTAAAAATCTCCATTTTCAAAATCGTCCGATACATCGGTGATTAAATCCAGCATGAGATCATTTTTGATAATTCGCTCTACATTATCTATTTTTCCAATCTTTTCATAATCGTCCTCGGTCAACTCGCCTCTATCCTCTTTAGTAAAGAGAATTCTATTTCTGTCAGTATCCATGAAATAGTAGTTATAACCGCCTGTATCCATATCCCCCATGTTCTTAAAGGATGTGTACTGGCTGATTACACTCATGCACAGGAACAAAAAAACCGTCAGCAGCAGGAAAAATTTTGCAGGAATATTAAAGGTATTGCGCACGCCAAGCCGTCCCATACTTCCTAAGGTAAGGCCGTCTGCCTTCGCAGTTTCGACAGACTCCTCCGCGTCCCCGCAGCTGCCGATGGTCACTGCCATCCGTTTATCTTCTGCCACTTTTCCATCGTGCATAGTGATTTTTCTGGTCACGTAAGGCTCAACCTGCTCATAATTATGGGTTACGATGATGATCAGCTTATCTTTAGAAAGCTGGTGCAGCAACTCTATAATTTCCGCCGCTGACTTACTATCCAGATTTCCAGTCGGCTCATCAGCTACGATAATCGGCGTCTCTTTCGCCAGCGCTCTGGCAATGGCAACACGCTGCTTTTGTCCGCCGGAAAGTTTGGAGGCCTTGGTTTTCTCGTAGGAGGAAAGTCCGACCTTCGCTATAATTTCTCGTACCCGCTCCGGAATTTCTGACTTGTCATATCCGCTCATCAAAAGTACCAGCTCTACGTTCTGATACACAGTATAGCTGTTGATTAAATGAAACGTCTGGAAGATATTTCCGATATATTTCTTTCTGTATTCTTCTAAATCCTCTTTGGAAAATCCGCTGGTCGGCTGACCCATGATATACATTTCGCCTTCCTCAAAGGAATCCAGTCCAGAAATCACGTTGAGCAGTGTAGACTTTCCGCTCCCGCTTTCTCCGGTAATTGCGACAAACTCACCCATTTCAAAATTTAGGTCAATCTTGTTGAACCCTGTAGAAACCAGTCCGCCGCTTGAGTAGAATTTCGATACTCGTTCTAATCTTAACATATTTCTCCCCTTTCCTAATTCTTCCACTACTATATCACGACAATCTCACAACCGTCTATAACTTTGGAGAAAATTTAAGAAATGTAAGGAAAATGTAAGAAAGGTTGGGGCGCCGACTTCCGCAGCACCCCTGCACTACTTCTGCACAAAAAACAGACAGCGGATTCATCTGCTGTCTGTCTGTTTTAAAAATTATTTTACGTCTATCAGTTCATATTCTCTGGTGCCGATGCCTAGCTTTTCGCCGTGAATCAGTCCCGCTTCCCAATCGGTATCCGGGTGCATGATTTTGAACACGTCGTGACCATGTGCGTGGCCACATCCATGATCATGACAGGCACACTTATCAGCCGCACTGCCAGCAATCACCGGCTGCTTGTTGGCTGCATCTACGCAGGCCTGGTCGATGGCAATGGGATCAAAGGAAGCGAACATGCCTACATCAGGAATTACTGCAACGTCATTTCCGCCCTCGCAGTCGCAGTCAGGAGATACGTTTATCAGCATATTGATGTGGAATGCCTCTTTTCCGGCTAAGGCTGCCTTGGTGTATTCTGCAATCTTTCTATTCATCACCGGCTTTGCTTCGTCCCACTTCGTTGCAATAGCGCCCTTTGGACAGTAAGCGATGCAGTAGCCGCATCCCAGACATTTATCTTCATCAATCACTGCTTTTCCATCGATCACATGGACACCATCGTTGGCACAGTTCTTCACGCACATGCTGCAGCCGATACAATCCTCTGTGTTAATCATCGGAGTGCCGCTGCTGTGCATTTCCATCTTGCCTTTCTTTGAACCGGCTCCCATGCCGATATTTTTGATAGCGCCGCCAAAGCCAGCACCAACGTGCCCTTTAAAATGGGTTAAAGAAATGATTACATCTGCTTCTGCAATGGCAGCACCAATCTTTGCGGTTTTTACATATTCGCCGCCCTCTACCGGAATTTCACGTTCATCAGTTCCGCGCAGACCATCGGCAATAATGGTATGTACACCTGTTGCCAGCGGGTTATAGCCGTTCATATATGCTGCATCCAAATGATTCAGTGCATTGTTGCGATAACCCACATACAAGGTATTGCAGTCTGTCAGGAATGGCTTGCCGCCCTTCGCCTTGATATGGTCACAAAGCACCTTAGCATACTGCTGACGCAGAAATGCCATATTTCCAAACTCACCGAAGTGGAGTTTCACTGCTACAAATTTATCCTGAAAGTCAATCTGATCGATGCCTGCTTTTGTGATTAAACGTTCAAACTTGTCCAGCAAACTATCGCCCATGCCTACATGCATGTCTGTAAAATAAACCCTTGAACTCATCTTTCATCCTCCTTAAATTAATATACCTTGATTATATGTTATCTGGCAGGATTGGTCAACACTAGCTTATTCTATTTCGAAAAAGCTCCTTTTCTCTATCTGATAGCGTCTCATACAAGGTCAGCACCATCTCAACCTTTTCTGATTTACACGCATCTGATGTAGGCGCTTTTAAGAAAAATGATGTAATTGCAATGGTCAAGGAACCAATCAGACCAATTATGTTTACCTTAAAGAACTGACGCTTATTGTCAGAAATTATATGCGAACGACCTATGAAAGTAAAGAGATTCAACCTATATTACGATTTTCTAAAAAAAGTGTATAAATAATTCATCTTGACCTTTCTCATATCTTGCATTTTTTGTAATCATTCAAACAATTTCACGCAAAACTTGCATAAAACGCAAGTTTTTAGGGTGGAGAACAGTAATAGATGAGCCTTCCATAACTATAATGAGAATCTGACCGATTACTTTTATACATTATTTTAACATTTTCTAATTCTCGGTTAAGATTCAGCCTTTTTCTTATACACTTTTTCCAAAAACAACCGTTTTAAGTTAATCCTTCATGATTGCAAAAATACGATAGTCCTGCTCTTGAAATTCCCCGTGTAAAATGCTATAATAATATGTTATTTTTATAGATTACGTAGGGAGGTTTTCGTATGTCAACAAACAATTACACCAGTCCGCTTTCAGAAAGATACCCGAGCAAGGAAATGCAGTATCTTTTTTCGCCGGACATGAAATTCCGCACCTGGAGAAAACTTTGGATTGCACTGGCAGAAGCTGAGAAAGAACTGGGGCTTGCCATCACGCAGGAGCAGATCGACCAATTAAAGGCTCACGCCGAGGACATCAACTACGATGTCGCAAAGGCGAGAGAAAAAGAAGTCAGACATGATGTCATGAGCCACGTGTACGCTTATGGTCAGCAGTGCCCGGATGCAAAGGGAATCATTCACCTTGGCGCAACCAGCTGCTATGTTGGCGATAACACAGACCTGATTATCATGCGCGAAGCTTTAACGCTGGTAAAAAAGAAAATCATCAACACCATCGCTTCTTTAGCTAAATTTGCAGACACCTACAAAGACCTTCCAACGCTGGCATATACCCATTATCAGGCAGCGCAGCCTACCACTGTCGGCAAGCGTGCAACCCTTTGGCTCAATGATCTGGTCATGGACCTGCAGGATCTGGAATACGTTCTGGACAGTCTCAAACTGCTCGGTTCCAAAGGAACTACCGGAAGTCAGGCTTCCTTTATGGAACTCTTCGAAGGCGACCACGAAAAATGCAAAGCCTTAGACCAGAAAATTGCTGACAAAATGGGATTTCCCGGCTGTTACCCGGTTTCCGGCCAGACCTATTCCAGAAAAATTGACAGCAGAGTGCTGAACGTGCTGGCAGGTATTGCCCAGTCCGCACACAAATTTTCCAACGACATTCGTCTGCTGCAGCACATGAAAGAAGTTGAAGAGCCCTTTGAAAAGCACCAGATTGGCTCCTCTGCCATGGCATACAAGAGAAACCCTATGCGTTCAGAGCGTATGGCAGCCCTTGCCAACTACGTCATGAGTGATGCCATGAACCCGCAGCTGACAGCTGCAACCCAGTGGTTTGAAAGAACTCTGGACGATTCAGCAAACAAGAGAATTTCCGTCAGCGAAGCATTCCTTGCGGTGGACGGAATCCTAGAATTATATATCAACGTTTCCAACGGTCTTGTGGTCTATCCGAAAGTCATCGAAGCACACTTGATGGCAGAGCTTCCTTTTATGGCTACAGAGAACATTATGATGGATGCCGTAAAAGCCGGCGGAGACCGTCAGGAACTGCACGAGCGAATCCGCGTACATTCCATGGAAGCGGGCAAAGTTGTCAAAGAGCAGGGTAAGCCAAATGATCTTTTAGATCGTATTGCGGCAGACCCAGCCTTTCATATAACAAAAGAGGCTTTACAGAAGGCTTTGAAACCGGAAAACTATGTGGGCAGAGCCCCACAGCAGACAACAGAGTTTCTCAGCGGGGTCATAAAGCCTATTCTATCAGCAAATGAGGCGCTGCTTGGTCTCACTGCTGAAATTAACGTTTAATCGGGGAGCGCATCTGTAAGGCAAAACCCGTCTAAACGTGAACGAATAGGAGGTTACACTATGATCAAAGCAATTGTCGGCGCCAATTGGGGCGACGAGGGAAAAGGTAAAATCACAGACACACTGGCTGAAAACTGCGACATCATCGTCAGATTTCAGGGTGGAAGCAACGCAGGACACACCATCAAAAACAATTACGGTAAGTTCGCCCTGCACATGTTGCCATCGGGCGTCTTTTACGGACACACCACCAGCATTCTGGGCAACGGCGTAGCACTGAACATTCCGAAGCTGATTGAGGAAATCAAATCCTTGACAGACCGGGACGTCCCTGCGCCAAAAGTTCTGGTTTCAGATCGCGCCCACATCGTCATGCCGTATCACATCTTGCTGGACGAATACGAGGAAGAACGCCTTGGCGGAAAATCCTTCGGCTCCACAAAAAGCGGTATCGCACCTTGTTACTCCGACAAATACGCCAAAATCGGCTTCCAGGTGAACGAGCTCTTCATGCCGGAGGATAAACTTCGTGAGAAACTGGAAAACGTCTGCACATTAAAGAATGTGATGATTGTCAATTTGTACGGCAAACCTGCACTCAAAGTTGACGATCTCATGGAAACCATGAAGCAATATAAAGAGATGATAAAACCATATGTTGCCAACACTTCCGCTTTCCTTCACCAGGCTATTTCCGAAGGAAAAAACATCCTTCTGGAAGGACAGCTGGGCGCGCTGAAAGATACAGACCACGGCATTTATCCAATGGTTACTTCATCCTCTACGTTGGCGGCATTCGGCGCTGTAGGCGCAGGTATCCCGCCATATGAAATCAAAGAAGTTACCACCGTCGTAAAAGCTTACTCATCCGCAGTTGGCGCGGGCGCCTTCGTCAGCGAAATCTTCGGAGAAGAAGCTGACGAACTTCGCCGCCGCGGCGGCGACGGCGGCGAATTCGGCGCCACCACCGGGCGCCCGCGCAGGGTTGGCTGGTTCGATGCAGTTGCTACCAGATATGGATGCAGAATGCAGGGAACTACAGAAGTTGCCTTAACCGTTATCGATCCGCTCGGATATTTGGATGAAATTCCAATCTGTGTCGGCTACGAAATCGATGGAGAAATCCATCAGGATTTCCCGAATACCACTTATCTGGAAACCGCCAAACCGGTACTGAAAACAATGCCCGGCTGGAAAAGCGATGTAAGCGGCATTCGCAATTGGGAAGATTTGCCGAAAGCCTGCCAGGAATATGTCAACGAAATCGAACGTCAGATTGGATTCCCAATTACACTAGTATCGAATGGGCCTGGCAGAGACGATATCATTCACAGAACCCCGCAGCTGTAATTTGGTTTTGCTGCAATCTTTGGCACCAGGCTTAACAAATACGACAATCGTAGAAAGGGGAAACAGGCGGTGCCTTTCCCTTTCTAAAAACACAGTTCCTATTACGAAGAAAGGATTTTGAGATTATGTATAAGGACGCAATCAGACCCGCATGGGCTGAAATCAATTTAACCAATTTAGACTACAATATCAAAAATATCAGAGCAAAAGTCGGCGCAGATAAAGAAATGATTGGCGTCATCAAAGCTGACGCTTACGGACATGGCACAGTAATGTGCGCAAACGTGTTGCGTGCTAACGGCGTAAAAACCTTTGCCATCGCCACACTGCAGGAAGCCATCGTACTTCGCCAAGCTGGCGCAACAGAAGAAATCATCATGCTGGGACTGACGCCGGACATGTATGCAGACACCATCGTAGAATACGACATCACACCGGTGGTCTGCAGCGCTTCCAATGCTAAAGCCATCAGCGACGCCGCTCTCAAAGCAGGCAAAACTGTTTCCGGTCTAATCGCTGTTGATACCGGCATGGGTAGAATCGGTTATCTTGCAGATGACATTGATAACGCAATTTTTGATATTAAGAAAATCACCATGCTGGCAGGTTTCAAAATCAAAGGTCTGTTTTCCCACATGTCCACCGCTGACGCATACGACAAGACCTACTCCCACCAGCAGGAAGAAAAATACAATCGTTTTTACGAAGCACTGGTTGCAGCAGGCGTTGACGTGCCGATGAGAACCCTTGCAAACAGCGCTTCCATCATGGAACTGCCGAGCATTCACTTTGATGCAGTGCGTCCAGGCATTATCCTTTACGGCTGCTATCCTTCCCATGAAGTAGATAAAAACCAGCTGGCGCTGAAACCGGTTATGTCCGTCAAGGCTAACATCGTCCACCTGAAAGACGTGCCGGAAAACTTTTCTGTGGGCTACGGCAGAAAATACATTTCCAGTAAACCATCTAAAATTGCTACCATTGCCCTGGGTTACGCAGACGGCTATCCTCGTCCGTACTCCGCACAGGCAAAAGTCATCGTAAACGGTGTAGTTTGCCCGATTGCCGGAAATATCTGCATGGACCAGTGCATGATTGATGTATCAAACGTTCCAAACGTAAAAGTTGGAGACGAAGTCATCATCATGGGTACAGACGGCGTAAACACAATCCTTGCCGACGACATTGCAGACGCAACTGGCACCATCAATTACGAAATCTGCTGCGCTTTCGGCCAGAGACTTCCAAAAGTTTACGTTCGATAAACTTCGTGTTTTTGCAAAAATGACCGCAACATGCCAATTCTAAGACATTGCGGTCATTTTTTTAATTCTTGTTTTACAAAAATGACCGCATTTGCTCAGATCATCCAACTTGCGGTCATAAAATCCATTTCCTCTGCTAACAACATGCTGCCTATCCCCTTAAACTCCCTCAAATCCACACGAATTTCCAATTTTTAGTATTATATTTACAGGCAAATTCAACGAATCTCCCATTATTTTACATATCCCTGCAATTGCAAATATCATTGAGCTCCCAATTTTGACCGCATTTCATATAAAACGCATCAGTACGGTCAAATCCTCAAAAACAAAAATTTTAACTCTGACCGTCATCTGCCCAAAACAAGGCTTTGCGGTCAAAAATCTAAAAACTAAAGAATTATAACACTGGTCCAATCGGCAAATGTCCTGCTCACGCCGCAGTCCGTCTTGTGTCATGGGACTGACGCTGCATCACACGCTGCCGCCACACGAAAAAGCTGCAAATCATAAGCACCGCCACCAGCCATCCGCCAAAAGTCAGCACAATCCGCAGCGTTGTATCCACAAAGAAAGGCTGCGGTACAATGCGAATGAGCAAATCCGTCTTTGGATCTAAAAGCCACAGGTCGTTGTCGAAGAAGATATGATGGAAGATGACAAAGTATTTGTGAAAATCCGTCGCCACAATCAAGCCGGAGACAGCACAGACCACAAGCACGCCCAAAATCCCCCAAAGTAAAAACTTAGGAGTCAGCAAAAGCCGTTTTCGCAAAAACAGCCAGCCAAAGCACACAACAAAGACTACAATCGCCCACCGTCTTATCATCATACCACCAAAAAACAATTCTTTCACATCTGCCATATGCGCAATTTCCCTGGCGCTGAAAAATCCGCGGGACTGCCCGGCAACCATCGTCGGCACCTGCAGTTCTTCCCTGTCCCCACGCAAATATGCCATCATTTCATCAGTGACATGAAGCAGATCTTCCATTTCCATCTCTACACTCGTTGTCACATCATATTTTTCGTATTCACTTTTAAAATAATCGGGACTCCAATAAACGACCGCCTCCACTGCAGTAATCAATAGTATCAGTACCAGTGCAAGGCTCATGACAAATCCCACAATATACTCTAATATTCTCATGCTTTTATCATACTGCCGAACACAGACAAACTCAAGCACCAATTTCGACAAAACTATCCAAAATCTGCCCAAATTCAAATTTTTTCTTGGACATTGCGCCCTCTAGCATATATAATGGACATATCTATTTTTATTTTTTAAGACAAAGGAGAAACGTACTACTATGGAGAAATTATTCAAGCTACAGGAACACGGCACTGATGTGAAAACCGAAGTTATCGCCGGCGCCACTACGTTCCTCTCAATGGTTTACATTCTTGCAGTAAACCCGGGCATGCTCGCAGCAGCCGGTATGGACAGCGCAGGCGTTTTCACTGCAACAGCTGTTTCCGCTGCTATTGCAACTCTGTTCATGGCATTCTTTGCCAACTACCCTATCGCCCTTGCTTCCGGCATGGGACTGAACGCATACTTTGCATTCACCGTTTGCGATGACCTTGCTGCAAAAGGCATCAACGATCCTTGGAAAATCGCACTGGCTGCGGTCCTTGTGGAAGGTCTGGCCTTCATTCTGCTGTCTCTGTGCAATTTCAGAGAAAAGCTGGTAAACGATGTGCCTGCTAATCTGAAATACGGCATTACTGCTGGTATCGGACTTTTTATCGGTTTAATCGGTTTCAAAGGTGCAGGAATCGTCATCGGCGATGCTTCCACTCTGGTAAACTTGGGCTCCTTTGCAACGCCGCAAGTGGTACTTGCACTTGTTGGTCTGATTCTGACCGCAGTTTTGTTCCACTTCAACGTTAAAGGCTATATCCTCATCGGCATTCTGGCTACTTGGATTTTGGGTATGATTGCAGAAGCAATCGGCTGGTATGCAGTTGATGTTGAAGCTGGCGTGTATTCCTTGTTCCCTGATTTTTCCGGTGCAAGCTTTATCCCAGCTGCCCCTGCATTCTTCTCATTTGACTTTGCATGGATTGGCGAAAACATGGTGCAGTTCCTTGTCATCGTATTCTCTTTCCTTTACGTTGACCTGTTTGACACTGTCGGCACTTTAATCGGCGTTGCTTCCAAAGGCAATCTGCTGGACGAAAAGGGAAATCTGCCTAAGGTAAAAGGCGCTCTCATGGCGGATGCCTGCGGTACTATCGTCGGCGCATGTCTGGGCACTTCCACTGTTACAAGCTATGTAGAATCCAGTGCCGGTGTTGCTAACGGCGGCAGAACCGGTCTGACTGCAGTAACCACTGCTGTTCTCTTTATTGCTGCACTATTCTTCTCCCCAATTTTCCTTGCAATTCCGGGATTTGCAACAGCACCTGCTCTCATCTGGGTTGGGCTTTTAATGATTGGCGCTGTGAAAAATATGCACTTTGACGGTGACATTGCAGACGTGGTCGGCGGGTTCCTCGCCCTGGTACTCATGCCATTCACTTACTCCATTGCCAACGGAATCATGTTCGGCATTCTGGCATGGGTTATTCTGAAGGTCCTCACCAAAAAAGTAAAAGATATTCCTTGGGTTATGTGGATATCCGCATTACTTTTCGCAATCAGAATTTATACACTGATTCGCTAATTAATAAAGAACTAAGAGGCAGTCTTGTTGATTGCCTCTTTTTTTGTCTTCATTTAACCAGCCTCCACTTTATTCTCCTGTCTAAATTTCCCTAAATCGGTCATACTAAGGAATATAAAAAGCTTTGAAAGGACGTTTTTATTATGAATCATCTGAAACACGAAAAATCTCCTTACCTTCTTCAGCATGCTGAAAATCCGGTAAACTGGTATCCCTGGTGTGAAGAGGCCTTTGACCTCGCTGCAGAAAAGGACCTTCCCATATTCTTAAGTATCGGCTACTCCACCTGCCACTGGTGCCATGTCATGGCACACGAATCCTTTGAGGATGAAGAGGTTGCTGCTTTCTTAAACGACCATTTTATCTCCATCAAGGTGGATCGTGAAGAGCGCCCCGATATCGATAGCGTCTACATGCGCGCTGCTCAGGCTATGACCGGTTCCGGCGGCTGGCCGCTTACTATCTTCATGACGCCTGAAAGGACACCTTTCTTCGCCGGAACCTATTTTCCAAAACATACCAAATACGGTCAAATCGGTCTTTTAGAACTGCTCTCCGCAGTCTCTCAAAAATGGACCGAGGACAGAGACTCCCTCCTTACTCAGGGCAGTCAAATAGTTGCCTTTCTTCAAAAGCAGGAAGCCGCTGCACCTCAGACAAAACAGAATCCAGAAAATTCTATTGCAGAAGCCCTGTCATATTTTGTAAAAAACTTCGATAGAAAGTATGGCGGCTTTGGCAGCAGTCCTAAATTCCCCGCAGCGCACAACCTACTGTTTCTCATGGCGCAGAAAAGTAAAAAAGGTGACAAATACCTGGCTATGGCAGAAAAGACCCTAACCCAAATGTATCTGGGCGGCATTTTTGACCACATTGGCGGCGGCTTCTGCCGATACGCAACCGACGATAAGTGGCTTATTCCCCATTTTGAAAAAATGCTCTATGACAATGCCCTGTTGCTCATGGCGTACAGCCAATGTTACTATGAGACAAAATCTCCCCTTTATCTGACTGTAGCAAATAAAACCGCCTCCTACATGCTGCGAGAACTGAAAGATCCAGAAGGCGGCTTTTACTGTGGACAAGATGCCGACAGCGACGGTGAAGAGGGCACCTATTACCTCTTTACACCGGAGGAAATTCGCAGTGTTCTTCATCTGGAACCTGCGGCAGCCTTCTGTTCTCAATACGACATCACACCACAAGGCAATTTTATGGGGAAAAATATCCCCAATCTTCTGAGTACCAAAGACCACGGTCTTCTGCCCGACGAAGACGTGCTGCGAATTTTATACGACTACCGGTTAGAACGCACCAAACTCCATAAGGACGACAAAGTTCTCACCAGCTGGAATGGAATTGCTATCGCCGCCTTTGCAAAAGCTGCAAGACAGCTGAAAAATGCTGATTATCTGGAAGCTGCTCTTTCCGCGGCGGAGTTTATCTGGAAACATCTCCAAGATGAGGGAAAACTTTTTGCCAGATGGCGGCAGGGTCACTATGCCTTTGCAGGAACGCTGGACGATTATGCTTGCTACATCTGGGGACTTTTGGAATGTTACAGCACGACCTTCAATCCTATCTTTTTGGAACGCGCAGACCGGATTGGCAGCACCATGATAAAACTGTTTTTCGACTCTAAAGAGGGCGGCTTTTACCTTTATGCTGCCGACAGTGAGGCACTTTTTCTGCGCCCTAAGGAAACTTATGATGGGGCTATGCCTTCCGGCAATGCCGTCGCTGCTCATATTACAAAAAAACTGGCATTTCTTACCGGTGAAAGCTTTTGGGAGGACATTGCTGACAAGCAGTCTGCTTTCATGGACAGAGCCTGCAGTGATTATCCCTTTGGTAATAGTTTTTACCTTTGGAGTGTCAGCCAGGATCTTTTTGAAGAGGGCAAACTCATCTGCACTATGCCTGACGCAGAAAACCTATCCACAGACACGCTGTGCCGACTTTGGGATCTTCAGATGGACGTAGTGCTGAAAACAAGAAAAACAGAGGAGACACTGCATAAAGTATCTCCTTATCTGAAAAATTATGAGATTCCGGAAGAAGGCAGCGACTTTTACCTCTGCCGAAACCATGTATGCTATAGCCCTGTCCACAGTCTGGATGCGCTGGAATCCTTGTAATTACTGCATCAGCAGCTTTTTTCCTTTACGATGTAGATGGGGCGTCTCTTGTTTTCTAGGTAATCCTTAGACAGGTAGGCGCCCAAAATATAGATGAACAACATTTGCAGGCTGCCCAGAAGCAGTACCACAAAGAGTATCACGTCCAAGCTGCTCACCGCCCCCGGAACCCAGATACTCTGTATCAGGTTGCAGCCCATGAACACCACACCGGCAAGAAAGAGGAAAATTCCCATTAGACCTGCCGCTTTCAGCGGTGCCGTTGAAAAGGAAAGTATTCCCTCAAATGCATAAGCAAACAAACTCTTAAAGCTCCACTTGGTACATCCCATTGCACGCTCCACACCCTCGTACTCAATCCACTTGGTAT
Organism: Emergencia sp. 1XD21-10; assembly: GCF_009936045.1. GTDB lineage: Bacteria > Bacillota > Clostridia > Peptostreptococcales > Anaerovoracaceae > Senimuribacter > Senimuribacter intestinalis. The sequence goes on along the minus strand of NZ_QWEQ01000022.1, from coordinate 3,575 downwards.
CAAATCCCACAAAGGAAAAAAGTCCCTTCATATACCTGTTATATTCTTTCATTTCCAAAATGGCATTAACCACCGTGCGGTTCATCATACGAAAATCGCCGTGCCCGTCGGTCATATCCATGTGGGTGAGCCCTTTGCTGATTTTGTAAAAGGCTTTAGAAAACAGACTGCGCAGAAAACCATCCCCTTCGCGGCTCAGGCGGAGCCCGCCGCAGCAGTCATAGTCCTCGCAGCTGACAACCTTGTACATCTCAGGCAGCAACGCTGGTGGATGCTGCAGATCTGCATCCATAATCACGCTATAATCCCCTCTGGCTTCTTTGAGCCCGGCGTACATCGCAGCTTCCTTCCCAAAATTTCTGGAAAAAACTACATAGCGGACCTTTTCATCTTTTTCTGCCAAATTTTTCATAATAGTTCTGGTTTTATCACCGCTGCCGTCATCTACAAAGATAATCTCATAGTCCACCTCCGTCATCTGACGCAGTACTTTCCCAGTTTCAATGTAAAATAAAGGTAAAGACTCCTCTTCATTATAGCAAGGCACAATAACACTGATTAAATCTCTCTTATTCATGTGAAACACCCCTTTGTTTAAAAATACTGTACTTGCAAGCAAAGTAATTAAGTACCACTGTGATAACGCTGACGAGAACCTTTGACACAAAGCTTCCTGCGCCAATGCAGTCTACCAGAAGCAGCAGCAGTAAATTCTCAATGACCAAAGTTGCCGCCCGAAGCGAAAAGAACTGAAGAAACTCCTGTTTTTTATCTCCTTTGGAGTGGAAGACCACTTTCCTGTTGGCGAAGTAGGCGAAAGTTACTGCGCCTAGCCATGCAAGCGTGTTTGCTGTTAAATAGTTGACAGAAAGTGCCATTAGTCCGATGTAAATGATATAGTTAACCCCTGTTGTCATGCCGCCCGTCATAATGTAACGAACAATTTGTGATTCCTGCAATTTCTTCATTTCTCTCTTTTCCTTTTCCTTAAAAATACTATAATTTGTGATAACAGCAGCATTGCCATCGCCGCTGCGCTGAGTGCTGCTCCTGCTGCAAACCCCGGCGCTTTATAACTGATTTGAATGCTGTGCTTTCCTTTCTCCAGTGGAAATCCCACGAAAGCGGTATTGACCTTTTCAGCCTTTTGCGCTTTCCCGTCCACCAAAATCTGAAAGCCCTTCTTATATGGATAAGATGTAACAAAATAGCCATCTTGCTTCATCGTTACTATTCCCTGAAATATATCGCTGCCGTTTGCCTGAAAATCCTCTGCGAGAGTCGGCACCGCAATGTCCTGCGCTTCTGCTGTCGGAATATCCAAAGTGTAGACTTTGATATCCTCGATATTGTAGCGGCTCCTGCTCATCGCAATTTCCAGCTCCGAAAGTCCTGCAGAATCCGACAGTACATAAGTGAAGTCGTAGTTTTCATTAGGATACGGCGCATACCATGAAGACAGATTATTCGCCATTCCATTGATATTGATGAGCACCTGCCTGTCGTCCTTCCTGTCTATATGAAGGCTGATGACAAGGGCTTTGCCCTTCAGCGTTTCTTTCAGGTGTACCGTCTGTTTTCCTTGCACACTCTCATCGTAAACCGTTGGAAATGCTTCTTCAAAGAGTTCCTCTGGATTTTGCGCTTCTGCACTCACACCGCAAAGCTGTGCCAAAGTCTTTGGAAATTCACTAATTCCCCCACGCTCTGCTTTCTCCTGTAAAAGCACTTTGTCGGTGCCGTAACACATGGGCAGCACATCGGGATTTTCGGCAAGGACGTAACCGTTTCGCCTGAAAATCGGCTCATAGCCGTAAGGCACCTGTTGTTCTCCGGTCAAAACATACCTTATTCCCATGAAGTAATTGAATAGGCTGTTCTGATTTGGCATGAGAACTACCCGATTTCGTATGCTGATTGGGTTTCCCATCGTATCATAATAAAATTTCCCATAGGTGCTGCTTGTCACCGAAGAATACATGGCTGTCTTGTTCAGACTACCGTCCGGCAACACGTTACTGTTGACGTAGTTATTGCTGAGATAGTCAAAACGGTATAACGGCTCTGAAGCAAACATGGTAATATCTCCGAAAGAAAACCAGCTTTGTCGCATATCATCTTTCTGCAGCCAGTGCTCTAACTCTTTGTTCACCCCAAAGTTGGCACAGAGAGGAAGCAACAGCAGACATGCCGTAAGCACATGCTTTGTTCTTTGGGGAATTTTCCCCATTCTCTGAACGAGCACCCATGCCAATACCACAAGTCCATCTATCAAGATTAGCAGCGCCCACGCGTCTTCTTTTCTTAGCACAATTGGTACGGCACAAAGCAGCGCCGGCAACATCAGCGCTTTCTGCTTGCCCTCTAATATCCTTGCCAGCGTATCTGTGCAAATCCAGACAATCAACGGAACCAGCGGAATCAGAATCTTTTCTCTAGCATAGAGAAATCCGCTCAGTACGTACCAAACAGCTGGCACCATAAGAATCAGAAGCACCACTGCCGTCAGCCAGCGTTTTTTCTTATCCCATAGAGACAATAGCAGCAGATACAAAGAAATCAAGGTCATGCCGCAGCTGTAAGGCTGATATAAAAGTCCGCTGAAAGATAAGTTGATAGTTTCGATGGACTCCTGCGCAAAACTTCCAGCATCTTTTTCCGTCGATAAAATGGCAAGTCCCGTCGGAAGGAGCAGTACCGCCGCCATGCAGATAGAAATTACGACTGCGAAAGCCGTCTTCACCGTAATTTGAACCACTACTTTTTTAGTATTTCCCGAAACCGCAAGCTGATGTACAAAATATAGAAAGCATACGACCATGCAGGTCGGCGCGTAGTAAAAGCTGTGCATACAGATCAGAAACAAAGCGATTGTCAAAAGCAAACTGTTCTTTCCCGCGAGAATCCGGTCGATGCCCAGCAGCGCCAGCACCAGAAATGGCATATAGTTGATGAACATAATCTGGTGATGTGCATGGAAGAAACACGTGGCTGCCGCCATGAGCACCGCACCGAAAGCCGCAAAGTTCATCGCGAAACTTTTTCCCTTCAGCCAAAAATACGTAAGATTGACACTCACCACTGCCCCAGCCGCCGCATATGCTGAAATAATTTCTTTCATTTCGATATTCGGCAGTAAGCAGGAAAGCAGTACATCCGGTCTGAGCAATCCGTAGTAAGCCAGATCATATGCGTTAATCCCTCCGCCGAGTCCGACAAACTGCGGGAAAATCCCCCCTGCTGAAAGCATAGTCTGCCTCAGTGCCTCCGCAGCTCCTACATGTTGACTGTACCAATCCCCTTCTGACCCAAAGATTGCTCCCTGTTCGACAGGCAAATAGAGAAGCAGAAATGTAAGTCCCGTCAGTAAAAGATACGGAAGTATTTCCGCCCCTGCCTGTCCTATTCTCTTTTCCCATTCCCTACAGTTCTCTAATGTCTCCATCTTTACCCTTCCTTTGTTTGTTTACATCTCTATCATAAGGTACAGTTCTTAAATAAACCTGAAAAGAAATCTTATGCTTTTCTTAAAAAAATCTTAACATCTTTGGGGAGATTTCCCCTAAATATGATAC
>NZ_QWEQ01000021.1 GCF_009936045.1 Emergencia sp. 1XD21-10 | reverse complement strand
CCCCCCCCCCGACATATTTTTGTCAAGATTAAGTTAATTTAAACATTTGCCCACACAAAAACCGGAAATGTCAAGGTTTTTTTAGAATCTTTTTTAAAACGGGTTGAAAGTATTTTAAAAACGCTAAAATCTATTTTGAATTTGGTAAAATTTTGTATATGAATTTCAAAAAACATTATTGAAAAGTTAAAATGTAAAGCAGAAAAGCTAAAATTGCATGACAAAAAAGAAGTCGCTATTTTAACTACTCCAAAAAATATTATACTTCTGATAGAATCCGTTATGCTGCCTGCAGGTCAATCCCGTGCTTGTCAATCTCTGCCCAGAACCTATCTGCTGCCGTTTCGCCGGCAAAGATCTTACGTGGATAATCGTTAATCCAGCGTTCCGCAGCCTTTACAGAGTGGCAGGTGACAGACCTGTCAAAATCAGACCCTTTCGGAAATCGTCGCCTGACCATCTTGTTATTGCACTCGTTGCTCCCCCTCTCCTGTGGGGAGTTAGGATGGCAGAAGTAGACATTTGTCCGTTTGCCTTTACGGTACAAGGCCTGCTCTACACTGTCCCAATCTGAGAATTCTGATCCGTTATCAAATGTAATCGTCTGGAAGACATCGTAGAATGCCTTTCCCATCCGCTTTTCAATTCGATTGACAGCTTTACGCACCTCATCTGCCGTGTGATAAGCCAGTTCCTCTATGATTGTCATACGGGTCAATCTCTCGATGAAGACTAGCAGGCATTTCTTGTTGCCTTGCTGCCCCATGACGCAATCGCCTTCCCAGTTACCAAAGGTCGTCCTGTCATCAATTTCTTTTGGGCGGTCCTCAATGGTTCTTTTTTCTTCCTTTTTCCGCTCAGAGCATTCCTTGTTCTTAGGTTTCTTATCAGTCTTTTTCTTATGCCATCCATCTGCTAGGTCAAATCGTGTCAGCTTCGGAAAAAAGCCCAGATCAATTCCTTTGTAAATCGTATTGACCGATGTAATCCTTTCTTCAAATTCCTGCTTTGCATAATCACCAGATATCAGCACCGCCTCCGGAGAAAAACCTTTTTCCAGAATCGTTTTTTCTATGTAACTTCGCAGTTCCGGATCCTTGATCAATTTAGGTTGCGGTCCCGTTCTGCTTAGATGTTCGCAATACTTTTGTTCCGCTATTTCCGGGCTGTATCGCATCTCCGTTGTCAAGTCAGAATTAAGATGCTCATATTGCCCGCGTTTTATTTCGTTGTAAACCGTCGCCCTGCAGCTCCCAATCGCCTCTGCGATGGCCTGCTTCGAGCAGCCCCGATTGAGCATCCTCTCTATGGTCAACCGGTCCTCCCAGGAAAGATGATCTCCTGGCTCCTTTCTCTTCTTTCGATTGCCACTGCGCTGCTTCATATATTTCTCAGAACAGCGCAAATCAGCCCTTTGTTCAATTAGTCTCACTTTGTGCTTTCCTTTCTACCCTCTTATTTCTGTACTAAAAAGTATATCAATATCTTCACTCCATTTCAAATCCTCGTTCTCCTGCAATTTCCTTCTGCAGTTCTTCATAATCACTCTGGTTCAGCCAATTCTCTACAGTGTCATCCAGACTTCTGCGAAGCCATGCCAGTGCCTCACGCAACTGGTAATTGCCCGTCTGGCGAGGTAAAATACGATATCTTTGCTGTGGCTTTTCGAGTCGATATAAAGCTTCTGCCGCATATTCGTTGCCCATGGCTGCTGATTTTGCATACCATGATCTTGCACTGTTAATGTCTCCGCTTTGCTTTGCCAATTTTCCAAGATGGTACATGGCATACATATTCCCCCATTCCGCAGCCTCTTTCAAAAATTTAATTCCTTTTTCCACATCTTTCTCTGGGTTCGCATCCATTAAATACAGTTTCCCAAGCTGATAGATTGCCTGCTGATGATTTAACTCTGCTGCATCATGTAAAAAAGTAGCGGCAGACCTATAATCGACTGCAGTCCCCCGGCCGTTCAGATACATGGTTCCGATACGGTACAGCATGTTATCATCCTTTCCCTTCTGGTTCAAAAAAGCACTGAGTGCAGCTGCATAATAGGAATATGCTTTTTCTGTGTCTTTATCAGCCAATTCACCTTGCTCATAAATTTGTCTTAATTTATACTGCGCATATGGATTATCCAGCTCTGCTGCATCCATATAATACTGCAGCGCTGCATCCACATCCCGCTCCACCCCATTGCCTTGCAGGTATAGCCCACCTAACAAATACATGGCATAACTATGTTTTTTGTCTGCCGCTTCCTGTAAATATCTTGCAGCCCTTTGGACATCTTTTTCGGTTCCCTGCCCATACAAATACTGTTTTCCTATTCGATAGGCACAATATCTAGGGTCGCTTTCATAACAAGCCATGAATCCTTCCAATGCTTCTGTATAAAATGACTGGGCCACTTCTTCATCAGGTTCCACACCACGTCCAAAATGATAGATATTTCCCATTTCGCTTATAGCTAGGACATTACCATTTTGAGATAGCCGCCGCAGTGTCTCAATCGCGCCTGTATAATTACGGTCAACGTATATCTGATCTCTTGCTTTACTGTATCCGTCCTTCCAGTTGAGATAATATTTCTTTAACCCTTTCGGCTCAAACAGCCTCTCTGCTGCTACATCATCACAATCACCCAAAATTTCTTCCTGCAAATCCGGTTCCGGTGCTTTTTCCTGCTCTTCATTTTCCTGTGCGTCCTCTTGCCAGTCAGGTTCTAATGCCTCCGGCTCTGGCTCTGGTATCAAGATAGTTTCTTCCGTCTGCTTCACAGACTGATCATATTCTTTCAGTTGCCGTAAAATTGCATTTCCCATTCGGTAATATAGGTCATCCAGTTTATTCTGCACATATGTATCATCACTGTCGCCATATGCTGCCTGGTATCGACTTTCTTGCAGTCTTAATTTGTCTTGCAGGCGTTCAAAATCGCCTTCATGGTATTTCTTTATATATAGCTCTGTCAAATCGTCAATTTCCGTCCTTAGATGCGACATTGCGCTGTTTCTGTAATTGCATACGCCCTTATTCTCCGGCAGCTTTTCATAAAGCGCAAGAAAACGGCTGCGAAATTCTTCATCATCATACAGTACATATTCTTTCATACTTTGTACCAGCCTCTGACGGATTAAATTATTGATCTCGATATTCAATTCCTTGTCATTGACCAGCTCACTGACGATTGTACTTTTTGCCGCTTTTAAACTGCTTTCCCGAAACCGACCTACGTATTCTTCCTTTTCTACAATGTTTCCTTTTTCATCCAGGATAGGTATCCGCTCCATCTTTCCTGTTTCTGGATTCAATTCTTTCTTATACTGCCATTTCCCATCCACCTGTACGACTTCGTACTGCTCATACCGCTTTTTCGGGCGCATCGGTACTGGCTCTACGGTACTGATATGCACATGGATATTGTCAGTATTGTAGTGAAAAGATGCTGACCAAACACCGTTCTGTAATCCTTCTTTCTCCAGCATTTTATTGATCGCGCTTCTGGCTACATTCCGCATCCTTTTCTCGTCCAAAATCTGCAGAGTGCTGTCATATACGCCCATCTGTGCAAGCCAGTCATTATCAAAAGACAGCACTGTTTGCCACATCAGGCTGCCTTTGTCCTGTGCATCTGTATATACTGTTTTTAGGCTCTGTATCTCATCCTCGCTCAAAGTGTCCTTTTGTGCCGTGAAAAGACCTGATATTTTTTCTAGTTTTTCAAAATCCATGCCCAAGGACTTATCAGGATTTCCCATGTAGTCCATATATCCGGCAAAGATGTCATACTCCTCAATGTATTTCCTACGCACCGCTTCAGGTCTATCCATATAAGAAATAAAGCCTGCAAAGTATTTCTGATTCGGTCCGCAAAATGTCGTCACCACAACAACGCCCGGTGATTTATTACTCAATACTGCTCACTCCCTTCATCTATCAATCCTTCTAGCTTTGCAAAAATACGTTCGCAGCGTGTAACAAGTCTTTGGAGATTCTCCTGTTCTGCACGCTGCAACGCAAGTAAATCGGTTGCAAATGCCCTATATTTCTGGTCAAGGTTTTCCACTTCTGTACGCATTGCATAACCGTCCATGAGCTGGCGCACAAGTTCTGACATACTGATATCTCTTTCCTTTGCTGCCTTTTTCAGCATGGTATGTGTACGTTCATCCACGTTTCTTACATAAATCGTTTTCACTTCTTAACGCCTCCTTGCTTTTGTCTGCGGTCATCTTTAAACTGCTTCTCACGCTCTAGCTTGCGCTTCCACTGACGCCGGGATTCTTCTATTATTGGCGATGGTTCCCGATCTGCAGGATAGCATGCAGTATATCCTCTTTCAATCAGGATTGTATTCACAGCGTCAAGGGTAAGCTGCACAGCCTGCTCTGTTTGTCTTGCCGCAGCTCTAGTGCTTTCCAGGACTTCTGCATATCTCTCATAAATAATCTGGGCAAAACGCTCTTCCATGGATTGTCTCACATTATGCTGCAGGAGGATATATTCCAAAGCCGCTGTTTCTGATTTTAAATGCCTTTCTTCCATGACTTGATGGATGATTTCTAAGGACTTTTCTGATAAAATATAATTTTTGCGTACCAAGTTAAGGACTCCTTTCCGATTATTGCATACAGATGATTTCTGTATAATGAGGAAAAAGCGCAAGCGAGGAAAACCTCTGGCACTGCCAGAGTTGCACAGAATGTGCAAGCGGTTTTCCCTTATGCTCTTTCCAGTATGAGCGAAGAAACGAGAGGACGAGTTTCCACCGATGAGGAACGTCCGAAGGACAGACGATTCTTCAGGTCCATGTCAGCACCCCCTCATCAAAAAATCCAAAAGCTGCTGCGTCAATACAATCTCCTTTTGAAATTGAGGACGTAGGATTACATTCCAGCGTCCGCCTTCCTCTACCGTTATAACCCCCACATGCTTGGCATCCTCTATCATTCTCCGATACCGATTCAGGATAATCTGCGCTTTTTCCTGAGGCATGACAATCCAGCTTTTGTGGCAAAACTCCACATTGGCTTTTGCCTGTAAAATGACTTTTTTCACATCGTTTAATTTAAACTCAAATGC
>NZ_QWEQ01000020.1 GCF_009936045.1 Emergencia sp. 1XD21-10 | reverse complement strand
TCCTACCGGTCCTGCTGGCGCTGACGGTGCAACTGGCCCTACCGGTCCTGCTGGCGCTGATGGTGCTACTGGTCCCGTTGGTCCTACCGGCGTAGCTGGTACCGGTGCCATTATCCCATTTGCTTCAGGGCTTCCAGTTGCTTTAACAACAATAGCTGGTGGGCTTGCCGGACTTCCTGCCTTTGTTGGTTTCGGAAGCAGTGCGCAAGGACTTACAGTATTAGGTTCCAGCATTAATATTACAAATGCTGCAGGAACGCTTTCAAACTTTGCTTTTCAGGTTCCTCGTGCTGGCACAATTACCTCATTCAGTGCATTTTTCAGCACAACAGCAGCACTCTCTCTGGTGGGCTCCACTGTCGCCGTAAATGCACAAATCTATCAATCCACAACGCCTAATAATGTGTTCTCTCCAATTCCTGGAACTTTAATCAACTTAACACCATCACTTACTGGAATCATATCCATTGGAACATTATTAAATGGTTCTCTCACAGGACTCAACATTCCAGTAACTGCTGGAACCCGACTGATGCTGGTATTCTCTGCATCGGCAAGCGGTCTAACACTGGTTAATACTGTTGTAGGATATGCAAGTGCTGGCTTGAGCATTAATTAAGATTAAAATAAACTCTTTAGCGAAGCAGTTTCAGCTGCTTCGCTATTTCTTTATGTAGCCCGAAAGCTGGCTCTACATTTTGTCAAATCCCATAAATTGCATAGTCGAATGACTCCAAATTAAATTTCATTTCATATATAGCAAAATAGATAGGCTAAGCCTATCTATTTCTTTGGTGCGGTCTAAGGGATTCGAACCCCCACGGTTTCCCACACGGACCTGAACCGTGCGCGTCTGCCAATTCCGCCAAGACCGCATATTTAATTTTATCAGCTGTGTTCCTGCCGACTATTCTATTATACATGACTACAGAAAAAATGCAAGTAAAATTTTTAACTTTTTTGGAGTTTCTTCGTATTTTTCCTGATACATTGACTATAGCTGAGAATAATTTCCTTTCGCTGAATAAACCTGCCCTAGCAAATCCCATTACTTTGAGCCAAACATCAGTCAGCTTGATACATTCACTGAAAAATTTTTTATCATTACAGAACTTCACCCTTTGTTTGCCATAAAAAAGGAAAATATATCTACAAATCAGGCTAAAAAGGAGTGGATTGCTTCCGCAACCCGATTTTATCCTATATTTTCTCCTCATACAAATAAATTAGTACAAAGAAGTCGTTCTCCACTGCTCTTTTAACTGTAATCTCTGTTAGATTTTCCTTTTTTTGAACCAGCTAAGGGTAAAGTTCTGTAATTCATTTTAGCATCTCTATGTGAACCATCACCCTGAGGGCAATCTTGGTGCAAACACTCTTCCGTAAGTCTGTGGCAGCTCTACGTTTTACCGATATTGCTCTGCTAAAATTCTTGCCACATGTACCCCGCTGGCAGAAGCCTGCGACAGAGAGTGTGTCACACCAGAACCATCACCCAAGGCATAAAGCCCCGGTACACAGGTTTCCAGATTTTCATCAACTCGCACCTTAGAATTGTAAAATTTGACTTCTACACCATAAAGCAACGTATCTTCATTAGCCGTTCCTGGTGCAATTTTGTCCAAAGCGTAAATCATTTCAATGATACTATCAAGTTGTCGCTTTGGAATCACCAAACTCAAATCCCCCGGCGTTGCTCCAAGGGTCGGGCGAGTGAAACACTTTTCCATACGTCTTGCACTGCTGCGACGCCCTTTAACTAAATCACCAAATCTCTGCAGCAGTACACCGCCGCCCAGCATATTAGAAAGACGAGCGATGGATTCGCCATATTCATTACTATCTTCAAAAGGCTCGGTAAAAGTATTGGATACCAAAAGCGCAAAGTTGGTGTTTTCCGTATGCAGAGACGGGTCTCCATAACTGTGTCCGTTGACCGTAACAATACCATTGGTATTCTCCGATACCACCTCACCGCAAGGGTTCATGCAAAAGGTTCGCACCATATCATTGTAGCGCTCTGTCTTATAGACAATTTTGCCCTCATAAACTGCATCGGTAATATGTTTAAATACCTCAGCTGGAAGTTCAACACGGACGCCGATATCAACCCGGTTCTTTTTCTGCTCAATTCCCAGTTTGTCGCAAACACCAGAAATCCACTTGGATCCAGATCGCCCTGTTGCAAGTACCAGCTTGTCGCATATAAAATCGCCCTTATTGGTATGCACTACAAAGCTGCCATCTTCCGCACGCTCCACATCCTCTATGGTCGTATAAAACTGAGTGTCGATTCTCTCCTTAATATAGTCAAAAATTCTGCCAAGAATTTCAATATTTCTGTCCGTTCCCAGATGGCGTACCTTTGCCTCCAACAGATGAAGATTATTCTGCAGGCAGCGAGTTTTCAAATCAGAATCGGCAGTGGAATAAAGCTTAGCTTCAGAACCGCCCATGGAACAAAGTACGCTGTCCACATACTCCATCAATTCCAGCGCTTCGTCTATTCCGACATATTTGTGCAAGTCACCACCAAACTGGGTCGTGATATTGTACTTTCCATCAGATAAAGTTCCTGCGCCGCCGTAGCCGTTCATAATATGGCACGGACTGCATTTCACACAGGTTTTCGTCTTGCCTGTCTTAATCGGACAGACTCTCTTCTCAAGCGGCGCTCCCTTATCCAGCATTAAAACACTTGCCTTATGAGAAAGCTTTGTCAGCTCATAGCTCATAAAAACACCGCTGGCTCCTGCACCTGCGATGATGATATCATATTTTTTCATCGTCCTTCTCCTTATTTTATCAGTACCTGCTTTAGGCACACGCAAAAAATAGAACCGCCTCATAGAAGCGGTTCTTATGAATTACAAGCCTTCGGTCGGCAGTACTTTATTCAGCTTCTGCCATGATTGCATCGAATTCCTGTACAACACTGTTAAACAGTTCTTCATCTTCAATATCAACCAGTTCAAACTCGTCTTCACCGACTTCATTATATCCATAAAGATAAACATCATCTGAATCATCCAATGGAATCAGTGCAATGTAATCTTTACCGGCATGATCGAAAATACCCATAATTTCACATTCCAGTTCAACGCCGTCTTCAAACTCTAAAGTGATGATATCAGCCTCGTCCTGCATGTTGTTCTTGTTCTCTGCCATATTAATCCTCCATTTCGCCGGAATCTGTACCGGCTTCCAATTGTTTCTTCACTATCTTAATAATATACCATTATTACTGAAATTTATCAACTAAAATATTCTTTTATGTTCTTTGCGATTGTTTCTGTGATGCCGGGAACCTCTGAAAGCTGTTCCAAGGAGGCTTTTTTGATATTGTCGATGGACTCAAAATGATTCAAAAGCGCATTGCGCCTGGTCGGCCCTACACCACTGATATTATCGAGGACAGAGCGAATCGCATTTTTATTTCTCAGACTTCTGTGATAGTCAATCGCGAAACGGTGCACCTCTTCCTGAATAGTTCCTGCATATTTAAACAGAATAGGTCTTTCCCGAAGTTCCATCTCTCTTCCGTCTTCAAAAACAATCGCTCTGGTTCTGTGGCTGTCATCTTTTGCCATACCCACCACCGGAATATCAAGCCCCAGCGCAAAGAGTACTTTTCTCGCTGCAGTGACCTGTCCCTGTCCGCCGTCCATAAAAATTGCATCAGGAAGCTTTGCAAATGCCGGATCTCCTGCTTTCGCTCGCTTAAATCTTCTATAAATCATTTCCTGAAGACTGCCGTAATCATTAGGGCCTTCAATGGTTTTTATCTTAAACCTTCGGTAATCCCTGCGAATCTGTTTCGTTCCTTCAAAGACCACCATTGCTCCGACAGAATCCACGCCGTTAGTGTTGGAAATATCATAGGACTCAATCCGATATGCCTTCTTTTCTTCCGGAATATAGCCTGCCTGCCGCATCACATCTGCTACCTGCTGCCGTACTGCCGTCTGCTTTTCTTCGTTGAGCTTTGCCTTCTGTGAAAGTGTCTTAGTCATTTCGATACAATCGCTCTGTGCCATTTTCAGAAGTGCCCGCTTCTCCCCTTTCTGCGGCACAAAAATCCGTACTTTTCTGCCATCCCTGCTCAAAAATTCTTCCAGAAGTTCCTTGTCAGCAGGTTCCTCTTCTACCAATATCTCCGGCGGCACAACAGCCCACTGACTGTAATACTGCTTGATAAATTCCATTACCATTTCACTTCTCGCATCGTTTTCCCCAGTTTGAATCTGAAAGTTTTCTCTGCCAGAAAGTTTACCGTCACGGACAGTAAACAGTACGATAAAAGAATTCTCCTGGTCTTTGACCGGCAGCACCACATCCAGGTCCTTATCATGAACCATGGTAACGCGCTGCGTTTCGGAAATTGCCTCAATAGACAAGATATAGTCTCTATATTTGGCGGCTTCTTCAAACTCCAATTTCTCCGAAGCCTCCTGCATTTTCTCCGAAAGACTGCGAAGCAGCGGCTTTTCTTTTCCGCCGAGAAACTCAAGCACCTTGTCAATCTGCTGCCTATATTCTGCTTGGCTGATCTTTCCTGCGCAGACACCACGACACTGATTGATATGAAAATTCAAACAAGGTCTGTGACTTGCAGGAAACTCTCTGGCGCTGCATCTTTTCAGCGAGTAAATATTGGAGAGCAGCTCAACGATCTGATTCACTGCACCTGCATCACTGTAGGGACCAAAATACTTATTGCCGTCCTTTGCGATGATTCGCGTCTTTACAACTCTGGGGAAATCCTCTGTCGTGGTCACCTTTATATAAGGATAGGTCTTGTCATCTCGCAACAGCACATTGTATTTGGGCATATACTTCTTGATTAAATTACACTCTAAAATCAGCGCTTCCATCTCCGTACTACAGGTAATGTATTCAAATTCTGCAATATGAGAAACCAGCGCCCGTACCTTGGGGTTGGTCTTTGCCGCACTCTGAAAGTACTGTCTGACGCGATTTCTCAGAGAAATCGCCTTTCCAACATAAATAACCTGACCCAGTTTATCCTTATGCATATAAACTCCCGGACAATCCGGGAGCTTTTTTAAATTCTCTTTGATATCAAACATGTCAGAACCGCCAATCTCTTTCCTTATGTTCCTGTTCTCTTCGCATTTCCTCTAAAGCGATTTCCATCACCTTCTGCTGGCGCAGTCTTCTCTTGCGACGGCGTGCCCTAGCTCTTGCCGCAGAAATCCAGACATAAGCTACAGCTGCCACAACGATAAAAATGCCGATTAAAACTGCCGCCAAATTGGAAATACCCAGATAAGAAGTGAACCAGCCAGTTTCAATATCTTCTTTGATAATTAAGTCGACCTCATTAACAAGTTCATCACCCACATAGATTTCCAGCTTACCTGCAACAGTTCCAGATTTAACCGGTGCTTCTATATCACTGCGCATAACAGTCTGCGTCGCAACCAATGACTTAGACGCCTCTTTCGGCAAATAAGCATAACCTGTTTCTGCAGTGTAAGCCTCCACACTGGTCTTTTCTCCGTGTTTGATTCTTACCTTGCCTTTTTCTTTGTCCTTGCCAATAACCTTTACACCCTCTACCTTAGCACAGGCATAACGAATCAGTTTTTCTACATCATTGGTCCGTTCTTCTGCCGTATCTCCCAGCACTACAATAAAAAGTTCCAGTCCGTCATTCTGGTAGCCCAAAGCGATACTGCAGTTGTTGGCATCCCAATAGCCTGTCTTTCCACCATAAACGCCTGAATCCTTATCTTTTAAAAAACTGAGATGCGTCTTCAGGTTTCGCTCCTTGCTCTTATTGGTCTTTTTTACAGTGTAGGAAGTACTTCCTGCCGCCTTTCTGATAACATCGTTAGACAATGCGGTCTTAGTTATCAGCATCATGTCGTAGGCTGAAGTGTAATGACCTTTTTGTTTCATACCATTTGGATTCTTAAACTGGGTGTTTTCGCAGCCGATGTTTACAGCCGTCTTATTCATCAACTTAACAAAATCTTTCATATTTCCAGATACTGCCTCGCCAAGAGCATAAGCAGCATCATTGCCAGACGGCAGCAGTGCGCCATAAATCAAATCCTTTACGGTTAAAACCTCTCCTGCTTTTAAATTCATGGAAGCCTCTTTTTGGGAAGCCGCCGTGTGAGAAATAGTTACTTCTTTGTCTAAAGGCAGATTCTGCACTGCGAGAAGCACCGTCATCAGCTTGGTTACACTATACGGAGCAATTTTTTTGTTCATATTCTTAGAATAAACAACTTCTCCTGTATTCTGGCAATATACAATAGCGCCTCCTGCCGTCACATCCGGTTTTTCCACCTGTGCGCCAAAGGCATGCGCTTCTGCAAAAAACAGCAGTATCATGACAATCAGTATAGATAATGTTTTCTTCAATGCATTACTCATAGTTTATCAATTCTCTTTCTCAGCCTGCCATGTCAGTTTTTTGTAGCTGTAATTCAAAATTCTATTGGTCGATGTGTATCTTCCGCCAGTAGTATCTTTCAGCACTACTGCGTAGACCAGTTTTCCTTTCCGCTGACAGGCTGAAACCAGTGACGCATTTTTGCCATCCCAGGTGCCGGTCTTTCCTGCAAAAACTCCAGACTTCGGGTATTTCTTTCCCGCAACCAAATAATTAGTCGTAGATATGTATCTCGCTTTATGTTTATTGGTTTTCGACATTTTATACATTTCCGTGCTGCATGCTGTTCTAATTAAATCTACCTCCATGGCAGCCTTTGCAATCTTTGCCATATCATATGCGGAAGCGTAGTGATCTTTTGCTTTCCATCCATGGGGGTTTGAAAAGTGACTGTCCACACAGCCCAGTTCCTTTGCCTTCTGATTCATAAGCACTGCAAACTTAGCCTTAGATCCAGATACACCATGAGCCAGTGCCACAGCCGCATCATTGCCCGATGGCAAAAGAGCCGCATAAATCAAGTCTTTGACTTTTACCTTTTCTCCGGCCTTTAAATAGGCTGTCGAGCCGCCGGTGTTTGCCGCCCATTTTGTTACGGTCACCGTATCCTTCGGCGATAAATGCTCCAGTGCCACCATACAGGTCAAAAGTTTGGTGGTGCTCAAGGGGTCCCGTCTGATGTGAGGATTTTTAGAATAAATAGTAGTGCCAGTTTCTCCGTCAATGACAATGCCGCTCTTTGCGCTGATCTCGGGTCTTTCCGGTTTTTCCGCGGCGTAAACAGCACTGCCTGTACCTACCGCTGTAAAAAGCAAAGAAAAAGAAAGCAGCATCGCCGCCGCCTTTCGTGCCTTATTTCTCCATAAGTGATTTTTTTGAGTCTCCATCATATACCCACCTTATTAAAATCTTTATCTCTAAATTTATTCTAACATGAATCCATGCGTTTTTGAATAGCCAACTTGCCTTTCTCTATAAAAAAATCAGCGACAGGAATTTCCCACCGCTGACTGCTTCGATAGAATTTTTAATTTTTAAAGAAATAATCCGCAAGCTCAAATCCGTTTTCAAAATAAGTACCTGCTGCGATGCCTGCCTTTTCGTTAAACTGACGACTGCTGTCTTCCGTTTTTTCATTTCTGCTGTCGTAAATTACGTATGGCACCGGCGTAGATGAATGGGTTCTGATTGCAAGAGGCGTTCTATGGTCAGGAACCTCCAGTACTTTGAAATCCTCACCATCAGCACGAAGAGCCGCCACAATCGGCTTCAGCACTTTACTATCGATGTCGGAAAGACACTGAATTTTTCCTTCCATATCCCCCTGGTGTCCGCATTCATCAGGACCTTCCAGATGGACATAGACAAAATCCTTGCCGTCTCTAAATTCTCTGATAGCGGCTTCTGCCTTTCCAGCGAAGTTAGTGTGGAGCGTTCCAGTCGCCCCCGCTACATCAACAGAGTCAAGACCTGCACAGATTGCAATGCCTTTAATCAAATCTACTGCGCTGATAGCAGTCCCTGTAATCTGATATTTATCGTAGAAAGAAGAGAGCTGCGGTTTCTTGCCCTGACCCCAAATCCACAAAGAGTTAGCCGGGTTCAGTCCTTTTTCGATGCGTGCCTTGTTGACTGGATGATCCTTTAATATCTCGTAGCTTTTTCTCATCATCTCTGTCAAAAACTCGCTGCCTACACCTTTCGGCAGATAATCTCCTACCTTCTGATCCAGCACATCATGAGGAGGTGTCAGATCAAAGCCAGTTTCACCGTTATGTACAATCAGACAGTGCCGATAGCTGGTTCCGGTATAAAACAGTTTTTCATCATCAGCAAAAGCCTCATTTACCGCCTGAATCAACTGATCTGCTTCTGCTGTAGTGATATCGCCCGAGCTGTGATCTTTGATGATTAAATCCTCATAAGCGCCTTCGCCGGAAAGCGTAATGATATTCGCTCTGTATGCTACATCAGTATCAGACATCTCAATACCGATGCTGGCAGCTTCTAGTGGTGAGCGACCGGTCAAATAGACCGTAGGATCATAACCCATTACCGCAAGATTGGCGGCATCGCTACCTGGTGCAATACCGGGTGGCACGGTTCTTACCATGCCGATTTCTCCCTTTGCCGCAAGTCCGTCGATAAAAGGCATATTGGCAACTTCCAGCGGCGTCTTTCCGCCCAGTTGCTCAATATTTTCATCGCCTGCCCCATCGGGAACCAAAATTAAATATTTCATCGATTTACTCCTTTTATTTTTAACGCAAAAGACTGTCTCAAAATAGAAACGATACTTGCACCATTTTATCCGAAAACGAGAACAATGGTGCACAAAAACCTATAATTACTGCTAATTCGCTTTCATCTGGAAACTGTAAACATCAAATCCGGAATCGAATTCTCCATAATATTCCATTTCAATCCAGAATTATGGTTCATTTTAAAGCCCATTCAAGAAAATCCGCACCATAAGCCTCTATTTCACCATAAATGATGCAGAATGTCGGTTTTACATTCTAAAAAATGCACCATTTTCGGTATTTTTAAGGAAAATGGTGCAAAAGAAGCAAAACTAATTTTGAAACAGTTCCTTCTGCATACTTTATTTGTTTTCTTCTTCGAACTTCTTCATAAATGCGATGAGCTTATCAACACCTTCCATCGGCATCGCATTATAAATGCTGGCTCTCATACCGCCTACAGTTCTGTGACCGTTCAGGTTTACCATGCCTTCTTCCTTGGCCTGCGCAACAAACTTCTTATCCAGTTCTGCATCACCTGTTACAAATACCACGTTCATCAGGGAGCGGTCTTCCTTCGCTACAGGACCTTTGAACAAGGCGCTACTGTCGATATAGTTATAAAGCTTCTCTGCTTTGGCAACATCCGCCGCGTGCATTGCCGGCACTCCGCCCATCTCTTTGATCAGCTTGAACACTTCACCTGCAATATAAATCGGGAAGCATGGCGGTGTATTATACATGGAATCCTTATCCGCATGAATCTTGTAGTCCAAATAAGTCGGCACTTTCTTATCTGCAAATCCCAGCAGGTCCTCTCTGGCGATGACGATAGTTACGCCTGCAGGCGCCACATTCTTCTGTGCGCCGGCAAAAATCAGTCCAAACTTGCTGACATCAATTTCTTCACTCAAAATACAGCTGGACATATCGGCTACTAGCGGAATATCGCCTGTATCAGGCACCTCATTAAAGTGCGTTCCGTAGATAGTATTATTGTAGCAGACATAGACATAATCTGCATCCGGTCTGATATCGTCTTTCGAGAATTTCGGAATATATGTATAAGTATCTTCTTCTGAACTTGCAATTACGCGAATATCCCCATATTTACAAGCTTCCTGGTATGCTTTCTTTGCCCAGGATCCTGTTACTACGTAGTCAGCCTTTTTAGAGGCTCTAAGCAGGTTTAATGGCACCATTGCAAATTGAAGAGTTCCTCCACCTTGTAAAAACATAACTTTGTAGTTATCAGGGATATTCATGATTTCTCTTAAGTTAGCTTCTGCATCTTCGATGATCTTTCCAAACTCTTTTGAACGGTGACTCATTTCCATTACTGACTGGCCGCAACCTTTATAATCAGCCAAGTTAGCTGCTGCATCCTCGATGACAGAAAGTGGTAACATCGATGGACCAGCGGAAAAGTTAAATACACGATTTGGTTTTGTCATTTCGTCGCCCTCCATTAGTTTTTTGAATTTATCTTACGCAGCCAAAAGCAAAATTTGCACTTAGCCCACATAAGAACGAATATTTTCTTATTATAACACTTTAATCCTTGAAAGTAAAGCGGTAAGGTGTTATAATTTTTCTAAATTAGAAAATACATTAGGAGGTACTTTTACATGTACAAAATTGGAACCTTAAATAAAATATCCCCCGTGGGACTTGCCCACCTTTCTGATAAATATACAGTCTCTGACGATATTTCTGAGGCAAACGGTATTCTGGTAAGAAGTCAGGACATGCACGAGATGCAGCTGCCTGAAAGTCTTTTATCCATTGCAAGAGCAGGTGCGGGTGTCAATAACATTCCCCTTGATAAATGCGCTGACGCAGGTATCGTTGTCTTCAACACGCCAGGTGCTAATGCCAACGCTGTAAAAGAACTGGTGCTGGGCGGATTGTTCCTTGCTGCCAGAAATATTCCTGCAGGCATCGCATGGGCGGGGACCCTGACCGAAAATGTAGGTAAAGCAGTTGAAAAAGGAAAGAGTCAGTTTGCAGGAACTGAAATAAAGGGAAAAACTCTCGGAGTTGTAGGTCTTGGCGCTATCGGCGTGCTGGTTGCTAACGCCGCCGCTGATTTAGGCATGAAAGTAATTGGCTACGACCCATATTTCAGCGTGAAAGCAGCGCACAATTTGTGCTCCTGCATAGAAGTTAAAGAAGATGTCAAAGATCTACTCCCTCTGTGTGATTACATATCCATCCATGTTCCTGCTATGGATTCTACAAAAGGCATGTTCAACAGCGAACTGTTCGCACTGATGAAGGACGGTGCAATCCTGCTCAACTTCTCCAGAGATAAGCTAGTAAACGAAGCTAACCTGCTGACTGCTTTAGAAGCAGGAAAGCTCGGCAAATATGTGACCGACTTCCCAACAGACGGTGTACTGAACAAGGAAAATATTATCTGTCTGCCTCACCTTGGCGCATCTACTGCTGAAGCAGAAGACAACTGTGCAACCATGGCGGTAGAACAGACCATGGATTATATCGAAAATGGAAATATTGTAAACTCAGTAAACTTCCCTGCTGTAAACTTAGGTGCAAAAGCGTGTGCTTGCAGAGTTGCCATTGCAACCAAGGGCGTTGAAAATCCGCTGAAGCTGGCCTCTGATTTACTTGCAAACTATAAAGTTACTGCAATTTCCGGCAATGTTCGCGGCGCATACGGCTACGTACTGGCTAATGTAGCCGAAGCTGTTGCAAATGTTCCTTCTGCTGAAGGTGTAATCAAAATCAGAGTTATCTAATTCGCAAAATTCATTATGAAGATATACTTCAGCCCGGTCATCAGACCGGGCTATTTTATAAGGAGGATTATTTTGAGTAAGAAAAATAGAATATTCAGCATCATCCAAGTTGGAAACAAAGATGATATGCCAAGCCGCGTCTATGACATCTCTCTGGTCAGTGCTGTCATTGCCAATGTCTTTTAGCAATCTTTGAAACCTTTCCCCAGGCAGATCCATACCTGCCCTTCTTAAATATTTTGAAGGAATTACAGTGATTTTTTTCACGGCGGAGAAAAATTGTAAAGTTTACTTGACATATCCTTCTCAATATCGTATACTCTATGTAAAGCTAGCTTTACATGCGGATTCAAAAGGAGTTACTATATGAAAAATCGTCTAGAAGAAATTCGTACGACTAAGGGGATCAAGCAGGATGAACTGGCAAAGGCATTGGAAGTTTCTCGCCAAACTATCAGTTCACTGGAAAACGGGAAATATAATCCCTCTATACTGCTTGCATTTAAAATCGCCAGATACTTTAAGCTGTCTATCGAAGATATCTTTATTTATGAGGAGGAATAAAACTATGCTGTGTAAAATATTGGGGAAAGATAATCCCGTGTTCAATCTTATTTTAATCATTGCCGGTGTCGTTGCTATCGCCTTTGGGATTTGGTATTCCTATATTACCCCAGAGGATGTACATCATCTGCAGATGCTGGCAGGTATGTTCACCGGCATGGGCAGTGCTTTTCTTGCCATCGGTGTCTTGAATACCCTTCGCTGCCACTTTGGCTCTGCCGAAAAGAGGAAACAGCGTGAAATAGAGCGAAACGACGAGAGAAATGTGCAAATTACCCGCTATGCCATGTCCTGGGCTGCCTTTGGTTCTGTTCTTTTCTCTGCAGTTCTCATCTTTGTACTCACTGCACTGAACTATATCCTGCCATCCATGCTGATTCTTGCAGGCGTGTATGTGGAACTGATTATATTTCTCGTTGCATACAAAATCCTTGAAAAGAAGATGTAATGTCCTATTGTGTCGAACTCAGTCTCTTTCTTATGTTGTATGATACAAATCCATATCAGCAGAATGCAGGAAAACGTTCCAGTCATGGGCTTTTAAAAAGTAGAGAGGCAGATTCCTAAGAATCTGCCTCATATTGCATTTTTACGTATTTAATTTATTCTACAATTCTTCTCACACAGATAACTGGTCCTGTATAGCTTACGCCGGTTACCGCAACACCCATGCCTTCGTTGACCGCATGGACAACTTGCCCGCCGCCGATATAAATCGCTACATGCCCGTAATAGCAGACCAAATCTCCCGGCATCGCCGCGCTGAGAGAAACTTCCTTTCCGTAGTTTCTCATTGCACCAGCATCATGCGCCATGGTAATTCCAAAATGCTTATAGACCGCAAGAACAAAGCCTGAGCAATCTGCACCTTGCGTCAGACTGCTGCCGCCGTACACATACGGTGTACCCACAAAGCGAAGCGCATAATTTGCAATTGCAGAACCATTTCCCTGATAAGTTTTACCACCAGTCGGTGCAGCAAGCACACCGGTTCCCTTTACAACAATCCGCTTTTTCGGTTTTTTAATCACTTCCGAGTTGATTTCCTCGGTCTCTGTAACAATACCATTTTGGGAAGTCATAAGTTCGGTAACCTTTTTCTTACCATAGGTGCCTTCCTGCTTTACAACCGTTGTATTCTTTAAAACTTCTGAAGAAGTTTCTTTGACAGTTCTAAACTTAATCTTTTTTTCCGAAGTAATTTCCTGCGTTACGAGAACGTCTACCATCGGCTTCATCTCATAGAGCCGAATCTCATCTCCCGGATACATCATAGAAAAGTCATTGTCCTGGTTCATTTCCATGACCTCTTCCACTGTGAAGTCATAGTTCTGCGCAATACTCCAGAGGCTGTCGCCGCTCTTTACAGTATACGTCAGTTTTTCTTTTGTTCCGGAAAGAATATAGTCTACCGCCTCATCCACGTCAGATACTGCTGGTTTTTCTGAAACCTTGTAAACCTTCATCTCTACAGTCATTTCCGGTGTGCATTCGATGGCTTTTACAATAGCCCCCTCTTGCACATAGTGGTTCTTCACCGCACGAATTACCTGCTTTGCTGCTGATTCAGATGTAAGCACCGCAACTGTGTTTTCGCCAATCTTTACATCCCAGTAATCTTCGCTGGCATTAGCTTTAATTGTGGATGCGCAAAATGCGGCTGAAACAGCGATTGCAAGGATAACTATCCCTGCAATCAAATATTTTTTTGATTTAATTCGTTCTATTAAGCTCATGATTCTCTTTAATCCTTCTCTTGCTCTTAGTCAAGAATGCGTCTTACGCCAATAATCGAACCTGTGTAAGTTGCACTGGTAACTCTGATTCCCAGTCTTTCATTTACTGCGTGAACTGCTTTGCCGTTTCCTGCATAGATAGCAACGTGCCCGGAATAAATCAGGATATCACCCTTCTTTGCGTTTTTATAAGAAACTGCTTTTCCAACACCAGACTGTCCAGTCCGCGGCAAATCAATGCCAAAGTGCTTATACACAGCATATACAAATCCAGAACAATCAGCTCCGTTTGTCAAGCTAGTCCCACCGTAACGATAAGGATTCCCAACAAACTGCTTCGCATATTCTACAACCTCAGAACCTTCGACAAAATCAAAAGTCTTGCCAGCTTTTGCCGTAACAGAACCCGTACCCTTCAGTACAACCTTGTCCACTGGTTTCTTGATAGTTTGCTTAGAAATCAACTCACTATTTGTTTCCTCGCCATTAACCTTGGTGATTTTTTCCGTCACTGCTTGCTTGCCTTTAACGCCCTTGGTCTTCACCTTCTGTGTTCCCTTGGTCAAAGAACTTGTCTTCTTATAAACAGTGTTATAGTCAATTGACTTCGTAGATATAATTTCTTCCACCGTCGTTACTTCTACATATGGAACCTCTGAATACAGTACCATATACGTGCCCTCTTTGATAGTCTCATCGGTGTCATACTCACCAAAGTTCAAAGACGCCAGCTTCTTCGCAGAAATTCCCTTTTCTTTTGCAATGGATTTCAGCGTATCCCCTTCCTCTGTCTTATAAACGTAATATTCCACCTTACCTTCGCTGAGTTTAGCAATGGCTTCCTCCACATCTATTGTTCTGGCATTGCTACTGAATGCCGAAAACTCTTCATCAATGTAGGCTGTAATTTTCTTGATTTCAATGATAGGGTCAAACTGTACTTCCAGTACATTGGAGCCCTTGGACAGGTAATAATTCGATAACCCCTCTATTACCTGATTGGCAGATTCTTCAGAATCCACATATAATACTTCTTCATCTCCAAT
The DNA here is from genome assembly GCF_009936045.1 of Emergencia sp. 1XD21-10. Classification (GTDB taxonomy): domain Bacteria; phylum Bacillota; class Clostridia; order Peptostreptococcales; family Anaerovoracaceae; genus Senimuribacter; species Senimuribacter intestinalis. Next base: position 66,911 of record NZ_QWEQ01000020.1, on the reverse strand, counting down.
TACGACCGCCCATAACTCGGTTTCAAACTGATCTGCCGCATGAGCCGTACCAGTAAAACCAAATACAACCGTGAACATCATGGACATAATCAATAGAACTGAGGCAGTTGCTTTAAACACCCTTTTGATTTTAGTATTGACTCTCGTCATAGAATGATTTGACATAATACTATTTCCTTTTCATGTTTTTCAATTGTCTCACAGCTATTATCCTACTTTATATGCATCAAAAAGTCAAGTTTTATACGGTTTTTTCACACAATTTTCACAAACAAAAATCGCCATAAACGTTTAAATTTCAACGTTTATGGCGATTTAATATTTCTTAATATTTCTTAAGAATTTACAGTTTTGTATTTCATATTTATTCTCAAAATAGAATAAATAATCACGCATAGTACGATTGCTGCACACACATCTAAAATCGAGTGCTGTTTCACAAAGCAGGTAGCCATACAAATCAGTCCTGCAATCACAGCTGCTGTTACCTTTACCGACATAGATTCAATCGACTTTGTGGTACAAATTCCCATAGCTGCAAAAATAGCACCCTCTGCATGAACGCTGGGCATCACATTTGTATTCGTATCCGCTTCATAAATCAGCCGAACTACCTGCGTCAGAAGATTTTCCCGAGGAAAAGTCTCCGGCCGCAAATCCTGTCCATTAGGAAAAATCAGACAAAATATAATACTTGCAGTAAAGCCGATAATAATGCAATACATGTACAGCTTAAAACCCTGCACATCACGCAATAAAAGCCAAAATCCCGTCACAAACAAAAGCGGATACCACAGGCAGTAAGGTATAATAAACCATTCATTAAATGGTATCAAATCATCTAGAAAGCAGTAGGACACCCAATAGTCCGCCGTCTCCGGCACACACTGCTCCATTAGAAAAAATCCAACCAAATAAACTGGCACATACAAAATTAGCAGCACATGACCGTATTCCTTAATCACAAACCCTCTTTTCATAACAACCCTCTTACCTCCTCGGCACAATCAACCGAATGGCGCCTTGTATGTTCTTAATCTCAATAGTCTCACAGCCTTCCTGATATTCCCCGTCCAGTGTCCAAGGCATATCTTTGTCCGCAGTAATTTCCAGCTTACCGCTGCTGAAAAAGGACAGCATTGGCGAACTGTAATTCTGTGTAGTCAGTGCTAACAAAATCTGATTTAGTTCTAAAATGTTAGACGGCGCCTTAATGAGAAGTACCTCGAACAGACCATCATTCATATCCACCAAATCATCTGCAAGAGTTAAAAGACCTCCCACAGAAGTGGAATTACAAATTGCACCAAAGAGATAATCACCCCCATAGATGCCCTGCTCCATTTTCAGCCACAACCTGAGAGGCTTAATGGATGGAATATCCTTAATTCCTTCCAAAATATATGCTAAATGTCCCAGCGCATTTTTGATACTTTGCGGCGCTTCGTAGGAAGCTTTGGTAAACGCACCAAATGATGCAACATAGGAGAAATATCTCCCATTAAAACTGCCGATATCAAGTGCTCGTTCCTCGCCTGACACGATGTCTCTTGCCGCCTGCAAAATATCTTTTGATAAGTGAAGGCTGTTTGCAAAATCATTGGTGCTACCAGCTGGAATATATCCAATAGGCTTGTCTGCTCCCGACAGCAGCAGCCCATCTATTACCTCATTGAATGTTCCATCGCCACCAATGCACACGATTAAATCAAAATCAGCCGCTTGTCCTTTTACAATCTCCGTGCCGTCACCTCTTGCCGCAGTCGTCTTTACTACCGTCTCAAAACCTGCCCTACAAAAAATATCAATTATCTCTACAAAATGTTTGTTTGCCTGTTTTGTTCCTGCGCAAGGATTCAAAATCACTAATACCTTTTTCATCAATCCCGTGTTCCTTTCTATCTTTCTATATCAATATACAGCTTAGCTTCCTCCTGTTCCTCAATCGGCCAATTCCATAAAATCTTCTTTACTGCATTTTCGTCCCAGCGAAAATGCCCTGAGACCTTCATACCGTCTGCTGCAAAGAGACGATCTTCCTCTGCCGCAGGATCCTTCCCATGTTGAATCACATAACTTCTTCCCCAAAGATTTCGAAACGGGGATACAATCGCTACATGACTGGATTCAAAGGTCACAATATCCCCCGCCTGCCAAACAATCAGATTATCCACATCTGTACTCAGCACTTTGGAGTTTCGTTCGAAGAACCGTTCCAGCTGCGGAACCAAACGAAAGTCAATATTGGTATCTCTGATAGATATAACGTCTGCATAAGCCTTTGGATAGTAGTAAGTATCTGCGTCAACCAAATCTTTAATGGATACATCAATACCCTCAAACGCCTTCCAGACCACATCCGTACAAACACCGATATCATCAGGCGGATAGCCGCCGGCAAAATAAGTATCTTCATATCGCAGTTCTTCATTGCTGATGTAAGCCCTTGCCGCCATAGTAATCATAAATCCCTGCTCTATCTCCTTAGAAGGCGCTAAATCTATTTCGTCCTGCGAAAACAGCACATAAGCAGTCACGCCTAGAGCAACCGCCAGAAACAATGACAGAAATACATAGAATCTCGCTTTTATCTGATATTTTCTTTGTCTCATTGTGCCGTTCCTCCTTTTGTGTCCTTCCATACTTTATTAAACAGAATTCCAAGACAAAGCACCCAAGATAAAAAGTAAAACCAAAACAACAAAGCTACCATGCTCGCCAGGGAACCATAAATAATGTCGTAGTTAACCGTGTAGTCTGCATAATAGGAGTACACGATGGTTACAACCAGCATGCCCACCGCGCCCAAAATACTTCCTGGAAGGATCTCCCGAAACGGCAGTTTTTCGCTTGGCAGAACGTAATAATTATACGAAACCATCAGAAAGTACAGAACCCACGCAAGAGGCCATCTAAGCCAGGTCCATAAGGTATCAATTATGGTTCCTTCAACAAGTTTTCCGAGGAACAGCTGTAAAATCAGTTTCCCATATACCAGAATAATGGCGACAAAAGCAAGAGTAAATACCGTCAGCGCCATAGTTTTCACTGCACGAAACCTCTCGCCCCAAAAACTCCCAGTTGTTCTACCGTCTGAATAGGTATAATTGGTAATTCTCATCATGGAAAACTGAGCCCTGGAAGATGCCCACAAAGCCATAATCACCAGCACAATATTAGCTGTAGTCGCAGGTTTATAATTTAGCAGCCCCCGCAAAGTGTCACCCATACCCGGCGCAACGTATTCTCCTATCCATTCATCCAGAAAATCCAGTGAAATGTCCAAAATACCGAGAAGCTGCGACAAAACGATAATGGTCGGCACCAAAGACAGCATAATATAAAAAGACATCTGTGCTGCAAAGCCCTGATAATAAGGATCGCTAAACTGCTTGATTCCAAGAAGAATCATCTTGATCCATCTATTTTTTAACAACTATATATTCTCCCTTTCTTCAAGCAGCTTTTCAAGCTGCTTAAGCGCCTTCGCTCTGTGACTGATTTGATTTTTTTCCTCCGCTGAAAGCTGCGCAAAAGTTCTCTGATATCCGTCAGGAACAAAGAGGGGATCATAGCCAAATCCGTTTTCACCTACTGGCGCATCAATGATGTGACCTTCGCACTCACCGCGAGCTGCCAGTTGTGTGCCATCTGGATAGACCATCGTAATAACCGATACAAACTTCGCCCTTCTTTCCTTATAGGAAACACCCTCTAAAAGCATCAGCAGTTTCTCATTATTCTTAGTGTCGTTTCCATCCTCACCTGCAAATCTAGCAGAATAGACACCCGGTGCACCGCCAAGATAATCCACCATCAGTCCTGAATCATCTGCAATGGTAATTTTACCGCAAACTTTCATAATTTCATTTGCTTTTTTAAAGGAGTTTTCCTCAAAGGTCTCTCCATCCTCTTCAATTTCAAATTTGGGAATGCCCGCCTCATCTCTCGAAACGATGTTCATACCAAATTTCTTAGTAATTGCTTCAATTTCCGTGATTTTGTGCTGATTTCTGGAAGCAGCAATAATGGTTTCCATGATTTTGTCCTTTCTTTTAATTTACGCATGTTTCGCTTCCTGGAAGCTTATCTGTTTAAGATTTCTTTTTGTATCTGGTGTAGCTGGCTACAGCCCTTAGTTGCCAAATCAAGAAGTTCAAGAAGCTGCACTTTCGTAAATGGCGCATCTTCGCCGGTTCCCTGCACTTCGATGAACTCGCCCTTGTCGGTCATAATCACGTTCATATCCACCTGAGCATGAGAATCCTCCTCATAGCAAAGGTCTAAAATACACTCACCATCCACAATACCCACGCTGATGGCAGAAACTGCAGCGCTGACAGGAATTTCCTCAATCAACCCCTGCTCCTTCATCCACTGCATAGCTTGTACCATTGCAATATAGCCTCCTGTAATGGACGCTGTTCTGGTGCCGCCGTCTGCCTGAATGACATCGCAGTCAATCCAAATGGTTCTCTCTCCCAGCTTTTCCATATCCACAACAGAGCGAAGAGACCTTCCGATTAAACGTTGAATCTCCACAGATCTGCCGTCCGCCTTTCCCTTTTCTCTCTTTTTTCTTGTTCCGGTCGAGCCAGGCAGCATGGCGTACTCCGCTGTCACCCAACCTTTTCCTGTTCCCACAAGGTGTTTTGCCGTCGATTCCTCGACACTGGCAGTACAAATCACCTTGGTATTTCCCATCTCTATCAAAACTGAACCCTGTGGACTCATCAGATAATGGTCAGTTACTTTTACTTCTCTTGTCACATCAAATGCTCTATCTGTTCTCATACTTTTTCTCCTTTATAATAAGCCCTTAATTCCGATGATTACCAGAATCACACCGCCTAAAAGACCCGCCTTACTCTCAAAAATATTTCCAAATTTCTTCCCTACTAAGATTGCTCCAAAGACCAGCACACCCGTAATAGATGCAATAAGGCTTACCGTTGGCAAAATTGCTACACTGGCTGCGCAAAAACCTACTCCTACTGCAAAGGCGTCAATGCTGGTCGCCACTGCCTGAAAAAACAAAATTCCTGCAGTCAGTCTTTTTTCATCATACACTTTGGACGGCTCGCTCCGAAAACTTTCCCGAATCATATTGCCGCCAATGGCGCCTAAGATGAGAAAAATCACGATTCCGCTATATTTGGTAATCCATCTGGCAAAGACAGATCCCGCATAGTACCCAAGCAGCGGCATAATCCCCTGAAAGATGCCAAATGCCAAAATCATGGCTATGTAATCAGTTTTTCTAAGGGGTTTAAAAATCATAGCGTTAGATATAGATACTGCCACTGCGTCCATGGCAAGACCTACGCCAATCAAAGTAATCTCAATCAGTCCCATACTCTCTCCAAATTTCCAATTTTGCCTTATAGTATACCATTTTATGGGTTTTCCCGCAAGCCCTGATGTGGTATACTAATTACAGCTATCTGTAATTATAATATGTAACAAGGAGTTTTCAATACGATGAAATTAACAATTTTAGACGCATATTCTATAAATCCAGGAGATTTATCCTGGGCACCAATCGAAGCGCTGGGTACTTTTTGCACTTATGACAGAAGTTTTCCGGAAGAAATTGTAAATCGCATCAGCGACTGCGACGGTTTCTTCGTCAGCAAATGTCTCATTACCAGAGAAGTTATGGAAAGCTGTCCGAAGCTAAAATTTATCGGAGTCACCGCAACGGGCTACGACAATGTCGATATCAAAGCCGCAAAAGAACTTGGCATAGCTGTATGTCATGTACCTGCGTATTCTACAGATGCCGTTGCACAGCATACCTTTGCGCTGATTTTGGAGCTGACCAACAGAGTCGGCAGCTACGACAGTTCCGTACAAGCCGGTCAGTGGTACAAAAGTCCCGATTTTACCTTTATCAAAGAACCGCTGACTCTTTTAGACGGCAAATCACTTGGTATCATCGGCTACGGAAATATCGGAAAGCGGGTTGCCCACATTGCGGAAGCTTTTGGCATGACTGTCAACGTCTACAGCCGTGACAAGGAGGCTGCTCTTAAATCTGATTTTGTTACTTTACACTGTCCTTTGACCGCTGAAAATAAAGGATTTGTCAATAGTAAAATGATTGCCGAAATGAAAGATGGCGCAGTACTGATTAACACCGCCCGCGGCGCACTAATCAACGAAGAAGATTTAGCGGCGGCACTTCGTTCTGGCAAACTGTCCGCGGCAGCCATAGACGTGATAGACGGCGAGCCGCCGAAAGAGCCGCACCCACTCATTGGGCTGCCTAACTGTATTCTAACCCCACACATCGCCTGGATGCCAAAGGAGACCAGACAGAAAGTCATCGACATCTGTGCTGCCAACTTGAAGAGTTACTTAGATGGCGGCAGACTGAACAGAATTGTATAATTATATCGAAAACTTTAAAAGCGCTGGTAGCTTTATAACGCCAGCGCTTTTTACTATCTTATCTCCAAATCATATCTTTACAAATCTCATCCAAGGCATACGCCCCGCACATCGCCATGGTGTCGGCGAGTTCCGCCTGCACCTTTGCAACGTAGTCCTTTACGGCTTGTCCTTCTCCGCCATAAACCGCATTGACAAAGGGTCTTGCCAAAAGCACTGCATCTGCGCCAAGGGCCAGCGCCTTAAACACATCTACACCGTCTCGGATTCCGCCATCTACCAGCACTTTCATGGAGCCGCCTACTTCATCTGCGATTGCTTCCAGCACTTCCGCCGTAGCCGGGCACTGATCCAGCACTCTGCCGCCGTGATTGGAAACGATGATGGCAGAAGCGCCTGCTTCCTTTGCCTTGCGCGCCGCTTTCACCGTCATAATGCCCTTGACGATAAAAGGAATTCCCGCCTCCTCTATAATCTCTCTCATCTCTTCCACAGACTTGCTCCCTGCGGGAGGCTGGAAATTTTTTAGAAATGGAAGCCCTGCTGCATCAATATCCATAGCCACCGCAAAGGCCCCAGATTCTTTCACCAACCCCATCTTTTCTGCAATCATGGCTTTGTTCCAAGGCTTTACTGTCGGCACACCCAGACCGCCTGCTTCTTTAATAGCAATGCTGGCAGCCTTCATCACCTCCGGGTCCATACCGTCTCCTGTAAAAGCAGCAATGCCGCTTTCCTTACAGGCAGGAACCAGAATGTTGTTATACTCCAAGTCGTTGTACTTGTCGCCGTAGTGCATATTCACTGCCCCGACAGGACCTGCAAAAAATGGCGCAGCAAAAGTTTTTCCAAAGAGAGAAAAGGCTGTGCTGACTTCTCTTTTTTCGGTCAACGTATCCATGTTGATACGGATTTCTTTCCACTTGTCGTAATTTCTAATCGCCGTATCGCCGATTCCCTTTGCTCCGGGACCAGGAATTTGGTTCTTACATGCCCTGCCGTTACACTGCGGGCACAGCTTACAATATCCTTCCATAAGTGCGTTCTCCTTTCCGCAATTTACATCTACAATTTACATCTGTAATTTATATCAGCAAGAATCCCAGATAGCTTGCTACCATGCCCAGGGCACAAACAGTCTGGATTGTAGCTTTTTTAAAGCGCAGCATCACCCAGAATAGGATTGTTGCTGTGCCTCCAAAAATCAGCAGGTTTTCAATCTGGTGATCAAAAGTTGCGTAAACGCCGCTGCCCATGGACAGCACATCTGCCACAACTAAAATGATGAAGTTGAAGAGATTGCTGCCAATGATATTTCCTACAGCGATATTAAAGTTCTTCATCTTAAACAGGGCAATTGTGGAAGTCACTTCCGGTAACGATGTGGCTACACCGAGGAAAATCGCCCCCGCAAGACCCTGCCCCAAATTCAATTTGACGGAAATTTCATCACTCAAATAGGTCAGAATAATACTAAAAGCAATGATTCCCACTGCCGCGAAGAAGAACCTCACACCGATTTGTTTTACCGAAAGAGAGGTGCTGGACTCCGAGTGATAATCCAGTACAGCCTCATCAGAGGTTACATCGTCAGCCACCGCAAGGTACTTGGCTCCCAGTCCGTAAATCAGTGCAATCAAAACCGACGTGATGGACAGATGAAGAATCCTGAACTGTAAAATCCCGGCAAAATTGAGGGTAATCAGAATATAAATCACAAGCACGACCACCGTCACATGGCGATAACTCTTTGACACCTTTCCTTTCGCAAAGTTCTTTGAAAACAGCAGGATAAAAAATGCCAGAGCACCCAGATTAAAAAGGTCGCTTCCCAAAATATTACCCATGCAAAGTCCGGGTCTTTCCAGCAGAACTGTCGCTGAAATACTGGTGAAAAGTTCCGGCAACGATGTCACCGCCGAAAGCATAATCCCACCCAAAAATGCGCCGGAAAGCTTCGTATTCTTATCCAAAAGGTCGATGTAATCCGATGCTTTAATTGATAAAACAACAACGATAACTGCTGCTGCAAGATACTCTAAATAAATCAATCTTGTTCTCCTCAAATTTTATAAATATAATGTTACTAATTTACGATCTAAAATTCCTTTTAGACCAAGCAGATGGAAATTTACTTTAAAAGTAATTCAACAAATCCACCGCATAAAACGTAATAAAGAATATGGTGGCGATAATCCGCAAAACCGATAAAATCGTGCCTAGGATTGACAGTACCAGCCCCGCCGTTGCCATACCCTGGCGCTCCGCATCGTTTCTTCCCTTGATTCCAAAAACAATACCGATTACCCCTAGAACAACCGCAATCACCGCAGCAAATAATGCCATTATCATGGAAAGAATTCCCATAACAAGCGCCGCTGTCGCATCAGTGTGTGTCGCCTTTCGCTCTACTTCCGCATATTTTTCATAGTTAAAATCGACGATAGTTGCTCCGCCGCTTTTTTCCTCTTTCACTTGCGTTTCTTCACATTTATTTTCTTCTCTAAAATTATCCATATTCTACTCCTACTTTTTCTGTTTTTCAATCCAATCTGCCGTACTGATACCCCAGGATTTTAGTCCCTTTTCCAGGAACGCAAACGGCGGCAGAATGATGTGATTTACCACCCACATAAAGATAGCGTAAGTCGTATCAACAACCCAGTCATAGCCCTTTGATACCGGTTTTGAAGCAAAGACTACCACGCACAAAGAGGCAAAGCCGAATACCATCACATAATACAAAAGGCTGCTTGCTTCCGGCATTGGAAAAATCCCTAAACTGATGCCGCCATGCTTCTTCATCCACTGGCGCACTACCAAATGCAAAATATATACTGGCATAGTATTTCTGCCCACATAAGCAAGATATGTATCCTTACTCGGCAGAATGTTGAACATCAGAATAATCCAAAGTGCGCCGATGATAAAGAGCACTGCTCTCATCAGAATATCCAGCCACCAGCATACGCCTGTAAAGGAGCCCGGGTCTTTCATCAGATACCAGCCTACCGGTACCTGCGGCACGCCGAATGCAAGAAGACACGATACGCCGATTAAAAATACGCCAAGCACTGCACACTGCCATTTTTTCAGACACTTAATCTTTGCGATGTGCTCCGGTGTGCAGTAATATCCTAAGAAAAAGAACGGGAAGTAGGATACAATTCTGCCGAGGGACAGATAATCTGTCAGAAACGGCAGACAACCTGCTATGAGATACAGCACAAAGGTCATGGCAAAGAAATACGGAATTTTAATGTAGTTTTTCTGAAATACTTTGTACAGAAACAACGTCACCATAAACCACATGGCAAAAGGCGCTCTGTCGAAATAAAGATTTGCATTGCCCCAAAACAAAAGCCGCACGCCGTAGAAAAAGAAAATACTCAAAATGTACGGCCACAGAAACACTTTAAAGGCGGTTTCTCTACTACGGTCTGGCTTCTTTGAAAAATAGCCTGACAGAAACATAAAAGCCTGCATGACAAATACATTAATAGTTATGTATACAATTCCGCTTAAGGAGCCTTGACTAAAATGTCCCGCCATTCTGGTAAAATGTGAAATCGGAATAGACCACATACACAGACCGCGGAGCGCATCAAAGACATAATCTCTCTGTTTTACTTCTCCCATTGGTAAATTTCTCCTTCATTTGTTATTTCAATCTATTTAGCCCAGTTCTGACTGCGTTTGACCGCCTCGTGCCAGCCCTGCAGTAATTCTTTTTGTTTCTTCTCCTCCATAGAAGGTACAAATTTCCTGTCGCTCTGCCAGTTTTCCAAAACATCCTGCGTACTTTTCCAATATCCCACCGCAAGACCCGCAAGATACGCCGCTCCCAGAGAGGTCGTCTCAATGCACTTAGGTCTTATCACCTGCTTTCTCAGCATATCTGCCTGAAACTGCATGAGGAAATTGTTGGCAGAGGCGCCTCCGTCCACGCGAAGTTCCCGCATCTCATGACCCATGTCCTGTTCCATAGCAAAGAGCAGATCATAACACTGATATGCCAAAGATTCCAGCGTGGCACGCACCAAATGATGCTTATTTGCTCCTCTAGTAAGTCCAAAAATTGAACCTCTTGCGTAAGGATCCCAGTAAGGGGCACCCAGCCCTACAAAGGCAGGTACGACAAATACGCCTGCTGCGTCTTTTACAGACAGCGCCATTTTTTCTGACTCACTGGACTTTTCCAAAATTTCCAGTTCATCTCTAAGCCACTGAATAGCCGCACCACAGACAAATACCGACCCTTCCAGCGCATAAGTGACCTTTCCATCCAGTCCCCAAGCGATTGTCGTAAGCATCCCACTTTTAGAAAAGATTGGTTTCTGCCCGGTATTCATCAAAAGAAAACATCCGGTTCCATAGGTACTCTTGGCTTCGCCCTCTTCAAAACAGGTCTGCCCAAACAGCGCCGCTTGCTGGTCTCCTGCGGCTCCGGCAATTTTTACAGGGCCACCAAAGATGGTGTCCAGCGTCTGTCCGTAAACTTGACTTGAAGGTCTTGGTTCCGGCAGCATCTGCTTAGGAATATTCAAGATTTCCAGGATTTCCTCATCCCACTTCAGCGTATGGATATTGAACATCATAGTTCTGGCTGCATTGGAGTAATCCGTGATATGTACTGCGCCGCCAGTCATCTTCCAGATAAGCCAGGTTTCAATGGTCCCAAAGAGCAGATTCCCCTCTTCCGCCTTTTGTCTTGCGCCTGCCACATTTTCCAAAATCCATTTCAGTTTGGTACCGCTAAAATAGGCATCGATTAAGAGCCCTGTCTTTTCCTTGAATTTATCGGAAAGCCCGCTTTCTATCAGGGTATCGCAGTACTGGGCAGTTCGCCTACACTGCCACACAATGGCATTATATACAGGCTGACCGGTATGCTTGTCCCAAACCACAGTAGTCTCTCTCTGGTTGGTAATACCGATGGCTTCAATATTCTCATAAGTGAGCCCCGCTTTCAGCATCGCTTCATGCGCAACCGTCATCTGGCTGGACCAAATTTCTTCAGCATCGTGCTCTACCCATCCCTCTTTCGGATAAATCTGACGAAACTCTTTCTGTGCAGCGCTGATCTGGTTTCCTTTCTTATCATAAATAATGCACCGGGAGCTGGTTGTCCCCTGATCCATTGCTAATATGTATTTTTCCATCTCATTCTCCTAATAATCTCTGGCTATACAAATACTGCCATAATCTGATTGGATATATCAATGCCTGCTTCAGAAAGCCTGAGCCTTCCATGGTCTTCTAAAAGGCTGCCGCTTTCCAAAAATGCCGTAAGTTCTTTTCTTCTATCAGCATATACTTCCCAAAACGCTACAGCGAATCGTCTTTCAAATTCCGTAAGATCAATACCGCAGGTTTTGCGAAGACCTGTAAAGACAAACTCGCACATATCGTCTTCTCTTGTGTTCTTGTGAAATTCCGGAAAAGGTGCTTCAGTAAAGCGAACCCCCTCTACATATGAACTGGCGCCGCTGCCTATCCCCAGATAATCTGCAAGCGACCAGTATTTCAAATTATGCCTGCACTGTTTCCCCGCCTTTGCCGTATTAGAAATCTCGTAATGATCATAACCAGCTTCTTTGAGCACCTCTATAGCGCGATGATACATGCGCCGATCCTCTTCATCGGAAATCTCTTTAATCTCTCCTCGCTGAAACATTTCATAATAGGGCGTGTCCTCTTCAATCTGCAGACTGTAAAAAGAAATATGCGCAGGCTGCAGATCGACTGCCTGCTTAAGTGTCTTCTCCCAAATCTCCATAGTATGCCCCGGCACTGCAAACATCAGATCCAGATTGATATTATCAAAGCCACACTGCCTTGCCATCTGAAAACTTAAGACCGCATCACTGCTGTCGTGAGCCCTGCCTAGACTCTTTAAAATTCCATCATCAAAGGACTGAATGCCTATAGAAAGCCGATTGATGCCAAAAGATCTGTAAGCCAGCAGTTTTTCTTTAGTTAAAGTCTTCGGATTTGACTCTATGGTAATTTCCACCTCTTTATCAAGGAAAAAACACTGGCGCAGCTGATCCATAACTTTTCCGATTAGAGAAGCCGGCAGAATCGAAGGCGTGCCTCCACCGAAAAAAACCGTATCCACAAGATACTTCTGTCCGTAAACCTCCCCATAGGCCTTGATGTCTTCGAGAAGTTCTTCTATATATGCCTCCTGTTGAGCGTGACTGCTGCCGCCGCTGGAATAAAATCCGCAGTACAGGCACTTTTGCAGGCAAAAGGGAATGTGAATGTAGATTCCCAGTTTCTGTCTTTCTTTATTTGTTGTCGTCATATTTCAGCACCGCTGTGAAAGCCTCCTGTGGCACTTCCACCTTTCCGAACTGACGCATTCTTTTCTTTCCCTCTTTCTGCTTCTCAAGGAGCTTCTTTTTCCGGGAAATGTCGCCGCCGTAGCACTTGGCGATAACGTCTTTTCTATATGCCTTGACCGTCTCACGAGCGATAACCTTCTGCCCAACCGCCGCCTGAATCGGCACCTCGAACTGGTGCATAGGGATAATCTCCTTCAGCTTCTCACAGACAAAGCGTCCCCTGTTGTACGCCTTTGACTCGTGAACAATCATGGAGAATGCGTCCACCAAATCTTTGTTGAGCAGCACGTCCAACTTGACAAGCTGAGATTTCTCGTAGCGGATAAACTCGTAGTCTAAAGAGCCGTAGCCGCGAGTCTTCGATTTCAGCGCGTCAAAGAAATCATAAATAACCTCGTTGAGGGGAAGCTCATAGTGGAGCTGTACTCTGTTTTCGGTGATGTATTCCATGTGAAGCATTTTGCCGCGTCGATCCTGACAAAGCTCCATGATAGAGCCTACGTATTCTTTTGGAATCATGATGTCCGCTTTTACAATTGGCTCTTCGATATGGCTGATTTCTGTCTGATCCGGCAGGTTGGTCGGATTCTGAATCATCTCCACACTGCCATCCTGCAGCACAACCCGATATACTACACTCGGCGATGTGGTGATAACCGCCAGTCCAAACTCCCGCTCCAGACGCTCCACGATAATTTCCATGTGTAAAAGTCCCAGAAATCCACAGCGGAATCCAAATCCCAGCGCTGTAGAAGTTTCCGGTTCAAAGAGAAATGCCGCATCGTTGACCTGCAGCTTCTCAAGTGCATCTTTGACACCCTCGTACTTTTCACCCTCTGCAGGGTAAATGCCGCAGTAAACCATAGACTGCACTTTCTTGTAGCCCGGCAGGGGTTCTTCTGTCGGTTCCTTATCCAGCGTGATTGTGTCGCCTACTCTTGCATCACGAACCTGCTTAATGCTGGCACAGATGTAGCCAACCTCTCCTGCCCGCAGAGATTTAGTCGGCACATGACCCGGCGCCATAACGCCTACCTCGGTGACCTCATACTTCTTATTTGTATTCATCAGACGAATGGTATCACCCACTTTAACAGCACCGTCAAAGATACGGGTGTAAATCACTACGCCTTTGTAATTATCGTAAACAGAGTCGAAAATCAGCGCTTTCAGTTTGCCGTTCACATCGCCTGTCGGCGCAGGCACAGTCTGTACTACCGCCTCCAAAAGGTCTGTAATACCGACGCCTTCCTTTGCAGATACAAGCGGCGCCTCTGATGCATCAATACCGATCATCTCTTCGATTTCTTCCTTGGTCTCCTCTGGTCGGGAACTTGCCAGGTCGATCTTGTTCAGGCAAGGCAGAATCTCAAGATCCTCTTCCAATGCCAGATACACATTCGCCATCGTCTGCGCTTCTACTCCCTGGGTGGAGTCAACGACAAGAACCGCACCTTCGCAGGCTGCCAAACTTCGGGATACCTCATATGTAAAGTCCACATGACCCGGCGTATCGATGAGATTGAAAATATACTCATTGCCGTCCTTGGCCTTGTACACAAGACGAGTGGTCTGAAGCTTGATGGTAATGCCGCGCTCCCGCTCCAAATCCATGTTGTCCAAAAACTGTTCTTTCATATCTCGATGGGCAACCAGCCCGGTATTCTCAATAATTCTATCGGCAAGGGTCGATTTGCCGTGGTCAATATGAGCGATAATACTAAAATTCCTGATAAATTTCTGATAATCCATAAATTTCCTCGCTTTGCACGTACTTCTTCAAGATATATTTTATAGCAAGATGGCTTATTTTTCAATGTAATTTTCTAGTTTTTCTGTAAGACTTTCTGCAAAAGAATCAGTATTTCTTTCCATCATGGCACACTGCCTGTCCACATGAACTACTGCCATGGTGCCTACCATAAACAGCATGAACAAAATCACTGCATTTCTAAAAGTTTTCAAAATCATTCCTCCAGTGCATCTGCCAGAATTTCTCCGAACACCTCTGCACATCTTCTGACATCTTCAATATTGTTTCGATTATTCCCCATTTCAATTAAGATGGATTTTCCAGAAAGTTCCTGGTTATACCAGTAAGGCCGTTCCAGAATTTCTCCCGTATAGCCGCCATACTTGCTGTCCGCAATAGTATTCAGCTTCCCAAGAAAAGCGCTGTTCTCCTCATAGGTTTCCGTCGTGTTGCTGAGCACATAGGAATATACGGCGCAGGTTTTTCCGCCGACAGTCTGTACTGGACCTGCGACTTCTGCCGCCGTTGCATCTCTGTGCAAATCGATGATACATTCTATGGATGGATATTTTTTTAGCAGTGCCTTAACAGTTTCAAAACTTCTGGAGTAGGATTCGTTATACGAAGGATTGTCGTGAAGCGTTTTGTCATGAACCACACCAATCCCCCGCTCTTCCAGCACATCAGTCAGCACATCACCCGCATCACGTACCGTGTTTTCCTCTTTTGTCGTATGATAATTGCCGGAAGAAGCCGGAAGATAGCTTTCTGTGGCATGGGTATGATAAATAAGCACCTTCGGTGCGCCGTTATTCTTCTTCACCTTTTTGGGCTTTATTTTTTCATCTTCCTTGCTTTTCTCTGTCTCGGTCTGCACTGCCGCTGTGATGTTTTCGTCACCGGGTTCAGTATCATTGTCTGCAATGAGCTCCATACACGGCAAGCTGCTTTCGATACACATGGCCGTCAGCTGTTGTCCACTGACCGCTTCTCCTGTCATTTTGAAAAAAAAGCCTGCCACTGACACCACATAAAGCAGTGCAAAAAAAAGTATCGTCTGTTTTTGTCTCATTGCCTTCCTCTCTCCTTGCTTATCTAAGGTACTCTAAGAGTATATGCCGGGGTGCAGGGTAATATTAACAGCTTTTGCAATGATGTCCGAAAAAGATTTGATGACAAGGTCAATGTCCGTTGAAGTGACTACCATGTCAAATTCTCTGCTGTCCATATAGTGATATGCTTTTTCTTCTGGAATTTTCATCTCCTCTAACGCCTCCAAAATAACAGTCTTTGAATCAATCACCGTAGGCACACCGATAGCGATGACTTTTGTACCCAGGGAGGCTTCATTCAGTTGCTTTCGCACATTCCCCATACCAGCACCAGGTGATATGCCTGTATCGCTGATTTGAATGGTAGTACTGACTCTATCGATATTTCTTGCAGCCAGCGCATCGATGGCGATAACTACATCGGGCTTTGTCATCTCTACTGCCTTTTCGATAAGTTCTGCCGTCTCCATGCCAGTGGTTGCAGTTACCCCCGGTGCCAATCCGCTGACATTGGACATTTCTTCATCGCCGTCACAGCCGAAAATTTTGAAAAGATGACTGGTTATCTTAATCTTAGAAACGGTATGCGGCCCCAGACTGTCCGGTGTAACCTTCTCGTTGCCAAGCCCTACAACCAGTACTTTTAGGTCGTACCGATGTTTCACCAGCTTGGAGAGCTGCCTTGCAAGAGCCTTTGCCGCTCTTTCCGAAATCCCCTCTTTTTCATCGATAATCCCCTTGACCTCCATGGTGACATACCTGCCGCAAGGCTTTCCCAGCATGGCTTCACCCTTTAGATTGACTATGTCAATGGTCGTTACTTTGATGTCTTCATCAATCTTTTCCTTGTCCATCACGATGCCGTCCTTTTCTCCCGGACGAACACCAGACTGTTCCAAATTTTCAACGCCTTCCACTGCAAGGTCTGTTCTGTATTTCAAAAAAATCACCTCCGTGATGTGTAGTTTTTCTTTAAAAAGTATGCCCGCAAAGGCGGTAAATATGTAACTTGCTAAAAAAGCCTTGCAAATTCCCACTGTTTAGGCTATACTTAATGTGCGAATTTAGCGTAACAAAGCTAAAAATTTAAATAGTGGGGTGAATAATTATGGCAAACATTAAATCCGCAAAAAAAAGAATCAGAGTAATCGACAAGAAAACGGCTAGAAACAGAAGAGTTAAGGACCATGTAAAGACTGCTCTTAAGAATTTCGATGCTGCTTTAGAAGAAGGCAACATGGAAGCTGCTGCAGAGAAATTTGTAGTAGTTGAAAAGAAATTAATGCAGGCTGCAGCAAAAGGTACTCTTAACAAGAAAGCTGCTTCCAGAAAAGTTTCCAGATTAGCTAAAAGATTCAACGCTGCAAAAGCAGCAAAATAAGTCTCACCCGTCCCCACCAGTGCATAAGTTAAATGCACATGCGAGAGCAACAAAACCGATGGATGTGTCTCCCATCGGTTTTACTTTTACCCAAAATAGAAAGGACTGATTATTATGTCACTACATATCGGCGCCGAAAAAGGCAAAATCGCAAAGACCGTTCTCATGCCGGGCGACCCGCTGAGAGCCCAGTTCATTGCAGAAAACTTCTTGGAAAACGCAGTCAGATACTCAGAGATCCGCAATATGTACGGTTATACCGGAACCTACAAAGGGGTTCCCGTCTCTGTGCAGGGCAGTGGTATGGGCATGCCGTCCATGGGAATTTATTCCTGGGAACTCTTTACAGAATACAATGTAGAAAACATCATCAGAATCGGCACTGCCGGCGCTTTCCACGAAAAACTTTCCGTAGGTGATATCTTGGTTTGCCTGGCGGCCTCCACTGACTCCAATTATCAGCATGCATTTCATGTACCGGGGCAGTACTCCCCTAGCGCCAGCTTTGAACTTTTAACAAAAGTCATGGACGCTGGAAAAGAAAACGGCATTTCCTTTAAAGCCGGAAACACCGTATCCTGTGACGTATTTTATGAGCTGGGAACCAAATGGTGGAAAGAATGGTCGTCTATGGACGTCCTAGCTGTAGAAATGGAAGCCGCAGCTCTTTATATGAACGCCGCATATCATAGCCGCAATGCACTGGCTATGATGACTGTAAGCGACCACTTTATCACCGGTGATAAAGCTACTGTCGAGCAGCGTCAAAACCAGTTTACTGATATGATGAAGCTGGCGCTGGAAGCAGCAATCAAATAGTCTTTTAAAGAAAGACCATTAATTTTTTGTACAGTTCCATTTCAATATTCATCAATCTGCCGGCCAGGGCACGTTCCTTCTGGTCGGCATTTTCATACTGACGTAAATACTTTCCCAAGGACTTCACCCCCATATGACATCCGTCAATCAAAAGCTCCACAACACGGCTATCATCATCAGACATCATCATCTTTACTTCTGTAGTAAACCACATCATAGCTTTTGCCATTGTCGGCGGATCCTTTTCATCTTCACCATCGTTGTTCAAAAGCTGGTGGGCAATATCTCCAACAAGCTGATGTTCCTTTCTGTATTCTTCAATCAAGTCTTTCAAATCCTGCTCTTTAACAAACTCAATAACCTGATCAAAACTATTGGTTGCATTTTTGCAGCCCGCGTTAACTTCCCGTAAAAGTCTAATACTATCTTCGTTCATGATTTCATTCTCCTTTTTGACTTAGTATTCACACGTTCAGCAACACTTATGCAAAAAAGACTTGCATTTGGGGAGAAGTCAAGTTATAATACAGTTATAGGTATAAAAGGAAATTTCAGTAATTTTTTAACGAGAGCAATCCAATTGGGTTGCTCTTTTTGCGTGCGGATTGATAAGGTCAATTCAAACCTAATTTAAACTTAACACCACAGAACCACACAAGGAGGAAAAATATGGATAAAACGATTCATTCAAACAGAAATTACCAGGATAGTGTCTTCTCAAAACTGTTTTCCAATGAAGAAACCGCTTTGGAACTTTACAATGCACTGAGCGGAACAAGCTATGGACCTGAAACAAAAATCAGAATTACAACACTAAATAATGTGCTATTCTTAGAAAAATACAACGATCTAAGCTTCACTATCGAGGACAGAATTATCGTTATGGCAGAACATCAAAGCACGATCAATCCCAATATTCCATTGCGATTACTGGGTTATTCAACAGATACATATACAAAACTTATCGATACAGACAGGCTTTACAGCAGCACCCAAATCAAACTGCCAACGCCTGTCTTTTATGTATTCTATACAGGAAATGAACCTTGGAACGTCAAAAGCCTAAGCCTTGCTGACAGTTTTATCGAAGCGCCTCCCGAAAACTCGTTAAATTTAGTAGTCAAGCTCATCAATTTGCGATACAATAAAGATAACGAAATTTTAAATCGCAGCAAAACCTTGCTGGGCTACAGCAAGCTGGTTACTTATGTAAAAAACAATTTAAGCAGTGGCGCATCTCTCGAAAATTCTATCAGATTAGCAGTCCAGCGTTGTATTGAGGAAGGCCATATCGTAGACTTTTTAAAAAAACATGGGGAGGAAATCGAGAAAATGAAGTTTTATGAATTCACGATGGAAGAATACAGAAATTTAATTGCAAAGGAAGCCGCCGAGCAGGGACTTGCGCAGGGCATCGAACAAGGCATCGAACAAGGCATTAAAATCTTTATCTTGGATAATCGCACGGAAGGCATACCCGACGATAGAATCTTCACCAAACTGATAAACCTCTTCCATCTGACAGAGGAAAAAGCATTAGAATATCTAAAACAGTGAAAGTGCGAACGGAAAACCGTTCGCACTCTTTTGATTTATATATCACTGATATTCCTTACTTACTCGTACCAATATTCTTTTAGTAATTTTTTATATTTTTTAAATACCCCAAGCCAATTTTTTCGTTGGGATTCCTTTAATTTCAAAACAACTGACGCGCCATCATCACCATAAACACGAACGCGAACCTTCTTTTGTTCGAAAATCTTAATGATTTTGTTCAACTGTTCTTCTCGGTCTTTACTATTGCTAGACAGTGTCACCCACCAATCTGAACAGGATGAATACATTCCATTTTTGTAGTTGTACCTGCTCCATTCGGTTTCATCTCCTAATTCCATGGTAACTCTTCGATTACTTGTATAAAACCGAATCTTTTCCAGATTGAGATTATAATAGCCGATAGGAGAAACAAGCGCAACGCGCCCTCTTACTGCAAGTCTCAAGGTTGCAGTCTTTCCCTTCTTTTTTATATCTATATATGGTTGACAGGAACCACCCAAAATGTACATGGTTTCATAACTGAATTTTGCGTCTGATGAAATAGTTTTGCCATATAGTCTGGCATGTTCGCCGACATCTATGTTTTTATAAACAATGTTCTTTGTCGCAAGCGACTTTGCAAGTCTGGATAATTCTTTATAAGTTGGTTCTACAAATACGGTCTCATAGGTATACGACCTAAAGCAAATACATACGTCCGCCTCTGGTATCACTGTGATCTCATAAGTTCCCTCAGGCAAGTCTGTAAAATTAAATTCTTTGTAATAAGCCCGGTCTGCACGTTCAGAGGTATTGACTGTAAAAGTCTGATTGTAATTGCGGTCTCCGGTAATTAAAGAAACTTTTAATTGATATGGTGCAGTTTGCATTTCATCATAATCGGGAGATTCTTCTGTTTCCCAACACTGAATGCGCAGCTTTCCCTCCGCTCCGACCTTAACTTGATCGCTTTCCGAGTCTCCTGCTACTATAACTTCTGTCCAGTCACTAACTTTTGCCCACTCTCTTTTCTCACCGCCGTACACATGAATTGACATCATACATATCGATAGAATAAGCAGAATAGAAATCCACAATCTGTTTTTGATTCTAAACTTTTCCAAGAAAATGCTCCTTCCTGAATCATATCTTTACGATTCTAGTATTTTTTGTAATAGCCATCATATAATATCTGCACCGCTGCTTTTTTCCAATATACCCTGTCGTTCTTCTTATTTCATCTCATTCAGCACTTTTTTCGCTGCTTCGTGATCACCCATCCAAGGCACTCTGCCATCTTTATGATACATATAGGTCTCGTCCCCTTTGCCGAGAATCAGCACGCAGTCCCCGGTCTTCGCACCGGTAATGGCTGCCTCAATAGCCTTATAGCGATCCTCTATCACAACACCGTTTTCGTGTTCCATGCCAGACAAAATCATCTCGCTGATTTGTGCGACACTTTCGTCTCTCGGATCTTCTTCGGTCACATAGACAGTATCGCAATATTTGCCGGAAATTTGCCCCAGCACCTTTCGCTTTACCTTGTCCCGCTTGCCGGCACAGCCAAATACGGAAAAAATTCTTCCGCCCTTGACAATTTCTTTGGCATACTGAAAGACCTTTTCAAATCCGTCCGGCGTGTGGGCATAATCTACAATAACCGTAAAATCCTGCCCTTTATCAATAATTTCCATTCTGCCGTCCACCTGCGAAATGTGCGAAAGTTTTGGAAGCATATCCTCAATAGCCATACCCGCCTGATGCATACCGGCGATTGCGCCCAATAAATTATATAAATTATATTTGGCAGAAAGGTTCGTTTTTACCGGATACCGCTTTCCATCATGTACCAGCGTGAACTCCGAACCGCTGACATAAAGGCATACATCTTCAGCCCTATAATCCGCATCTCTGTCGATTCCGTAGGTCACATATCTGCAAGCTGTACATGCTGCTAACTCCTCAAAACTCCCCTCATCTGCGTTAAGCACTGCCACTCCGCTTTCTTTCATCTGCGTAAAGAGCAGCTTCTTCGCCTCAAAATACTGCTCCATGGTCTTGTGATAATCCAAATGATCGTAAGTCAGATTCGTGAAAATAGCCACATCAAAATCCACTGCATCTGTACGTCCCATAGCAAGACCGTGAGAGCTGACTTCCATAGCGACCGCTTCCATGCCATAATCCGCCATTTCCTTTAAATTCCCGTGAATCTCCAGTGCATCCGGCGTCGTCAGACTAGGAATTCTGCTCACATCACCGTAGCGAACTGCAATCGTTCCCATATAGCCGCAGGGCTTTTCATATACATCACTGATAATGCTGGTTGTAGTGGTCTTCCCGTTGGTTCCGGTGACACCAAAGACTGTCATCTTACAGCTTGGCTGTCCAAAAAACAAATCACAAATGCGATTCAGTTCTTTGTTAGTGTCGCTGACTTTCACATAGGTAACCCCTGCGAGCTTTTCAACCTCATCGCTGTGAACCACGCAGACTGCGCCCTTTTCACATGCCATCTTTGCAAAGCGATGCCCGTCCGCTTCCAGTCCCTTTAAACAGAAAAACATATCCCCTGCTACGGCTTTTCTGGAATCAATGCAAAGACCTTTTATTTCAATATCGGGTTGACCCGAAAATAATTCTGATAAAAACATAGTTTCATACCCTCCTGGATTTTATGGTTCCCATATGGTCTATATTTTACCATCATTATGAAAAAATAACAACGGGATATTCCAGTTTCTCCACAGCAAACCCATGAAAACAAACTGCCTGCACGAAAGAACGCAATTCTCTTTCTGCAGACAGCCTGTCGTATTTTTATTCACATGCCAGTTTTTCGATGGCAAGCCGGTAGATTTCTCTAGCTTTTTCCAGATCCTCTGTAAAAATCCATTCATTTGCCTGGTGTTCTGTCAGTTCCCTGCCTGGAAATGCCGGACCGAACGCCACGATATTATCCATGGCTCTTGCGTAAGTACCTCCGCCGATCAGCTGCGGCGGTGTATCATCACCGGTTACCTCTCGGTATGCCTCCATCAGCTTACTGATGACGAATCCGTCCTGAGCCATATAAACTGGTTTCATCGCCGCTTCAATTTCTACCGCAATCTCCGCATCAGCAAAATTATCACACAGTTTTGACACCACATCTTCTTCTGCATAAGTGACCGGATAGCGAATATCCACTGCCAGCTTCACTTTTCCATCGTCCATAGAAATCTTACCGGCATTAAAGGTAAGCCCACCGCTGGCAGAATCAGAAAGACCGATTCCACAACCAGAGCCGTCCAGGCACCAGCCGATTTTATCCATATACACCTTCGCAAAGTGACAATCTCTGGCAGCAGCCTTTTCCATCAGTTTGGTAATCGCATTTTCTCCATCCTCCGGCGTACTGCCATGAGCAGCTTTACCTGTCTCTTGAAAAACACTTCCGTCCAAAAGCTTTCCCTTTGCCCATGCCGCCACCATGTTAGGCGCGTCACCGCCGGCAATCTCCAAAAATCCTGCTTTCGCTGCATCCATAGAAAGCACTGCCATCAGAATGCCCTTTTCTCCATAAATCGCAGGAAAATCAGCGTCTGGTGTGAATCCGAAGGATGGAATTTCCTCACAGGACTTGTAATACTCCATATCTTCCCAGTCGCCGCATTCCTCCATCACACCAAAGATAATACGAACGCGCTTGTTAAGTTTTTTTCCCGATTCCAGCACATCCTTCATAGCATAAATCGCTGCCATAGCAGGCCCTTTATCGTCCATGACTCCGCGTCCATAAATGCGGTCTTCCTTTACCGTTCCGGCAAAAGGTTCGCAGGTCCAGCCCTCTCCTGCCGGCACCACATCCAAGTGGCAAAGAATACCCATCAATTCCTCACCTTCACCGATTTCTGCATAGCCCAGTTTTCCGTCTACATTCTTCGTACGAAATCCCAGTTCCTTACAAATATCTAGTGCGCAGGCAAGCGCATCGAAAACTTCTGGCGTTCCGGTTACGCTGGGAATTGCAAGCAATTTCTGTAAGTTTTTAATCATTTTGTATCATCCTCCGATATTTTGCAAAATATTCATCTATGCACTCAATTATACACGAAAGCCTTAATTCCGTCTACCCTCAGTCTGAGACCAGTGCAGCGAATCAAAAGCAACTTCACCCGGTACAAAGTTGTTAAATCCCATACGCACCATAGATTCCAGCGTCACACAGCCGTTCAATACCGGCTCAATGACATTGACACGAATCCGTCTTTCAGAAAGAATCTGGAGCAAGTCGTCGTAGATATAGTACATTGCTGTACAGCCTAGACATATGACACTGACTCTGTCTTTCTGCACCATATCAGCACAGAGATCTGCCAAAGATGCAAGCACTCTCTCCTTTTCCTCTTTGATATTTTCCACCATCAAGTCCAGCGCTCGAATAGAGGTGATACGCTCTGAGACTCCAAAGGCTCTTGCCTTCTTCTCTTCATTTAAAATACCTACCTGATCAGTAGTAATGATGCCGATTCTCTCTCCCAAAGAAAGCGCAGTAGTTACCGCTGCTTCATAAGGTCCTACAGCCGGCATCAGCCCCATCTCTCGAAGTGCATACACGCCCGGATCATCAAAACAGTCCACAAAGACGCCATCAAAGTCCTCTGCATTTTCCCGCACCGACATGACGACCTGACTGCCGTTTACCATGCCGGCAAGCTCTGTCTCCACCGTTTCAAACCCATACTGCAGACTGGAAAATTCCAGTTCCGTCTCCGCCGTCAGATAAGGTTTCAGATATGCGGCAAGTTCTTCACTGTATGCAGAAAAATCTCCTACCACAGGGATGATAAATTTTAGTTTCATCACCTGCGCCTCTTATCTTTCATTAAAAGGCACGTAATCAAAGTCAAAGCCAAAACTTCTTGGACCAAATACTTCAAGACCTCTTTCCGTTTTCCAAATTTCTGGTGCCGGCAGTACGAATACGGTCAGTTCCATGCCGTTCTCGTAATTAGGGTTAGTCACCGGTGTGCCGTCTTTGTCCACAACACAGATTAAATCTGGCACTGTAATGTCCACTTCACCATCCAGATAGGAAACTAGATGCTCGTTCTTGTACCAGAACTTATACTCGTGACCTTCATATGCGCCAGTACCTTCCAGTACAGTATCGCCAAAGATAAAGCCTCCAGTTTCTTCTACTTTCCATTCTTTTACGATACCACGGAACAGTACCTTGCCGTTTCCTGCCTCGCAGACTTTTTCGGCTACATCTTCACCATTTTCCTTTGCTTTTCGAAGGGCCTGCCCCAGCTTCAGCGTGTAAGACAAGGCATCAGGGATGATTGCACCGCGAAGCTGTTTTCCGGTAATAGCATGGTCTGCTACACCGATTTTATTGCCGCTGGCAACAGCCACACTTCTAACAATATCCTCCGCACGCATATCATCTACAATATCTTTTACAATCATAGCATCACCAAACTGTGTTGCCAATGCAATCGGCGCCATAGGAATGTCTTTCACAAAGAAAGTGCTGTGCTGCAGCTCCGGTACAGAACGCCCTGCCGGGTCAGCGTCGATAATAGGAACACCCAGCTGGCAGGCTGCGTGAAGCGCAAAGGCAGTGTTTGCACCACCGAGTTCTGTAGAAACCGCGCCAAAAAACTTCTGACCGAAGTAATCCTCTAAGGTGCGGAATGCCAGCAGCGATTCCGGATAGTCCAGAAGCGGCAGGTGGGCATACTCCTCTCCGCCGCCTTCCAGCGAAGCAGGAGAGCCGCACATATACGGCACTGCAATGTACGCGTCATCTGGCACTTCGTCCACACTTGCTATGTACAAATCTTTACCCTGTTCAAAATCTTCCTCCATGGTGCGAAGTCCCAGTTCTAAGTCTCCACCTCCGCCAGTGCCTACAATGGTGCAACCATAAAGAATATCAATAATTTCTTGTTTTTCAAGCTTTCTCATAATTCTATCCTCCAATCAAAATTCTTCTAAATTATTCCACTGTTCCGTCCAGCTCTCTCGACTTTGACGGAATGAATTTTTCAACAATCAGGTAAACGATGAGTCCCCAGAGCAAACCAGAGTAGTCAACTTTCACCACAAAAGCTGCAATGGCAATAGCGATTACCGTCGAAATAATACCAGTCCAGTTGAAGCCTTCCACTCTGTGCCAGCTTTCCGGTTTCCCTTTTCCGACAATCCAGTAGTCCGCCATCATGACGCCGCCCATGGCGGAGAACACATAGGACAGCAGGCTCAGGAACGATTCAATGTGTCCCAGAATGCCCAGTACTGCCAGGACGATGCCTACAAGACCGGTCACCAAGGTCGCCAGCTTTCTCTTGTTATCCGGCAGATTAAAGGTCATCACCACATCCAGTCCCGCAGAATAGGCATTGAGGGAATTCGTGGTCCAGGTTGCCAGAATCAGCACAATAATGCCCAGAAACGGCAGTCCCACTGTTGCCAGTACAGACGAAATGTCGTAATCGTTTGCTACCTTTGTCATGAGAATTCCCAAAACCAGCGTAAAAATAGCCGCTGGAAGTATTCCCCAGAAAGTGGATTTGATAGTTTCCTTTCTGCTCTTCTGAAATCTGGTAATATCAGAACAAGTGACAGCAGCCACTGCCGTAAAGCTGAAGGAAAGACCGATGCCCTGAATCATAGTCATGGACTGTTCTACCTCTACAGAAAGCCCGCCAGACCCAAACTTTCTAAATGCCATCACAGTACCCAGCACCATGATGATAACCAGCAGCGGAATGGAAACGGAATCCAGCTTTTTCAGCGCATTCATACCGAACACAGCACTCAGAAGCATAATCACACCCCAGATGATAGAGGATATGGTTACTGGAATTTCTAAGCCGGTTGCAATTTTCATCAGGTTAGAAAATGCATCGCCACATACGTTGCAGTTGATGCCGAACCAGCCAATCATGGAAATTGCCAGCAGCGAACTGATTAAAATTCTGGCTCCCTTCGTTCCAAAAGTTGAGCAGGTAATCACCGCACTGGGAATCCCCAAATCTGCTCCCTGCATCCCCAGAAAGAAAGAGATGAGAATCGTAAGCAGATACCCGATAATTCCCGCTGCAAGGGCTTGCCACAGCGGCATAGATGCCGACAGAATTGCACCCAGCAGAAGGCTCGGAACGCAGATAAACAGTCCTGTCTGCACAGCAGCCAGTGAAACCCACCCTTTTCGGTCTTCAGGCTTTACTCTCTCTAGAGCAAAGTCTTCCATTGACTTTTTGTTTTCTTCTAGCATAGTAAAAACTCCTTTTCTTTGATTGCACCAATCATATCAATTTTCTGATAACTTGTCATTATCGAAAAGCCTAAGAAAGAAAGCTTATTTTTGTAAATTTCACAATTCGTTATTGCTTTTTCCCGGGATTCATTTATAATTTATACATATAACACTGTCGAAAAGAGGAAAAAAATGAAAAAAATCACCGTTTCAGACATCCTGAACCTGGATATCTTCAGCGGCTACCGTCTGGTTGCAGGCAAAAGCGGGCTCCTGAATGAAATTCACTATATCAATATCTACGACAATCCCATCAGTGAGATTGATACAGATATTCAGCTTTTTCCCGGCGATGTCTATCTGACCTTCTTTTACTATGGGAAAGACGATACTTCTTACATCATGCATACGCTGGACTATCTGATTTCACAAAAAGGCGCTGCACTCATTGTCTTTGACGAATATATGAATACGCTGCCAAAAGATGCAATTGCCCTTTGCGACGCTGCAGGTCTTCCCGTCATTTTTCTCAATTGCCGCACCCCCTATTCTCTGGTTATTGCAAGCATTATGGAATGTAAAATCGCCATGGAGCAGAAAAATACACTGGAAGAAAAGCTGGAAACCATTGTAAGCCGCAACAGTTCCGCCGATGAAAAACACCATCTTCTGAGAGAACTTAACCCTTCCTTCCAGCAAAATATCACGGCACTATTCGCACAGACCGAAGCAGATGTACTGCCAAGCGATATTGTCAATCTCATCTCTATCATCATTCGCGACCTTAGAAATTTTGCTGCAGAATTTCGCGGTGGAATCCTGTTTCTACTTTCCTACCCGGACAGCAGAAACGATACTGCCGCTAAAACCATACAGCACACTGCCGACCAAATCCATACTGCCTTTCCCGGTGCACGCATTGGTGTCAGCAATCCCCATAAACTGGATGATGCGGGCAGAGCAATCTCAGAAAGTCTGCTGTGCATTACTGCCGGCAAACCTGATGCAGCAGGGCGAATTGACTACAGCGAACTCGGTGTTGCCCGCATTCTTGTGGATTTTTTGGGAAGCCCTGCGCTAGAAGAATTTTACAATGACATCACGCTGCCGATTCAAAAGTCTGACGCACAAAACAACACCTGTCTTTTTGACACCATGCGAATCTTTGCCGAATATGAAATGGACTACAAAAAAACAGCGGAGGCAATGTTCGTACACGAAAATACCATCCGCTATCGTATCAGTAAGCTAAAAGAGCTGATTCCTTATGGAAAAAGTGATATGGACTTTCTGGAGACAATCTCTATCATCTCAAAAATCCACTATATGAAGCAGCGCTGAGCCGCTTTTGGGGCAGCTGTTTAGAAAGCCCGGAGACCGTCCTCATCAGGTCCTCCTAGGAGGCTGCAGTTATGCCAAAGACTCATCTTTAGCCATCACTGGTCCGTCATAAGCAAAGGAGGGCATCAGTTCCAGCTTGAATTTGTTCGTTTTGCGCTTATAGTCAATCTTTGCTTTGACTTCCTCATCTTCACAAACACCGGTTCTGATATAAGTGTCAAGAGCCGCATAAGTGAATCCCAGATTTTCTTCATCGGAAAGCCCTGAAAGTCCGTCGATTGGAGTCTTTTGCACCAGCTTTTCAGGAAGGCCTAGGTAAGCGCCGATGGCTTTGACTTCCTGCACAGTAAGATGGGACAGCGGGCTGAAATCTCCTGCCGCATCGCCATATCTGGTAGAATAGCCTACCCAGTCTTCCGACAAATTGCAGGTGTTGGCAACACGTCCGTTCATGGACTGCGCCACAGCGTAAGTTGCCGCCATACGAAGTCTCGCCGGCAGGTTGGTCCTCGTCTGCTTTGTCACCTCACAAGGTAGCTTATCTGTAATTTCTCCGAGCAGTCCGTCAAATCCTGCTTTAATATTAATAATAGTATGGTCTATTCCAAGATGGGATACCAGCAGCTTAGACGCGTCAATATCCGCCTGCTCGCCATTTGGCAGAAGCACACCGAACACTCTGTCCTTTCCAAGTGCGGCTACGCAAAGTGCAGCTACCACAGAACTGTCTTTTCCGCCGCTGATGGCAACAACTGCCTTGCAATCCTTTCCGTTTACTTCAAAAAATTCCTGAATCCAGGAAATCACATCCCTCGTTACCTTTTCTACATCAAACTGATACATCTTTCTACCTCACTAAAATCTGACACATTTTCATCGCTTCAAGGGCGTTGTTATGGCTCTCCGGCGTTACACCGGCACAGCAGGAACCCTCCACGGTAATTGGCGTCTCAGGATAAGCAGCCTTCAAAATCATTCCGTTGGAAATCACGCAGATATCTGTGCAAACGCCGCAAAGTTCAATTTCCGCTGGTGATGCTCCCGCCAGCTTATCGCAAAGCCACTTTGGTAAATCGAGACAGCCGAAAGACGGTTTGTCTAGCGTGTTTCCTTCGGCTACGTAATCCGCCAGTTCATCAATAATCTGCCATCCATCGCTGCCCTTGATGCAGTGCGGGACCGGCAGCAACCTGCCCTCCTGGGTATTCAGGTAGTCCTCGCCATGGGTATCCCTTGTAAAAAATACCGGCAAGCCGCGCTCTTTATAGCTTTCGATTTTTTTCTTTATATTTTCAATAATCTGCTGTGCCTCTTGATTTGCCAAAGCTCCTGTTACGAAATCCTTCTGCATATCGATGACCAGCAGAATTTTATTCTTTTCCATGATTTATATTTCTCCTTTTTTCTTTCTGCATTCCAGTTTACATCAAAAAAGCCAGGCGGTCAATGCGATACCGCCTTTATTCTGCAATGATTTCGTTCCACCGCATGAGACTAATCAGGTTCAGCAACTTCACGGAGTCGGTTCTGTATTCCCCTCCCTCTTGGTCGTACAGCCATGCGCTCTTTTGATTCTTTACAATCCGAAAAAAGATCGGATCGAACTTACTCTCTGCAAAAAAGATGCAATTGCTATAATTAAATTGAAAGATTTCAAAATGAATTTGATTTTGCTCCATCATTTCTTCCAAACTAATTTCTTCTAAATCAAAATTCTCTTTTAAATAGTTCTCATAAAGCGAATAGTCATATTCGTGCGGTGTAATCTGCAGCTTATATTCTGCCAACAGCTGTGCAATTTGTTTTTCCCCCT
This sequence comes from Emergencia sp. 1XD21-10, assembly GCF_009936045.1. Taxonomy (GTDB): domain Bacteria; phylum Bacillota; class Clostridia; order Peptostreptococcales; family Anaerovoracaceae; genus Senimuribacter; species Senimuribacter intestinalis. The sequence continues at coordinate 37,218 of NZ_QWEQ01000020.1, read as the reverse complement.
TAATACTGTCGCCTTTTTCCCCGATATAAACTGCAGGTCTTCCTGTATTTTCTCCCCGCAGCCATTTCCAAATCCGCCATATGATTCGTTTCATCTTTATCTCCATATTTTTACTTAGGTTAATACTTGTAATCCTATTATACTTCCCCTCCCGTAATAAATCAATCCGCGTCATTTTCGTGGATTATAAGAAAGTCGGCTGCGAAATTCTATATAAAAATAAAACGCGATGTATAGTTGACATTCGTGTCGGATATGATGTATAATGCCAGTAGGCAAAAAGTAGTTAACACGAAATGTGTGCAAAAGAAAACCCGGCAGTTGCAGCTGCCGGGTTTTCTTTTCTCCTTTTTCGACAGGAGACACTCGAGGCTAGTTGTTGTCATCTTTTCTGTCTAACCATTTGCAAATATAGTAGGCGATTATACTTTCCATTACAGAAAGAACAAAAGTAGTTAACAAATGTGTCCCTCCCTTCCGTTGCCGGATTGGTTATGACAACATCTGTATTATATCACACTATATCATAAAAGGAAAATATTTTTATTTTTTCCTTTTATTGTAAATTTTATTCATTCCGTGCAGTTTGTCCCTCCATCCAATAATATCTCAACTACCGAAAGATTCAGCACATAGTATCTTCCTATTTTCTCCACTGCCCCTGCATTGGCAAAATTACTCATCAACCTGGAAACAGTAACTCGATTTAAATGAAGAATTTCGCTGAGTATCTGATGGGTTAAATCCAGTTCAATAGTCACAGTATCATCTGCCCTCCTTCTGCCGCATACCGCCGCAAATCCAAGAAGCAGCGTCAGCAGTCTGCTTTGTGACTGCGGAATCGCAAGCAATGTAATCCTGTTGAAATATAAATCACCCTGCATGTCAGAAATGCGCAGCGCGTTCTTTACAAATGAAGCATTATCTTCCACTAATAAACGTACATCTCTTCCTGAAATCACATAGCAGCTGCAGTCCGTATAAGCGCAAATCGAGGTCTGATAAGGTTTCCTGCTTATTGCGCTGATATAACCAAACGCACAGCCCACTCCCCCGATATGAGAAATCGTCTCTGTACCATCATCCAAGACCACTGTAATCAGTGCAAACCCGCTTTTAACAATCAGCATATCGCCTTCATCTACTCCCTGTATTCGAATCTGTATGCCTGCCTTAAAATTTTGCACAGGATAGTTCTCAATTGCCTTACCCCATAAAGACATCTCATAAAACAATATCGGCGCCATTTTTTCATATTTTTCTAAATCTATCATAACAGTTCTCCTTATGAATCAACTTCCCCATTTTTATCATACCACAAAAAATATTTATCGCGTGTAACATTTGCTACAGCATAGTCTGAAAATTACGATTATACTGTTATCAACTTCACAAGGAGGTGAATTTATGGATTTCATCAACAACAATTATTCCTATCCTTCCAAAAGACAAATTGTCTATGCCAAAAACGGCATGGTGCATAGTTCCGTGCCCCTTGCCGCGCAAATTGGCATAGACACCATAAAAAAGGGCGGTAATGCAATCGATGCCGCAATTTCCATGGCAGCTGCCCTTCCCCTTTTGGAACCTACTGGCAATGGGCTGGGTTCCGACTGCTTTGCCCTAATCTGGTATGACGACAAACTTTACGGCATCAACGGTAGCGGGATTACGCCAAAAGCGCTGACGCCAGAAGTCGTAAAAAGCGCGGGCTTTACTGAAATGCCGGAAGAAGGCTGGCTTTCCACCATGGTGCCCGGCGCTCCTTCCGCTTGGGAGAAAATGCGCTGTCGCTTTGGCACAATGTCCATGACAGACTTAATGGCACCTGCCATTTCCTACGCAGAAGAAGGCTTTCCGATTCCAGAAACCGTCGCCGTCCAGTGGGCAGAAGAATTTGAAAGATTCAGCCCTCTTGCCGCAGAAAACCCTGCCGTGTTCAAGCCCTGGCTTGACTATTTCACAAAAGAAGGCAAGCCTTATGCAGCCGGAGAAATGTTTAAGAATCCTGACTTCGCAAAAACGCTTCGCGCGCTGGCAGAAACAAACTGTGAAAGCTTTTACCGCGGCGATATCATGAAACAGATTGTCAGCTTCTCAGAAAAAACTGGAGGTCTTTTCACAGAAGAAGATTTCCAAAGCTATGAGGCAGAGTGGATCAATCCCATCAGCTCCCATTACAAAGGCTACGATGTCTGTGAAATCCCGCCAAACGGTCACGGCATCACCGCGCTGATGGCACTGAACATTCTGCAGGACATGAAGCTAGATGACTGCCGGGAAACTGCGGCAAACTATCACAAAATGATTGAAGCGATCAAACTTGCATTTGTAGATACCAAGAAATATGTCGCCGACCCGAAATCCATGCAGGTAACAGTATCTCAGCTGCTTTCCAAAGAATATGCAGAGAAAAGACGCAGCCTAATCGGCGAAGCTGCCATTATGCCGAAGGCAGGCGACCCGCGCTGCGGCGGCACTGTATACTTCTGTACTGCTGATAAAGACGGCAATATGGTTTCCTTTATCCAAAGCAATTACGCCAGATTCGGTTCCGGTATCGTCATTCCGGGCACCGCAATCACATTGCAGGACAGAGCAGCTAATTTCTCACTGGATCCTGACAGTGATAACTGTCTTGCCGGCAGAAAAAAGGCTTATCACACCATCATCCCCGGCTTTCTCATGAAAGACGGTAAGGCAATCGGTCCCTTTGGCGTCATGGGTGGATTCATGCAACCCCAAGGTCACCTGCAGGTCATTGTCAATACCATCGATTTTCATATGAACCCGCAGGAGTGTCTCAATGCCCCTCGCTTTCAGTGGATTGGCGAAAAAAAGGTCCAGCTGGAACGAGAAGTTAATTCATCCATTGCCCTAAATCTGGAAAACCGCGGTCATCAAATTGAAATCGTAAACAGTAGTATCGGCATGGGCAGAGGCGGCATTATCTGGCGGACAAAAGACGGTGTCTATGTCGGCGGTACTGAATGCCGCTGTGACGGCACCATTGCAGCATGGTAAAACTTCCACGGAAGTTTCAGTAAGGAGAAAAAAATGAAAGAGAAAAAACGTAAATTTCAAATTCCTCATACGAACGTAATCCTGTTTTTTATGGTAGCGATTTGTGCCATTTTAACCCATATTGTTCCTGCAGGAACCTTTGAGCGAGCAGAAAACGCAGCCGGAAGAATTGCTGTTGTTCCCGGCTCTTATCACCACGTTGAACAAGCCGGTCTCAGCTTTTTCGACACCATGAAAGAGTTTATGCTGGGCATGCAGAGTGCCTCTGACATCATCTTCTTTATCTTCATTTTCGGCGGCGCCCTTGCTATTATCCGGGATACCGGCGCACTGGATGCAGGCGTACATAATCTGGCAAAGAAACTAGACAAAAAAAAGAATTTAGTACTGGTTATCTTTATGTTCCTTTTCTCAATCCTAGGCGGAACTATTGGTATGGCAGAAGACGCCATCGTCTATATTCCAATTCTAATTACATTATGCAAACAATTCAAACTGGACAACATGGTTGCCTTGGCGGTTGTCATGATTGGTTCCAGAATCGGATTCGTATCTGGCCTTATGAATCCCTTTACCGTCGGTGTGGCACAGGGTCTTGCTGACCTGCCGATGTATTCAGGACTTGGTTACAGACTGATTTGGTATGCCGTAATCCTGGTTGTTACCGTATGGTACGTGCTGCGGTATGCGAATAAAATCCAAAAAGACCCGACGTTAAGTATTATGTATGAGGAAGAAGCCGATGAAGACGAGGTTCCGACAGAGTTTATGCCGATCACAACAAGACAGAATATCATTCTGGTCGAATTCGTTTCCCTCATCCTAATCATGCTCTACGGCGTATTTCAATATGGATGGTTCATGCTGGAAATTGCAACCCTATTTTTAATCTTTAGCCTGATCATCGGAATTACAGGAAAAATCAGTCCCAACGCTATGGCAAAATCCTTCGTAAACGGCGCTGCTGATATGACCTTCGCTGCACTGGTCGTCGGTATTGCAAAAGCCATTCTCTTGACTTTGCAAGACGGTGTTATAATCGATTCTATCCTGTTCTATGCCTCCAACCTTCTTGACGGACTGCCAAAGATTGTTGCAGCTAACGGCATGTATATCTTCCAGTGCTTCCTGAATTTCCTCATTCCATCAGGTTCAGGACAGGCCGCTGCAACGATTCCAATCATGGCGCCGCTGGCAGATACCATCGGCATTACCAGACAGGTTGCTGTTTTAGCCTATCACTATGGCGACGGCTTTACCAATCTAATCTGTCCGACTTTGGGCTCGCTGATGGCTTGTATCGTTGTATCGAAGGTGCCTTTTGAAAAATATTTAAAATGGGTACTGCCTCTCTGCGGCATTTGGATTTTCATCGGATTCCTGTCGGTTTCCATCGCAACACTGATGAATCTGGGGCCGTTCTAATGGAAAAGAAAAACACATTTCCCCCTTGGGAGCGCCCGCTGTTTTTAATCATCATCACCTTGGTGGGCGGATACATGAACGCATATACTTACATGACCAGAGACGGGATTCTCGCCAATATGCACACAGCCAACATGTCACACCTTGGCATCAATCTGGCGCTGGGAAACTGGTATATCGCGCTGACTTATTTTCTTCCCATTGTTTCCTGTATTCTCGGCGCCGCCTTCAGTGAATTCCTCAAAGCATGGCTGGGCAGAAAGCACATGCGAAGCGACTGGCGAAAAACAGCGCTCCTCCTTGAGAGTGCCGCCCTGTTTCTGGCAGGTCTGGTTCCCAAAGATACCGCCAGCATGGCAGTGACCCTATTTATTTCCTTTTTTATGGGATTTCAGCTATGCCTTTTCCGCACCTGTATGGGAACTGCTCATAATACAACCATCTGCACCGGCAACATCAGAAACGTCGGTCAGAAATTATATAAATTTCTCACAGTAAAAGATGCAGAATCCTTAAAAACCGTCTGCACCTTCGGGGCACTGACCTTTTCTTTTGCTTTAGGCGCAGTTCCCGGCACCTTGTTTTGTCTCTGGCTTTCCCAAAAAGCCGTCTGGATTTGCGCTGTAATCCTGCTGCTTCTGGCGCTGTGGATGAAAAAAGCAAGTAACCATATTTCATAAATCTTTCAGAAAAAGAGTCGTCATTACATTCCTTTGTAAGCACGGCTCTTTTTCACACGAAAAGTTTGATTTTATCAAACTTTGTGTATAAATATTACAACTTTTATGTTATCATAGAAATAATGACAAGGAGGTTTATAATGGAAAACAGAGTTGCATTAGTTTCAATTATTGTAAAAGACTTAAATGTCGTAGAAGAGCTTAACGATATGCTGCATCAGTACAGCAGTTACATTATCGGCAGAATGGGACTGCCCTACAGGGAAAAAGAAATGCATATTATCAGCGTAGCCATTGATGCGCCGTCAGATAGCATCAACGCGCTGTCCGGTAAGATTGGAAAGCTGCCGGGTATCAGCAGCAAGGTCGCCTATGCCAACGAATAATCCAGTAACGCATACCATCGACGCCTTGGCGAAAGGTACTGTACCGGAAGATGACGCACTCCTTGCACTGCTTGCCTGTGATTCCCTTGAGAAAAACCAATACCTGCAGGAAAGAGCAGATATCCTGCGTAGACAAACCTTCGGAAACCATGTCTATATCAGAGGTCTCATCGAATTTACCAACTACTGCAAAAATGACTGCTATTATTGCGGTATCCGCAAAGGCTGCAAGTCCGTGACTCGTTACCGGCTAACACCGGAAGAAATTCTGCAGTGCTGCAAAAACGGCTACGAACTGGGCTTTCGCACCTTTGTTCTGCAGGGCGGTGAAGACCCTTACTGGAACGATGACAGACTGGCGTCACTGGTCGAAGCAATTCGCGCTGCCCACCCAGACTGTGCTATCACCTTGTCTGCAGGTGAACGGTCCTGGGAAAGCTATCAGAAACTTTTTGATGCCGGTGCAGACAGATATCTTCTGCGCCACGAGACCGCAGACAAAGCACATTATCAAAAACTGCACCCGCAGGACCTTTCCTTTGAAAACCGCATGGAATGCCTGCAGCACCTAAAACAAATCGGCTATCAGGTAGGCTGCGGCTTTATGGTCGGCTCTCCAGGTCAGACCATAGAACATATCCTGAAAGACCTGCGGTTTCTAGTAGAATTTCAGCCTCATATGATTGGAATCGGACCTTTCATTCCGGCTGCAGGCACGCCCTTTGAAAAGGAGTATGCCGGCTCTGCTGACCTGACCGTAAAGCTTCTTTCCATCATTAGGCTCCTTTTGCCAAAAGCGTTGCTCCCAGCAACCACAGCCCTCGGAACGGCATCGGAAGACGGCAGGCTTCGCGGCATCTGTGCAGGCGCCAACGTCATCATGCCCAACCTTTCTCCGGCTTCTGTCCGGAAAAACTATCGGCTCTACGACAATAAAATCGCCACCGGCGCAGAAAGTGCTGAGGGTATTTTACAATTAAAGAAACAAGTTGAAAGAATTGGTTATGAGATAGTGACCGCACGCGGCGACTATCCTGACATAAAATGAACTAAAACCTAACGGGAAAGAGATTCTGACCCGAAAGAAAGGAAGTAAAAATATCATGTACAATCCAAAATCATTACACGCAGAAGAATTTATCAGTCACGAGGAAATTTTAGACACCCTCGCTTATGCCGACGCAAATAAGGACAACAAAAAACTGGTTCGCTCCATTTTAGATAAGGCTGCCCTTCGCAAAGGCTTAAGCCATAGAGAAGCCTCCGTTCTGCTTTCCTGCGAAGACCCAGAGATTACCGAGGAAATGTACGCACTGGCAGAACAGATTAAGAAAGACTTTTACGGCAATCGTATCGTCATGTTCGCGCCGCTGTATCTTTCCAATTACTGCGTCAACGGCTGTGTCTACTGTCCGTACCACCATCAGAACAAGCATATCGCAAGAAAAAAACTGACCCAGGAAGAAATCAAAAAAGAGGTCATCGCCCTGCAGGATATGGGACACAAACGTCTTGCCCTGGAAGCCGGAGAGGACCCTGTCAACAACCCAATCGAATACATTTTGGAATGTATTAAAACCGTATATTCCATTCACCATAAAAACGGCGATATCCGCCGTGTCAATGTGAACATTGCCGCAACTACTGTAGAAGAGTACAAAATGCTCAAAGATGCTGGCATCGGTACCTATATTCTGTTCCAGGAAACCTACCACAAAGAAAGCTACGAACAGCTGCATCCGACCGGACCGAAGCACAACTACAACTGGCATACAGAAGCTATGGACAGAGCCATGGAAGCTGGCATCGACGATGTCGGTCTTGGCGTACTCTTCGGTCTTGACCTGTATCGCTATGAACTTGCCGGACTTCTGATGCATGCAGAACATCTGGAAGCAGTACACGGCGTCGGGCCGCACACCATCAGCGTGCCGAGGATCAGACCTGCAGACGATGTAGACCCTTCCGACTTTGACGGTGGCGTAGACGGCGGTATTACCGACGACCTCTTCGCAAAAATTATCGCCATCATCAGAATCGCTGTTCCGTATACCGGCATGATCATGTCTACCAGAGAAAGTCAGGAAATGCGCGCCCGCGCGCTGCACCTGGGCATTTCCCAGATCAGCGGTGCTTCCAGAACCAGCGTCGGCGGCTACGACGAAGAAGAGCCGGAAGAAGAAAACTCCGCACAGTTTGAAACCGACGACAAAAGAACGCTGGACGAAGTAGTAAAATGGCTCATGGATATGGACTATATTCCAAGTTTTTGTACCGCTTGCTACAGAGAAGGCAGAACTGGAGACCGCTTCATGACCCTCTGCAAAAACGGACAAATTCTAAACTGTTGCCATCCAAACGCGCTGATGACCCTGAAAGAATATCTGGTGGACTATGCGAAAGACGCCACCCGCGAAGTTGGCGAAGCGCTGATTCATAAGGAACTGGATAACATTCCAAAGGAAAAAGTTCGTCAGATTGCAGAAGACTATATCAAGGAGATTGAACATGGCAAGAGAGACTTCAGATTCTAATTTGGCAGGTCTTTCCCAGACCCCCAGCGCAAACAGAGTGCATATCAGCTTTTTCGGCAGGCGCAACGCCGGAAAGTCCAGTCTGGTCAATGCAGTGACCGATCAGTCCCTTTCCATCGTATCTGACGTAAAAGGCACCACCACCGACCCGGTCAGCAAAGCCATGGAGCTGCTGCCTCTGGGACCTGTAGTAATTATCGATACGCCAGGCCTTGATGATGAAGGCATCCTCGGTGAAAAGCGGATAGAAAAAACCTATCAGATACTGGCAAAGACCGATGTTGCAGTGCTGGTCATCGACGCTGCAGAAAAACCATCCTCAGACGATTTTTCTCTGATGGAACTACTGAAGAAAAAACAGATTCCTTACATCATCGTACTGAACAAAACTGACCTCCTTGCAGCTGTCCCCGGCACAAAGGATTTTGATTTTCCGTTCCTTGCAGTCAGTGCAAAAGCCGGCAGCGGCATTACAGAATTAAAAGAAAAACTAGCACAGCTGGGAAAATCTACTGCACCTGTCAAGCAACTCATCGGAGATAAGCTAAGTAAAAATGATGTGGTGATTTTAGTTACGCCAATCGACGAATCCGCCCCAAAGGGCAGACTAATTCTGCCTCAGGTGCAGACCCTTCGCGATATTCTGGACACCCACGCTATTTCTATGGTAACTCAGGTACCGGAACTTTCCGCCTGTCTTTCCGCGCTGAAAGCCCCCCCTGCTCTGGTAGTTACTGATAGTCAAGCATTTCATCAGGTGAAGGAAATCGTTCCCTGCAGCGTACCTTTGACTTCCTTTTCCATTTTGATGGCGAGATTCAAAGGTATTCTGGAAACGGCGTCAAAAGGCGCCCATCATCTGCCAACGCTTTCTGACGGCGACCGGGTACTCATTTCAGAAGGCTGTACACACCACAGGCAGTGCGAAGACATCGGCACCGTAAAACTGCCCGGCTGGATTGAGAAGTTTACGGGAAAAAAGCTGGATTTTCACTTCACCAGTGGTGGGCAGTTTCCGCAGGATTTATCCCCCTACGCCCTGGTCGTCCACTGCGGCGGCTGCATGCTAAACGAGCGGGAAATGCTTTCTCGCATGGAACTTGCCAAGGAAGCTGGCGTTCCCTTTACCAATTACGGTACACTCATCGCCCATATCAATGGGATTTTAGATAGAAGCTTGGAGATTTTTCATGAATAAAGATAAAATTACAAATAGTCGAAGAGTCGTCGTCAAAGTAGGCACCTCTACTCTGACTCACGCTGGCGGCAAAATGCACCTGCGCCACATCGAAAACCTCTGCAAAGTCCTATGCGATCTGCAGAATGCCGGAAAAGAAATCATTCTAGTTTCCTCCGGCGCTATCGGTGTCGGCATCGGCAAGCTGGGACTTTCAACTCGGCCCGAAGAAACCAGCAAAAAACAGGCGCTGGCTGCCATTGGACAGTGCGAGTTGATGTTTATGTACGATAAATTTTTCGGTGAGTTCAGTCAGACTGTAGCCCAGATTCTGCTCACCGCAGATATCGTAGACAACGACCGAAGCCGAGAAAACGTTCAGAATACCTTTTCTGAACTGATTGCCCTCGGTATTATTCCTATCGTCAACGAAAACGACACCGTTGCCACTGACGAACTAGAGGGACTCAGTATCGGCGACAATGACACCCTGTCTGCCATCGTTGCTACATTGACGGACGCTGACCTTCTGGTCATCTTAACCGATATTGATGGACTTTACGACAAAGATCCGAGAAAGTACCCCGACGCAAAACGCATCTCCCACGTACCTGTCATCGATGATGCAATCACCACCCTCGCAGGCGGCGCCGGTTCCAAATTTGGTACCGGCGGTATGGCAACAAAAGTCAGTGCGGCACAGATTTCTACAGGCGCGAAAATCCCGTGTTGCGTCATTGCTGGTGACCGTCCGGAAAATCTGTACGACTTATTTGACGGAAAAGACATTGGAACGATTTTTGGAAATTTGGAGGACTAAATTATGGAACACTGCTTGACTACTTTAGAAACCATGGGTCAGCGCGCCAAGCAGGCTGAACGCGCACTTCGCACTGCCCAAGAGAAAGACAAGACCGAAGCGCTTGAGCTGATTGCTGACGCCCTTGTCAATCACACAGAAGATATCCTGGCAGCCAACGAAAAAGACCTTCAGGCTGCCCGCGGTGTTCTTTCTCCTTCTATGATAGACAGGCTGACTTTGACTGCAGAGCGTATCGCTTCCATGGCTGATGCGGTTATCGCAGTTTCCAAATGGAAAGACCCTGTGGGAGAAATTTTAGAAGAAAGAGATTTGCCAAACGGCTTACATATTCAAAAAACTGCAGTGCCTCTCGGCGTTTGTGGTATTATCTTTGAAGCTCGCCCTAACGTCACCAGCGACTGCGCAGCCCTCTGTATCAAAGCAGGTAACGCTTGTATTCTCCGCGGTGGAAAAGAAGCATTTCATTCCAATCAGGCGATTACCGAAATTATGCGAAGCGCCCTTTCTGCATCAGCCCTGGATATCAACTGCGTACAGCTGGTTTCCGATACTTCCAGACAGTCGGCTTCCGAAATGATGACCCTGACCGAATACCTGGATGTGCTGATTCCCAGAGGTGGCGCTGGACTGATTCGTTCCGTCGTAGATAACGCAAAAGTGCCTGTAATAGAAACCGGCGCCGGCAACTGCCACATTTATGTAGATAAAGCTGCTGATATCAATATGGCTCTGGACATCGTCTTCAATGCGAAAACTTCCCGACCTTCCGTCTGTAACGCTGCTGAAAAGGTGCTGGTGCACAAAGATATCGCAGAGCGTTTTCTGCCTGCCATGGCTGAGCGCCTTTCCGAAAAAAATGTTGCCCTTCACGGAGACAGTGCAGCTCTTGCAATCCTGCCGTCCGCAACCCCTGCCGCTTCTGAAGAATGGGGGCAGGAATATCTCGATTTCATTCTCGGCATAAAGGTGGTCGACTCTATAGAAGAAGCCATTGCTCACATCGAGCAGTACTCCACCCACCACAGCGACTGCATTGTGACCGGCGATCAAGAGGCAGCAGATAAATTTCTTATCTCTGTCGACTCTGCAGCTGTTTATCACAATGCTTCCACCCGCTTTACTGATGGCGGCGAAATGGGGCTGGGCGCGGAAATCGGCATTTCCACCCAGAAACTTCATGCCAGAGGTCCTATGGGCGTAGGTCAACTGGTATCTTATAAATACATCATCACAGGAAACGGTCAAATTCGTTAGTGGACGACGTACCAAATCCGCTGCCGATTCATAAGAATAACATATAGCAATGGAAATATTTTTATGAGTTTGGAGTGATAGAATGATATGAACGGAATCATATGGGCTTTACTGGGCACCCTGTTCACCTTCTCGGTAACTTCGCTGGGTGCCCTTAATGTTTTTTGGGTTAAGAAAGAGGTCAGCAGCAGTGTACAGTGCGTCTTCCTCGGCTTTGCAGGTGGTGTTATGGTGGCAGCTTCCGTCTGGTCGCTGCTCCTTCCAGGCATAGACAGAGCGGAGGAAAACGGACAAATCAGCTGGCTGATTATCACCGGCGGCTTCCTGCTTGGCGTCATGGTTCTTCTGATTGCTGACGCTTATATGAAGCGCACTTACATGCGCAGACTCTCCAGCGGAAAACTGGTCAGTCTGAAACAAAGCACGTTGATGCTGGTGCTTGCCATCACCATCCACAATATTCCGGAAGGTATGGCGGTAGGTCTCGCATTTTCTCTCGCCTTTGCAGGCGATGCTGATCCCGCCCTTTTCTCCGGTGCAGCTGCGCTTGCCCTTGGTATCGGTATTCAAAATTATCCAGAAGGCACTGCTGTTGCCCTTCCTCTGATTAAAGACGGAATGAGCAAGAAAAAAGCCTTTTTCATCGGCAGTATGTCTGCCATTGTAGAGCCGATTTTCGGCGTACTGGCAGCAGTTGTTGCAACCCTCATTACGCCGCTGATGCCGCTGCTTCTAGCTTTTGCGGCTGGCACGATGATTTATGTTGTCGTTCAGGAACTGCTGCCGGAAGCCCAGATGTGTGAAGGCGACAAAACCGCCACCCTGGGCTTTATTGCGGGGTTTCTGATTATGATGATTTTGGATGTGAGTTTGGGGTAATGAGGATTCTGCACCATTTTGTGTTGATATGAACTAAATGGTGCAGCACTTCAACATGCAAAACCAATAATCCGCACCATTTTCGCTGAAATGCGATGGCATGGTGCGGATTATTCTGTGATAGTATTGAATCTAATGTGCTTTTCGGAAAACTGTGGAAGATAATGGTAAAGCCGCTTTCCTGCTGATGTATATAATTTCCAGAAAGAAAGGATAATCTTTAATTTCCCGGCATTTACTGCCCCATACCTGCACCATTGCCTCTTATTTGACATAATTTGGTGCGGAATCAAGATTCACCGGCTGAAGAACACGCACCATTTATTCATATTTAGAGGAAAATGGTGCAGATTCCCCAAAAAGAAAGTCGACTATTCCGGCATAAATCTATACCTGACTTCATTAGCCCAGCATGAAGGCTTGGGATCACCAGAAACAACTTGCAAATAGTATCTTCCCGGCTCAGAAATAGTAAACTTAGCTTTTTGATGACCTTTTTCCTGACCCGACGGCTCTAAGATAGGCTTTTGAATCGGATTTTTTTCAGCGTCACAGAGCTGAATATCATAAGTAACTCTCCAAAAATCTCTCTCAACATAAAGCAGTCCAGAGCTAGGAACATTGACTTCAAAATACGTTTTCTGTTCTCTTCCTGTCGAAAAAAAGAATCCCCACTCTCCCTCTTGCAGTGACAGCTCGATATTAACAACAGCCAATAGACTTTCATACTTTGCAATAGCATCTTCATTGGAATTTGTACTATAAACGGCTATATAGTAAACTCCCGGATTCAGTACAATTCCTTCTCCCGGCTGGTGCTTCGGCTGTATTTCAGTCGGATTCCCTAACTCATTGTCAACATCCATCTTTAGAACTTCTTCTATATGAACCTCTGCAACAGGTTTTCCCAGTTCAGGACTTCGATAAACACCATAAGAAATATTTTTTAATGTTGAATCTTCCCACACATCTAACATCAAAACAGCCGTCTCTTTGATATCAAGCTTATACCTGAATCCATATTTCCCATAACTAATTCGCTCTTTCTCTTTAAAATCCAGTTCCTTAACTGAAAAGTCACTTCGCTCATTGGGAAGTATAAGCGGACTCTCGTCAGGAATCAATTGCGGACAATCTGAAATAACCTCAGGCTTATTGGCTTGCGAGAAAAGACTGGCGTAACAAAGTATAGCCAATAAACCGACTATGCTTACTGTTACAATTATGATGTTTTTTTTTGAAGTATTCTTTCTATCATACATCATTACAATCTCCTCAAATGATATAAATACCAATACTTTAGTATGCCGTTTGTAATTTACCAAATTTGCTAAGCACTGATTCAGTAGTATATCCTGCTGCTTCAGCAAAAGTTCTCATTTTCGTTATACGGAATGTTAAAACATCATATGCACCTGAAGACGAATCATAAAAATCATTACATGTATGATAACTCCCTCTATTCCCATTATATCTACTAACTACATTTCTTTCAACGGCGTAGGCCATCTGAACACGCCTAGGAATATGTGTCGGATCATCTGCCGCGTCATTAGTATGTGTTATTCTTCTCCAAGAATAAGAGCCTGATTGCATTTGTGAAAATGCAGAATGAGCAAATGTATCTGTTGCGATATGCATAGCTAAACCCATCACAAAAGCTTTTTGTGATGAATCATTACCTTTATTCCAAATGTTGACTGACTTATTACACCATGAGCAAGAAGTGGCACCATTTAAGTCATGTTCCTTAATTGCTTTAAAGCCATCTATCATTTGATTATAACAAGTAACACTTAACCCACTAATATCCGTACGATTTACAGCAGTATATCCATCACCTCTACCATAAGCTTCTGCGACTTTAATTAAAAATCTATAATTAGCCATAAAGTTACAGTCTCCTGTACCTAAATCACCGCCGGCATCATTATGCCAAGCAACCCATGAAATTCTGGATTTGCCCCAATTCCTTTTAAATCATCATGATGATCCGCATAAATTGCCCCAACCTTCATTTCTGCATTATTTACATATGCCTGATGGACCTCCTTATGCCAACTACCTGTGACTATATGCACACTATAGTCAACAATAGAATCAGTATTTGAATTAACCTTAATTTCACGAATAGCCTCTTTTTCTAGTTCGATGCTATTTATGTCTTTGAAAATTAGCTTGCTTTGTTCAGAAACTGCTACTTTCGATTCCGAAACATCCTCAAGCGTAAACTCTATTGCATCAGCATGACTCAATGTATCATTAATTGTTGGTTCTTCTTCTGTGTCAATATTCTGCCCAATGGATACTTCATCTTGCTCTTCCTCTACTAGCACAGAGTTCTCGTCAGCAGAAACTGTTGTATTTTCTTCTAACAGCGTATTGAACTGGACGCTGACCTCATCATAAATCTCTAAAGCATATCCATAATCCACCAGTCCATATCCACTGCCTGAGAATTCAATTTTTTTTGCACTAAGCTTGATTAAAGTCTTAATAAAAGTTGCTGGTTTTGTCACATCTTTGCTCCAAAGTCGTGCTGCAATACCTGCAACTTGCGGTGCTGCAAGACTAGTCCCGGATAGAACTAAATCTTCTCCAAAGTTTGCCTGTGCCAATACAGCCTCTCCAGGAGCCATGACATCAACTTCTTCACCCTTTGCACTAAAATCACTGACATTTCCTGCTGCATTTACAGATCCCACAGCCAGTACATTTTCGAAAGCTGCCGGATAGTCAACCCCCTGTGTTCCACGATTTCCTGCAGCTGCTACAACAAGAATCCCCTTGTCTGTTGCTGTATCAATCGCAGTCTTTAGTGCCTCTGAATAAATCTGCGTACCAAAACTGATGTTGATAACCTTTACATCCTTCTCTATTGCCCAATAGATTGCTTCAACTACGCTACTGATAGGTGCTTGCCTATTTTCATCTAAAACCCTCGCAGAATACAATTCAATATTACCGCCTGTACCTATTACATCACTACCTGTTCCGCTGCCCGCAATCATGCTCGCAACACTGGTCCCGTGTCCTGTAAAATCCTCATACAAAGGTGTTGTTACTGGAGTATCTTTTATGAAGTTTCTCCTTTCCTTCACTGTGATATTATCTGTTACATCAATACCAGAATCAATCACTGCTACTTTTACAATTTGATTGGAATATGAGGCTTCCATATTCAGCGCATCTTGATTCCAGATTTCACTAAGTGGTTTAACCATATCCTCACCAGCTTCAACTTCAGTGTCTATGGTAAAATCCTTTTCTACACAAATAATATCTTTATCTGTTTCTATACGAGCAGCTTCAGAATCGGAAATTTCGACAGTTAATGCATCTCCATTTTCAGCTATCACATTGTATTCTTCTTTCAGCTTCTCAATACTGTCACCATCCTTTGTGATAACAATATATGCCTCCTTCTCTTCCTCTGCATAAACTGTGTTCCGGTCAAAACATAGTCCTAATTGCAGTATCACCAATGTAGCGATACAAATACATGTTACCATCCTGTTTGATTTCTTTTCAAATCCTTTATACATGGTTAACATCCTTTTAAATCCTATTTCCATTTCCTTAAAACAATTTACTGTTTATTCGATATTACTACATTCGTAACTTGAAGTCAACAATTATTTTATTTTATTTTATATTTGATTTATATTATTTCAGAATACATGTATCAGTCTCATGGATTTGTATAACTTCCACACATTTCACAAAATATTTTTGTGTTTTTTACAAAAACTTATTGACAACTACCAATTCCGGTGTTATGATAGGGAAGAATTAAATATGAGCTAAACCTTTGATGGAGAGTAGTAAGTTTTGAGACTTACCTTTGAGAGAGCTGTAGATGGTGAGATTACAGCAGGCAAAGACAGAACCGAATGGACTCCTGAGGGCAAACCGAACCGGCTATCTTTTTCACGATACCGCAGTAGGGGCGACGGAGAAGGACACTTCGTAACCAAAGTCGGCATATGATAGTATGCGCAGAGTGGATGACAGGGTAAACCTATCGTCAAGCCGGGTGGCACCGCAAGAGAAATTTATACTCTTGTCCCAGCAGATATCGTCTGGGACAGGAGTTTTCTGCTTTTTGAGCTAAAATACACCCCTCTCCCGCGCACAATTGAAAGGAGAAAGAAGACATGAACAACGAAAAGAAAATCCCTTACAAAATTTATCTGGAAGAAAACGAGATGCCAACGCAGTATTACAACGTTCGGGCAGATATGAAGAAAAAGCCTGCGCCAATGCTGAATCCTGCAACGCTGCAGCCTGTAACCGAAGCTGACCTGACGCCGGTATTCTGCGAAGAGCTTGTAAAGCAGGAGCTGGACAACGATACCCCTTACTTCGATATCCCGCAGGAAATTCAGGACTTCTACAAGATGTATCGTCCTTCCCCGCTGGTTCGCGCTTACTGCCTCGAAGAAAAGCTGCAGACTCCGGCAAAGATTTATTATAAATTCGAGGGAAACAATACCAGCGGCAGTCACAAGCTGAACTCCGCAATCACTCAGGCATACTATGCGAAGAAACAAGGTCTAAAAGGCGTCACCACAGAAACCGGTGCCGGTCAATGGGGTACTGCCCTTTCCATGGCATGCGCTTATCTCGGTCTTGACTGTAACGTATACATGGTAAAGGTATCCTACGAACAGAAACCGTTCAGACGAGAAGTGATGAGAACCTACGGCGCTAACGTAACTGCCTCCCCTTCCAATACAACTGAAATCGGCAAGAAAATCCTTGCAGAGCATCCGGGAACTACAGGAAGTCTGGGCTGCGCTATTTCTGAAGCTGTTGAAGCAGCTTTATCGAAAGATGGATACAGATATGTGCTGGGAAGCGTACTTTCTCAGGTTGTCCTTCATCAGAGTGTCATCGGTCTGGAAGCAAAGGCTGCCATGGACAAATATGGAATTTCCCCTGATATTATCATCGGCTGCGCCGGCGGCGGCTCCAATCTGGGCGGACTGATTTCCCCATTCATGGGTGAAAAGCTCCGCGGAGAAAAAGACTACAGATTCATCGCAGTAGAGCCTGCCTCCTGCCCGAGTCTGACCAGAGGTAAATACGCTTATGACTTCTGCGACACTGGAAAAGTAACGCCGATGGCTAAAATGTATACTCTGGGCAGTGGCTTTATTCCTTCTCCAAACCATGCAGGCGGTCTCAGATACCACGGCATGAGTCCAATTCTTTCTGAACTTTATGATCAGGGCATGATGGAAGCAAGAAGCTACGAACAAACCGAAGTCTTCAAAGCTGCAAGCGATTTTGCCAGAGTGGAAGGCATTCTGCCTGCACCGGAAAGCAGCCACGCTATCAAAGCTGCTATCGACGAAGCGCTCCACTGCAAGGAAACAGGTGAAGAAAAGACCATTCTCTTCGGTCTGACCGGAACCGGCTACTTTGACCTGAAAGCATACGAACAGTTCAATGACGGTACCATGAATGACTACGTACCGACCGATGAAGATTTGCAAATCGGATTCGACAGTCTGCCTTCGGTAGAATGGTAAGTTTCCTGCACCATTAAATCCAAATGTGAGGACAATGATGCAAAACTAGGCAAGTAAAATAGTGCAAAGGCTATAAATTAGAAAAAGCTGGAAAATAAAATTTCCAGCTTTTTCCTTTGGGTTCCTTAAAATACATAAATTTAAGTAGTGTACAAAAAATTTCGCACCATTGACTGTGTTTTTTCGAAAAATGGTGCAGGTGGCAGCAGTAACCTGCTGAAAAGCGCACCATACAAGCTATTTATAAGGAAAATGGTGCAAGTCATTCAGTCGCACGCACTTTGCCCGGAAGTTTTTTATACTCCCCGAAGATTTGCACTGCGATACCAATTAAAATAAACAACAATCCTGCGATTGCAAACAGTTCGATTTTCTCTCCCATGAGGAAGTAAATCCAAACAAGGGAAGCCACCGGAGTAATATACGCCAAATTGGAAATAATCGCTATGTTTCCGGTCTGTAAGGCTTTTGCCCAAAGGGCATAGCTCAGTCCGTAAACCAACACCCCTGTCCATAAGACACCGCCCCACTGCGGCAGTGTTAGCACCGGAATTTCGATTTGCTGTGTCAGTAATGCAATCAGCGATGCAACGGTAGAAATCAAATAATACAACATCATTCCTACAAAATTATCGGCGGAAACGCCTTTATTTATTACGCAGAACAGACCATAACATACTGCTGCTCCACCAGCAAGGCATACCCCGGGAAGACTGATACCACTCAAATTATCAAGATTTCCTTCTGTCACTACGATAGCTACACCAAGGAAAGAAATTAAAAGTGCCAGCGCTTTCCAAACAGTCATTTTCTCCTTTAAAAAGATAGAGGAAAAAATCACCAGAAAAAACGGCCATAAATAATTAATGACACTGGACTGCTGCGCTTTTAAGTATCCGAGACTGCTGTTAATCATCGCATTATAGAAAAAGGTCATCAGTCCCAGCAACACTAGAACGTGCAGTTCCTTCTTTTTAATTCCGCTGCGTCCTTTTTTTAGCTTTCCCTGAGCAGTATTTAAGGCAAATAAAAACAAAAAAGCGACCAGACTATTGAAAAAGAGCATAACCATAGGATGTACTTCTTTTACCATCAGTCCTATGACTGCAAAAGATGAGCCCCACAAAAAAATTGTGATTCCTGCATAGGCATATTCTCTTGTCATTTCTTATTATAACATCCCTTCCATTTTTATTATCTTTATAAATCACATAGCATATCCGCAATTTATAAATAGTATACCAAATCTTCCATAAAAAGGAAAGTGTAAACTTTTAATCACAGCATTAAGGATTAAACGGTAAAACTACCTGCTGGAAGAAAATATAAAAAAAACTCTATGAGATTTGATTTTCCATGCTATTTATTGTATACTGGTAACGCCAAAGTATTTGGACAGAAGATTTAATAATAATGGTTTTACATCCCCATTTTATAAGCTACATATAAGGAAAGGACTGATTCACATGGATTACGGAAAATTAGCACTGGAACGTCATGAAAAGGCTGGCGGCAAAATTGAAATTACCTCTCGAGTAGAACTGAAAGACGCAGAAGATCTAGCGGTCTACTATACGCCTGGAGTTGCAACGCCTTGTCTTGCTATTAAAGATGACCCAGAAGCTGCTTCAAAATACACATCGAGAGATAGGCTGGTTGCCATCGTAACTGACGGTTCTGCCATTTTGGGACTTGGCAATATCGGTGCCCTTGCCGGCATGCCGGTTATGGAGGGAAAAGCAATTCTCTTTAAACATTTTGCAGGTATAGATGCCTTCCCAATTTGCCTGGCATCACAAGATCCTGAAGAAATTATTGCAACTGTCAAGAATATTGCCCCTGGCTTTGGCGGTATCAATCTGGAAGATATCGCTGCTCCTGCCTGCTTCGAGGTAGAAAGACGACTGAAAAAGGAACTGAATATCCCGGTATTTCACGATGATCAGCACGGTACCGCCATCGTTACCTGTGCTGCTCTGATCAATGCGCTGCGTATCACAGGTCGCGCCATGGAGAACTGCAAAATTGTCATTAATGGCGCTGGTGCAGCAGGCAGCGCAATCGCTCAAATGGCATATAATCTAGGGTGCCGAGATATCTTAATTTGCGACAGCAAAGGCATTGTTTCCGCTCACAGACAGCTGAGCAGCGCCAAGAAAGAACTTCTTGACTTCACCAATCCTGACAATATAGAGGGCAGTCTAAAAGAAGCTGTTGTTGATGCTGATGTATTCATCGGTGTTTCCGCACCAGGCGTCCTCTCTTCTGATATGGTAAAAACCATGGCAAAAAATCCAATCATCTTCGCTATGGCAAATCCTGTTCCAGAAATTTTCCCGGATGATGCAAAGGCTGCTGGTGCTGCAGTAGTCGGTACAGGTCGTTCCGACTATCCAAACCAGATTAACAATGTATTGGTATTCCCTTCGCTGTTCCGCGGCGCTCTCGATGCAAAGGCTACAACCATCACCGAGGACATGCTCATCGCTGCAGTTTATGCACTGGCTGACAGCATTCCTGCAGACGAACTTTGCCCAGAAAATATTCTGCCGACCGTATTTAACAAAGATGCTGCCAATGCTCTCGCTGCCGCTGTAAAAAAAGCCTGGGAAGACAGATAAATGAATCTGCTGATTTCGCCTATCGCTCACATGGAGAGCGTATTTCCTGATAAATTCGGGATTCCCCGTCAGAGCGGTCTTGCCCAGGGCATAGAATCCAGGATTATCTTTGAAAAGCCCTACCGCAGCATGGATTCTCTTCGAGGTCTGGAAGGCTTTTCACACATCTGGCTTATCTGGGGATTTTCAGAAAACCCTCAGATTACCGAAAAAAACTGGTCGCCTACGGTGCGCCCGCCGCGCCTTGGAGGAAACAAACGAGTTGGGGTCTTTGCAACCCGCTCTTCCTTCAGACCCAACGGTCTTGCTCTCTCATCAGTTCGCATAGAAGAAATCAAGCAGGATCCGAAACTGGGTCCAGTGATTTTCGTTTCCGGCGCAGATTTAATGGATCGCACACCGATTTATGACATAAAACCGTATATCACAACGGACTGCCATTCGGATGCCGTCTGTGGCTTTCAGGAAGAAACCAGAAATTATCAGCTAAAGGTGAATTTTCCCGCACCGCTGCGTTCTGCGATTCCAGAGAAACTGCAAAAAGGACTTTTAGAAGTGCTCTCACAGGATCCACGCCCCGCATACCAAAGCGACACGCAGCGGATTTACGGAATCCATTTCGCAGGTTTTGATGTGCGGTTTCAAGTAGCAGATGATACGCTGACTATAATAGAAGTAAAAACGCTGTAGCCCACAGGCCACAGCGTTTTTCTCGCAGTTTTTATTTATTCCCGCTCCCAAAGAGCTTTGGCGGTAACCTTCGTATCCAAAAGTTCCGGATGTGCATATTTATTTCTCTGATAAGTATTTTCTTTAACCGTGAGCTCCACTTCAATGGCTCCTAAGGCTCCCTGCTGCCTTGCGCGCTTCTCTGCCGCCTGTTTTGCCAGTCGCTTTGCTGCCTCTACTGCTTCGCTATATTCAGGAATAGAGAAAGTTTTCTCACCGCCGGTAATCACGTAGGTCAAATAGGAACTCTTGATGCCTTTGTACGGTTCGATGATAATCGTACTTTCTGTGCTGATATTCCCCATAGCCGCACCGATAGCGTTTGCAACCTTGCCTGCTTCCGGGAAATCTGCCTCAGTGCCAAGAAGCCTTGCCACATCTTCCATAAAAATCTTTGTCGGGGCACCGATTCCAATGAGCCTGGACGGTGTCACAAATGATGGAATCAGGCAGGATCCACTTCCAGAAACTTGATCTGAAAAAATCATTGTCGTCAGCTTTTCCAACTGCTCTGTTTCCTCTTCCGTAAGATCTTTTCCCGTCTTATATTTCATCAGAATCCGCACCAGATTACTGTATAATCTGGACTTTGTCAGATTGTAAATCTCCTTGCAAACCTCCTCAGCAGGTAGCTTTGTTACGCTAGAAAGGTATGCCGCACCCAGCCTGCTGGCTTCGCAGTCAAACTCCGTATAGTCGCCAAACACGTGCATTGCATCAGTGGGTGTCATCCCCGCACGCATAACAATCCCTTCGTCCTCAAGACGCTTCATATGCAAAACATGCGGACTGATTCTTGCCGCATCTGCAGCGTCCTTAAAAATCAACGGTCCTAAAGCCAGCGCCTTAATAAAACGCTGTTCTGCGATCGTATATCTAGCTAGATTCTCCGGCATTCCCATCAACACGAAAAACTCATGAGCCGGATAGCTGAAAGGCTGATCCATATGTACCAGCGTTTTCAGCTTTTTTATCACTTCCGGATACTGACTTGCCAGCATACAGAGCGGAATATAGCGGCGTTTTTCCAGGTAAAGATTCCGTCCCTTATACTTGACCGCACTGTCGCCGCCAAGCGCGAAAGTATCAATAGAAACGCCCTTTACCATTGTTTTCCACTCGCCAATCGTAATGCCTCCCTCTGTAGAAACGGGCACACCATTTTTGACAAATGCTACATCGCTGGTAGTTCCGCCGATGTCTACAATCAATGCGTCCTCATAGCTGGAAAGCTCCATAGCACCGATAATACTGGCAGCTAGACCGCAAAGCAAGGTTTCTACCGGCCTCTGTGCAGCAAACTCCTTGCTCATAATGGTACCGTCACTCCTGACGATGACGATAGGCAGATGCAAATTCATCTCTGCCAGCGATGCATCGATGGAAGCGAAAAATTCCTCCATTACCGGAAGCAATCTTGCATTGAGCAAAGCTGTCGCACCTCTGCGAAGCACGTTCAGTTCCTGATAAAGCTCATATCCTCTCACACAGGGGATTCCCAGACTTTCGCCGATGATACGCGCCGCTTCTATCTCGTAGGCTCCATCATCGTATTTGGGATTGACCTGCACAATAGCTGCGCTGTCATACTCTGCAAACTGACTTTGTAAATCCGCTTTTAGTTTTCCCCAGTCCGGTGTGTTTTCCGGACTGTCATCCTTCTTCGCATCCCCTGTCATAAAATAGATCTCAGAAAGAGACGGCAATCCATAAGCCTCCCTGGTCTTTTCAATCTGCACAGGATTTACACCGATCAACACCAGCTTAGCTCTGCCTCCCTTATGCTCTACACAGGCATTGGTCGCCAAAGTCGTAGACAAAGAAATATACTGTGCCCTGGAAACAGCTTCTTTCTCCAGTCCTTTCAGCGCCGTTAGAATACCAGCCTTTAAATCCCGCTTCGTTGTCAGTGTCTTACTCTGAGAAAGCACCTGATGGCTCCTGGTATCGAATACCACTGCATCGGTGCAGGTTCCCCCAGTATCAATTCCAATTCCGATCATGGCGAGTTCCTTCTTTCTTTCATATTGCCTTTATTGTAACACATCAGCTGAATCGCTGCACGCACGACTGACAGAAAAATTGGTATAATCTTTAGGCGCATACCTTTCTCAGAAAAAATAACGCAGGAACTATCTAAAATTCCTGCGTTACATTATTTACTTATCAATTAGTCAGATCCGATTAGTCTTCTTTTACCAATTCCTTCAGAGAAGTTGCAAGGCCTGCAAGACCAGAAATTTCGGACGGAATGATAATCTTGGTCGCCTTCCCGTCTGCTGCCTTCTCAAAGGAGTTCAGACTCTGCAGTGCAATAACCTCTTTATTCGGCTGAGATTCTACCAACATCCTAATACCGTCAGCGGTCGCCTGCTGTACCATTCTGATGGCTTCTGCTTCACCTTCTGCTTCTCTGATTGCAGCTTCCTTTCTGGCCTCAGCTTCCAAAATTTTAGACTCTTTGCTTGCCTGTGCTTCCAGAATCATAGCCTCTTTATTACCCTCTGCAATCAGCACTGCGGATTTCTTTTCACCTTCAGCTCTGAGGATTGCCTCTCTTCTTTCACGTTCCGCACGCATCTGTTTTTCCATAGCCATCTGAATATCTCTCGGCGGTGTAATGTTCTTTACTTCTACACGGTTGATTTTTATACCCCATGGGTCAGTCGCCTCATCCAGCACCATTCTAATTTTAGTGTTGATGTGCTCACGGCTTGTCAGGGATTCGTCCAGCTCCAGCTCACCGATGATATTTCGAAGGGTTGTTGCTGTCAGATTTTCGATAGCGTCCATCGGGCTTTCTACACCGTAAGTATAGAGCTTCGGATCAGTAATCTGGAAATATACAACTGTATCAATTTCCATGGTTACGTTATCCTTGGTGATTACCGGCTGAGGCGGAAAATCGATGACTTTTTCCTTCAAAGATACTTTTCTTGAAATTTTATCGATGAGAGGAATTTTGAAGTGGAGACCCACCTGCCAGGTTCCTTTATATGCACCCAGCCTTTCGATGACATAGGCTCTTGCCTGCGGCACGATTCTGATATTGGTTACAACCAGAGAAATCAGAATAACAATCACGATTGCGATAATAATTACATTAATAATAGCTTCCATATTAATCTCCTTACTGAATCCAAGGGGCTACAACTGCTTTGACCCCTTCTATCCTAATCACTTTAACCTTGCTTCCTTCATCCAGAGAATCCTCGCTGTTCTGGCTGACTGCAGTCCAATCCTGACCAGAAAGCTTGATGATACCCGGTTCAAAAGGTTTAATCGCTGAAATAACAACGGCTTCTTTTCCAATCAGTGCATCAACATTGGTCTTCTCTACACCGGTTTGCAGCTTCTTGACGAAGAGTTTCCTCGTTGAAACCAGCAGAACAACGGATACAACAAAGAAAAGTACTACCTGCACAGCAATGCCTGCACCTAAAAGCGAAGCCGCAAGTGCAATCACTGCGCCGCCTGCAAACCAGATGGTGGTCAGTCCCATAGTCAAGCCCTCTACTACGACAAAGACAATCGTCGCAACAAGCCAGAATACCGACATGCTAACTGTCAGTCCTAAAATCGTCAACAATCTTACCTCCTCCTTGCGTTTCTTTCTTAATCAAAGGCTTACTTTCTATATTCTTAAATCAGCATACTTGCCCCGTATGTGATATAAGAGACAACAATTCCGGCAATTACTACGCCGATAAAGACAGCCGGCAGTGCTCTCTTCAGTCGCATATTCAACATAGCTGCTACCAGTGCGCCGGTCCAAGCGCCGGTGCCTGGAAGTGGCACTGCTACTAAAAGCACTAGACCAAACCATTCGTATTTATCAATCATGACAGACTGTTTCTTCGCTTTCTCTTCAAAGCGGCACACAAGAAAATCCAGTCTCTCGCTTTTTTTTCTCATCCAGTCAAAAACTTTTCTGACAAAGAGAATAATAATCGGTACTGGCAGCAGATTACCTATAATCGAAACGACAAGCGCTTCTTTTACAGAAAGTCCCGCTGCTACACCTGCGGGGATTGCTCCTCGCAGTTCGAGAACGGGAACCATGGAAATCAGCATTGTCATCATTAAATTGCCAGTATGTGTTCCCCAAAAACTCATCATTTAAATCTCAATTACTCCTACTTTATTAAATTATATAATATTTTTGCGCCAATGTAAATACTCTTTCAGAATTTTTGACAAAATTTTGTCAATTTCTGAAGCTACCTTTTACAAAACAGACCTCGCTGCAAAATCCACAGGAGGTCCGCCTATTATCTTGCTATTACTTATCGTTTAGCACCGCCTGCGCTGCCGCAATTCTTGCAGCAGATAAAAGCTGCGGTCTGCAGGACACATAGTTCAGTCCAAGCTGGTGACAGAACGCAATGCTGGCAGGATCTCCCCCGTGTTCACCGCAAAGCCCGATTTTTAAGGTTGGCTTCACCTGTCTGCCTGCCTTAACAGCTGTATCCATCAGGCTTCCAATTCCGTCTCTGTCGATGGTCTGAAACGGGTCCTCCGTTAAAATTCCTTTTCGGATATATTCTGCAATCATTAGTTCCGTGTCGTTTCTAGAAAATCCAAAGGTCATTTGCGTCAAATCGCTGGCACCAAAGGAGAAAAAATCCACCTCTTTCGCTACTTTATCCGCAATCAGTGCTGCTCTGGGTACTTCAATCATAGTGCCCACATAAAAGCGTACTTCACAGCCACTCTTTTCGCTACACTGCTGTGCCGTTCTAACTACGATGTCCTTGACAAATTCCATCTCTTTATCAATTCCAATGAGCGGCACCATAATCTCTGGTGAAATTTCAATACCTTTTTGCTGCTGCACCTCGATAGCGGCTTCTATAATAGCACGAGTCTGCATTTCCGCCATTTCCGGATAAGTAACAGCTAGTCTGCAACCTCTGTGACCCAACATAGGATTCATTTCCTGAAGCCGCTTATATGTTTTTTCAATCTGCGTACAGGAAATACCTGTACATGCTGAAACCCATCTAATATCCTCCTCTGTATGAGGCAGGTACGTAGAAAGAGGCGCATCCAGCAGCCGAATGGCGACAGGTCTATCCTCCATCACTTCATAGATTGTCTTAAAACACTCTTTTTGATACTGAAACAGTTTTTCCAGAGCATGGGCTCTTTGCTGCTGACTATCTGCCATCATCGCCTGACAGATTATTGGCAAATTTTCTCTTTTAAGAAGAACCTGTTCCGTTCGGCAAAGTCCAATTCCTTCTGCACCAAAGTCTGCTGCTGTTTGCAGTTCCTCCAGTCTGTCCACATTGGCTCTGATTTTCAGTGTCCTAATTTCGTCAGCCCAAGACAGAATTTTTTCCAATTCTTCAGCACAGCCACCGTTTAAGCAGGAGGTCCTGCTTGGATCAATTCTCAAAACCGCCGTTTCCTTGGTAATCAGTCCTTCGCTAGCCATATCTGCCGCCGCTTTTACTGCCGCTTCCGCAGTTCGCTTCGCAGCACCGGTCTGCACCATACACAGCTTACCGCGCTCAACGACAAATTCCATGTCCTGCATGTCCAAAAAATACTTTTCCAATACCGCAGAAATCCGCATAAGTTCTTCATAAGCAGCAGGGAAAATCATTGGCATTTCTTTCAAAGATTTTACTGCGCAGCGCCCCGACTCTGTCGCCTTCAGTTTTCCCTGCGCGTTTTGCAAGAATTCTCCTAAGAGCAAGTTCTCACCATTTTCTGGGTTTCTGGAATGGGCAATTCCGGTGCAGGAATCCTCTCCCAGATTTCCAAACACCATAGCCTGCACGCAGACTGCAATACCTGCACCCTGTGTATCTGTGCTATGCCATGCAGAAAATATAGCGGCAATTGCAGCAAGGAGCTGCTCCTTTGGATTTTGCGGAAAACTTCCGCATCCCACTGTCGCTTCATACATCTGCTGCAGTCTTCTGTAACAGTCATAAGCAAATCCGGAATTTGCAGTCTGCTGACTCAAACATTCTGCTATATCATCGTTTAATCCAAGATTCAAGATAGTATCCGGCGTCTGAACATCAGCACACGCTGCACTAGGGCGAACCGCCACCAACAAAGGATTCTCTTTATCAGCAAATCTTTTTCCGGTGACTTCTTCCAGTTCCTCAAGCTTCACAAATATTTCAGCAACGATATCCTCGCCAATCGTGCAATCCTGTTCAACATATTGATTGCACGCCTGCGTTGTCACAGTAAATCCAAAAGGTACCGGCAGTCCAATTCTGGTCATTTCAGCCAGATTTGCCCCCTTTACGCCGAGAAGCCCTACGAGGTCCTTTGAGCCTTCGTTAAACGCATATACAAATTTGCTCATGCTCTAATCTCCTTCTTCCACCGATTAAAAGATTAGCTTTTCTTCGATGTATCCCTTTACTTCCCCAATCGGCAGTCTAACCTGCTCCATTGTATCTCTGTCACGAATGGTCACACATCCGTCAGTTTCCGTATCAAAATCTACACAGATGCAGAACGGTGTACCAATTTCATCTTCTCTTCTGTATCTCTTTCCGATAGATCCAGCTGCATCGTAGTCCACGCTGAAATACTTCGCAAGTTCTTCATAAACAGGTTCGGCAACCGGCGCCAGCTTCTTTGCAAGAGGAAGTACCGCAGCCTTAAATGGCGCAAGCGCCGGATGGAATTTCATCACAACTCTGGTGTCTTCCTTTCCGTTTCCATCAGTCAAAGTTTCTTCACAGTATGCGTCAACGAGGAATGCCAGTGCAACTCTGTCTGCACCCAGAGACGGCTCAATACAGTACGGAATATACTTTTCGCCCGTTTCTGAATCTACATAGTTCATTTCCTGTCCGGAGAACTCACTGTGCTGTCTCAGGTCAAAGTCAGTTCTGTCTGCAATCCCCCAAAGTTCACCCCAGCCAAACGGGAATAAGTATTCCAGGTCAGTGGTTGCATTGCTGTAGTGAGAAAGTTCTTCTTTCTCGTGATCTCTGGTTCTGATATTTTCCATATTCATATTCAGAGATTTGAGGAAGTTAATGCAGTATTGCTTCCAATAGTCAAACCACTCCAAATCGGTTCCCGGCTTACAGAAGAATTCCAGTTCCATCTGCTCAAACTCTCTGGTCCTGAATGTAAAGTTACCCGGCGTAATCTCGTTACGGAAGGATTTACCAATCTGGGCGATACCAAACGGAATTTTCTTTCTTGCCGTTCTCTGTACATTCTTAAAGTTTACGAAAATACCCTGCGCAGTTTCAGGCCTCAGGTAAATCTCCGCCTTGGAATCCTCTGTCACTCCCTGAAAAGTCTTAAACATCAGGTTAAACTGTCTGATGCCTGTAAAATTACTCTTTCCACAATCTGGGCATTTAATCCCTTTTTCGGCAATATATCCTTCCAGTTTTTCATTGGACCAGCCGTCAACAGGAAGAACTTCCATGCCGTTTTCCTGCATGTACTCTTCAATCAACTTGTCAGCCCTGAATCTGGATTTACATTCCTTACAGTCGATTAGCGGGTCCGCAAAGCCGCCTACATGACCGGATGCTTCCCACGTTCTCGGATTCATCAAAATAGCAGCATCAAGGCCCACATTGTATTTCGATTCCTGTACAAACTTTTTCCACCAGGCTTTCTTGACGTTATTTTTAAATTCCACACCTAAAGGACCGTAATCCCAAGTATTTGCAAGTCCTCCATAAATCTCCGATCCCGGAAACACAAAACCTCTGTTTTTCGCCAGTGCAACGATTTTTTCCATAGTAACTTCTTTGCTCATTAGTATTAAATTCCTGACCTTTCTCACTATATATTTTAGTCTTCTTTCTGAAATTCTTCGTGAATTTCATCATACTGACAGTCATCACATCTTTCTTCACAAGGCTCTACACAAACCTCGCATTCCTTATCGCAAATGTTGACGCAGCAGTCAAAATCATCTTCATCATCATAGCCTTTGTCTTTTTTCAGCTTATCTTTTGCTTCCATCGCTGCATCCTTTGCCTTTGCAAAGGCAATGCCGCTTTTTTCTTTGATATCTTCATAAACGCCAGGCGCCTTTTCTTTAATATCTCCATAGATATCGGAACCTTTTTCTTTGGCATCTTCGTAAAGGTCTTCAGCCTTTTCTGTAATATCAATAACAGAGCCGTCATCTTTTACAAATTCAATCTTGCATTTGAAGCCAAATGCTGCAACGATACCTGCAATCATCCCCCATGGTGCAACAACAGTCCCTAAAACCCCAACAGTCAGAGGAATATTCACCAGTGTATCTCCGTCACGAGTAACTAAAATCTTAGAAATATTTCCTTTCTTCACCGCCTCTTTCATCTTGGCAATCAATGCTTCCTTCTGTTCTCCCAGTTTTGCCGCCGGCTTCTGGTCAATGGTTTCCTCTATTGCAATAATCGCGTCTACCACATTCCCCTCTGCGGCTTCAAGAGCTTCCTTGGCTTCCTTATAGGTCACGCCGGTTCTGTCTTTCACCAGTTCAATCTTTTCTAATGTGATTTCCATGTTGATACCTCCTAAAATTCTCCTCTAAACATATTCTCGCTGTTTAACGTGCCAATCTCTAAATAATATGACATATATTCGCGTAAAATGCTCTGCAGCAGCTCGCCTACACTGTCTGCAAGCGCAATTTTTTCAAAGCCGCTCATAGGCGTTTTTGAAAAAAACTTTAATATATTAACTATATCAAATTTCGGCGCATAAATCAATGTATCATTGCTGTTATTTCTGCATTTTCCGCAAACCATACCGCCGTCCCGAACACTAAAGTACTGCAACTGCTCTTTCTCTCCGCAGCAGGCACAGCAGTCCAAAACAGGAAAGACGCCTAAAATGCCCATCGCCTTGACTTCATAGGCCAAAACCAGTGTCCGATGCTTCTTCTCCCGCTTCTCCATGGCAGTTAGAAATTCCACGAGAAGATTGAAAAGTTTTGGCTGCGGCAAATCCTCCGGCATCATCTTTTCCGTAAGTTCCAGCACAAACGCGGATTCCATATATTTATCTACATCTTCGCCGATTCTAAAATAGCTGCGCCTTACCTCTCCACTGTTAAGATTATAGTACTCTCTTCCCTTATATAACTCGTAATTTCCATAAGTAAACGGGCGCAGCGCCAGAGCAGCTTTATTCCTGCCTTTCTCGCTTAGACTGCTGCCCGCACTGATTTTTCCATATTTTTTTGTAAATAAAAGAATCATTCGCCTGCCGCCAGCAGCTTTTATCTGCCGAAAGACGATCCCCTCCGTGCTCGTGTACATCTCTTATTCCTTATAACCAAAATTAGACAGTGCAAAGTCGCTGTCGCGCCAGTTTTCTTTTACCTTGACCCACAGCTGCAAAAACACTTTAGTTCCAAGAAGTGCTTCCATTTCAAGACGGGCACTTTTGCCGATACCCTTCAGTTTCTTGCCCTGCTTGCCGATGATAATACCCTTATGGGACTTTCTTTCGCAGTAAATCACCGCACCGATTCTAGTAATGTTTGGCTCCTCTTTATAGGACTCGATTTCGATGGCAACACCGTGCGGCACTTCCTCTTCCAGGTAATTGAGCACCTTCTCTCTGATGATTTCGCTGACAATAAACCGTTCCGGATGGTCTGTTACCATGTCTTCGGGGAAAAACATCGGCCCCTCTTCCAAATAGGTTTCAATCTTTGCAAGCAGCTGCGGTACATTTTTGCCCTCAAGGGCAGAAGTACCGTAGATTGCGTCAAAGACACCGGTCTCTTCGTACTCGTCAAAAATTTCTTTGTATTCTTCCGGTTCCATTTTATCAATTTTGTTGATAACCAGAATTTTGGGCGTATCCAAATCTCTGATCATATCCAGAATATACTTGTCTCCCGGACCTTTTTTCATGCTGCCGTCAACAAGGAATAGAACCACATCTACTTCTTTATAAGTGTTGACCGCCATTTCCGTCATAGCCTCACCCAGCTTGTTTCTCGCCTTGTGTATGCCCGGCGTATCGATGAACACCATCTGCACACCGTCTGTACCGGTCACTGCCTCATCATCAAATCTGGTATAAATACCACGAATGCTGTTTCTGGTCGTCTGAGGCTTGTCCGTTGTAATTGCAACCTTCTCTCCTAATATGCTGTTTAAAAGTGTCGATTTTCCCACATTGGGACGGCCGATAATACCGATAAATCCTGATTTCATCATATTCTAAATCCTTCCGGCAATAATTCCTGCAATGTATATTCTTTCAAATGTTCCTCGTCTTCTCCTACAATCACGCGAAGTGCCGGTGCAAACTCATAGAGAAACTGTCTGCAAATACCGCAGGGAAACGCACATCCCTGTTCTGCTGCGATGGCAATGGTCACAAAATCTGCAGCACCTTCAGAAATCGCTTTCACGCAGGCTGTCCGCTCTGCACAAATAGTGCCGCCGTAAGATGAATTTTCCACATTGACACCGGTAAACACTTTCCCCTCTGCCGTTAAAAGCGCCGCACCAACCCGAAATCCCGAAAAAGGCACATAGGCGTTTTTTAGGACTGATTGTGCTTTTTGAAATAACTCCCTATCTTCCATGTTCATCTCCTTTTTTCTAAGGTAATTTATCTTCCGATTCCCAGATACGCCATTACCTGCTCTTCTTTCTCCCGCATTTCATTCTTGTCTGCCTCCTTCATATGGTCATAACCCAGAAGATGCAGCACACTGTGTGTAAACAGATAAATGATTTCCCGTTCAAAGGCATGTCCAAATTCCTCTGCCTGACGCTGTGCCTGTTCTTTACAAATTACCACATCACCCAGACAAATTTCTCCAACTTCCGGAAGCTCATCGAGGTCATCAAACTGTGGGAACGAGAGCACGTCAGTAACCTTGTCCGTCTTTCTGTAATCCCTGTTCAGGCAGCGAATCTCCTCTTCACCTACAAAGGTAACACTGATTTCGCTGCGATCTTCATCGATACCTAAAAGGGTAAGACAGCGTCCGAACGCCTTTTCCATAGTCTCTAAAATCTCTGTGCCGACCTGTTGTTCTTCTTCAAAAAATATTTTCATCTGGTAAACCTCAATTATTCCTGTATTTCTTCCGGGTGTTTTTTATAATAGATATCATAAGCGTTAATAATTTTCTTTACTAACTCGTGACGCACTACATCGACATCTTTCAGATAACAAAAGTCGATGTCCTTTACATGCTTTAGCACCCGTTCAGCTTCCACCAGACCGCTTTTCCTGCCTCTTGGCAAGTCTATCTGGGTCACGTCACCAGTCACAACGACCTTAGAGCCAAAGCCCATTCTGGTCAGAAACATTTTCATCTGCTCCCTTGTGGTGTTCTGCGCCTCGTCCAAAATAATGAAAGCGTTGTCCAAAGTTCTGCCTCTCATATAGGCCAGGGGCACCACTTCGATTGCTTCTTTTTCCTTGAGCCTCAGTGCATTTTCTCTGCCCAATACATCATAAAGGGCATCGTAAAGCGGTCTTAAATACGGATCCACTTTTTCCTGTAAATCTCCCGGCAAAAATCCTAGACGTTCTCCTGCCTCTACTGCCGGTCTTGCCAGAATGATTTTCTGAACTTCCTTATTTTTAAAAGCACTTACCGCCATAGCAACTGCAATATAAGTCTTTCCCGTTCCCGCAGGACCAATTCCAAACACAATATCCTTCTTGCGAATGCTGTTTACATACTCTTTCTGTCCGATGGTCTTTGGACGCAGAGGTTTTCCCTTGCTAGTAAAGCAGATAATATCCTTGCTGACATTATTTTCTCTATAAGAAAGTCCCTGTTTCTCAAGACCTATGATATAGTTTACTTTCTGAACATCCAGGTGTTCTCCGCTTCTTTGTACCGCCATCAGTTCCTTTAGGATATTCTCCGCCAGCCCGATTTCCTCTCCTCGAAGAAGAAGACAGTCATCTCTTTGGAAAATCTCAACGCCTGTGTTATCCTGAATCAAATTCAAATTGGCATCCATGTTGCCAAAAAGCTCAATCCGATCTATATCATCCTCTATCTGAATTCTCTTTAGTTCCTCGCTTGCCTTTGTCAATTACAATCTCCTTTTCTACGCCAACTCTCTGGCGAGTTTCTACAGTTCCATACACTCTAATTTTACCTTTTTTTTCGTCAAAGTAAAAGTCTTTATTTAAAATTTCAGCGTTTTTAGGTGTATTTTCTTTTATCCAATCCCGTAAAAGGGCTTCCGCCCGCTTTTTTGACTCCCCGGCATCCATATAGAAGGAAAAATAGTACGGTACTCTTGCCACAATTTTGCCGTCTGCATGAGTATAGTGCTCCAGTTTTGCGTCCTCCTCCACCGGATAGGACGGATGCTCTATCGGCACGGTACCTGCGATAAGAATATCTCCTTTTTTCACAAAATCGTTTTCGGCAACGAGCGCCCTTCCTTTATAGGTGTAAATTCGCTCGATATAGCAGTCTTGATCGCTGACAATATCGCAGGGCTTTTTACTATTTGCAGCGGCAGCCGGTGCCTGTTTACTTTCCGAAATCTGTACTTCTACATAGCCACCTTCGTAAGCCACCCTGCTCCAGACGATAGTGTCAAAGTTTTGAAATAGTTTTTTCTCTATATCATCACAGTCAAAACGACGCAGTGCTCCCTCGTAAAGCCCCTCCTCTGCAATCAGTTCCCTGATACTGGTTTCTGTAATGGTTTTACACCCAATAATATTAATTTCCCGTACAAAGAGTGTCTGTGCAAAGAAAAATAACAGAAACACGCAGATTCCTGCAATCATCATCTTTCCTGCCTTCAATTTTTTGAAAAGGCAGACTGTACCGCCTTCACCAATCTGAGTGAATTTGTATTTGCTCCCTGCCAGTTTTTTTAAAGTGCGCAGACCTTCCTTGCTGACTGTAAAATAAACTTCAGTTTCGTCTTTATAGCGGACTTGACGCAGCAGAATGCCCCTTGCTGCCGCCTGTGAGAGAATCCTCTCCGGCTTGAATCCCTCTAGCTTAACGTTTACCCGATGTTTTATAAAATTCGATTCCTGTGATTTCGCCCTCAAGTTCCATTCGCCCTTCCCAAATTTCACTGATGATAAAACGGTCGCCCGTCACCGTTACATAGAAACGCCCCGTATCCACCGTCACCTGCGTGTCGCTTATTA
Organism: Emergencia sp. 1XD21-10; assembly: GCF_009936045.1. Classification (GTDB taxonomy): domain Bacteria; phylum Bacillota; class Clostridia; order Peptostreptococcales; family Anaerovoracaceae; genus Senimuribacter; species Senimuribacter intestinalis. The sequence goes on along the minus strand of NZ_QWEQ01000020.1, from coordinate 3,042 downwards.
GCACCACCTGTTTCACATTTTCGATGATGGCAGTTTTCGCAGAAGCTGTAATCTTCGGTCCTCTTATATCAAAATCATATGTAATCTCATTTAGCAGTTTCATAAAAAAAGCATATGATGTCAACAGCTCACATATGACAAAGATTTGGGAATAAAGGAAAAGGGAAGAGGCTCCCATTTTTATCTCTGCAGTAATACCCCCGATTTCGGATAACCTTCCCCTCTCCATTGGTACTGTTTTTCACTGCTACCTCTCAGAAATTTTTCCATTTCAGGTCTCATCAGTTCCGGATAGTCGGTAATAATCCCGCTAACGCCCATCTGCAGATACTGTCTTGCTTTCTCAAAGTCATATACCGTCCAGACATATACAGGCAGTCCGTGGGTTCTCGCCTGATACACCAGCGAATAACTGATTTGATTTTCTTCCGGTGCAAGAAAATCTATATCATACTTCCAAATGGAGTCATCAATATCTCCAGAAGTGCCAAAGATACAATATCCCACCCACCATTCAGGATGTGCTGTAGTAATAGGATAAATGCAGTCATAGTATAAGGACATAAACATCGTCCGATCACCAAAATCAAATTTTTCCACTAATTTAATAACAGCCGCCGCTAGTTCCTTCTCATTACCGCCCGACGGTTTCAGTTCAATGAGAAGACCCATACCACTTTTTGCATTCTTTGTAAACCGGATGGCTTCCTCCAAAGTCGGAATCCGTCCTTCCTCCCCCGGATGATTTCTATCTCGAATCTTTCGTGCCTGCAATTCTTTCAAAGTCAAATCTGCCACATTAATCCGCTCCCCGGAAAGACGCCAAAGATTAGTGTCATGAATCAGCACCGGAACACCGTCTTTTGTTAACTGCACATCCACCTCTGCGAATGCGCAGTTCAAATCCGAAGCACCCTTTACCGCTTCCATCGTGTTTTCAATGCCTGCACTGCTTCCCCGATGTCCGATAATCCAAGGTCTGTGAACATCTGTAACAGGTGATAATGCACCTGCTGCAACATAAACTGCAACGCCAAAAACCACTGTAGCTGCCAAAACCATATTCCGTTTCTTTTTCATCTTTACGCTAAAGGCTCTGCCGTGGCGACCCAAAATCTGCAATACAACAGCCCAATCACTTTCCCACACCGGATAATGGTTCCTCTCTCTACCCTCATAATTCTCCCAAACAACAACAAGCAGATAAACACTGCCTGCCAAAACTATGACGGAGACCGATGTAAAAGCAAGCCAAATGAGAAAATCCAGCCAAAATCCCTGGGTATGTACCAAATACTTGGCAAAATCCAGATCGAAGTCCTTATATTCCAATCGTTTCCTACTGGTAATCCACGTAACATACGGCGTTGCAAAGAAGTAAAAAATCGCCCCTCCTGTTGCTGTCACCTTATACTTCCACGCCATCTTTTTCAAAAACTTCAAATTACTGCTTACGGCTGTAAGCAATGTTTGCTGTCCCATCACCATATAAATCGGAACAAACATGGTCAACAAATACAGAATAAAATGCGCAGCATAGATTGCCAGTAGGCCGACAATACCAATAAAACTTCGAATCATTTCTCCCTGAATAAACCACGGAATCTCAACCACAGGCACCATAGTGCTGGTCCAAAGTATATTAGTAAAAGGAATTACTAAAACAAAAACAAAAGCTGACAGAATCAGGTTCCAACCTTTCAGCGAATTAAAATTCCAAACAGAGCCTTTGAGAACCTGTGACAGTTTAAATTCCTCACCATCCCTGCATAACTTTACGATATGAATAACTACTGCATATTCGTAAAACACCAATATACCAGCACATAAAAATAATGCTGTAAAGATGAGGAATCCATTTACGCTGGAAAAAGTTGCAATAATATCCTTGTTAAAGTTAAGACCTCTGGAGGCTACATAAGTCTGATAAATCTCATTCATCAGCGGGTTTGCCAGACAAATGATAAACAGTTTGTATAGAATCTCAAATTGAATCACTTTCTTTAACACTTTCCTCATGTTCCGTCTCCTCCTTTGTCAATTGATTTCTATTTTACAATATCGCAGCCTTGTGGACAAGTATCTCTTTAAGAAGCTTCCAACGGCTAAAGTTGCAAAAATTTATCTCTTCTAAATAGAAAAAACAACCTGACATTTTGTCAGGTTGTCCTGTTTTCGTATTTTGTGCTTTATGACAGAAATTCCATCACAACTTCTTTTACCAAGGAGCCGTCCGCAAGACCCTTGACCTTGCCCATAACAGGCCCCATCAGCTTACCCATGTTCTGCTTGCCGCCTTCAATTCCCAGTGCGTCTGCAGTTTCCTTGACAATCTCCATGACTTTTTCCTTGGATAATTGTTCCGGTAAGTATCTGTTCAGAATTTCTATCTCCGCGTTATATGCTTCTGCCAGATCTGCTCTTCCAGCTCTTTCAAAATCAGCGAGGGCATCCTTACGCATTTTTACCTGCTTGGATAAAATTGCAATAATGCCTGCGTCGTCCAGTTCTTCTCTGTTATCCACCTCATACTGCTTAATGGCAGCACGAGCTAAACTGATTGTACTCTTAGCTGTTTCATCATGGGCTTTCATTGCCTCTTTAAAATCAGCCATTAATTGTTCTTTTAAAGTCATTTACTATCACCTCGATCCTAAATGACTAGTATTTCTTAGCCTTTTTTCTAGCAGCTTCAGACTTTTTCTTTCTCTTTACGCTTGGTTTTTCGTAATGCTCTCTCTTTCTGAGTTCGCTCATAACGCCGTCTCTTGCGCATGATCTCTTGAATCTCTTCAGAGCGCTTTCCAAACTCTCGTTTTCTCTAACGATTACCTGTGCCATATTCCAATTCACCTCCTGACTAACTTGAAAATAATTAGCTGTGAACAGTCTTTTGCCTATAACGGAACTATTATACTATTTTTGGCGGCGATAGGCAAGTCTAAAATTAAAAATCTTTTTTTACATTTGAAGGTTTGTCAAACATATGTTACACCGTCATGCAAAAAATTAAATAAAGTATCTTTAGGAGAAAGCCACTTT
>NZ_QWEQ01000019.1 GCF_009936045.1 Emergencia sp. 1XD21-10 | reverse complement strand
GTGGCAAATATCGTTGAGTTTGTGTTATACTGTTCATGACGATAGGGTTCCTTTCAGATATGTTTTTTGTGGTGATTAACATTCTAACAGATCCTATCGTCTTTTTCTATTGGAAAGTGTCACATCAATTGTAACTCTACATTGTTTATGGGCAATTTTCTGAAAAGAACATTGAAAAAATTGCGGAAAAATGGCATAATAATAAAATATAACATAATACTAGAGAAAGGAATATGCGTAAACTGCGCGGCATAGAAGCAGCGTGGCGCATGAAGTAAAAATGGAGATATTGGCACCGATTTTGGCGGTATTGATTTTTGTGGGCATGTTTGTCATGATTGTCCTGGAAAAATTTGAACGTCATTACATTACGTTAGTTAGCGGCGCACTAGTTTTGGTACTGGTTTTTGGTCTTTGTATGCGGGATATGGACGCCGTGCTGCAAACCCTGAGTCTGGATAGCCTGTTTGAGTCCGGTTTCTGGATAGGAGAAGGGGAAGAAGGCTCTATGGGAATCAACTGGGCAACGATTATTTTTATTGCAGGAATGATGGTTATGGTAGAAGGTCTTGGAGAAGCAGGATTCTTCCACTGGCTTTGTCTGCTTCTTGCCAGAATGGTCAACTATCGTGTGACACCGCTTTTAATTTGTTTTATGTGCATTTCTGCAGGACTTGCCATGTTTATCGACAGCATTACCGTAGTACTTTTTTTAGCTGCAGTGACTGTGGATTTGGGAAAACTTCTCAAATTTAATCCGATTCCTATGGTGATTGCAGAAATATTCTGTGCTAACCTGGGAGGCGCAGCAACCATGAGCGGAGACCCACCGAATATTATTATAGGAACAGCTTTAGGCTATACTTTTACTGACTTTGCCAGAAATACAGGGCTGATTGTAGCAATCTGCTTTGTTGTTATCGTGGCCTACTTCCTTCTCATATTCAGAAAGGAACTGAAAGCAACCGATTCTATGGATAGAAGCGGTTTATCCTGTCCGGAGCCGGCAACAGCAATTCACAACAAAAAACTGTTTATCTATGCAATGGTTATTTTCATTGGCGCTATTGTTCTTCTGGTGACCCATGCCCAGACTGGTCTTACTGTTGCCACAATCGGCGTCATTATGGCGGTGGTTACGATACTTGGAATGATCGTGCTGGAAGATAAGAAAAAGACTGTTGAAGTGCTGAAAAAAGTAGACTATAAGACGCTGCTTTTTTTCATCGGACTATTTGTTTCTGTAGGAGGATTAGAGGAAACAGGCATACTGGAACTGATGGCGCAAGGCATTATGAATATCTGTCAAGGCAATATCAAGCTGATTTTACTGGTCATTCTACTGCTGTCAGCTGTGTGCAGCGCACTAGTGGACAATATTCCGTTTGCAGCAACTATGATTCCGGTGATCAAGTCTATCTCTGCGGCGCAGGGTATCAATCTGTCTATGCTGGCATGGACGTTGGCACTGGGGACCGACTTTGGCGGTAACGCAACACCAATTGGCGCTTCTGCTAATGTGGTGGGAACCTCTATCGCAGCCAAGGAAGGACACCCGATTGGATGGGGCACCTATTGTAAGTACTGCGTACCGGGCACGATTTTAATTATCGGAATATCTCTGTTGTGTCTGTACGCAAGATATGTATAGAGATAAAACAGAAAGGAAATTCCAATGAAAAAACAACTGATTATTACGATTGGAAGAGAAAGCGGAAGCGGCGGACATGAAGTTGCAAAGCAGCTGTCAGAAGCGTTTCGCATTCCGTTTTACGATAAAGAAAAAATCCAGCAGCTTGTCGCCAAGGAAACCGGTTACGAGTTGGAACTGGTAAAGAAGATGGATGAAAAACCTGTAAGCAGACTGTTTTCCAGAAGATTTGATGATTTTTCCACATCCGTGCCCGAACATGTGGCTAGAAAAACCTTTGAAATCGTGCAGACCATGGCGAAAGAAGGGAAATCCTTTGTTCTTGTGGGCCGCTGCGGAGAATATATCCTCCGGGATAATCCTAACATGGTCAGCTTTTTTATCAACGGCAAAAAAGAAGCGAAAATAAAAAGACTGATAGAGACGGAAGGCTGTGACGCCCATGAAGCAGCCGGTCTGATGAAACAGCGCGACGCAGTCAGAAAGACATATCATAACTATTATTGCGATACTAAGTGGGGAGATTCCCGGGGATATGATCTGGTGATTAACTCTTCCGTCCTGGGAATTGAGAAGAGCGTAAAAGTGCTGACAAATTTTGTAGAAGAGTTCATGGAAGGATAAAAGTAAGGCTGCCATGCCGGCAGCCTTAAATTTTTTTGAGGATATTATTCTACGAAAGAACCGCCCTTAAAGATTTTTTTGCCCAGTTCTTTTTGTGCTTCAGGAACGCCATCCAGGTTTTGCTTCTGGATTGCTCTGATTTTCAGCGGCAGAGAGAATAGGTTGATAAAGCCTTCTGCATCGCTCTGATCGTACACTTCATCTTCGCTAAATGTTGCGAACTCTTCGTTGTATAAGGAATATGGAGATTTACTTGCAACAGGCCAAGCGGTGCCCTTGTAAAGTTTCATCCTTACCGTACCGGTTACCAGCTTTTGTGTTTCGTCTACAAATGCGGAAATGGCTTCACGGAGCGGTGTAAACCAAAGACCGTCGTAAACCAGCTGCGCAAATTTCTGAGAGACAATGTTGCGGTACTGCAGGGTATCTCTGTCTAAAATGAGTTTTTCCAGGTCTTTATGCGCTGCGAATAAAATGGTGCCGCCCGGCGTTTCGTATACGCCTCTGGATTTCATGCCGACCAGACGGTTTTCGATGATATCAATGGTCCCGACGCCGTTCTCGCTGCCTAATTTATTTAACTCGGTTAAAAGCTCAATTGGACCCATTTTCTTTCCATCTATAGCAACAGGGATGCCTTTTTCAAAATCAATTTCTACATAAGTCGGAGTGTCAGGTGCGTCCTCTGGCGTCTTTGAAAGTACGTGGATGTCAGGCTTATGCTCGTTCCATGGGTTTTCCAGATTGCCGCCTTCGTGACTAATGTGCCAGATGTTTTCGTCTCTGGAATAAATTTTTTCTACAGTCTGTGCAATCGGAATGTTGTGCTGATGCGCATATTCAATACACTGTTCACGAGACTGTAGATCCCAGATTCGCCAAGGTGCGATGATTTTGATAGCAGGATTCAGTGCATGAATAGTGGACTCAAAACGAACCTGGTCGTTACCTTTTCCGGTACAGCCGTGGGCAATGGTAAAAGCACCTTCAGCTTCAGCGATTTCTACCAGTTTCTTCGCCTGCAGCGGTCTTGCCATGGAAGTACCCAGCAGATAGTCGTTTTCATAGATTGCGTCTGCTTTTAAAGTTGGATAGATAAAGTCGGTAATGAATTCTTCCTGAATATCTAATATGTAGGCTTTGTCTGCGCCAGTAGCGTAGGCTTTCTTTTCAATTGCATCGAAGTCTTCCTTCTGCCCGGTGTTGCAGCAGACTGCGATAACTTCGCAGTTATAGTTCTCTTTTAACCATGCGATGATGATGGATGTGTCCAGACCGCCGGAATAGGCAAGGACGATTTTTTCTTTTGCCATAGTGTGTTCCTCTGAATATGTAAATATTTATAATCGTGAATAAAAATTAATCAGTGCATGTAATATACCACACCTGCCTGAATAAATCAAGGATTTTTTGTATTAAAATAATAAAAAATGTAAAAAAATGCATAAAGGCATACAGAATAGACTTGAAAATGATTTTTGCAAAAAATCGGAAGACCCCTGCAAAAATACAATAAAGTTTAACCGCCTATGGCTATAATGTGAAATATAAAGTGAGAAAAGTGCTTGCGGATAAAGTATAGCAGGTACAATAATATTAAACAGGATAGACCTTTGTAGAACATTGAGTGAATTATTAAGGAGGAAAAAAGAAATGAAAAAACTATTAACTTCACTGTTATGCGTAGTGATGGTAATGACGTTCATGCCGGCAATGGCTTTTGTGGCTGATCTGATAATCTTAACACAGACAGGACTGAAATTACTGAAGCAACAACTGAATTGCTTGCAGGAGTTCAGTATAAGCTGGCTCGGGACGTTGAACTGAATCAGCCATTAACAGTAACCGCTAGTGAAACTAATGGGCTCTATGTCAAATGTGAACTGCTACCCGTCAAGTAGGCAATTAAAAAATAATATTTTGACCAGTTGGAGGTGCACTCTAACTGGTGTTTTTATGATACTTGCAGATTTTATGCTAGTGTTATTTTATCAGTGGGAACTCTTAACTACTCTTAAACAAAAAGACCACGCATGATTACGTGGTCAAATTTTTATCTTTCCGATTTTTCTTTTAACATAGCGTACATTTTCAAGTCAGCCTGCAGATGCTCCCGGGTAATTAGCCGAACTTTTTCGCCGTCGTGAACTTTAAATGCTTCGAGAAGTTCTCTGTGCTGGGCGAGTGCGGTATCGCGGAATGTATCAGCGCTGTTTTTTAGAATATAATAAATAGAGTTTATGATGTACTGATTGAAAATGTCATAATATGCAGTCAAAATGCTGGTTACAAGATTGTTTTGGGCTTGCATGCGGATAAACTCATGAAATCTGTAATTGGCTTCGTTCAGAGCAGTCTGGTTACCGACACACTGTTCACACTCCTCCATGAGGAGTTCCAGTTGTGCGATACCGGCATCATCGATTTTTTGAGCTGCGAGACAGGCTGCTTCCGGTTCAAAAGCAGAAATAAATTCCACCATCTCCTTGGTGGAAGCAAGTTCCAAAGTTGCGGTGAAATTTCCTTGTTTTGCAATGGTATCCCGACACTTTACGTAGGTGCCGTGTTTGGTTCGCTCGATAAAGCCTTGTGTATCTAGCTTCTTGTAAGCATCTCGTAGAGTTCCTCTGCTGACATTGAGAATTTTACAGAACTCATTTTCGTTGGGAAAGACAAAGCCGTCCTCAAATTCCTCATGCGTAATCATCTGTTTAATCTTTTCTGCCAGATAGTCGGATTGTGTTTTATATTGGGTAAATGCAAGTTTGCTTAATAGTGCTGTTTTTTCCATGTATGCCTCCGCAAGGGTTCTTAATTCTTGACATAGTATATCGGTTAAACAATTTATCGTCAAGGCGCAAAACGGATTTTTGCCAGATTTAATTGCCCGATTTGTCAAGGTCATATTAACAAATGGACGCTATGCAAGGAGCGGCTGTAACAGATATAATGTTGTCAGACAACATACATGTCGAATGTGTATACATATTCATAAAATCAATATGGGTGTAGAGAAAAGAGAATTGCTTTTATCCAAAAAAATCAATTAATTTATGTAAAAGTTTGAGGAGAAAACTATGGAAAAGAAAATTAAAGCTCCAACTTTCCTGGCGGCAATCTCCATCATGATTATCGTCGTAGCGATTCTGATGGCCAGTCTGCTGTGGCTGAACATTGATATTCGTATCGCTCTTATGTTTGCGATTATTGTCGCAAGTGCTTATGCAATGTTTCTAGGCTATAAATGGGATGATATCCAGAAGATGATGATGGATGGCGTTTACAGTATGCTGATTGCTACGTTTATTCTGCTGCTAATTGGTGCAGTTATCGCAACTTGGATTGCGTCTGGTACAATTCCGTACATCATCTATATCGGATTAAAAATTATAAACCCTAAATTATTCCTGATCTGTGCTTGCGTTGCAAGTTCTTTCATGTCCATCGCCTGCGGCAGCTCATGGTCTTCTGCGGGTACTGTAGGTATCGCATTTATGGGTATCGGAGCAGGTCTTGGTATTAATCCGGCATTTACTGCAGGTGCAGTCGTTTCCGGTTCCTACTTCGGAGATAAAATGTCACCGTTCTCAGATACAACAAATCTGGCTTCCGCGATGTCCGGCGTTTCGCTGTTCTCCCACATGGGCTCCATGCTGTGGACAACAGTACCAGCTTACATCATTGCGATTATCATGTACGGTGTTTTAGGCTTTACAACTGTAGCAAAGGGTACAGTAGATGAATCTACCGTAAATATGTATCTGGACAATCTGGATGCCAACTTCAATCTGAGCCCTGTGTGCCTGTTGCCAATCGTTGTACTGCTTGTAGTTGTAATCAAGAAGGCACCGGCTATTCCGGGACTGGTAGTTTCCGCACTGCTCGGCGCTGTTATGGCTATGATTCTGCAGGGAACTTCCTTTGTAGATATTTCCAACATTATGTACAATGGCTATTCCATCGAATCCGGCGTTGCTGACATCGACAGACTGCTCAACAGAGGCGGCCTCTCCAGCATGCTGTGGACTGTAGCACTGTATTTCTTTGCCTGCGTGCTGGGCAACATTTTGGACGTAACAGGTGTACTGCGTACAGTTCTTGAAAAGGTTGCAGGTATTACAAAGAGAGCAAGCACGCTGGTTACTGCTACACTGGCATCGTCTTTCCTGATGCAGGCGTTGACTGGATCTTTGGAAAGCTCCATGCTGATTAACTCCAAGCTGTTCGCACCTGCATATGACGACCTCGAAATTGACAGAAAGGTACTGTCTAGATCCCTGGAAGATACTGGTACTATGTGTGCCGCATTGATTCCTTGGAACTCTAACGGTATGTACATGGCAAGCACCTTAGGTGTTGCAACATTATCCTATCTGCCATACTGTTTCTTAGGTTGGCTAACACCAGCAGTCGCACTGGTTCTGGCTTGGACCGGCATTGGTATCTTCTATAAAAACGGAAAGAAACCGGCTAAGAAGGCAAAAGCAAACTAATTAAATAACTCGTTTATTTTTTCAAAAACTTATTGGGAGCAGGGCTGGTGCCTGCTCCCCTTTTTTACTTTATTATAGCGATGATTTAATATGAATTGAATTTTCAGGGTTGAACATGTATAATCTACGTAACCGCAGACTGAAAGGGGTGAACCGATGGATTTAAAGAAATACGAAGTATTGCTCAAGGTGGTCGATCGAGGCAGTATTAATAATGTTAGCTATGATTTGGGATACACCCATTCGGGGATTTCTAAAATGCTCAACAGCATGGAAACAGAACTGGGCTTTCCTATTATAAAAAGAAGCAATAAAGGCATCAGCCTGACTTCTGAAGGAGAGCGGCTGATGCCGATGATAAGGCGGATTGTTAAGGAAAGTGAAAAACTGGAAACAGAAATTGCACTAATCAACGGTCTGGAAAAGGGCACGATTCGAATCGGGGGATTTCCAACGACGGCATATGTTTTGCTCCCGAGCATTTTAAAGGAATTTTGCAAGCGATATCCTAAAATTCAGGTGGAAGTTTTAGAGGAACATAGCGTAGATGTGCTGGAGCAGTGGCTCAACCGTGGCATTATTGATATCGGACTTTTCAGCAGGCAGCCTTATCACAATTTTGACTGGTTCGGCGAGCGCAGAGATGAGTATGTGGCGCTGCTGCCTAAGGGACATCCGCTGACTCTAAATGAAATTGTGACTTTAGAGCACCTCTTTAAAGAACGGGTTATTCTTTTTAAATCTCATAAAGGATTTGATCAGGACATCATTCAGCTGATGAGATATATAGATCTCAATCAGGATTTAGGCGGATACACCTTCAATTCGGATTTTACAGTAATCCGTATGGTGGAGGAGAACGGTTTTGTGACGCTGGTTCCAAAGCTGATTGCTGAATACGCAGTTTCCGGCTTTGCAGTAGAATACAGACCGATCGACAGAGAACTTCATAGAAGTATTGGTTTCGCGGTAAAATCTAAAAGTGATATTTCACCGTCTGTGAAGAAGTTTCTCGCTCTTATAAAAGAAGGATAAACGCTTTTCCATGATACAAATTGTCACGGTGAACATGAGATTTCTCCGCTACCTTGTGAATGAATTATCAAGTATGATTTAGGTAATAAAACTTAAATCATACTTTTTTAATTTATAAACCACTGAAGAGAAGGAGAAAGACTATGAACCGAGACAGAATTGAGATGATGAATGATCGTCTGAAAAATTCTAAACCGCAGCTGGATACCGAAAGGGCTAAGCTGGTAACGGAAGCTTATGCTAAATTTGCAACCTACACACCAGTACTTCGCAGAGCGCACGCTTTTGCATATATTCTGGATAATATGGAAGCCAACATGCAGGATGGAGAGCTGATTGTAGGCAGCCAGACCAAAAGGGTCAGAGGTGTTCCTGTATTCCCTGAATTTGGTGCAAAGTGGGTTATCGATGAAATTGATATGTTCCCAGTACGCGGCACTGACCCGATTGTAGTACCGGCTGAAACAAAGGCAGAACTGCTTCCAATCCTGGAAAGCTGGGGAGAAAATACCTTTGATATACAGTCAACTGCAGCACTTGATGATTACGTGCTGAAAGCGCAGGATTGTGGTGTATTGTCAGTTGGTGCGAGAACTACAGGTATGGGACATATTTCCCCTGATTATCCGAGCATTTTGCCGGTAGGTCTGAAAGGTATTATTGCCCGTTCCAAAGAAATGATTGAAAAAACCCAGGTGCTGACTCCGGAAGACAGCAGAAAAATCGATTTCTGGAATGCAAACATCATTTCCTGCGAGGCAGTTATCAGATTTGCACACAAATTCTCTGATCAGGCTGCAAAGCTGGCAGAAGCAGAAACAGACCCTAAGAGAAAAGCAGAACTTTTGAAAATTGCAGATGTATGCTCTAACGTTCCTGAAAATGAGCCGAGAGATTTCTGGGAAGCGCTGCAGTTTGTTTGGTTCCTGCAGCTGACGATTCAGATTGAAGACAACGGTCATTCCATTGCGGTGGGCAGACTGGATCAGAATCTGTATCCTTATTATAAGAAATCTGTTATCGAAGGCGATATGGCAGCAGAAGATGCAGAAGAATTGCTGGCAGCTTTATACATCAAGTGCACAGAAATGCTGAAATTACGTGATAGTTTTGACTCCCTGGGCTTTGCAGCATATCCGATGTGGCAGCAGATGGCAATTGGCGGGCTGACCAGAGACGGCAAAGATGCAACCAACGAGTTGACTTATGCAGTATTTAACGCATGGGATCTTGTTAAGACTGTACAGCCGACCATGGCATTGCGTGTAAACGATAATACACCAAAGGAACTGATGGATGTCGCTCTTGGCATGGTGCAGAAGGGTTATGCGATTCCGGCGTTCTACAATGACAACATGATTGCAAATGCACTGAAAAACAAAGGTGCAACAGAAGAAGATTCCAGAGATTGGACGATTCACGGCTGTGTAGAGCCTTATGTGCAGGGCAAAACTGACGGCAGACCAAACGTGGGATATATCAATGCTGCAAAATGTATCGAACTGGTATTAAACAATGGTTATGATCCAGTTGCAAAATGTGAGATGGGTCTGAAAACCGGCGATCCTGATACTTTCACCAGTGTGAAAGATTTTGAAGAAGCGCTGCACAAGCAGATTGTACACTTTGTAAAGGTAATGTGCGAAGCTTACACAAAGGTTTGCGCAATGCACGCACTGTATGTTCCAAAGGGATATGCTTCTGCACTGGTGACTGACTGCATCGGCAGAGGAAAGTCTCTGGAAGAAGGCGGCGCATTATACAACAGTTCCGGCGTATTCCTGGTTGCTATGGCAAACGGCGCTGATTGCTTGGAAGCAATCGATTATGTAGTCTTCCAGGAAAAGATGATGAAAGCCAGCGAATTTAACGAAATTCTTCACAACAACTATGAAGGCAATGAAAGACTGCGCAATATCATCTTAAACAAAGTTGATAAATACGGTAACGATAAAGAGAGAGTTGATGGCTATGCAAATCGTATGATTCGTGCTTACAATGCTGAAATGGTCAAGTATCGTGACAGCCGCGGCGGCACTTACGAAAACTGCATTCTGTCTACATCCTTCAACGTACTGCAGGGTAAGACCATCGGTGCGACACCTGACGGCAGATTGGCAGGTGAGCCTGTATCCGACAACGCTTCCCCAATGGTAGGAAGAGACGTAACCAGCCCGACTGCAACTATCAAGTCTGTTGCGTCCATCGACCAGTGTGACTGCAACAACGGCGCACTGTTCAACATTAAATTTGACCCGAACATTGTGCAGGGAGAAGAAGGCAAAGAGATTTTGAGAAATGTGATTCAGTCTTACTTTGACATGAACGGCGAACACATTCAGATTAACGTAGTAGATGCAGGAACACTGGAAGCTGCGCAGGAAAGTCCTGAGGACTATAAGAACCTGCTGGTTCGTGTAGCTGGATATTCCGCATACTTCATCGAACTGGACAGAGAAGTACAGAATAATATCATCGGCAGAACAGCGCACAAAAATGTAGGCTGCGGCTGCTGCTAATGATTTGGAGGCAGATTGAATGAACAAAGGAACCGTTTTTAATATACAGAAAATGTCCATTCACGATGGGCCGGGCATCCGAACTACAGTGTTTTTTAAAGGGTGCCCCCTAAACTGCCTTTGGTGTTCCAATCCTGAAAGCCAGCGCGTCGAAAAAGAAGTGGCGTGCTTTCAGACAAGATGTGTAAAGTGCGGTTATTGCGCAGAGGTCTGTCCGAAGGGACTGATTGAAAGAAAACCGCCTTTTGAAATCACAGGTCGCAGTGAATGCGACCTGTGTGGCATTTGTGTCAAGGAATGCTGCACCAATGGAAAGAAAGTGGTTGGAGAAGATTATACCGTGGAGGAACTGCTCCACGAAATATTGAAGGATAAGAATTTTTATGACTCTTCCAACGGCGGAGTAACCTTTTCCGGAGGCGAGCCTCTGATGCAGCATGAATTTTTGGTAGAAATGCTAAAGGCATGCAAAGAGAACGGCATACATACAGCCATTGAAACCACTGGATTTGGAAAGGCTGAGGATTTGCTTTCAGCAGCGGAGCACCTGGACCTTGTATTCTTTGATGTGAAACACATGAACGACGAAAGACATCAAAAGATTACAGGTGTTTCCAACAAGCTGATTTTAGAAAATTTGGCAGCCCTTGCATCTCGCCATGACAATATTATTGTAAGAATTCCGGTCGTTCCGGGAATCAACGACGATGATATTAACATTGCAAAAACTGCGGAATATATTACTTCGGCAGGCATCAGCCAGCTGGAACTTTTGCCGTATCACAATTTGGGTGAGGTAAAGTACGGTCAGATTGGAAGGACCTACGAACTGTCAGAGGTGAAGACGCCAAGCGAGGAGCGTATGGCGCAGCTTGCAGACGTTGCAAAAGCGGGGGCAAAGGGCAGTCCGCTGGAAGTCAGCGTGATGAAATCCTTGTAAGGAAGGAGAAAAAGATGTATAATTTACTCGTAACTTATACTGCAAAGGATGAGCAGACGCTTCGCGCCTTTTATCAGGAAGTCGAAGCTGCCGGCATTATCAGTGAAACTCATAAGGAAGAGGGGAATCTTCGCTACGATTATTATTTTTCCTGTGAAAGAGCCAATGAAATTCTAATTGTAGAAAAATGGGTGGACAAAGCTGCGCAAGTTTATCACGACGAATTGCCTCATCTGATTGCTTTGGGAAAGATAAAAGAAAAATATGGCATAGAGACTGCATTTGAAGAACTGTAAGCGCTTAAAATGCAGGGAAATCGGAGTTTGCAATGAAAAAGTTTGATTTACTTGTCATGGTCGACAATACTGGAATTGCTGAATTTGTACTGCCGCAGTTAGAGGTGGTCTGCGAACAGTTGATTTGCTATGATGACTTTCCAACAGATGATGAAGAGATTTTAATGCGAATCAAGGACGCTGACGCTGTTTTAGTGTCTTGGAACACGGCGATTTCAAAAGATATTCTGTCGCAGTGTCCGAACCTTAAGTATGTTGGACTATGTTGCACCTATTTCAATGATGATTCCTGCAATGTGGACACTGCTTACTGCAGGGAGAATGGAATTGTGGTAAGTGGAGTCAGCCATTACGGAGATTACGGCGTTGTGGAATTTGTCATCAGTGAACTGGTTCAGATGGCAAAGGGTCTTGGAAAGATTTCTTTCTATGAGGAGCAGAGAGAGCTGCGTGGCATGAAACTTGGCATCATCGGACTTGGAACTGTTGGTACGATGGTGGCTGAGGCGGCCGACTTCTTCGGTATGGAGGTTTCTTACTATAATCGAAGAGAAAAAGAAGGTTGCCCTTATCTATATAAAAAGAGGGAAGAACTCCTTGCGGAAAGCGATGTAATTTTGACCAGCATTCCCCGCAATCAGATTGTTGTCGGAGAGGAAGAGTTTGCGCTGATGGGAAACCACAAAATTTTTATCAACGTGGGTGTGGGACCGTCTTTTGATCAGAACGCCTTTGAGCGCTGGCTTGCAGAAGGAAACTATGCGATCCTTGACTCCGGCTCTATTCATAAGGAGAAACGACAGTGGTATAAAGCCCAGGAACGTATTTCTATTCCTGACCACGTGGCGGGATTCACGTGGAATGCGAGAAAACGGCTTGGGGAAAAAGCTGTGCAGAATATTAGGGACTACTTTAATACACTTTAAGTGAGACTGCAGACCTTTTAATAAGGCTGCAGTTTTGTTTTGGGAAAATACTTTTGCAAAATTCCTTGCTGTCTTTAGAAAAATCGGGTATAATAATACTAAATTTAGATTTAGTAAATTTGGATTTAGTCATTAAAGGGAGGATCATATGTTCATAGGAAGAGAAGCGGAACTGAAGTTTTTAAACGATAAATATGGGACTGAGGGCGGACAGCTGATTGTTTTGTACGGCAGACGACGTATAGGCAAAACTGAAACGCTGAGAGAGTTCTGCAAGGGGAAACCTCACGTCTTTTTTTCCTGTACCCAGACGACTGATCCAATGCAGCTTGAAAAGTTTTCCAAACAGCTGCTCAGAGAGGATATCCCTGCGAAGAAGTATATAACGGAGTTTTCTGATTGGGAGAATGCATTTCGTGCAATATTAGATTTGCCTTATGGACCGGAGAAGAAGCTGGTTGTTATAGATGAATTTCCTTATATGTGCCGGACCAACCGCAGTATTCCCTCTATTTTACAGAACCTTTGGGACAGTGAATTAAAGGAAAGAAATGTCATGATAATTCTGTGCGGAAGTTCTATGAGCTTTATTGAAAAAGAACTGCTTGCTGAGAAAAATCCGTTATATGGAAGAGCAACGGGAATTTATAAGATGGAAGAAATGGGCTTTTATGACGTTGTGAAATTTTTCCCAAATTACTCCGAGGGAGATAAAGTTACTGCTTACGCGGTACTTGGCGGAGTACCACATTACCTGAAGCAATGGAGTCCGAACCTTACGATAGAAGAAAACATTAAGCGGAATATCTTATCCAAGGGCTGCGTGCTATACAGTGAAGTGGATTTTTTGCTGCACCAGGAACTTCGTGAAACGCCGATATACAATTCTATCATTGAGGCAGTTGCTTTGGGGAGTACAAAGCTGAACGAAATCAGCCAGAAGTCTCTTGTCGAAGATACGGCAAAGACCAGCGTTTATCTGAAAAATCTTATAGAGCTTGGAATCGTTGAGCGGGAGTTTTCAGTGGATACAGGGCTAAAGGAAAAGGCAAATACCAGTAGGGGGATTTATCGTTTAACTGACCATTTCTTTAGATTTTGGTATGCTTTTGGATTTGCTAACTTTTCTCAGCTTGAAGACGGCGATGTGGATGGCGTATATGAATATATCGTAAAGCCTGCATTACACAGGTTTGTATCCTTTGCTTTTGAAGATATCTGCAAGGAGTATTTAAAAGAACTGCAGAAGCAGCATGCACTCCCATTCCGCTATGCAAAGCTTGGACGCTGGATGGGAAAAACTACAGTTCGCAATAAAATTGCACATGGCGGCTTGCGCACTGCAGAAACAGAGATTGATATTCTTGGAATCAGTCAGGACGCAGATAAGTATTTGGTCTGCGAATGTAAGTTTAAAAACAGTCTATTTGATTATTCGGATTACCTTGACGTTTCGGCAAAGCTCACACCGCTTAAAGAAAAGGCGAGATTTCACTACGCGCTTTTTTCTGAAAGTGGATTTGATAAGAAACTTGTAGAGCTTGCGGCGGCAAATCCGGAGACGGTGCGTCTTTATTCCCTTGAAACAATCGTAAATCTACCGGTTTAGGAAATTCCTAAACCCGCTGGGCGTTATGCCGTGCTTTTCACGAAACACGTTAGTGAAATATCCCGATGAAGAAAAGCCGGCGCGAAGGGCGATTTCTGTGATGGAAAGATTCGTTTTTAGCAGCAACACTTCGGCGCGCTCAGTATGATGAGAGGACAGGAGCAGATGTTTTACGACATGATCAAATGTCCGGACAAAATGAATCAGGCGCTATGGTTATGGTACATAACTGCTGCGGCGCTCCTTTTTGTTGTGTAGAAAAAAGCCGTTTTTATGCTATACTGATTTCAGCATATCTTGAGAGGCGCGATAAAATTGAACGATTTCTGATGCAGATAAACGCAGCTTGATGTTTGTAGGGACGCGGCGGCGGAGTATGCCCTTGGAGGACTGTCTCATACAATATTTGCATCCCGGTATATTTCCTATATCCTCGACAGAAAACAGCTAATCGCACAAGTAGAAGCGGTTTTGCAAGAATGGCATAAAAAAGAACAAGAATAAGTACAACACATAGAAAACAAGTGCGCAGGTCATGCGAGTCGTGACCTAGCGCACTTGTTTTATTTTGGTTAAAAAAGTACAATAACAGTTTAATTTTGTGTATTGCTATTGTAATTTTGAAAAAATACAATAAATAAAAGGAGAAAAAGTCATGAAACTGTACGAGAATTTGCTGAAAATTGATGCGGGACAGGTCACTTATATGCCGTTCCATTTGAGCGAAAATTTGAGGCTGCTCTATGTGCTTTGCGGCAGTGTCAGCTGCAGATGGGTTGCAGGGGTACATACACTGTCCGCGGGACAGATTGAAATTGTCAATATTGAAGAACCTTTCTGTATTGAAGAGTGCAGTGAAGACAATTTGATTTTATTCTTTGAAATCCAAAGGGAAAAAGCGGTGGAGTACTGTAATCTCATAGAGACTGGAATGTACAACTGCAATACCACGCTTTTTTACGATTCGACTACAGGCAGCAAGGCACAGGCGATGCTGAAAGATAAGCTGCAGATGCTGTACGGTGACTGCCTGGTACAGAGAGATCGCGCCGTCATAGAACAGTGGGTTTGCGACATTGTTAATTTTATTGTGGATAATTGTCATGATCTTTTGAACATGCTCAACGTCAAGCGGGGAACGGATCCGCGGGCGGAACGTTTTTTGCGCATCTGTACCTATATGTATAATCACTGCGATGAGAAAATTAATCTAAAGCAGCTGGCGGACGGCGAATATGTCAGTCAGCAGTATTTGTCTAAAGAGTTTAATGAGCGGTTAAATATGAATTTTAAGGATACGCTGGCATATTACCGCATCATTCAGTCTGTGCGGTATCTGATTCAGGGACGGAAGAATGTTACCATGATTTCCGAGCTCTGCGGATTTTCGGCACCGCGGTATTTCTATAAGCATTTTGCCATGTATCTGAAATGTACACCGGCGGAATTTCGAAATCAATATCTTTCCCAAAGCGCGCAGTTCAGAAAGATTGACGCGGAGGACACGTGCATACAGGAGCGGCTGCTGCATTTTCAAACGGTACGGACGCAGAAAGACGGAAATGCGGCACACGAGATTCCCTTTCCGGTGATTGAGCGGCGGCATCTGCAGTTCAATAAGCGAAAAGTGTCCCGGACACTGGTTTTGTCCCTGACGGAATTTGTTAAGCAGCGGCTGCCAGAAGGGGTAGAGGTCATGCGGATTTCCAGCAGTGCAATGCGCAGTCAAATTACGGCGCTGCTGCGGCAAAGCGATCCTTTACAGGAAGAGGGCAACGTTCCGCCTGTCATGTTGGTCTTTTATACCGAAATACAGAGGATAGAAGCAGGCTGCAGAGAGCTTGCGAAGAAAACAGGCGAAACCAGCATCAGCGCCCATATGATGTGCCAGCTTGCGGAAACCAGCGGTCTTTGCTGCCAGCTGGACTTCAGTATTCTGTCTTTTGAAGAAGATGCTTGCAGGATTCTCGGTATGAATCATCGTTTTCAGCCATTGCTGACGGTCATGATTGGCTATAAGATATGAGTTCATCAGCCGGAAGAAAGACATCCTTCGGTTGTGGATATAAAAATGAAAAGGAGAAAGAGAAGATGTTAAAGAAACAGAAAAAGTTTACTGTAATATTACTGATCATGCTGCTTGCAGCAGTCACGCTGATGAGCGGATGCGGCGGTAATGACAGCAGCGAAGGCGAAGGCAGCAAGACGCTGGTCATCGCAGTGCAGGATGAAGTAGAAGGTACAGACATTCAGCAGATTGGCTGGACCAATGTAGTCCATGAACTGATCTACAGTCCGCTGGTTACTTACAGCAAGGATTTGGGAGAAATTCTGCCATGCTTTGCAGAAAGCTACGAGATTTCCGAGGATGGACTTTCCATTACATTCCATCTCTTTGCGGATTCCAAGTTTTCCAACGGGGATCCGCTGACTGCGGAAAGCGTCAAGAAATCTGTGCTGAGAATGAAGGATATCAGTGAATATTCCGGAGACGTAGAAGCCATTAAAGACATTGAAGTCGTTGATGACACGACCTTGATTTACCATCTGTCAGAGCCTGCGGCATATATGTGGGCAAGCCTGTGCAGCGACTTCGGCGGCGTTGTTCATGTTGATAAAGCAGAAGAAATGGGTAAAGACGAATACAACCGGTGCGCGGTAACCAACGGTATGTATATGGTAAAGGACTGGCAGGCAGGTTCCCAGATTATTCTGGAGAAGAACCCGAACTTCAGAACCGCGAACCCGAATGTGGAAAATAAAGGACTGGCAAACTTTGATGAGATTATCGTCCGTTTCATTCCGGATGAATTCACCAGAGTCAGCGAACTGGAAGCCGGCAACGTCGATATCGCTTACAATATTCCGGCAGCAAGCCGCGAAGATTTGAAGGCAAATGCGGATATCACCACTTACGAAAATGAGCAGGCAGGCGTATCTTACCTGATGATGAACACAGATACTGCGCCTCTTGACGACATCAAAGTGCGGCAGGCAATCAACCTGGCAATCGACAAGGACGCGCTGGCTCAATCCATGAACAATGTCATCGCGCCGACCTACGGATTCATTTCCAAGGCACAGGCAGGCTTCAGTGAAGAAAAGGAAGCGGCCCTTGCAGAACTCTACAAGTTTGACCAGGAAAAGGCGAAAGCCCTTCTGAAAGAAGCCGGCTACGAGGATAAGGACGGCGACGGATTTGTCGAAAAAGATGGAAAGAAGCTGACCTTTGAATTCTGTTCTTCCACTGACAGAGCGACAGCGAAGGCTTCAGCGCCGGTACTGCAGGATCAGCTGAAACAGGTCGGCATCGATGTGGAAATCAGAGAATATGAAGGACCGTACATCAAGCAGCTGATGAGAGAAAATAACTATCAGTCGGCATCCAGAAACTTTGAATGGGTTGATGCGGATATTCTCTATTATGTATTTACCGAGGCTTCCGGTTACCCTTGGCATGACGCGACTGTAACGAAGAAGCTGGAAGAAGCCCGTTACATCACCGATCCGGAGAAACGTGTGAAGAAATACGAAGAATTTCACGATGCGATTTTCGCGCAGATGCCGGCAGTTCCCCTGTTCGCGGATGTTGATTGCACTGCGACGAGAAGCAATATCAAGGGATTTGAGATCACCAACGACGGAAGAAGTTTGTTTGGTGATACGGTAAAGGAGTAGTGCATGATGCAGCAAGGAAACCTGGAACAGCGGCTGGACGCGGTCATTGCACCGGTCATGAATGAGAAAACGCCGGGCATGGCGCTCCTGATCGCCAAGGGAGATGAGATTCTCCTGCGCAAAGCCTACGGTATGGCGGATTTGGAAAGCGGAAGATCGATTACGCCGGAAGACAACTTTGTAATCGCGTCCAACACCAAGCAGTTTACCTGCTTTGCAATTTTGATGCTGAAAGAACAGGGGTTGTTGTCTTTGGATGAGACCATCGACCGGTTTTTTCCGGACTTTCCGCCCTTTGTCAAAAGCATCACTGTGCGACAGCTCATGAATCATCAGTCCGGCATCAAAGAATATTTTGATGACAGCACATGGCAGAAGTGGGATCAGGCGGCGTATGCAAGTGCGAAGGATATGCTGAAAATTATCAAGACCTTTGATGTACTGGATTTTGCGCCGGACAGTCAGTACAGCTACAGCAATTCCGCCTATGTGATGCTGGGCGAGATTGTAGAACAGCTTTCCGGCATGCCGTTTGGAAAATTTCTGGAAGAAAAAATTCTGAAACCGGTTGGAATGCAAAAATCTTGCGCGCCGGATGATATGGATGAAAAACCTGCTTCCCTGATTGAAGGCTATGAGGTACAACCAGACGGCAGCTTTGCGAAGCAAGTCTACGATATGCGGCTGGTCGGCTATGCAGACGGCAACATACAGTCCAATGTGGACGATATGCTGACATGGCACAGGCACCTTTATGAAAGTAGTGAAAGCTGTTTTCTTTCCAGAGAAGCGATGGCGGAATCTTTTGTGGAAAATCGCCTGAAAAACGGTGAAGGAACAGGCTATGGTCTGGGATTTTTCCTAAACGGAGAAACGCCGGGGCATAAGGAAATCTGGCATACAGGAGGTACTATGGGATTTATTTCCCGCTGCTCCCGGTATGTAGACGATCGGATTTCCATCATCATGCTTACCAATTACGAAGGGCTGCCGAAGAATCAGCTGTATGAGAAAATCGTAAAAGAAGTATTTGCATAGATAAAGTAGAAAAGGCGGGCAGAGAACAGACTTCTTCTGCCCGCTGATTGGAGGAATCACTTTGAACGATATTATGCGTTATATCATCAAGCGGCTGCTCATCGGTATTCTGGTCGTACTGTTTGTAACCGTTTTGATTTTCGGTATCATGCAGGCGATGCCGGGCAATCCCGTCGACCTGATGGTGGATACAAGAGTGTCTGCGGAAAAGGTGGAAGAAATTAAGGCGGAATGGGGACTGGACAAACCTCCGGTGGTACAGTATTTTTATTGGCTTGGAAACATATTGCGGGGGAATTTCGGTATGTCCATTTCCCTGAAACAGAATGTAAGCGATCTGATTTTGCAGCGGCTGCCTTACACCCTGATTTTAACCGGGGCGGCGCTGGTCATCGAATACCTGCTGGCAATTCCCCTGGGACTTTTGGCGGCGGTTCGCAAGAATAAGATGACCGATAAGGCGCTGACTATTACGACGGTCGTGCTTTGGTCGATGCCGCCGTTCTGGCTGGGCGTGCTTTTGATGCTGGTGTTCAGTATTCACCTGAATATTTTGCCTCTGTCAGGCTACAGCGGCTTTGCCTCATTGATTTTGCCGGCGCTGACCTTGTCCCTGCCTGCACTGGCGCAGATTTTCAGACTGACCAGGTCGGAGGTTTTGGACGTGATGGACGAGAAATACGTGACGACGGCGTACGCAAAAGGCATCACGGACAAAAAAATTCTCGTGCGTCATGTGCTCAGAAATGCGCTGATTCCGGTAACGGTTATGTTTTTCCTGTCACTGCCGTGGCTCATTGGCGGCGCGGTGGTTGTGGAAAATGTTTTCGCGTGGCCGGGCATGGGACAGCTGCTCTGGAAAGGCATCGCAAAACAGGACTTTGTCATCGTACAGGGCATTGTGTTCGTTATTACCATTTTGACGGTCATTTGCAATATCATAGGCGATATGATATCCGGCATTTTAGATCCGCGTATTCGTCTGGAATAGGAGGCAGCATATGAGAAAAGAAAAATGGAAACTGATGCTGCAGAACAAGATGTTCGTCATCGGCGCGGTATTGTTTCTGGCGGTCATTGTGGTGGTCATTTTCGCGTCATTGCTTTCGCCGCATACATATACAGAACAGAACATGTCAATGCGTCTGGCAAAACCCTGCGGGGAATATCCGCTGGGAACAGATCAGTACGGCAGATGTATTTTGAGCAGGGTCTTCTACGGTTCCAGAATTGCGCTGGGTGTAGGAATCGTAGCAGTTGTCATTGAAACACTCATTGGCGTGACCTTAGGCATTATCGCCGGTTATTATGGAAAGACCGTGGACAAAATCGTATGCTTTGTAACAGATACGACCTGGTCTATTCCGCCGATTATTCTGGCGATGGCCATCGTACTGATGTTGGGGTCCAGCGCGCAGAACGTAGCAATTTCCGTTGCAGTCGTCAGCTGGGCGCAGTTTACCAAAATTGTCCGCGCGAAGGTGCAGTCGCTGAAAGGACTGTCCTATATTGAAGCGGCAAAGATTTGCGGAGAAAAGGATATTTCCATTATATTGCGGTATATTCTGCCGAATTTGGTATCGACCATTATTATCCTAGCAACCCTGGCTTTGCCGTCGGCAATTCTGTCGACCACTTCCATGGGATTTTTAGGACTGGGCGCGCAGCAGCCGCTGCCTGACTGGGGCATGATTTTATCTGAGGGCATCCAGTATATCAGAAATGCGCCGTGGATTTCCCTGGTACCTGGTCTTGCTATCGTATGGACAGTGCTCGGTTTCAACCTGGTTGGCGAAGGCGTCAAGGAACTCCTGGACCCGCGTCTAAAAGTATAAGGAGGGCGAAAGAATGAGTGAAAATCTTTTAGAGGTCAGGGACCTGTGTATTCAATTTGAAACCCAGGGCGGCACGGTCAAGGCTGTGGATCATGTCAGTTTCGATATTAAAAAAGGCGAGGTCTTCGCCCTGGTCGGTGAATCCGGCTGCGGCAAGTCGACGACTGCTATGGGCGTCATGCAGCTGATTAAATCGCCGGGTAAAATCAGCGGCGGCGCGGTCAATTTTGACGGAAGAAATCTGCTGGAATTGTCTCGTCAGGAAATGACAAAGGTGCGGGGCAGCGAAATCGGCATGATCTTCCAGAATCCGCTGGATTCTCTGAACCCGGTTTATACCGTGGGCACGCAGATGATGGAGGGGCTGCTGGTCGAAAAGATGGAGAAGGAGAAAGCCTATCAAATCGCTTTTGACATGCTCCGCGACGTGAAGCTCTCCGATGTGGAATCGAGAATGAAATCTTATCCCCATGAGATCAGCGGCGGCATGCGGCAGCGTGTCATGATTGGCATGATGCTGTG
The DNA here is from genome assembly GCF_009936045.1 of Emergencia sp. 1XD21-10. Lineage (GTDB taxonomy): Bacteria > Bacillota > Clostridia > Peptostreptococcales > Anaerovoracaceae > Senimuribacter > Senimuribacter intestinalis. Next base: position 65,218 of record NZ_QWEQ01000019.1, on the reverse strand, counting down.
CAGAAACCCAAAGCTGCTCATTGCCGACGAGCCGACTACGGCGCTGGATGTGACCATACAGGCGGGCATCATTGAACTGATGAACGAACTGCGTAAAAAATATGATTCGGCAATCCTGATGATTACCCATGATTTCGGTATCGTAGCGGACGTAGCTGACAGAGTCGGCGTTATGTACGCGGGAAACCTGATCGAAGTGGGCGAAGTCTTTGAAATCTTTGACAATCCTAAACATCCGTATACGAAGCTGCTGATGAAAGCGCTGCCGACGATTACCAAAGAGGAAGGCAGGCTGCAGACCATCAAAGGCTTTGTGCCGAATCTTGCGGAAGAAAGAGCAGGCTGCAATTTTGCTGATCGGTGCCCTGATTGCACGCCTTTGTGCAGGGAACGAAAACCTGTGCTCAGAGAAGTGGCAGAGCAGCATTTATGTGCGTGCTTGCTGCAGGAGGGAGGTGCGGAACATGTATAGTGAAGAAAAAGACCGGACGCTGGTTCGGATGGAGCATCTGAAAAAATACTTTCCCCTGCGGAGAGATAAGAAAAATGCCTTTGTCCGAGCAGTGGACGATGTGAATCTGGAAATTTTCCGCGGAGAAACCCTGGGACTTGTGGGAGAAAGCGGAAGTGGAAAAACGACGCTGGCAAAGATGATTCTGGGGCTTTTGCCGCCGACCGAGAGTACCATTTATCTCGATGGACTCGACGTATGGGACAAAAAGAATAAAAAAGCCCTGCGGCAAAGTGTAGGCGCAGTGTTTCAGGACCCTGCATCCTCACTGAATCCCCGTTCTTCTATCTATCGTTCCCTGGAAAGACCGCTTTTGATTAATGGCTATAATAAGGCGACCGCCAAGGATTTGATTTACGATACTGCGGAGAAGATCAATATTGGACTGGAGCTTCTCGACAGATTTCCCCATGAACTGTCAGGCGGACAGCAGCAGAGAGTCAGTATTGCCCGCGCCATTATGCTGAAACCGAAACTTTTGGTGCTGGACGAACCGACCAGTGCACTGGATGTGTCGGTGCAGGCGCAGACGCTGAATGAACTTCTCAAACTGCAGGATGAACTTTCCATGACCTATCTGTTCATTACCCACAATCTGTCTGTGGTTAGATATATGAGTGATCGGATCTGCGTGATGTACGGCGGCAAGATCATGGAAATCGGCAAAACTGCCGACATATACGCATCCTGCACCCATCCGTACACCTTCGGGCTGCTTTCTTCTGTGCCGCCTCTGCATCCGAAAGAGCGGTACCGCAAGAAGTATCTGCTCAGCGGCGATATGCCGAGTTTGACCGAAGATACGCCGGGCTGCCGATTCGCAGGCAGATGTAAATATTGTAAGGAAATCTGCAAGGCAGAAGCGCCGGAGATGAAAGAAGTAGGCGAAGGCCATTTTTCGGCGTGCCATTTTGCAGGAGAACTGGAATTTTAAGGCTGCAGTGAGGAGAAACGATGAAAGAGTTAAAAATATTGAATGCGAAAATCCCTGATTTTGAAACAGATACCTGGGAAGTTGCCGACATTTTAATTGATCACGGAACGATTTTGAAAGTAGGAACGGTGGATGAGGATACGCTGGAAACCATCGATGCGGAGGGCAAAATTGCCTCTCCCGGTTTTATCGACATCCATGCCCATGAAAACGCACTGCACGGCGATGCACATGACTTTTTCACAGCGGCCTGTGAGGTCAGAATGGGCGTTACGACGAAAGTAGGCGGCAACTGCGGCGACAGCTATAACAGGCTGGAAGACTTTTGCGGCAGAGTAAACAGTCAGGGCAGTCCTACCAACTATATGATGTTTGTGGGACAAAACAGCCTGCGTGAGCATGCCGGCGCCGGCGACAGGTATAAACCGTCTACGAAAGCGCAGCTTGACCAGATGAAACGGGAACTGGCAGCATGCAGAAAATACGGTCCTGTGGGACTGTCCTGCGGATTTGAATATGCGCCGGGTGTGACAACCGATGAAACGGTGGAACTTTTGTCTGCACTGGAGGAGCCGGGATATTTGACCTCTGTGCATTTTCGCGCAGATGGACCGGACAGTGTGGCATCCATTGAGGAACTGGTGGAAATTCAGCGCAGAAGCGGCTACGGCATGCAGATGTCCCATATTGGAAGCTGCAGCGCGGTAGGCTACATGCGACAGGCGCTGACGTGTATCGAGGAAGCCAGAGGCGCTGGGGTGGACATTACCTGCGACTGCTATCCTTACACGGCGTTCTGCACCGGCATCGGCACCGCGGTATTTGATGAAGCCAGTTTTGAGAAGTGGGACTACAGCGACCTGATGGTTACGGCTGGTTCATATAAAGGACAGCGGTGCGATAAGGCGCTGTTTGAAAAACTGCGCGCGGAAGACCCGGATCTGTATGTAGCGGCATTTGTAATGAACGAGCCGGAAGTAGAGCTTGCGTATCAGGCTCCATATGTCATGGTAGGCAGCGACTGCGGATTCACTGACGGCGGCGGTCATCCGAGAGGCGCGGGAACATTCCCTCGTGTCCTTGGACGGATGGTGCGCGAAAAAGGCGTTCTGACCATGATGGACGCGCTGCGCAAGATGACAGTGCTGCCTGCCGATCGTCTTAATCTGAAGACAAAAGGTGAAATCAGAGAAGGCTTCGACGCGGATATCGTCATTTTTGATGAGAACGCGATTGCAGACTGTGCCACCTATGAACATCCGACCCTGCCGCCCGATGGGATTTCTTATGTCATATTAGGCGGACAGATTGCGGTGAAAGACAAAACCATGGTCAACGGAACACTGGGACGGTTCATTCCATATCAAAACAGCTAAATTCATAATGACACCTTTCAATAAAGTAAGCAGCCGCCCGGGATTTAAAGCCCTATGCGGCTGCTTGCACTTTAGTGGCAGGGGCTATGGTGAATGTATCAAAGTGGCAGCCGCCGCATATTTGACATGTTAAGAAAATTTTCTGCAAAGTGAAGACAGAACTATTATGCCTGGGTCTAAAAGCGTTGAAAATACAACAAGTATTCTTTTGGCATACACTTTGCAATTATCTTTTTCGACAATCAAAATGAAAAGGAGGAGAAAGAATGTCAAATCAAAAAAAATTAGCAGCTGAAAACGGCGAATTTAAAAAAGAAATCTCTGTTTTCAGCGGTGTAAGTATCGTTGCCGGCATCATGATTGGTTCAGGTATTTTCTATTTGGGTTCTTATGTTCTGCAGAGAGCAAACTATGATACTGGTGTTGCACTGCTCTGCTGGCTGGTAGGCGGCGTTATCAGCCTGCTGGGCGCTCTTTGTTTCTCAGAGCTGGGATCTTCCATGCCAAAAGCAGGCGGATTAACCGTATATCTGAACGAAGTCTATCACCCGGTTGTAGGTTATATGTATGGATTCAGCCAGTGGCTTATCGCAAGTCCGGGCTCCATATCTGCGGTTGCTATCGCAATCCCTACTGCACTGGTTGAATTTTTCCCGGGTATGGGCGATATGCACATCAAGTCCATCGCCATCGTTCTCATCATCTTATTTACCTTATATAACATCTTGGGTGTAAAAGAAGCGTCCGTTATGGCAAACGTGACTATGATTGCGAAAATCGTGCCAATGGGAATCATTCTGATTGGTGCAATTATTATTGGAAACTACATGCCGGATCTGAGTCCAGTTCCCGTAGAAGCAACTGGCGAAACAGCCAGCTTTACCAGTGGTATTGGAATTGTAGCATTTGCTACACTCTCTTCGCTATGGGCATATGAAGGCTGGTCTAACGTAGCCAACCTGGGGGAAGAAATGAGAAATCCACAGAAGAACTTGCCAAAAGCGCTGGTTATCGGCGTCGGTTTTGTTACTGTATTCTATATCTTATTTAACTTTGCAATTTATCGAGTTATTCCAATCGAAGAAGCAAAAGCTATGATTGAATCTGACAATGTATATTTAGGCACAGAAGTGGCAAGACGTCTCTTCGGCAGCTTCGGCAGCGTTCTGGTTGTTGCAGCTATGCTGGTTGCGATGCTGGGCTCTCTGAACGGACAGGTATTGGCATACGCCAGAGTCGGCTATGCAATGTCTCACGAGGGACATTTCTTCAGAAATCAGGGTACGCTTTCCAAGAAAGGTGTTCCAGCTGTTGCTCTGATTACGCAGTGTGTTATCGCAATCATTCTGGTACTGTTCCGCAGTCTGGATCAGCTGACTACTCTGGTTGTATTCCTCGGCGCTATCGGGTCTTTACTGGGCGTATTCGGCGTTCTGGTAAACCGTTACCGTTTCCCAGACAAAGAAAAACCTTACAAAGTTCCAGGCGGTGTTGTAACTGTCCTCATCGCAACCTTATGCTTTGTCGGACTTCTGGTCAGCAACTTCCTTGATGACCCGATGATGTCCATCTTCGGATTAATTGTCGTTCCTGCCATTGGCGCAGTCATCTACATCTACTATGACCGCCTCAACAAAAAGGAAGCTAAGAACGCATAAATAGCCCTTATCATACAGGGGTCTTTCCCCAATCCCCCAAGGCCAGACATAGTCCTATCTTGGGGGATTTTTCAAATATACAAATATTTTCCAGAAGTTGCTCTTATTTAATAAATTGATTTGAAACAAATCCTATGCTAAAATTTTAATATAAACAAGCAAGCGAGGATACCAAATGGAATTATCTAAATACGTAAAACAAATTTTAAATATCTACAACTATTATGATGGTGCCATCGTCATCGACCGCAAAGGGATAATTGAATATTACTACAACTCACGCAAAGATATCAACACACTGACCAATGAAAATACCAGAGGCAAAAGCCTTTTTACTGTTTATCCCGGACTGGAGGAAAAAAACAGTTCCATGTTTGAAGTCATTCGGACAGGAAAGCCGCTGCTGAACCAGCACCAAAGGCTTACAAATCACAGGAATGAAACCTATGAAGCCCTATTCAGCACATTTCCTATTTATATTCATGACAAAATTGTTGGTTCCATCGAAGTCTTTTTATACCTGGAAAACCGTGAGGAACACTTAAACATTTTTATCATGAACTCTGAACTGACAGGAACACGCGAACCATACCTGCTCAATGATATTATCTCTGTTTCGCCATCGATGGAACAGCTAAAGGAACGCATTATGCAGGCATCCCGTTCCAAGTCCACAGCTCTAATCTATGGAGAAACGGGGACAGGTAAAGAACTGGTTGCACAGGCACTGCATTCAAACAGTCCCCGAGGAAATAAACGGTTTCTTTCCCAGAACTGTGCCGCAATTCCTGAGAATTTACTGGAAAGCATCCTCTTTGGCACCGTAAAAGGTGGATTTACCAATGCAGAAAACCATATGGGGCTCTTTGAAGCTGCAAGCGGCGGCACACTTTTTCTGGATGAAGTAAACTCGATGGATCTGGCAGTACAAGCTAAACTACTGCGGGTACTGGAAGAACAAAAAGTAACGCGAATCGGTAGCACTGAGGAAATTCCCATAGATGTCAGGATTATTGCAGCAATGAATGAATCTCCCAAAGACTGCGTCAAAAATGGAAAACTGCGGGAAGATTTATATTACCGCCTGCGTGTTGTACAGCTAGATATTCCCCCTCTACGCAAACGTAAAGAAGATATCTTGCCCCTAACCGAATACTACATCGAATTTTTTAACCGCACCATGCACCGCCGAATCGAAAATGTCTCTAGCCAGGTTATGGAAGCATTTCAACAATACACCTGGCCAGGCAATGTCAGAGAATTACGAAACATGATTGAAAGCGGCTTCAATTTGTGTGAAGGAGATATCATCAATATAGAAGATATTGACACAAAAGTACTCCACACTATGGAGAAGCCCTACACAGAAAAGAACATCACCGGTAGCAGCCTAAAAGCAAAAGCACAACGCTTTGAGCGATATCTCCTAAAAGAAGCGCTGGCACATTGCGGCAGTATGACCGATACTGCCGCCTGCCTTGGAATCAGTCGGCAAACGCTAAGTGCAAAAATGAAAACATTACAGATAATGGACGTCTGCCGCAGAGAGGAGTGACAGAATGAAAAAGCTACGTGAATATGCGCAGGAACTCTTGGACGTATACAACTATTTCAATGGCGTCATTATTTTCGATCGACATGCAATAGCAGTATACTATTACAATAACCGTCCGGATCTCAATAGTTTACAGGATAAAGATGTAATCGGAAAAACTCTGTCGCAGATTTATCCCAATCTGGACTTGTCTGCCAGCACAATCATGAAAGCTCTGAAGACTGGAAAGCCGACTTCTAATATATACCAAAAAACCATAGATTTCAAAGGACAGGAAGTACATGAAGTCAACACAACACTGCCCATTTTTGACGGGACAGAAATCATCGGCGCCGTCGAGGCGTCCCAGTATATCATCGGTGAGAACGAATGTCGGAACATCTATATTACACCCATCCATAGTGAAATGCACCATGCCCGTTTCACTGTAGACGATATCATTACCTGCAATCCGGAAATGGAGCTTGTAAAATCAAAAATTCGCAAAGTCGCCAGAACCGATTCATCAATTCTCCTATACGGAAAAACAGGTTCCGGAAAGGGCATGGCAGCGGAAGCCATTCATGCTGGCAGCAAAAGAAGTAGCCAACGCTTTGTAACGCAAAACTGCGCTGCCATTCCAGCAAGTCTGATGGAAAGCATTTTATTCGGTACTATAAAGGGTAGTTTTACCGGAGCAGAAAACCGGAAAGGGCTCTTTGAAGCTGCAAGCGGCGGTACGCTTTTCCTGGATGAAATAAACAACATGGATTTGAACCTGCAGGCAAAAATTTTAAAAGCCATCGAAGAACAGAAAATTACAAGAGTAGGAGACTACGAACCCCGTCCTGTCGATGTGCGCGTCATTGCTGCGACCAACGTAGAACCCCTGCAGCTGGTACAGCAGAACATGTTGCGCGATGACCTTTATTACAGGCTTCGCGTTGTGCAAATAGACCTACCCGATTTGAAGGATCGCAAAGAAGATATTATGCCTCTGACGGAACATTTTATCCGACTCTATAACCGGTCGATGGATAAAAATATTTTAGGCGTGGATGACAGCGTCAAAGCGTTATTCCTTCGCTACGAATGGCCCGGCAATGTGCGGGAGCTTGCCAATACCATAGAAGGTGCTTTCAACTTTGCAAAGGATGCTGTCCTTCATTTGGAAGACATTAGCTGGACTTCAGAAATGAAGGCAGAAATAGAGGAAGAAAATTATCCGCCATTCCGCCCAGAGGAAAAGCGTACTTTAAAAGAACTTCTGCAAGACTATGAGCGCGATCAGATTCTGAAAAGCATGCATGAAAGCTCTACAATCCATGAACTGCTGGATAATCTTAGTCTAAGCAGGCAAAATCTGAACCATAAGTTGAAGCAATACGGAATCGAAAATAAATTTGACAGTATAAAAAAATTTTAGCATATTGCGGCATTCCTCTGCGGCCGCACTTTCCTATTTCGCAACTAACCCATTGAAAATTCAACAAAAGAGCGAGCAATACGAAGTGATTTGTTCGCTCTTTTTATTGGCACGGGAATTGCTATATAAATTGATAAATGAAAATGGAGGTGAAGGCAATATGAGCCAAATAAAACAAGATATTGATGCTATACCTGGTGAAAGATGGTTTCCAAAAGAAACTGCTTTTGAAGACGATATGAACGAATACTGGGGTGATTTCGGCGTTTGTTCCGAAGTCGACACCCTGCGGGCAGTACTGATGAGAAGACCCGGCAAAGAAGTAGAAGATTTTGATGCTGCGGCAGTTAGATTTTCTGATGAACCCATCGATGTGGAGCTGATGAGAAAACAGCATGACGATGTAGTAAAGGTCTACACAGACTTTGGCGTCAAAGTACATTATGTAGAAAATCAGAGAGAAGACAGACCCAATGCAATTTTCTGCCGCGACCTGATGTTCATGACACCGGAAGGCGCTATCCTGACAAGACCAGGGATGGCAGCTCGCAGAGGGGAAGAACGCTATATTGCAGAAGCACTGGGAAAGCTCGGTGTACCGATTCTGCGCACGATCGCAGGTGACGGCATGTTTGAGGGTGCAAATGGCATGTGGGTGGATAGACATACCTGCGTCTTATCTACTGGCAGCCGCTGCAACCAAAGCGGCTTTGAGCAGGTAAAATATGAACTGGAACGCATGGGAGTCACTGTATATCACATGCAGCAGCCTTACAGCAATATTCACATCGACGGACTGATGAACCCACTGAGCCACGAACATGTTCTGGTTCACGCTTCTCAGGTACCTTACGATATTCTCGATATGCTGAAGAAAAAGGGTTATCGCATTTTAGAGGCACCATCACAGACCGAAGTCAGAGAGACTTTTGCATGCAACTTCGTAGCATTGGAACCTGGTCATATCCTCATGCCGGAGGGCAGTCCTAGAACTCAGGAGCTATTGGAGAAAAGCGGTATCAAAGTGCAAACTGTCAATATTTCTGAAATTATCAAAGGAAAAGGTGCGCTCCACTGTATTACCGCTTATCTGAAGAGAGGCTAATTTGACATCGATTATATACAAGGAGGAAATTATGAACGAAAAACAAGGAATGAACAACACTGTAGATATTGATGCGCTTCCAGGAGAGCGCTGGTTTGCGAAAGAATCTTCTATCATTGACGATATGCCGGAGCTTTGGGGAGACTGGGGCGTCTGCTCCGAGGTCGATACCCTGCGCGCCGTGCTCATGCGCAGACCGGGAAAGGAAATTGAAAACTTTGACTGGGAAGCAGCCAGATTTAAAGCTCCTATCGATCCTGAGCGTTTTCGTCAGCAGCACGATGCACTAGCGCAGATTTACAGAGATCACGGTGCGACTGTGCACTATATCGAAGAACAGCGGGAAGACAGACCGAATGCTTTGTTCTGCCGCGATCTGGTCTTCATGACCCCAGAAGGCGCCATCGTTACACGTCCAGCGATGGAGGCAAGACGCGGCGAAGAACGTTATGCTGCAAAAAAACTGGCCGAACTAGGTGTGCCTATCATTAGAACTGTCTGCGGCAGCGGAACCTTTGAAGGGGCTATGGGGCTTTGGATTGACCGTCATACCGTTGTCCTGGCTTCCGGTGTGCGCACCAACCGTGAAGGCTACGAAATGGTTGAATCCGAACTTCGCAGAATGGGTGTTACAGAAATTCTGCACATGCAGATTCCTTACGGTCATGCACACATTGACGGGCTGTTAAACATGGCAAGCCATGACGTTGCAATGATTCACGCATCGCAGGTGCCTTATGACGTGTGTGACGCGCTGAAGAAAAAAGGCATCAAGCTGCTGGAATGCCCTTCCAGAATTGAAGCAAAAGAGAGCTTTGCCATCAACTTTGTTGCCATAGAACCAGGCACGATTGTAATGCCTGCAGGTAATCCGCGCTCACAGGAGTTGCTTGAAAAGAACGGCATCAATGTCATTCCTGTAGAATTTGATGAAATCATGAAAGGATTCGGTGCAATTCACTGCTGCACTGCATTTTTGAAGAGAGGTTAGAACAATGAGAAAAGCATTTGTAAATGGCAGAATCAGAACTATTGATACTGAAAATACCCTCGTGGAAGCAATGATTTGTGAAGATGGAAAGATTTCTGCTCTAGGAACCACTGAAGAAATCGAAAAGCTGGCGCAGGGCTGTGACATCATTGATCTCGAGGGAAAGGATGTACTGCCCGGCTTCATCGATGCACATATTCACCTTTTAAATCACGCAATCTTTGAAAAGAAAACAGCATCGCTGGGCGCTGCCCGCAGTGCGGACGAAATGGTAGAAATCGTAAAGCAGTATATCAAGGATAACCAGATTCCGGACGGCGAATGGGTCACCGGGTTCGGCTGGGATCAGGAAGTATTTCCAGGCGGAGAATTTCCAACGGTTAAAGATTTAGATCGGATTTCTGATACCCATCCGATTATGCTGGACAGACGCTGCGGAACAATCTGCGCCGCAAACTCAATGGCGCTGAAGATCGCCGGCATCGACAAGAACACACCTGACCCCCAGGGCGGCGAACTGGTACGTTTTCCCGATGGCTCTCCAACTGGCGTCATGCTGGAAAGCGCAATGAGCCTGATCGGTGATCACGTGCCAAAACTGACGGATAAACTGCAGATGAAAGAACTGCTGGAATTTTCTTTCCGCGAAATGGTGAAAAACGGCGTGACCGTCTGCCATACGGAAGACTTCTATTCTGTCGACGATAAACGGGCGCTGTGGGAAGCTTATTTGGAACTTTGCGCAGAAGGAAAAATGCCGATTGACCTGGTTTTACAGCTGCGGATTCACAGACCGGATCAGCTGCAGGAATTCTTTGATTATGGATTCCACTCCTGGCAGCGGTTTGGAAAAATCAAAATCGGACCGATTAAGTTCCTGGGCGACGGCTCACTGGGCGCATGGTCTGCAGGTCTGAACGAGCCTTACAGTGATAAGCCGGATAGCTGCGGCTGCCTGTATTGGGATAAGGAAGAACTTTCAGCTATCGCAAAAGAAATCGTGGATCACGATTTTGATCTGACGATTCATGCCATCGGAGACGCTGCAGTAGAGACCTTCCTGGACGGATGCATTTCTGTAAAAGATACCATCAAAGAAAAACAGCTGCGTCCTTCTATTATCCACAGTCAGATTATGAACGAGCGCATTTTCGAGAAGTACAAGGAAGTCGACGCGATCGGCTTGATTCAGCCGATGTATATTCATTCCGACTGGAGCATCGCAGATTCTCGTGTCGGCGAACGTATGAAGACCAGCTACTGCTTCGGCAGCATGCTGAAACAGGGCATCCGTCTGGCGGCTGGCTCCGATCTTCCGATTGAATCGGTCAATCCGCTGGAGGGCATTCAGGTCAACGTGACCAGAAAAGATCTGTCCGGACAGCCGGAAGGCGGATGGTATCCGGAAGAGAAAATGAGCAGACTGGATGCAGTCAAACTGCATACCATTTATGGCGCTTATGTTTCTAAAGATGAAGATTCTCTCGGCTCTCTGGAAGTCGGCAAGCGGGCAAACTTTGTCGTGCTGTCAGACGATGTATTCAGCGTGCCGGAGGATACGATTAAAAATATTCAGGTGATGAAAACCTATATTGACGGCGCGCTTGCCTTCGATATGGAAGAGGAGGAATAAAAATGAGAAAGAATTGGCCGGAAGGCGTAAAAATGGGCGTAGCCCTGACTTTTGACTTGGATGCGGAAACTTTCTGGTTTTCCCGCACCATGGACAGCTTAAACAACCCAAATTTAATGGCAGAGGGCGCATACGGTCCTAAAGTTGGCGTGCCGAGGATTTTAGATATGCTGGATAGACAGCAGCTGAAAGCGACTTTCTTTATTCCAGGCTGGGTCATCGAGCAGCATACCGAAACCTGCCAGGAAATTGTAAGACGCGGACACGAAATTGGCTATCACGGCTATCTCCACGAAACAACCTATTTCCCTGAACAGGACAAAGAACTGGTCGCAAAATCAAAAAAAATCATGAAAGAACTGCTGGGCGTTGAGCCGCTAGGCTACAGAGCGCCGGAAGCAATTTTAACCGAAGAAACCATTCGGAATGTCATGGCAAGCGGCTTTGAATATTCCTCAAACACCATGGCATGTGACTGGCCTTATTTCCATGAAAGTGAAGATGGTCAGAAATTAATCGAGCTGCCGTTCTCCTGGCTGTATGATGATACTTCCCACTTCTTCTTCACACTGCAGCAGCCGGAAAGAAGAAGAATCTGCTCTCCGCAGTATGTAAAAGATATTTGGCAGAGCGAATTTGACGGTCTCTATGAAGAAGGCGGTCTGATGACCCTGGTGCTGCATCCGCAGTGCATCGGCAGAATCAGCCGTATTAACATGCTGGAAGATTTAATCTGCTACATGAAGACAAAGCCGGGCGTTGCAATCGGACCGGCGCTGGAAATCAGCAGATTGGCACGTAAAGGTTTGGAACAAGCATAATCAAGACAATCCAATGTAGATGTACACTCCTTTGGTACAGCAGCGCGCCCGGTGGGAATCCACCGGGCGCGCTGCTTGTCTGCACTTTAGCGGGTTGAGCAGGGTCTGCGAGGCAGCGCCTGCTCGATCAGACTAGGCGCTGCCTGCGGTAAACACATGAAAAGAGCATTCACCCATCGACGCTGACTAAATTTTGGATTTTGCTGAATTTTGTCAGCAAATCGTGAAGAATTAGGTTTCATATTCTTAAAATCCTGACAAAGCAGACAAAATCAAAAGAATTTGTCAGTTTTGTCAGCGTTTTTAGCTAAAATGCTGACAGATTTGACAAAAAACTAAAAAAATGTCAGTTTTGTCAGCGACATAGAAATTTAAAACTTTTTCGTGTGTTCACCTTGGCACATTGCTGTATTCCCATTGACTTTTTCTGCAGGCGCATGTACACTATACCTATAAAACTGAAAGAAAAACGCAGATGATGTACCGCCGGGTAGATGATTTTAGCGTCCTAATCCATTCCGTTAGGCCTTAGAAGGAATGGTGCGGGGCGCTTTTGTTTTCTTGTCAGGAGGTATTTTGCGGCGTTGAAGGAGGAAAGCGTATGAGTATTTTTACATTTTGGTGGCCTATAGCACTGCTTCTGGTGGCGCACACCTTTTATCAGGTCAGCGCAAAATCTGTGCCGGAGGCAATGGATCCTTTCGCAGCGGTATTTTTTAACTATGTGGTGGCTGCGGCTGCAGCCTTTGTCCTGTGGATGGTCATGGGGCAGGACAAAAACCTGGCGGTGCAGTTTGGGAAGATGAACTGGGCACCGGTTGTCATGGGATTTACCATTACGGCGGTGGAAGTAGCATCGGTCTTTATGTATAAGCTGGGCTGGAATATCAGCGTGGGAACGACCATTGTAAATATTGCTCTTGCCGTAGTCCTTGCGGTGATTGGAATACTTTTTTATAGAGAGGTTTTGACGGTACAGCAGATGGTGGGAATTGGTCTTTGCATTGCCGGTGTCATCGTAATAGCGAGGAGCTGAAAATTCGCAAAAATGCACCAAACAAAAAGTCATAATCTCTGAAAATTAATTTGACATTTCCGTCACAATTCGTTAAAATATAAGTGTAAAGTGAGAATGCAAAATGGGAGAGTTTTCGATGAAAAGCATTTTAACAGAAATGATTAAGACTAAGAAGAACTTCGTCTTTGTAGGCGAAGCAGGCAGCGGTAAGAGCGAAATTGCAATTAACTTTGCCTTCCAGCTTGCAGAGCTTTCTGATAAGAAGGTGCACTTCTTTGATATGGACCAGACGAAGCCGCTGTTTCGTTCCAGAGATATCAGACATCAGATTGAGGATGCAGGCATCGTCTTCCATTATGAGGAACAGTTTTTTGACGCACCGACCCTGCCGGGTGGCGTGAGAAACTATATGGCGGACGAGGATAGTATCGTAATTATGGACGTAGGCGGCGACCATGTCGGAGCAAGACTCATCGGTGCATTTTCACCGTTTCTCAACCGAGAAAATACACAGAACTTCTTCGTCATTAACGCATATCGTCCGTGGTCGAAGGATTTAATCAGTATTGACGGTACCATGGCCCGCGTATTGGGCATGGCTCGCATCGATTTAGCAAATGTCTCAATTTTGAGTAATCCCAATGTGGGAATTACTACTACAGCGGAGGAAGCGCTTGATGGCAATGAGAAAGTCAAAGCATTAATTGGAGAATATTTGAATGTCGACTACATGTGCGCTCTTGCGCACCTTTGTCCTGAGATTTCAGGAAAGACAAATACCCCGCTTCTTCCGGTGAATTTGTATCTGACCTATGAGTGGGTCGATTAGAAATGTCAACTACCCTGGCTTTGCCTGGGGTTATTGAATAACGGTTTGAGAGCCTTTGCTTTTCGCTGGCTCAGTACACCATGTTACGACTAGAGCCAGCCCAAAACAAGTTTTGGGGCTCTAAAGCATAAGGTCTGCCAGACTGCTCACTGAGTTCGCAGGGCAGGACCATTATACGACGCATTCTAAACCGGCTAAAGACCGGAGAATGCCAGCATAAGGTCTGCCAAACTGCTCACTGAGTTCGCAGGGCAGGACCATTAAGGAGGTAATCAAAATGGCAAAAGGAAAAGTGGAAATTAGAGCAGAGAGCTGCAAGAGCTGCGGTTATTGCGTTAAATTCTGCCCTAAGAAAGTGCTCGCTATTGGCGACAAAGTGAATTCTAAAGGCTACCAGTATGTTGTTGCAGCAAATCCGGACGACTGCATCGGCTGTGCCGCTTGCGGAGTTGTCTGTCCAGACGCAGCAATCGAAGTTTATAGGGAGGTTTAGAAAAAATGGCAAGAGTATTTATGAAGGGCTGTGAAGCAATCGCAGAAGCAGCTACCAGAGCTGGCTGTAGATTCTTTGCCGGCTACCCAATCACACCACAGAACGAGATTCCGGAATACTTTGCAAGAAGAATGCCGGAAGTTGAAAACGGCGTATTCGTACAGGGTGAAAGTGAAGTCGCTTCTGTCAATATGCTGTATGGCGCAGTACAGACAGGAACAAGATCCATGAGTTCTTCTTCCAGTACTGGTATCAGTTTATATAGTGAAGGTATTTCCTATTGCGCTGCTGCGCGTCTTCCAATCGTATATGTAAACGTGCAGAGAGGCGGTCCTGGTATCGGTGCAATTCAGCCGGCACAGCAGGACTACATGCAGGCAACCAAGGCTTCCGGCAACGGTGGTTTTGAAATGATCGTACTGTCTCCTTCCACTGTACAGGAAGCAGTAGATATGACCTATGAAGCATTTGACCTGGCAGAAAGAGACATGAACCCGGTTCTGATTCTGACAGACGGTGTAATGGGTACTATGATGGAGCCTGTTGAACTTCCTCCGATGAAGAGCGATGAAGAGGTTGCTGCACTGAAAGCAGCTCGCAAGGCTGTTTCCGCAGTTGGACACAAACCGGAAGAACAGGTTAGAATCCTTCCTGGCGGCGTAGGCGGCGGTTTTGAGCCAGTAAACATTGAAGCTGCAAAACTTTATGAATCTTGGAAAGAAAATGACGTTAGAGTAGAAGAAATCATGGTTGATGACGCAGAAATCATTTTGACCGCTTATGGTATCTCCGCTCGTATCGCTAGAATTGCAGTAAAAGAACTGAGAGCAGAAGGCATTAAGGCTGGACTCATCAGACCGATTGCAATTCATCCGTTCCCATATAAGTCCTTTGAAAATCTGGACTTCAACAGAGTTAAGGGTATCTTAGACATCGAAATGTCCATCCCTGCACAGATGAGATGGGACGTAGACCACGCAGTTCATGGCAGATGTCCAATCAAAGAATGTCTCAGATCCGGCGGTGAGCTGATGACAAAAGAAAGAGTTATGGCTGCAGCACATGAACTGGTAAAGGAGGTATTATAATGGAAAAAGTATATAAGAGAACCATTGGTATCAAACCTGAAACCGTATCCGGATTCTGTCCGGGCTGCATGCACGGAACCATTCACAAACTGATTGGTGAAGTTGTTGAAGAATTAGGCATGCTGGACAAATTAGTTCGCTGCGAAGGTGTTGGCTGCTGTGGACTGGGTCAGTTATACGTATCCCACGACCTGAACATTTCTGCACACGGCAGAGCTTGCGCAGTTGCAACAGGTCTGAAGAGATCCAATCCGGATTCTCTGGTTTATACATATCAGGGCGATGGAGACCTTGCTTCCATCGGTCTTGGCGAAACAGTTTCCGCTGCCAACAGAGGTGAAAACTTTACCGTTATCTTTGTAAATAACGGTATCTACGGTATGACTGGCGGTCAGATGGCACCGACTACACTGATCGGCATGAAGGCTACTACTGCACCGAAGGGCAGGAATCCGGAAGAACACGGATATCCAATCCATATGTGCGAAGTTTTGAGCCAGCTGACAGCTCCTGCTTATCTGGAAAGAACCAGCTGCAACACACCTGCTAACGTTCGTAAGACAAAAGCGGCTATCAAGAAAGCATTCCAGAACCAGATTGACGGAAAAGGCTTCTCCATGGTTGAAATTGTCACTACATGTCCAACAAACTGGGGCATGAGCGAAGCAAAAGCACTGGATTTCTTAGAAGAAAAAATGCTGAAAGAATTCCCGCTGGGTGTATTCAGAGATAAATCAAAGGAGGAATAGAACATGGAAAGAAATTTACTTGTTGCCGGATTTGGCGGACAGGGTGTCATGATGCTAGGAACTCTTTTGGCTCAGGCAACTTGCGAATCAACTGATAAACACGTAACATATTTCCCATCCTACGGCGCAGAAATGCGTGGAGGTACAGCTAACTGCTACGTTGTAATCTCCGATGACGAAATCGGTGCGCCTGTTATGGAAGCAATGGAAGATATGATTGTCATGAACGATCCTTCCCTGCATAGATTCCTTGACAAGCTGAAACCAGGCGGAAACCTGCTGATTAACAGCTCCATCGTAATCTCTCCAATCGAGAGAGACGACATCAAGGTCATCAAAGTTCCTGTAACTGAAATGGCTCTGGAAATGGGAAATCCGAAAGTTTTGAACATCATCATGCTGGGCGCTTACATCGGCGCAACAGAAGTTGTTCCAAAAGAAGTTATCATTGAAACTATCAAGAACAAACTGGGTAAGAAAAAACCAGAGTTCCTGCCGATGAACTTAGAAGCTTTCGAAAAAGGATTTGCGATTGGCGCAGCTGCAAAATAAAATATATATTTTAAAACCACCTGCAGGCAGGAAACCGTTTGCAGGTGGTTTTTCTGTATGGTGAAGCTTGGGCTCTGACGGTAGCGACTGTGTCTGGTTGTAGCGCCGGTACCGGAAAGCAGCAGTGCCGCTTTCCGGCCTCTTCCTCACGCTGGCGTTGACAAAATTGACAAAAAATCGTGATTCTGTCAATTCGGGCAATGTTTTCGGTGAAAAACCTTGACAGAATTGACATTTTTGCAGAAATTTGTCCAATTTGTCAAAAACAAGGGTGAAATAGCCGGTATTTTAGAGTGAAAATCTTGATTTATTGACAAAATTGAAGAAAAATCAAGAATTTGTCAATGTAGGCAGTCTGCGGAGGCTAATGCCGCTTCGGTGCAGCTGTGAACTAGCACGGCCTGCCGGAGCTGACCGCAGTCACCGGAGAGCGATGCCGCTACCGCCGCTGACGCCCGATTTGGTAGGTAGTCGCATATATTTCCCTTGACACATGCCTCCTACAATTGTAGTATATAGATAAGAATACTACAATTGTAGGAGGTTTTTCTATGGGCAGACTGTCAGAAGCCGAGCTCAACGTGCTCGGTGTTTTATGGGAAAGAACAGAAGGCTTTGGGCTTGGTGAAATTGTGGAAGCCTTGAAACCGGTAACTGGTTGGAGCAGAAATACGGTGCTGACCTATTTGACACGTATGGAACGAAAGAGGCTGGTAAAAATCGATCGGAGCGGTGATCCGCACCGCTATCTGGCAGAGGTCAGCAGAGAGACCTGTGCTGCGCCGGAGAGACGAAACCTTTTGGAAAAAGTATACGGCGGCGCAGCAGGAGATTTGATTGCGGCTTTTTTGAAAGAAAGCAGAATTTCGGAAGAAGAGAGAGCGCAGCTGAAGCAGCTTTTAGATGAGATGGAGGTCTGATATGACGAATATTTTTAAGCTGCCGGATTATATAAGCAATGTCCTTGCGGCTCTTGAGCAGCAAGGTCACGAGGCTTACGCCGTAGGCGGCTGCATCAGGGATCTGCTTATGGAGCGGCAGCCCTCTGACTGGGACATTTGCACTTCGGCGCGTCCGGAGGAGACGACGGCGTGTTTTGGCGAGGAAAACGCCGTGCAGACCGGTGCAAAACATGGGACGGTTACAGTTTTAACAGAGGAAGGTCCAGTAGAAATTACCACCTACCGCATTGACGGCGACTATCTGGATGGGCGACATCCGGAGGCTGTGGCATTTACAACCAATCTTGAGGAGGACCTGAAAAGGCGGGACTTTACCATGAATGCCCTTGCCTATAATCCAGAGCGGGGGCTGGTGGATTTGCATAACGGCGCCTATGATATCAAACATAAAATGGTTCATTGTGTGGGGGAGCCGCAGAAACGCTTTGAGGAGGACGCACTTCGGATATTACGCGCTCTTCGGTTCCGTTCAGTACTGTGTTTTCAGATGGATATGGAGACGGCGGAGGCGGTCCGCAGCTGTGCTCATCTGCTGACGAAAATTTCCAGGGAACGAATCAATGGGGAACTTTCCAAACTGGTGCTGGGACCTGCTGTGGACACGGTCATCGGCAGCTATTATGAGGTGCTGCAGGTGTGCTGCCCTGGACTTGTGCCGGCTTCTGTAAAGAAACTTCCGAAGGAACTTTCCGTTCGTCTTGCAATGCTTTTTCCTGAGGGGACAAAAGAAGCCCTGCGGGAATTGAAGTATGATAACAGGACGGTAGAGCAGGCGGCAGCCATTGCGAGACTTCTGGAGGCGCAGCCAGAACCGCAGGTCGATCGGCGGGCGATTTGCCGCATGCTGAAAGCAGAGGGGGAATTTGTTACCAGAATGTATTATGCAGCCTTTGGTGAAGAGTCCTGCGTCAAAGCTGTTATCGACAGCGATGTCTGTTGGAATCTGAAACAGCTTGCTGTAAGCGGCGGCGACTTGATTAAGCTGGGTGCAGTGCCCGGACCCGCCATCGGCAGCATACTAGATGAAATGCTGGAACTTGTGATAGATGGGAAACTGGAAAACTCCGGCGAATGTTTGCTGGATTATGCGAGAGAGAGGGGGCTCTTATGATAAAACAAATTTGGGCAGTATACTTCAGCCCGACAGGCAGCACGAAGGGGCTGATTGTTCGCATAGCAAAAGCCGCAGCAGAAGCGCTGGGCGCTGCTGCGGTGCGGGAGTTTGATATCACAAAGCTGGAAAATCGGCAGAGCAGGGCGGAATTCGGAGCGAGAGATTTTGTCATATTCGGCATGCCCACTTATGCGGGCAGATTGCCCAACAAAATCATGCCCTATATCAGAGATTCGGTGAAAAGTGCAGGCGCTTCCTGCGTACCTGTAGTAACTTTCGGTGGTCGTAGTTTTGATGACAGTCTGGCTGAACTTTCGGATTTGCTGGAAGAAACAGGCTTTAAACTGGCGGGCGGCGGGGCATTTGTGTGCCATCACGCCTTTGCAAAGGTGGCGGAGGGAAGACCGGCAAGAGCAGACTTTGAAAAAGCGGCAGAGTTGGGAGAAGGTGCGATGAAGAACTTGCAGACAGGTCATACCCTCAGTGCAGAAGTATTTCCGGGAAATCATCCGGCAGGACCTTATTATGTGCCGAAGGGACTCGAGGGCACGCCGGCAGTTTTCCTGAAAGCCAAGCCAGTGACCGATTCGGGTAAATGCACCGGCTGCGGTCTTTGTGCGGAGCACTGCCCCATGGGGAGCATTGGAACGGATGGCATTTGTATTAAATGTCAGGCATGTATCGCTGTTTGCCCGCAAAGCGCAAAATACTTTACCGATGGGGCATTCCTCAGTCACAAAGCTATGCTGGAGCGGGATTTTGCCGACAACAGGGTGGAAAGTCAGATTTGGATATAATGTGGTTTTCGAAATCTGCGAAAAAGTTTGCTTTTTTACAAACAAAATCGCCATTTTGAAAACCATCTCTTAAAAAACTGAAAACTGGCAGAAAGATACATTGAGCTTCACGAATAAACCTACACCTCAAACAGCTCCGGATGGAGTCTGTAGCAGGCGATGGCCTGATACATAAGGTTGTTGGACAGAAAATCGTCGGTCTTGAAATTGGTAATTGCATGAATTTTTGCCAGCCGGTATTGAATGGTATTTCTGTGGACGAAAAGCTGGCTGGCGGTAGCCTTGACTTCACAGCCGGCGTCCAGATAATAAACGCTGAGGGTTTCCAGCAGTGCGTCACTGTCAGCGTCTTCCAGCAGCGGCTTTAGAATGTTGCGGCAGATGCGGAAAGAATCATTCTTTTCGCAGCAGATGGTTTCGCATTGGTGGGCGAAGAGAATGTCACCGTAGGAGAATAATTTCCGGCTTGGGAAGATGGAAATGGCGAGAGGAATGGTTTCGCTGTACAGCAGATAGGTTTTGCGGGTTTCCTCTGCTTTGTTGTCACACGGGAAGAAGGAGATAGTATAGTTTGTGCAGAGCGTATCCAGCCGTTCTGTCATCTCCTGGAGATATTCCCTGTCCGTGTTGTCGGTGGAGGAGTACATAATGAAGCTGACGATGAGGGATTCATAGGTATCCACGATGACAGTTTTGCCCCAGTCTTCAGAGCAGGATTTAATCTGCTGCACCATTTCTCTCTGCAGGCGAAGTTTGCCCTGGGGCTCCAGACCGATGAGGGAAGGGCGCAAAAATACTGAAGTATTGATGGTGCGAATATCGATAGAAAGTTTTGTGGAAATCTGGCGCATTTTTTCCGAGTCGCCGTCCAGAATGGATGAAATCAATGAGTTTTCCAGAATGTTGTCTGCGTCCAGGTTCCAAAGCTTGGAGAAAATTTCCAGTAGTTCGACGACGTCGTACATGTCGTCCATAGTGAGAGAGCCGAATTCGTCGATGGCGTAAATCGAGAAGTTACGGTATTCAAAGACAGTGAAAGGCAGGCGAAAAATGCGCAGCACCCGTCCCTGCCAAAGACTTTCTGCGCCGTGGGAATCTGAACATCCAGTTTTTTCGTAAAGCTGGTGTATGTCAGAGGCTGTGATGTCGTTGGAAGCGGGATATTTGGACAGACAGACGTTGTTCATGACCGTATCAGAAAGAAGCACTGTGCACTTGAGCGAATCGCTGATAAGACGCAGCAGATTCGTCAGATTTTTGCGGTCCTCCGGCAGTCTCGAAAATAGGGCTACCACGTTATTAATCAGGTCTTTTTCTTTATTTTTTGCATGGAAAATCGCTTTATAAACATCATAAAGAACCTCCCGATAGAAGCAGTCTATCCGACCTTCGGGCATGATAATTAGGGGAAATCCAAGGCGGTCAGCAGTTTCGATGAGAGAAGGATGAATCTCTTTCAGGTAAATTCCTACGTAGTAAATCACTACGGCGGCGTCACCCAGACTGTGCATTTGCTCAATATGCTTGCACTGCAGCTCATAGTTATCTGCGATGGCGCGGAAAGAGGTCAGCGTCATGTCGCTGTCGTTGACCGGGGCTTCCAGCGAAAAGAGTTCGGCATCGTAAATTTCCAGTACAGAAACATTGTTGACGATATTGGAAAGCCCTTTATGACCTGCGATGACTTTGGCGCTGCGCAGAGAAGGGAGTTTCAGACAGTCGGAAACAGTAAGGCTCATTAGATTACCTCCATATTAATTGTAATGTCTATATTCTATTCCAAGGGAAAGGGAAACGCAAGAAATAATTGTAAATATAAATAAATAATCGTGAAATTTTTCCGTATATTCGCTGAGAAATTATTTCATGATTGTTTACGTGCATAAAAATATAAAGACTTTTTCCGCAATTATGCTAATGACAGGGGATATCCCCTGCTGCTATACTTACTACAACGCAATAATACCTTTGTTTATCCTGAAAGGAGGAAACGATATGGCTGAAGCAAAGAAAAGTCATGTTGAAACCATCACGCTGGAACCGGTTCCGGACAGTGAGAAAAAAAGCTGGCCTTCCATTGCCTTTATCTGGGCAGGAAATGTCATTTGTGTACCTGCGCTGATGGTAGGCGCTATGGTATCGGCTGGGCTGAATTTTAAAGATTCCATTTTGGCGATGTTTATCGGCTACGGAATCGTCGTAGTGCTGATGATGTTAATTGCAGCGCAGTCTGCACAGACGGGAAGACCGACTGTAATGGCAGTATCAAGAGCGCTGGGAGACAGAGGATCTCAGTATACCTTGTCTCTGATTATCGCCATTTCTATGATTGGATGGTACGGCTATCAGACTATTGTCTGTGCGTCTTCATTCTGCTCACTCATGCAGTCCAGTTTTGGTATCGCATTTCCTGAGTGGCTGGCATGTGTGCTTTGGGGCACTTTAATGCTGGTGACTGCTTTCTACGGCATTGGTCTGACAAAGATTCTCAACGTTGTCAGCGTACCACTTTTGTTCGTATTTTTGATTTATGGTGTGTCCATTGCCCTGGGTGATGGCGGAGCTGCTGTTCTGTCAGCGTATCAGCCGGAAGGTGGCGGCGGCATGATGGTCGGCATTACCATTTCTGTTGGTGGATTCATCTCTGGTGCGGCAACCTGCGGTGACTATAACCGTTACAGCAAAGACGGAAAAAGCGCTGCGCTGTCCTGTCTATTTGGCGTCATCCCTGCAGGCGTTGGTGCGCTGGCATGCGGTGCAATTCTTTCCATTTGTTCCGGCGATTCAGATATTACAGTAATGTTTGCCAATGTAGGTCTTCCGGCGGCAGGCATGCTGGTTCTGATTCTGGCAACATGGACAACCAACGTAGGAAACGCTTATTCAGCAGGTATCGCAGTCGTAGATATTTTTAAAATGAGAGATGACAGAAGAGCCATCGTGACAGCAATCTGCGGTATCATCGGGATTCTGCTTTCTCTGGGCGGTATCGTTTACTATTTCGTAGACTTCCTGTCCATTCTCAGCTATCTCATTACTCCAATCTGCGCCGTTCTGATTGCAGATTACTGGGTTATGGGTCGCGGCAAGGCTGAAGGCTGGGAGCCGTTCCCGGGTGTCAACTGGCTTGGCATTATCGCATGGATCTGCGGCGCGCTGACTACATACTTCGATAAATTCTTCATTCCAGAGCTGATCGGTATTGCAGTAACAATCGTAGTTTACTGGATTCTCTGCACTGTAGTGAAGAATCCGAAATACAATCCATTTGTTAAGGAGGCGTAAACTATGAATACTTATGAAGTAGCAAAAATTTCTATTGCATCCTGCATGGGCGTAAAAGCGGGAGAAAAATTTCTGATTCTTACCGATATCGAGCAGCTGGATCTTGCGAAGGAATTTGTAAAAGCAGGAAATGATTTGGGAATTGAAACGATTATGGCAGTGGGACCTGTCCATCAAGGCGGAGAAATGCCGCAGCTTTGTAAAGCGGCCCTCGACGAGGCGCAGGTGTGCATGATGATTACCACCGGCTCTTACACCCATACAAAAGGCAGAGCCGAAGCTACAGAAAGAGGCTGCAGAATTGCTTCCATGCCGGGCATCACCGAAGACATCGTAAAAATGACTTTGGGCGCTGATTACGATGAGGTAGAGCGCATCGGAAACATTCTGGCAGAAAAGCTGACAAGGGCTGAAAAGATACATATTACAACAGAGGCTGGCACTGATTTAACCCTTTACTGCGGCGGCAGAAAAGGCATTGCAGATACTGGAAAACTGACAGAGTCCGGCGCCTTTGGTAATCTGCCGGCAGGCGAAGCCATGGTCGCGCCTATTGAAACAAAAGGCAACGGTGTGCTGGTGGTTGACGGCGTTATCGCAGATTTTAAGGTGATGGAAGAACCGTTGACTTTGACCTTTGCAGACGGCAGAATTGTGAAGACAGAAGGCGCTGACGCAGAGATGTTTGAGGAATTTGTCGGTCAGTTTGAAGACACTGCAAAGAATGTATGCGAATTCGGTATCGGCACCAATCCAACCTGTGAAATTATGGGCAATGGCCTGGTCGACGAAAAAGTGTTCGGCACCATTCATATTGCCTGCGGCAACAACTTGTTCATGGGCGGACAGCAGGACTGCGATATGCACTACGACATGATTATCAACGCACCGACTGTCTGGATTGATGACGAATGCGTGATGGAAAAGGGAAAACACGTTTATTAAAGAGAAAATAGATTTGAGAGGTAAAAAATGGCAAGAGAATTAAGACGTGAGGAACTGACAAGTATTGTTTACGGCTCCAGCTTTTATGGCGGTGGCGGTGGCGGCAGCGCTGAAGAGGGATTGGCGCTGATTGAAGCTATGTATGCGGAAGACCCTGATGCATTTATCAAAATGATTGATATTGTAGAGATGGAGGACGATCCAAATGTTGTTTCCACGATGATTGCAGCGCTGGGCTCTCCGGTAGCAACCAAGGGCAGAACTTTCCAGGACGAATCTGTCAACGCTGTAAAGGGGATGAGCGAAGAAGCAAGATTTTTGGGCAAAGAATTGAAATATGTGTATTCCGGCGAAATGGGCGGCGGAAACACCATGCTTCCACTTTACGCAGCTTGGAAATGCGGACTGCCGATTATCGATACAGATGGAAACGGTCGTGCCGTTCCGGAGCTGAATACAGGACTTCTGCCGGTACACGGCGTGCCAACCAGTCCGGTTATTTTAGCCAGTGAAGCTGGTGACACCATCGTTGCGAGGACAGAAGATTCGATGGATGGCGCAGCCTGTGAAAAAATCGCAAGATACATGTGTCAGGCATTCGACCAGGGCATCGGCTTTGCTGCATGGATGATGAACAAAGACCAGCACAAGGATGCTTCCGCACTGGGCCAGATGACCCTGGCAATTGAAGTGGGCGATATTCTGATGAAAACGCCTGCTGCAGAGGCTGTGGAAAAACTGCAAAGCTACTTTGGCGAGAAAAAAATTCCGTTTAGTCCAATCGTGTCTGCAGGAACCATTGTGGATATTCAGATTGACTCAGCAGGCGGTTTTGATACAGGTGTGACGACGGTTCGCGCAGATAACGGCGAGGAATTTAAGGTTGTATTCCAGAACGAGAACCTCTACGTGGAAGCTGGCGAAAAGACGCTGGTTACCATTCCGAGCATCATCTCCACTTTAGATTTGGGCGACGAAAAACACGCAGTTCCTGTATCCAACAGTGAAACCTACGTGGGGCAGAGAATTGCACTGACCGCAGTGAAAGCAGACGATCGCTGGTATGACATGCCAGAATGCTACGAATGCTGGAACGAAGTCATGGTCAGCGCCGATTACAGAAATGCAAAACCAGAAGTGAAGTTCTGGTAAATAGAGTATAATAAAAAGGGCGGAAGTGAATTCCGTCCTTTTTCAATTAATATGTGATTGATTAATTGCTGGTTACAATAAACGGATTGATAGCGCCAGCGACTACGTTAATTGGCATGGTCTGCAGAATGATTTTTCCTGGTCCTTTTACCAACGTGTTGAAAATGCCTTCGCCGCCGAAGAGCATGTTCTTTACGCCCGGAACGGAGACAACCTCAATGGAGCAGGTGGAATCCATAGCAGCCAGATATCCTGTGTCTACGACCATGGACTGACCGGCCTGCAGATTGTATTCTACTGCGTAGCCGTCGATTTCAATAAAGGCAGTACCGTGACCTGAGAGCCTCTGCATGATAAAGCCTTCGCCGCCAAAGAAGCCAGCGCCTGCCTTTTTCTGGAAAAATATGGACAGTTCTATAGTGGATTCGCTGGCGAGGAAAGCCTTTTTCTGTACAACCAGGTCATTGCCCGGGGTGATTTCTACAGCTTTGATGGAACCCGGAAAACTGGAAGCAAAGGCAATCTGTCCAGGACCTCCCTGTGCAGTGTATCGATTCTGGAAAAGGGTTTCGCCGGAAAACATTCTGCCGAGGGCTTTTCCGATACCGCCGTTGCTCGTAGTTTCCATCTTCATGTTCTGGGTCATCCAGCTCATGGCACCGCTTTCTGTGATTAAGGTTTCGCCTGCTTCCACGTCGCAGATGACAGCAGGAAGCGGTTCACCGACAATATTATATTTCATTGCTTCAATCTCCTTTCACAAACATGTTCGTAACTTTTATTTTAGCAGAGGCGGAAAGTGCTGTAAAGGTGAAAAATTTGTTTTGAATTGGGATATAATTATGGTATACTAAGTCTATTGATAACAATATTTGGAGGAAACAACTATGACAGAACCTGTTTCAACGAATTTTATTCATAGCATTATTGATAAGGATTTGGAATCGCAGAAGAACGGCGACAAGGTATATACCCGTTTTCCACCGGAACCTAACGGCTACCTGCACATCGGGCATGCTAAGGCGATTTGCATCAATTTCGGAACCGCCGAGAAGTACGGCGGTATGTGCAACCTGCGCTATGACGATACCAATCCGGTCAAGGAAGATGTAGAATATGTCAGTGCAATCGAAGAGGATATTCACTGGCTAGGCTTTAAGTGGGATAAGCTGCTTTGGGCGTCCAACTACTTCGACAAGATGTACGAAGCAGCAGTCGAGCTAATCAAGAAGGGCAAGGCTTATGTCTGCAGCCTGAATGCTGAGCAGATTAAGGAATACCGCGGCACTCTGAAAGAGCCGGGCAAGGAGAGTCCGTGCAGAAACCAGAGCGTGGAAGAAAACCTGCGTCTCTTTGAGGAGATGAAAGCGGGTAAGTTTGCAGACGGCGAGCGCGTACTTCGTGCAAAAATTGATATGGCATCGCCTAATATCAATATGAGAGACCCTGTTATTTACAGAATCGCCCACAGCCCGCTGCATCACAACACGGGAGATAAATGGTGCATTTATCCAATGTACGATTTTGCGCATCCGATTGAGGATGCCATCGAGGGCATTACGCATTCCCTATGTTCTTTGGAATTTGAGGATCATAGACCACTTTACGAGTGGGTGCTGAAGGAGGTCGGCTGGTGGGAAAACCTGCCGCAGCAGATTGAATTTGCAAGACTGAACATTACCAATACCGTGATGAGCAAGCGCTACCTGCGCAGCTTTGTAGAGGATGGCGTGGTAGACGGCTGGGATGATCCGAGAATGCCGACTTTGGCAGGGATGCGCAGAAGAGGCTATACGCCGGAATCCATTCGCGATTTCTGCGAGAGAGTAGGCGTTGCAAAATCCAACAGCACAGTGGACATTTCCCTGCTGGAACATTGCATTCGTGAGGACCTAAAGACCAAAGTACAGAGCAGAAATGTGATTGAAAATCCGATTAAAGTCATAATCACCAATTATCCGGAAGATAAGACTGAGATGATTGAACTTGAAAATAACAAAGAAGTGCCGGAGATGGGTGTGCGTGAAATTCCGTTTTCCAGAGAACTTTATGTGGATGGTGCAGACTTTATGGAGGTGCCGGCAAAGAAGTATTTCAGACTGTTCCCGGGTAACGAAGTTCGCTTTAAGGGCGCATACTTCATCAAGTGTGAAGAGGTCTTCAAGAACGAAGACGGTTCCATCAAGGAACTGCGCTGTACCTATGATCCGGAAACAAGAAGCGGTAGCGGGTTTGAAGGTCGCAAGGTCAAGGGAACCATTCACTTTGTAGACGCGAAGACTGCAGTTAAGGTAAAGATTCGCAACTACAGTTACCTGATGGTGCCGGATGAAAATGGCGAGAATGTTCTCAATCCTGATTCTATTGAGGAAACCTGGGGCTACGCTGAGCCTTCTTTGGCGGAGGCGGCGCCGGGCGAGCGGTTCCAATTTTTCCGTCACGGCTATTATGTAGCAGACAGCAAACTGACGACAGATACTGAAAAAGTCTTCAATCGGATTGTCGATCTGAAGAGTTCCTGGAAGCCTGCAAAATAAGGTGAATAGAAATAGCACCCTACTTGCGTAATTTGTGCAGTGGGGTGTTTTTGTACTTAAAATTTATGGGTTTATTTTACAATTATGGAAAATAAATCTTGAAGCAGGGAGGTAATTGTGGTAGTATGTAAAAGAACAGAAGGAGCGGTGAGATGTCTTTTGAGTGCAATAGATGGAAAAAGTGACCGCATTTGAGTCATTTTTTCTAGTTACGGTCAAAATCGCGGTTACAAAAAATAAAAAAATGACCGCAAACGCTAATTTATAGAGCGATGCGGTCATTTTGCACAGTTCACCCCACAATAGTAATGAGGGGAGGACGGAATGGTTAAAACCACACCATTGAATATAAAAAGCCTGCCATGATAATCACGAAGACACCGACATCCAGTGCACTTCCAAAGAATTTTTCGTGGGACTCACGGCGAGCCCAGAAGTAGAACAAGGCACCAGGCGCAAACATCAGGGCTGAGATGATGATATTGCTGATACCTGTGGCGTACAGCATCCAGAAGCCGTAGATGACGCCAAGTGTAGAAATGAACCAGTCTTTGAAACCGGCAGTCCTGTGTCCGGTGCGGCTGTCTTCAAAGCAGGTTTTCAGGCAGTACAGGGCAGAGAGCACGAATGGAATCATAATGGCGCTGGTTGCCAGGGTATACAGCGCCTGATAGGTAGAAGACTGGAAATAAATGATAATCAGCAGCACCTGGATGATGGCTGCGGTGAGAAGCAGCGCGCCGCTGGGCGCATGGCACCGGTTTTCTTTCCGGAGAAAAGCAGGAAAGCAGCCCTGCAGGGCTGGCGCATAGGCGCTGTCGGCGGTAACAATCGTATAAGAAAACATGGCACCGGCGATGGAAATAATTACACCGATGTTGATAAGGGTTGCGCCGAAAGGTCCGACAACATAGGAAAGAAGTCCAGCCATAGCGGGGTCGCCCAGAGCAGCAAGTTCGCTTCTTGGCATAATACCCATGCTGAGAATAGAAATCAGTACATAGAGAATCAGCAGTGACAGGAAGGAAAGAGTAGTGGCTTTCCCAGAGACAGCAGTCGATTTTGCACGGGCGGAAATGACGACCGCTCCCTCAATTCCGGTAAAAATCCAAACTGTAGTGTAGGTGGTTTCCAGCACTTGTTTGCCCAGGGAATAGCCGGTATCCTCGCCCATAAAATTGTCCAGAAAAATATCCAGATCAAAAGCACCGAGAAAAATAACAAATAGAATAAATGCAAAAATGGGGATGATTTTGGCGATGACGATAATCGTGTTAATAGTAACCGCTTCCTGCACGCCGCCCATCACAAGAAAAGTGAAGCCCCAAATCACAATAGATGCGCAGACTATGGAAGCCAGATTGTTGCCGCCGGCAAACAGGGGCATGAACTGACCTAGCGCAGCGAAGAGCAGAGTCGCAAAAGATACCTGTGATAAAATCGCGCTAATCCAATAGCCCCAGGCGGAGTTAAATCCGATGTAAGCGCCGAACCCCTCTTTTGCATAGGCGAAAATACCGCTTTTCAGAGAGGGTCTTACGATACT
Organism: Emergencia sp. 1XD21-10; assembly: GCF_009936045.1. Classification (GTDB taxonomy): domain Bacteria; phylum Bacillota; class Clostridia; order Peptostreptococcales; family Anaerovoracaceae; genus Senimuribacter; species Senimuribacter intestinalis. The sequence continues at coordinate 36,162 of NZ_QWEQ01000019.1, read as the reverse complement.
GAGCCTGTTGAAGCACATGGCAAGGCTGTACATGCCGATACCGGCGATGGTCCAACCAATAAGTACAGAAAGAGTGCCTGCGCCGTTTCTTGCCATATCGCTGAACATGTTGAAAACGCCGCTTGCCAGCGTTGTACCGATGGCAAAAAAAGTTAGTTTAAAAAGTCCAAGACCTTGTTTGTCCTGCATGATAAATTCCTCGCAATCAAATAAAGTTACTGATACTATGTGCAGAAGGCGAATCGCTTATACGTAGAAAGACGCAGAAACTTGTTTTGCGAGATGCAATTTTGTGGTAAGATACCAAGTGAGAAAGAGAGAAAAAATATGACTGATACATTAATCATAATTATAAAATGTCTTGCGGCGATTCTGGTCGGCGTTTTCGCAGGAAACGGCGCAGTATATTTCTTTAACAAAATGCCGGCGCAGTGGCTTTGCGACTATGACGAGGAGCCATCCGATGCACTGAAAGATCCATATACACAGCGCATCAAAAGTTACCCATGGAAGTTTATCCTTACCATGCTGTTTGTCGTCATCGATATTAAATTGGTAATAGACGATTGGCAGTTTGCGGTGGCGGCAGTTTGCAGTCTTTGGTTGCTTTTGGAAATTGCCGTGGCTGATGCGAAGTACCGCATTGTACCAGATCAGCTGGTACTGCTTCTTGCGGTAACCGCCATGGGATTTATTGTCTTTCATGATGGATGGAAAGACTGTTTGTATGGAGGGATTGCCGGATTTGGTATCATGGGTGCCACTGCACTACTTGGCAAGCTGGCGTATCGCAGAGATACTCTTGGCGGTGGAGATATCAAGCTTTTTGCGGCGCTGGGTTTGATTGCCGGGCTTCGGGGAATACTGCTGATATTTGTGATGACTACACTCTTTAGTGCTGGGCATCTAATCTGGCTTCTTGTGAGAAAGAAAATCCGGCGCACCGATACTGTTGCGATGGCGCCGTATATTGCACTAGCGGCAGCGGTCCATTTGATTTTTTTGTGGGATTACATGCCAGTGCTGTTGTTATAAGATGTAGTAGGAGATAGTTTATCTAAAGCCGTGTCCTTTTTTGTGAATCTTTATCTTTTCTTCGCACAAAGTGACAAGTTTTATGGTATACTATAACGGATTGAATGCAGAATTAAGATGAAATGAGGATAGATTTATGATTACAAGCAAGCAGAGGAGTTTTTTGAGAGGACTTGCACAGACCACAGACCCTACGGTATATATTGGAAAACAGGGACTGACGGAGAATATCGTCAAGGAAATTGACACCGGACTTTACTGCAGAGAGTTGGTAAAAGTGAAGATTCAGGAGGGCTGCACTTTGAGCCCGAAGGAAACCGCCAATGAAATTGCCGAGAAACTGGGAGCAGAGTTTGTTCAGGCCATTGGAAGAAAATTCACCCTGTACAGAGAGTCTAAGGACAACAAGCAGATTGAGCTTCCGAGAAAGTAAGGCATTAGAATCAAACATGGAAAGAAATATTCTTTTGACGATTGAATATGACGGAACAGGTTTCTCCGGCTGGCAGAGACAGCCTGGCGTGCGGACGGTGCAGGGCGAACTGGAGAAGGCGCTGAGCCATGTATGCGGAAAGCCGGTACAGATAAACGGTACCAGTCGTACCGACGCCGGTGTACATGCGCTTTCCCAGCGGGCGTCTTTCCGGGGTGAGTTTGGGATTCCTACTGACAGAATCCCTTTGGCAGTCAATAACTATTTGGCAGGGAGTCTGGGGAGCGGATACGCCTGCGGTGATGTGCGGATTATCAGGGCAGAAGAAATGCCGGCAGACTTTCATGCACGGTTTGACTCCAAGGGGAAGACTTATCGGTATATCTTAAGACACGGCAGCGCAGCCAGTGCGTTTTCGCGAAATTACTGTTACCACCTGAAAGCCGCTTTGGCAGCAGAGCCTATGCGTAAGGCAGCAGCTTTTATCGAGGGAACTCATGACTTTGCTTGTTTCCAGGCTGCGGGGGGAACCGTGCGCGAGACTACCGTGCGCACGATATATGACCTTCAGATCAAAGAACCTGTGGCAGGAGAGATGCACATAGAGGTGACCGGCGATGGCTTTCTCTACAATATGGTGCGGATTATTGTGGGTACTTTAGTAGAAGTTGGACAAGGGAAGAAGTCTGCAGAGGACATTCCGGCAATTCTGCAGTCGGCAGACAGACAGAGAGCGGGGCACACAGCACCACCCCAGGGCTTGTACCTGGTGGAAATATATTACGATGAAAAACCAATGAAAGAAAGGAACGACGATCATGGCTGATACGAAGATTTTAGCAAAAGATAACAGACCTACATGGGATGAATATTTTATGCAGATGGCAGAGCTGACAGCAAAGCGCTCTACCTGCCTGCGCAGACAGGTTGGAGCAGTTATTGTAAAGGACAAGCATATTGTGGCCACAGGATATAACGGCGCGCCCAGAGGCATTGCCCACTGCGACGAAAAGGGTGGCTGCCTGCGTCAGAAGATGGGAGTTCCATCGGGACAGCGCCATGAGCTTTGCAGAGCGCTTCATGCGGAACAGAATGCGATTATCCAGGCGGCAACGCTGGGACAGAGCATCGAAGATGCGACCATCTATGTTACCAATCAACCTTGCGTAATTTGTGCAAAGATGATCATCAACGCAGGAATTAAACGCATTGTGGTAAAAGAGGGTTATCCAGATGAGCTTTCTGTAGAGATTTTAGATGAAGCGGGTCTTAAGATCGTCATGCTGGACTAATAGAATACAAGTACGAAGGATAACAAATTTATGGAAATTACGAGACTGACGCTGCTGGCGGCTTTTGTAACAGCTTTTGCGCTGGCACTTTTGTTTACGCCGGTTGCGATTAAGATTGCTCCTAAAATCGGTGCGATTGACGTGCCGAAAGACGGACGAAGGATGCATACTAAGGCAATGCCTCGCTTTGGTGGATTGGCAATCTTCGTGGGAACTATCGGTTCTCTTGCAATTTATGCAGGCGATAATGAAAAGATGATACCGGTTTTGATCGGCGGCACTATGATCTATATTCTGGGCGTGGTTGACGATTTAAAGAATCTGAACGCGAAACTGAAGTTCGGCGGGCAGCTTTTGGTTGCGATTTTGATGTATTATATGGGGCTTCGGATTAAGTTCATTGCAAACTATTTTGGAGAAGGAAAGCTCCTTTTCGGGGAAGTGGTCTGCTTTATCGTGACGGTGCTTTGGATTGTAGGGATTACCAATACCATCAACCTCATTGACGGACTGGACGGACTTGCGGCTGGAAACGCAGCGATTTCTGCCCTTTGCATTGCCTATGTTGCCTATATTCATGGAGATCAGTATGGTATGATGATTGTTTGCCTTGCTATGCTGACTCTTGCCGGCGGATGTTTGGGATTTTTGCCCTTTAACTTTTTTCCGGCAAAGATTTTTATGGGAGACGGAGGCTCGCTGTTTCTCGGGTTTATGATTGCTGCTCTGTCGGTGGTAGGACCGCTGAAACGGTCGACCATCATTGCAGTTGTAGTGCCGGTCGTGGTGCTGGGAATTCCAATCTTTGATACGTTTTTTGCCATTTTACGTAGGCTTGTAAATAAAAGACCGATTATGGAAGCGGACAAAGGTCATCTGCATCACAGGCTGATGGCATCGGGATACGGACAGCGAAGAGCTGTGTTGATGCTTTACGGCGTTAGTGCAACCATGGGAATGGCGGCTGTGCTGATTAGCAGAGAGCTTTATAAAGACGCTTTTGTTTTGGTAGGGATTGCGACTATATATTTGTACGTATTCCTCACCGATCCGAATCATAAAATGCCGCACATCAAGGCAGTCAATATTGCAAAAGAGGAGCGGATGGAGGAGAAAAGAAGCGAAAAATCGGAGGCAACAGAATGAAAAGGTTAAAGAAAAAAGGCATAGTTTTATTTTTAGCCATGGCACTGGGTGTAACTATGGTGCCGGTGATTTCTTTTGGTACGGATACAGCAGGAGATACCTCTGCAGAGGTCAGAAAGCAGGAATATATCTTAACAGCTACTTCAGATTTGTCAGAGCTGAAGCTGCCGTCTTATGTAGAGGACATCAGCTTTGATGGAACCGATTTGGCACTGATTAAGGTCAAAAACGGTATTACAGAAGATCAGATTAGAGAGGATTTGGAGGCGCAGGCAGAGAACTTTTCTGTACAGCCGAATTTTGTATATGAAGCGACAAGGGTTAATGATCCTTTTTATGGCTTGCAGTGGGGCTTGCATAATGAAGAAACCGGCGTGGATATCGGTTTTGAAGAAAGCTATGATTTTATCATGGAACATCTGAATGAAATGAGCGAAACTGTAGTGGCAGTTATCGACACCGGTATGGACTATACGCATAGCGATTTAGCTGCAAATATCTGGGTAAATTCTGGAGAAACCCCAGGAAATGATAAGGACGATGACGGAAACGGCTATCGGGATGATGTTCATGGATATGATTTTGCCAAAAACAGACCTCTCAGCGATGGCGCAATCAACAACTACTATGCCCATGGAACTCACTGTGCAGGCATTATCGGCGCAGCTACTAATAATGGGAATGGGATTGCCGGAATTGCCTCTGCTACAGGCAAAGTTTCCATCATGGATTTAAAGGTACTGGAAGGTCCGAAGGGACTTGGAGACAGCTACGATGTGGTTAGAGCTATTCGCTATGCAGAGAGAAACGGTGCAGATATCTGCAACTTGAGCATGGGTTCCTATGTCGACGATGAGACTTTGTATAGGACCATTGCGGCATCAGATATGCTGTTTGTCTGCGCAGCAGGAAATGATGGACTGAATCTGGACAATAAGCCGATTTATCCGGGCTGCTATGACTTGAGCAATGTAATCTGTGTCGGCAATGCACAGAGCAATGGCAGACTGAACAGTAAATCCAATTACAGCAGTAAATCTGTAGATATTGCGGCGCCGGGAACCGTGATTCACAGTACAATTCCTAACAATAAATATGATGATATGTCAGGAACCTCCATGGCGGCTCCTTTTGTAACGGGGGCGGCAGCGGTGCTGCATTCCTACTATAAAGATATCAGCGCAGCAGGTATCCGCCATTTGCTTCTTTCCGGCGCCCAGAGAAAGAGTTCTCTAAACGGAAGAGTGGTGTCGGGAAGATTTTTGGATTTATATAAGTCGCTGACAGATTACAGTGAAGATGATTATCAGATTGATGTCAAGGCACCGCAGCTAAAAGCATCGGTATCTAAAATCAGCGGTTCCTATAAACAGAAACTGAAAATCGCAGCAAGCGATGACAGTGGTCTTTTGCCAACTGTGCGATATGCTAGGGGCAGTCAGTCTCTTTCCTACTTCCGAAGCGGGGCAGGCACCAAGCTTTCTTTGAGTGCAGATGGGACGGTCAGCAAAACCCTAACCATTCCGGGCATTTATTCGGTATATGCGGTGGACGCAGCAGGAAATGATGTACTGGTGAAAGCAACCTGCACTGTTAATGCGGTTAGCAGTCTAAAACTGAACTATTCGAAGAAGAGTCTCGCAAAGGGGAAAGCCTTTACCTTGAAAGCGACTCTTTCTAAGAGTGGCGTCAACGGCAGAAAGTTGACCTATACTTCTTCAGACAGGACTATTGCTGTCGTAAACAGCAAAGGAGTGGTTACTGCAAAGAAAAAGAAAGGTACAGCAACCATAACTGTAAAAACAAGTAACGGACTTTCCAAAACGTGCAAAGTGACAGTAAAATAATTCCTGAAACAAAACAAAAACCTCCAGATGACACCCTGTATGGTGCAGCTTCTGGAGGTTTTATATTTTAGGCTCTGAATCCTTTCGCTTCTTTTTCGGTACGGCGTTCTTTGATCTGGGATAAGGCGTGGGATCGTCAGTGATGCCATAGATATAGTCGAGACTGGTTTCAAAGAGAAAGGACAGTTCCTTTGCCTGCTCCGTTGTAGGATAGCGTTTGCCATGCTCCATCTTTGAATAGTCAGCCTGGTCTATACCGGTTTCGATTTGCACTTTGACCTGAGTAAGACCTTTTTTCTTTCGAAGTTCTTTGAGTCTATTCACTGTCACGCCTCCTTTCTAGAACTATTATGGCAAATTGACCTACAAAAAATAGGGGAAATTGACCTATTTTAGAATTTCTTTCGTTCCGCTGCTAGTCTTTTAAGAAATAGGATAAATTGCGGCGTGCGCAGTCTTCTTATAAAGCTATCGTGAATTTGTTGGAAGAACTTGTTGCTATACACTACATATAGTGATATAATTATCTCTGTGACAATATATAAAGTGTATAGCGGAGGGAAATATGGCAATTTCAGAAATCAGCAAGAATGCTTTAACAGTACTGGAAAAACGATATCTGGGCAAAGATGGAGAAGGTAACCTGACGGAAACAGTAGAAGGTATGTTTCGCAGAGTTTCAGATACCATCGCTGCAGCAGATGCAAAATACGATAACACGACAGATACGAAGGCGCTCAGCGATCAGTTCTTCGAACTGATGACGGATTTGCGCTTTTTACCAAACTCCCCGACTCTGATGAATGCGGGCAGAGTTTTGGGACAGCTTTCAGCCTGCTTTGTTTTGCCGGTGGAAGACAGTATGGAAGGAATCTTTGATTCTGTAAAGAATGCGGCATTGATTCATAAGTCTGGTGGGGGTACGGGATTTTCTTTTTCAAGACTTCGTCAGAGCGGGTCAGCCGTTAGATCTACGGGCGGCGTTGCCAGCGGACCTATCAGCTTTATGAAGGTATTCAATGCGGCAACGGAGGCTGTGAAACAGGGTGGCACTAGACGAGGTGCTAACATGGGTGTACTTAGAATTGATCACCCGGATATTTTGGACTTTATCAACTGCAAAGCAGACAATAAAGAGATTACAAATTTTAACATTAGTGTTGGTATTACGGAAGCTTTTATGGAAGCGGTAGAGAGCCAGAGTGATTATGATCTCATCGACCCGAAGACAAAGCAAGCGGTAGGACATCTCAGCGCAGAAAAGGTCTTCGACCTTGTCGTTGACCATGCGTGGAAAAACGGAGAGCCGGGCATTATTTTCCTGGACAGGCTTAACCGCGATAATGTGACCCCGACGCAGGGTGAAATTGAAAGTACCAATCCGTGCGGAGAACAGCCGCTGCTGCCATATGAAAGCTGCAACTTGGGCTCCATTAACCTGGTGAAGATGCTGAGAAAAACGCTGACGGGCTATGAATTTGACTTCCGTCTTTTGGGAGAAACTGTAGAGCAGGCAGTGCATTTTCTGGACAACGTCATTGACGCCAATAATTATCCTCTGGATAAGATTGCAGAAACGACCCGTGCGTCCCGTAAAATCGGACTGGGCGTAATGGGATGGGCAGATGCTCTTTTAATGCTGGGTATTCCATATAATTCTGATGAAGCTGTGGAGCTTGCTGAAAGAGTCATGGGGTATATCAATACAGCAGGTCATGCGGCAAGCAGTAAGCTGGCAGCAAAGCGCGGAACTTTCCCGTTATTCTCGGTCAGCACTTTAAAGGATGGGGCGGCTATGAGAAATGCGACGGTGACTACCATTGCTCCGACCGGTACGCTTTCTATCATCGGCGGATGTTCTTCCGGTGTAGAACCAGTCTTCGCCTACGCATTTATCCGCAATATTATGGATGGCACAGAGATGATTGAGGTGAATCCGGTTCTAACAGAGAAATTGAAAGAACTGGGGCTTTATAGTGATAGACTGCTTCGCAGAATTGCATCAGAGGGAACTATCGCTCACTGTGAGGAAATCCCGCAGGAAGTGCGCGATGTTTTCGTTTGCTCACACGATATCAAGCCGATTGACCACATTAAAATGCAGGCAGCTTTCCAGCGCCATACGGACAACGCCGTTTCAAAGACTGTAAACTTCCCTAAGGAAGCCACCAGAAACGAAGTGCGAGAGGCATATCTTCTGGCATACAAAGAAGGCTGCAAGGGTGTGACTATTTATCGTGACGGCAGCAGAGAAGAGCAGGTACTTAATATCGGCAAGGTAAACAGAGAAGGTGCATCTGCGCAGACTGCGGCAGCTTGCCCGACCTGCCAGGAGGAACGCTACGGTCATATCGAACCGCGTCCGCGTCCTGACGTAACCCGCGGCTTTACAGAAAAGATGAAAATCGGCTGCGGAAGCCTTTATGTGACGACCAACTACGACGAAAACGGCATTTGCGAAGTGTTTACCAGTACGGGAAAAGCCGGCGGCTGCCCAAGCCAGAGCGAAGCTACAGCGAGATTGGTATCTGTAGCGCTGCGCAGCGGTATCTCTATTCAGGAAGTTTATGATCAGCTGAAGGGAATCAGATGTCCGTCTACCATCAGACAGCAGGGCATGGGCTGCACATCCTGTCCAGACGCTATCGCAAGGGTGATTATGAAAGTTTCTAAGATTATTGAGGAACAGTCAGGTGAAACCGCAGCGTCGGCAGCACCAACTGCTGCAGCAGTACCTGCACAGCAGAGCCAGAAAGTACCAGCATCTGCCAGTGAGATTCATGCTTGCCCGGAATGCGGAAGTGTAGTGGAACATGAAGGCGGCTGTGTGATCTGCAGAAACTGTGGATTTTCTAAGTGCGGCTGATAAATGCGTCTTGCGGATGGCGAGCTGCGTAACGCATACCGCAGTCGCGTGCCACCGCATCGGATTGTAAAGAATTTCTTGCAATTTGTAAGATACAGTGCTAAGATAAATATATAAATATAAAAAAGGGAGCTCATAGTAATGGGCTGAGAGGGAGCTGATACTGCTTCGACCTGCAACCTGATTTGGATAATGCCAACGTAGGGAAATATTGACGAGTATACTGCCAATGGACCTGCGGGGACATTGGCAGTTTGTTTTTTTGCGGCGGCTGCAGATGTCCGAAGATACGTAAGGAGGAAAAACGAAAATGAGAGCATATGCAACACAGATGGAAGCTGCACGCAAAGGGATTGTAACCCCGGAACTTGAAATTGTAGCAAAGAAAGAGCGCATGACGACAGAAGAACTGCTGCCTCTTGTGGCGTCTGGCAAAGTGGCGATTTGCGCCAATAAAAATCACAAATGTATCGATCCGGAGGGAGTCGGTTCTATGCTGCAGACGAAAATAAACGTAAACCTGGGTGTCTCCAGAGACTGTAAGGATATGGATGTGGAACTGGAAAAGGTCATGGCGGCAGTCAATATGGGAGCCCATGCCATCATGGATCTGTCTTCTCACGGAGATACAATTCCCTTCCGCAGAAAGCTGACCGGTGAATGTCCGGCGATGATTGGTACTGTTCCCGTTTATGATAGTGTGATTCATTATCAGAGGGATTTAGATACGCTGACCGCAAAGGATTTTCTGGATGTAGTAAGGCTTCATGCAGAGGATGGTGTAGACTTCGTAACCCTTCACTGCGGGATTACAAGAAAAACCATCGATCAGATTAAAAAGCATAAGCGGAAGATGAATATTGTTTCCCGCGGCGGCTCTCTGGTCTTTGCATGGATGACTATGACCGGTGAGGAAAACCCGTTTTACGAGTACTTTGATGAAATTTTGGATATCTGTAGAGAGTACGACGTAACTATTTCTCTGGGAGATGCCTGCCGTCCAGGCTGTCTTGCCGATGGATCCGATGTCTGCCAGATTGAAGAGCTGGTGCGTCTTGGCGAACTGACAAAGCGTGCCTGGGAAAAAGATGTGCAGGTAATGGTAGAAGGACCTGGACATATGCCGATGGATCAGATTGCGGCGAATATGAAGCTGCAACAGACCATCTGCAGCGGCGCACCATTTTATGTGCTGGGTCCAATTGTGACAGATATTGCTCCGGGTTACGACCATATTACCTCTGCCATCGGCGGCGCTATCGCAGCGGCTTCCGGCGCAGCATTTTTATGCTATGTAACCCCGGCAGAGCACTTGGCACTGCCGAACGTGGAAGACGTAAAACAGGGGATTATCGCTTCCAAAATCGCAGCCCACGCAGGGGATATCGCAAAGGGTGTTCGCGGGGCTCGTGAAATGGACGACCGTATGGCTGATGCAAGACGAGAGCTGGATTGGGAGGCACAGTGGGCATGCGCCATTGATCCTGAGACGGCAAAGGCAATCCGTGAGGAACGAAAACCAGAACATGAAGATACTTGCTCTATGTGCGGAAAGTTCTGCGCTGTCAGAAGTATGAACAAAGCTCTGGCAGGGGAACATATTGATATATTATAAGAAAATAAGCAAAACAGCCGTTTCGATAGCGGCTGTTTTTTAGTTTATTCAATCGCCATCTTTGCGGCGGTTTCTCCGTGTATGATTGTCGTATCAAAGAGTGGGATTTCGGTGTGTTCCTGCTGCATCAGCATGCCGATTTCGGTACAGCCGAGGATAACGCCCTCTGCGCCGGAAGCAGTCAGCTTTTCGGCAATCCTGTAAAACTCTTTTGAGGATTCTTCTTTGACAATGCCGAAGCCAGTTTCTTCAAAGAGAACCTTGTCGATAAAAGCGCGGTCTTTTTCCTCGGGAGTCACAACCTCCAGACCTTTTTCCTCCAGCCTGCCGCGATAAAAATCTTCTTCCATGGTGATACGGGTTCCCATGAGACCAATACAGGAAATACCTTTTGCGAGAATTGCGTCAGCAGTGGCGTCTGCGATATGCAGCAGCGGCGTTTTTATGTGCGCCTGCAGGAATGGAGCATGCCTGTGCATGGTGTTGGAACAGATAATATAAAAATCACAGCCAGCGGCTTCAATTTGGCGCGCGCCTTCCAAAAGTACCTGCTCCTGTTCATCTTTGCGGTTGATGAAGACATCTTGCAGGTTGACGTTGGCGAGAACCATTTTGGCGCAGTTGTATTCGCCCAGTGCATTTGCGACATAGTGATTGATGTATTCGTACATTTGCAGAGAGGAATGCCAGGACAGACCTCCAATCATGCCGATGGTTTTCATGATAACACCTCCAGTGGGATTTTTCATAGTTTTCTTTAGTTTACTTGATGGGACAGAAAAAGTCAATGCGAGGCAAGACGAAGGATATGACAAAGGCACGAAAAATATGTCAAGATTGAATTCACGCTTTGCCGTGGGGAAGAGAAGGGATTCATGGCTTTACTGTGATAAGCTGCAGCATAGCATGGTTTTAGAAAATTTCCAATGAAATAGGTATTGTACCAATCATTCTAAAATTACACCCTTTTAAATGCTTTTTTCTTCATGCTACAATATAAGCTAGAGTTGGCTAGAGCTAGGAGGAATTGCCATGAATCAGGGAAAGAGCGTTTACAGCAAGGGAATTATTATTGCAGTTTTCAGCGAAGTTCTCTTTGGACTAAGCTTTATTTTTATTAGAATGTGCGTCAACGATGTGTCGGTATTTACACTGCTGTCGTGGCGTACCATCGTAGCGTTTTTCGCCATGACCATTTGCGCAGTGCTGGGCATTATTAAAATCGATTTAAAAGGAAAAAATTTGAAGCCGCTTCTGCTTCTCAGCTTTTTTCAGCCGGTTTTATATTTCATCATGGAAACTCTGGGCGTGCAGAGAACTACGGCGGCGGAAAGCGGAGTGCTTCTTGCCTGCATTCCTATTATTACTATGCTGTTTAGTGCAGTATTTCTGCGGGATAAGCCGACCAAGCTGCAGATTGCATGCATGATAGTAACTGTGGCCGGCGCAGTGATGATTGGAATGGGTGGTGAGCTGACAACTTCCAGCAGCTTTCTTGGATATCTGTTTCTGCTTGTTGCTATGTGCAGTGAGTCAGCGTATGCTATTACTTCCCAGAATATCAAAGGCTTTAACAGTGCAGAAAAAACTTATGCGATGATTGTCAGCGGTGCGGTAGTGTTTACCGGCTGCGCCCTTGTGGAGCATGCAATGAACGGAACGGTTGTCGAGTTTCTGACCCTGCCTTTACATAACAGCGGTTTTTTGGTGTGCATTTTGTATCTGTCTCTGGGGTGCAATCTGATTGCGTTTCTCTGCGCAAATTATTCCATCTCTATCATCGGTGCGACAAAGCGTGCCGCCTTCGCAAGCATAGCTTCCGTAACGTCAGTCCTTGGCGGAGTATTTTATCTGGGTGAAACTTTTACGAAAACCCAGATTATAGCAACGGTGCTGGTACTTGCAGGTGTTTATGGGGTAAATCGGTTTGGAAAAAATGGGGAGGAATAAAGGAAAAGCTTTTATTCTTGCAGACAGCGTGGTATACTGAATATAGATGAGGTGATTTTATGCTTCCATATAGTATTGAGGAATTAAAACGTATTATATCGCCGATAGCGGAACAACACGGTGTAAAAAGTGTGTCTCTATTTGGATCTTATTCAAAGGGTACCGCAACGGCTGGCAGTGATGTAGACTTGAAAATTGAAAAAGGAAAACTTCGATCGTTATTTCAGCTAAGTGGCTTCCGGCTGGCAGTTGAGGATGCATTAAGCCTGTCGGTCGATATAATAACAAGTGAGTCTTCTGATATTGAATTCTTAGATATGATAAAAAAGGAAGAGGTGCTGCTTTATCAAAACGCGTGATAGGTTGGTCCTTAATAAGATAGTAGAATATTGCTTGCGTATTGAGAATAATCTTAGTCGTTATGCATATAACTTTGAATCTTTTGAAAGAGAGTATCTGTTTCAAGATGCTTGCTGCATGTGTGTTGTTCAAATTGGAGAATTGGTTTCTCAGCTTTCAGAAGAAATTAAGGAGCAGAACAGTGCCATTCCTTGGCGTATAATCAAAGATACGAGAAATTTTTATGTGCACTCCTATGGCTCTATTGATGTCTCCTCTGTATGGAACACGCTGCTTTACGATATTCCGGAGCTGAAAAATGCCTGTGAAACTATATTGCAGAAATAAAAATTGATTTTCTTGTAAATCCACGGTTCTAATTGCCGTGGATTTTTTACCAAATATTTCCTTGCATTATTTCTGTCTTTAGGCTAAGATAAAGATGAGTATAGCATTTCGCAAATAACCAGCCCAAATCACTTGCCTGCTTTCCCGCTTGCACTGGGCAAAAAGCCTCAGCATAGTCTCGCTACGCCTTGCGTTTTTTGCCTGGCACACTCGAAAAAGTATTCGGCATGATTGAACCGGTTATTTGCCGAATGCTATACTAGAAAGAAGTAAAGGAGTGATATCAAATGGAAAGACCAAACGCTTGGAAAAGCTATAAGGAAAATGATTTAAAGGCTCTTGAGGCTCTTTGCGAAGAGTATAAGGATTTTTTAGACAAAGGCAAGACCGAAAGAGAATGTGTAAAGAATACCATCGAAATGGCAAAAGCTGCAGGCTATAAAGACCTGGCGGACGTAATCAAAGCTGGAGAAAGTCTGAAGGCTGGCGATAAGGTTTATGCGGTTTGCATGGGCAAGACCATTGCCCTGTTTCACATCGGCAAAAAGAATATCGAAGACGGCATGAACATTTTGGGCGCTCACGTAGACTCTCCGAGACTGGATGTGAAGCAGAATCCGCTTTATGAGGACTCTGATTTTGCATACATGGATACGCACTACTACGGCGGTGTGAAGAAATACCAGTGGGTAGCGATGCCTCTTGCCATTCACGGCGTAGTGGCAAAGAAAGACGGCCAGGTTATCGACGTAGTAATCGGTGAGGACGAAACAGATCCTGTTGTCAGCATTACAGACCTGCTGCCGCACCTTGGCGCAAAACAGATGGAAAAGAAGGCGGGCTCTGTCATCGAGGGCGAAAATCTGGACGTACTCATCGGCAGCAAACCCCTTGAAGGTGAAGAAAAAGACGCAGTAAAGGCTACAGTTCTGAAGCTGTTAAAAGAAAAATACGACATGGAAGAAGAGGATTTTCTCTCTGCTGAGCTGGAAGTAGTTCCGGCGGGCAAGGCAAGAGACACGGGTCTTGACCGCAGCATGATTATGTCCTACGGTCAGGATGACAGAGTTTGCGCGTTTACTTCCCTGAAAGCCCTGCTGGACGTGGAAGATATAGAAAAAACGGCATGCTGCATTCTGGTAGATAAAGAAGAAATCGGCAGCGTAGGTGCAACCGGTATGGAATCCAAGTTCTTTGAAAATGCAGTAGCAGAACTTCTTGATAGAATGGGGCAGTATAGCGAGCTTACGCTGCGCAGAGTGCTGGCTAACTCCAAAATGCTTTCCTCTGATGTAAATGCTGCTTACGACCCGCTCTTCGCAGACGTTTACGAAAAGAAGAACGCTTCTTTTGCAGGCCGCGGTATGGTATTCAGTAAGTTCACAGGTTCTCGCGGCAAATCCGGCTCCAACGACGCCAACGCTGAGTATATTGCTGAAATCAGAAATATCATGGACGATGAAGGAATCCACTATCAGCTGGCAGAACTGGGTAAAGTCGATATCGGCGGCGGCGGTACGATTGCGTACATTCTGGCGCTTTACGGCATGGACGTTATCGACTGCGGTGTAGCGGTACTGAACATGCACGCACCTTGGGAAGTAACCAGCAAAGCTGACGTTTACGAAACCAAGAGAGGCTATGAAGTATTTCTGAAAAGAATGTAATTAAAATGACATAAAACGGGCTTTTTTCGTTTAAACTACTGGAAACAAAACGAAAGGAGCCTGTTTTTATGTGGCTTTTACTTGCGGTGATTTCTACGCTGTTTATCGGTGTATCGACCATACTTTCTAAAATCGGAATTAAGGACGCCGATGCTTATGTGACCGGTGCGGTGACAAATACGGTGCTTCTTGCGGCTTTTGCAGGAACAGCACTTTTTTCTGGCAGCTTCGGGCAGGTCAGTGATATGACCATGCATACATGGCTTTCGGTACTTGCGTCCGGCATTGTCTTGTCCATCTCATGGGCATTTTATTTTCTGGGACTCAAAGGCGGCAGTGTCAGCGTATTTCTTGCCATTCAAAGTCTTACCATCGTCATTTCCATGATTCTTTGTGCGGTATTTATCAAAGAAAAAATTACTGTATTCATGATGGTTGGAACGGCATTGATTATTACTGGAACCTTACTGATGATGGACAGACAGGAACTTGCAGCGCTCTCAGGCAAAGGTCTTTTGAATAGTGAGCAGCGATGGATTCTTTTTGCGGGACTTTCCGCGGTTTGCGCGTCTATTTCCTATGTCATCGTAAAGTCGGATACTGAGCCTATCGACACCAATGTGACTTCCACTTTTCGTTACATCATCGTGGTTGTAATGCTCTGGCTTTTGCTGGCGAAGAAAGGAAAGGGCAGAGAGTTTGGGGAAATTTCCCCAAAGACATGGCTGTTTATTCTGCTGGGCGCAGCAGCTTCCGGAGCCGGTCATGTGCTGGTGTATAAGGCTCTTTTCCTTGGAAAAGCGGCGGTCATTATGACTATTTACCGTATGGGCATGGTGATTTCCATCATTCTGTCCCGGATTTTCTTGAAGGAAAAACTTTCAGCAAAAGGCTGGGGCGGGTTTGGACTGCTGGTTTTGGGCGTCATATTGTTTGCGGTGGGCAGATAATTTTAGGGTTGCGAGGTAAGGAGATTTCCGTATATAATGCTAGATGAAATGATTTGATTTAAGTCTAAAAAAGAAAGAAGGAATATTATGGAATCACTTCGTGAACTATACAGAATCGGCAGAGGACCGTCCAGCTCTCACACCATTGCACCGACCCTGGCGGCGGAAATCTTTGCAGCGGAGGCAAAAGGTGCTGCTGGCTATAGAGTTACCTTGTATGGCTCTCTTTCAAAGACGGGAAAGGGTCATATGACCGATACAGCGATTTTAGATGTCCTCGGTCATGACAAGTGTGAAATGATTTTCAGCGATAAGCCGGATGAAGAATTGCCGCATCCTAACACCATGTTTTTCGAAGCGCTGGACGCTGCGGGCAGTGTGACATGTCAGATGGAAATTTACAGCGTGGGCGGCGGCCGTATTGCCGTCAAAGGGCAAAAGCCTGCAAAGCCGCAGGATGTATATAAGCTGGAATCCTTTGAGGAAATACATGCTTACAGCAGAGAGAGGGATATTCGCCTTTGTGAATATGTTTATGAGACGGAAGGCGAAGAAATTCGTGATTATCTGCATGAAATCTGGAACCAGATGAAAGAAACTGTGCGCCGGGGGCTTTCTGCAGAAGGCACTTTACAGGGCGGGCTTTCCGTTCAGAGAAAGGCTAGGTATCTGTATCGCCAGAATCATATTGATGAAAGCCCGCAGACGAGAGAAAACAGGCTGGTATGTGCTTTTGCCTATGCGGTCAGTGAAGAAAATGCGGACGGTGGTATGGTGGTAACTGCACCGACCTGCGGCTCCTGCGGTGTGGTGCCGGCAACCCTTTACTACATGCAGAAAAACAGAAAGTATTCCGATGAGCAGATTGTGGATGCGCTGGCAACGGCGGGGCTTATCGGAAATCTGATTAAGACCAATGCCTCTATCAGCGGAGCTGAGTGCGGCTGTCAGGCAGAGGTAGGAAGCGCCTGCTCTATGGCTGCTGCAGGACTTGGCGAGCTTTTCGGTATGGAAATTGACCAGATCGAATATGCGGCTGAGGTCGCTATGGAACACCACCTTGGGCTGACATGCGATCCTATCAGCGGATTGGTGCAGATTCCATGTATTGAGAGAAATGCTGTTGCGGCTATGCGTGCGATTAATGCGGTAAGCTTGGCGAACTTTTTGACTCACACCAGAAAAATATCCTTTGACGTGGTGATAAAGACCATGTATGAGACAGGCTGTGATTTGTTCAGCAAATACAGGGAGACCAGTGAAGGCGGCCTGGCAAAGACGTATTTTGAATAAAGTTTAAAACAGTATGAAGAAACTGCTGCGAGGTAAGCTTGCAGCAGTTTTATATTATATTATCTCTTTACCATGCTAATGGGGGTCTATTGACAAGGGCGAGGCTTTGCTTTAGGATAGGTCTCAGTTATGATGTGAGGAGGCATGGTGTTGAAAAAAGAATTAAGTTTAAGGGATAATGCGGCGAGAGTCCTTTGCGTGATTGCAGGTAATGTTATTTATGCGCTGGCGGTGAAATTTTTTCTGATTCCGGGCGGATTGGTGACAGGTGGCAGTACCGGCATAGCCCTGGCGGTTAATCATTTGAGTGGAATTTCGATTTCAGGTTTTGTGCTGGTGTTTAATGTGATTATGCTGGCGGCGGGATTCCTTGTGCTGGGGAGCCGCTTTGCGCTGACCACCATTATCAGCACCTTTACATATCCGTTGGCTCTGGAAGGGCTTGACAGACTGTTTCCGGGCGCATTTATTACAGACGATGTGATTCTGTGCACGCTGTTTTCCGGTCTTGGTATTGGTATTGCAGTTGGCGTGGTGATTCGCGCGGGCGCCTCTACCGGGGGTATGGACGTGCCGCCACTGATTTTGCAGAAGTTCTGCAAGGTGCCGGTGTCAGTCAGTCTGTATGTGTTTGATACCTGTATTTTGCTGGCACAGGCATTTTTTACCGGTTCAGAAAAAATCCTTTATGGTATTGTGCTGGTCATGATTTATACGATGGTTATTGATAAGCTGATGCTCATAGGCACGACCCAGACAGAGATTAAAATTATCAGCGAAAAGTCAGAAGAAATCAATGAGGCAATCGGCGTGCAGCTTGACAGAGGAACGACACTCCTTTCTGCGAGAGGCGGTTATCTTGCACATCAGACAGAGATGGTCTTTACTGTAGTCTCAAACAGAGAAGTGCCCAAGGTGGAACGGATTGTTCATGGAATCGATCCTGCGTGCTTTATGACAGTCAGCAGAGTCAGTCAAGTCAGCGGCAGAGGATTTTCTATGGGGAAAGAATATAAGAAAAGCAAAACTGTAAAAGATGAATAAAAAATTAATCAAAATACGGATTAAATTTGTTTTAATAGACCAAAAGTTGTGATATAATCCTTTTCGGACGACTTTATAAGAGAAAGGGAAATATCATGAAACGGATCATCATTAACTATATTGCAGTTTTTGCAGGACTTGCCATCGCAGCATTTGGAATCGTGGCATTTGTGCTGCCTAGCGGTGTTATGATTGGAAGTTCCACGGGTGTAGGCAGAGTAATGGAGCACTTTTATGGGATTCCGGTATCGTATACGGTAATGGCATTTAACGGGATTTTGTTTCTGGCAGGCTGGATTTGTTTGGGGAAAAAGTTTGCCGGCTCGATTATTGTCAGCACTTTTGCGTATCCGATGTTCATCAATCTCTTTGAGCATACAAGATTTGCAGACGGAATTACGGACAATGTAATGCTGGCGACTATCTACGGCGGGGTACTGGCAGGCGTTGGCATGGGGATTGTAATAAAATGCGGCGCATCCACTGGAGGCACGGATATTTTAGCGATTATCTTCAATCGTAAGCTGGGCATTTCAGTGGGACTTCCCATGTACTTCATCGACTTTGCGATTCTTCTGACGCAGGTGATTTTTGCAAGGAACATGGAGGAAATCCTGCTGGGGATTCTGCTGACCTTTTTCTATTCTATGGTGGCGGACAAAGTGGTTCTCATGGGCGGAAGCTCGGTGCAGATCTTTATTATTAGTGAAAAGCATCAGCAGATGAGACGGGCTTTTGCCGATATGGTCATTGGAAATACAGTGTTTTATGGGGAATCCGGCTATCAGGAGAATAAGCAGGATATTTTGCTTTGTGTGCTCCCTGCTCGGGAATTGAACCGAGTGCAGCGAGCGATTTTAAGCATTGATCCGGAAGCCTTTTTTACTATAAGCAGTGTCAAGGAAGTGAAGGGCAGGGGCTTTTCCTTTGAGACGGGCGCAGCGAAACGGATAAGGCGGGAAAAATCAAATTTAACTTAAAACAGATTTTTCTCCTTAAAATGTATAAGTGAAAGGGCAAATCTTAACCGAGAATCGTAAAATGTCATAAAAATGTATAAAAGTATTTGTCGTCGGTAGGCAGCGGCGGCTAAACTTATATGCATTTTTACGTTTTATGCAAGAAAATTTCGGATTTGCTGCATATCTTGCAAATGATGTAAGTCTACTGCGCTTTCAGAACAGCGTTCTTATACATTTTTTTGAACATTTCTTGATTTGGGTTAAGTTTTCGTCTAAGAGTACCCGCCCCTTTTTTAAAATAGAATCAAAAGGAGAGAAGTGCCTTGAAAGCAGAAGATAATATATGATAAAATAAGAATATAGTTATCAGACAAGTCTGAATAGAAAAGGGGTGCTACCATGAATGAAGCAAGAACTGCGTTGCAGCAGGTAATGAAGGATGTAAACAGTATAATTTTAGGAAAAGAGGAGCAGGTAAAGCAGATAATTTTAGCACTGCTTTCCGGCGGACATGTCCTGCTTACGGATTTGCCGGGGACTGGAAAGACTACTTTGGCAGAGACCATTGCAAGGGAAATGGAACTGGACTATAAGCGGGTGCAGTTTACGCCCGATGTGCTGCCTTCGGATTTGACGGGATTTTCCATGTATCAGAAGGAAACGGAGCAGTTTGTTTATCAGCCGGGCAGTGTTTTCTGCAATCTGCTTTTGGCGGACGAAATTAACAGGACTTCGCCGAAAACGCAGTCAGCCCTTTTGGAGGTCATGGAGGAAGGTACGGTCAGTGTGGAGGGTGTTACCAGAAAAGTGCCGAGTCCTTTCTTTGTCATTGCTACGCAAAATCCGGAGGGAAGCGCCGGAACGCAGCCTTTGCCGGAATCACAGATGGAGCGCTTTATGATTTGTCTGTCTTTGGGCTATCCGGATTTTGACAGCGAGCTTGCTATGATTATGGGAAAAGGCGGAAGAACTGCGATTGAAACAGTAAAACAAAACCTCGACATTCAGACTCTGCAGATGGTGCAGAAGCAGGTCGACGAAGTCTTTGCCGGTGAAGAGGTTTCTGCATATATTGTCAATCTGGTGCGAGGAACCAGAGTGCATCAAAGACTCCTTCAGGGAGCAAGTCCCAGAGCGGGTATCGCCCTTTGTCAGATGGCAAAGGCAGCTGCATGGCTTGACGGACGGGAGTTTGTTATGCCAAAGGATGTACAGGAAGTGTTCCCTTATGTGATGGGGCATCGTATTCGGACAGACCGCAGCGGCGAAGAGAATCAGGCGGAAAAGGCTGAAATCTTATCGGAAATTCTAACGAGAACCAAGAAACCTGCCATGGGTAAAAAATAGGAGCCAAGCTATGAAAAAAGTGTTTTTAATTTCACTCTTTTTGGTCAGCTGGTATTTGGCAGGATTTTTCCATGCAGCGCACATCATGGTGCTGGCAGCAGCGGAAACGATGTTATTTCTTGCCATGTATCTTCTCAGTTGGTATTTGCGAAGTCGTGTGCAACTGAGCGCGGAGTCACTGCAGAACCTGCGGCTTCATACAGAAAAGGATGCCCTTTGCTCTGTGACAGTGGAAAATACTGGCGTGCTGCCAGTGACAAAGGTGCTGCTGAAATGGAATTGGGGATATCGCAGAAATCAGACGGCGTCTAAAAAGATGAAGCGAGATAAGAATTGCCGCAGGAGAAAGGAAAGTCGGAGTATTTCCTTAGATGCAAAGGAGGCGCTGCTGCTGAAACTGCTGGCTCGTGCGGAACTTTGCGGTCTTTTAGATGTAACCATAAAAAAAGCGTATCTTTGGGATTATTTGGGACTTTTCAGAAGGCGCTTTGCGCAGAAGACATCTATAGAAATCGCAGTACTTCCGCCAAAACATGTGCTGCGTATTTGCCTTGAAGGGAGCAGCGCAGCGGAGGAAGAGACAGAGCGGGAACTTTTTCAGATTCGCGAATATCAGCAGGGCGACAGAGCCAGGGATATCGCATGGAAGCAGAGTGTTCGTTCAGATAATCTCTTCGTAAAGGAATATCGTGAAATCAGTGACGCATGCAGTGAACTGTTTCTGGATTTAGCCGGGTGTGACGAGTATGAACCGGAAAAAATCAGTGCCTTTTATCAGGTGCTGTATGGGGTAGTTGCCGGACTCTTGGCGGTGGGAAGGTCTCTAAGAGTGTGCTGGCGGTGTGAGAACAACACGCTGCAGAGCGCAAGGATTAGTTCTGAGAGGGAAATAGACCTGCTTTTATGCAGACTTTACCGTGAAGAAGACCGGTTTAATGGATTGACAGCCGGCGATGAGGCGGCTTGTGCAAAAGGATTTTGTCTGGATTTAGAGCTGAATCTTTTCTATGGAAAGAAAAGGGTTGCGATTTTTGAGGCGGAAAAGCTCAGCGAACAGCTGGCGCAGACCGTTTATATCGGGGAGGGATTTGATGAAAAATAGAAATACCGTTTTCCATCTGATTCTTCTCTTGATTGGAATCTTGGGAATATTAACTTATGTGTTTGACATAGAGGACTTAATTTGCCAAAGGCAGCTGGTTGTCTTTGCGGCGGCTGCGCCATGCCTTCTATTTTGGAGCCTTTACGGGATTAAGGCGAAAGCGCTGCCTGTTGCAGTCGCTGTGCTTTTTGCAGGGTGCGTTCTCATTTGGGACGACTGGATTTTGGCACAAATTCAAATGTTTCCATATTTTCTCGGCTGTATAGAGGGTAGGCTTTACTGGTACATGTACGACATGACCGGATTTTTGGTCTGCGTCTTTGGCGGACTTTCTGTATTGCTGTTTTTGACAGAGTGCGTTTTGGGCTGGCATTTTATCATGTGGGTGCTGTCCATGGCGCTTCTGCTCAGCGTGCCGATTACCGGAATCGACCCCGGCTGGCTCTGTATTATTTTGCTGGGACTTTATCAGGTGCTTTTTACAGCGGTTCACTTTGGAGAAAAGGCAGAAGGAAGTCCAAAGGTGATGCGAAAAGCCGGAGGTATTACGGCAGGGATGCTGGCTGTTTTGCTGCTGGTCTCTCATGTAATAGCAGGAAGCGGCGATGGGTTTTTGTATCGCTGGGCGGAAGCGATTGACCCGACTTTGCAGCAGATTGAGAGTGAAATCACAATTACTGTGAAAAACCGGCAGAACGTGCGGAGAATTAACAGAGGAAATCTGTACACATCAGACACGGTGGTCATGGAAGTCCGTGCTGAGGAAAAGCCGACGGAGACCATCTATCTGCGGGATTTCAGCGGAGGTACATATAGCAACGGAACTTGGCTTCCCGCGGCGGACAGGGAGATTTTGAATGAGATAGATAGCAGAGCCGATACGGTAAATCGTTTTATTAATATGTATTACGACGTGAACCGTGCAGGCGCAGAGAAGGAACGGATTCTCTACGTAAGGCGTGCAGATCAGGACTCGCAGTCTTATGGGATTTACTATAGTCAGTGGCACAATGCCTCCTGGGAGAACCACGTGCTGCAAGCCGGGGAAGAGGGCTATGCATATTTTGAGAAAAAGGATATGGAGCCGGATTGGGATGCGATAGTGACTTCTCGCTTTGTTGTGGGATTTGATGAAAATGACGATAATATATATAGACAGCGACAAAATCTTCTCTTTGAAAGAGAGCGCAGTCTGCATAGGAAATACGCAGATGCGGCGCAGCGTGCTTACACACAGGTGAACAGGAAGAGTCTTCCAAAGCTGAGCAGCCTGCAGCAGGAGAATCCTATGAAAGGGGAAGCGGATATTACAGCCTTTATCAAAAATTATCTGCTGACTCACGGTACATATACGCAGTCTCCGGGAAGAATTCCGTTGGGGCGTGAGCCGATAGAATATTTTCTTTTTGAAAGCCAGCGAGGATACTGCCAGCATTTTGCTTCGGCGGCGACGATGCTATACAGGATGTACGGTGTACCTGCCCGTTATGCCATGGGATTTGCGGTGAAGCCGTCGGACTTTGTACAAGGAGAGGATGGACTATATTATGCAGTGGTCACAGATGGAAATGCCCACGCATGGCCGGAGATTTTTGATGATGAGATGGGCTGGACGCCGGTTGAAGTGACGCCTTCAGATGAGGGAGCAGAGAGCAGCGCAGAAGCTGTGCGACCGGATTTTGAGAGAACAGAAGGTGAAACGGATGAGACAGAGCGTCCTGATACACCTGATAAGAAAGATGATGAGCCGGAGACAGGCTTGGATCAGAATCCGGAAGAGGAGGAGAGCGGACGCAGCACGCGTCTTGAAGTGATAGTCCTGGCACTGCTTGCGGCAGTATTCGTGACCATAGCCGCCGCAGTTTTGGGAAGAAAGTTGTATGTGCGTTCCCTTGACAGGATGAACTGCCGAAAGGCATTTGCGAAAATGCTGGAAAAACTGCAGGGTGCGGGAGTACTTTCCGGTTATGACGGCAGTGAAGAGGATTTTGCGCAGAAACTGGCGATAGCGGTAGCGGAAGTCAGCGAGGAGGAAGCACAGCGGGCGACGGAAATCGTCAGCAGGGCAGCTTTTGGAAATACGCCAGTAAGCGAAGAAGAGGAAGAAGCGGTCAGACAGCTTTACAGGAAAATTGCTGCCTGGGCAAAGAAAAATAAAAAGATTTTATAGGAGGAAAAGAATGAAACTACAGGAAAGATTTTTGAAGTATGTGATGATGAACACCCAGTCGCTGGAGGGGACCGGTACGGTGCCGAGCACGCCGGGACAGAAGGATTTTGCGCAGGCACTGGTAGATGAGTTGAAGGACCTTGGCATTGCCGATGTACGCCTTGATGATATGGGATATATTTACGGCAGTATTCCGTCAAATTTGGATAAAAATGTGCCGACCATCGGTTTTATTGCGCATATGGACACGGCTGACGCCCATCCATCACCGGTAAAAATGCCTCGCGTCATTGAAAACTACGACGGCGGTATAATTACCCTGGAATCAGGGGCTGTGCTGGATCCGAAAACCGATGAAAATCTGCGAAATGCTAAAGGATGCAGCCTGATTGTAACTGATGGAACAACCCTGCTGGGCGGTGATGATAAAGCCGGCGTTGCAGAAATTATGACGGCACTGGAATATCTTACGGCTCACCCTGAGACGAAACACGGCAAGATTGCATTCTCTTTTACGCCTGATGAGGAAATCGGCACAAGTCAGGACAACTTCAATGTGGAAGCATTCGGCGCAGAGTTTGCTTACACGGTGGACGGGGCAGATCTTGGCGATATCGAATATGAGAATTTCAACGGCGCTTCTGCCAAAATCACCGTGCAGGGTGTAGAAACCCATCCGGGAGAAGCTAAGGACAAAATGAAGAACGCCATGCTCATTGCTATGGAGTTTAACGCTATGCTGCCGCCGTTTGAAAGACCGGAGCACACGGAAAACTACGAGGGATTTTATCACCTCATGCACATGGACGGCGATTGCAGTACCGCGACCTTGCGCTATATCATCAGAGAACACGATGCTGAAAAGTTTGCAAAGAGAAAAGATACAGTGCGCAAAGTGGCGGAACTGCTCAACTTTAAGTACGGTGATGGCACAGTGACTGCAGAAGTGACCGACGGCTACCGCAACATGACGGAGATGGTAAGACCTCACATGCACTTGATTGACTACGCGAAAGAAGCGATTGCTGAGCTTGGCATTGCACCTCGTGTGCCGGCTATTCGCGGCGGTACAGACGGTGCGGAGCTTTCTTTCAAAGGCGTGCCTTGCCCGAACCTTGGAACCGGCTCTTGGAATCACCACTCCGTGACCGAAGTTGCCAATATCGACCATATGGAGAAAACCGCGGAATTGATACTGGCGATTATCGGAAAGTATGCGGAGAGATAAGAGGTAGAATATAAATAGAAAACAACCGGCGACCTTGCAGGAATCCGGTTGTTTTTTTAAAATTAGTAGGGTTGAAAATGTGAAATCAATCGGGTTGAAAAAATAAAATAAATAGGAATAAGGTTGTAAAATCTATCGGATTGGGGTACAATAATGGTAGAGGTGAGAGCATGGACAAGAAATATTATATGCCGAGAATCATTGATAAAACCATTGAAGAATATCTGCAAGTTTTCGGAGCGGTATGCGTAGAAGGACCTAAATGGTGCGGGAAGACTTGGACGTCTTCTTTTCATAGCAATAGTGAAATTTTAATTGGCAATCCGGAAGGTAATTTTCAGAACAGGAAATTGGCAGAGTTATCGCCGGAGTTGGTTTTAGAGGGGGAAACACCTAGACTTGTTGATGAATGGCAAGAAGTGCCGCTTATATGGGACGCAGTTAGACATAAGGTGGATCAGACGGGGGAAAAGGGGCAATTTATTTTGACCGGTTCAGCGACGCCTAATCACAAAGGGATTCTGCATAGTGGGGCAGGGCGAATTGCGAGATTGCGAATGCGTCCGATGTCGCTGTATGAGTCGGGTGATTCTTCAGGAGAAGTTTCCTTGGAGAAACTCTGTAAGGGTGACTTCCAAGCTGTAATGACAGGAAACGTGGATTTGCGAAAATTGATTTTCTATATCATTCGTGGAGGATGGCCGGGTAGTTTGGGATTATCACAGGAGCAGGCAGCAATCATACCTGAGGAATATTTAAGCGCGGTCATTGAAGATGACGTATATCACATAGATGGGGTAAAGCGAAATACTGTTAAAATGGAGAAACTGCTGCGCTCCCTTGCCCGAAATGAGAGCACAACTGTTACAAATAAAACCTTAAAAAATGATATGAAAGAAATAGATGATGAGGATATTGATATCGAAACGGTAAAAGAATATCTGGATATTTTTGCAAGACTGTTTATTACTGATAATCAGCCTCCGTTTTCAACTGAAATTCGCTCCTCTGTTCGTGTAAAACAGGCGGTGAAGAGGCATTTTTCGGACCCTTCCTTAGCGTGTGCTTTGCTGAAAGCTACACCGGAAAGACTTCTCGGCGATTTAGAGACGTTGGGATTTCTCTTTGAGTCTCTATGCGAGCGGGATTTAAAGATTTATGCGGAGTCTTTTGGCGGAAAGCTCTATCATTATCAGGATTATAGAGGCGGCGAAATTGACGCTGTTGTTGAAATGCCTGATGGAAAGTGGAGTGCTTTTGAGATTAAGCTGGGTGCCAATCAGATAGAAGCAGCAGCAGAAGCCTTACTTCGCCTTAAAAAAGATATTGAAAAAGAGCCCAAAGGGAAACTGCCTGCAATTTTGTGCGTGATATGCGGTATGTCAAATGCAGCATATCAAAGGGAAGATGGTGTATATGTTGTACCCATTACTGCTTTGAAAAATTGATAACGATTTAATAAAAACCGGCATGAAGCCGGTTTTTGTTTAGCATAGATTTCTCAAAGGATGCTGCCATGATATACTCACTGCGCCTTGGAAATTATAATTTGTACACTTCTGTATATTTTTTCTGCAGATAAGCCATGTAGGGCTGGGATGACAGCGAGCTGCCGGAAGCTGATTTTAGGAGCTGGCTGGTGGAATACTGTGCCCCGTAGGTGAAGATATTTTCTTTCAGCCATTGGTTGATTGCAGCGAAATCTCCTTTTGCTATCAGATCGTCCAGATGGCCGCAGCTGGTATCGATAGCAGTTGCCAGCTGTGCAGCTGCAAGATTTGCGACCAGATAGGTCGGAAAATATCCGACATAACCGGCAGCCCAGTGGATATCCTGCAGCACGCCTTCTCCATCGTTGGCAGGTGTGCAACCCAGCATTTCCTGGTATTTTTGATTCCAAACCTCAGGCAGATCGGAAACCTTAAGACGGTCATTGATGAGATCCCGCTCGATTTCATAGCGAATGATAACGTGAAGCAGATAAGTCAGTTCATCTGCCTGCAGACGGATTGGGGCCTGTGTTACTGCATTGACATCTTCATAGAAACGCTGAGCGGAAAGCAAGTGGCTGCCGCCAGAGAAAACCGAAAGTTCCCGTGTAAAAAATTCAGCAAAGCCTTTGCTCCTTCCGATGATGTTTTCATAGAACCGCCCGATTCCTTCTTCCAAGGCGAAAGAAGGTACCTTTGCCAGAAAAGTACCCAGCAAATCCTTGCTGATGGACTGCTGGTAGATGCCTTTGCCTGCAGAGTGCATGACATTGAACAGACCGAAAACTGTATTATCTTCGCGGTAGGCGTTGACAATGCGCACATCATCGGGAGAATTGGCAAGAACTGTGGGGTGTGAACCGATATCCACGCGCCCAGTATGAAAGCTGAACCCCATTTTTTTAAGAAGATGCTCCCAAAGGGCTTTCTGGCTGCTGCCGCCCATGACTGGAAGGATTTCGCAGGAAGAAAGGGAGGAACGGTTTAACTGCTGAATCTGACTGTAGAGATCTATGAGAAAAGGCTTTAGCTTCACCAAATAATTATCAATCGTTTCTGTTGTGAGTCCAGGCTCATAATAGTTCAAAAGAGCGTCATAAGGATCTTTTTCATATCCCCAATACTTCGTAAAACTTTTAAAAGTGCTGAAGATTTTTTCTAAATATGGCTGAAATAAGGCAAAATCACACTTCTCCTTTGCCTCTTCCCAAACTTGCTCAGAAACGGCAATCAGCTGGATATATGCCTGGTATTCATCTTCGGGAATCCGCCGTACGTATTCGGCGCTCTGCTTTATCTGCGCAATCATGGACTTGGTCAGAGCGTCATTTTTCTTGTGATGATCAAAGTAAGCCATGTAGCTGTTGAATTCTGCAGAAGACATAAATCTGTACTGCTCATCTGCCAGAAAAGCGAGGACTTTGGCACGATAGGAGATGGCGCCAGGCGGCATATAGGTGAGCTTATCCCAGTAAATCAGAGAATTTTGCGTATAGGATAAATACTCTATGCGGCTGATCAGTTTTTTAAACTCTGCGAGTTTGTTGTAATATCCGATCATAGTTTTAACTACCTCCTGAAACTCTTATGTCGCTATTTTAAGTCAAATGTAGTGAAGAACGGGTGCAGGGTGTTGCGGCAGAAATCCTGATTTGGCTTTGGAAAATCTATCGGTGCCTTTTCTGCACTCTCATCTGACAGCTGTTTTCTGGCTGCTACCAGTTCCTCGTCCTCAATTTGTGCGAGAATTGCCAGCAGAATCTGTGCCTGACGCTTCGTTTTCTGTATATTGAATTTGTGGGTGCGAACTGTAGCGGTACTGATGTGAAGTTCTTCGCCCAAGGTTTTGTTATCGATATCTTCATACATGCCGGTGAGAATATCTTTCTGCACTTCGGAGAGACCGTTAATCTGCTTGTCCAGCTGAATCAGCCCGTGAAATACGCCGCCGTGTCGGTCGAAGATATGCTCTGCTATGGCGCGCTGAGCCGTGACATTTCTTCCTCGGGAATTATAGATAAGTCCTTCCTCAAAAGCTTCGCCGCAGAAGATGCAGGTAAGCTGTCCGGTTTCCTTTGAACGGTAATAGCCGCTAGAAAGTTCGGAGACTGTTAATTCTTTTAATTCCATTAAAATCCTCCTGAATGCAAAAGTCTATACAAAAACGATATCATATTTTGCTTTGAATGGCAAGTGTTCTTCCTGCTATACACGGCAAACGCACGAAAAACGTTTAATGATTTTCTGGAACTGACAAAACTGACAGCTTTTTAGATTTATGTCAGTTTTGTCAGTGTTTCTTTCAAAATTCCTGCCAATACTGACAATTATTTTTGATTTTGTCAGTTCTGTCAGGATTTCAGGCGTATTAAGATGGATTCTTTACGATTTACTGACAAAATCCTGCATTCTGCTATCATTTTGTCAGTATTGATGGCTAATGATATTTTTCATGCCTTTGCCATGCTGCTATATATGGCTGCCGCAGCCACAAGGGCTATAGATTTTGGCATTGCAAATATGAGCAAAGGCCGCCGGGAAGGCAGCCTTTGTAATAGTTTTAATTATGTGCCTAAAGCAGAGGAATTTGTACCCGGATGCTGTCTGTAGGAATTTCAATTCTGGTGACTGTATCCGGCCGCAATGTCTGCTGGGCATCAATGCCGTATAGAATAAGCGCCAGTTTATGACCTTTTTTCAAGCTGTGATCTGTCGGAACCATATCAAAATCGTAGCTGTAAATCTGTCCAGCTATAATATCTTCCTTGCTCCAGAGACAGGTTCGATTCTGCGCATTGAGCCAGCCGCGGCTGATCACTTTATATGCAGATGGGGAGGCTTCCGTGCCAAAGACGAAAGTATTATCCCCTTCGACAGGCACTTGCTCAGCGGTAATTCGGCAGTCTGCGCCTATATCTACCAACATAGCGCTGAGAATAGCCGTTTTTTTATCGATGGCTGCATCAAAGGATACTTTGATGGTGCCGGAGATGCGCAGTTCATCGGCGCTGCAGTGAGCTGTTTTCTGCGCTGAGGTATCTGCTTCCCACGGATCCCAGAAAAATCTGCAGCGGTATGGTGCGTCTTTTTCTTCGGCTAAAACCAAGTTGTCCAGCCACTCTTTCTGATTGTCGGAAGCTTTGTCGTAGGCTGTTTTAGATAGATCATCGACGATAACGGAAGTCTTTTGATTGCTAGCGCTGCGAATCGGGAAGTCCACATAAGACCAGTCTGCCGGAGGCCATGTATCAGAGGCAAACCAGCGGGATTGATCTGTGTTGCTTTCTACCAAAACTTTTGGTTCTTTTTCAGCGCCGTTATCGATGCCCTTTAGATAGTGATCCAGCCAGCGTTCCAGCATAGAGAGCACCCCTGCGTCTTTCAGCGCATATATGTAGACATGCTCACCCTGATGAAGCAGAAGCTTTCGCTCAACTCCTTGCTTTTCCAGAGCCTGAAAAAGGGGAATGCACTGATTTGTCTTTACATTCCAGTCGTTGAGACCGTGAATGATAAATACTGAGGCTTTGAAGTTTTCGATTTGTCTCAGATAGTTGCGCTGATCCCAGAACCGGTTGTAATTGCCGGAATCCCGGTCTTCGTTTATGAACAGATTTTCCAGCTGCTGGGCATAAGCGTCTTTGATTTTTTCGTAGTCATCTGGATCTTTAGCCCTGCTAAAACAGTACTTTGCAAGGATGTCCAGATCGTCTCCCTGCCAGTCAAGGGCAGGTACAGTCAGCCCGTTGTATCGATAGTAGTCGTACCAGTTGCAGATGCCTGCTTCGGGAATAATGGTTTCCAGTCCTTCCACGCCGGTAGCTGCTACGCCGATACACATAGTTCCGAGGTAGGATTTCGCTGACATAGCGACTTTACCTGTGCACCAATCTGCTTTAATCTCAATGTTGTCGGTTTTGTTGGTAAAAGCACGACATCTGCCGCAGAGCCAGTCTATGACGGAACGGAAAGCAAGAATCTCTTCGCGCGAACCCGACAGTGTAAAGCCTTCGGAGCCTCTAGTGCCCAGTCCGCCACAGAATACGCAGCCATAGCCTCTTGCGTTAAAATGATCGTAAATGGGATTGATGCCTTCCAGTTCAACCTCTTCCGTGCAGGGAGAGGTCTTAGCATAGCCGCTGGTCTTACGATGCTCCGTGACTGCAAGGGTTGGCTCCTTGGAAAAGTCGTAGCGAATATCTTCCTCGGCAATGTTTTGTGCAGGATATACTTTTACTTCCTGATTTACATTGTGCGGCGCATACCAGTTCTCATTACAGGACAGCATATACGGATTGGCCACATAGATAGCAGGAACTTTTTCGCCGTGAAGTGTTGATACAGGTCGTCTGATGTAAACGGCAATCAGGTCATACCTGCCGTCGCCGTCAGTATCGACAGGCGTTTCTACATAGACCCTTTCAAATAATATTTCTTTGTTTACACTTTCTTTTTTCATCATAGTTACCATTCTAATTGCTTATGCTTCTTGATTTGTTGTGTTTGCGTTGTTTTTCTTCAGGAATCTAATCCATACTACGGTGATGACAGCGCCAAGCAGCAGCATGCCGATCATGAATCCGAAGAACTGTCTGTAGCCGCCAACGCCTGGGTTTTGGTCAATCATGATACCTGCCATGACGGAGACGAAGATTTCAGGCAGATAACCAACAGTGGAGATGATACCTGCCGCAGTGCCGGAATATTTTTCAGGGATTGCGCCTTCGTCCATCATTGCCCAAGTTTGCGCATAGTTTACACTGTAGAAGATATAAATGATCATGAAAATGACAGTGAATGCAATGATGCTCTTAGCATTAGTCGGCAGCAGTAAAATGCCTGCGGTACCTGCAGCCATAATTAAGAAGGATATCAAAATCGTTTTGCCTGTTCCGATTCTGTCACTCATATAGCCGCCTGCCACACTGCTGACAGTACCAAGCCATCTTTTCAGAGCGGCTAGAGTTGCAGCAAAAGTAACGGTAGCGCCTAAAATACCTGTAGCATACGGTGTGAAGTAGTACAGGGAAAGGGTGAATACATAGTTGCAGAAGGTAACGAATCCGATAATCCATACTGCAGGCAGCTTCAGAACCTGACCAATGCCTTTGAAGGAGATTCTGTCGCTGGCTTCCATCTTGCCGTCTTTAACGGTGAGGAATGCTAAAATTCCCATCAGAATAGTCAGAACAGAGTAGTATATGATAACGTATTTCATTCCCTGTGCCTGATTGTCAATTTGACCGATACCGATTCTGAATGCGACTACTGCGCCCATCGCCATTAAAGCGGCGCCGATGCCTCTGCCGCCTTCAAAGAAGCCGAAGGCTTTACCCTGGTCGCCGGAACCGGAGAGTATACGCACTGCTTTAACACAGGCAGGCCAGAATGCAAACAGGGAGGAAATTCCCCAGAATGCGTAGAGACATAGAAGAGCAGTGTAGTTTAGCGGGAGCAGATGAGCAAATCCGCCCAGACCTGTTCCGATCAGCGATACGGTCAGAATCATTCTGGTGGAGAATCTGTCGGCGACAATTCCTCCGAATAGGTAGGAAATCATACCGAAGATACCCAGTACACTGCCGAATACACCCATCTGGGTATTGGTCAGATGATAGGTTTCCAGATAAACATCGTAATAGTCAAATCTGAAATATGGCAGACCATAGATGATGGCACCACCGAAAGCGACGGTTAGAATTGCCCAGAAATTCCTTGACATCTTTTCGCCTAAACCGATTTTTTGAAGTAGTTTTTGCATAGTTCTCTTGTCCTTTCTTCAATAATGATAGATTAATAATGACATGTGCCGTTATAAATAAACGAATTTATAAAACGTTTATTTATAAACAAACGATACTACAATATGTTTTGGATGTCAAGAGAATTTCGAGAAACCAGAATAAATTAAACACAGCGACTGGAAAACCAGCCGCTGCTTTGAATTTTATATATTCTTTTATATCTTCTCTGTTTGCTCTTTCAGCCAGGCGGAAGTTTCTGCGGATACCCGCGGTGCGATTTTTTCGTAGACTTCTCTGTGGTAGTTGTTGAGCCATGCCAGTTCCTCTTCTGTCAAAAGCTCTGGAAGAATTGCCTCCCTGTCAAATGGGCAGAAAGTCAGGTTTTCAAAGCCCAGTTTTCCGTTTGCAGCGTCAACACAGAGAATTTCATTTTCCAGCCTGATTCCGTATTCTCCTTCCAGATAAACGCCCGGCTCATTGCTAGTGATCATGTTCTGATAAAACGGCACATCACAGCCAGGTTTACCGCTGATGGTCTGGGGCCCTTCGTGGACGCTGAGCAGATGACCGACGCCGTGCCCAGTGCCGTGGTTGTAGTCAAGACCGATGGCATGAAGCGGCTGTCTGGTCAAAGTGTCAAGCTCACTGCCGGTAGTACCCACGGGGAATTTTGCCATGGCAAGACGAATGTGACAGCGAAGCACTGTGGTGTAGTGCTCTTTCATTTTCTGCGACAAAGGTCCTAGGGCGATGGTTCTAGTAATATCGGTGGTGCCGTCCTCGTACTGTCCACCGGAATCCACCAGAAGAAACCCTTCTGGTTTTAGTGTCTTGTCGGTTGCCGGCGTCGCTTCGTAGTGGACGATAGCGCCGTTTGACATATAACCGGAAATGGTGGTAAAACTGAGGTCATAACAGCCTTCCTGCTCTCTGCGGCATTGTTCCAGGTAATCAGCAGCAGAAATTTCTGTGATTTCCTCTTTGCCGACGGTATGCTTCAGCCAGTAGATGAAGTTTACCATAGCAGCGCCGTCTTTTAGATGGGCATTTTTTGTACTTCTGGTTTCGTCCTCATTCTTTAGGGCTTTCATCATGGTAACCGGACTGCTGCTGTTGATGATTCGTACTTTTTCAGGCAGAGAACGCACCAAAGCATAGCTGACGACATCTTCATCCAGCAGGATTGTACCTTGCGGAATCATCTTGATGTCTTCAAAAATCTGGAAATATGGACGGACGTCTTCTTCTTCAAAGGCTTCGTCCATGACATAAAGGTATGCGTGATCCCTGGCAATCAGCGCAAAGCTGAAGAATACCGGGGTATTGGCGACATCGTCGCCGCGCACGTTGAAAAGCCATGCGATTTCTTCTAGTTTCGTGATGAGATGATAGTCAGCGCCCTTTTTTTCCATATAGCTGCGAACCCGCGCCAGCTTGGAACCAGCTGTTTCACCGGTGACAGAGGACGGCAGCCCGTAAATCCTAGACGGTTTGATAGCGGGGCGGTCTTTCCAGATGTCACCGACCAGATCCAGTTCGTAGTTTACTTTGCAGATGCTTTCCAGTTTGCAGCCAAAGGCGTAATCGCAGACTCTGCCGTCAAAGCCGATGGTGTTTTCCGGCGTCAACTTTTCTTTTAAATAAGCGTCGATGGTCGGAACCCCTGGCTGCCCCATTTTCATCAGGCCGATGCCGGTATCTTTTAGCTGATCCGTCGCTTGTAGAAAATATCTGCCGTCCGTCCAGAGATATGCTTCCTCCTGTGTGACAACCACGGTTCCCGCGGAGCCTGTGAAACCTGAAAGGAATTTGCGGCATTTGAAGTAGTCATTGACATATTCGGAGCCGTGAAAATCTGTGGTTGGAATGATGTAGGCGTCAACGCCTGCCTGCTGCATGCGTGTGCGCAGGTCAATTAATTGCTGTTTCATAAAAAACCTCTTTCTATCTAAATATACTTTTTGGTATTTTGTTGTCGATGACATATGCGACAATGCCCATGAGAATGCCGGTTACAAGCCCACTGAACATCAATATCGGAAAATACAGGAACATGCGCAGATTGGATACGATGGCGGCGGCGACCAAAAGCTGCCCCATGTTGTGCGCCACGCCGCCTGCCATGCTGATGCCGACCATGCTGAACAGTTCGGTCTTTTTCAAAATCCACATGACGAGTAGGGACAAAATGCCGCCAGCCAGTGAGTAAAGCGCACCGAATACGCCGCTAAACAAAAGTCCTGCCAGCAGGATTCGGATCATGTTGATGACAAAGGCGTAGCGAAAATTCAGCTCGTACAGGGCGATGACAATGACTAGATTGGCTAGCCCCAGTTTGACACCGGGGATTCCGATGTTAAAAGGAATTATTGCTTCTACATAGGAAAAAATCAGCGCAAGACAGGCGAACATGGCAGAAAGGGCTAGCGCCTTAGTTCTTCGGGTACGAGTACTAATTTGAGATTGCATCAAGCTCCCCCTCTCCGCCGACGATTTCGACCATGACTTTGTTTGGCAGGCAGACAATGCTCTGATTTGCCATGCGAACCTTGCCGTCTTTGACGCACACCTGGTTGTGGCAGTCGGAATAAGTCATTTGCACCGTGCCGTCTTTTATGGTAATCTTATTAAGATGATTCTTTTGCTGAATCTCTATCGTCTGATTTTCGAAGAGGCTGTAGGTGCCATAGTGCTGTCCGTTCACCGTGACGATGACCTGTTGCCCAGCACCGCCCGATGTGAGGGACCACGCAGAAAGACCAAGACCCATGAGAAGCAGGCAGAAAAAGAGCACGATATCAGCCTTGTTGATGATTTTGAACATAAAAACTCCAATAAAGTTTGAGGTATATGTAATGAAAAAATTTCTTTCCATTGCGGTCATTGCGATAATGACTGCTTCTATTATTATAACACAGACTGGCTGTACAGAAAAGCCGGTATCAAAAACAAGTTACTACATGGACACTCTATGCCAGATTACGATTTACGATATGGAAGCTATGGGGCAGGAGAATGCGGAGAATGCCATTAACACAGCTTTTGCATTATGTGCGGAGTACGAGTCGCTGATCAGTGCGACCATTGAGGGCAGTGATATTTACAAGGTAAATCATGCAGACGGCAAGGCTGTTGCATGCGACCTGCGAACGGTTTCTTTGCTGAAAAAGGCATTGTATTATGGCGATCTTTCCAGCGGAAAGTTTGATATCACCATCGGAAAAGCAGCTGCTTTGTGGGATTTTCATGAGTCGGAGCCGAAGGTGCCTTCTACGGCGGCAGTGGAGGAAGCTATGCAGGGTGTTGACTACCTGGCGGTGAAGATTGACGGAAATGATGTAACGCTGGAAAATCCTAAGGCGGAGATTACCTTAGGCGGCATAGGAAAGGGCTATGTGGCTGACCGTGCGGCGGAGTGTCTGGAAGAATTGGGCGTTACCAGCGCCGTTGTCAACTTTGGCGGCAATATTATCGTAATTGGCGATAAGGGCGGCGATGCCTTTAAAATTGGTATTGAAAAGCCGTTTTCTGATAGTGGAGAAATTGTCGGCTATGTGGAGACCGCAAATAAAACGGTGGTGACCTCCGGTATCTACGAGCGCGGATTTGAAGGAGCGGACGGAACTTACTACCATCATATATTAGATGTGGAAACCGGCTGGCCGGTGAATAACGATGTAGTTAGCGTAAGTCTCGTGGGTGATAAAGGAACCTCTGCCGACTGTGACGCTATGGCGACTATATGCCTCATGTTGGGCGTGGAAGAGGGTATCGACTTTATTGAGGGTATTGACGGTGTGGAAGCGCTTTTTGTGGACAAGGACGGCGTACTGACGAAGACCAGCGGATTCACTGGGTTCACGGAAGAAAAATGAGTGCAGCAGGAGGTAAATCGGCGAGTGGAGAAAAATATTATTCTGTTGCAAGATTTGCAGAAAGGATACCGTAGCACCTGGTTCACGAAACTTTAAGCGAAATTTTCGTGCGCCAATTTTGGGCTTGATTTCTGTATACATGGTGTAGACCTATGAGAAAGTGCCAAATCCAAAACCTTTTTAAGGCAAAATGGCGGCGGCAGAAAGAAATGCAGACAGATAGCCGGAAAAACTTTAGCGTCCTACAGTAAAATATCAAAAAAGTGGATATCAGGCGGCGTACGCCAGTTTTTTAGAAAATCAGTCCCAATCTGGCGGTTTTCATGGGGTGGACGCCGGATGTCCAAAAAAATCTTGAGATTATGGCGCGCCGGTTTCTCTGCAGCACAGGCTATTACATATTAATCATATTAAATCAG
>NZ_QWEQ01000018.1 GCF_009936045.1 Emergencia sp. 1XD21-10 | reverse complement strand
CAGCAGATAGAAGCGCAGGATTATGCTGCACCACTTTCAGCTGACGGATACAGACCGATATTAAAGTACGGAATTGCAATGTACAAGAAGGGCTGCATGGTGAAGAAAGCTGAATAAAACTAGAATTTTAAAGGACTATAAACTTTTTAGGGGGGGTAGACTTTGGCGGAGGTCTAAACTTAAAGGGGTTTTTAGAGGAAAACAGGTATAGAGTCAAGCTGAATCATAAAGGCTTGAGGCTATACCTTTTCTTGTAGAACGAAAACCACCGGCTAAGCCGGTGGATTATTATTAGAGTATAAAGAGTATCAAATATTTTGCGACCATAGAAAAAACTATTGCTGGAAGAGGTAATCATGACCTTGATTATCTGAATGCAAGGTCGCTTTGCGGCAATAGAGGTTCAACGTCTAAATCCTCTCTTAAGCGTTGGCATATTAGTTCTTCGTCTCTTGCTAAAAGAGCCTCAATTAATGCTTCGTGCTTACTTTTGGTGCTGGAGGTGGAAAGATGAATTGCTTTTCGAACGGTAAAGGCAAGGAGTGATTCCAGCAATTCTACGAGAAACTTATTTCCTGTAAGTTCAGCCATTTGCAGGTGGAACTGACGGTTGACTACCTTTTCAGGTAAAGTAGGATACTCTTCGCCGTCTATACAGTTGTATAAATCGCGAATTTGTTCATCAGTGCAATGGGCAATGATATGCTTAACAACACCTACTTCCAGGAAGTAACGAGTATGTATAATTTCCTGCATTTCCCTGGTAGAAAAATTGTAAATAAAATAGCCTTTTCTAGGCCTTTTGATCAAAAATTTGGCTTCGCAAAGCTTTTGCATGGCTTCGCGGGCACTGCCGCGGCTAACTTTGTATTCCTCGGCAATATCCTGTTCTACTAAAACACCGTTTGGTCCAAACTCATTCTGCAGAATGCGGCGTCTTAGATCATCGTAAACACGGTTTACTATAGAATCCATAACTGGTCTCCTTTGTTAAAACTATCTAACCATAGATTATACCATTTTCTGACTTTTGGCAAGAAAAAATTTACAAGGCGTATCTAACAAGAAAAATAGAGAGTCTTCGTCTTTTTTCAAAATAAAGACAGGTCTTTAATGCGGGATAAAATATTTGATGATAGTAGAAAAATTCAGATAAATACTTGACAAAATCCAGCGAGGAGACTATAATCCAATTAGTGATCTAATCACAGAAAGAATCAGAAATGAGGAGACAGATTAGACGGCTCAAAAGGGAATTGGAGAAGTCAAATGAGGAGGAAAAAATGAAAAAGAAATTAGTTTCACTGCTAGCTGTACTGCTTTGTATAGCCATGGTAACCGGTTGCGGCGGCGGAGACGACGGAGACGGCAGCCAGTCAAAGATTTTCCGCTGGGCTAGAAACTATGATGCGACGACTCTTGACACTAGAAGCATCAACGATGACGGCTCTTATGAAGTTGCGATTCTGCTGGTGGAAACTCTCGTCAGATTTAAAGGTGGTGAAATCGTACCCGGCGTTGCCAAGGACTGGACTGTCAGCGATGATGGAAAAGAATATACCTTCAACCTGAGAGAAGAGGCAACCTGGAGCGACGGTACGCCGCTGACAGCAGAGGATTTCGCCTATTCTTTCTTAAATTTAATCACTGCAGATAATGCTTGTGGCAATGCTGACAGAGGTTTTATTTTCAAGAATGGTGAAGAGTTCTTTAAGGGAGAATGTAAGGCAGAAGATGTAGGCGTTGAAGCAGTAGATGAACACACGCTGAAGGTTACCTTTGAGTCTTCTGGTCTTGAAAAGCTCTATGAATTATCCAACTACTGGTTTGCACCGGTGAAGAAAGATGTGGTAGAGGAATACGGAATCGAGTACGGCAGTGAAGCAGAAAAGTTCATGGGTAACGGGGCCTTTACTGTGACTTCCTGGGAACACGGCAGCAAGATTATCCTTGCAAAGAACGAAAACTACTGGGATAAGGATTCCATCAAGGTTGACGGCATGGAGCTTACCGTAGACGTGGAAGAAAAAGCAGCTGCGGATATGCTGTCTGCCGGTGAAGTGGACGCAATGGTAGCCTTTGCTTATGAGTCAGTAAAAGACATTGAGGACGGAAACATTGTGATTGATCCATTTACTTCAGGTTATCAGTTTGTACATATGAACTCCGGCGGCTGTACAGAAGAAAGCAAACGCTTTATGGAAAATACAAACTTCAGACGTGCCCTCAACTATGCAGTAAACAGAAAGGCATTGGTCGACAGTATCTACGCAGGAGCAGCAGAGCCGGCTACTCGTATTACAGCGCCGGATGCACTGGGTGTAGAAAAGACCTTTAATGAGGAGTACCCGTTTGAAGCCTGGCCGGCGGAAGGAAATCCGGAAAAGGCAAAGGAATGCCTGGAAGCTGCGCTGAAAGAGCTGGGTGCAAGCATCGACGATGTACCGGAGCTTACCATGGTATGCTACGAATCTCAGAACAGCACTATGGCCTTGCAGGCAGTACAGGATATGATTCTGTCCACACTGAATATCAAGTGCAGCTTAAACCCACTTCCGATTCAGCAGATGCTGAGCAAGGTCGATAACGGCGAATGGGACATCTGGTGGGGCGGAAAGACTCTCGGTACCTTAGACTGGGCGAGCACAGACAGCATTGCTGACGCGTATGACTTTGGCAGCTCTCAGTGTTTTGGCTACAAGAACGAAGATTTTTCTAAGACCTATAAAGAAGCTAAGGGTGCTGAAACCTTAAAAGAACGTAAGGATTTGCTCTTTGATATGGAAAAGATTGCCTGCGACGACCCGGCAAGCATCCTTGCATACTGGTCCAAGAGCTTTTGTGCACATACAAAAAATGTAAAAGGCATCACATACGGAAACTATATCGATGCAACTTACGTTGAACTGACAGAATAAGTTATTGGAATATGGGACTGAATGAGATAATCAGTCAGTCCCATTTTATTGGAGAAATAAGATGGCAAAATATGTTTTTAAGAGAATTTTAATCTCTTTAGCGACCATTTTCGTGCTGGCTACTTTGACCTTCTTTTTGATGAAGCTGCTTCCGGGCAATCCATTCTTAAATGACAAGGTACCAAAGGAAATCCAGCAGCAGCAGATGGAATACTACGGCCTTGATAAGCCGGTGATGGAGCAGTATGTGACTTATATGAAAAATCTGCTTCACGGAGATTTTGGAACTTCCCTGAAATATGTAGGTAGAAGTGTTTCTGATATTATTAAAACTCATTTCCCTATTTCGGCAAAGCTGGGACTGGTTGCAGTTCTTTTTGCTTATGCGGTGGGAATTTTATTCGGCATTTTATGTGTAAAATTTAAAAACAGGTGGCCTGATTATCTTTTGATAGTCCTTGCAGTTGCAGGTATTTCCCTGCCTTGTATGGTAATCGGACCGCTTCTTCGTTTCTTCCTTGGCGTAAAGCTACACCTATTTCCGGTTTCCGGCTGGGGAACGATGCAGCATATTATCGTGCCTGCATTTGTCATGTCGGTGGCAACCATCGCCAGCGTCACCAGAAGTATGCGTGCCAGCATGCTAAACATTACGACCCAGGATTACATCAAAACAGCTTACGCTAAGGGCTTATCGCCGGTAAAGGTTACCCTGCGCCATGAGCTGAAGAACGCGATGATTCCGATTCTGACCAGCATGGGCATGGCTATTGCAGGTGTGGTAATGGGTTCCTTCGTTGTGGAACAAATTTTTGTAATCCCGGGACTTGGCAAGCACTTTGTCAACGCAGTCAGCACACTGGATTATCCGCTGGTTATGGGACTGACCGTCTTCTATGGAAGCTTTTTGGTATTGATGAACTTTATCGTCGATATTCTGTATGGCATTGTAGACCCTAGAATCAGAACAAGTTAAAGGAGAGAAAGAGGAATGACACAGACAAAATTTCGTAAAGACGATCTATCAGCTCTGGTGCAAAGCGACGGCTTTGCCGAGGTGATATCTCGTCCGCCTACAACTTTTATGAAAGATGTATGGAGAAACTTTAAAAAGAGAAAAACAGCCATCGTGGCTCTATGGATACTTGCTTTGATTCTTTTGCTGGTACTGATTGGACCGATGATTTCACAATATAACTATTACAGCAACGACTACTCTGCTATCAATTGCAGGCCGGGCGGAGAACACTGGTTTGGCACAGATACCCTGGGGCGTGACCTTTGGGTTCGTGTATGGCAGGGAGGAAGAATTTCCTTATTCATTGCTGTTGCGGCAACCTTGATTCCATATTTGATCGGTATGACTGTGGGCGGTTTTGCCGGCTACTTTGGCGGCGTTGTAGATATGGTCATCATGCGTATCATCGATATCCTCATGGGTATTCCGTCTCTGATTTACAACATTCTGCTGATGATGGTACTGGGAAGCGGCAATATCTTTACGCTGATTATTGCATTTTCTTTGACCGGCTGGCTGGGTGCAGCGAGAACCACCAGAGCCCTGGTGCTGCAAAACAAGGAGAGAGACTTTGTTATGGCAAGTACGGTGCTGGGAGCATCGTCTAAACGACTGGTGTTTAAGCACCTGATTCCAAATGCTCTGGGTATTTTGGTTGTAGAGATGACCCTGCTGATTCCGTCGGTTATCTTTAACGAGGCCTTCCTCAGCTTTATCGGTCTTGGCGTAGCGCCGCCGACACCGAGCTGGGGTCAGCTGATTAAAATTGCATCAGAATCTTTTAAGAGCTATCCATATCAGTTTATTATTCCTTGTATCTTTGTGAGCATCACCTTGCTCTGCTTTAACCTGATCGGCGATGGACTGCGTGACGCATTAGACCCGCGCCTGCGTTCCTAATAGGAGGTAGATTATGGAAAGAGAAAAAATACTTTCAGTAGAAAATCTTGCGGTCAGCTTCGCTACCTATGCGGGAGAAGTACAGGCCGTCAGAGGCGTAGACTGGCATTTACATAAGAAAGAGACCATTGCCATTGTAGGAGAATCCGGCTGCGGCAAGACAGTCAGCATTCAGACTGCCATGGGACTTTTGCAAAAGCCTGCCGGAAAAATCAAATCGGGAAAAGTCATCTTCCGTGGGGAGGATATTACAAACTACAGCAGAAAGCAGATGAGAAAGCTGCAGGGTAACGAAATGACGATGATTTTCCAGGATCCGCTGACCTATCTGAATCCGACTATGAGAGTAGGCGATCAGATTGCAGAAGCTTATAGAGAGCACAACAAGGTCAGCAAAAAAGAGGCGATGGAGAAAGTAGTAGAAATGCTGAAATTTGTCAGCCTGCCTTCGCCGGAGGAAAATATCAAGCGCTATCCACATCAGCTTTCCGGCGGTATGCGCCAGAGAATTATGGTAGCCATGGCGCTGATCTGTGACCCGAAGGTACTGTTTGCAGACGAACCGACGACGGCGCTTGATGTAACCATTCAGGCGCAGATTATTGAACTGATGAATTCCTTAAAGGACAGAATCGATACATCTATCGTTTTGATTACCCATGACCTTGGCGTTGTAGCAAACATGGCAGAAAGAATTTACGTCATGTATGCCGGTCAGGTTGTGGAGCACGGTGATGTGGACACAATCTTTGAAAATCCAAAGCACCCGTATACATGGGGACTACTGGATTCCGTGCCAAGACTGGATAGCAATCACAAAGAACAGTTATCTTCCATTCCGGGTTCCCCTCCGGATTTGCTTGCGCCTCCTTTAGGCTGTGCTTTTGCAGCACGGTGCAAATATGCCATGAATATCTGCGCACGCTGCGCACCGCCAAAACAGGACTTTGAGGAAGCAGGTCACTATGCGTCCTGCTGGCTTCACGATCCGGATTATATCAAAGAGAAAGGAGTGACTGTCAATGAATAGAGAAACGTTGATGGAATTAGATCACGTAAAAAAGAGCTTTGATGTGGCTGGCGGCGGCAAGCTGATGGCAGTCAACGATATTACCCTTTCCATCGGAAAAGGTGAAATTCTAGGTCTTGTAGGCGAGTCCGGCTGTGGTAAAACGACCCTTGGGCGTACCGTCGTAAAGCTGTATCAGCCCAGTGAAGGAAGTATCAAATATAACGGAAAAGATATTTGGAAGTTTAATAAAGAAGAAAACTTTACCTACAGACAGAAAGTACAGATGGTCTTTCAGGACCCTTACGCTTCCTTAGACCCGCTGGTGATGGTGGGAAGTTCTATCGATGAAGGCATGGAAATTCATAAAATCGGGACAAAGGCAGAAAGGCAGGAAAAGGTTGTAGAGCTTTTGCAGCTTGTCGGTCTTAATAAGGAACATGTCAACCGTTATCCTCACGAGTTTTCCGGAGGGCAGAGACAGCGTATCGGTATTGCAAGAGCTCTTGCGATGGATCCGGAACTGATTGTCTGCGATGAGCCGATTTCTGCACTGGATGTTTCCATTCAGGCGCAGATTGTAAATCTTCTCATGCGGCTGCAGGAGGAGAGAGGACTGTCCTATTTATTCATTACCCATGACCTTTCCATGGTAAGACAGATTTCCGACCGGATTGCGGTAATGTATCTGGGCTCTATTGTGGAGCTTGCGCCTAGCGATGAGCTTTATAAGAATCACGCTCACCCGTATACCAAAGCCCTGCTTTCTGCAATTCCGATTCCAAATCCGACCATTGAGCGCAAGAGAAAAAGAATGCTTTTAACAGGCGATGTACCGAGTCCTATCAATTTGCCGCAAGGGTGTAATTTTGCAATGCGTTGTCCTTATGCGACAGATCGCTGCAGAGCAGAAAAACCGCAGTTAAGGGAGATTGCAGAAGGGCACTTTGCTGCCTGTCACTTAACTGAAAAGTGAGCGGCGTGAAAGGAGAATGGTTATGAAACAGGCAGAAATCAATGCAGTGTTACAGTACTCACTGGAACTGGGCGCTGAATTTGCTGAGCTATTTTTGGAAGACAGGGATGAATTCAATATTTCATACAAGGAGTCATCGGTAGGAAATATTGCAAAGGCAAGACGCAAAGGGGCAGGTCTTTATCTGATTTCGGGGACAGAATGTGTCTATGTATATACAAATAGTTTATCCCATACCGAGATGATGAAGCTGGCAAGAATCGGTGCTGCGATGCTGAAAGAGAAAAAACAGGGCAGATTTACAGCGCCAAAGACAGCGTCTATTGGGATTTCCAATCCGTGCGAGGCAAAGGTCTTACCATCTAGTGTAGAGCGTGCTAAAAAGTTAAAGGTTCTTGAAAATGCTGATAAAGCTATGAGGAGTTCTTGTAAGTACCTCAGAAGCTTGGATTTAACCTATTTCGATGTAGACCAGAGGGTACGCATTGCAAATACCGAAGGTGTTTTGGCAGAGGACAGAAGAGTTGTATCCAGAATCAGACAGATGCCAAAGCTTGAGGCCGGAGATAAATCGGCAGGGCATTTCACTGATTTTACAAGGCCGATGGGATTTGAAGCTTTTTCTGACGAGAGCTATATCGATCGCATGACAGCAGATTTAAAGAGTATGGAGGAAACCATGTTTGCAGAGGTTGCACCGGTGGGCAGAATGCCGGTTATCTTTGCAGCAGGAGGAAGTTCCGGCACATTTTTCCATGAAGCTTGCGGTCACGGACTGGAGGTTACTAATCTGCAGATTGATCCGACTTATGCAGGAAAGATGGGGCAGCAGATTGCTTCTGACAAGGTGACTGTTATCGATGACGGAACGCTGCCGCAGATGTACGGTTCCTCTATTTATGACGATGAGGGCATGCTGCGGCAGAAAAATGTACTCATTGAAAATGGAATCTTAAAATCCTATCTGGTCGACAGAATCGGCAGCATTAGAACAGGCTTTGCAAGAACAGGAAGCGGCCGTCGCCAGGATTATACCTATGCGCCGGTAGCAAGAATGAGCAACACCTATCTTGCTTGTGGGAAAGACGATGAAGAAGACATGATTCGCTCTGTGCCTTATGGCCTTTTCGTAGAAGAGCTTGGAGGTGGTACAGCGGGAGAAGAGTTTTCTCTCGGTGCACAAAGAGCGTATCTGATTAAAAACGGAAAGCTTGACAGACTTGTGAAAGGTGCGATTCTTACAGGAAGAGCAAAAGACGCAATGATGAATATCGACCGTGTCGGAAAGAAAATGGTATATGAAGACGGCGGCGCATTTTGCGGTGCAGCTTCCGGCCTTGTCAATACAACCACTTCCGGCGCACAGATGCGTATAAAAGAAATGATGGTAGGAGGCGAAAAATGAGAATTACGTTAGATCAGTTTAAAAATATATTTTCCAATCTGCCGTCAGAAGTTACAGAAGCGGAAGTAAACGCGGAGCGTAGGGAAGAATGCCTCGTCACAATCTGCGATGATAAGGTAAGGGACAGCCGTTACTTCGATACGACCAGTATGTACCTGCGGGCAGTAGGAGAAAAGACCGGTACAGGATACCTTTACACCGAGGATATGAACGCAGATCCGGAGGCGCTTCTTCTGGAGGCTCTGGCAAATGCCCCAAAGGGTGAAAATACCAAAAAAGAACCGATGCATCACTGCGCAGAGCCTGTAAGGATTTTTGCCGAAGATGACGGCACAGATTATGATCAGATGAAGGAAAAAGCCCTTTTTCTTGTGAAATCGGCAAGAGAAAAAGAAGGTGTTATTTCTGCTGAACTGACGCTGCGCAAAACCTGCTTTACAAGGTATGTAGTAAATACATGGGGTGTAGACGCTTATGCTGAAAATGTATATTACATGGT
Organism: Emergencia sp. 1XD21-10; assembly: GCF_009936045.1. Taxonomy (GTDB): domain Bacteria; phylum Bacillota; class Clostridia; order Peptostreptococcales; family Anaerovoracaceae; genus Senimuribacter; species Senimuribacter intestinalis. The sequence continues at coordinate 102,351 of NZ_QWEQ01000018.1, read as the reverse complement.
AACGCTGCAGGTTGCCATGAAGCGGGAAAGCGGAAAACCTCAAAAAGGTACCAAGTTATTCTGTGTAAAAAAACTGGCAGACCTTGACTTTGAAAAATTGCTGCAGTATGCAATCGCTGAAGCAAACTTGCTGGACGGAGCGGGAAAGCTTGTGGCTACTGAAATTCCGTCCGGCACATATGACGTGGTTCTGAGCAATGAAGTCGTTTGCAATATTTTGATGACTGCATGGCAGCTCTTTAGCGGAGACCACATGGTTTCGGGGCTGTCTCCTCTTGCGGACGCATTGAACAGTAGAGTGGGAAGTGACCTTTTTACGGTGATAAGCGGAGCCAAGTGCGACGGCTGGGGCTATGACATTCCGGTAGATGCGGAAGGCACTGTTTGTGAAGAGACAGAAATTGTAAAGGATGGTATATTCAAATCGCCTATGACAAATCACAGGGCTTCAGAGAAGCTGGGCTTAAAAGCAACCGGACATGGCGGTCGAGGGATTACGCTGACTGGAATGCTTCCAATCGACCTGCAGACTCTGCCAAACGTGTTTTATATCAAGCCGGGCAAAACGCCCAAAGAGGAACTGACAGACAAGCTACTGGATGGACTCCATATCACCTGTTCCTCAGACGAGTTCCATTCCGTTCACGTTGCCGACGGTTCCTTCTCCATTCCTTGCAAAGGGGTGGTCTATGAAAATGGCGCAGCGATAGGCTATGCAGATCAGCTTACCATGGCAGGAAATCTCCGTGATTTATTCGAAAATATTGCGGCGGTAGGAGAAGATTTGCAGCTGCATGAATTCGATTATAAAAACTACTGCTACGGAGGGCCGAGCCTTTTAGTTAAAAATGTGATGATTGGTGGAAACAAAGCATGAGTGTAATAAATGAAACGTTAATTCAAAACGAGTATGGGTTTCTCGGCGATGTGGTTTATTTGAATACCAGCTCTATAGGACTTCCGCCGCTGCGCACCCAAAGGGCGGGTTCGCGCTTCATGGAAGGCTATGTAGAGAGTCTTTGTGTCAACGGCATTACAAGCCTTGGACCACAGCGAACTAGCGCAAAGGAGATGCTGGCGGAATTGATTCATGCAGACACTGATGAAATTGCCTTTACCAAAAGTACTACGGAGGGAATTTCCATCGTGGCGCAGGGCTATCCCTTTGAAAAGAGCGATAACGTGGTTGTCTGTGATATGGAAAATCCGTCTAACCTCTATCCGTGGATTTGCAGTTCCAAGAAATACGGGTATGCGTTGAAACTGATAAAGACGGATGGGAGAAACCTGTCGGAAGAACAGATTTTTGCAGCGGTAGATGAAAATACGAGGGCAATCAGCTTATCGGCTGTTCAGTTTGGAACGGGAATTTGCTTGGATTTAGAAAAAATCGGCAGATTTTGCAGAGAGCGAAATATTCTCTTTGTAGTTGACGGTATACAGGCATTGGGTAGACTTGTTATCGACGTAAAAAAACTGCACATAGACGTTCTTTCCTGCGGCTGCTATAAGGGTATGTTGGCAACCTTTGGAACAGGAATTATGTATTGCCGCAAGGATTTGATTGAAAAGATAGTTCCTTCGTATGTAGGAGGAAGCAGCGCCGTATATGAACCGGATCCGCCGCAGACGCTGGATAGTATTGATGAAGTTTCCCTGCGTAGCGATGCGGAGCGCTTTGAAGGAAGTACGACAAATGCTATCGGCATTGCCCTTCTTGAGAGCAGTTTGAGCCTGATTTTGGAGCTGGGCAAAGAAAATATACAAAATCATGTCAGAGGTCTTGAAATACTCCTGCGAGAAAAGCTGCAGGGCTGCGGGCTGGATATTCTGCCCCAGTCAGAAAACCTGTCCGGGGTTTTGGTGATGTATTATGATGAAAAGCATTACGACCGGGCTAGTGACATTTTTGAAAAGGCAAAGATAAGAGTGACCCACAGACCGGGATATATCAGACTTTCTATCGGGTTACATAATTCGGTTTCTGATATTGAAAAAGCAGCAGATGCATTAAAGCAGCTGGGAAGGCTTTAGGAAAGGAAGTAAGAAACGATGAGAATAGCGATGATTCAAATGCCTGTCACAAAGGACAAGGAAGCGAATTTGAAATATGCTTGCGAGAAAGTAAGGGAAGCAGCACAGCGGGGTGCAGAGCTTGCGGTGCTTCCGGAAATGTTCCAGTGTCCGTATACTGCAGAATACTTTAAGCGATTTGCAGAAGAGGAAGGGGAACATTCATGGAAAACCATGTCGGCATGCGCTGCAGAAAACCGGATTGGTCTTGTCGCAGGCAGTATGCCGGAAGCCTGCTGCGGAAAGATTTATAACACAGCTTATGTCTTTGATGAGACAGGAAAACAGATTGGAAAGCATAGAAAAATGCACCTCTTTGATATTGATATCAAGGGTGGGCAGTATTTTAAGGAATCAGACACCTTTACGCCGGGAGATGATGTGACTACATTTGCGTTCAAGGGTATTACCTTTGGCCTATGTATCTGTTTTGATTTCCGTTTTCCGGAGCTATCCCGCCTCATGATGCTGAAAGGCGCACAGGTAACCATCGTGCCGGCAGCATTTAATATGACTACAGGACCACTGCACTGGGAGACCATGTTCAGACAGCGTGCCGTAGATGAGCAGATTTTTACGGTGGGTGTAGCGCCTGCAAGAGATGTTGACGGTGTGTATGTTTCCTACGGAAACTCCATTGCCTGCGATCCGATGGGACGCATTTTGGTCAGAGCAGAGGAAAAGCCTTGCATGCTGTATGTGGACCTTGACATGGCAGAAGTGGGGAACACCAGACAGCAGCTGCCTCTTGTCATCGGCAGAAGAACCGACCTTTATATGACGAAAGAAATCGGAAAGAAATAGAAAAAAGTCCAAGAGGTGTCGACATGTATGATTTAATCATAAAAAATGGTATGCTCATTGATGGAACGGGAAGTGAGCGCTATCAAGCAGATATTGGAGTAAAAGACGGGCAGATTGCAAAAATTGGAATCCTTGCAGAGGCAGACAGTGAAGCGATCATTGACGCAAAAGGACAGTTTGTAACGCCGGGTTTTATCGATATGCACTCCCATGCCGATGTAAGCATTTTTATGCAGCCGGATGCGGAAAACCTCATTGGTCAAGGCGTAACCTCAGCATTTACAGGCCACTGCGGTATGGGAATGACGCCCCTTGATAAATACTGGACGTTGATGCACGTAGAAGGTCCTGCATACGAGGAAATGATGCCTTTTTCTACAATCGGACATTTTCCGGGAGAATATCCGGCAATCGATGTGCCGACGTTAAAAGCCGGCATGAAAAAGTGCTTTGGAATCAATATGTCGTGGAAAACCTTTGGGGAGTATCAGCGGTATTTGAGGGAGCAAGGTGTTGCCGTCAATCTGTTTATGATAGCAGGACACAGTAACATGCGTCAGAACGCCATGGGGCTCCATGCGGAAAGACCTGCGACGGAAGCGGAGCTTTTAGAAATGGAGTACTGGGTCAAGGAAGCCATGGAAGCAGGCGCTTTTGGAATTTCATACGGTCTTGACTATACGCCGGGCTGGGACGCAGACGATGAGGAACTCCTTAGGTTAGCAGAATGCTTAAAGCCATATGATGGCATTCTCACTGCCCATGTGCAGATGCGAAACCATCGCCACGGAAAAACCGTAGAAGACCATAGAACTTTAGATGGCGTAAAAGAATTGATGGAAATCGGTCTTAAGACCGGCGTGCATGTTCATGTCAGTCATATTGAAGCAGCTGATGAGTTAGATGATGAAAAAGCAATCTACGAAAGTGAAAAGGAAACGCTGAAACTCATTGAAGTCTATCGAAAAAAGGGCGTGCGCGCTACATGGGATGTTTTGGTGCCGAACCTTTATGCCATGTACTATTTCAGTGATTTGAGTAAGGTGCTGCTTTACTACGTAACGAGCTGCGGAGGCAAAAAGGCTTTCGGGGAAAGATTAAAAAGTGAAGGATACCGAGAGTATCTGGCAGAGTGCATCAACAGAAATGAGAACATCGTATTTCCAAGGTGGAACGATCAAGCTGTAATCGGCAGGTGCGCATGCAAGGAATGGGAAGGTAAACGCATTTGTGATATTGCAGAAGCTTTAGAAACGGATTCTGCCCATGCACTGATAGAAATTTTGGCAAGGGATCCGGAAACTCGGTATATTCAGCCCATTGCGCCGTCTCTTGCCAAGCCGCAGTCGGAAAGGTTTTATGAGGCGAAGGAAGCTTGCATCGGAACGGATAATATGGCGACCAACTATGATTTTGAAGGCGATGTAGAGGATATGCCAAAGGATAACGGAACGCCATCTGGATTTTGCGGAATCATAGAGTACATCAACAGCAGATTAGAGCGTGGATATAAGCTGGAGACAGTAGTGGGACAGCTGACAGGCAATGCGGCAAAGGTTCTCGGTTTAACGAAGAGAGGATATCTGAAGGAAGGTATGCAGGCAGATATCGTCATTGCGGATTTGGAAAACTTGAAACCGAATAAGAACATGGTGGATCCCAGAAGCAAGCCGGAAGGTATCAGCTATGTGCTGGTAAACGGCAAAGTCGCCATGGAGCATGGCAACCACAGCCATGTGCGCAGCGGTATGATAGAACGCTACGCAGACCGGTAAAAATAAAAAGATGCAAAGAAAATAATTTATGGAACGAAAAGGAGAAAGAAATATGAAATTAGAACGTTACAATTCAAACGGACGCTTCCACGAAGCAGTCATTCACAACGGAGTGCTTTACCTTTCAGGTCAGATTTCTGATAAAGGCGAAACTGTTTCCGAGCAGGCGCTGTCCTGTCTGGAAATTTTGGAGGGAAAGCTAGAAAAGTATGGATCAGACAAGAAGCATATCATTTCTGCCAGTGTATATCTTCCGGATATGGGAACTTTTGATGAATTTAACGGCGTGTGGGACAACTGGTTCGAAGAAGGCACGCAGCCGGTACGTACCTGCGTAGGCGCAGCACTGTCAGATACGAAATTTAAGGTAGAAATCACTTTAATTACCGCTGTAAAAGAGGCATAAGCTGGGAGAAGAGAGGTCAAAGTATGAGATTTGTAAATCCATTTGGTGAAAATTGCGGACATTATTCCGCAGGTGTAATCAGCGGAAGCACCCTTTATATTGCAGGGCAGATCGGCGAAGATAAAGAGACTGGAAAGAGGGAGCTTGGAATCGAAGCACAGACTGTTGCCGCACTTAAAAATGTTGGGAAGGTAGTGGAAGCTGCAGGTGCAGTGAAGGAAAATATTGTGATGTGCAAGGTGTATGTTGCGGATCACACATATTGGGATATTGTGAATAAGATTTATGCAGAGTTTTTTGGAGAACACAAGCCTGCCCGCATCATTGTTCCGGTAAAGGGTTTTGAACCGGGAACTCTCATCGAAATCGAAGCAGTTGCTGAGCTGCAGTAAGGAAAGCGCCACGCGTATTGCAGACTAAAGCATGGGAGATATTATGAAGCAAAAGAATTTAAAAGCGTATTTTGAAGGATATAAAGAGGAGTTTTTGCAGGATTTAGAAGAACTGATTTCTATTGACAGCACCAGAGGTGAAAGCGAACCGGGTTTTCCTGTAGGTCGCGGCCCTGCACAGGCTCTTGAAAAAGCCCTTGAAATTGCGAAGAGATTTGGCCTTTATACCGAAAACTGGGAGAACTGTCTGGGCATTGTACAGCTAAATGACAGCTGTGAAAGAAAGCTGGATATCTTTGCCCATATGGACGTTGTTCCGGCTGGGGAAGGCTGGCAGGTCACTGAACCTTTTGTGATGAAACTTGTCGATGGCTGTGTTTATGGAAGAGGAACCGCTGACGATAAAGGACCGGCTCTGGCAGCGATTTACGCACTTCGCGCTATTAAAGAACAAGGAATTGCGCTGGCTGAGAATGTGAGGCTGTTCCTTGGCTGCGATGAAGAATCGGGCTGCCTGGATTTGAAGATGTACAGAGCAAAAACGAAACCAGCAGAGATGGCTTTTTCACCTGACGGAGAATTTCCCGTTGCCAACATTGAAAAGGGCAGCTTAAAAGGAGCTTTGACAGCAGAGTTTCCTGAAGATAAAAGACTGCCGCGCATTGTATCTGTGCAGTGCGGGAGCAGTATCAATGTGATTCCAAGCTCGGCAAAGGCAGTGATAGAGGGTCTGACTGCGGAAGATTTAAAAAATATCTTAAATGTGGTTTCAGAAGAAACCAATGTGGATTTTTCGCTGGAAAAGCTGAAAGGTGATTTCATTGGAATTACTGCTGATGGTGAAGGCGGCCATGCCAGCAGACCGGAGCAGGCGAGAAATGCTGCGACTGCGATGCTGCAGCTTTTAGTGAGGCTTCCGGTTGCTGAATCCTTAGGCTTTGAAAAGCTACAGAGTTTACAGGAAATCTTTCCCCATGGAGATTATTACGGAAAGGCTGCCGGTATCTATATGGAGGATGAACTGTCCGGCAAAATTACTGTAAGCCTTGATATTCTAAATTATAATGGAAAAACGTTAACCGGTGAATTTGATTCACGTACACCGATTTGCGCAAATTTGGAAAACTTAAAACCTATTGAGGATATGGCGGAAGAAAAAGGATTGCAGTATGAGGCTGAAAGAGAGGAAGCGCACCACGTGCCTGAGGATACGGTACTGGTTAAGACGCTGTTAAAGTGCTATGAGGCTTATACGGGCTTTGCCGGACACTGCATTGCTATAGGTGGAGGTTCCTATGTGCACAATATGCCTTACGGTGTCACTTTTGGCTGCGCAATGCCGGGGGTTGACAACAGAATGCACGGACCTGATGAATTTGCTGATTTAGACGTACTTCTGACAAGCGGGGCTATGTTTGCCTCTGCGATTTTAGAACTGTGCGGCGAGAGAAACTAATATAGCAAACGACACACATAGTTGTATTCCTATAAAAGAATCGTAAGCAAGGTGATGACCCGCTTACGGTTCTTTTGCTATCAGGGAATACTTTTAGAAAAACTGTTGACATTTTAACAGAATAGTTTAATCTAATGAATGAAACGGAGTATTTGAGAAAATACGAGGAGGTTGATAAGATGAAAGTTTTGGTAACAGGATTTGAGCCCTTTGGCGGGGAAAATACCAATCCGTCATGGCAGGCAGTGCACAGGCTGCCGGACGTAATTTCTGGTGCAGAAATTATAAAAGCAGAGATTCCCGTGGTGTTTGAAAAAGCAGGGCTTGTATTGGCTCAGTCGGTAAAAGCGCATAATCCGGACATAGTGCTGTGCGTTGGGCAGGCAGGCGGCGCAGACGCCCTTGAGGTGGAGCGTATTGGTATCAATTTGATTGATGCGCGCATTCCTGACAATGATGGCAATCAGCCTATCGACATTCCGATACATGAAGATGGCGCAGCTGCGTATTTTGTGACGTTACCGATAAAGGCGATGGTGGAACGTATCCGTCAGGCAGGAATTCCTGCGAAGCTTTCTTATTCGGCAGGGAGCTATGTATGCAATACTCTTTTATATGAGGCCCTACATTTAGCGGAACAATCGTATCCTCAGATGAAGGCAGGCTTTATTCATGTGCCATTTATTCCGGAGCAAGTAGCGGATAAGGAGGATACACCGTCTATGGCTCTTTCAGATATCACAAAGGGGCTGCAGGCGGCAATTGAAGCGGCTGTATGTGGAAACGAAATTCACGTGTCGATGGGAACCTTGCAATAGCCATATAGAAACAGGCATGTACTGCGTTGAGACATGCCTGTATTTTTGTATATGAGAAAACCACGCATTGGACGCGAGGTTCCGGAAATGTTACACATTTGAATAAAAAAAACTCCTTCTGCTATACTTGGAATGCGGTCTGCCAACTGCAAAGAAGAATAGAGAAGGAGGACATTCAATGAGTATGAATGACATTAACAGTTTATCGCATTCCAAGTGGAATTGCAAATACCATATTGTGTTTGCACCCAAATATAGAAGAAAAATCTTTTATGGGAAATACAAGAGAGAAATAGGTAGGATTCTAAGACAGCTTTGTGAGTGGAAAGGTGTAAAAATTGTAGAAGCAGAGGTCTGCTCTGACCATATTCACATGCTTTTAGAGATTCCGCCAAAGTATTCTGTTTCAAAATTTGTGGGTTACCTCAAGGGGAAGAGCAGTACGATGCTGTACGAGCAATTCGGGGAGCTGAAATACAAATATCGAAACAGAGAGTTTTGGTGCAAGGGATATTAAGGGCCATATAAATTAGGAAAACCGCAAATACAAGGCTTTTCGGAGCCTACCAACAACAAAAATAATATTTGATCTATCACATTACGCTGAAAGGCCGTCCGGCCATCAAAACCGGGCGGCTTTTTTGCGTGGGTAGACGGGAAGGAGGCAAAAAATAATTACAGAAATTTAAGCCTGAAATTTGTGCAACTTTAACGAAAAGGAGGTTAATGAATGGCAGATGACAAACTGAACACGGGCCCCGGTGAGAAAAAAATCCCGGAGGCTCCCGAGTCTGTAACGGCTGGCCAGCCCCAGGCCCCGGCTCCCGAACAGGCCGCTCCCACACCCCAGCAGGAACAGACCGGGCCCGCAAAGCCCGATCCCGGCGATGTGGTAGTGTCCTTTGAGCAGATCAATGAGCTCATGGGCGAAAAGCGAAAGGCGGCCCGGGCTGAGGTAGAGAAAGCCGGGGATGCCCCCACAAAGGAGCAGGCTCCCGGTGAGGCGGAACAGCCCGCCACTGGCGAACCGAAAAAGCCCCGCCGTGGCCGTTCCCCGAAGGAGGATAAAGCGGAGCCCGCTGGCAAGGAGGCGGCAAAGCCCCGCAAGGGCCGCCCGCCCAAGGCTGACAAAGCGGCCCCCGGCGAGGCCCAGCCGTCCAAGCGAGACAAAATGTCCCGAAGTGACGGGAAGGCTCCGGACGCTCAAACTCCCCCAAAGGCTGGGAAAACTGCTCCCGAAAAGAAGGCCGCCGCCCCGGAGCAGGCTCCGCCCGGGCCAGTCACCCCTCCCCGTCCGGTGGAGGAAGGCAAGCTCATGTATCTGAAACTTTCCGAGATGCATCCGTTCCATACATTCCGGCCCCACCCGTTCAAGGTGCGGGACGATGCCAAAATGCAGGAGACGGTGGCATCCATTAAGGCAAACGGCGTGATGGTGCCCGGCCTTGCCCGCCCGGAAAAGGACGGAAACGGCTATGAGATTGTGGCGGGCCACCGCCGCTGCCGTGGCAGTGAACTGGCGGGACTGGAGGAAATGCCCTTTATCGTCCGGGATATGAGCGACCACGAGGCTGTCCAGGCCATGAAGGACAGCAACAAGCAGAGGGATCAGACGCTCCCCAGCGAACTGGCCGCCCTGCTGGACTTGGAAGTGGAGGACATCAAGCACCAGGGCGGGCGGCTGAAAAATGTGGCCGAGGGCGACATTGGCAAGCGTTCCGTGGAGATTGTGGGCGAGGCCCATGACATGAACTATAAAAAAGTCATGCGCTATCTGCGGCTCAACTCCCTTGTGCCGGAACTGCTGGACAAGGTGGACGATAAAAAGATGGGCTTTATGCCCGCCGTGGAGCTCTCTTATATCCGGCCCAAAAACCAGAGGCTGATCGCCGTTTCCATTGACGGGGAGCAGGCGTCCCCCTCGGTAGCCCAGGCGAAAAAGCTCCGGGAGATGGATCAGGAGGGCAAGCTCAACGGCGATGTGATTGACGGCATCTTATCAGAAAAGAAAAAGGAGGATCGAGGCGTGATTATTTCAACCGCTGAACTGGAAAAGTATTTCGGCAAGGAGGTCACTCCGGCCAAAATGAAAGAGCAGATCATCGGCCTGCTGGACGAGTGGAAACAGAAACAGCCGCCCGAGCTGGCAAAGGCCCCGAAGAAAATGGAAAAAGACAAGTAACCACTTCGAGACATTTTGTCCCGAGGGGCTCTGCCCCTCTGCGATGGCTCTGGTGGTATATATCCCCCGTCGCCGGGGATAAAAAAGCGCAGTCGGGAGCGGGCCGTCAAGGGGGCCAACGGCCCCGCCGCTTGCGGCGGCTTGCCCTTTACGGCCTGCCCCGGCTGTGCTATCTCCGGCCAAGCGGCGGGGGTATATCCTCCAGAGCCGCCCCCTTTCCCATGATTGGGAAAGGGCGGGGGGTTAGGGTTGAACGATTTTATGATAGAACGGAGGTTTTTACTTATGAAACGACCCCTTGCATACATTACCGCCGCATGGTTTGGCGGCGACAGTGAAAACGCAGAACTGGCGGCCCAGTATTGCCGGGCCGTATATGAGGCGGGCTTTGCCCCGATTTGCCCCGCCCTCTATCTGCCGCTGTTCCTCAATGACGCAGTACCCGAGGAGCATAAAAGCGGCATTGACATTGGCCGTGACCTGCTCCGCCGCTCCCGGGTGCTGGTGGTATGCGGCCACAGCATGACCGAGGCCATGAAAAATGATATTGCCGTGGCCCAGCGGCTGGGGATTACCGCCACCACCCTTGAGGGCATTTTGACCGTTAAGGGCCAGGGCAAACGCTGATGGCATCCTTGTTTGAGGCTTACATTACCAACCTCGGCAAATACAACGAGGGGGAGCTGGTGGGAGAAACACTGGAATTTCCCACCAGCCCCCAGGAGGTGCAGGCGCTGTTGAAACATATCGGCGTGGACGGCATACGGTACGAGGAATTTTTTATTACCAGCTTTGACGGCGATGTGCTGGGGCTCTATGACTATCTGGGTGAATATGAAAATCTGGACGAGCTCAACCATCTGGCCTGCCTGCTCTCGGAACTCGATCAAGGTGAGCTTGAAAAATTTGAGGCAGTGCTCCATACGGGGGCGCATACCTCCAGTGTGGCAGATATTATCAATCTGACGCAAAATCTGGATTGCTTTGAATTTTATCCGGAGATTGAAAATGAGGAGGACTTGGGCCGTTACTGGGCGGAGGACCTGCCGATCCCGGAAGAACTGAAAGACTATTTTGACTATGAGGCATACGGCAGGGACATCTCCATCAACGAGGGCGGCCACATGGCCCCAGGCGGCTATGTGGTTCAGACCAGCGGAGACTTTAGGGAATATTATCACGGCCCCCAGGACATCCCCGCCGAGCATAAGGTGTTTTCCTATCCCCAGCTTTCCATCCGGGAGCAGATGGCCGCTTACAAAGAGGTGATTGACGGTTCCTCAAAAGAGGGCTTTCGGCGGCTGACCGAAAAAGGCCGGGAGGAACGCTGACAAGGCACTTCGAGACATTTTGTCCCAAAGCGGAGAAAGGAGGCGGTGTAACTGATTGATGAAGAAATTTCCCGGAGCTCCATAGCGATCTCTGTCCGGGCTGGCAAGCTGACGGCCCGGGGGCTGGCTTATGTGCTCCAGGCGGCTGGGGGCCAGATCGCCAAACGGCACCGGGCGGCCCAAAGGCCCCACGGCAGGCAGAGCGTGAAAAAGCTCATGGCCCACGGAGAAAATATAAACAGCATTGAGGTGGAGGCTCCCAGGCTCTTTGACCGTATGGCCCGCCGTTTCAATGTGGACTATGCCTTTTATAAAACTGGGCCGGACAAATATCTGCTGTTTTTTAAGGCGGGACAGGCGGACGCTGTTACCGCCTGCTTTGAAAGCTATTCCCGGAAACTGCTCACGCAGTCAAAATTCAGACGCATCCCTATCCGGGAGCAACTGAAACAGGCGGCGGAGCGGCTTGCGGTGGAAAAGCCCCGGGCGAAAGAACGAGTAAAGGAGGCGGCCCGTGAGGACAGATAGCATAAAAAAATATTTGATACCCAACATCCCCTACCTGTTTATCCTGTGGGCCTGTCTGAAAATCGGGACAGCCTACCGGCTGGCGGCGGGTACGGATTTCGCCCACAAATTGATCGGGCTGGGCCAGACCATCGGCCCGGCCTTTGCCGACTTCGCCCCGGGAGTCAATCCCTTTGACTGGCTGATCGGCATCGTGGGGGCGGCGGCGTTCCGTCTGCTGATCTATGTAAAAAGCAAAAACGCTAAAAAATTCCGCCGGGATGAAGAGTATGGATCGGCCCGGTGGGGGACGGAAAAAGACATCAAGCCCTTTGTCGATCCAAAGTTTGAAAACAATGTCATTCTGACCGGGACGGAGTTCCTTACCATGAATACCCGGCCCCAAAACCCGGCCAACGCCCGCAACCTCAACTGCTGTGTCATCGGCTCGTCCGGCTCGGGAAAAACCCGGTTCTGGCTCACGCCCCAACTGCTCCAGGCTCATTCCTCTTTCGTGGTGGTCGATCCCAAGGGCGGGGTGCTGTCCCAGGTGGGCGCTTTTCTCCAAAAGAAAAAGGGGTATAAGGTCAAGGTATTCAACAGCATTGATTTTTCAAAATCCATGCACTATAACCCGCTGGCCTATATCAAGAACGAGGCCGACATCCTTAAATTTGTGGATGCCCTCATTTCCAACACCAAAGGCGAGGGCAAGGAGGGCGACCCGTTCTGGACAAAATCGGAAACTTTGCTTTACTGCGCTTTGATCGCCTATATCATTTTCGAGGGCCCCGCCGAGGATCGGAACATGAATACTCTGGTGGATATGATTTCCGGTATGGAGGTCAAAGAGGATGATGAGGAATTTATGAACGCCGTGGACTATATGTTTTCCGGGCTGGAAAAGAGAAAGCCGGATTGTTTCGCTGTCAAGCAGTACAAAAAGTACAAGCTGGCCAGCGGCAAGACGGCAAAAAGCATTTTGATTTCCTGCGGGGCCAGACTTGCGCCCTTTGACATCCCCCAGCTCCGGGAGATTATGTCTTATGACGAAATGGAGCTTGACCGCATCGGAGATCGGAAAACGGCGGTGTTCTTTATTATCTCGGACACCACCCAGACCTATAACTTCCTTGTGGCTCTTGCTTTTTCGCAGATGTTCAATCTCCTGTGCGAGCGGGCCGACAATGTCCACGGGGGCCGCCTGCCCCACCATGTGCGGGTGCTGTGGGACGAGGCGGCCAACACTGGCCAGGTGCCCCAGCTTGAAAAGATTGTGGCGGTGATCCGCTCCCGGGAGGTGTCGCTGACCCTCTTTTACCAGCAGTTGGCGCAGTGCAAGGCTATTTATGACAAACACGCTGAGACGATTTTGGGAAATATGGACAGCGTGATCTTCCTCGGAGGCCGGGAGGCCAGCACCATCAAGGAAATTTCCGAGAACTGGCTGGGAAAGGCCACTATCTCCATGCAGACCGACAGCCGCTCCCGTGGCCAGTCGGAAAGCTACAGCCAGAATAACCAGCGGCTGGGCCGGGAGCTGATGACCCCGGCGGAACTGGCAACCATGCCGGGGGACAAGTGCATTTTGCAGTTGCGGGGCCTGCCCCCGTTCTTCTCCCCCAAATATGATCTGAAAAAGCACCCCAACTACAAATACACGGCTGAGGCCGATAAAATCAAAAACGCCTTTGACCTTGACAGGCTCATCAACCGCCGCAGGCGGCCCGGGCCGGAGGAACTATGCGAGGTGTATAAGGTGTCCGTGGAGGACAATGGGCTCACAGGCGAGGACGAGGACATCCTCAACTATGACGATATTGACGATCCGGACGCCTTTGCATAAATGGGCTTTGGGACAAAGTGTCCCGAAGTCGGTAACTGCCGCCAGAAATGGCGGCTTTTTTCATAGCCGGGAATATCCCGGAGAAATGGAGGACTATATGGCATTTTTCGCATCCGCTATCACCACTTTACAGACCCTTGTGATCGCCCTCGGCGCTGGCCTTGGCGTATGGGGCGTAGTCAATCTTCTGGAGGGCTACGGCTCGGACAACCCTGGCTCAAAAAGCCAGGGCATGAAACAGCTCATGGCTGGCGGCGGCATCATCGTGATCGGCACCACGCTGATTCCTCTGCTGTCTGGCCTGTTCTAAGGAGGGCCTATGGATTTTCTCACCGACTGGCTCACGGACTGGCTGAAGGAGCTGCTGATTGACGGAATTATGGGGAACCTCTCGGGGCTCTTTGATACCGTCAATGCCAAAGTCGGAGAGATTGCGGTACAGGTAGGGACGACCCCGGCGGCATGGAACGCCGGGGTTTTCTCCCTCATCCGCCAGCTTTCCGAAACGGTGATTTTACCGATTGCCGGGCTGGTGCTGACCTTTGTTGCCACCTATGAGCTGATACAGATGCTTTTGGAAAAAAACAATATGCACGAGTTTGATGTGGCGAATATCTACAAGTGGGTATTCAAAACCGCTTGTGCCATCCTCATTCTCTCCAACACTTTTAACATTGTGATGGCTGTGTTCGATGTGTCCCAGAGTACCATCTCCAGGGCGGCGGGGCTGATCCAGGGCTCTACAGACATTACCCCGGATATGCTGGCCGCATTGGAAACCACGCTGGAGGGGATGGACTTGGGCCCGCTTTTGGGCCTGTGGCTCCAGTCCTCGCTGATCGGCGTGACCATGCAGGTCATGGGGATTATCATTTTTGTTTTGGTGTATGGCAGAATGATTGAAATATATTTGCTGACCAGTTTAGCGCCCCTCCCCGTGGCTACTCTTGCCAACAGAGAGCTTGGCGGCACAGGGCAGAACTACTTAAAATCCCTGTTCGCCGTGGGCTTTCAAGGGATGCTCATTTTAGTGTGTGTCGCTATTTATGCAGTGCTCGTCCAGGGGATCGCCACCAGCGGCGACCCCATCGGGGCAATCTGGGGAACCGTTGGCTATACGGTTCTCTTATGCTTTATGCTCTTTAAGACGGGCGGCATCGCCCAGCGCATTTTCGGGGCGCATTAAGCAGGACTTCGGGACACTTTGTCCCAAGGCCGGAAAGGAGGCGGGATATGCCAAGGCGGGCCCCCACCCGGTATAAACCGGGCCCGGATGGGGAAATGCGCCGGACATGGAACGGCAAGCTCCCGGAGGAATTTACCCAGCGGGACACGCTGGCGTTTATGGCTGATACCGATTTGCTTTTGAATGGAAAGGTATCGGCGGAAACCCTGTCTGCAATCCATGCGGCAGGCTATGACTATAAGGGCGGGGCTGTCATCCCCATGCCTGGAAAGGAGGAAACAGGACTGAGTAACGATATAATTGCAAAAGCTGAGGCGGTGCGGCCCGCCCCGATAAGGGAGCAGATGGCCCAGGCCGCAAAGGAGGCGGGAAAGGAAAACGCCGCCCGCTCTGCCCCGGCAAAGAAAAAGGAGGCCCGGGATGACCGCTGAGAAAACCTCGGGACAAAGTGTCCCAAAGCTCCCGGCCTGCCCGGAGGGGCTGTTCCTTATGGACGGCATCGAGGGCCTGCGCTCCCTCCCCCGGTACTCGGTGGATATGCTTTTGACCGACCCGCCCTACGGCACCACCCGGAATTTTTGGGATGTGCCGCTCCCCCTCCCGGAGCTCTGGGAGGCGGTGAGATGGGCGGTCAAGCCGGAGGGGGCTGTGCTTTTTTTCGCACAATGCCCCTATGACAAGGTGCTGGGGGCCTCCAACCTCTCCATGCTCCGCTATGAGTGGGTATGGTACAAGAGCCGGTGTACCGGCTTTCTCAACGCAAGGCGGGCCCCCCTAAAGCGGACGGAGAATATTTTGGTATTCTATCAAAGGCTCCCCTATTACGATCCGCAGTTTGAACAGGGCAAGCCCTATAAGAAAATTTCCCGTGAGGGGAGCAACAGCCCCAACTATGGAAAATTCCTGCGTTCCAGCAGTGGATCGGAGGACGGCCTGCGCTTTCCCGGAAACCTTTTGACCTTTTCTTCCGTACAGCGCACCGTCCACCCCACGCAGAAACCCGTGGAGCTGTGCGAGTATCTCATCAAAACTTATACCCGGCCCGGGGAGATCGTTGCCGACATCTGCGCTGGCTCCGGCACCACCGCCGTGGCCGCCGTCAACACGGGCCGCCGCTTTGTCTGCTTTGAAACCGCCCCGGCTTTCTATGCCCCGGCCACGGAGCGCATCCGGCTGGCGGGGGAGGCGGTAAAGGCCGGGCAGAAAGGAGTGTAACTATCGGAGACTATTCTATCATTTACGCCGATCCCCCCTGGCGGTACGCCCAAAAGGGCCTGCAAGGTGCGGCGGAGCGGCACTACCCCACAATGACGATTGACGAGCTGTGCGCGCTCCCGGTGGCAGATCTGGCCGCCCGGGACAGCGCACTTTTTTTGTGGGCGACTTTCCCCCAGCTCCCCGAGGCTCTGCGGCTCATTAAGGAGTGGGGCTTTACCTATAAAAGCGTGGCCTTTGTCTGGCTGAAAAAGAATAAAAAGGCGGATAGCTGGTTTTATGGGCTGGGCTTTTGGACAAGGGGGAACGCAGAAATCTGCCTGCTGGCTACCAGGGGCCATCCCAAACGGCAGGCGGCGAATATCCATCAGTTTATCATTTCCCCCATAGAGGCCCACAGCAAAAAGCCGGACGAGGCTCGGGAAAAGATTGTTGCCCTCATGGGCGACCTGCCCCGTGTGGAGCTGTTCGCAAGGCAGACACCGCCCGGCTGGGATGTGTGGGGAAATGAAGTCGCAAGCACGCTCCCGGACTTTGGGACAAAGTGTCCCGAAGTGGCCGGGGCTGGAAAGGAGGATCATTCGTGTCCTATGTGAATGTACCCAACGATTTATCGAAGATCAAAACAAAAATTGCCTTTAACCTCACCAAACGCCAGCTTGTCTGTTTCGGCTCTGCGGCGGCGGTGGGCATCCCGTCCTATCTTCTGGCCCGTGGCTCCATCGGCAACACCGGGGCCATGTTTGCCATGCTGGTGATCATGCTCCCGGCGTTCCTGCTGGCTATGTACGAAAAAGACGGGCTCCCCTTTGAAAAGGTGGTGAAGAACATCATCCGGGCCCGGTTTACCCGCCCCGGGATAAGGCCCTACCAGACAGAAAACATTTACGCCCCCTTTACCGGGCGGGGCGCTGTGAGAAAGGAGGATGCGATTGCAGACAACAAAACAAAAAAGCGGGCGAAAAGCCGCAAAGGGTAAGGGCCGGGCGGCCATCTCCGCCCAGCAGTCTATCCCTTATATTTCTATGCACCCGGACGGTGTGTGCAAGCTCCCCGGCGGGCTCTATACGAAAACCGTGGAATATGAGGACATCAATTATTCCGTGGCAAGCACCGAGGATCAGACGGCGATCTTTAGCGGCTGGAGCTCATTCCTCAACTATTTTGACAGCTCTCTGCCGTTCCAGCTTTCCTTTATCAACCGCCGCTCCCACTCCCGGGGCCGCTACAAGGTGAACATCCCCCAGGCGGACGATGATTTTAACAGCGTCCGGGAGGAATTTACCGGGATGTTAAAAAACCAGATCGCCCGTTCCAACAACGGCATTGAACGCTCCAAATATATCACCTTTGGCATACCTGCCGAGGGGATCGCTGAGGCCCGGCCCCGTCTGGAGCGTGTGGAGGCCGATGTGATGGGGAACTTTAAGCGGCTGGGCGTTCCCTCGGAGCCGATGGACGGGCGGGCAAGGCTGGCTTTGCTCCACAGCCAGATGCACCCGGGGAGCCGGGAGCCGTTCCGCTTTTCGTGGAAGGACATCCCGCAGACGGGACTGGGCACGAAGGATTTTATTGCCCCGGACAGCTTTGACTTTCGGCAGTCCCGCTTATTCCGGGTGGGCCAGTATTGGGGGGCCGTGTCCTACTTGCAGATTTTAGCGTCCGAGCTTTCGGATAAACTGCTGGCGGAGATTTTGGAGCTGGATGCGGAGATGACCGTGACCCTCCATATCCAGACGGTAGATCAGCTCAAGGCCATTAAAACCATTAAGGGAAAACTCTCCGACATTGGAAAAATGAAGGTGGAGGAACAGCGGAAAGCTGTCCGGGCCGGATATGACCCCGACATTCTGCCGCCCGACCTCATTACCTTTTCCAAGGACGCCGCCGATCTCCTTGCCGACCTCCAGTCCCGCAACGAGAGGATGTTCCTCTTGACCTTTACGGTGGTGAACCTTGCCCCCACCCGCCAGCGGCTGGAAAACGATGTGTTTACCGTGGGCGGCATCGCCCAGAAATACAACTGCGCCTTAAAGCGGCTGGACTGGCAGCAGGAACAGGGCTTTGTGTCCTCGCTGGCCCTCGGCGTGAACGAGGTGGAAATTAAGCGGGGCATGACCACCAGCTCCACGGCGATCTTTATCCCCTTTATGACAAGGGAACTGCGGATGGACGGGCAGGCCCTCTACTACGGCATGAACGCCCTTTCCCACAATGTCATCATGGCTGACCGGAAAAAATTGAAGTCGGCCAACGGGATGTATCTGGGCTCCACCGGCTCGGGGAAATCCTTTGCGGCAAAAAGGGAGCTCTTAAATGTTTTTCTTACCATTCCCCAGGATCGGATTATCATTGTTGACCCGATGGGCGAGTATGCCCCGCTGGTGAAACGGCTGGGCGGGCAGGTGATCGAAATTGCCCCGGACAGCCCCCACCACTTAAACCCGATGGATGTGGAGCTCAACATGGCCGCCGGGGAAAGCCCTCTTTCCATGAAAGCAGACTTTCTTCTTTCCCTGTGCGAGTTGGTGGTGGGCGGCAAGGAGGGCTTACAGCCCATTGAAAAAACGGTGGTTGACCGCTGTGTGCGGCTGGTGTACCGGGAGCAGGCGCTGGGGCTTGGGAATACGAAAACCCCGCTTTTGCAGGATTTGTATGAGGAGCTCCTAAAACAGCCGGAGCCCGAGGCCCGGCGTGTGGCAACGGCGTTAGAGCTCTACTGCACAGGCTCCTTAAACCTTTTTAACCACCCCACGAATGTAAAGACGGACAGCCGGGTGGTGTGCGTTGTGCTGAAAAACATGGGAGAAAATCTCCGCAAAATCGCCATGCACATCACAAACGAGTTTGTCTCCCAGGCGGTAGATACTAACTTCCGGGAGGGCGTGGCAACCTGGTGCTACTTTGACGAGTTCCATGTCCTGCTCCGTGACCCGCTGACCGCCAGCTACTTTGTGGCGGTGTGGAAGATGCTCCGCAAAAAGGGCTGTGTCCCGAGTGCTTTAACCCAGAATGTGAAAGACCTTTTGGCCAGCCGGGAGATCGAGAACATTCTGGACAACACGGATTTTATGATCCTGCTGTCCCAGGCCCAGAGCGACCGGGCAATTCTGGCCAGACAGCTCGGCATTTCCGAGCACCAGCTTTCCTACATCACCCACTCTAATTCCGGCGAGGGCCTGCTGTTTTATGGGAATGTGACCATCCCGTTTGTTGACCGTTTCCCCAAGGGGGAGATTTATAACCTGCTGACCACCCGCCCGGAGGATATGAGAAATGAAACGAAAACCGAATAAACCACGCCCGGAGCCCTGGGCGCAGACAGGCCCCACTGACCCCGGGGGCGGGGCCGCCGATTCGGGCGGCTCTGCTTTTGGGGCTGGCTCTGAAAAGCAGTCCGGGGCAACGGCTGAGGGAACTTCGGGACAAAGTGTCCCAAAGTCTCCCAAGTCCAAATTCAGACAGAAAAGCCAGCAGGAACAGGCCGCCGCCAGCAAGCTCCGCATGGAAAAACAAGGGGAAAAGCTGGGGGCCGCCAGGGAAAAGCTGGCAAAACAGAAACCGCCCAAAAAGCCCGGCCCGGTGAAACG
The DNA here is from genome assembly GCF_009936045.1 of Emergencia sp. 1XD21-10. Classification (GTDB taxonomy): domain Bacteria; phylum Bacillota; class Clostridia; order Peptostreptococcales; family Anaerovoracaceae; genus Senimuribacter; species Senimuribacter intestinalis. Next base: position 82,770 of record NZ_QWEQ01000018.1, on the reverse strand, counting down.
GGCGGGCCGTGTGGCCGGGGGCTCCGTCCACGGCTTTGTGCATGGCAAGATTTTTGAGGTGGAGCAGGAAAATGTAGGCACCGAGGGGGCCCACCGCTCCGAGCTTGTGGGCGAGTCCGGCCTGCGGTATGGCTCCCGGTTTGTAAAGCGCAAAATCCGGGAGCACCCGGCAAAAGCGGTGAGCCGGGCCGAGGCGAAGTTTATCAAGGCCAAGGCGGACTATCATTTCCACACCGCCGCTCAGGAGCACCCGGAGCTTGCGAAAAGCGCCCTCAAACGCTACTGGCAGAAACAGCGGCTGAGAAAGCAATACCAAAAGCGGGCAAGAGAGGCCGCCAGGCATGGTACAAAGGCCGCCGGGAAAACTGCCGCCGCCACGGAAAAGCTGGCGGCAAAGGCGGCGGGCTTTGTGAAACGCCATCCCGTTGGCTCCCTGATCGCTCTTGTCTGCGTTCTGCTTATTTTTATGATGCAGTCCTGCTCGTCCTCGCTGGTAATGCTGGGGAACGCCGGGGCCGGGGCTGTCGGGGCCAGCACCTACCCTTGCGAGGATGGGGATATGCTGGGGGCTGAGGCCTCCTACTGCGGTTTGGAGGCGGAGCTGGGGCGCTATCTTGATACCTACGAGGCCACCCACGATTATGACGAGTACCACTTCGACCTGGACGGGATCGAGCATGATCCCTATGTACTGCTTTCTATTTTGTGTTCGCTCCATGAGGGCCAGTGGACGCTCCCCCAGGTGGAGGGCACTCTGCAAACGCTCTTTGACCGCCAGTACATTCTCACCGAGGAAGTGGTGGTGGAGGTGCGCTACCGGACGGAAACCCGCACCGACAGAGAAGGCAACGATTACGATGTGGAGGTTCCCTACAATTATTACATCTGCTATGTCACGCTGGAAAATGCGGATTTATCCCATCTGCCCGTTTCCCTTATGGGCGAGGATCAGCTATCCCGGTACGCCATCTATATGTCTACCCTTGGCAACCGCCCCGACCTGTTCCCCGACTCGCCCTATGTAAACAGATACATCACGGGCCAGCCTGGTGGCGGCTATGAGGTGCCCCCGGAATATCTGGACGATGAAACCTTTGCCGCCATACTGACCGAGGCCGAGAAATACATCGGCTACCCTTATGTGTGGGGCGGCTCCAGCCCGGCCACTTCCTTTGACTGCTCCGGCTTTGTGTCCTGGGTTATCAACCATTCGGGCTGGAATGTGGGCCGTCTGGGGGCACAGGGGCTTTACAACATCTGTACCCCGGTGGGCTCCCCCAGGCCCGGCGACCTTGTATTTTTTAAGGGCACCTACAATACCCCGGGCGTGAGCCATGTGGGGATTTATGTGGGGGATGGGCGGATGCTCCACTGTGGAGATCCCATCGGCTACGCAAATTTGAATACAAGCTACTGGCAGTCTCATTTCTACGCCTACGGGCGTTTACCATGATTGGAGGTATTTATGGCAACAGCGAAAAGCATGAAAATCCAGGCCGAGATTGATAAGGTCAAGGCCAAAATCAGTGAACAGCAGGCCCGGCTCAAGGAGCTGGAACAAAAGAAACTGGAAGCGGAAAACAGCGAGATCGTGGACATCGTGCGGGGCATGAGCATCCCCCTTGACCAGCTCCCGCTCCTGTTTGAAAAGCTGAAAGGCGGCGCTTTGGGACAAAGTGTCCCGAAGTCGGAGCCCGAGAAAAAGGAGGAAAACTAATCTATGAAACGAGTTCAAGTTTTGACAGCGGCGTTTTGCGCCGCTGTTCTTTTATGCGGATTGAGCACAACGGCCTATGCCGGGGGCGGCGAGGAATGGGAGGGGCTTGACCCGGAGGAGCCCGCCGTCACGGAGGAGCCTGCCGAGCCCACGGTCACGCCGGGCGAGGGGTTTTCCGAGGAGGGAAACCTTGTGACCCGTGATCTCCTTTATGACGAGCACACCAATAAGCAGTTTATTACCGTCCAGGCCAGGGGCGGGACTACCTTTTATCTCGTCATCGACTATGACAAGCCCGTGGACGAGGAAGGCGAGCAGTATGAAACCTACTTTTTGAACATGGTGGACGAGGCCGACCTGCTGGCCGCTGCCGAGGCAGCGGGGGCGGAGGCGGCGGTCTGCTCCTGCGCTGAGAAATGTGCGGCGGGGGCTGTCAATACCGACTGCCCGGTTTGTTCTGTGAATATGGGGAAATGCGTGGGGGCGGAGCCGGAGCCCGTCGCTGACCCGGTGGAGGAGCCAGAGCCCGAGCCGGAGAAAAAGGGCAACGCCGGGACGCTCCTTATCATTCTGGCCCTTGCGGTAATCGGAGGCGGGGCCGGCTGGTACTTTAAGATTTACCGCCCCAAACAGGAAAAGGCCGCCGGGCCCGGGGAGGACTACGGGGACGAGCTGGAGGACTATGAGGTTGGGGACGATATGCCGCCCTGGGACGAGGACGAACCCGAGGAAATGGAGGACGAGGAATGAATTTTACAAACAGCCCCTTAGAACGAATGATGAAGGAACGCCCCCGGCCGCAGGCTCCTGCCGTGAGCAGGCCGCCCAAAGGCTCCGCCTGCTGTGGCTGTGCCTACTGGCGGGGCATCCGGTGTGTGTCCTGCTATAAGGAGCTTTTGAAGTCTCCGGCTGGCGGGAGGTAAGGCAGTGGGTCGTGAGCTGACCCGGCAGGAAAAGGCGGCCATCCGCTCCCTTGTGGTGAAATGGTGCGCCAACTATGACCGGGAATATGGATGCCTGCCGCTGGAGTGTGAGTGCTATATGTTCGGAAAATGCTGGACGGGGAGCTTTTGCCGCTATTTCCGGGAGGCCGTCCTGCCCCTTGACCCGGCGTTGGAGGCGGCCCTTTTGACCGAGGGCCCCAGGCCGGATTTCAAGCTCTGCCCGGTATGCGGCGGAGCCGTGGCCCCGGACAGGCGGCAGGCGTACTGCTCGGAGGCGTGCGCCTTAAAAGCCCACCGCCGCCAACAGCGGGAATATATGCGGAAAAAACGGGGCCGGACTGTTGACAATTAGGCCCCCGAAAACCCGCTTGTAACAAGGCTTTTACAGGCCGTTTTGGGGGCGGGCAATAGGATTCTATGTCCCGCCCCCAAAGGGCCGAAATGCTGTCAACATTTATCCGCCGGGACTTTGGGACAAAGTGTCCCGAAGTCCCGGCTTTCTGGAAGGAGTTACTATGGACAAAAATCAAGGCTATTCCATTTTGAAGGCTGTAATGCTGGAAAACGGCAGGGGCTTTGCGCTGGGGCATCATCCCACGGCCCCATCCCCCTATGTCACATGGGCCTGTTACGATGATAAGGACGGCCAGCGGCAGTATGAATGGGGGCATTACGGTAACAACCTGGCCGCTATGGAAAAGGACTTTTCGGCCCGGGTGCAGGACTACCAGCGGCTTTACCATGTGGAGATCGTGCAGACCGAGGCCCCCGGCCTTTACAAGTATTATTCCACCCAGCGGCCTGTGGACATCGGGACATTCCCCAAGCCGTCCCACAATGCCCCGGATGAGATCGTCAACTACGATCAGCGCATCCCTGTGGAGGGCGGCGCATTTCCGGCCTGGGGGCATCTGACCTACACCCGGCCTTTGACGGAAAAACAGGCGGCGGATTATGAACTGCGCCCAGCCCCCGGCAATCCCGACAGACCCCGCCCGATTGCCCAGCAGATGCGGGAGGCTGGAACGCTGGCAAAGGAAAAAGCTCTGGATAAGGTGCTGGAGTCGCCCAGCCCCCGCCGTGGACGGGATCGGGAGGAACGATGAAAAAGCGCCGCCGCCCTGTCCATCTCCATGTGATGGTATCCGAGGAGGAGCAGGCTCTCATTCAAGAACGCATGGACGAGGCGGGCATCCGCAATATGGGGGCCTATATGCGGAAAATGGCCCTCAACGGGTATGTGCTCCATGTTGACCTCTCGCCCGTCCGGGAACTGGTATCGCTCCAGCGGCGGTGCTCAAACAATCTCAATCAAGTGGCAATCCAGGCCAACACCTACGGCGGGATTTATCCCGAGGAAATCGCCGCTTTGAAAAAGGACTATGAGGCCCTGTGGGGGCCGCTGTCCGATCTGCTAAAAAAGCTCGCCGCCGTGGTGGAGCTCTAATCTCTCCGGGGAGTGGTATATGCCGCTCCCCGGTTTTCTCGACTTCGGGACAAAGTGTCCCGAGGTGGCGAAAATCGTTTATGGAGAGGAGGGATATTTACGGCAACCACCAGACTCATTACCCACCATATCAGCAAGGGGGAAACCATTGGGCAGTCTCTGAAAGACCGTTTGGACTATGGGAAGAACCCGGAGAAAACCCAGGGCGGGGAGCTCATTTCCGCCTATGAGTGCGATCACCAGACCGCCGATGCCGAGTTCCTGCTCTCCAAGGCAAAGTATAAGGCTGTCACGGGCCGGGAACAAAAGCGGGAGGCTGATGTGCTCTGCTATCAGATCCGTCAGTCCTTTGCCCCTGGGGAGATTACCCCGGAGGAGGCCAACCGGGTAGGCTATGAAACAGCCATGCGCTGGACAAAGGGCAGACACGCCTTTTTCGTTGCCACTCATACGGATAAAAAACATATCCACAACCACATTTATTACAATCCGATCTCGCTGGACTATACTCGGAAATTCCGGGACTTCTGGAGGTCGGCGGGGGCTCTGCGGCGGCTCTCTGATCGGGTATGTCTGGAAAATGACCTGTCCGTGATCCAGCATCCAAAGCTCCATAGCAAGGGCCGTTTCTTGCATTACGGCCAGTGGATCGGGGAGCGGCCCCCGTCCGCACAGCAGAGGGTACGGCAGGCCATCGTTGCGGCTCTGGAGCAAAAGCCCGCCGACTTTGCGGCGTTCCTCCGGCTTATGGAAGAGTCCGGCTTTGCGGTAAAGCATGGGCGGGGCGGCGTGATTTCCTTTCTTGCTCCCGGCCAGGATAAGCCCACCCGCCTGCGTTCCTCCACCCTCGGGGACGGTTTTGATCCCGGAGACATCCGGGCGGTGATCGCCGGGGAGCGGCCCATCCCGGTACTGGCAGACGAGGCCCCGGCTCCGGCCCGGCGTGTCAATCTGATCATAGATATTCAACGGCGCATGGCCCAGGGCAAGGGCCCGGCCTATGAACGGTGGGCCAAGGTTTACAACCTCAAACAGATGGCCGCCGCCCTCCAGTATCTGCGGGAGCATGACCTTATGGACTATGAAACGATGGCGGCCAGCACCGAGGCGGCGGTGGAGCGTTTTCATGCTCTCTCCGGGGAACTGCGGGAAACGGAGGCGGCCCTCGAAAAGACAGCCGGGCTCATGGCGGCTACAGTGGAGTATGCCAAGACCCGGCCCGTGTTCGATGGCTACAAGGCGGCCCGGTACAGTAAAAAATATCTGGCCCAGCACGAGGCGGAGCTTTCCGACTACCGGACGGCAAAGGCGGCGCTCAACGAGCTTTTGGCCGGGGAGAAACTCCCGAAAATGGCGGATATGAAAAAGGCCCGCCAGGAGCTGGCGGGGAAGAAAAAAGCCCTCTATGCCGAGTACCGCAAGGCCCAGGCGGATATGCGGCAGGCCGTGGCGGTCAAGGCGAATATTGATCACCTGCTCGGCGTAACGGACGGGCGGGAAAATAAGGCCCAGGAGCGATAGCGACAGGCCGCAGACAACAGGCGCATAGCGCCGGGACTTTGGGACACTTTGTCCCGAAGTCCAGCGGGTTTGGGGAGCTCCCCAACAAGCATTTTTGCGGGGCCAGCGGCCCGGCAAAAATAGCAGGTGTGGCCACACCTGCCCTGCTTGCCGTTTCGTGCGATCCCGCTACATGGCGCAAAAACGGAGGTCACGCTTTCTTACGCATCCTCCGTTTCCTTGGCGGCTTTCATCGCTTGGATGGTGGCCTCTACAATTTTCAATTCTCTTTCGTCCAGAGAGCCCAGCATGGCGTCAATGCGTTTTCTGCATTCGCTCCCGCCGTTCTTGGATGGGTAAAAATACTGATCTACTGATATGTCAAACATTGTGACCAGTTGATAAAAAGTATTAAGGCTTGGGTGCTGGCCGTCATTTTCGTTATACATGATCGTGCGTGGAGAGCGGTCAACAATATAGGCCAGTTGCTCCTGTGTCATCCCGCTGGCCTCCCGAGCCCGCTTGATGGCCCGTCCTATATCGTGAAAATCAAATCGCCGTTTGTCTTGCTCTAACTTCATAATATCACCTAATGTAATTTTACATTTCATGTGATATTATTTGAACGATTTATATTTTCATACTACCGACTGTTTAATTTCATGTCTGCATAGAGGATAATGCACATGAGGGTTGACAAAAGGAAATTTCTCTGCTATATTTTATACAGACCGTTGGTTTGTATGGAGGTGCGGGATGGCAAGAAACAAATATCCGGAGGAAACCGTAAAGCTGATTTTGGATGTTGCCACCCATCTGTTTGTCGAAAAAGGGTATGACGCAACATCCTTGCAGGACATCATCAACGAAACAAATCTTTCAAAAGGTGCAATCTATCATCATTTTTCGTCCAAAGAGGAAATTTTTGAAGCGATCTTTCATCGTATAGGTGAAGAAAACACAACCGCTTTGGCAAAAGTGCGGGATAATAATTCCTTGAATGGGCTGGAAAAACTGCGGGCAATTTTTAAGGCCGCTTTGTTTAATTCTAATCAGAGCTTAATGTTGACAGTTACACCATGCTTATTGGATAATCCACGCTTTTTAGCGATGCAAATTGCTCAGCTCTACCAAATTGTTGCTCCAAAGTTTATTCAACCGATCTTACAGCAGGGGATTGACGATGGCTCCATTCAAGCGACAACTCCCCGTGAACTGGCAGAGGCAATCATGGTTTTGTCTAATGTATGGCTCAATCCGCTGGTTAGCATGACTGACGAAACGGGGGTGCGTAATCGGTGCAAAACATTCAATGACCTGTTACAAGGCGTTGGTATTAACCAGCTTTTGGACGATGAAATGATAGAGGGCTATGTTAGCTACTGCAAGTCTCAGCACCCGGCCTAACTTCCTAAAATAAGCTGCTCCCTAAAAGAGCAGTTTATTTTGGACATTTATCAAACCGACGGTCGGTTTAATAAATCAATCAATGGAGGTACTTTATGCAAACAAAACTTTTTAGGCGTGATTTTACTCTTGTTGTGATCGGCCAGATTATTTCCCTGTTCGGCAACGCCATCTTGCGATTTGCCTTGCCACTGTATTTGTTGCGGGAAACAGGTTCTTCAACTCTGTTTGGCGCTGTGACAGCCTGTTCCTTTGCTCCGATGGTTGTTCTCTCTATGGTTGGTGGTGTATTAGCTGACCGAGTGAACAAACGCAATATCATGGTAGGACTTGATTTTTCAACAGCGGCAATTATCATTCTGTTCTACTTTTCTCTTGGCAAACTGCCAACAGTCCCATTGTTTATTATCGTACTGATGTTACTGTATGGCATTTCTGGTACTTACCAGCCGTCAGTGCAAGCGAGCGTCCCCTTATTGGTATCGAGAGAAAAGTTAATGGCGGGAAATGCCGTTATTAACCAGGTCAATACGCTTTCCGGCCTGCTGGGGCCGGTGATCGGCGGTGTGATGTTTACCCTTTGGGGGATTTACCCGATTCTGCTTTTGAGTGCGGCGTGTTTTACACTCTCCGCCGTTATGGAGATTTTCATTCGTATCCCACATGAAAAGCGGTTTCGTGAAGTTGGCGTATTTCATGTAATAGGAATGGACTTAAAAGAAAGCTATCAGTTTGTAAAAACAGAAAAGCCTATTTTCTTCTCGGTGGTCTTTCTGGTATCTATCTTCAACTTGGTTTTGAGTGCGGTAATGATTGTGGGAATACCTATTCTAATAACGCAGGTATTGGGAATGTCTGATACCATGTATGGCTTTACACAAGGCTCTCTGGCTTTAGGCGGTTTGTGTGGTGGAATTTTAACGGCCATTGTATCTGAAAAACTGAAACTTCAAAATTCGTATGTGCTACTTTTGGCTTGTTCTGTGGCTGTGGCAGTTATGGGAATTTCTCTTTTCTTGAATATGCCCACTATTGTATCGTATTGGGCAATAACTTTAATGAGCTTTGCGGCGATGGGGGCGTCTACGCTCTTTATGGTACAGATTTATACGATGGTGCAGACACAAACTCCACCACAATTAGTAGGAAAGATTATGGCGGCGCTGATCTCTATTGCGATGTGCGGCCAACCGATAGGTCAAGCGATTTATGGAGTTTTGTTTGATATTTTTGCTATGCACACATGGATAGTTTTAATAGGTGCCGCAGTTGCAGCGTTTTTGATTTCCTTGTACTCCAAAAAGATATTTAGCCAGTTAGAAAGCAATAAGTAGTCTCCATTATTGATGGAAACAACTTTGCATAAAGACAAGACTGCACTTCATACAAAGGCCGCTGTTTGACAGCAACGGTTTCACGGCGGTTTGAAAAATATAAATTCAAGCCGCCGTTTTCTTTTTCAAAAATAGAAATACGGAGGGTGTGTTAAAGTTGCCCTTTTTCAAGGACACGGCGGTGCCAAAGAGGTATCGCTGTGTCCATTTTCATATTTTGTAGCCCCCGTGAACTCCATCAGTTAAAAAAAGCGTAGCCCCTCCCCCGGAGCAGTCCGGCTATGGATGTGAAAATAGACAGTATATAATCGAATATATAACTTCGTGCGTCTGCATGGCTCTGTGTCATGCGGGCGTTTTTTGTTATCCGCACTTCGAGACAAAGTGTCCCAAGGTGCGGTGTAGCTCCCCGGGATGCCGCTCCCCACCGCCCCCGTTTCGGTCACTCATCCACCCAACACCGAAACGGAGGTTTAATTATGACTACATTCAATCTGAAAGATTTTTATTATTGGTACACGCAGGATCAGTTTATCGAGGTTTCTGACGAGGTGGCCGGGGTATTTCTGGCCGATGCCCGTCACGAAATGGCTTACCAGCGGCGGCTTTCCCGGCACAAGGCGCAGTATTCTCTGGATTGTGAGGACGGGATTGAATATTCCGCCTGCCTGCATGAGCCCACGCCCCAGGAGCTCTTGGAGCGGATGGAGCTGTTCTGCCGTCTGTGGAACGCCCTCAATTCTCTGCCGGAAATCCAGGGCCGGAGGATCGACGCCCATATCATTCTTGGAAAGAGCATCAAGGAAATTGCCGAGGCCGAAGGCGTACATGAGGAGTCTGTCCGGCAGTCCATCAAGCGGGGCCTTGAGCGCATGAAAAAAACTTTTTAATTTTTTCATTTTGCCCACTTGGAAATGATGAAAAAATGTCTCGGTTTATGAGAGGAGGTTATCTTTCTCTGCAGAACAACAGGAGCGGCCCCGAGCAACATACGGGGAGCCGGGCGGCGGGTGCGCTGTGACTTTCTCCACAGAGGAACGAGCGAACAACACCAGCGCCGCAAATGGGGCGGGCCAACCCCAGGGCCACGATCCGCCGCAGGACAGGCTGGCCGCCTGTCCCTCCGGGCCGCCCTCTTGTCTGTGTGGGAGCGCCGCTCCGAATAAAGCTGTCTTTGGACGGGTCAAGAAAATGAGGGCGGCGTTCCCTCAATTTTAGGAAAGCGAGGTACAGTCTATGAGTTACGATCCCGCAGAATTGGCGGCCCTGTTATCTGAACCGTGGAGCAACGGCGCTTGCCGTGGCTATGTCATTATGGCGATGGAAAACTGCGGCTTTGCCGACCAGGACATCCGCCGTATCATGGCCGAGCTCTATGAGCTGTTCGACTTTGTATCTCTGGATGAGGCCGAGGCCCATTATCAGAAAAGCTCCTATTGACTTCGAGACAAAATGTCCCGAGGTGGAGCGAGGCAAGAGGGCGGCACCTTTTGGGTGCTGCCCTCTTGCGTTTCCCCACTATGAGCGGGAGGCGATTTAACCCTGTTTTGGAAGAGGAGGTTTTACCGTGAGATTAACTGCACAGGAAATTGAACAAATGAAAAGCGTTGACATCGGCGCAGTAGATAAGGAAACCCTTGCAGACGCAAGCGGTTTTACTTTCGATCCGATGCTCCCCAAGGAAACCCGGGCCCAGCGGATGTTGGAGCATTTCAAAAATCCGTATTGTTTCCGTTTGGGCGATATGGTGATTAAGCTGGAGTTTGCGGACGAGGGGCCCTCCCTCCAGGAACTGCTCACCGCATTTTTTCTCCGGCAGAAAAGCGGGCTGTAACTTCGACTTCGGCCCCTCTGCAACTTCGAGACAAAGTGTCCCATACAAAGGCATCCTTGTTGTCCCTCCCCAGCAGAGGTATAATATAGATGTAATGTGATAGGGAAGGAGGACAAATGGCAAGAACAGCAAACCGGGGGACAATAAGCGCCAGTGCCCCTACTTCATACAATGCGATGCGCTGGAGGCTGGGTAAATATATCCGGCTCTCCAAAGAAGATTTACTCCGTGGCCGGGACGAAAGCAACAGCGTTATCAACCAGAGGCGGCTTTTGGAGCAATACCACCAGACCCATCTGGACGAGTTCTATGACGGAACCGAGCAGGATGTATATGTGGATGACGGCAAAACCGGGACGGATACTGACCGTGAAGATTTCCAGCGGCTCCTGGCCGATGTGTATAGCGGCAGGATCAACTGCGTGATTGTCAAAGACCTGTCCCGCCTCTCCCGTAACTATACCGATGCCGGGAACTTGATTGAAAATCTGTTTGTCCGGCTGAATGTACGGTTTATCAGCTTGGCGGAGGGTGTGGACAGCTACCGCAACCCGGACAGCGTATCAAACATTATCGTGCCGATCACGAATGTAATGAACGATCAATACTGCTATCAGACCTCAAAGAAAATCCGGCAGGTATTTGATATGAAACGCCGCAACGGTGAGTTTATCGGTTCGTATGCCCCCTATGGCTATGTGAAAGACCCGAATGACAAACACGCCTTGTTGGTTGATCCCGAGGCCGCCGAAGTGGTAAAAAGCATTTTTGCGTTGTTTCTGTCCGGTATGAACAAACGGGGGATCACCTATTACTTGAACGACCACGGGACACTTTGTCCCACAGCCTATAAGCAACAGCAGGGGCTCAAGTACAACGCCCCCAACGCCCAGGGCAATCCTATGTGGAGTACAATCACCATAGACACAATCTTAAAAAATCGTGTTTATGTGGGGGATATGGTACAAGGCCGCCAGCGGGTGAAAAGCTATAAAATCCACATTCAAGAAAAGGTGCCGGAGGAAGAATGGTTTATCGTGGAGAATACCCATGAGGCCATTATAGACCGGGAAACCTTTGCAAAGGTGCAGAGCCTGCTCAAACGGGATACCCGCACCGCTCCAAAAGCTAAACAGCTTTACCTGTTCAGTGGTTTTCTGAAATGTGCCGACTGTGGCCGGGCGATGTCCCGGATCGCATCCAAAGGGATTTATGTATATTATCAATGCGGGACTTATAAAAGCCTGTCAAAAAAGGCTTGCACTATGCACTCGATTAAAAGTGACCGACTTGAGGCTGGAGTGCTGTTTGCGATCCAGCAACAGGTGCATCTGGCACTTACTTATTCCGAGTTTGTTGCCCGTATCAACTCCGCACCTCTGAAAAAGAGCAAGTCAAAGCGGCTGGAAGATACCATTGCCGCAAAAGAAAAAGAGCTTGCTAAAATCATGCGATACAAGCAGGCCCTTTATCAAGACTGGAAAGACGGGGAAATTACCCGCAACGATTACCGGCACATGAGCGAGGACTATGAACAGCAGTTTGAGGCCCTCACACGCATTATGCAAACGCTGACGGCGGAGCAGGAGCAACTGGAAAATGGTGTGGATGCGGAAAGCCCATGCCTTACCGCATTTCTCAAATACCGGAACATTGATAAGCTGACACGGGAAATTTTAGGCGAGCTGATCGACCACATTAAGGTTTACGAGGGCGGCAATATCAGCGTGAAATTCAAATACGCTGATGAGTTCCGCCGTATAGCAGAATATATCGAGCTCAATTCCCCTATGGTTACGGGGGCCGCAGGCTGACCCCCTAACCTAAAACAATTCCGTTTGCTTGTTTTCCTAATATATAACGCCCATATGTTGATACCGCAGGAAAAAACACAGAACGAATTGCGGAGTACATTTGTAATCAACTTGCAGTTGGATTGAACGAGGAAACAATCTGAAAATATGTCAGAGAGCAAGAAAAACATGATCAGGCGATTGACAAACTGAGCGTGAAAGAGTATAACGACCCATTTACAAAATAAAGAAAACCCCTTTGTGGGGTGGCTAAAGAGGCAACGGCAATGTAGCTTGAACAAAGTGAAAGCTAGCACTTTGGGATGCTAGCCTGTAGTGAAGGGCTATAGTCCTAGAGCAAACCACCCTTTTGAAGGGTAGTTATGATTTGCTGGGGCGCGTCACCAGCGGAGAAGCATTGGGGAAACGCTATGGGGAGTTATCAGCAGACTATAACCTTTTTTATACATTTGAAAAAGAAGTCGAACTATGGTATACTGGACGCAGTTATGGTTCCAATCGTATTTTGAAAGAACCCCATTGCTATGAATTCTATAAAATGTAAAAGTAGCACTGAAGAATCATAAGCTAATGAGATTTACTGAATTATGAAATAGTAGATATATCGAACCCTTTCTACTAAATAATAGGAGGCAAGAGTCTATGACGATTAAAATCCATGTTACAAGAACAGTATTATTTTTGTTGTGCATTGCTGTGACGTGTCTTTTTGTTGTAACTTCCGAGTCTTACGGAGTATCGGTACCGGAAGCGACGGCGACTATCACAGAAAGTGACGGCGTTAATATACGCAGCAGTTATTCCACTTCTTCCTCTATCGTTGGAGCAATTCCATATCGATCCACAGTATATATAGAGAAAGAAAAGTATACAGTTGCAGGAAGTAGCAATAAGACTGATATCTGGTACAAGATTTCCAGCAGTTACGGAGACGGTTATATTCGTTCTGATTTGGCATCGGTTAATTATTCTTATAGAGAGGGAAAGACAACTTCTACGATTAATTATAGAAAAGGACCGGGAACGGATTTTTCCAGTGAAGGAACTGTGGAAAAAGGGACACAGGTGAAAGTAGCTTTGGCAGCAGAGACCGCTGCGGGCTCGTCCTGGTATAAAATCTATTATAATAATGCGTACTATTACATATCTGCAAGCTATGTAGATATGGACAGTCCCTCTGAAGGTATTGGGGGCGGTGCACTGACCGATGCGCAGTTTGAGGCAATGCTTGAGTCAGAAGGTTTTCCTGAAAGCTATAAGACGATGCTTCGAAAACTTCATGTGAATCACCCTAATTGGAAATTCCGCGCAAAACACGTTGACTTTACATGGGAAGAAGCGCTGAATAAGCAATGTGCAAATTCCAATGCGAATTTAGTATCAAGAAATTTCTCGGATGGATTTAAATCTGTTCAAAAGGGAGATTATGACTTTGATAAGCATACTTATATCGGAAAAGATGGAGATTCGTGGGTGTCAGCTTCCAAAGAGGGCGTTGCTTACTATATGGATCCTAGAAACTGGCTGACGGAATCCAGTATTTTTATGTTTGAGCCAAATAATTATGATCCTACCTATCAGACAGAATCTCTGGTGAAAAAAATTCTTTCAACTACTGCACTGCCGTCAACTGCGGCAAAGTATTATATCAGTGCCGCAGAGCAGACTTATAACGGGAAAAAGTATGTGATCAGTCCTGTATATCTGGCGACTAAGACAAGACAGGAACTAGGCAGCAGCGATTTTATGATAAACGGACATAAATTTACATACAGTGGAAAAACCTTTGAAAACTGTTATAATGTGTATAATATTGGGTCGGTAGACAGTCCTGACGGCAGTGCAGCAACCAAAGGGCTTGTTTATGCGGCAGGTGGTGTGAATAAGACTGACACTAGTTATTTACGGCCCTGGAATACTTTGGAAAAAGCAGTTAAAGGAGGCGCAATTTATATTGCCAGTACTTTTTTGGAAAGGAATCAGTATACTTCTTACTACGAAAGATACAATATCATGAACGGGCTTTCGGGAATCGGAACTTATCAATATGCAACAGCAATATTTTCGGCAGCAACGCAGGCATCCTTAATTCAGAATAACTATTATGATTTCGGTGTTTTGAGTGAATCTTTCACTTTTGAGATTCCCGTCTATAAGAGTATGCCGAGTACAGTTGCGGCAAAGCCCAGTGTGGCAAGTAATAACTGTTATTTAGACAGCATTACTGTGTCCGCAGGAGATCAAAAGCTGTCATTTACCAAAAGTTTTAACCGGTTTACTTCAAACTATACAGTGAAGACGACGGTAGGCGCTTCTGTAGATAAATTGACCATCAAGACTATGAAAAATGATAATGATGCAACTGTGACAATCAGTGGGAACAGTCTGAAGGAAGGCGACAATAAGATTACGATTAAGGTGAAATCTCCATCTGGTAAATATACAAAAAATTACTATGTGACGGTCAGCAAGGATTCGTCTCTCTCAGAGAATCCAAATCAGGATATCATAGACGGTGTAGAGGGGACCTCTCTGACCGCAAGTTCAGAACTGGGAGACGGTTATATCCGTATCAATTGGGAAAAATCTTATGGATATAAGGTAGACTACTTTGAAATTTTCAAAAGTACAAAGTCGGAGAATTATGACAGCAAACCACTTTATACCACGACAGATGGTACCAAACGTACGATGAAGAACACAAGTAATTTAGTAAGTGATACGAGGTATTACTACAGAGTGCGTGGCGTTCGGGTAATTGATGGAACGAAGTATTATACAAAGTGGTCTAATGAAACCGTCCGCACTTATAAAAATCCGGAAAGCCCAGAGAATCCAAATCAGGATATCATAGACGGTGTAGAAGGAACTAGTCTGACAGCAAGTTCGGAACTGGGGGACGGTTATATTCGAATTAATTGGGAAAAATCCTACGGGTATAAAGTGGATTACTTTGAAATTTTTAAAAGCACAAAATCAGGAATTTACGATGGCAAACCACTTTACACCACGACAGACGGTACTAAACGTACGATGAAGAACACAAGCAATCTGGTGAATGGCACAAGGTATTACTATAGAGTGCGTGGAGTTCGGGTAATCGACGGAACGAAATATTATACCCAGTGGTCCAGTGAAGCCAACCGCATATATAAAAGCCCAGAGAATCCAAATCAGGATATCATAGATGGTGTAGAAGGAACTACTCTGACAGCAAGTTCGGAACTGGGGGATGGTTATATCCGTATCAATTGGGAAAAATCCTATGGATATAAAGTGGATTATTTTGAGATTTTCAAAAGTACAAAGTCGGGCGGCTACGGTAGCAAGCCACTTTACACTACAACGGACGGAACTAAACGGACACTGAAGAATACAAGTAATCTTGTAAATGGTACAAGATATTATTACAAAGTGCGTGGAGTTCGGGTAATCAACGGAATGAAGTATTACACAAAGTGGTCCAATCAGGCGAACCGCATTTATCGTTAGTGCAAATAGAAAGAACGCAGGTAAATATATTCTGCGTGAAAAGAAATGGGTGTTGCAGAATCTTCTATTTTTAGATGATGCGACACCCTTTTATATAGCCCTGATGTTTCTGTAAACTGCATAGCAGTTCTTTTGACCTGTTTGACTTTTTTTGCATGATGTTATATAATGGAGTATCAAGAATATGTAAAATATCATTGAAATTTAAACATTATGACATATATATACAACAGATGGAAAAACTATTTTGAGATATTACAGTCAAGGAGATTATATTGAGTAAATTGAAACCGTTTGTGATTGTGCTTTCAAGAAACTATTCTACCGGACTTGGCATTATTCGTTCTTTGGGCGCTGCTGGCTATCGGGTAGATTTGATTGCCAGTACGAAGAAAAAAGGAAGTTCTGTTATTATTTCTAGCAGCAAATATCTGAATAAAACAACAGAAGTTCTTTCACCTAAGATTCAGGGCGATACTGGGGCATCGTTGATGGAAGTGCTGATGGAGTATGCAAAATGCTGTGGGGAAAAAATGGTTCTTTTTCCGGCAGATGACTTTACTGCATCTGTGGTGGATTCTAATCGCGGAGTATTGGATAAACATTTTTTGATTCCGCATACTACAAGAGATTCTGATTGTTCTATTGTTGATTTGATGGACAAGACGATGCAGGAAAGTCTAGCGAAAAAAGCAGGGCTTTTGACACCTTTGGCGTGGAGGGTTTCTCTGAAAGAGACAGTTATTATTCCTGAAGACGTGGTTTATCCCTGTTTTGTGAAGCCTATTGAGAGTGTTTCTGGACGCAAAACAGAAATGATGGTGTGCTGGGACAGAACACAATTAAAAGGGCAGCTGATGAAGATGAAAAAGTTTTTCAGTAACCGATCTGTGCTGATTCAGGAGTATCTGCATATTGATAAGGAATATGACATGTCCGGTATCTGTTTGGATCAAAAGGTTATTATTCCGGGAATCATAGAAAAAATCAGGGTAGCAGAGTATGAGCGAGGCGTTACTATGTCCGGCAGAATGTTGCCGCCAGATATATTAGGTGAAACCCTGGAACGTGTTAAAATGCTCATGAAACAGTGTCACTATGTTGGGATGTTTGATGTGGAATTAAACCTTTGCGGGGATAAGATTTATTTCAACGAAGTAAACTTTCGCAGCGGTGGGCCTAATTTTGCGTACTATTTAAACGGTGTAAATCTGCCGGAGATTTTTGTAAAGGAAATCACAGGAGAAGAGCGCAGCAGTGAGGATGAGACGATTACTTCCTTTGGAAAAACCTTTGTATATGAAAAGGTTGTCTGGGAGGATTATATTTATGGCTATATGACAAAGCGTGAACTTCATCGCTGTATAAAAAATGCTGATTACACGCTCCTTTCAAATACAGACGATCCGGCACCTGGAAAGATTTTTCAAAAAAGGATTCGTTTAAGCGCATTGAAGCATCGTGTCAAACATCTTTTGCAAAGAGAAACGGAGGAAAAAGATATTGCGGATACTAGAAAGTCCGATGATAGACACCCTGTTGTTGTGGTAGTAGGCAGAAACTATGGCAATATCCTTACGATGACTCGAGATTTGGGAATGGAAGGATATCAGATAGATGTCCTTCGTGTATATAAGAAGAAACCGAAAGTAATGAATCTGCTCAGTAGAATGAAGCCGGAGATTTACAGCAAGTATGTAAGACAGTTTCACCAATGTGTGAGCGGAGATAATCCGGCGTGGCTTCTTCACAGTTTGTCGGATCTTGCAGCGTCAAATGGCAGAACTCTTCTGATACCGGTAGATGATTATACTGCACAAATTATAGATGAGAACCTAGAAGAACTGAAACCTTATTATATACTCCCTAATATTTCAGATTGTGCCGGAGCGCTAAGCCAACTGATGAACAAGGCTGTGCAGAAGAAACTTGCTGCTACGTTTTCGTTACCTGTGCTTGACAGTGTATTGGTGAAATCCCGAAACGGACAGTTTGAACTTCCGGAAACAATTGTGTATCCGTGTTTTATAAAGCCGAATGTCAGTTCAAAGGATACTAAAGCAAAAATGATGAAATGTAGGGACAGGGACGAACTCAACGGTGTTTTACGTGAGTACGCAGCATCGTCTGATTTTGAAATTCTGGTTGAAACCTTTGCAGAAATTAAAGCGGAGTATTCGCTGCTTGGGGTGAGTACTGCGGCAGGCGTTATAGCGCCGGGACTTTTTAGGGTTGTAGCAGGCGGACACCGGGAGAGAAAAGGCGTAGCGTTAATGGGGGAAACGGTTTCTCATTCGCTTCTGCAGCCTATCGTCGAGCAGTGCATTGCTTTTGTCGATTCCTTGAATTACACTGGTTTATTTGACATTGATCTTATTGAAACAACAGATGGAAATATCTATTTTGTAGAGCTGAACTTTCGTGCGGGGGCATCAATTCATGCCTTTACCCGGTGCGGTGTAAATCTTCCTGCGATGTATGCAGATTATTTGTTGAAGGGTAAGGAACTGAATTTGAACTGTAGTCTTGATATAGCAGGAAAGCGATTTGTCAGCGAAAAAATTCTGCTGGAGGAATATGTAAGAAGTGATTTGAGTCTGTCTGAGGGCAGAATGATGATGGATAGCGCAGACATTTGCTTTATTAAAGCTGACGACGATCCGAAGCCTTATCAGTATTTTAAACGGTTTTACTTTGTTGCTGCTTTGATGAGAATTCCATATCGAATTAGAGATAGAAGGGCTGTAAAATAGTAAATTTCAATATAGCGCTGAATGAAAGTCAGGAAAAAGGAGGATATCATATGTTTAGCTTTTTTAGAAAAAAGGCAGATTCGTCGAAATCTGCAGATAAAGCGTTAAAAAAACAAAAGAGAAAAGAGGAAAATATATTATCTGTTATGAGTAAGACGGGCTGGAGCCGTGAGAAGACTGTAGCACAAATTGAAGACGCTAGACAGAGGTTAGGCATTACCTATAAGGATTATAATCGGTATGAGTTTTATAAAATTCCTATAAACGAGCAGGAAAGTGAATACCAGAGGAAAGAGGCACAGAGAAAGAGAAAAGCTGAAAAAAATGAAAAATTCCTTCATACGGTAATGGAAAATACCGGATGGAGCTACGAAGTAGCAAAAGAAAAAATGGAGGAGTCA
The DNA here is from genome assembly GCF_009936045.1 of Emergencia sp. 1XD21-10. Taxonomy (GTDB): domain Bacteria; phylum Bacillota; class Clostridia; order Peptostreptococcales; family Anaerovoracaceae; genus Senimuribacter; species Senimuribacter intestinalis. Next base: position 64,127 of record NZ_QWEQ01000018.1, on the reverse strand, counting down.
AAGGCTAAATGCGGCGCAGAATATAAAGATTATGTAGCATACAGGTTTTGGGAGACTGACGAAGAAACCCAGAAAACTTATTTTACAAAGGGCGACGCAAATGCACTTAGGAAAAAATATAATACGAACAAGGAAAATGTTGCCTGCTTTAGAAATAAGAATGAATTCAATGAGGTATTCGGTGACTGCTTGGGAAGAGTATGGACATACAATAAAGATGTGTCCTTGGAGGAATTCACAGAGAAGTTTAAAAATGAAAAAAAAGTGATTTATAAGCCGCTGTCGGCAAGCTGCGGATCTGGGGTTCAGGTCTTTGACATCTCTGAAGACAGCGCAGAAACCAGCTATGATCGGATAAAGACGCTTCCTGTAGGCATCGTTGAGGGATATCTGATTCAGCATCCAGATATGAGTAGATTTTCAAAACGAGCAGTGAATACGCTTCGTGTGGTATCTGTTTTTAAAGATGACGAAGTGCACATCCTTTATGCTGCTTTCAGAATGGCAGGAGGGGATGCAGTAGTGGATAACTTCCATAATGGAGGCGTTCTTGCCTTGATTGATTTGGAAAGCGGTAAAGTTATGACGGATGCCATTGATTTGTCGGGAAAAATCTATGAAACGCATCCCGCTACAGGTGAAATAATTAAGGGGTTTCAGGTACCTTACTGGGATGAGGTAAAAGCGTTAATTGATAAGGCGGGCAGAATCGTGGAAGGTGTTGGTTATGTGGGCTGGGACATTGCTGTTACAGAGAGTGGACCAGTACTCATAGAAGGAAATACATCTCCTGCACCTAATGTTTTACAGTTGCCGTTCTATCTTCAGGAGCATAGGGGAATGCATCATGTAGTGGAAAGATATTTATAAAAATCTCTTAAGAGGAAGAGGGAAAACAATGAATGATAAAAAACCATTAGTTGTAGTACTTTCAAGAAATTATTCTACTGGTCTCAGTGTAATCAGATCCCTTGGATCTTCAGGATATACGGTGGATTTAATTGCCAGTGCATATAAAGAAAACGCTTCTCGACTGATTGCAGAAAGTAAATATGTTCATGAAGCCGTTGAAGTATTGACGAAGAAAGTGAAGGATGAGGAAGATACTGCGCTGGTCGAAGCCCTTCTCGGTTATGCCAACAGATATCCAGAAAAACCAGTTCTGTTTCCGACAGATGACTATACTGCGTCAGTTATGGACCTGCATAGAGGGGTTCTTTCGGATATCTTCGTTATGCCGGGTATTGTAGGCGGCGGTCAGGGAAGTCTGAAGCATTACATGGACAAAAGTGTACAAGGAGAGCTTGCCAGAAAGGTGGGCATTCTAATTCCGAAGGAATGGGTGATTTCCTTAAGAGATGCGAACATAACAATTCCTGAAGACATGGTGTACCCTTGCTACTGCAAGCCTTTAGAAAGCAGCTTGGGATATAAGCAGGAGATGGCAAAATGCGATAGTAAAGAGGAACTTGGTGCGCATTTACAGAAGCTGAGGGAAAACTTTGCCAATCGTTCTATTCTGGTACAGGAATTTCTTGAAATTGATGAAGAAATTGACCTGGAAGGCGTGTGCATGGATCAGAGAGTTGTGTTGCCGGGTATTATCTGGAAAAGACTAATCGGGAAGCATGATGTAGGGGTTCCGCTGGCAGGAAAAACCTTTCCAGTAGAAAAACTGGGAAACTTCAAAGAGAAAATCCTAGCATTTTTGCGTGAATTTCACTATTTTGGTATGTTCGACCTGGGATTCAATATTGTCGGTGACAAAATCTACTTTAATGAGAACAATCTGCGAAGCGGCGGTACTAATTATATTTACTATAAAAGTGGCGTAAATCTTCCGGAAATTTTTGTAAAGGAAATATGTGGTGAGCGGCATACACCACAGGAGGCAGTTCTAGCTGAATTTGGTAAAACATATATCTATGAAAAGGTTGCCTGGGAGGATTATCTTCACGGCTTTATGACAAAAGCTGAACTGGATTTGTGCATGGAACAGGCAGATATTAAGATTATCTGCGATAATGAGGATGCAAATCCGGAAAGGATTTTTTTGGAAGAAGTCACTGAGCGGGAACGAAAAAAACAGATTAAAGATGAATATTTGAATCATATTCTGATAGAATCCGGCTGGGAAAGAGCGTATGCCAGAGAACAGATTAAAGATGCCCGTAATAGACTGGGAATCTCTCTGGCAGATTACGACAAATATGATTTCTGGAAGTACTCCGAGAAGGAGCAGGCAGAGGAATATGCGAAGATACTTCGCCGCAGAGAACGGAATAAAGAGCAAAAAGAGGCCTGTCTCGCCTTTGCAATGGAAACGGCTGGCTGGAAAAGAGAATATGCGGAGAAGCAGATTAAGGATGCAAGAAACAGGTTGGGTATCAGTTATAAGCAATACCAGAAATATAATTTCTGCTTGATTCCTACAGATGAGCAGGAAGACAGATATCGAGCGCTTCTGAAAGAAAAGGAGCGACAAAAGGTACAAAAAGAGTATGAAGGGAAAAAGCCTCTGGTTGTTGTTCTTTCCAGAAATTACTCAACGGGTCTTGCCGTAATTCGTTCTCTGGGCGCTGCCGGGTATATGGTGGATTTAGTCGCCAATGCTCATAAACCGGGACTTTCAGACATTGCCTGCTGCAGTAAGTATGTCCGTAGGTCTATTGAAGTCGTATCCCAAAAAGTAAAAGATGGAGAAGACACGGAACTATTAGAAGCGCTGTTTCAGTATTCAGGGGAAAAAGTAAGACCGGTGCTGTTCCCAGCAGATGATTATACTGCTTCTGTGATGGACATGAATAGAGATAAACTGAAAGATATCTTTGTGATGCCTTCTATCGTAGGTGGAAAGGCCGGCGCTATGGTGGATCATATGAACAAAACTGTTCAGGGAAATCTTGCAAGAAAGGCCGGACTGCTTACACCGAAGGAGTGGATTATTTCTTTGGCAAATGATATTGTGATCCCGGAGGATCTGGTTTATCCCTGCTTTGTAAAGCCTATCGAAAGTATTACCGGCTATAAAAGAGAAATGAAACTCTGTAATGATAAGCAGGAGCTCAGAGGCCATCTCAATAAGCTGCAGCGTAAATTTGCGAATCGTTCGATTTTAGTACAGGAGTTTCTCAATATTGAAAATGAAATTGACCTGTCTGGCGTCTGTCTGGATCAGCAGATTATTATTCCGGCAATCATCCGGAAAACCAATGTGGCACAATATGAAAAAGGCGTTACTCTGGCAGGAAAAGTAGCTCCTTTTGCAGAGCTTGGAGAGATTCAGACGCAGATTATTGAGATGATGAAATCGTATCACTATATCGGTATGTTTGATCTGGAGTTCAATGTTGTCGGCGATAAGATTTACTTTAATGAAGTGAATTTGCGGAGTGGAGGTCCTAACTACTCTTATTTCATGAGCGGAGTAAATCTTCCGGCACTGTTTGTAAAAGAGGCTATCGGACAGGAACATATGCCGGAAGAGGAAAAGGTAACAGCTTATGGTAGGAGCTTTATCTACGAAAAAGTGGCGTGGGATGATTATATTCATGGATTTATGACAAAGAGGGAACTTAATACCTGCATTGCAGAGGCGGATATTCCGCTTCTCTATTCTGATGAGGACCCTGCACCGGGACAACTTTTCATCAGGAAAATTACAAAGACAGCACGCAAAAAAAAGATTAAACAGAGACTGAAAAAAATTAGACGGTCACTGGGACAGATGAAACGAGGAATAGCGGCACAGCTTCGCCCTCTGAAACAGATTCTCTTAGGATTTCCACAGACCAAAAAAACAAATAGACGAAACGTGAACTCAGAAAAACCTCGTGTGATTGTTGCAGGTCGTAACTACTGCTCTAATCTGTGTATGGCAAGATCTTTGGGTGAAGCGGGGTATGAAGTAGAGATATTGCGAATTTTCCAGGTGAGGCCGAAGCTGAGAAATCTGATGAAAATGCTCAAACCGGATGCTTACAGTAAATATATCAAGGCATATCATATGTGCGTATCCAGAAGAAAGAGTATTAATATTGTAAACATGCTGAAGGATTTAGCAGATCCTGCCCGCAAGATGCTTTTGATACCGGCTGACGATTTGGTGGCTTCTGTTGCAGATGAATATCTGGAAGAGCTGAGTCAGTTCTATTTTCTTCCGAATGCGGATAATAAAGAGGGAGAAATTAATCGGCTGATGAGCAAAGGAGTACAGAAGGAACTGGCCCTTGCAGCAGGCTTACCAGTATTAAACAGTTGTGTAATCAGAACCGTAGGAGGTAAATTCTACGTTCCGGAGACGGTTACGTATCCTTGTTTTATCAAGCCGAACGTCAGCAGAAACAGCTCAAAGAGCAGGATGCGGGTGTGCTACAGTGAGCGGGAACTCATTGATACCTTGAAAGAGTTTTCTGCGAAGAAAGATATCGAAATGCTGGTAGAAGATTTTGTGGACATTAAGAAGGAATACTCTATTCTTGGAGTCAGCACTAAGGCGGGTGCTAATGGCCCTGGTTTCTTCGGTGCTGAAGAGGGCGGTCAGAATGAGCACAGAGGCGTTGCCGTTACTGGGAGAATCCTTTCGTGTGAAACCATGCAGCCTTTGATTGATAAGCTTATCGATTTTGTAGGTACTCTGAAATTCGATGGTTTATATGATATCGACTTAATCGAAACCGCCGATGGAAAGGTCTACTTCGTTGAAGTAAACATGCGTTTTGGTGCGTCCGGTTATGCGGTTACAAGATGCAACGTCAACCTTCCTGGTATGTTTGCCGACTACATGATTTTCGGTAAGCCGGTAGATATGAACAGTAAAGTTGAAAACACCGGTGTTACCTTTGTCAGCGAAAAGGTACTGATAGAAGAATATATCATGGGAAGACTCCCGAAATCAAAACTGAAGGAATGCATGAACCAGGCGGATATCTGTTTCGTAAAGAATTCAGAAGATCCGGGTGCATACAGACACTTTAGGAAATTTTATCCAATCGCTTCAGTCATGAGGGCTCTGTATAAAATGAGAGATCAGCATGCTGCAGCAAATAAAAATAATTAGGGAAAGCAGGGAGAAATTGATGTCTGAATTTCTCATATATGGGGCAACAGCAGTTCTGCGTTTTATCAATTTGTTTTTCAGGCCTTTTAGGCTGAAAAACAAAGTTGCTATTATCAGCCGTCAGTCAGATGAGTCTACACTGGATATAAAGCTTCTGACAGACTGTCTGCGTCAACAGAACATAGAAACCGTTGTGCTTACAAAAACATTGAAAAAATCTGCAGCCGGAGCAGTCAGCTATGGTCTGGAACTAATGAAACAGATGTATCATCTAGCATCAGCTAAAGTGGTTATTCTTGATGGCTACTGTATTTTGGTGTCGGTACTGCCCAAAAAGAGGGGTCAGAAGGTAGTTCAGATGTGGCACGCCCTTGGTGCAATTAAGAAATTCGGCTGGCAGAATGTTGAAAGTCCTGATGGTCACAGCAAAGCCGTTGCAGAGGCTATGAGAATGCACAGAAATTATGATTACATTCTTGCACCTGGCAAAATTACAGGAAAATATTTTGCAGAGGCTTTCAGAACATCGGAAATAAATTTGGTTTATTACGGCCTTCCAAGAATTGACTTTATCAGAAGAAAGGATACAGTGGCAAGAGAAAGGCTGGAAGTAGATTATCCTGCAGTCAGAGAAAAACAAAGCGTGCTTTATGTGCCGACTTTCCGTAAAAATTCGGAGCTCGAGCTGGAGAAACTGATTTCCCAATTCGATTTTAACACCTTTAATTTGGTTTTGAAAAAGCATTTTCTGGATCAGGGAGATTACAGCTGGGCAGAGGAAAGAGGTGTCATTGTGGATCAGAAGTATTCGTCTATGGAATGGCTTAGAATTTGCGATAAGGTAATCACTGACTATTCGGCGATAGCTTTTGAAGCTGCGATCCTTGACCGTGATTTATATATTTATCAGCCGGATCTTGAAAAATATGATAAAAATGTAGGTCTTAATGTAGATCTCAGTCAAGAGGCAATTGGAGAATATGTCTGCATATCAGAAAAACAGCTGGCGGATAAACTCCGTAATCCTTATAACGGGGGTGCCGTTGCGGAGTTTCGGGAAAAGTATATTGAAGTTGGTCTGGACGACTGCACAGAGAAATTGTGTGGATTCATTGAAACACTGCTTACTGAATAGGAGGCTCTTTTGAAGATGATACCTACATTAAAAAAAATAGCAAAAAAATCAACTGTTTTGCGGATTCTGATGAGGAGCACTCTTTACGGAATACGGGGAATTATTTATCGATTCAGAGGAATCGGCACCGCAGCTGACGAAAAAATGATAATTTTTGGCGCATACAATGGTAAAAGTTACGCCTGCAGTCCAAAGGCTGTTTATGAGTACTTAATTAAGGATTCTCGTTTTTCTGACTTTCGATTTATCTGGCTTTTTGAAAATCCGGAGGACTATCTGTGGCTGGGACAAAATCCTAATACTGAAGTTGTAAAAAATCCGAGTGCAGAATGTGAGAAATATCTGCACCGAGCAGGATATTGGATTTTTAACTTCCGCGCGCTGGATCACTGGCTGCCGTCAAAGAAGCAGGTATATGTACAGTGCTGGCATGGAACACCTCTGAAACGGCTGGGCTATGATATTACTGTTTCAGATAATGCAATGAATTCGGTCAGAGAAATCCGCAGCAAGTATAAAACAGATACGAAACGACTGGATTATCTGTTGTCACCATGTCAATTTGTCACAGAAAAATTTAGTTCTGCATGGAATCTTAAAGAGTTTGGAAAAGAGGAAGCGATTCTTAAAATCGGCTATCCCAGAAATGATTTTTTGAATACATTCACTGGCGATGATGTGCAGGCAATAAAAGAGAGATTGGGTCTTTCCGGATGCGACAAAAAGATTATACTCTATGCGCCCACCTGGAGGGATAATCAGCACGATGCACAGGCGGGGTATGTGTACGAAAATCCGGTAGATTTCGACTATTTAAAAAAACAGCTGGAAGAAGAATATATCGTTTTGTTCAGAGCGCATTATCTGGTTGCGGATTATTTCGATTTTCATGCATATGAGGGCTTTATCTATAATGTCTCTTCCTATGATGATATCAATGATTTATATATTGCTGCAGATCTTCTTGTTACGGATTATTCCAGCGTATTCTTTGACTATGCTATACTGGGACGGCCTATGCTGTTTTATATGTATGATATGGAGGAATACCGTGATGAAATAAGAGGGTTTTATCTTGAGACATCTGATTTGCCGGGGCCAATTGTAAAGACAGAGAAGCAGCTTGCGGACGCAATTCATGCAATAGATTTTGATAAGCACGATTCTACAGTGAAACAATTTAATCAGGAGTATAATCTTTTAAACGACGGAAAAGCATCTGCACGTTTGGCGGATATCCTCCTAAGGAAGAGTACAAGTTAAGTAAGGGAGAAAATATGAGAAGAGTAATTACCTACGGTACATTTGATTTGCTCCATTATGGGCATATTAATCTGCTTCGCAGAGCTAAGGAGTATGGAGACTATTTGATTGTGGCTCTTTCTACCGACGAGTTTAATTGGAATGAAAAGCAGAAGAAGTGCTATTTTAGCTATGAGCGGAGAAAGCAGCTTTTGGAAGCAATCCGTTATGTGGATCTTGTCATTCCGGAAACCAGTTGGGAGCAAAAACGCTCGGATATCCATGAATATCATGTGGACACATTTGTTATTGGAGATGATTGGGAAGGAAAATTTGATTTCCTTAAGGAAGAGGGTGCAGAAGTTGTTTATCTGGAAAGGACACCAGATATATCCACAACCAGCATCAAACAGGATATTAAAGGTTAAAAGGTATTATAGAGGGTTGAATTACAGGACATAGAGCAGCGGCAGATGAAGGCCGCTGTTTTAGTATCCGTCTTATATGCGTCTGTATAAATCAGAATCTATTGCAAAGCAAATATTTCAGCAAAATTGCACCAAAATTGTATCTGATACAAAAAAGTAGATGTATCATAAAAAATGTGATACAATGATGACAATGAATACGTAAAGAAAGTAGGTTGGAAAAATGCCGAAACAAAGAAATTATATGGTCAATTCTCCTCATTTATATAGCGTGTTTTTTGCACCCCGAGGAAACAGGCGTATGCTGGAGCTGGGGATGCAGATTGCGCAGCAGTATTTGGATCCGGAAGATAAACTCATTGGAATTATCGGTGAGGCAGGCGCCGGAAAGAGCATGCTGATTAAGGGCATGTTTCCGGGTCTGGACCTCTGCAACGATGACAGCGGCGTCAATGTAAGACCACTGCCAATTTTAGATGTAGACGAAGACGAAGGGTTTTATGCACCCCATACTTATCACATGGATGTGCGCTTTGAGTCTGCATTTACACAAATGCACGAACTGGCAGAAGCGACCGAAAAAGCCATCAAGAAGGGACGCAGAGTTATCATCGAGCACTTTGAACTACTGTTTCCTTTCCTGAAAACCAACGCACAGCTTTTAATCGGTGTAGGGGAGCAGATTATCATTACCAGACCGAACTTATTTGGACCGCTTCCTCAGGATATTGCGGAGACTGTGCACAAGTCCGTTCGTTATCGTAAGATGGCGCATACCGCAGAAGACCTTGTGGAGCACTGCATGCCCCAGGAACTTTTCCAGAAGTGCTATCATGGAGATATCAAGAGGGGCTTTTCTTTGGGATTTAAGGAAAAACCGGATATCGACATCGATGCGCTGAAAAATGCAGTCAACGAATACATCGCGCAGGATCTTTCCGTCAGCTTTTTTGACGAGGATCACGTGAAAATCGGCGAGCTGGTACACCCTTGCACGGGCCCTAGAATCCACGTCCGTTCTACCGGTGAGATTGAAAACTTCCGCCTGCTGAAAGAAATCTTTTATGACTCCATGCAGGAGATGTATCTGATTATCGGTCTTGTAGGCGAGCGCTGGGATGTTGAAACCGGCGATTTGAACAGAATTAAGCTGCACATTTAAGGAAGGAACATATCATGAGAGAAATCAAAGCAGAACAGATTACACAGACGGTCAGAGACCTTTGTATCGAGGCAAACTGCCATCTGCCGGAGGATATCAAAGGTGCTATTGCAGGATGCAAAGCCTGTGAGCCTTTTGACATTGCAAAAAATATTTTAGATAAAATCGAAGAGAACTATCAGATTGCAGATATAGACGAAGTGCCAATCTGTCAGGATACCGGTCTTGCATGCGTTTTTCTTGAGATTGGGCAGGAGGTGCACATTGACGGAAATTTGAAGGACGCTGTAGACGAAGGCGTGCGCCAGGGATATACGGAAGGCTTTCTGCGCAAATCCTGCGTCAAGGATCCCATCGATAGAGTCAATACAGGAGACAATACGCCGGCGGTGATTTACTATGACATCGTGCCAGGCAACGCCTTAAAAATTACCGTTGCGCCAAAGGGCTTTGGCAGTGAAAACATGAGCCAGATTAAGATGTTGAAACCCTCTGACGGTCTTGCCGGTGTAAAAGAATTTATTCTGAAGGTGGTAGAGGATGCAGGACCTAATCCATGTCCGCCTATCGTGGTGGGCGTAGGCATTGGCGGCACCTTTGACAAAGCGGCATTTCTTGCGAAGAAAGCACTTATGCGTCCGGCAGATGAGAGAAATGCAAATCCGTTCTATGAAGACCTTGAAAAAGAAATGCTGGAGAAAATCAACGCACTTGGTATTGGACCGCAGGGCTTTGGCGGAAAAACCACGGCGCTTGCAGTCAACATCGAGACCTTGCCAACCCATATTGCAGGGCTTCCGTGCGCAGTCAATATCAACTGCCATGTAACCAGACATAAGAGTGCAGTATTATAGAAGGAGAGGCGGAAAGATATGGAGAAGAAAATTACGATGCCGCTGACGGCAGATAAGACAAAAGACCTGCGCGCAGGAGATAATGTACTGATTAGTGGCGTGATTTATACGGGAAGAGATGCTGCGCACAAGCGGCTTTGCGAACTTTTGGCAGAGGGAAAGGCGCTTCCCATTGATGTGAAGGACAGCATTATTTACTATGTAGGACCTGCACCGGCAAAACCGGGCCAGGTAATCGGTTCTGCGGGACCAACGACCAGCTACCGTATGGACGCATATGCACCGGCGCTTTTGGATTTGGGCCTTAAGGGCATGATTGGAAAAGGCAAGCGTTCGCCAGAGGTAATCGAGGCCATGAAACGAAACGGTGCGGTATACTTTGGCGCCATCGGCGGTGCTGGAGCGCTCCTTGCCAAGTGCATCAAAAAAGCGGAAGTAGTCTGCTATGAAGATTTGGGCGCAGAGGCGGTGCGCCGTTTGGAAGTGGAAAACCTTCCGGCAGTTGTGATCATCGATAGTCAGGGAAATAATCTGTATGAAGATGGCAGGAAAGCATATCTTGCCGTGGAGAAATAGCTATGTTTGTGGATTTTAAACTGGACACGGCAGGTCAAAAGCCGATTTACAAGCAAATTGCGGAGCGAATTTCCGATGCAATTAAAGACGGGAAGCTGGCTGCGGGGTTTAAATTGCCAACGGTGCGGGATCTTTCCGGAGAAATCGGCGTAGCGTGCGGCACCATTAAGCACGCTTATGAATATCTGGAGGAGCAGGGCTTTGTCGAGATGGTACAGGGCAGCGGTTCTTTTGTCATAGATCAGAAAGAGGATTTTGCCAGCCGTAAAGAAAAAGCCATGATAGCAATCGACCAACTCTTCACCAGACTGGAAAGTCTGGGGTTTACGCCGAGAGAAATGGAAATCTATCTAGATCTGAAGCTGAGGGGGCTTGCGGAAAAATACGATGTGGTGAAGGTTGCTTTGGTGGACTGTAATCCTGAGACGCTACAGATGATTGAGGGGCAGCTTTCCCAGATTGGCTATGCTGAGACGGCAGCCTTTGATCTTGATAGAATCGAGGAAGCGGCGGAAAGTCTCAATGCGGATTACGATTTGATTTTAACTACGTCCACCCATTTTACAGAGGTGGAATCCTACCTAAGAAGCAATAAACCGCTTGCGATGGTTGCCATGACGCCGTCGGTGCATACCATTGTCCGTCTGGCTAAAATTGGAGATACGCAGAAGGTGGGCATTTTCTGCGCCAGCGACGCATTCGCGGGTGTAGTCAGAAATAACTGCCAGGGGCTGGGCAGCTGGAGTGAAGGGATGGCGACGCAGCTTGCGGGGTTCTTTGGAAAAGAGGAACAGTTCTTTGCTGAGAACGATGTAGTCATCGTGCCGGAAGGCTATGAAACCTTTATCGCGTCTAAGGAAAAGCAGTTTTTGCGCAGCTTTTGCGAGCGGGGCGGGGAACTGGTTTCCTATAGTTATAAGGTGGACAAGGGGTCTTTTCTCCACGTGGTAGATCAGATTAAACGGGTGATGAACAAGAAGCGGAGCATGTGATTGCGTTATCTGTGATATTTAATCGCAGGGTCAGAAGAATGTATTGCGGGAGATACGCGTTTTCAGATTGCGGTTGTGCAGATGATGCGATAAAAATTGTTTCTACACAACTTTTTGTTGGTTCGGTTGTGCAGGGAAAGCTTGAAAAAAGTAATTTGCACAACTTTTACGAAAATCGTGGCGTTTAATATTATGTATGTTGTGCAAAGCAAGATAAAAATGACTCGTTTTGCACAACTTTTTTGATGAAAAAAATGTTTTTTCGCGTTACGGAGCGCAAAAGTTGTGCAAGAGGCAGCGTGGGCAGTAGGATTTGCACAACCAGCAGGAGTGGAAGTTGTGCAAATTAGTGATGAAGTGGCGACATATGCACAATCATATGCAAAACCTGCCGTAGGAAAATACCAGGAAACTGGATAGAAGGAATTGCACCCTTCTCAAAATCGGTCAACGGCTTTATAATAGAATAAAATCGGTCGGGAATGAAGGAGACGCTATGAACGAAAAGTTTTTTTCTCTGCCGGAAGAAAAGCAGCAGGCAATCATCAATGCTGGCTACAAAGTTTTTTCGCAGAATACCTATCATAACAGTCCTATGCGTGAAATCGCAGAGGCAGCGGGAATCAGCAAATCGCTGCTGTTCCACTATTTTCACAACAAGAAGGAATTATATCTGTTTTTGTGGGATACTTGTGCAAAGAAGACCATTGCTTATTTGACCGAATGCGAATGCTACAGCCAGCAGGGGCTGTTTGAGAGCATGGAACGGGGCATGCGGGCAAAAATGGAACTGATCAGTCAGTATCCGGACATGGCGAATTTTACCATCAAAGCATTTTACGAAAAGGACCCGGAAATCTGCGCAGCTGTTTCTGAAAGCTATCACCGGTATTTTAACCTGAAAGCGGATCGCGCCCGTATCAACTTTGATCCGGCGCAGTTTGTGCCGGGACTGGATATTCCCATGATGTACAGGGAGATGTACTGGGCGTCGGAAGGATATCTGTGGGAGATGGTGCAGCGAGGACCTGTGAATACCGCAGAAATGGAAAAGGATTTTACCAGACTGATCGCATTTTGGAAAAGTATTTATCTTCGGAAGGAGTGACGAGATGGATGCAATCAAGTTAGAAAATTTGACTAAATATTATGGAAAAAACCGGGGAATCTCCGGCGTCAGTCTGACCGTTTCCGAAGGAGAATTCTTTGGATTCATCGGTCCCAACGGCGCAGGGAAATCTACGACAATCCGCACGATGATGGGGCTCATAAAAAAGACCGGAGGAGACGCCTGGGTGAGCGGACTTGCTGCTTGCGAAGAAAGAGAGCAGATTCTTGCCAGGACTGGATATCTTCCGTCGGAAGCAATTTTTTATCGCGGAATGCGGGTGAAAGATATCTTGAAGCTGTCTGCGGACTTGCGAAAAAAGGACTGCAGAAAGGAAGCTGTGCGGCTTTGTGAAAGATTACAACTTTCTGAGAAACGAAAAGTGGAGGAACTCTCTTTTGGTAACAGGAAAAAAGTCGCCATTGTCTGCGCGCTGCAGCATCAGCCGGAAATTTTAATTCTGGACGAACCGACCAGCGGTCTTGACCCACTGATGCAGAAAGAATTTTTTGAAATCCTTCGGGAGCGCAATGCAGATGGAACGACTATTTTTTTGTCCAGTCATATTTTGTCAGAGGTGCAGCGAAACTGCAGCCGTGCCGCAATCATTCGTGAAGGGAAGATCATTGCCTGCGATCGTGTAGAGGCGCTTTCTCGCACCAGCGCCAGGCGTGTTGCGGTTTGCGGCAGCGTAAATCTTGACGGACTTTGCGGAATTCGTGACCGGAAAGAGATTGCGGGGCAGACCAGCTTTCTTTACAGCGGCGATATGAACAAGTTGCTGAGAAGGCTTGCGGATGGACAGATTACGGATCTCGCCGTATCTGAGCCGGATTTGGAAGAGGTATTTCTTCACTATTATGAAAAGGATGGTGAGGCGCTGTGATATTGGTTAGACATGAGTTGAGACAGGGACGCGTTTCGTTTTTGATTTGGACTGCTGCCATTTCTTTTCTTCTGGCAGTTTGCATCTTCCTCTTTCCGGAGATGAAAGGACAGATGGAGAGTGTTGGCGATGTGTTTGCTTCCATGGGCTCTTTTTCCGACGCTTTTGGAATGGACCGTCTGAACTTCGGCATGCTGACCGGATTTTATGCTATTGAATGTGGGAATGTGCTGGGGCTTGGCGGCGCATTCTATGCCTGTCTGTGCGCGGCTGGCATTTTGAGCAAGGAAGAAAAAGATGGAACGGCTGAATTCCTGCTGACCCATCCGATTAGCCGCAGGCGGGTCGTGACGGAAAAACTCCTTGCGGTATTGGTGCAGGTGACGGCGATGAATCTGCTGGTTTATGGGATTTCTGTGTGCGCTATAGCGGCGGTAGGTGAAGCGATTCCCTGGAGGGAAATCAATTTGCTGCATCTTGCGTATTATCTGCTGCAACTGGAGCTGGCGGGGATTTGCTTCGGGATTTCTGCTTTCACACGTAAAGGCAGCGTGGGCGCCGGACTTGGCATCGCTTTTATGATGTATTTTCTGAATCTCATTGCCAACATTGCGGAAGCGGCGGCGTTTTTAAAATATGTGACGCCTTTCGCCTACTGCGAAGGAGCGGATATCGTGACAGCGGGCAGTCTCGATGGGACACTGGTCGCAATCGGGATGGTAATTGGGCTGCTTGGGATTGGAGCCGGCTATTTGCGGTATGTAAAAAAAGATATTTATTAAATCATGTTCTCCCGATTGGATTGGGCGCTAAGATGGAAGCAGGTGAGAATCCTGCACGGTACCGCCACTGTAAGGGAGAGTTCTTGTTCGAGGGTTTTAGACTAGCCCCTGGAAACGGGAAGGTGAGTAAGAACGATGCCCTCTGAGTTAGGAGACATGCAGAAAATACGGGCTGCACCATTTTGGTGCAGCTTTTGATTAGTCAAATCCAGGAAATTGTCTAGTTCTAATTTTTGAAAAGTGCAGTATAATATGTTACGAAAAAAAGGAAATATATCTTCATAGAGACGAATAAACTGGAGGTGGAATATTTTGGTAAAGGATGTAAAACATATCATGGAAAGAAAAGCCTTCGAAAAAGGCTTGGAGTCGATTATCAACAAGGGACAGGAAAAGGATTTGACCGAAGTTATGCTTCCTATGATTAATATGCTGGAGAAAATTTTAGGAGACGCATGGGAAGGTTCTTCCTATGAACTTTTGAGAAAGCTGGCAAAAGACCCGAATAGCAAGTGGACCCATTATACACAAAATATTTTGCGCAATGTGGATCCGCATATTTTGAAGACCTTTGCTTTAAATGCCGGATATGAGTCTGGTTTTCGTGGTTACAAGACTTCTCTGAAAATGTCTGAAAGATACCAGTGCAATATTCCATGGATTATTCTGATGGACCCTACAACAGCGTGCAATATGCACTGTACCGGTTGTTGGGCTGCGGAATATGGCGATAAAATGAACCTTTCTTTTGAGGATATGGATAGAATTATCACAGAAGGTAAAGAATTGGGTATTCACGCTTTTCTGTTCACCGGCGGCGAACCGCTGATTAAGAAAAAGGAAATTATCCGTCTGTGCGAAAAACACAGCGATTGTGCATTTCATGCGTTTACCAACGGTACACTGATTGATGAAGCATTCTGTGACGACCTTCTTCGAGTAGGTAATTTCTTTGTATCGGTTAGCATTGAGGGTTTTGAAGAAAGCAACGACGGGAGAAGAGGAGAAGGCCATTTCCAGAAAGCCTTGGCGGCGATGGATTTGATGCATGAAAAGAGAATTCCTTTCGGTGTGTCGATTTGCTATACGAGCAAGAACTATTTGACTGTAACCAGTGATGAATTCCTGGATATGCTTATCGATAAAGGCTGTGTTTTTGCATGGTATTTCCATTATATGCCGGTGGGTGTCAATGCGAGTACAGAACTGCTTTTGACACCGGAACAGAGAGTTTATATGCACGATAAAATCAGGGAAATCCGCGGTATTACAGGTGGTAAAGAGATATTTGCGATTGACTTTCAAAACGATGGAGAGTTTGTACATGGCTGCATTGCGGCAGGGGAAAGGTATTGCCATATCAATGCCAACGGAGACGTGGAACCTTGTGTATTTATTCACTACTCCGGCGCTAATATCAAAGAAAAGTCACTTCTTGATTGTTTGCGTCAGCCGCTATTTCTTGCATATCGTGATGGACAGCCGTTTAATGACAATCATCTGCGGCCTTGCCCTATGCTGGAAAACCCAGGAATTCTGCAGGAATTAGTAAAGAAGACCGGAGCAAAATCTACGGATTTAGAAGCGCCGGAATCCTGTGAGCATCTTTGTGGAAAGTGCACAGAATATGCAAAGAACTGGGCGCCGGTGGCAGATAAACTGTGGGAGCAGGATAGGAAATAAACATATGCTGCAAGAGATAAGCTGCGCTGTTTGATGAGGAAATATCAAGCAGTGCAGTTTTTTTATAATTGACTATAAGTCATTGACTGATAGTCAATTATACAGTATAATAAAGAAAAAGGAGGCACGCTTATGACGAGCAGACAGATTGCTGCCCTTGCAACAAAGAAAAAACTGCTGGATGCAGGCAGCAAAATTATCGCAGAGAAAGGACTTTCTCAGGCGACAGTTGACGAGATCACTGCACTGGCAGGTGTTTCGAAGGGCACCTTTTATACTTATTTTAAGAAGAAAGAGGATATTGTATTTGCGCTTGGATATGGTGCTTTCAGCGAGGTTTTGGATAAGGCCATGAGCCTGCAGGATACTTTCATAGAAAAAATCATCTATTATATGGTGCATTTTTCGGCATGTATTGAAGACAGCGGATATAAGCTTTCTCAGGAGTGGATCAGAAGTTTGTCTGATATTTCTTCTTCGGAGGAGACAGGTCCCCGTGGAAAGCTCAAGTTTGATCTGGATTCGATCAGCCGATTGATTCAGGCAGGGGTAGAAGAAGGAAATCTGGCAAAAGATACGCCGGCAGAAGTTTTAACCCATACTTTGGCGGATATACTTTACGGGCAGATGTTCTGCTGGAGTGTAAGTGACGGCAGCTACAGTCTGAGAGCGCGCACAGAAGAATTTTGCGAGACCTGTCTGCCAGAGATTTTCAAAGCGTACGCACTTTAATTCAACAAAAAGGAGGAAATGTGATGAATGACCTTGGGAAAGACATTAAGAAGCTGGGATTCGGATTGATGAGACTGCCGCAGAAGGACGGCGTCATCGATGTAGAGGAAACCAGTAAAATGGTCGATTTGTTTATGGAAGCGGGATTTACATATTTTGATACAGCCTGGGCTTATGCTGGTTCGGAAGATGCGATTCGCAAGGCGCTGGTTGAAAGATATCCACGGGAAAGCTTTCAGCTAGCCACAAAGAATGCAGCATGGATTAATTGCAAGACCAAGGAAGAAGCCTATGAACAGTTTGAGGTTTCTTTGAAACAGACAGGCGCAGGATATTTCGATTTTTATTTGCTGCACAATTTGGGAGAGGGCAGAAGCCGTTATTTCGACGAGTATGATATGTGGAACTGGGTGCAGGAAAAGAAAAAGGCGGGACTGATTAAGCATGTCGGATTTTCTTTTCATTCTACCCCGGAGGAACTGGAAGAAATTCTGACAGCCCATCCGGAGATGGAGTTTGTGCAGCTGCAGATTAACTATGCGGATTGGGAAAATCCGACTGTACAGTCCAGAGGCTGTTACGAAGTGGCAAAAAAACACGGCAAGCCGGTTATCGTTATGGAACCAGTAAAAGGGGGCATGTTGGCAACACCGCCGGAATCTGTCGTTAAGATTTTTAAAGAAGCAGAACCGGATTCATCGGTTGCTTCGTGGGCAGTTCGCTTTGCGGCTGATTTAGACGGGGTGATGACAGTACTTTCCGGCATGAGCAATGTAGCGCAGATGGAAGATAATCTGTCCTACATGAGGGAATTTACAGGACTTACTGCAGAGCAGAGAGAAACGCTGAAAAATGCGCAGGAGGAACTGGCGAGGATACCGATGATTCCGTGTACTGTCTGTAATTATTGCGCAAAGGTCTGCCCGATACAGATTGGCATCTCCGGATCCTTTACTGCCATGAACTACCTGACCCTTTATCGGGACAAAGCCATGGCGCAGCATCAGGAAAGCTGGCTGGTTTCCGGTCACGGTCTGAAACAGGCGAAGGAATGTATCGGTTGCGGTAAATGTGAGGAAGCATGTCCGCAGCACATCGCAATTAGAGAAGAGTTGAAAAAGGTAACGGAAGAGTTGTTATAAGAATTAAAGCAGCTGTAGGTAAAAGATGCCTGCAGCTCTTTATAATTTTGTATGGATTTTCTATAATGGAAATAGTATAATAGGGATAAATAAGCAAGGAGGTGGTGCAAGTGAGAATCCTGGAACTGAATCATATTTTAGAAGAGCTTCGCAGCGCACTGTGCCATATTTTTGGGAACAAACTAAATCATATTTGGCTTTATGGTTCTTATGCTAGAGGGGATAATGATGAAGAGTCAGATTTGGATATTCTGGCACTTGTGGATCTTTCAAAAAATGAGCTGGCGGCTTACAGGAGAGAAGTCAGTGACTTGTCTTCGGAACTTGACTTGCAGTATGGCGTACTGCTTTCGATTAAGCTGCAGGATACAGAAACCTTTCATCGCTATTCTGATTCTTTGCCTTTTTTTCAGAATGTAATAAAGGAGGGAATCAGTATTGTATAGTGAGGAGCAAAAGGACTTATGCTTATACAGATTGTCAAAGGCTGAACGGTATTTGACTGACGCTAGGCGAACTCTGGAAATGGGGATGTATGATACTGCAGCAAATCGTTCTTATTATGTAATTTTTCATGCAGCACGTGCAGTACTTGCTTTAGATGGGTTGGATTTCCGCAAACATTCAGGAGTGATTTCCAATTTTCAAATGAGATATATAAAGACGGGTGTATTTGAAAAGCAGCTCTCTAATATTATTAAGAGCGCATTTTCTTTAAGAACAGAGAGTGATTATGAGGATTTCTTTGTGATTGAAAAGGAAGATGTAAAGCGTCAGGTAGACGAGGCGGAAGTTTTTTTCATGCAATAGAGGCATATATAAAGTCACAAAATTTATAGTGAAATGACTATGACGCAGACCCGAATAGGGTCTGTTTTTTCGTGCAAATTTTTCACAAAATGCATATTGAATAAGAAGTGCCAAAAAAAAACAATCTGGTTGTAGACAAATGAGATATAACAATGTACTATAAAGATGTAATACATTTATCGATTTTGAATTTCGAGGTGAATCATGGAAGAAAACAAAAAGAAGTTAGTCATCGGCGTCATTGGCGCAGATGTTCATGCAGTAGGGATCCAGATATTGAATCACGCCTTTGAAGAAGCGGGGTTTGATGTGACTAATTTGGGCGTCATGGTATCCCAGGAAGAATACATTGCTGCAGCAGTAGAAACTGATGCAGATGCTATCATGGTATCTTCCCTTTACGGTCACGGTGAGCTTGATTGCCGCGGTCTTAGAGAAAAGTGCAGCGAAGCAGGTCTTTCTGATATTCTGCTCTATGTAGGCGGCAATATCGTAGTCGGCAAGCAGCCTTTTGACGAAGTGGAAGCAAGATTTAAGAAAATGGGCTTTAACCGGGTATTTGGACCGGGAACAGCACCGGAAGACACCATTTCGTGTCTGAAGGAGGACTTGGGGCTGTAATGGGTCGGTGAAGTCATGAAGAACATACTATTAATAGATTTCGGCAGCACCTA
This sequence comes from Emergencia sp. 1XD21-10, assembly GCF_009936045.1. Lineage (GTDB taxonomy): Bacteria > Bacillota > Clostridia > Peptostreptococcales > Anaerovoracaceae > Senimuribacter > Senimuribacter intestinalis. The sequence continues at coordinate 44,862 of NZ_QWEQ01000018.1, read as the reverse complement.
TACTAAGGTAACTGCCGTGGACCTTGCAGAAGAGCGGCTTTGCGCAACAGCGGCAAGCTACACCACTGTAAAAACCGATATTAATGAAGGACTGGCAAATGCGCTGGCACTTTTAGAGGAAAAAATCGGTCCGGTGGATTTTGATGCAAGGTATGCTTGCTCCAGTGCCGCTGGCGGTCTGAAAATGATCAGCTGCGGATTGGTGCCGGAATTGACTGCCGAGGCAGCAAAGATGGCGTCTCTTGGGGCAGGGGCGAAGGTCATGAAGGTTTATTCCTATCAGCTGACCGAAGAGGACGCAGAAGAAATCGAAAATCTGAAACCTGACATCTTCCTTTTAACGGGAGGTACTGACGGCGGCAATAAGGACACCATTATAGAAAATGCACAGATGCTGGCAGGAATTTCCGCAGAATTTCCAATCGTCGTTGCGGGCAATCGCAATGCAGCAGGTGCTTGCAGAAAGATTTTAGAGGAAGCCGGAAAGCAGGTAATCGTAACAGAAAACGTGATGCCGCGGTTTGGGGAACTGAACATCGAGCCGGCACAAAACTGTATTCGAGAAATTTTCCTTGACAGAATCATCAAGGCAAAAGGACTTTCTAAAGCCAGTCAGCTGATTTCGGGCATTATGATGCCGACACCGGCGGCGGTGCTTTCCGCTATGGAGCTATTGGCAAAGGGCACAGATAAGGAGCCAGGACTGGGAGATTTGGTTGCCGTAGATGTAGGCGGCGCTACCACAGACGTTTACTCCATGAGTCTGGGCGAGCCAAGCGGTGTCAATACGGTCATCAAAGGATTGCCTGAGCCTTATGCAAAGCGAACCGTGGAAGGGGATATCGGTATGCGCTACAGTGCAGCAGGCATTGTAGAAGCTGCCGGAATAGGCGCAGTTTCCCGGCTTTCGGGGTTGTCTACAGAGAGGGCGCAGCAGCTGCTTACTCTGATTACAGATAAAACAGATACACTGCCTGAAAATGAAGAACTTGCGGCGCTGGATTTTGCGCTGGCGTCTTTGGCAGTCAAGGTGGGTATGACCCGCCATGCAGGACGCGTGGAAAAAGTTTATACGCCGGTTGGTGAAACATGGCTGCAGGAGGGTAAAGACCTGACAGCTGTAGAAAAAGCGGTTATCACGGGCGGATCTCTCATTCACGCAAAGAATATAGAGAAAATCGCAAGAGGGGTGCTTTACGATGTGGCAGAAGCCGCATCCTTAAAACCGAGGCAGGCGGAAATCCTGCTGGACAAAGCATATATTTTATCGGCCATGGGCCTTCTCGCCAAACATGCGCCGGATACAGCACTAAGAATCATGAAAAAGGAGTTGATATCCTATGGAATTGAAAAATAAGAAACTGACAAACGATGAATTCTATGGAATTCAGAAAGAAATTTTGACCCAGTGGCCGACCGGCGCAGATGTAAATTTTGAGAAGGCAGTAGAATTTCATCAGAGCCTGCCGGAAAACAAAAACTTTGGAAAGAAGCTGGTAAAGGCAAAGAAAGAGGGCAAGACTTTAGTGCAGCCGAGAGCTGGTGTTGCTCTAGTGCAGGAGCATATCGACCTCTTGACTTATCTGCAGGACAAGGGTGGCGCAGACCTGCTGCCGACTACAGTAGACAGCTATACGAGACAGAATCGCTACAAAGAAGCGGAAGTGGGCATTCAGGAATCGGTTAGAGAGAGCAAGTCCATGCTCAACGGTCTTCCCATCGTAAACCACGGTGTAGATGCATGCCGCTCCATTATCAATGAACTGAACACACCGGTACAGGTGCGTCACGGTACACCTGACGCAAGACTTCTGACGGAAATCTCCTACGCTGGCGGTTTCACAAGCTATGAAGGCGGCGGTATTTCCTATAATATTCCTTATGCAAAAAATGTCAGCCTGGAAAAAACCATCAGGGACTGGCAGTACTGCGACAGACTGACCGGTATTTATGAAGAAGCTGGCGTCAGCATTAACAGAGAGCCATACGGACCACTTACCGGTACTCTGGTTCCGCCTTGCATTTCCCATTCTGTAGCCATCATCGAGAGTTTGCTGGCTGCTGAACAGGGGGTAAAGAACATAACAGTCGGCTACGGTCAGTGCGGCAATCTGGTGCAGGACGTTGCAGCCATCCGTTCCCTTGGCAGTCTGACTGAAGAATACCTTAAGAGATACGGTTATAATGATGTAGAAGTAACGACTGTTTTACATCAGTGGATGGGCGGTTTCCCGCAGGACGAAGCTCAGGCGTTTTCCGTTATTTCCTGGGGCAGCGCCATCGCAGCGCTGTCAAAGGCAACAAAAGTTATCGTAAAGACACCGCACGAAGCAATCGGCGTTCCGACCAAGGAAGCAAACGCACAGGGACTGCGCTGCACTAAACAGATGATCAACATGCTCTGCGACCAGCAGCTTTCCAACACCAGCCATGTTGTAAATGAAATGATGATTATTTCCGCAGAAACCCGCTGTATTGTAGATAAGTGCTTTGAACTGGGCGAAGGCGATTTGGCAGTGGGCACTGTTAGAGCATTCCAGGCAGGTGTTTTAGATATTCCGTTTGCACCGAGCAAACTAAACGCAGGAAAAATGCTGCCGGCAAGGGACAATGACGGCGCAATTCGTATCTTAAATGCTGCCAATGTGCCGCTTTCCAAAGAGTTGATCGATTTCAACAGAGAAAAAATTGAAGAACGTGCACAGGCAGAAAAGAGAGATGCTTCCTTCCAGATGGTAATCGACGATGTTTACTCCATCAGTAAAGGAAAACTGGTCGGCAGACCTTGGAAATAATCGAGAGCCGTTGGTGGGCGCTGGTGATGCTAGGCGAAAAAACGGGCGAACGTTGACAAAACTGACAAAAAATCGGTTTTTTGTCTAATCTGTCAGCAGTTTTGGGAAAAATGCTGACAAAACTGACATTTTCTTTGGATTTTGTCTGGTTTGTCAGTGTTCAGACAGAAAAATTCATGTTTTTGCGGTAAAAATCGCAAAAAGACTGACAAAAATGCAGTTTTTTTGGAAATATGTCAGCGCAGAAAATTGTGTAAATGGTAGTTTGAAATATAGACGAGGGAATTGAAATGAAAATTAAAAAAATAATTTGTTCTGGCGGAAGAACCGGATTCTTCTTTGACGACCAGAGAGCGATTAAAAAAGGTGCAAAATCTGATGGTTCTGCATATATCGGAGAGCCGGTAACTGACGGCTTTAAGGCAGTAAGACAGGCTGGTGAATCCATTTCTGTTATGGTGGTTTTGGAAGATGGTCAGGTTGCCTACGGTGACTGTGCAGCTGTACAGTACAGCGGAGCAGGCGGAAGAGATCCGCTGTTCCTTGCAGAAGACTTTATTCCTGTTATCATGGAACATGTAGCGCCAGTGCTGGAAGGGAAAGAACTGGATTCTTTCCGCACTTTGGCAGCGGAAGTAGAAGCCGTAGAAGTGGATGGCAAGCGTCTGCACACTGCCATTCGCTACGGTGTGACCCAGGCGGTGCTGGACGCAGTGGCAAAGGCAAAGAAGCTGCTGATGTGTGAAGTTATCGCAGACGAATACGGTCTCACGCCGGAATATCGCCAGATTCCAATCTTCACTCAGTCCGGCGATAACCGTTACGATAACTCCGATAAGATGATTATGAAGGGTGCTGACGTTCTACCTCACGCTCTGATTAACAACGTAGATACAAAACTGGGAAAAGACGGCAGCATTTTACTGGAATATGTAAAATGGCTGAGAGACAGAATTATCGCTCTCCGTCATGATGAGGACTATCTGCCGGTGCTGCATATCGACGTGTACGGTACCATCGGTATGGCATTCGGTGTCAACAATTACGAAGTGATGGCAGACTATATCGCTACTTTAGTAGAGGCAGCAAAACCATTCAAACTGCGTATCGAAGGTCCGATGGACGCTGAAGAAAGAGAAGCCCAGATGAAAGCGCTGGCAGCGCTGACTGCAGAGGTTGATCGCCGCGGAATCGACGTAGAACTGGTGGCAGACGAATGGTGCAACACTTTAGAAGACATCAAATATTTCGCTGATAACAAGGCAGGTCACATGGTACAGATTAAGACCCCAGACCTTGGCGGAATCAACAATATCGTAGAAGCAGTTATCTACTGCAAAGAAAAAGGAATCGGCGCGTACCAGGGCGGCACCTGCAACGAAACAGACCGCTCTGCGCAGGTTTGCGTCAACCTGGCTATGGCAACCCAGCCTGATCAGATTCTGGCAAAACCAGGCATGGGCGTAGACGAAGGATACATGATTGTGTACAATGAAATGCAGAGAATCCTTGCACAACTGTCAGCAAAAAATGCGTAATGTGATAGAAGACGGACTGATCACAGAACTAATTAGCGGCGTAGACCTGTGGGAAGCAAAGGGGCAGTCGGCGCTATCGCTGCTTACAGCAGAACAAATTGGAGAACTGGCGGTGAACGCCCTGCGAATTGAGGCAGCGGTGACACCAAAGCCGGGACTTGTAGACAGAGAAAACAGCGGAGCCCATGACGACATGGACTATCCGCTGTTTCTGGCAAGCAGCGCGGCGCTGCTTCCTTGCTTTACAGCCTGTGCCAAAGCCGGCATTGACGGATACAAAAAAAGTCCGGCGCAGTTGGTTCCTGTATTACGCCGTATCGGCAGATGTGGAGAAACCGCCATGTATGCGGCGACAAAAGGGGTCAATACCCACAAAGGAGCTATTTTCTCTATGGGGATTTTGTGCTGTGCGCTTGGCATGCTTTTAGCTAAAGTAACAAAGGGAACGCACACTGCAGTTCAGGTGCCAAAGGCGCAGGCAGGCCTAAAAGAAGCTGAATTACAGGCGCTTTGCGCTCAGCTTTCAGCCGCCCTGCTGCGGCAGGATACTGCCGCAGCAACCCACGGGCTGCACGCCCGTGGTCACGCCGCCTGCGGCGGCGTGCGGGCGGAGGCTAGCGCCGGATTTGCCACTGCATTTCAGGTAGGATTGCCTACTCTCAGAAGCGCCCTCTACGAGGGCCTGGTGCAGGAAACAGCACTGGTAAAAACCTTGCTGGCGTTGATACAAAGAACAGAAGACAGCAATGCCGCCTACAGAGGCGGCGCTGAAGGTCTCGCTTTTATGCAGAAGGAAGCAGGTGAGATTTTGCAAAGAGCAGATTGGAAGAGTGAAAAAAGTTTAGACATGGTGAGAGAGTTTGACCGCGCATGTGTCCAGCGAAATTTAAGTCCTGGCGGCAGTGCGGATTTGCTGGCGTTTTGCACCATGTTATATATGATTTTTGATGAGGTATCGCTATGATTAAAACAAATGCGTGCGCTGGGACCCTTGAATCCAGCGATATTTATGTAGAAATTGCACCCTTGCCTTCTGGCAGCGGCGTTGTGCTTTCAGTAACATCTGTGGTTTACGAGCAGTTTGGCGCTGAAATCGAGGCAGTCATCAGACAGACCCTGGAGGAACTGGGAGAAACCGACGTAAAGGTCACCGCCAGTGACAGAGGTGCGGTGGACTGCACGATTCGTGCAAGAGTTGAAACGGCAATATGCCGCGGGAAAGGAGAGCAGTAAATGAGAAGAAGTATGCTATTTTTTCCGGGAAACAGTGCAAATATGCTGCTCAATGCAGATTTTCTCGGCTCTGACAGCGTGATTTTGGACCTTGAGGACGCAGTTGCCCAGACCGAAAAGGATTCTGCAAGAATTTTGGTGAGAAACGCAATCCGTTCTCTTGATTTTACAAAAGAAGTCATCGTTAGAATCAATCCAATCGACAGTCCTTACTGGGAAAAGGATCTTGATGCCATCGTACCCGTCAAACCGGACATGATTATGCCGACCAAGGTCAGCAGCGCAGATGATGTAAAGACCATCTCTGACGCAATCGCCAAGGTGGAAAAGACCAGCGGTATGGAAGTTGGCACAATTAAGCTGATTCCGTTGATTGAAACAGCTTTGGGTGTGGAAAAATCTTTTGAAATTGCAACGGCAGATTCCAGAGTTGCGGCGATTTTCCTTGGAGGAGAAGACTTGACTGCAGATTTACAGTGCAAGCGTACCAAGGAAGGAACAGAAATTTTATATGCTCGCTCTCGTATGGTTATGGCGGCACGGGCTGCCGGAATCGACGTTTACGATACACCTTGGACCGATGTGGAAGATTACGAAGGTCTCATTGCCGACGCGAAATTTGCAAAGAGCCTTGGATTTTCTGGAAAGTCCTCTATTTCACCGCGCCACGTGCGCTTTATCAATGAGATTTTTAGTCCGACAGAGGAAGAAATCCGCTATGCCCGTGATGTCTTTGAGGCAATCGAAAAGGGTAAAGCCGAGGGTAAAGGCGTGGTATCTCTGCGGGGCAAGATGATTGATGCACCGATTGTAGCTAGGGCAAGACAGGTCCTTGCGGCGGCAGAGGCAATGAAGGGAGGTCCTGTAAAATGAAAACAAAATTAGTAAAAGATTTGAAAGAGGCGATTAAACTTTCGGGACTTTCTGACGGCATGACGATTTCCTTTCATCATCACCTGCGCAATGGCGACATGGTAGCAGTGATGGTGCTGGATGTCATCAGTGAGCTTGGCATCCGGGATTTGAATGTCAACATCAGCTCGATTTTTGATACCCATGCGCCTTTTATCGAATACATTAGAGACGGTGTAATTACCGGCATTGAAACAGACTATATGGGCGGCGTTGTGGGCAGGGCTGTCAGCGAAGGGATTTTGGATAAGCCGGTGATTTTCAGAACCCACGGAGGCAGACCTTCTGACATTATCAGCGGTGTGTCGCCTATCGACGTGGCATTTATCGCGGCGCCGACCGCAGACCCTATGGGCAACTGCACAGGTAAGTACGGAAAATCCGCCTGCGGTTCCTTGGGATATGCTTTTGCGGATGCGATGTATGCGAAAACTTCTGTGGTAATTACAGATAATCTGGTAGACTATCCTTTGACGGATTTTTCCATTGCGGAGGATTACATCGATTATGTGGTTTGTGTCGACAAGATTGGAGAGCCATCAGGCATCGTCTCTGGCACAACCAAAATCACAAAAGACCCGGTAGGGCTTGTCATTGCCGATTACGCAGCAAGAGCCATTGAAGCATCCGGTCTTCTGGTCGATGGTTTTTCCTTCCAGACCGGTGCAGGCGGTGCCTCCCTTGCAGCTGCAAAATACCTGCAGGACATCATGCTTGCCCGCAGTATCAAAGGCAGCTACGGTCTTGGAGGAATCACCAGTTACATGGTGGATATGATGAAAAGCGGTTGCTTCAAAGCTCTGCTGGATGTGCAGTGCTTTGACCTTGGTGCGGTGGAATCCATCAGAACCAATCCAAATCATAGGGAGGTGAGCGCATCTCACTATGCAAGTCCTTCTGCTGCTAGCAGCGCTGTTGACAGCTTGGATGTGGTGATTTTAGGCGCAACTGAAATCGACACTAATTTTAATGTCAACGTTCATACCGATTCCAATGGCTATATCATGGGCGGCAGCGGCGGCCACAGTGACACAGCTGCCGGCGCAAAGATGTCCATGATTGTTGCGCCTCTTTCCCGTGCCCGTCTGCCAATCGTAGTGGACGAGGTTCTCTGCAAATCCACACCGGGCTCCACAGTCGATGTGCTGGTAACCCAGCGTGGCATCGCAGTAAATCCGCTGCGTCCGGAGCTTTCTAAGAGGTTTGCGGAAAGTGGACTTCCAGTAGTAGATATCAGAGAATTGCGGGATGCAGCTGAAAAGCGGAGCGGAAAAGCAAAGAAACCGACACTTGGTGACAAGGAAGTAGCGAAGATTTTATATCGAGATGGAACGCTGCTGGATACCATTTATAACGTGCCGGTGAAATAGAAAGTGCACTATTGTTTGCAGAGGCGGGCTTTTGCATAGATATTGGATATAATCTGATTTGCACAACTTCCGCAGTGCGGATTAGTCCGCAGTTGTGCAAACCCTCCTGATTTAGACGAATCTGCACAATCCGGTCGCATGCGATTCCCAAAAGTTGTGCATTAGAAGTGGTAATAGGGTTTGCTTGCACAACTTTTTCACAGTCACTTACTTGGCGGTTGTGCAAATCCTTCTATAGAAGAACTGTCTGTACAACTTTTACAGCGAAAGACTGTTTTGGGTTTTGCTAAGTTGTCTGTAAACAGTCTAATCTGCACAACTCTGCACAGCTTTCTCAGCGCAGATTAGTCCGCAGTTGTGCAAACCCTCCTGCTTTAGATGAATCTGCACAACCTGGTCGCATGCGATCCCCAAAGGTTGTGCAAATGCCCTACTCAAAAGTGGGATTGCATAACTTTCCTATTGCGAAAGCTGCCGACCGGCAATGAGCCAACAGTTTTCTGCAAAATTCACAAAAACGGAACGGAATGAGAACCATGTTTTATATTGAAACCATCAACATAGAACAGGCGGAAAGCCTGCTTTCCCTTTGCGGACTTACACTGCCCCAAGCGGTGGACTATACTGCCGGGATATTTTTCCATGACAGGCTGGTCGCCTGCGGCAGTCTCAAAGGTGATATGATTCAGGGTATCGCTGTCCATCCTGAATTTCAAGGCGAAGATTTAACTGCGAAGGTGATGACCCATCTGGCGCAGAAAGCCGCAGAGCAGGGCAACCGCAGTCTGTATCTTTTCACCAAACCAGAAAAAGCAATGCAGTTTACTGGGCTTGGATTTCGCCTTGCAGCAACGGCAAGACCTTATGCGGCGCTGCTGGAATGGGGCGAGGCAGGGATTGCTCAGTATGTAGAAAAATTGAAAACTTACAGACAAGGGGTATCCGCCGCCTTCGAAGACGCATTTTTGGTCGGTGCGTTGGTGATGAACTGCAATCCGTTTACGAAGGGACATCGTTACCTGGTGGAGAAAGCTGCCTCAGCCTGCAGCCATGTATTTCTTTTAGTAGTGGAAGAAGATGTTTCGCAGTTTTCCTTTGCGGATCGTTTTGCCATGGTAAAGGCAGGAGTGGCAGATTTAAGGAATGTGACCGTAATACCCGGCGGGCGCTATGCAGTATCTAGCCTGACTTTTCCCAGCTATTTTACGAAAGAAGAAAATCTGGCTTACGCACATGCTGCCATAGATGCAGAGCTGTTCGCAGAATATATCGCTCCGGCGCTGGGCGTATCGGTGCGTTTTCTGGGGACAGAGCCTTTTTCTCCGGTGACAGAAATCTATAATGAAACTCTGAAAAAAAGACTGCCTAAAGCAGGAATCAGCGTGGAAGAAATTCCTCGCCTGACTGCGGGTGGAGAGGCCATCAGTGCCAGCAGAGTCAGAGCGCTTTTGAAGAATGAAGGCGTAGAAACAGATAAACTTGCAAAACTGCTGCCGGAAACGACCTTAAAATATCTGCAAAGAGAACTAAAATGAAGAAAATGACCACAGCTAGCATAATTTGATAGCATGCGGTCATTTTTATAATTATTTCTTCAATTGCTCACGATAATCCTTTAGATTCTTTTCAAGTAATGCCGGTGTATCTAGTCCGTAAGGGCAGCGTTCTTTACACTGACCGCAGTGAAGACACTCTGCAATCTGTTCCATATCCTTCTGATGATCCTGATCCATGTAGATACCTGTCGGCGCGCGGCGAATCATCAGCGACATGCGGGCGCAGTCGTTGATTTTAATGCCTGCAGGGCAAGGCATGCAGTAGCCGCAGCCACGGCAGAAATCACCTGCAAGTTCTGCTTTCTCCTGCGCAATAAAATTCTTCATAGCAGCATCCATCTGCGGTGGATTTTTCTCACAGTCCAGAAATTGCTGTAGTTCCTCCTGTCTTTGTACACCCCAGATTGGCAGCACATTTTCGTACTGCGCACAGAAAGTATAAGAGGCATCTGCACGAGTAATCAGCCCGCCGCCCATAGCTTTCATAGCGATAAATCCCATATCTGCTTCTTTACATTTTTCTACCAGCTGAATTTCTTCTTCACTGGCAAGGTAACTGAACGGAAACTGCAGCGTTTCGTAAAGTCCGGATTCGATGGCTTCATGCGCCACAGCCAGCCTATGATTGGTAATACCGATGTGGCGAATTTTCCCTTGGGATTTGGCATCCAACATTGCCTCGTAAAGCCCTGTGCCGTCGCCTGGTTTTGGACAGAAAGCGGGATTGTGGAACTGATACAAATCCAGATAATCGGTCTGCAGATTAGTGAGGGTGGTTTCAAGCTGTGACCAAAATTCTTCTGTAGTGCTGCACATGGTTTTGCTGGCAATATAGACTTTTTCCCGCAGCCCTCTTTCACTCAAAGATTTGCCCAGCTTGGATTCACTGTCTGTATAAAATCTGGCAGTATCAAAGAAAGTGATACCTGCCTCGTAAGCCTTCATAATCAAAGCATCAGCTTCTTCATAAGAAATTCTCTGAATCGGAAGTGCGCCAAAGCCGTTTTTATTTGTAATAATTTCTGTTTTTCCAAGTCTGACTTGTGTCATCAAATATCACCTCTATCTTTTTCTTAAAGCATTCTATGGAAGTATTATACCATCAATTGGCGGTTTTGTTTATACTTTCTTTCTGATGACCGGCGTCATTTCGACCGCCATTTCAGCGCGGTGTCTTAACCTAAAATCGACTTTTTTTAAAAAAGTGTATAAGAGAAGGGTCGATTCTTAACCGAGAAATGGAAAACACCAAAAAAATGTATAAGCGTATGGAATGTGGCTCGTCGATGGCTGTACTTCATAAGAATTGATACTTGGTTTTCTGCTGAAATATTGCATTTTGCGTAAGGTTTGGATAAATTTATGTGATATTTTGCGGGAAATGTAAGGTGTACTAACTTCAGAGACAAATCTCTTATACATTTTTTACAGAAAATCGAGATTTGGGTTAAAGATATACCCTGTGCCCGTCTTTTAAGAGAAGCGTAGCAGGGCGTCCGCACACTGCTCCCCCGTGCGTTTCCTTTTCTTGCAAAGAAAAAAGAAGAATGGTAAAATAGAATCAAAAAAGGGGGAAGAGAACATGCACAAAATACTCATTGTAGAAGACGACGTGGTGATTGCAAAATCTATCGCCCATCATATAGAAACATGGAATTGCAGCGCCCACTGTGTGGAAAATTTTAAGGATGTGATGGGAGAATTCGAAAGCTTTGAACCGGATTTGGTTCTGCTTGATATCGGGCTGCCCTTTTTTAACGGCTATTATTGGTGCACCCAGATTAGGGCGGTTTCCAAGGTTCCAATCATCTTTATTTCCTCGGCATCAGATAATATGAATATCGTCATGGCTATGAATATGGGTGGAGATGATTTTATTGCAAAACCTTTCGACCTTGCGGTGCTGACTGCAAAGGTGCAGGCGCTGCTTCGCAGAACCTATGATTTCGGTGTGCAAAGCCCTGTTTTGACTCACATGGGCGCGGTACTGAATATGGGGGATGCAAGCTTAACCTATGAGGGAGAAAAGATCGACTTGACCAAAAACGAGTTTCGCATTTTGCAGATTCTGCTGGAGCGAAAAGGAAATGTCGTCAGCAGAGATGATATGATGGAGCGGCTTTGGGAGACCGACAGCTTTGTAGATGAGAACACACTTACCGTCAATGTGGCAAGACTTCGCAGAAAGCTGGAAGCCAGCGGACTGAATGATTTTATTAAGACGAAGAAAGGTATGGGATATCTGGTAGAATAATTATGATTGGAAAATATATTAGAAGCAAATGTAAGACGGCGCTGCTGTTTTTGGTGTATCTGGGGATATTTTGTCTGGTGGCATTTCTCTTTGGGATGCCGTATGACGCCCTCATCTATGCGATTGTGCTTTGCCTGTTTTTTGCCTTAGTGTTCATGATTTACAGCTATGCAAGATTTCGGCAGAGGCAGGAAGTTTTGCAGGATATCAGGGCGAGAATCCAGTTTGGACCGGAGCAGCTGCCAATGCCATTGAAGAAGAATATCTGAAAATTATCAAATCCCTGTATGCAACGACTTCGGCGGCGGTGTCGGAAAGAGACAAGGCTATGAGCGATATGATTGAGTACTATACGCTGTGGGCGCACCAGATTAAAACGCCGATTGCTGCTATGGATTTACTGCTGCAGAGTGAAATGCCTGGAGTGTGCAGAGATCAGCTTGTTATGGAACTGTTTAAGGTGGAACAGTACGTGGAGATGGTGCTGCAGTATTTGCGGCTGGGTGCGGATAGCACGGACTTTCGCATTGAACGGCAGGAGATTGACAAGATTATCCGTGAAGTAGTAAAAAAATATTCTACAATCTTTATTAAGAAAAAGATATCTCTGGATTATCAGGGAGTCGATGCAAAGACGATTTCCGATGAAAAGTGGCTTTCCTTTGTGCTGGAGCAGGTGCTTTCCAATGCGCTGAAATATACACCGTCCGGAAAAATTTCTATTTATATGGACAAGGTGCTGCCTTGTACGCTTGTGATTGAGGATACGGGAATCGGTATCCAGGAGGAAGATCTGCCGCGGATATTTGATAAAGGATATACTGGCTATACTGGACGCAAGGATAAGAAGTCAACGGGTATAGGGCTTTATCTTTGCAGGATGATTATGAATAAGCTGGGACACACTATGACCATCGAATCGCAGGTGGGCAAGGGCACGAAGGTGAAGCTGGGGCTTGGGACTTACGAAAATGTAAGATTTGAATAAAGGATTGTAAGGGAATGTATAGGACTTATGTTCCCTTTTTTGCTATCATAGAGCCATGTTCATAGAAAGGGGTTCAAAAAATGACCATTTTAGAAGTTAAAAATTTGAAGAAAATCTATACGACCCGCTTTGGAGGAAATCAGGTGCAGGCACTTTCCAATGTGTCTTTTTCTGTTGAAGAGGGTGAATATGTGGCAATTATGGGGGAATCAGGTTCCGGTAAAACCACGTTGCTCAACATTTTAGCGGCGCTGGATAAGCCGACCAGCGGCGAGGTGCTCCTTGCCGGCAGAAATATCGTAACGATTTCTGAGCGGGAAATTTCCGCATTTCGCCGTGATAATCTTGGATTTGTGTTTCAGGATTTCAATCTGCTGGATACCTTTTCACTGCAGGACAATATTTTCCTGCCTCTGGTGCTGGCGAAGAAAAATTATAAAGAAATGGCAAAGAAGCTTGCTCCTATTGCGGAACATCTGGCAATTAAAGATATCCTGAAGAAATATCCTTATGAAGTATCTGGCGGACAGAAGCAGAGAGCGGCGGTTGCAAGAGCGTTGATTACAAGTCCGCAGCTGATTTTGGCAGATGAACCGACAGGGGCGCTGGACTCTGCTGCATCCGACAGTCTGCTCAAACTTTTTGGTGAGATCAATGAAGCGGGACAGACGATTCTGATGGTGACCCACAGTACCAAAGCGGCAAGTCACGCCAGCAGAGTGCTCTTTATTAAAGACGGTGAAGTGTTCCATCAGATTTACAGAGCAAATATGACCGAAGATGAGATGTTCGCAAAGATTTCGGACACACTGACGGTTTTGCAGTCAGGTGGTGGTAAACGTGGCTAAAAGTTTTTCATGGAAGCTTGCGCTGACCAATATTAAAAATAATCGAAAGTTTTATCTGCCGTATTTTTTGGCTTCAGCAGGAATTACGGGGATGTTTTATATCATTTGTTTTCTTGCCATGAATGAGGGAATATCGACTATGTCTGCCAGTCTCAGCATGATTATGGGACTGGGCGTAGGAGTTATGGCAATATTTTCCTTTATCTTCCTGTTCTATACCAACAGCTTTCTTATGAAACGGAGAAAAAAGGAAATCGGTCTTTACAATATTCTCGGTATGGAAAAGCGACACATCGGCAGAATTCTGGTGATAGAAGGGATGCTGATTTCGATGTCATCCTTTATCTGCGGCATGTTCAGTGGAATTCTGTTCAGCAAGCTGGTACACTTGTTTCTAAACTGGGTCTTTGGCGCAGAACCACCTTTTGGAATTGAGATTTCTAAAGATGCCATCATCTACAGTGCGATTCTCTTTGGTGCGCTTTTTGTGCTGACGACACTGGCAAACCAGATGAGTATTCGCCTTGCAAAGCCGATTGAACTTCTTCACGGAGGAAATGTAGGGGAGAAAGAACCGAAGGCAAAAGGCGCATTGGCTCTGGTAGGATTTTTATGTCTGGGGGCAGGATATTACATTGCAATTACTACAGAAAATCCGCTGAAGGCGTTAATGCTTTTCTTTGTGGCGGTGGTGCTTGTTGTAATCGGCACCTATTGCCTTTTCACTGCGGGAAGTATCGTCATTTTAAAGGCACTGCGTAAGAATAAAAAGTTTTACTATAAGTCGGGTAATTTTACGGCAGTTTCTGGATTGATTTACAGAATGAAGCAAAATGCAGTGGGACTTGCAAACATCTGCATTTTGTCTACTATGGTGCTTGTCATGGTATCTGGCACGGTCAGCCTGTTTTTCGGTATGAATGATACCGTTGACAAGATGGCTCCGGGAGATATTAATATTCAGGAGTGCACGGCAAAAATAAACGATGATATGGGAAAACTTGAAAATGCCGCAAAAAATCGTGCTGACAGCATGGGTGTAAAAATCGAAAATATTAGGGCGTATCAGTTCCTTACCTTTGTTGCAATAAGAAGCGAAGAAAACTACATTTTTGAAAGGGGAACAGAGGAGAATATAAAAGACATGGTAAGCTTTGCAGCTATGACAGAGGATTCATATACTAGGTTGACAGGCAAAAAACTGGGACTTACCGGAAACGAAGTTGCTATGTATACAACTCTGTCTGATGTTTCTGAGGATTTCAAAGTGGGAAACATACAGTTTCATCTGAAAGAGAAAGTAGACGGTTTTCTGGAGCTGGCAGAGATAGAAAATGGTATGACCGATGTCAGCTATTTAATTCTGGCAGATGACGAAGCACTGCAGAATCTTCTTACAGTGGTAAATGGTGGATACGAAAACAGCTGTTACCTCTATACCCACCTGAACATTTATACTGACTGCGATGAACAGCTGAATGCCAACTATGCACAGGCGCTTAGAGAAGATGACAGTGAGCTTGGTTTGCACTACGAAATGCTTAGGGTTGCCACGCAAGAAGAAGAAACAGGTGATTATGTAGAGATGATTGGCGGCTTTCTGTTTCTGGGCATCTTCCTGGGGATTGTATTCACCTTTGCGGCAGCGCTCATTATCTACTATAAACAGATTTCCGAGGGCTACTATGATAAAGAGAAATTTGAGATTATGCAGAAGGTAGGCATGAGCAAGAAGGAAGTAAAAGCGACCATTCGTAAACAGGTGCTGATGGTGTTCTTCGTGCCTCTTGTCATGGCAGGCATTCATATTGCTGTGGCATTTAAGATGATTACCAAGCTGCTTTTAGTATTCGCTATGACCAATGTAGGGCTCTTTGCAGTCTGCACTCTGGTGACTTTCTTGATTTTTGCAGGGATTTACGCTCTGGTGTACATGGTGACGGCGAGAGAATATTACAAGATTGTGGGATAAAAAATTTTGTGTTATAATACCTTTCAGACTGAAAAGAAAGAAGGGTGGAAATGAGATACACGGACAATTATGTAATCACCAGTCATGATGTGGATATCAATAATCATCTGCGGCCGTCTCTGGTGCAGCGGTATATGATTGAGACTGCAGACCATCAAATGCGCGACCGCAAACCGACTTATTATGAGCTGTTTGTGGATGGCAAGGCTTTTATCCTGACGCGAATTTCCATTGAAATTTACAGACAGACGGAAAAGTACGATGAGATTACGGTACAGACTTGGCGCTGCCCGGAAAAGGGTGCAACCTTTATCAGATGTTTTGTCATGGTCTGCAAAGGTGAAATCGTGGCAAAGGGCTATAGCGTCTGGGCAGTTGTCAATCATGAGACTGGAAAGCTTTGCAAAGCCTCTGAGGTGGATCTTAGCAATTATGAGATGGAAGAACCTCACGAGATGGGGCTGAAAGACAGGTTTCGCCTGCCGAAGGATTTGAAATTTGAAAAAGTCGGTACGAAGCAGGTGGCTTACAGCGATGTGGATATCAATCTGCACATGAACAACACTTACTATCCTGACATGCTTTGGGGACTTATTCCTGATATTCAGGAAAAAGAGGTTACATCGGTGAACCTTCGTTACCAGAAGGAAGCACCCCTTGGAGGTGAAATTACCATTTATATGGCAAAGCTGCCTGCACCGGTGCCAGAAGACAGCCGTGCGGAGGAAACCTACTGCTTCTATACAGAGGTAGAGGCGGGAACCAATGTGGAAGCTATGATTGGTGTTCGGAAAGTAAACCGATGCATTGCTGCCGGTGGGTGACTCTAAGGTGTACATAGAATCGCCATTTTCTTTAAAAATATGCATAATTTTCTCGGAGAATGTGCATATTTTCGGACTATACAAGAAATATATGCATTTTTGGGAATGAAATATCGCAGATTCAGTAGATGAATCAGCGTGAAACAGCTCAAAAGTGCATATTTTTTTGCTTTTTTCTAATTCTATGCACACCTGCGTGCATAGTTAGAGGATTTTTACGAAATATATGCACAGGCGAGAAAAAATACTTGATTTAATATACCATACAGGGGTATACTATATGTATCACGAGAAAACAGGAGGCGCATTATGAGCGAAAAATCATGCTCTGCTTGCTCTGAGCGTGTCAAACACAGAGAAGAAGCAGAATTAAAGGATTTAATCAATAGATTAGCACGGATAGAGGGACAGATTCGTGGAATCAGAAAGATGGTAGAGGAAGACAGATACTGTATTGACATTGTCAATCAGGTAGCTTCCGTCAGCGCTGCAATCAATTCTTTTAATAAAGTTTTGCTTTCTGCACATATTAAATCGTGTGTAGTGGAAGATGTGAAGCAGGGCGGCAGCAAGATGGTCGACGAGCTTTGCGATACCCTGCATAAACTGATGAGGTAATAGTTATGAAAGAAAAATTTAGAGTGACGGGAATGACCTGCTCGGCATGCTCATCCAGAGTAGAAAAGACTGTGACGAAGCTTGCGGGCAGTCAGGAGGTCAGCGTTAATCTTTTGACAGGCACTATGCAGGTCGAATACGATGAAAAACAGCTGGATACGGAAGGAATTATTACAGCAGTTGAAAAAGCTGGCTATGGCGCATTTGTTGACGATGGAGGGAAAAGTGCTGAGGGCGGCGCAGGAAACGGCGCAGCCCGCGGGGGCAGTAATGGCAGTGCATCTAAGGCTGCGCTTGATGAAACCAAACAGATGAAGCAAAGATTAATTTGGTCGGTGGCGCTTCTGATACCCATGATGTGTTTTTCCATGGGGCCAATGCTGACAGGTCATCATATGGATATGGAGCATCCTTTGACCAATATACTGGCACAGGTGCTGTTTCTCATACCGATCGTGTTTTTGAACCGGAAATACTTTCTCAAGGGATTTCCAAGTCTTTTCAGAGGAAACCCCAACATGGACAGTCTCATTGCTATGGGGGCTTCGGCAGCGATTCTTTACGGAACCTTTGCAATCTTTCGTATTGTTCACGGCTTTGAGACGGCAGATATGGCGCTGGTACATCACTATGCAGGGGATATTTATTTTGAATCTGCAGCCATGATTCTGACCTTGATTACAGTAGGGAAATATATGGAAACCCGTTCCAAAGGAAAGACCAGTCAAGCTATCGAAAAGCTGATGAATCTGGCACCGAAAACAGCTACAGTAGAGAGGGACGGAAAAGAAATCAGTATTGAAACCAGTGCACTGATGCAAGGAGATATTCTGGTCGTAAGACCGGGCGAAAGCATCGCTGCAGACGGTGAAATTATCAGTGGAACAACCAGTGTTGATGAGTCTGCTATTACAGGCGAGAGCATTCCGGTAGAAAAGCAGCCTGGTGACAGAGCAGTTTCTGCGACAATCAACAAAACCGGTTTTATCAAAGTGCGCTGTGACAAAGTGGGGGAAGATACCACCATCAGCCAGATTATTCGTTTAGTTGAAGAGGCCAGTGCCAGCAAAGCGCCTATCGCCAGAATGGCGGATAAAATCGCAGGAGTTTTTGTACCGACAGTTATTGCTATCGCTATCATTGCTGCAGTTATATGGATGATTGCAGGGTATGGCTTTGAGTTTGCGCTATCTATCGGCATTTCTATTCTGGTGATTTCCTGCCCGTGCGCACTGGGGCTTGCAACGCCGGTAGCAATTATGGTTGGAACCGGAAAAGGCGCCGAAAACGGTATTCTCATCAAATCCGGCCAGGCACTGGAAACGGCGCACAGTATTGACACTGTTGTTATGGATAAAACAGGCACCATTACAGAGGGAAAACCAAAGGTAACGGATATTGCTGCCTTTGGTATGAGCGAGGAAGAACTTACAAAAATTGCAGCGACTTTAGAGGCAGGAAGCGAACATCCACTGGCGGAAGCTGTGATGGAGTATGCAAAAGAAAGACAGGTGCAGCAGGAAGCAGCCGAAGGCTTTGAGGCGGTATTTGGAAGAGGCGTAAAGGCTGTCATCGACGGAAAGAAATACTTTGCGGGAAATGCTGCACTGATGAAAGAGTCTGGAATTTCAACAGAGGGTATTGAAGATAAACTGGGCGTTCTTTCCGACCAGGGAAAAACGCCGCTGATTTTTGCTGAAGAAAAGAGTATAATCGGCATCATTGCTGTCGCCGATGTGGAAAAGGAAAGCAGTAAAGCGGCGATAGATGCTTTTGCAGAGATGAAGATTGATGTGGTCATGCTGACGGGAGATAATAAACGGACGGCGGAAGCCTTACGAAAAAGGCTGCAGATTCCAAAGGTTATTGCAGAGGTTTTGCCTAGCGACAAAGAAAAGCATATTGCAGGACTGCAGGCTGAAGGTCATAAGGTTGCCATGATTGGTGACGGTATCAACGATGCACCAGCGCTTGCCAAAGCAGATATCGGTATCGCTATCGGTGCGGGAACCGACGTTGCTATTGAAAGTGCGGACGCTGTGCTGATGAGAAATGATCTTTTGGATGCAGTGACTGCCGTAAAGCTTTCCAAAGCGGTCATTCGAAACATCAAAGAAAATCTGTTCTGGGCATTTTTCTATAACGTTATCGGTATTCCTGTTGCGGCGGGAATTTGGTATCCGATGTTCGGTCTGAAACTGTCGCCGATGATTGGGGCGGCTGCCATGAGCCTGTCCAGTGTATGTGTAGTGCTCAATGCACTGCGTCTTAGAAATTTTAAAGTAAAACGATTATCCGCACCGGCTGCTTCTTGCACAGGTGCTGAGGAAATAAGGAGGAAAGAAAAAATGAAATATGAACTGATGATTAAAGGCATGATGTGTCAGCATTGCCAGAAACACATGGCTGATGCTCTTAACGCAATGGAAGGTGTTACGGCTGAGGTTAATCTGGAATCCGGTATTGCCAGCGTAGAAAGCGAAAAGGAAATTTCCATGGATGCTTTTGAAGCAGTGGTAAAGGATGCGGGCTACGAGCTGGTAAGATAGCATCGCGCCGCTTGCGGAAAAATGAAAGAAAGCAGCCTTTTGGTGACGGGAAGAACCGCCTGTCAGAACGGCTGCTTTTTTCTTGTGCGCCCTGCGGGCTGCTTTGAAGCAGAAGGAACGCAAAATCTTGGGAAAATAGTATCGAAGTTGGCGCAGAACCCCTTTACTGATTCCCTGCCTCTGTGCTAAAATATATTATATTGTGTATGAGGCTGTGAACAAGGTTAATAAGCCAGGAACGAAACGAGGGGGAATAAAATTTGGACTGGAATAAGAAAAACATAAAAACGACCATACTCATTGCATTTGCGTGCATTTTGTTTTATTTGGGTGTGAAAAATATTGGACTTGTAATGGAATCTTTGGGCAGTGTTCTTGACGTTACATTTCCGTTTATATTGGGTGCTTGTATTGCATTTGTGCTTAACGTGCCTATGACAAAGATTGAGAACAGACTTTTTCGTGGTGAAAGCAGAAAGAAAAAGGGCAGCAGAGCAGTTTCTTTTCTGGTGACGCTGACGCTGGTTCTTGGCATTATTGTAGTTGCCATGTATATCATCATTCCGCAGCTTTCGGAAACCATGATGAGTATTGCAGAGCAGCTGCCAGTAGCGTTTAATACAGTACAGGAATGGATTAGTGCAAATATGGGCTATTTTCGTGTGGTACAGAATATTTCAGAGCAGCTAGCGGTTGACTGGGGTGAAATTGTGCAAAAGGTTTCTGTACTGATTCAAGATGCCGCAACAACTATGATAAACAGCGGAATCAGCACCGTGAGCAATATCATCGGGGCGCTTGTTAGCTTTTTCATTGGCTTTGTCTTTGCGGTATATATTCTTATGGCAAAAGAAAAACTGGCAGGACAGGGCAGGCAGATTCTCTATGCGTTTTTGAAAGAGCAGACTGCAGACAAGGTTCTTTATGTACTGGGCCTGTCCAGTAAGACTTTTTCAAAATTCATTTCCGGACAGTGCCTGGAAGCCTGCATTTTGGGTCTAATGTTTTTTGTGACGATGACAATTTTCGGGCTGCCGTATGCTATGCTGATTTCTGTACTGATTGCATTTACAGCACTCATTCCTATGGTGGGAGCGTTTATCGGCTGTGCAATCGGTGTGCTTCTGATTCTCATGGTAAGCCCGCTGAAAGCTCTGATTTTTTTAGCTATGTTTTTGGTGCTGCAGCAAATAGAAGGAAATTTGATTTATCCGCACGTAGTAGGCGGTTCCATTGGCCTTCCGTCGATTTGGGTTCTGGTTGCTATTACTGTAGGTGGAAACCTGATGGGTGTTGCCGGCATGATTATCTTCATTCCGATTTGCTCTGTGCTGTATGCCCTGTTTAGACTTTACGTGAAGAACAGGCTGGCTGAAAACAATGTATCGCCAGAAAAATGGCAGGAAAAAGCTGAATTTGCTGAAGAGGTCCTTCTGATAAAAAAGGACAGGCAGGTCTAAATCGGCTGTACTAAAACCAGTCTTCTTTTCCAGGCGTGAAAGACGCAAAAGGAAGAGACGACAATGAGAATCAAAAGACTCAAAAGGAAGGACGCCGGACTTACTGATTTTGACCAGTCACTGATGTAGAAATATCTAAAAACTCCCCAGCAAAGGGCGGCGCTTGCCGCTGAGACGGGATACATGCGAAGAAAATTCTCTTGTCCGTAGAATGCAGAAAAAAGCAAAGGCATGAGCACGAAAAAGCCGGAAATAGAAAAAGATAGAAGAAAATTTCCGATGACAAAGAGCAAAGCGCTGCTTTGAGCGGTTCCGGCGAAAAGGATGGAAAGCTCTGCCGACAGGGAGAGAAAAACTGCGGCGCTGAAAGGTCCTTTGCGGTCACACCGATTTCCAAGAACAAGAGGACCTAACAGAAGACCAAAGCCTGCACACTGTTTTCCCAAGGCAAGGATTTTTTCATCTAGTGACAGAAACAACCCATAGTGATAGAACGCATCTCCAAAAGCGCAGAAAATTGCCATAGAAATGAGAAATATAGTCATCATAAAGGAAAAAGGATTTTTTACAAAGGCAGATTGCTCTCTTGCAGGGACTGCCCTTTTTCTTTCCATGAAAAAAAGAAATACAGCGCTGCTGATAGGAATGATAAGCGTCAAAAGACTGCCATTTCCCAGAAAGAGTAGCAGTATAAACAGGCTTGTAACGAGACCTTTCCGGAAGGTGCGCAGCCTGCCCAGAAGAAACGGAACAGAAAAAAGAGCAATCAGAAGTGGGTAATCAGTCATAAATCCTCCTATACAATAGAATTTTCAATAGCGTATTAGTTGTTTCTATTGTCTGAAAGTTGGAGGAAAATATACCAGGTCTTTTTTGTTATTTTGTGATATACTGTGTAGAGAGTACGAGGTGGATTTATGAATTATACCTATATGGTGCGGTGCAGCGACGGCAGCCTGTATACGGGTTACACTACAAATCTTAAACGCAGAGAAAAAGCTCATAACAGCGGAAAGGGCGCTAAGTACACAAGAGGAAGGCGCCCAGTGACCCTGGTATACTTTGAAGAATTTGAAACCAAGGAAGAGGCTATGCGCAGAGAGGCTGCTATCAAGAAGCTTTCTAAAGAGAAGAAAGAACTACTGGTGGCACAATTCGACAAACTGTGATAAAATAGACAAAAAATCGGATAAAATCCGGTAAACAGAGAATATGAGGCAATATGATGAAAAAAATACTGGCAAAAGCACTGGTCCTTTGTATGACCCTGATGATGATTGTTCCGTCGACAGCTTTGGCGGACACAGTGGGAAATGATGCGATTTCCATCGTATTTTCCCACGACATGCATTCCCATCTTGAAAAATTTGCGAAGATCAAGACTGTTATCGATGGGAAAAAGAAAGAAAATGCCCAGACTTTCGTTTTTGATGCGGGAGATTTTTCCATGGGCACACCTTTTCAGACCATTTTCAAACAAGAGGCAAGTGAACTTCGGATGATGGGAGCTGTGGGATATGATGCGACCACCTTTGGTAATCATGAGTTTGACTATCGTTCAAAAGGTCTTGCAAAAATGCTCCGCACGGCAAAGACTTCCAAAGATAAAGTGCCGGCGCTGGTGATTTCTAACATAGACTGGGAGCAAACCCTTGGGGAAGAAGCTTTGCGCGCTGATGGAGAAAATCTTCAAAAGGCCATGAATGAATATGGGGTCAATCAGACGTATCAGGTCTTTGTTCGCGGCGGTGTCAAAGTAGCTGTTTTCGGTATTTTCGGAAAGGAATCGGCAAGCTATGCGCCGGAAAGCGGTACTTATTTTAAGGATCCTGTGGAAACCGCGCGGGCTGTCGTAGAGCAGATAGAGAGCAAGGAGGAGGCTGATCTGATTGTATGCATTTCCCACAGCGGTACCTCAGCAAATCCGGAAGCTTCCGAGGATGAAATTCTGGCAGAATCAGTAGAGGGCATTGATTTGATTATCAGTGGACACAGTCACACTGAGTTTTCGCAGCCAATTATAAAGGGTGATACAGTAATCGCTTCCTGCGGACAGTACAACGAAAAATTGGGTGCCGTGACCTTTGTGAAAAAGGGAGACGACTACCAACTTGATGACTATGAACTGATTCCTCTTGATAACAAAATTAAGGAGAATAAGAAAACTGCAGATGCAGTAAACAAATTCAAGAAACTGGCAGACAGGAAATATTTCAACCTCTACGGTTATAGCTGGGATCAAACTTTAGTCAGCAATCCAGTAGATTTTACGGGGATTGACGTTTTTGGACAGGAGCAGGGAGAGGATGCTTTGGGCAATCTCATTGCTGACTCCTATGTGTATGGTGTGCGCAGGACGGAGGGTAAAAATTATGTACCAGTAGATGTTGCGGTGGCGCCGGCTGGTGTTATCAGAGGCTCTTTTTCGAGAGGAAGAGTTACTGTAGCTGACGCATTCAACGCGCTGTCTTTAGGCACGGGAAAAGATGGTGTTGCAGGCTATCCGCTGGTCAGCGTGTATTTGACAGGGGATGAACTGAAACTGGCGGCTGAAATCGATATATCCGTTTCTGAAATCATGAGTCCTGCAAGACTTTATTTCAGCGGTCTGACCTACACGTATAATCCGAATAGACTGATTTTAAACAGAGCCTTTGATATTAAAGTGCTGGACGAAGAAGGAAATACCACTGAGCCCGAGTCCGACAAGTTGTACCGGGTGGTTGCTGACCTTTATTCGGCGCAAATGCTAGGCACGGTTAACTCCATGTCTTACGGTCTTTTGTCGGTTGTGCCAAAAGATAAAAATGGAGTGGAAATCACTGATTTTGAAGATCACATTATTTACGATAAAAATGGAAGTGAGCTGAAAGAGTGGTATGCGTTGGCATCCTATCTGGACTCTATGGATCCCCAGGAAATCACTGAAAAGTATGGGGTGCCTGAGGGGAGAAAAGTGCTTGAGGACAGTAAGACTCTGGAGGATATTTTCAAGAAGCCTAATAAGTTTTTCAGAATGATGATTGCAGCAGCAATACTGGTTATAGCTATTATAGCACTGATTCTTGTGCTGATTGTCAAACTGATTAAGCGACTTCGATATGGGAAAAACCCAATTCGAAAGAAAGATATGATGTTCAGTCGAAGATAAAAAGGAGCGTGCTGACGATAATTCGTCGGCACGCTCCTTTTTTATAGAAAGAAAGCCCAGCGGTTCATATGGGAATTATTTTTGGGGGACAGTATTTGCGGAAAAGCGCAGGGGAAAGCACTGGCGTTTTAACGGTTATTTTCGTCTCTTACGCTGCTTATCTCCTGAAGCTGAAATCGATATTTCTGCTTCACATCAGGATATTTTTCATGATCGACTTCTTCCAGAAACATGTCCAAAGGTCGAATCCAGAGCCCGCAGTCTTCGTATAGTTTTCGATAAACCGCATAGGTCTCCCCAGTCTCTGAGTGGTTGGCCGTGCCAACCAGTAAATAGTAGTCGCCTTTGAAGTGGCGATATATACCGTTGATTTTTATAGTATTCATCTTCGTTTCTCCTCGTTGTGTGTGATAAATTCACTGCAGAATGCTGCGGGATAAAATATTCCTGTCACAGTTTTCCAGTACTTCTTGATTGGAAGCAAGCACGTAAAAGAAAATTGACGTGTCCCATTCTGCAAAGTACCTGCCGTACAATCTGCCTATCATATCCACCGGCGCAAAGTCTGCTTCTGGCGGGATATCCGGCAAAGGGTATCCCGGCGGACCATACTGCAGATAGGATCTGCGGAAATCTTCTTTTTGGTGCTGCATCCCGTTGACCGTCAGCCTTGCATCTGTCTGCGTCCAGCCATCAATTCCAAGATAAGCTACCTTCGTCCGGATTTTTTCTATTTTCCAGTCAAAGACCAGCGTATCTGTTTTGATGCCAAAATCCTGCAAAACCAGTTTCTGAAAGTCAAACCGGGGCACTTGTGCAGCAGCTTCAGGGTCCAGGCTTCCGTCAGGCAGGAAGCCGTAAGGCACGGTTTCGTCTTCTCCGCGGCAAACCAGATAAGCGCCGTAAAACCCGTTGTAATACGGCGAAGCTGAATCATAGACCATGCTGCAGCCTTTCCAAAGATTAAAAGCCGGAAAGTTGTACAGGATGGTCAGCTTCAGGTTCGACTCTCCCGTAAATCGCTGGAATCCTGCATCGGCATTGAAAGTCATCACAAAGGGATACCAATTCTTCTCTTTCGCGGCACTGCCGCCGGGAATATGAAGCTTGATTCCCTTTTCTTCCATGATGCTGTCACGCGCATGGATTTCGCTGTAGATTTTCATAACCGCCAGACTTACCGGATAATTTGACAGAGGCGACCGAATAAACACAGCCAATGCTACGAGGCTTACAACTATTGTCAGCAGTTTCTTCTTCATGCCGGCTACCTCCGTTTTGCAAGCTTTTCTTTATGATATCTATTATATCCCGATTTCTCTGTATCATAAAGGGAATTTTGCCCGAACATGTATGGTAGAGTCTTCTTTTTTACATGGAAAGTCTATGATTTTGAAAACCGTTTGCTGAAAAACTGAAAACTGGAAAGAATATACATAGATTTTCAATATCCAAAATATCGACATAAAAGTGCCGGTACAAAGGTGCTGTAGTGCTAGGTTCAAAATGTCGGCACAAAACCGCCAGCGCGAAGGCGCTGGCGAATTGTTTTCATATTAGCAAATTAGAAATTACAGCCGTTACGACCGTTGAACTGACAGGCGATAGAAGTGGTGCGGTTTTCTCTGGAAGCAGTAGTGCAGCCACAACCACAACTGCAGCTGTCGGCTTCCTGCTCTGTACGCCTACCGTCATCACAACATCTGTGTCTCAGAGAAAATGCGTTGCTGTCATCGTCAGCAAGACCGCATTCGCCTATATTCTGTCTGCATTTTTCGATATCATCACAAGGTACAGGAAGCGCCTCTGCATCCAGTCTGAATAAAGTCTGTCTTGTAACCTGTACGCTTGCGATAGGTTCTGTTACTAGGCAGCCGGTGACAGACAGGTTGCAGTTTCCGTTTGTCTGGCAGGCAGTAATCATAGGATTCAAAAGGGTGCCGTTTGCGGAGAAGGAGAAATTGATAATCGGGGCAATTCCGCCAGTTGTGCAAGGCAGGCACAGCTGGGACGTAGCGAAAGTTGATTGTCCTGGGATATTGAAGCAAATGTTGTTTCTTGTGGTGAAAACTAATTTAAACTTTTTGCAGCATCCACCGCTGAAAACGCTGCCTCGCAGAATGATGGAAAGTTTTGCGTGGAAACCGCCTACGCCGGAAATCAGCAGATATCCTTTAGTAGAATTTCCGCTTTCCATGCAGGAGCAGTCGCCGATTCGGCTCATTAAATCATTGGTTGCTGCCATGTATCTTTCGTTGAACACTTCCAGCATATCTACAGGAATGCCGTCTACTGTGACGTTGCAGGGTTCAATAGAAGATGGGCACGATAGGTCGAAATCACTGATGATAACTTCGGTGCTGTCAACAACAAAATTCAAATCGGAGCAATCAAGATCGGAAGCGCATCCACAGGAACATCCGCAAGAACATCCGCAGTTATGGCAGCAGGAGCAGTCGCCGCAGGAACAGTCGCTGCAGCCGCAAGGTTCTTCCTGTGGATCAAAGACAGACAGCTGCTGCTCGAAGGTTTCAGGTGTTGTGCAAACCTGAGTCATCAAAGGACAGGATTTTATCTCAAGATCGGTGAAAACCTTGTTCAGGTATACCAGAGATTCATTGTTCATATTTCATTACCTCACTTTATATTTTAAACGACTTCGGAGAAGATTCGCCGAAGGCATAGCTGTCGCTATGTAAGTTTAATATATCCTATGCGAAAGGCAACATTTAGGTGCAAAGAAAATGGGTAGTACAAGATGTAGTTAAGCTGTTTTTTTTCGTGAATTGAAAGGTGAAAAAATCAAAAAAATGGGGGAGAAATTCAAAAAAGTGGGGAACAAATCTTGAAAAGTGGAGGGAAGTGGTGTAAAATGGGGTGTGTAAAATCGTAGTAGTATATCGTATTTGTATAAAACTGGAGGAAAATCCATGTTCATGGGGACTTTTAACAACTCAATAGACGCCAAGAACAGAATGATTGTTCCTTCCAAACACAGGGATCAGCTGGGAGGCAGGTGCGTACTGACTAAGGGTATGGACAAGTGCCTTTACATCTACTCTATGAATGAATGGGACAAGCAGATGGATAAGATTGAGGCGCTGCCTGAATCGGATCCAAAGGTTAGAGCATTTATTCGTCACTTCTGTGCAAATGCGGTTGACTGCGAATTTGATAAACAGGGGAGAATCGTTATACCGGCGGAACTAAAAGAATACGCAGGCATCGATAAGGAACTGGTGACAATGGGCGCTATGCGAAAGATTGAGGTCTGGAGTAAAGAAGTCTGGGACGCACCGGATAACGAAAACAAAATGGATTCTGAAGAATTTGCAGAGTCCTTGGCGCAGTATAGATTTTAGGGGATAAGATGGAGTTTAAACACACTTCAGTTCTGTTGGAAGAATGTATTGAAAATCTGAATATCAAACCTGATGGCGTTTACGTGGATGGCACTCTTGGCGGCGGCGGACATGCCTCCGAAATTTGCCGCAGGCTGTCAAAGGACGGACTCTTAATCGGGATTGACCGTGACAGAGACGCGCTGGCAGCTTCCCAGCTCAGACTTTCCGGCTATCCGTGTAAAAAACTCTTTGTGCAAACCAACTATTCAGACATCAGACAGGTATTGCAGGAATTTGGGATTGCTAACATTGATGGCGCATTGTTAGATTTAGGGGTATCATCCTTCCAACTGGACAATTCCCAAAGAGGTTTTTCTTACATGCATGATGCACCGCTGGATATGCGGATGAGTCAGGACGATAATTTTACTGCCTACGATGTAGTGAACAGCTATGATCAGAAAGAACTGAGACGTATCATTTCCGGATACGGCGAAGAAAAGTGGGCCTCTCGCATTGCGAGTTTTATCGTAAATGGAAGAAAGGACGGGCCTATCGAAACAACCGGTCGGTTGGTGGAGTTGATTAAAAGCGCCATTCCAGCAAAAGCAAGAAGAGAAGGTCCTCATCCTGCAAAGAGAACTTTTCAGGCAATTCGCATTGAGGTAAATGATGAACTGGGACAGCTAAAGGACGCAATTTCAGAGTTTTGTGATGTTTTGGCGCCGGGCGGCAGGCTTTGTGTGATTTCCTTCCATTCGCTGGAGGATCGCATTGTCAAAGAAACTATTGCGCAAAGAGCCAATCCGTGCACTTGTCCTGCAGAATTTCCAGTATGCGTTTGCGGAAAAAAAGCAGATATTGACAAAATCACTAAGAAACCAATTCTTCCCAGCAAGGAAGAACTAGAGATAAATCCGAGATCCAGAAGTGCAAAGCTTAGGGTCTGCGAAAAAATTTGATGGGGAATACTAATGAGAAATCAAGACAAAAGAAGAATATTAACAGGGGCGTTGATGATTGGACTGATTTGTATTGTGATGGTCGTAGTGACTGCATACTCTGCTGAACTGAAGGTAGAGAACAACAGCCTGGTTTCATCCAATGAGGCAATCCAGGGAGAAATTGATACTCTCAACATCAAAATTAAAAGTGCCAATAATGTAGAACATATAGAAAAAGTTGCCAAAGGGAAGCTCGGTATGGTATATCCGACAGATGGGGAGTGTGTTTATGTGACGGAGGATGACAGACCATCAGAAAATTTTGCTATGGCGATCAAAGAACAGGCATACAACTAACGGAGAAACCGTATACTATTTTTGGGAATAATTTCATAGAATGCAGCCGGACAATTGAATAATCTAGAACGTCTGGCTCTTTTTGCTATCTATGGAGAAAACATCAGACAGGAGTTATAAAGGAATATGGCGAGAGTTAGCGGAAAAAATAAAAAGAGAGTGATTATCACCTTTGGCATCATCAGTGTATTGATCTTGCTTCTGTCTTTTCGTCTGGCATGGATTCAGGTAGTAAAGGCGGAAGAATACAGTGGTATGGCAATTGATCAGCAGACCAGCGATATTCCAATTGAAGCCAAACGCGGCTCTATTCTTGACCGCAACGGAGAAAAGCTGGCGACCAGCGCTGCATGCTATACTGTCTGGGCAAGACCTTCCGATGTGAAAAAAGCCTACACTACTGACAAAGAAATCAAAGAGATAAGCGGTAAGCTTGCCATGGTTTTAGATATGGAAGCTGCTGAAGTCGAAGAGAAAATCACGAAACAACAGGCGCTGATTAAAATTGCCAAGTATTTGGATAAAGAAACAGCGGATAAAATCAGAGAACTGGAAATTTACGGAATTGAACTTGCTGAAAACGCAAAACGCTATTACCCTCTGGGGGATTTTGCTTCTCAGCTTCTGGGCAGTGTCAACGATGATAACGAAGGCCGCAGCGGCGTAGAATTTCAGTATGATGAATATCTCAGTGGCGTAGCTGGCAGATGGATTAAGAATACTGATCTTAACGGAAATTCTCTGGCTTATGGAGAAGAAAAATACTATCAGGCAGAAGACGGGCTTAACGTGGTTCTTACCATAGACGAGGTGCTGCAGCACTATGCAGAAAATGCTGTGGCAAACGGTATGAAGGAAACCAACGCCAGCAGAATTATGTGTCTTGTCATGGATCCTGCAACTGGCGACGTTCTCGCCATGGCGACCAATCCAGGCTTTGATCCTAATGAACCTTTGACGCCTGTTAAGAAAAGCGAACAGAAAAAATTTGACAAGATGACAACGGAAGAACAAGGCACTTACCTGAACCAGATGTGGAGAAATCCTATCATCAGTGACACTTATGAGCCGGGTTCAACCTTTAAACTGCTTACCACATCATCTGCACTGGAAGAAGGTGTAACATCGCTTACCACTAAGTATCAATGTAACGTAGGTTACGAGGTGCCCGGCACGCATGTTACGCTCCACTGCTGGAGCAGTGTACCTCATGGAACTGAAACTTTGAAAGAGGCTGTAGGAAATTCCTGCAACCCAGTACAGATCCAGATGGCGATGAAGCTGGGCAAAGAGAAGTACTATGATTATTTGGAAATGTTTGGAATTACCAGCGTTTCTTTGACTCATATTGATTTGCCAGGAGAGGCGACAGCGCAGGTACAGCCGGAAGATTTGATCGGACCAGTTGAACTTGCAACCATCTCCTATGGGCAGGGAGTTGCGGTAACACCGATACAGCTGGTTTCGGCGGTCTGTGCTATCGGAAACGATGGTGTGCTCATGCAGCCCAGAGTGGTAAAAGAATTGACCGATTCCAACGGGGATACGGTGAAGACCTTCGAAACGAAAGAGGTCCGCAAAGTTATTTCCTCCAAAACAGCAGATGAAATGAAGGAAATTATGGAGTATGTCGTATCCGAGGGTGGCGGCGGTAAGGCAAAAGTTGCAGGTTATCGTATCGGCGGCAAGACAGGTACAGCAGATAAGCCATCGGCTACAGGAGGCTATTCAGAAGATACTTATTCTTCCTTTATTGGTATGGCGCCGATGGATGACCCTCAGTTTGTCATTCTGGTTGTTGTAGACAGCCCGAAAGGCATTCAGTTCGGAAGTACCACAGCAGCACCGATTGCCAAGGAATTCATGGAAAATGCACTTCCTTATTTAGGCGTCAATCCGAAGTACACCGAGGAAGAAGAAAAAGCGCTTAAGTCCGAATACGTCTATGTACCGAATGTAAAAGGCAAGAGCTACAGTGCGGCTATCGGCGTTTTAGGAAAATATGATTTGGAATACCAGGCAATACCGAAGGAATCTGAGAACGAAGACTTTACAGTCGTAGAGCAGTATCCGAAGGCAGGTAAGAAGATAAAGAAAGGCGGAAAGGTATACTTATATAGAGAATAGACTGAAAGCAAAGAATCGGGGAGATTTGAACTGAAACTTTTTGAACTGCTGCAAAATGCAGATTATGAGTGTATGCAAGGTTCTTTGGAACTTGCGGTTACAGGAATTTTCTACCATTGTGATAAAGTCATAGAGGGCTGCGTCTTTGTCTGCATTGAAGGTGCGGAAGATGATGGCCACGACTATGCAGAGGAAGCAGTTAAGCGAGGGGCGAGGGCAGTGGTCTGCCAGAAAGCTCTTAGCTTGTCAGATGATATTACGGTTGTCAGAACTACAGACAGCAGACAGCTGATGGCGGAAATGGCAGGCGCGTTTTATGGCTATCCTGCCCGAAAGCTCTGTCTTATCGGGGTAACCGGTACTAAGGGAAAAACGACGACGACTTTTATGATACAGGCAATACTGAAAAGAGCAGGACAAAAATGCGGGCTGATTGGAACGGTGCATACGGATACAGGAGAAGAAATCATTGAAAGCACCCATACGACGCCGGAATCGGTGGAGCTGCAGGCGTACCTTAGAAAGATGGCAGACTGTGGCTGTACCGCTTGTGTGATGGAGGTGTCGTCTCAGGCGCTGAAGCTTAAGAGAGTACACGGACTGTATTTTGACTATGCCGTGTTTACTAATCTGTCAGAAGATCATATCGGACGCGGTGAACATCGGGATTTTGCTGAATATGCGGGTTGCAAGGCGCAGTTGTTTCAGACCTGTAAGGAAGCGGTGATAAATGCAGATAACCCATATGCACAGCGAATGGTAGAGGACAGTGCTTGCAAGATTGTTACTTATGGAATGGAGAAGCACTGCGGTTTTAAGGCAAAGAACTTGGATTATGTCAAAATTCCCGGAAAATTAGGAGTGGAATTTGAGATTACAGGCGATTATAATATAGACTTGGTTGTGGGATTACCCGGGAAATTTTCTTGTTACAATGCTATGGCAGCAGCGGCGGTTTGCAGCAGGATGAAGATAGGCAAGGAAAGCATTCGTACGGCACTGCGTGAAATCTTGGTGCCGGGCAGACAGGAAATGTTTGCGGCAGGTCCCGGTAAAGTCATCATGGTGGACTATGCACATAACGGCGTAGCCCTTGAAAATTTACTGAAGTCTTTGCGGGATTATCACCCGAAGCGTCTGACTGTGGTTTTTGGCTGCGGTGGGCAGAGAGACAAAAACAGACGAACAGACATGGCGAAAGCGGCAGCTGCCCTTGCAGATTTCTCAGTGGTCACTTCCGACAACCCGAGAAAAGAAGAGCCGGAGGTAATTATCAGCGATATTACCAGAGTTCTTGCAGAACAGAGAAGCTGTTTTACGGTGATTGCAGACAGAAGAGCGGCGATTCGTTATGCGGCGGAGCATTTGCAGGATGGTGAAATAGCCATCATTGCAGGTAAAGGACACGAAAACTATCAGATTATTGGAGAAGATAAAATACATTTTGACGATCGTGAGGAAGTTCTGGCGTCAATAGAAAAGGTGAAACATGAACACGATAACTTTAGGAGAAATTGAAAAGGCGACGGACGGAAAGATTATTTCTGGACAGAGCAAAGAAGAGATTTTTGCAGTTTGCACAGACTCCCGCACGGCAAAAGCAGGAGACTTATTCGTCCCCATTGTGGGAGAGGTACATGATGCTCATAAATTTATACCACAGGTAAAAGAAAAGGGTTGCACGGCGGTGCTTACTGCAAGAGAAGCTGCAGTGCCCGAGGGACTCAGCGCAGTTCTGGTTTCTGATACCACAAAAGCATTGCAGCGGCTAGCTGCCTGGTATCTTGAGAGATTGCAGCTGAAAACGGTTGCTGTTACTGGCAGTGTGGGCAAAACCAGTACCAGAGATATGGTGCATGCTATCTTAAAACAAAAGTATTGTACCGGTGCCACAGTAGGAAATTTCAATAATGATATCGGCGTTCCACTGACGATTTTTTCCTTTGATGATACAATGGAAGCTGCGGTTTTGGAAATAGGAATGGATCACTTTGGTGAAATCCATCGCCTTGTAGACATCATTAGACCTGACATCGGCATTATTACCAATGTGGGGATTTCTCACATCGAGAATTTGGGCAGCAGAGAAGGCATTTTCTCCGCCAAGATGGAGATTACCGATTACTTCGGGAAAGAAAATACTCTGGTTGTAAACAGCTCCTGCGATATGCTGCAGAAAGCAGAATTTAGGGGTGACTATGATGTGATTAAGGTTTCTCTGGAAGAAGATCAGGGAGACTATACTGTAAAGGATATAGAAGATTTCGGGACGGAGGGCATTGCTTTTACTTTGGCGGCGGAAGGACAGACGTACAGGATTTCTCTGCAGGTTCCAGGCGCGCATAATGCGCTTAACGCAAGCCTTGCCGTTGCGGCATGCAGAAAGCTGGGTGTTTCTATCGAGGAAGCAGCAAGAGGCCTTGTAGCTATGGAACTGACTGGAAAGAGGCTTTCCATCAGGGAAGCCGGAGGAATTAAGGTGATTGATGACACCTACAATGCGGCGCCTGACTCCATGAAGTCAGCCTTGAACACTTTAGTCAGCGCTAAGGGAAACCGTAAAATCGCTATTTTAGGCGGCATGAATGAACTGGGAGAAAACTCTGCCGCTTATCATCACGAAATCGGTGTTTACGCCGCAGAAAAAAATATCGATCTTTTGATTGCTGTAGGAGAGAAAGCAGGAGATATAGCTTTGGGGGCAAACCACGCAGGGATGGATACGAAGGTGTATTTCTATGATACAAAGAATCAATTCTATGAGGAAGCTATGGGACTCTTTAAACCGGGAGATACCGTTCTGGTAAAAGGTTCCAGAGCCATGGGCATGGAGGAGATTGTGGATAAAATTTTGAAGGAACAGGAGTAACACACATGCAGATTTTTCAACTCGTATTTTTAGCAGCTTTAGGAATGATCGCGGGCACGATATTGACCTCACTGGAAATTCCTATTCTCAAACATAAACAGTTTCAGCAGTTTATCAGGGAAGAGGGCCCGCAGTCTCATCTTTCTAAGGAAGGAACGCCTACCATGGGCGGCATCGCCATCTTCGGAGCATTGGTTTTGATGACCTTTATCGGTGGGTATGTGTCCACGGACACTTTCGTTATGTTGGCGGTGACACTGCTCTTTGGATTAATCGGCTTCTTTGATGATTACATCAAGGTTGCAAAAAAACATAATCTGGGACTTCGCGCATGGCAGAAGCTGGTACTGCAAGTTCTTTTTGCAGGGGCACTGGCCGTATATATGGCAAATTATTCTGGTTACGGAACTGAGGTATGGATTCCGTTCATCGACAAGTATATTGATTTTGGCGCGCTATACATTCCTTTTGTCATCTTTGTCGTTGTTGCTATGGCAAATGCGGTGAATCTGACTGATGGACTGGACGGCTTATCTTCTGGCGTTACAGCGCTGGTAGCATTCTTCTTTGCCATCGTCGGCATGGAGTTTGGGCATAATAGCGCAGCGATTTTCTGTACAGCGCTGACCGGCGCATGTTTAGGTTTTCTGGTGTTCAACAGATACCCTGCAAAGCTGTTCATGGGAGATACCGGTTCTATGGCCCTTGGCGGTGCGCTGGCGTCTGCAGCGATTATTATGAAAGTGGAATTTCTTTTGCCGGTTGCAGGATTGATTTATGTACTGGAAGCACTGTCTGTTATCATTCAGGTGGGATATTTTAAAATGACCGGCGGCAAACGCTTTTTCAAAATGGCCCCGCTGCACCACCACTTCGAAATGTGCGGCATGAAAGAAAAATACGTAGTTGCTATGTTCTGGTTTATTGCACTGGTTTGCTGCGGCATCGCGTATCTTGTTGCAAATATCTAATCGCACGTATTTGACAGTGTATATATGATTTGAAAATGGAAAGATTAAACAGGAAAGAAAAATGTTAGGGTAAGAGGTAAGACGATGAGTGGAAATTTAAACAACATTCGAAATAAAAAAGTTTTAATCGTAGGTCTGGGAAAATCAGGAATTGCTGCAGCACAGGCAATGCTTCGCCTTTCCGCAGAAGTTTCCATTCAGGATTCAAAAAAGGAAGAAAAGATAGATGGACAGCTTCTTGCCTTCCTCAGGGGCAGAGGGGTAACCTGTTACTTTGACAGGGTGCCGGCTGATATGGGGCAGTTCGATATGCTGATTTTAAGCCCGGGTGTGAGCCCTGAGCTTGCTTTTATCAAGGAAGCCCAGGAAGCCGGTGTGGAAATCATAGGAGAACTTGAAATTGCTTATCGAATCGGACACGGTCGGTATGCTGCGATCACAGGAACCAATGGGAAGACTACCACAACCACGCTAGTTGGCGAAATTTTCAAGGCGGCGAAGAGAAAAACCTACGTGGTCGGCAATATCGGTGTGGCTGTGATTTCTGCTTCTATGGACGCAGAGGAGGACGCATGGCTGGTAACGGAAACCAGCAGTTTTCAACTGGAGACCACCAGGTACTTTAAGCCAGTGGTGTCGGCAATTTTGAATCTGACCCCGGATCATTTAAATCGTCATCATACCATGGAAGCTTATGGAAAAGCGAAAGCGAAGATCTTTGAAAACCAGAGAGAAGACGGTTATCTGGTCATCAATTACGATGACAAAGCCTGTTATGCGTTGGCAAAGGACTGCAAGGCAAATATCGTGCCTTTCAGCAGAAAAGA
Source organism: Emergencia sp. 1XD21-10 (assembly GCF_009936045.1). Lineage (GTDB taxonomy): Bacteria > Bacillota > Clostridia > Peptostreptococcales > Anaerovoracaceae > Senimuribacter > Senimuribacter intestinalis. Next base: position 9,355 of record NZ_QWEQ01000018.1, on the reverse strand, counting down.
AGAACTGCCTTTTGGCGCATTTGTCAAAGACGGGCAGATTGTCATGAAAACGAAAAATGGAGATATAATAGAAATATGCGCAGTTGATGATCTTTTAATCATCGGCAGTCACAATTTGGAAAATGTGCTGGCGGCAGCAGCAATTTGCTATTTTGCGGGGATTGAACCTAAGGTGATTGCAGATACTATCAAAAGCTTTGGCGGTGTTGCCCACAGACTGGAATACTGCGGTGAGGTAGACGGCGTAAAATACTATAACGATTCCAAGGGAACCAATGTGGATGCGGCAGTGACAGCAATCAGGGCTATCAAAAAGGATATCCTGCTCATTGCAGGCGGCGATGCCAAGGGACAGGATTTCGCAGAACTGGTGAAGGAATTTGACGGCAGCATAAAACAGTTAATTCTTCTTGGTAGAGATGCGCATATGATTAAAGAAGCGGCGGAAAAGGCGGGATTTACCGACTTTGTAAGCTGCAAGAATATGGACGAATGTGTGCGCATGGCGGCGCAGATGGCAGAGCCGGGAGATACGGTGCTGCTTTCCCCTGCTTGTGCAAGCTGGGATATGTATGATAATTTTGAACAAAGGGGAGACCACTTTAAGCAGTGTGTCAGCGGGTTAGACAGATAATGAAATTAAACTTATGGAGCAGGAAAAACTTAAGAGCGAGCGATTTTGTAATTATTGCTATGGTGACAATTTTAGTCATCTTTGGGGTAGTTATGGTTTTCAGCGCTAGCTATTATAAATCTATCAACGAGTCAGGCTCTCCTTATGATTACCTGATCAGGCAGGGTATCTTTGCCCTCAGTGGATTTGTGATTATGGCGGTCTGCTCCTATTTGGATTACCACCTTTTCAGGCGGCTTTCTATCCTGATTCTTCTTGCCAGCTTTATCCTTCTGCTTCTGGTATTGACTCCACTGGGCAGAGAGGAAGGCGGTGCGACGAGAGCCCTTTACATCGGCTTCACCATTATGCCGGGAGAAATTGCAAAGGTTGCCGTGATTATTTTTACGGCGTCATTTCTGGCAAGCGATACAAAGCTGATATTGTCTTTTAGTAAAGGTGTTTTACCGCTGCTGATACTAATGGGGGTCTTTGGCGGTCTGATTATCAAGCAGCCGAACCTTTCTACGGCTATCACGGTGTGCGGTATTATTGCGGGAATCATGTTTCTTGCAGGACTGCAGTGGAGATACGTGATTGGTGCAGCAGTCGCCGGAAGCGCGGCTGTGGTCGGACTGATTGCTATCGGAGACGACATCGGTATGCGGCATTGGAAGAAGAGAATTGTAGCTTTTACAGATCCTTTTGCAGACGCTCTCGGCGATGGCTTTCAGGTAGTACAGTCTCTGCTTGCTCTCGGTTCCGGCGGATTATTTGGTCTGGGACTTGGCAAGAGCATCCAAAAGAATTTGTACCTGCCTGAACCGCAGAATGACTTCATCATTGCCATTATCGGCGAAGAACTGGGGCTCATAGGGCTTCTGATTTTACTGGCTGTTTATGCGGTGCTGATTTGGAGATGCTTTCACGTATGCCTCAACGCGCCGGACCGTTTCGGTATGCTTCTTGCGGGCGGAATCACCATCATGATTGGTCTGCAGGTTGTTTTAAATATTGCGGTTGTGACTTCATCTATGCCGGCGACAGGTATCGCCCTGCCGTTTATCAGTTACGGCGGTAATGCCCTCTGGATTTTCATGGGGTGCTCGGGGATTATACTGAACATTTCCAGACAGAGCGGCAGCAGTGAAGAGAGCGGCAAGACAAAAATGCATTAAGACAGGTTAAGGCAGATTGAGGAGAGAAAAAATGAGAGTGATTGTAACAGGCGGCGGCTCCGGCGGACATATTTATCCTGCCATTGCCATTGCAGATAAAATAAAAGAAAAAGAACCGGATTCAGAAATTCTCTATATTGGAAATGACATCGGACTTGAAAAGGACATCGTGCCGGGTACGGGCTATCCGATGGAGCTGGTATCAGCAAAGTGGCTTGATCGGCGTAACATTTTTAAGATTTTCGACACTGGACTTTCTACGATGCGCGGGATTGGTCAGGCGCTTAGGATTATGAAGAAGTTTAAGCCTGATGCTGTGGTAGGAACCGGCGGCTTTGTCTGCGTGCCAGTCATGTATGCAGCGCATAAATACGGTGCAAAGTGCTATCTTCACGAGCAGAATGCTTATCCGGGTGTAGCAAATAAGACGCTGGAAAAATTTGCGGATAAAATTTTCCTGGGATTTCCGGAGGCAAGTCATTATTTTCATCAGCCGGAAAAACATGTGAATGTAGGAAATCCGGTACGTCAGCGGTTTTATGATGTGGATCAGCGGGCTGCAAGAGAAAAACTTGATATTGGAAGCAATGATTTTGTAATATTTTCCTTTGGCGGAAGCCAAGGCGCTGAAAAAATCAACGAAGTAGCTTTTGATTTGATGGAAGCGGTAAACGGTCATAAAGGTGTGACCTTTATCTTTGGAACAGGCAGTCAGTACTATGATGAAATTTTGAAAAAAGCTGAAGAAAAGAATATCGAGATACAGCCCAACATTCGGGTGAAGTCCTATATCAATGACATGGAAACTTATCTGGGTGCGTCAGACCTTATCATAAGCCGTGCAGGGGCTTTGTCTGTAGCTGAAACCACGGTCTGCGGAAAGGCTTCGATCCTGATTCCGTCACCAAACGTAACGGGCAACCACCAGTTCTTTAATGCAAAATCTGTAGCGGACAAGGGCGGCGCAGTTCTTATCGAAGAAAAAAATCTGACTTCGGAGCTGCTTCTTTCTGAAGTGATGAGACTTAGAAATAATCTAACGACTCTTACTGAGATGAGCAATGCAAGCAAAGCCTGCGCACCTCTTGAGGCAACTGAACTGATTTATGCGGAGATGAAAAAGGATGAGCGAGTATAAGGATATAGAGTTTAAAGAGGTTGAACGAAAAAAGAAGGTCAGAAAGAAGAAAAACTATTTGCTGCGGTTTTGTGTGTTCATTGGGATTTTTGCAGCGGCAGCTTTATTTCTTTCGTCCAGTTTTTTCGACGTCAAGACTATTGAGGTAGACGGAAACGGATATTACGATGCAGAGGAAGTGAGAAACCTGGCAGTAGCAACCACAGGCAACAATATTTTCTGGGGCGGTGATGTTAGCACAATTGAGGACAACCTTTTGAAGGATCCTTATTTTGAGGAAGTCAGTGTAAGGCGGAAGCTTCCGTCGACGCTGATTATTGAGGTTAAGGAGCGGACTCAGATTGCGGCTATTGTTTATGGCGAGCAGTATGTGGTCATCGATAAAGATGGACTAGTTCTTAGAAAAAGCAAGGTCGATCCTAAGATTACGCTGCTTACGGGACTTACTATCAGTAAGTTGTCAGCAGGTGAAAAAGTGGAGGCAGAGGAGGCAGCGACGCTGAAAACCACGCTGACTATGCTTCACGCAATGCAGAATGGAGATGTTTATTTTAAACGTATTGATGTATCCAGTATCGTGCTGCGGGCTTACATATACGACACACTTGTGGTAAAGGGCACTGCAAAGCAAATTTTAAGCGGACTGGAAAGCGGAGACTTACAGAAAGTAATTAACAATTTATTGAAAAGCGACACCACGAGAGGCACAATTCATCTGGGAGAGCATAATTATATGCCGTTTTCACCAGAATTTGAATAAAAAAATGGTGCAAAGAAATAAATTGTGTGATAAAATAAAATATATTATGGGATGCAAGGAGGCAATTTAGCATGTTGCAATTTGAGACAAGTCAGGATAATGCAGCAGTCATCAAGGTCATCGGGGTCGGTGGCGGCGGCTGTAACGCAGTCAATAGAATGATGGAGGCTGATTTGAAGGGCGTGCAGTTTATCGCAGTCAATACCGATAGGCAGGCGCTGAATAGATGTAAGGCAGAAACCAAAATTCAGATTGGTGAGAAGCTGACAAGGGGTCTTGGAGCAGGAGGAAATCCAGAAGTTGGACAGAGATCTGCAGAAGAGACTTTAGATGAGATTACAAGCCTTTTAGAAGGTTCCGATATGGTCTTTATTACCGCCGGTATGGGCGGTGGTACTGGCACAGGGGCAGCGCCGATTATTGCCAAGGCTTCCAAAGATCTTGGAATCCTTACTGTAGGCGTTGTAACCAAGCCTTTCTCCTTTGAAGGAAAGAAGAGAAAGGATCAGGCTGAACTGGGGCTGGGCTTTTTAAAGAAGTATGTAGACTCATTGGTTGTTGTACCAAACGATAAATTGTTACAGAACTGCGAGAGAAACACCTCCATGCTGCAGGCATTTACTATGGCAGACGACATCCTGAGACAGGGTGTACAGGGTATTTCTGATTTGATTTCGGATTTTGCATTAATCAACGTAGACTTCGCCGATGTCAAGAGCGTCATGACGGACAGAGGTATTGCACACATGGGTGTGGGCAGAGGAAGCGGCGAGAACAGAGCCAAGGATGCAGTTACATCCGCCATCGAAAGTCCGTTGCTTGAGACTACCATTGCAGGTGCAAGAGCTATCCTGCTGTACGTATCCGGCGGATATGACCTGGGTATGCTGGAAGTCAACGAAATTGCAAGTCTGGTAGAAGAACAGGCAGATAGAGAAGCAATTCTGATCTTTGGTGCGGCTGTCAGCGAAGAAATGAATGATGAGGTTGCAATCACTGTTATTGCAACAGGCTTTGGAGAGGGTCTTGATGAGGCTCCCGTAAACTATAGCAATTTCCAGAAGAAATCACCGCAGGAGGTTGTGACCACTGAAAATGGATTGACAGGAAGAAGCGTAACCCTTGGTGAAATCTTTGAAGAGACCAAAGACGAGGATCAGAGCAATTCCAGATTCGATTTGCCTGACTTCTTAAGTGGGCAGAAATAAGACACAAGCGCTATGTTTAAAAGCCGGCATTTTTTTGACCGGCTTTTTCGTGTAATTACTATGATAAAAGAAATTAGTTCTAAGGAAAACAGAATATTCAAGGAATGCCAGAAACTATCTCAAAAGAAATATCGGGATAGAGAAGGACTTTATCTCGTCGAGGGAGAAAATCTTTTGGCGGAGACACCTTCTGAGCAGATTCATTACATAGTGAGCAAAAAAGGGAAGGAATCACTGGTTCCGCCAGCATTAAAGACGCAGCAGATTTATGTCATGGATGAGAAACTCTTTGACAAAATTGCACAGACTGAGACCAGCCAGGGCATTATGGCCGTCATAGAAAAGCAGACCTATAGCGCAGAAGAGCTGGGGAGCCTATGCGGTGCAGGTACCAATCTGGTGGTTTTGGATAGATTACAGGATCCGGGCAATATCGGCACCATTTTGCGGACTGCCGAGGGTGCAGGGTACGCTGTTGCTGTGATTGTCAAGGGCACAGGTGATGTCTATTCGCCGAAGACCATTCGCAGTGCAGCTGGATCTGTCTTTAGGATCCCTATTATTCATGTCGAGGATAATAGGGAGCTTAGAAAGCTTGTGGACAGTCTGGGCAAACGCCTTACGGTCACCTGCTTTGATACCGACAATGATTATTTTGATGTGGACCTTTCCAAAGACACAGCCCTGGTCATCGGAAACGAAGGCAATGGCGTATCTTTGGAACTGATAGAAATGGCGGACATCAAAGTCAAGATTCCGATGAAGGGCAGATTGGAATCTCTCAATGCTTCTGTAGCGGCGGGCATTCTAATGTACGAGGCTGCGAGGCACAAATAAATTTAGTATATAAGGGCAAAGAAATATTTGAAAAGAGGTTTAAGAACATGCAAGAGAAACTGAAGCAAATGCTGGAAGAAGCAAAATCGCAGCTTGAAGCTGCCACTTCTTTAGCAGATACGGAAGACGTAAGAGTAAAGATTCTCGGTAAAAAGGGAGAACTGACAGCAATCCTGAAATCCATGGGCAAGCTTCCGCCAGAAGAAAAGAAAGCGCTGGGTATGGCTGCCAACAAAGCAAAGGCGGAGTTTGAACAGCTCCTTTCCGAGAAGGCTGCCGAGGTAAAAGAAAAGGCAAGAGAAGCTAGGTTCAAGGCAGAAAAAATTGATGTAACCGAGCCGGGCAAAGAAGTCGTATTCGGTGTAAAACATCCGATTACGCAGGTAATCGACGAAGTAGTAGAAATCTTTAAGGGCATGGGCTACTCCGTTTACGAAGGACCGGATGTAGATACGGTGTATAACACATTTGATGCGCTTAACTCTCCGGAAAACCATCCGGCAAGAGATATGACCGATACATTCTATGTAAGCGAAGATACGGTATTAAGACCTCATACCTCTTCGGCAGAAATCAGAGCAGAGCACGATTTGGCGCTGCCATATAAAGTTTTGATTCCGGGCAGATGTTACAGAGTAGATACCCCGGATGCTACTCATTCTCCAACGTTCCATCAGATTGAAATGATGGTTATCGGTGAGGGTATTAATATGGGCGACCTAAAGGGATCTCTTGACCATATGGCGAAACAGCTCTTTGGTCCGGAGACAAGAACCAAGTTCCGTCCGAGTCACTTCCCGTTCACCGAGCCGAGCGCAGAAATGGACGTTTCCTGTTTCAAATGCGGCGGCAAGGGCTGCCCTGTTTGCAAAGGAAGCGGCTGGATTGAAATTCTGGGCTGCGGTATGACGCACCCGCACGTACACCAGGCAGGCGGCATCGATACAGAAAAGTATACCGGCTTTGCAGTAGGTATGGGTGTAGAGAGAATCGCTATGCTGAAGTACGGAATCGATGACATTCGTTACCTCTATGAAAACGACATGAGATTCATCGAGCAGTTCAAATAGGAGGTTATATACAATGTTAGTATCATTAAATTGGTTAAAAGATTATACAGATGTCAATGTGCCAATTGAGGAATTTTGCAACCGCATGATTATGTCCGGCTCTGATATGGAAACTTGTGATGAGCTTGGGACTGGTATTGAAGGTGTTGTGGTTGGTAGAATCGATAAAATCGAACAGCACCCTGACGCAGATAAACTGGTCGTTTGCCAGATTAACGTGGGAGAAGATGAGCCGCTGCAGATTGTAACGGGAGCGACCAACATTTACGAGGGTGGTTACTGCCCGATTGCAAAGCATAACAGCCATATTCCGGGACCGCTTCACGGTCAGCCAAAGGTAGAAGGCGGTGTAAAGATTACCAAGGGCAAGCTGAGAGGCATTGTTTCCAATGGTATGATGTGCGGACCACAGGAACTGGGGATCGAAGATAAGATTGCACCGTATATTTCCAAAGATGGTATTTGGATGCTGCCAGGCAACTGGGACGAACATCTGGGTGAAGACTTTGTGGAAGCTTTGGGACTTCACGATTATGCCATCGACTTCTGCATTACGCCAAACCGTCCGGACTGCCTGTGCATGCTGGGTATGGCAAAGGAAGCAGCTGCAGTATTTGAAGAGAGAATGACTTATCCGGAAAACGAATGCGAAAAGACCGATGAAAACGCGTCCGACTACATTTCCGTAGAAGTCAGAAACGAGAACTGTCTGCGTTACACTGCAAGAGTCATTAAAGACGTAAAAATCAAGCAGTCTCCGTGGTGGCTGCAGAAAAGACTGATGGCAGCTGGCATGAGACCGATTAATAATATGGTAGATATCACCAACTTTGTCATGATGGAATACGGTCAGCCGCTCCATGCATTTGATATCAGAAGCGTTGCAGGCAGAAAAATCATCGTTGACGTGGCAAAAGACGGCGACAAGTTTACCACTCTGGATGGACAGGAAAGAGATATCTACTCCGATACGCTGATGATTAACGATGCTGAAAAACCAATCGGTATCGCAGGCATCATGGGTGGTCTCAACTCTGAAATCGTAGATGATACCAACACAGTACTGGTAGAGTCCGCATGCTTCCACAAGAATTCCATTCATCGCTCTATGAAGAAGCTGGAAATGAGAACGGAGGCCTCTGCAAGATACGAAAGAGGACTGGATCCGAACCTTGCTGAAGCAGCAGCTGACAGAGTTTGTAAGCTGGTAGAAATGCTGGGCTGTGGTAAAGTCTTAAACGGCAGCGTGGATGTGTATCACAATCCGCAAAAGCCTGTAACTATCAGCTGTAGGGTCAGCAAGGTGAATAAGGTGCTTGGCACTGATATTCCTAGAGAAGAGATGGAAGGATATCTGAGAAGACTTGACATGCAGGTAGAAGGTGAAGGTGATATCATGCTGGTAACTCCGCCGACTGTTCGTCAGGATATGAAGGAAGAAATTGACTGTGTCGAAGAAATTGCAAGATTGTATGGATTTGATAATTTACCGCTGACACTGCCGAAGGCTGATACCGTTGGAACCGTTTCCAAGAGCTGGGGACTGCGTGATATGACTAGAAACCTGCTCTGCGGCATGGGTCTTAATGAGATTCAGACCTATTCTTTCTCCAACAACAAAATTTTAGATAACATCGGAATTGAAGAAGATTCCTGGGAAAGAAATCTGGTTGAAATCATCAATCCGATGGGAGAAGAAACTGCTGCCATGAGAACCCTTCTGACACCAGGTATGTTAGAAGTTCTGGGCAGAAACTATGCAAGAAATATCGAAAGAGTAGGAGCCTATGAGCTTGCTTTGACCTTTATGAACAATCTGATGGATCCAAAGGCTCTTCCGATTGAATCTTATAACTTGTCTCTCGGTCTTTACGGCAAAGATGAAGATTTCTTTACACTGAAAGGAATCATCGGTACCATGCTGGAGAGACTGGGAATTAAAGAACTGGATTTTGTAGCTGAATCTGACTACAAGGTATATCACCCGGGCAGATGTGCTCGTATTATCACCAAAGACGCAAATGGTCAGGAGGTTGAACTGGGCATCATGGGTGAAGTACATCCAGACGTGAGCGAAAGATACGGAATTGGAACACGTGCATATATCAGTGAACTGTTCTTTGACGTGATTGTAGAACTTTCAAATAGAGAAATTCTGTACCATCAGCCGCCGAAGTATCCGTCAACTTCAAGAGATATCGCAATGATTGTTGACGAGGATTTACAGGTGCGTGACATTGAAAAAGTAATCAGGGAGTCTGGTACAGAGATTCTCAGAGATGTGAAACTCTTTGATGTTTACAGAGGTCAGCAGGTGGATGAAGGCAAGAAGAGCGTTGCGTTCAGCTTGACCTACAGACACGACGAAAAGACCCTGACCGACGAAGAAACCGACGGCGTACACAGCAAAGTTTTAGAAGCCCTGAAAGACGCATTCAAGGCTGTAATAAGGGAGTCCTAACCCGGCGAGTCGAGCCGGAAGAATGACGGCGAAGAGGAGTCGTAGGTAGGACCCCCGTCAGGAGTGCAGCACCAAGAAATGGTGCGTGGC
>NZ_QWEQ01000017.1 GCF_009936045.1 Emergencia sp. 1XD21-10 | reverse complement strand
GTCAGAGTAAATTCTATGTAAGTCTTTGCCATTTGAAATTCCAGTGATACGCAGAATTTATTTTGGCAAATAATAAACGAGACAATTTCTTGTTGCATTTCCACTGCACAATTGTTATATATGTAAATAGAACAAAATACTGCCGAAAGGAGGTGCGCAAATGTCATGGACAGCAAGGTGCTGGAGCAGCTTTACCGCAAATACGAGAGAGAGCTATACCTGTATATTTATTCCATCTGTAAAGACAAGCATGCGGCGGAAGATCTGCTGCAGGAAACTTTTTTAAAAGCCATTCTGGCTCTGCCAGACGGTCATACCAATATGCGTGCCTGGCTTTACCTGGTAGCAAGAAACCTGACCTATAATGCAATAAAAAAAGCAGGAAGGTATGAGAACATGACAACTGACCCTGTAGCGAAAAAAAGCGCAGAGCCGCTGGAAATCATTTTGCAGCAGGAACAGTACAAGCTGCTCTATAAAAACCTGCAGCGGCTTTCCGCAAGATCGAGGGAAATTTTAATCATGCAGTACTTCGGCCAGCTATCCCACAAGGAAATAGGCACTGTACTGGCAATGACTCCGTCAGCTGTGCGCATGGCAGCTGTACGAGCCAGAAAAGAACTGAAAACCCATATGGAGGAAGAAAAATGAGATATCGTGAACTACTCGAATTATATAAAAAAGGCGAATTAGCAGAACAAGAGGCGGAAAAAGTTCGCACCGATATTGAACGTCAGGAGGCCATCACTGACTACCTTTTAGAAGTCGAAGAAGTGTTTGACATCAGCCTGCCAGAGGATTTTTCGCAAGAAAGAGCATTGTCAGACTCTGAGGATTTTGCAAAGACCATCAATCGTTCTATTAGAAAAGCCTTCCGAAAGCTGGGCGTAATCATACTGGTGATGGCGCTGATTATGATACTCTTCATCCAGTTTGCGCTGCCACAGATTGTATCCCTGTTTTATTACAATCCAGGAAAAATCATCGGTGAGGAGGAATACAGAACTACCAAGCAGATAGAATTGGATATGGCAATTTACACCAGTCTGATGCTGCCTGGCTATTACCGCGATGTAGTCAACGTGACCGACCGGGGATACGGTAACTACGACATCAATATCCCACAAAGTATCTCCTACAACGGACGTTTCTCTGACATCTCTGGAAAAATTGAAAAAGGGCGACTAACCCTCTATAACAATAATGTTCTACGCAGGCCACATATGAATATCTTCGGCTGGAGCGAAATTCTTTCTGAAACCAGAGATTCCTATGTGACAGATCAACCACTTTCAGAACTGACAGACCCTGTCGATTATCTTACCGTCTCCATGAACCCAGCAGACAAATACGTCGTCTTTGTCACGCTGAATCGGCAAATGCCTTACGAAGACTTCATTGCGTGGACAAAGAAGGAGGAAATTCCGGGGCTTCTATGGTGTGCGCCGTGCACACGTGCATCTGGCCCTCCACAAAATCTAGGTTTTTATTACGATTTCCTATACGGTGCAGCTATGGGTTGGGACAGAGACGCCTATCCGAACCTGTTCTTCGACACGGACAAAGGCATAGATATAGATAAAGAAAGCACCGTGCGGTCTCACTTTACCAGTCAACTTCGTTACCTTGCATCTAGAGAAGCGTTCTGTAAAATGTTAGAGATATATCCAGAAGAACTGTCTGCAGCTGCCGACTATGTTGAAGAAAACGGTCTCAGAATCTACGGCTTCGTCACGTTGGTAAACAAAGAGCAGGCAGAACAAATTGAAAAGTCAAATGAGGTCTTTCAAATCAGCGCGGAAGAGCTGATTTAAGCCATATAAAAACGCTTTGGGCAGATCTTTACCCGAAGCGTTTTTCTTTATCTATTCGCTTCTCCCCAAACACACAACTGATCTAAAACCCTCATCAGGGATTCTCCTCTTTCACTTAATCGGTACTCAACTTTCGGCGGAATTTGTGGATACTCTGTTCTGACAATCAGTCGATCACGTTCCAGTTCTTTCAGATTGGTGCTGAGGGTTTTGTCCGAAATATGTTTCAGATATCGCTTCAGCTCATTAAATCTCACAATCTCAAATTCCATCAGGCAATAAAGAATGACCATCTTGTGCTTGCCGGAAATCAGCGACAGAGTATAACTAAATCCTGTATCTTCAAAATTTGCTTTTTCAATATAATTTTTTATCATTTTATGCTTTCCTTTACGCTAGTACATTTCAAAAAAGACAGTACTTGTATTTTTTAAATTAATCAATATAATTATATATACAGGCACAAATCCTGTCAATTCAAAAAATGAGGTGACGATGATGAGAAAAAAACTGAATATAACAGAAGGCATTTTCCCAATGCCGGTTTTAATGGTAGCAGCTTACAATGAAGATGGCAGTGTCAATGTCATGAATGCTGCCTGGGGTACTATGCAGGAGTGCGGAAATGTAGCGCTTGTCCTGTCAGAAGGTCATAAGACAGTAAAAGATATCAAAGCCAGAGGCGCTTTTACTGTCAGCATCGCCGATGCAGAACATGTTGTAGAAGCTGACTATTTCGGCGTTGTATCCGGCAACGATACTGCTGATAAGTTTAAAAACAGCGGACTTACTGCAAGCAAAGCTGAGACAGTAGATGCGCCTGTTATCAACGAATTTCCACTCTGTCTGGAATGTGAGTTCATCGAATATCAGAACAACGAATATGGCTGCGGCGTAATTGGCAAAGTCGTAAATGTCACCGCCGATGAAAAAGTCCTCGTGGACGGTAAGATCGATATGTCTTTGGTAAACGCTATCGCTTTCGACCCTTATACCCACGGTTATTACAAAGTAACCGAGAGAGTCGGCGAAGCGTTTAAAGATGGACTTGCACTTAAAAAATAAGAACCCCACCCTTCCTCGAAGCCTTGCTTCGGGTGGATCCCCGGAAGCCTGTTTGTTCTTGGCAATAAGAAACTACTTAAACGGAGCTGCCTGCATGAACAGAAAATCATTATTAGTACGCAGCTCCATTTTGATTCATGAAAAAGTAGCTGGAGAAAGTATTTTCCAGTAATCGTTTCGTCTTCGCAGGCTATCCCTGAAATTATTAAAGTTATACAGATTCATCAATTTGAAGATCTTTTGCACAACTTTGTCTCCCATCCATATCTTAAAGTTGTGCAAATTAAATCAATTCCGTAACTGCTGCAAAACTTTACCTCTGAAGAGACGCTTAAAGTTTTGCAAACCAATCTTATTCAGGGTCAACCGCACAACTTCATATCGAATCAACACTCGAAAGTTGTGCAAAGTAATTCTGATTTGCGGTTACCTGCACAACTTCGTCAGCCCAGAAAGCCTAAAAGTTGTGCGAATCAAGCTGATTTAGCGTGATCTGCACAACTTCAATCCATCTTACAAATTTAACATGAAAAAGGGTGGCTGTGCCCTATCAGTTCACCCGGATTCAGCGCCAGCAGTTCCTCTACCACAAACAATCCGTCCTTTCGAACCAGTCTATCATCAAACCAGATTTCTCCGCCGCCGTACTCCGGTCTTTGAATCAGCACCAAATCCCAATGCACGGAAGAACGATTTCCGTTATCTACATCCTCATATGCCATTCCCGGCGTTAAGTGAATACTGCCGCAGATTTTTTCGTCAAAGAGAATGTCCTTCATCGGCTCCAGAATAAACGGATTTACGCCGATAGCAAACTCGCCGAAATATCGTGCGCCTTCATCACTGTCCAAATACTCGTTAATGCGCGCCGTATCATTAGCCTGTACATCGACAATACGTCCATTTTCAATTTCAAAACGAACATTTTCGTAGAAAAAACTCCGATTGGGCAGAAATTCATCTTTCCCTCGGAGTCTGCATTTTTAAATCCATTTTTGCATTTGTTCTTTTAAATCTCGGAACATACTACAGTAAACATTTTTTGTTTTATCAATAATATCCAAAGCTACCGCTTCATTGTACGCATGGGATACATTATTCTTGGCTGACAGTGCACTGAGCCAAACTTCCTCATCAGTGACTAATCCTGCCTTATATGCAACCTTGACAACCTGCTTAGGCGATCCGCTGCGGCAATCTTCAAAGCCCTGATTGGTAAGAATCTCTTTCATTGCTTTCCATGCTAATTCAAAGCAAATCTCGTAAAGCTTTATCGAGCCAACCACCACCAAACTATTGTAAGGCGGCTCATAAAGAAAAACGTCCTGCAAATTCTCTAATGCCTTGCAAAAATTCTCATACTTTTTCATATATGGCTCTGCCCTCCCTCATAATAACATTGCACAGTTTCTCTGAAAGCACATCATTTAAGAATATTTTATACTGATTTCCTATGAAAGACAGTTTCACCCCTATCGGACTGCTACTTCTTGATATTATAGATACTACCCCTTCTCTCTTTCACGATTTAGTATTTAAGAGCAGAAAGCATGATAAGTATCTGAATTTGCTGTATTCCTACATACAAAGTGACCAGGCAAAAGGCTATCTGAGAGAATCCTTTGACGATGACATAATCACCTATTTGTATTCCTCACTGGAATATATCGCGTATCAGTATCGCCAGAATAAAGGCTTAGATGAATCCGCCGAAAGAGAAATTTTTAAAAAAATGGCTGAAGTATTTTTCTTTGGCTTGTATAAAGACGGCATTGAAGACGAAATCCGTTAAGTAAATACTCCAATTTATATGCGAATCTCCTGCCATTTGCCGCAGCGAAATCTTATAAACAGCAGCAGTCCACGCACCACCAAATCCGCCGCATATGCAAGCCATACGCCGGAAAGACCCATGCCAAAAGACACTGCCAGCACATAGCCAAGACCGATGCGCAGTATCCAGATGCCAAAAAAGGTAGCATACATAGGGAATTTTGTATCTCCTGCCCCCTGCAATGCCCCGGTCAGCACCTGAACTAAAGCCGCAAAAGGCTGAAACCATGCGATAATTCTAAGCACATCTGTCACCATCTCTTGTACTGCCTGTGTTTTCGTAAAATGCAAAGCCAGCTGCGGCGCAAACAAGTAGAACATTGCAGCTATAACCACCATAGTGCATGCGGACATCCAGTACGTTACCCTGACCTGTTCCTTTGCCCTGTCGATATTCTTTTCCCCCAAAGAAACACCTGTGATCGTGCAGATAGCAAGACCAAATCCCATCGCAGGAATATACGCGTAACTTTCAATCGTGCCCGCTATATTGTGCGCCACATAAGAAGCCGTTCCAATAGACAGAATCATACCATTGTAAACCAGCTGTCCTACGCGCATGATAAGCTTCTCCAGCCCCGCCGGAACACCGATTTTCAGTAAAACACCAAATTCCCCGCAACACAGCTTCAAAGGATACTGCCAAAGCCTGTACTGTTTCTTTTTCCACAGGCACAGAAACAGTATAATCATCCCTGCGCCCCTTGCTATCGTAGTCGCAAGTCCCAGTCCAAAGATTCCCAGACCTGCCTTGATAAATAGAACATCTAACAAAATATTGATAAGATTAGATGCGCCAGTTACATACATGGGCGTTTTCGTATCCTGCATCGCACGCAGACAACTGGATAAAATCTGCTGTAGACAAAGAAGCACGCCTGGCACAGCCACAATGAGAAAATACGGCATTGCGCAATCCAGCACTACCCCCTCTGCGCCGGTAAGTGTTAGAATCTCTTTACCAAAAACAAGACAAACACCGCCTGTACTAATGCCCAAAACCAGCCCTGTACAAAGAGCATGCACGATGGCAGAAGCCACTTTCTCAAATTCCTTTTCCCCGTAGCGCCGCGCAATCACCGCTGTGCTGCCGATACTGACCGCCGTAAAAAAAGAAATAAAAATATTCATAATCAAGTTTGTCACACTGATACCCGCAATGGCAGCATCCGCCAGCTTTCCCGCAAAAAAAGCATCTACCGTACCGAGAAGCGTCTGTAGGATATTTTCAAGGATAATAGGAAGTGCCAGATAAAAAATACTGCGTTTCATTGACAAGCCTGCCTCCTTCTGTTAACATATTTTTTGTAAGTTACAGAACAATTTGTTTTATAATTTCATTATATTCTTGCCTAAGCCAAACGCAAGCATCAAACCTGCCAAGTTGTACCGTATCGAACAGTTGCCTGAAATTGTACGGTATCACAAGTTTTAGAGAGGAAATCCTAGCCATGGACAGAAGACAACAAAAAACCAGAGCCGCTATTTTCGATGCTCTGGCACAACTTCTAACAGAAAAACAATTTCATCAGATCACAGTACAGGAAATTATTGACAAAGCCAATGTAGGTCGCAGCACCTTTTACGCGCACTTTGAGACCAAAGACCATCTCCTAAAAGAGCTTTGCACAGATTTATTTTCTCACGTATTTTCTGACCACCTGGCATCTGAGAAAACCCATGACTTTTCCGCATCTTCAGGCAGCGCCGCAGAACTTGTCACCCATCTCCTATACCATCTGCGTGACGACAAGCGCAATATCATGGGTATCCTCTCCTGCGAAAGCGGCGAGTTGTTTCTCCGCTATTTCAGAGAATATCTGTACCGTTTTTTCGAGGAAACACTGCTCCCGGAGCTTGAAACAAAGAAAGAAACCCTGCGGCAAATGCCGCAAGGTTTGCTGATTCATCATCTTTCCTGCAGTTTTATCGGTATGGTGCAGTGGTGGCTTCGCCAAGGTCTTGTACAAACGCCAGAAGAAATAGCCTTCTGGTTTCTGGCTGTACTGCCTGCAAGGTTCTGACAATTTAACAATCATAGCCACCATTTCTGTTCTCTCTTTCGTGCAGTCCGCCCCTTCAGTGGATTTTGGAAAGAAAAATGGGCGGATTTAAGACCGCCCACTCTAAAATATCTCAATATTATTCCTGTATCTTCACTTCCGGCATCAGTTCATCATCAATGATTCCCAGAATATCCTCCAGTTCCGCAACCTGCTCCGGCGAAAAACGCTGCCGAATGCGTTTCATCACCGTACCGATATAATCATATGTCACACCGTAGGTCTGCATATACTTGTCGGTGACTTCCAGATAGTACTCCCGCTTATCCTGCTCACTTCTCACTTTGTTGACATAGCCCTTTTTCACCAGGCTGCCTACTTTGTAAGCGGCATTGGGTGGCGACAGCTGGGCAAAAGACGCAAACTCGTTGATGGTCGGTCTTCCCATGGCGTAAATCAGTTCCACACACAGCACCTCCATGGCAGAAAGCGCATCCTCCACCTTAATGTCCTGATTGAACACCTTGGAATAGAGGCTCATCTTAAATTTTGTATAGATATCAGAAAAATTTTTCTCAAGCATCTCGCATTCATTCCTTCTTATGGCTATGCTGATATTTTAACAAATTCTTTGCATAAATGCAATGTTTATCTCCTTGCTTTACTGCGTAATCACAAAGGACAGCTCGCCCTGCGCTGCGATTTCTCCATCTACTTTTGCAACGGCCTTACCATAACCGATGGGTCCTCGCCGTTCTGTCAACTCACAGTAAAGTGTAAGCACATCTCCCGGAACCACCTGTCTTTTGAACCGGCAATTCTTAATACCTCCAAATACTACCAGTTTTCCCCGATTTTCCGCTTCTGACAAAATTGCCACTGCGCCGGTCTGTGCCAGTGCTTCCATAATCAAAACCCCCGGTATGATCGGTCTTCCCGGAAAATGTCCCTGAAAAAACGGCTCGTTTGCAGTCACACATTTCACTGCTTCAGCCCATTTTCCCTGCTCCATGTCGGTAACCCGATCGATGAGCAAAAATGGATATCTGTGTGGTAGTATTTCCTGAATTTGTCTGATGTCCAGTTCCATTATTTTATCCTCCGAAACAGAATTGATCCATTGTGTCCGCCAAAACCCAAAGAGTTGGACATAGCATAGTCACCCGCCATATCATTTCCAATATTTGCCACGATGTCCAGATCACATGCTTCATCAGGCACCTGATAGCCGACAGTCGGCGGTGCAAATTGATCTCGAAGTGCCGATACTGTCAAAATCGCTTCCACTGCACCAGATGCACCCAGCAGGTGACCTGTCATGGATTTCGTAGAGGACATCTTTACCTTGTACGCTGCATCACCAAAGGCAGATTTTACCGCAAAAGTCTCACATTTGTCGTTCATCGGTGTTGATGTGCCATGGGCATTAATATATACTACCTGCTCCGGCGTAATACCTCCATCTGCCATAGCTGCTTTCATGCAAGCTGCAGCGCCGCTGCCGTCTTCCAAAGGTGCTGTCATATGATGGGCGTCACAGCTTACGCCATAACCTGCAATCTCGCAGAGAATTTCTGCGCCCCTTGCTACTGCATGCTCATACTCTTCCAAAAGAAGAACGCCAGCACCCTCTCCCATAACAAAACCATCTCTTTCTTTATCAAAAGGAATGGAAGCGCGCTTCGGATCACAGGATTCAGACAGCGCTTTCATCGAAGTAAAGCCGCCGATTCCCAGTTCGCTAATACAACTTTCACTGCCTCCAGTCAGGAAAACTTCAGCATATCCGTCTCGAATCTGCCTGAATGCCTCTCCAATCGCATTAGTTGCAGACGCACAAGCTGTTACAACGCAAGTACAGCTTCCTGTAAATCCATGTTCGATGGCGACCATTCCTGCCGCCATATTAGTGATTGCCATAGGCACAAAGAGAGGCGATACCTTGTCGAAGCCTCGCCTCATCCCTTTGTAGTGCTCCTCTTCAATAGTAGGAAGACCCCCGATACCGCTGGAGATATTGACCCCACAGCGAGATGGATTTTCCAGTTTCATATCCAATCCTGCCTGCTTCATGGCTGCCCTTGCAGCAACCAGCGCCAACTGCGTAAACCTTGCAGTGCGTCTTGCTGCCATCTTATCCATGTGATCAGTAATATCAAACCCCTTTAATTCCCCTGCTACCTTTACCTTGTGATTTTCGGTATCAAAGCCTTTGATAAAGTCTATGCCACATGTGCCTTTTCTAGCATTTGCCCACATTTCCTCTACTGTATTTCCGATGGGAGATACGGCTCCCATTCCAGTGATTACAACTCTTCTCTTCATGGTCTCTCCTTTATTAATACATGCCGCCATCTACTGCCAGCACTTGTCCGGTCACATAAGCAGCCTGTTCTGATGCGAAAAAGGCTGCTGCCTGCGCCACATCTTCCGGTTTTCCCATACGCCCTGCCGGAATTGCAGCGGCTGCCGATGCAATCGCTGCCTCCGTCATGGCCTTCGTCATATCTGTTTCAATAAATCCCGGCGCGATAGCATTCACGGTAATATTCCTGCTCGCCACTTCCTTGGCAAAAGATTTTGTCATAGAGACAACGCCGCCTTTACTTGCCGCATAGTTGACCTGACCGGCATTGCCCGAAACTCCTACTACACTGGACAGATTCACAATGCGCCCATAACGCTGTTTCATCATCTGGCGGCTCACCGCTTTCATCATCAGAAAGCTGCCTCTAAGATTGGTTCTGATCACTGCGTCAAAATCTTCCTCGCTCATGCGCATGAGCAGATTGTCTCTGGTAATCCCAGCGTTATTCACTAAAATATCCACACTTCCAAAGGTCTTCATAGCAGTTTCTGCAATTCTCTCACAAGCTGCCCATTCTGCAACATCCCCCTGAACAAGATCTGCCTGCACACCTAAATTTCTGCAGATTTCGGCAGTTTCCTCGGCTGCGCTGCTGTTTCCGGCATAATTGATAAGCAGGTTTGCCCCCCTCTTTGCAAATTCTACGCAAATGGCTCTTCCAATGCCACGGCTCCCGCCGGTTACAATGGCTGTTCTATCTTTCATGATTATGCTGCGCCTCCCTTCAATTCTGTAATCACTTTCTGCAGATCCTCAAAAGTTTCAATATTCATGGTCCTGATTCCCCGATCCGTCTTCTTTACAAAGCCGGACAGTGCTTTGCCAGGTCCGATTTCCAGAATCGTGTCAACGCCAGCTTTTACCATGGCTTTAATAGAATCTTCAAAATATACGCTGTGAGAAACCTGTTTCACCAGCAGCTCGCCGATGGTCTCACTGGGTCTTTTCTCCCGTCCAACTGCATTAAAAAGTACAGGAAACTGCATTTCTCCAAAGGCTGTTTCTGCAAAAATTTCTTTGAGTACAAGCCCTGCCGGTTCCATAAATGCAGTATGAAAAGGTCCGCTGACAGGAAGCGCCACACATCTTTTGGCACCCTCTGCTGCTGCCAGCTCCGCAACCGCTTCAACAGCCGCTTTCTCTCCTGCAATGACAATCTGTCCAGGGCAGTTGTAATTGGCAATCTGCACGCTGCCTTTGACCGAGGCCTTCTCGCAGCACTGTTCAAGAGGCTCTCTGTCAAGACCCAACACCGCTTTCATAGCACAGTCCACACCTTCTGCCGCCTTCGCCATGGCATTCGCCCGCTTTGTCACAAGGGCAACAGCCGTCTTCGCGTCAAAGACGCCTGCGCTGTGCAGTGCCGAGTATTCGCCTAGCGAAAGCCCTGCCGCCATAACCGGTTTTATGCCGATCTCCTCCAGCGCAGGCAGTAGTTCTGCCAGCACGCCCGCAGCAAAAGCAACCATGACAGGCTGGGTATTTCTCGTATCTGAAAGCTGCGCCAAAGGTCCTTCAAAAGCAATTTCCCTTTGCTCTTTTGGCAGAATATCGAAAATCTCGTGAAATTTCTCCGACTTTTCGTAAAAATCTTTGCCCATGCCTACAGATTGACTTCCCTGACCTGCAAATAAAATTCCTAACTTCATATCTGACTCCATTCCGCTGCCAACTCTTCCATCAGCGCTTTTACCGTAGTCATCTCATTGATTCTGCCTACGTTGTCGCCACAGAAAAACAGCCCTTCTTCATAATTTCCATAGTAACCCTTTATCAAAGCCTGATTGATGCAATAAGGTGTTTTTGCCGGATCACAACTGTGAATACATCTGATGCACTGCTTTGGCGCAAACCGCTCTCCTGCTGCAACTCGCTTCATCAGCGGCGTTTTAAGACCTCTCCCCGGCATGCCTACCGGACTTTGCAGAATCATCACATCTTCTGCATTTGCACGTACAATTACATCTTTAAAGCCTCTGCTGGCATCGCATTCTTCGGTTGCGATAAAACGAGTAGCGATCTGCACTCCTGATGCACCCTGCGACTTCACTTCCTGCATATCAGTACGGTCAAAGACGCTGCCAGCTGCAAAGACCGGAATGTCTCCAGCCTCCCGGACCACTTCACAAATCAGCTGTGGCAGCGGTTTTGCACTGCCAGCTGCTTCCTCTCTGGTAAATCCCAGATGGCCTCCTGCTCGGCTTCCCTCTACCACAATAAAATCTGCTTTGCGATTATGCCGCTTTTGCCACATAGACAGAATCGTTTTTGCTACACGACCGCCGGAAACGATAGGCGCAATCATCACATCAAATCCCTTTGTCAGTTCGGGAAGGGACAAAGGAAGCCCCGCTCCGCTGATTACCGCATCAATTCCGCTTTTACATGCAGTCTTTACTAGGTCTGCAAATCCAGTAGTTGCTACCATAGCATTAACTGCGATGATACCTTTTCCTTTTGCAATCTGCCGAGCTTTTGCTATCTCCGCCTGCAGAGCCCTTCTGTTAGCTTTTTCCGGATTTTTCCAGAAATCAGCTTCACGAAAGCCAATATTCACGGTGGAAATGACGCCCATGCCGCCGCAGGCTGCAACCGCTCCAGCAAGTCCTCCCATGGAGATACCAACGCCCATACCGCCTTGAATAATCGGTACTGCCAATCTATCTAATGTTTTCATATTCTTTTACCATTTCTTCAAAAATTTGACGCAGCGGACGAATCTCTTTTACCATACCGCTGACCTGACCTGCCATCAATGAACCGTTTTTTACATCGCCCTCCAGCACTGCTTTACGCAGGGATCCCAGTGTAAATTTCTCCAGTTCCATCTTGTCTGCACCGCTCTGTTCCATCTTCAGATACTCTCTAGTCATAGGATTTTTCAGACAGCGCACCGGCGCACCTGCACT
Organism: Emergencia sp. 1XD21-10; assembly: GCF_009936045.1. Lineage (GTDB taxonomy): Bacteria > Bacillota > Clostridia > Peptostreptococcales > Anaerovoracaceae > Senimuribacter > Senimuribacter intestinalis. The sequence continues at coordinate 14,207 of NZ_QWEQ01000017.1, read as the reverse complement.
GCGTCCAGTAACGATAGTTGCATTATCGCCAGCCTTGACAATGGCTTCTTTATAGTTCTGATGAATGGGACACTCGCAGCTTGCCAGAAGACATGTGCCGACCTGCACGCCACAGGCTCCCAAAGTAAATGCTGCTGCCATCTGCCTGCCGCCTGCAATGCCGCCTGCTGCAATGACCGGCACATCCACATTGTCACAAACCTGCGGCACCAGCGCCATAGTGGTCAGTTCTCCAATGTGACCACCGCTCTCGCATCCCTCTGCAATGACGCCGGAAACACCGATAGATGCCAACCTCTTTGCCAGCGCAACCGATGATACAACAGGAAAAACTTTAATTCCGGAAGTTTTCCATTCTTCCACATATTTTCCAGGGTTCCCCGCTCCCGTCGTCACCACAGAAATACATTCTTCAGTGACAATTTTCGCCATTTTATCCGCCTCCGGATTCATCAGCATGATGTTGACGCCAAAAGGTCTATCGGTCATTTTTTTGCAAATTCTAATCTGCTCTCTAAGATTTTCAGCCGTCATGCCGCCGGCACCGATAATCCCAAGCGCGCCGGCATTGGAGACCGCAGCTGCAAATCCGCCGCTTGCAATATTAGCCATGCCGCCCTGGAAGATTGGAAATTCTATATTTAAAAGTTCATTAATTTTCATAGATTATTTTACCTCACTTGTGATATACATGCTGCCGTAGGAAAGCCCCGCGCCAAAGCCAGTACAAAGAAGAGCGGTGTCATTTTTTAAAAGCCCCTGCTCTGCCATTTCACACAGCGCAATAGGAATGCTGGCAGCCGAGGTGTTTCCATAGTGGTACAAATTCTTAAAGAATTTTTTCTTCTCGCCGCCGATACGCCTTGCCGCCGCATCAATGATACGTTCATTTGCCTGATGACAGACGAAGTAATCAATATCATCCTTACTTAAATCGATTTTCTTCAGCACTTCGCTGATACACACCGGTACTTTGCTTACCGCAAAACGATATACCTCCTGACCGCCCATTTCAATAAAGCTGCCCCGAAGGCAGTGAAGCACCTGCCTATTAGGTTCACAGCCACCATAAAATGCAAAGCCTGCGTCTTCATGCCATTTCATCACAGCAGCACCTGCTCCGTCACCAAACAGAACACAAGTTGCCCTATCCTCCATATCCATAAAGGAAGAAATCTTTTCACTGCCGATAATTAAGGCATACCTGTCTTTCTGATTTGCAAGCAGCCCGTTTGCCAGATGGCATCCATAGATAAAACCAGCACAAGCCCCATTTATATCCAAGGCGAAAACTTCTTGAGAAAGTCCCAGTCTTCCGCAGACATCGCAGGCTGTCGCCGGCGTATGATCGTCGGGTGTAAAGGTGCAGACAATACATATGGCGATTTTTTCTTTCGGAATCCCCGCATGATGGAGCGCCATCTGTGCAGCCTCAAAAGCCATGTCTGTATTGGTCTTTTTTACGGCAAAATACCGACTGCGTATGCCGGACTTTTCCCTGATCCAGTCATCGCTGGTGTCTACTGTCTCTGCTAAGGTTTCGTTAGTAACCGTAAGATCGCCAGCTGCACGCCCCAGTCCGATTATTTTAATTCCTGCCATAATAGATCCTCCGCCTTCTTCGTAGGTTTCCCTATCCTTCTAATCCACTTATATCGTTCTTTTATCAGATTTTCTCCGCCGATTTTTTCAAGAGCTGCAAGAGAAGATTCAATCTCTCTTGCCACGCGCAGGAAAACATCCCCCTTTTCAGGAATCACACAGTCACAAATGCCCAGACTTTGCAAATCTTCTGCAGTCAGTTTCATCACTTCCGCTGCTTCTTCCCAGCGTTTAGCATCTTTCCATAAAATGCTTGCAAAGCCTTCCGGTGACAGAATAGAGAAAATGCTGTTTTCCAGCATTACGATCCTGTCTGAAACACTGAGGGCAAGGGCACCGCCGCTTCCTCCTTCACCGATAAAAATGGCAACCGTCGGGACTTTAAGGCGAGACATCACTGCGATAGACTGCGCAATCGCCTCTCCCTGACCGCCTGCTTCTGCTTCGATACCTGGATAAGCCCCCGGCGTATCTATGAAGGTGATCACAGGTCTTCTGAATTTTTCCGCCTGTTTCATCAGACGAATGGCTTTTCTATATCCTTCCGGATTCGGCATGCCAAACCGGTACACCATGTTCTCCTGTAAATCTCTGCCTTTCTGATGACCGATCACCGTGACAGGGCGACCGCGAAACAATGCAAGACCGCCTAAGATGCTGACGTCTTCTCCATGGTTTCTATCCCCCGCCAAAGGGAAAAAATCATCGAAAATCGCTTCGATATAATCCCGACATGTAGGTCTATCCTGCGCTCTTGCCAGTTTCACCCGCTCCGCTGCAGATATCTTTTTTATGTTCATCGTTTTCCCCTCCTGTCATGAACCTGCAGCAAAAATGCCAGAGTCTGCCGCAAATCTGTTCTTGGCACGACTTGATCCACAAATCCATGTTCCAAAAGATACTCCGCCGACTGAAAACCCTCCGGCAATTCCTGCCCGATGGTCTGCTCAATAACTCTTGGTCCCGCAAATCCAATCAGCGCACCGGGTTCAGCTAAAATAACATCGCCAAGACTTGCAAAACTTGCGGTCACACCGCCTGTAGTCGGATGGGTCAGCACAGAAATAAACAAATTCCCTTCTTCGCCGTGTCTTGCCACTGCCGCCGCAGTCTTTGCCATCTGAAAAAGAGATAAAATTCCTTCCTGCATTCTGGCGCCTCCTGAGGCTGCAAAAATAATCAGCGGCAGTCTATTCTTTGCAGCATATTCACATGCCCTGGTGATTTTCTCACCTACAGCAGTTCCCATACTTGCCATCATAAAGCGACTGTCCATGGCGCACACGACTACCTTATAACCACTAATCTTCCCAGTGCCTGTCAGAACTGCTTCTTTCATTCCTGTCTTTTGCTGCTGATTCAAAAGCTTTTCTTCATATCCCGGAAAGTCCAGTGGATTTTTTCCTTTCATACTGCCACAAATTTCCCGAAAAGATTTTGGATCCAGTACCGTCCGCAGTCTGTACTTGGCCGAAATACGAAAGTGATATCCGCAGCAAGGACAAACGTACAGATTTTCTAGCAGTACATCCTTTGTATGTTTCGCCTGGCATTCAGGGCATGAGATGACTTTGTCGCCATCTTTCATCTCACGCAGCGCCGCCAGTAAATCTCGTTTCTGTTTAAATGGATTCATTTCTGCCTCCTGCCGCCTCATAAATTGAGAGAAGTTCCTTAAGATGTGCCTCAATATAACTGGTATCATATCCGCCCCGCAGAAAATCCTGCTGATACATCAGCAGGTGCTGTACCGGCAAAGTAGTCTGTACTCCGTTGATAACAGTTTCCTCCAAAGCCCTTCGCATGCGGCGCACCGCTTCCAGACGGCTTTCGCCCTTTGCGATAATCTTTGCCACCATGGAATCATAGTACGGACTGATCTCACAGCCGTTATATAAAGCGCTGTCCACTCTGATTCCTGCACCTGCTGGAAAATGAATAAAGTCTATCTTTCCTGGACATGGCGCGAAATTTTCAAAAACTTTCTCCGCAGTAATTCTGCACTCGATGGCATGACCGCTCATGGTAATATCCTTCTGCTCAAAGCTCAGCGGAAGACCGCTGGCAATGCGCAGCTGTTCTTTCACTATATTGACGCCGGTCACCATTTCCGTCACCGGATGTTCTACCTGGATTCTCGTATTCATTTCGATAAAGTAAAAATGCTCATCTTTATCTACGATAAATTCCACGGTGCCTGCATTTTCATAGCCGCAGATTTTTGCTGCTTTAACGGCTGCCTCACCCATCTGGCAGCGAAGCTGTTCCGAAAGTCCCCAAGCAGGCGCTTCCTCTAACAGTTTCTGATTCCTCCGCTGAATGGAGCAATCTCGTTCCCCCAGATGCACTACGTTTCCACGGCTGTCTGCCAAGATCTGAAATTCAATATGTCTTGGATTTTCTATGAGCTTTTCCACGTACATTTCACCGTTTCCAAAGCAGCTTTCTGCTTCTTGTGAAGCTGTTTGAAATCCCTTACGAACTTCTTCCGTATTGAAGGCTTTGCGCATGCCGCGACCGCCTCCCCCTGCTGAAGCCTTGAGAAGAACCGGATAGCCGATGCGTTCTGCTTCTGCCACAGCTTCTTCTTCACTTGTTACGGCGCCATCTGAACCCGGAACCACTGGAACACCCGCCTCTATCATCATACGTCTTGCGGCTGCTTTATTTCCCATCGCATCAATCACCTGCGAGGAAGGTCCGATAAATTTCAGACCTGCTGCCTCACAGCTTCTTGCAAAGTCACTGCTCTCTGACAGAAAGCCAAAACCGGGATGGACAGCATCACAGCCTGTAGCTTTTGCCGCCTCAATCAAATTCGCTATGTGCAGATAGCTTTCGCTAGCTCTAGGGCCTCCAATACACACTGCTCTAGTTGCAATGATTCGATGCAAAGCCTGACTGTCAGCTGTAGAATAAACAGATACCGCCTCTATGGAAGAATCCAGACACTCTCTGATAATCCTTACAGCAATTTCCCCCCGATTCGCAATCAAAACTCTCTTTAGCATGGCTCAACCTCAAACAAAACCTGATCAAATTCAACCAATTCCCCATTGACGCCCCCTGCGCTGCGGATGATGCCATCCACTGGCGACTTCAGTTCGTTCATCATTTTCATGGCTTCTACCACGCAGAGAACCTGACCCTGTTTCACCTGCTGTCCTACTGTCACAAAGGGAGGCTTCCCAGGTTCTGGCGCAGCATAGTAGATACCGACAATCGGCGATTTAACTTCTATGAAGTTTGAGGACTGAGGTTCCTTCTGTGCTGGCTGCAAAGATTGCATCGCTGGCACACGCAGATCTTTGTCAATCTGCTGCAGCTGCTGAGGCTGCCCGCTTTTTTCCATACGTAGATGAAAACCGTCAGCCTCTACTTCCAGCACTGTCAGAGATGAAGTTTCAAATCGCTCAATCAGATTGTAAATTTCCCTTTCTTCCATGGTTATGCCTGATACTTTTCAATGGCTGCTACGATGTCACTAACCAGCTTCATATTGCCCAGTTCCTCATCAGGAATCTTGATGCCGTACTTCTCTTCAATCGCCATCACCAGTTCCACTGCATCCAGAGAATCGATATTCAAGTCATCTGCCAGACTTGCTTCCGGGGCAATCTTATCCTCGTCACATCCTAACGTATCAACCATAATTTCTTTCACTTCTTCAAATTTCATTTTTATGTACTCCTTCTCGTTTTCTAATTCAAATTTTTTAATTAAAATAATTTATTTAAAATATTTTAATTAAAATTCTTTAACTAGAATAGCACTGCCGGAAGGATTTGTCAATAGACGAAAAAAATTTTCACAGGAATTACAAAAACCATAGAAAAACTCCGCAATTCTTCCCTGAATTACGGAGTTTTGATTCTATTCGTATTAAGTTTTTATTTCATCGAAGCCGTCATCTCATAGCTTGCACAAAGCATCGCTTATTTGTAATTTGCAATTCTTGCTCTGGTTCTCTCTTCTCCTAGGATCTGCTGAATTTCCCAGACATCCGGAGACTGCGCTCTTCCCATCAGTGCGATTCGGATAACCGTACTGACATGCCCTACGTGCCCTTTATACTCTTCCGGATGTTTTTTAAAGTCTTTCGGTTTTGCAGCATAGCCCATTTCCGCTGCCATGGTTCTAATCTTGTCAAACCACTGACTCTGATCATCCGCGTGATTATAGTTTTCCAGATATCCCGCCAGAATTGCCGTAATATCCTCTGCCGGCACCTCTGTTGGCATTTCATCTTCGATTTTGAACATATCGTCAAAAAAGTAACTGATAAATTCTACAATTTGCTGTGCATAGATCAGATCTTTTCTCGGCTTGTTGTCATTTCTTCCCAGATCCAGGATTCTTTCCAGATACTCCCTATCTTCAAAGATATGCAGAATTTCCGGTTTGAACTCCTGCGCCCAGTCTTTTAGAAACTCATACAGTTCACATGCAGGAATGCGAAGAAGCACGTCTTTACTGATGTCATTTAGTTTGTTCAAGTCAAAGAGTGCGCCGGAATTGCTCATCTTTTCTGTCGTAAATGCAAACTCATCGATATCCGCTTCCGGATGTTCCATTCTCCATTCCTCAAAATTAGAGTTGAGAATCGTCAGCAGATATTCTCTGACTGCTGCAGGATGGTAACCCTGATTTCTATAGTAATCTAGCGAAAGTTCAGGATCCTTTCTCTTGGAAAGCTTTCTCTTGTTGCCCTCTTCATCTAATTTCATCAGCTGCGCCGTATGGCAATAAACAGGCGGCTCCCATCCCAGCTTTTCAAAGAGTTCCACATGAATCGGCAGCGACGGCAGCCATTCTGCACCGCGCACCACATGAGTCGTACGCATCAGATGATCGTCTACAACATGTGCAAAATGATAGGTCGGAATCCCAGTCGCCTTTAAAATGACTACGTCCTGGAAATTCTCCGGCATTTCAAGAGTGCCTCTGATGGCATCCTCTACTTTGATCTTTCTCACATTCTCATCAGTTGCTTCAGGGTTTCCGCCGGAACGCAGTCTGATGACATAGGACTTTCCTGCAGCCAGATTCGCCTCGATTTCCTCTATGGAGAGTTCTCTATTCTTTGCGTAAATACCGTAAATTCCCGGATTGGCTTTAGAAGCTTCCTGCCCTGCCCTGATCTCTGTGATTTCTTCTTCTGTGAGGAAGCACGGATATGCCTTTCCCTCTGCCACCAGTTTCTTCGCAAAGCACTGGTAAATCTCCCCACGCTGGCTCTGCGTATAGCAGCCATAATCGCCGCTCTCACCGTCAAGACCTGCACCTTCGTCAAAGTTGATGTCAAAGAAACGCAGGGAATTGATAATAGTCTCTACCGCCCCTTCCACATAACGCTTATCATCGGTATCCTCAATTCGCAGGTAAAACACGCCGCCGCTCTGGTGAGCAAGGCGCTCGTCCACAAAGGCGCCGTAAAGATTTCCAAGATGAATAAAGCCCGTCGGGCTAGGACCCAATCTCGTTACTTTTGCACCTTCCGGCAAATTTCTCTTCGGATACTGGGCTTCTATTTCTTCTGTTGTTTTCTTAATATGCGGAAACAAAAGATCCGCTAATTTATAATAATCCACTACAAAAATCCTCCATTTTGGTTTTTCTAACAATAGCACATAATCCATATTATTATATACTTTCCGACGTATGAATTTCAAGGTTTTTGACAAAATAATTATACGCTCATTTTATTGCTTGTTCTCTTGGAACTTTAAATTATTAGGAGGTTTTATGAGTGAAAATAAATATCAGTATTTTCTGGAGCATTTTACCGGACAGCTGCCCCTTGGCGAAGCCTTTGATCTAGTTGAGCGCCAGATTGTAATCGGAGGAAGGCACGGCAGACTATACTTTGTCGATGGGCTCTCCGACAGTGAAAAACTGCAGCTTCTCTTTAATTTTTTACTGGCTGTTCCAGAAGACCGCATGCAGAAAGTAGAGAATACAGAACAATTCGTCGCAGAACTTTTCCCGTTTATCAACAGTTCGATTGAAACCGACATCGACGCAGCAGTGAAGTTTCTCTATTCCGGTCTTTCTCCCATTATTTTAGACGGATTCGATAAAATTATCGTCGCAGATACAAGAAGATATCCGCAGAGAGGTGTTGAAGAGCCGGAAAAGGAGAAAACCTTGCGCGGTCCCAAGGACGGTTTTACAGAAAACTTCATGGATAACCTGGGCCTCATCCGCCGTCGTATTCGTGACAATAGGCTGATCTTCGAGAAATACACAGTAGGTGAAAAATCTCGTACTGACGTAGCGGTCTGCTATATGAAAGGGGCTGCCGATACCGACCTGGTGCAGCGAGTTGAAAAAGGGCTTTCAGAAATCGTAGTTGACAGTGTTTCCATTGGAGATCAGACTATCGTCGAACAACTGATCACAAATTTAACTGGCGGCAAGCGCAGATGGCGACTCAATCCATTTCCTAAGGTGCGCTACACCCAAAGACCTGATATTATTTCCGCCCATCTGACAGAAGGAAAAATTGCTCTTGTCATCGACAATTCACCGACGGTAGTTCTGATTCCTGTGGGAATTTTTGACTTTACGCAAGATGTAGATGACTACTATTTTCCTTTGATTACAGGAAATTATCTGCGCATTCTACGAATTTTCAACATGCTGGTCATTTTGCTGCTGACGCCTATTTATCTGCTCATCGTTGAAGGAGATATTCCGCCGCCGGGTGATATGGATTTTATCACGCCAAAGGATCCTTATGCGCTTTCGGTATTCTGGCAATTTATCCTGCTGGAACTTGCCATCGACGGTCTGCGACTTGCCTCTCTCAATACGCCGGAGTCTCTAGGCATGTCACTTTCTGTCATCGGTGCCCTGATTCTTGGAGAGTTTTCCGTGGATTCCGGCTGGTTTATCCCACAAACAATTTTAATGATGGCAGTGGTATCCCTGGCATCCTTTACCCAGCCAAGTATCGAGCTGTCTTACGGTGTAAAATTTATTCGCCTGCTTATGCTCATCGGCGCCATGCTCTTTGGAGTTGCCGGTCTCATTGGTGCCCTCCTACTGGGTATGTTACAAGTTGCCATTACAAAAACTCTCAGCGGTCATTCTTATCTCTATCCGCTGATTCCTTTCAAGTGGAGCGCTCTCAAAAAACTAATATTCAGGACGGCAAAGTAGCCGCCCTGAATATTTTTTCTTAAAATATTTAAATGAAATTAAAAACCGTAGCCAAAATCGTTGTGATAATGATAGCCGGTACTATACCCTGTAATATAATTAATTACACTTACAACCATACCGATAATGCAAATCGCAAAGATAACCAGTCCGATGATAATCAGGGCTTTTGCCCAAGTCGGCATACCTTTCTGTGCCTGCGGATATTCCTGGCTTCCCTGTTCATAGCGATACTGCCCTGCACTGCCCGCTTCATAAATACGGTACTCTGGCTTTAGCGGATAGTCTCTGCGAATAATCAAATATACAATCACACCGATAAAGCTCGGCACCAGAGCTGCAACAAGTGCCCACAGCCACGGTGAACAATCCACTCTCTTATTGGCATCGCGATAAACTAAAACTGCCAGAAGAATAGGAACCCCTAATGCAAAGATTAAAATCAGCGGAATTATTAAAATCATAAATATGCTTCCAATAATCATATCTTTATCTCCCTTCAAAAAGTCTTTCGACAAATTTCTGCTTATAGTATACCACATTTTATCCTTGGTGCATATGTTATTATTGAAACTTTTAACCCCGAGGTGAACCCATGGCTTATAACACACGAGAGCTTTTCGCCCGCCTGATTCAGTGCGAGGCAGGGGGCGAAGGGGAAGATGGTATATGCGCACGAAATTACCACCAAAAGAAAATGGAGATTTTATACAAGAAATTTGCATTTTTCCATTGACAAATCCACGCATTGCGTGTATAATATAATTAAAGATAAGGAAAGGAGGAAAGCACATGAATGGGTAAACATGATAAGAAAAAAGACCCGCGATTACATAGTATAGCCGACAACATAATCGCAGGTCTGGTATCAGGACTGGTGCTCCTGCTGGTAGATAAATACCTGCTGTGAGCACCGGGGCGAAAGCCCCCGTCTGACTATATTTTACCCTTAAAATTTTCGTGTGTCAACAGCTATGGGAATCGTAGGATATATTGGCATTGCAGTCATTGTCTGCACAATCATTTACGGTGTTGTTGAACTATGTAAGTATTACAAGGAGAAAAAAGATGGAAAGTAAGATTAAAGAGGCTCGTAAAGCTGCCGGATTAACGCAGAAACAAGTCTATGAGATTTTGGGCATTCCCGCGCGCACGCAGCAGGACTGGGAAGCAGGGAAGCGTGCTCCTGCTCCATGGCTTGAAGAGATGGTTATCCGTGAATATCAGCGAATTGCAAAAAATGAAAAGAGCCAGGGTTAATGCCCTGGCTAAAATTTTGTAGTCAAACTAAATCTCCATAGTTTTGTCTGCAATAGAAAAGCCGAAGAATATAAACAGTTTTCTCCTTTTCCCCTACTCTGTAAATCAGAATATAGTTTTTGATTACAGCTTTGCGATATCCTAGCACACGAAGTCGTGAATCACGACACTGCTCATACATCAAAGGCATGCCCTCAAGATTAGTATAGCATTTTTCAACCTCATCGGCAAATGCTGCAGCGGCTGAAGGATTTGCGAGGGAATTTGCAATATATCCCAAAATCCCATCTAAGTCCTGCACCGCCTGCTCTGTTTCAACTACCTTATAACCCATACTTTCCTCTTAAATCGTTTAATGCGGTACGTGCCTCTACAAGCTTTCCTTCGCTAACTTCCGCTTCGGCTTCTGCTAATTTTGCATAAATTTCCTGCATCCATAGTTTCTCTTCATAAGCTTTCATACTCATGATAACCATATCGCCATATCCGTTTTTTGTGATATAAACCGGTTCCATGGATTCATTGCACATTTGAGAGATTGCTGCGGTATCTTTCAGATCCCTTATTGGAATTATTCTTGGCATAGAATCAGCTCCTTTCATGGCATAATTATATCATAATTGTGTCGCAAAGACAAGAACCGTAAATTGCTCTATTTATACTTCTCCCAGTACTTAATCAGCGCTCTTGCCGTCGCCTTGCCGTAAGCCTCTAGCTCTTTTTTTGTGTCAAAACCTTTCCGGTCGGTTTTGTTGTCCAAAAAGCCGTATTCCACCAGTACTGGCACGCCAACGCCCTTGAGGAAGTACAGGTCATTGGTATACTTAACGCCTCTGGTGTTCTGCCCTTCCTTTTTCAGTTCCGCGATAATCAGATCAGCTAGCACCTTGCCGAGGCGACTCTTTGTCACGGTGCCCTTCCATACCCAGACTTCGTCACCATCGCCGCCACCGGCATTAAAATGTCCGTCAACGGACACTACTCTGTAGCCTTTCGCTTTGTACCTCGCCATGTCAGCAACGTGCGCCGCAAGTGACATGCCGCTACCGTCCTTTTCCGGGTATGCAACCTTGTATGTACGCCCCTTGTGCGCCAGCAATTCCTTTCTGCATGCTGCCATCACGGTTCTCGCCATATCTGCTTCCACAAACTTTCCGCTGACGGCACCGGGGTCGCTGCCGCCGTGCCCTGCAGATAAATAGAATAAAATTGGTTTCTTTGCCATAATACACCTCCAAAATAAAAAGCCCTGCGGAGTGCAGGGTAAATTGACTATTGCATAATCTCTTTTTTCGTGGTATATTGGAGTCAAGAGGAAAGCCAAGCGGCCGACCCTCTAAGTAGAATTTGAATTATGTTTCAAATAACCGCCTATTGGATTGCAGCCTGGGCGGTTATTTATTTTCGGTGGTTATCCCATCTGACAATCCCAATAATCATCAATACGATGACGAGGATTTCGTAGTCAGACATTTGGTTCCCCTTTCCGAAGGTCAACCGCTTTTATGGCTTACTCTTGACTATATGTATTATACCACGCCTTGTTCCTGCGGACAAGGTTCTTTATTTTTCGTCAACTTCCGGCAGTCCTGCCACGCTGGTAAGCATGGACAGTACACCAGCAAGAATAGCCGCTGATACTGTTACCTGCCAGCTCACATCTGTTAGTACCACGCTTGTCCCAATCATGGCAACGGCTGCCTGTGCCATCGTCTTAATTGCTCTGATTCCTGCTGCTTTAAGCCATTTCTTACTCATTTTCATACCTCCTACTTTCCTTTATGTTCTAAATATGCTATTTCCGCTTTGTTTTCGTCTACGCGCTTAAATACTGTTTTCACATCTCGCTCCAGAACTGCGGTGCGCTCGATAAGATTGTTATGCTTGTCCTGCTTTTCCTCAAGACGCTGGATATCTTTTCTGACTTCAGCTAGCGCCGCATCAACCTTAATGTCCTGCGCTCTTTGCTGTTTACTGGACACTATCAGCTGGACAACAATCAATCCTGCTGCGGTAATCGCCGCTGTCATAATTTCTGTCATATGTACTCCTTTACTCCGTTACTTCCGCCCACAGACTTTCTGTTCCTACGGCACCCGGCTCCCATACGTTACCGTCAACTAAGGATTCCCACGTTTTACCGTTATGGATTACTTTGTCACCTGCTACATACGCATTAGTGCTGTCAGGCTGCTCCCACGCCGGGATAATGTCCGGATTTGGGATAAGCACCTTTGCCCAAAGATTAGGTGCATCTACTGGTGTCCAGGTTTCCTGCGTGTCGTGTTCCTGCAGACACCGGTATAAAGCGCCATCATATGTAAGCCTGTCCCCAACCTTGACGCAAATCTCCGGGCGCCACACTGGATACCAGTCTGCGTGTTGCAACGCTACCTCATCTGGGGCGGTTGGCAATGATCCTTTAAGCACTCCTATCAGTTCCTTTTGTTTATTAGTTAGCATTTTTTATTACCTCCCGTTTAATTTCATCGACTACCCTATCAACCATACTGTAAGATAATCCATATGCAGTAGCTTCTGGTATAGCCTCAGGCACATAAGCAACGCCTACCGCTCCTGGAAGCATCGCTTTTTTTGACACACCATATAGCAAATCATTATACGGCTTTACATAATGCGTAAATTCGCCTGTACTCAGGTTTAAGTTGATAGGTTTTACGAATATGTCAACAGTAGTTGTATTGGATTGTGTAGTTATATACGTTCCCCACAAAAGTTTAGACCTGATATAAAGATTCTCAACGCTGTAGTCTTTTGTTTTTTCTGCATCAATCTCTTGCGCATTCTCGGAGTCGAACGTTTTAATATCATTAATATCTATTAGTAATAATTTTATGCCATCTGCACAAGCCAGTAAAGGTCTTGTGGCTGATGTCCAATCCTTAATCACGTCTACCATTAAGTCTCCGGATTCGGCGATACATACATTCATATAGCACAAATTTGATTTTAAAGGTGCTATATAGTAGCCAGAATTCTGACTAAACAATCCGCTAAACGAGCTGAGATTGTTTTGATTAACCACCGGCGCAACTTTAGTGGATTTTATGACAATCTCACCATTGTCCTCCAAAGAAAACAGTGCCGCAGCAAACCAATTTGAAGAGCTTTTGTTAAAATACATACTTACCAGCACTTTCGAGTCATCTATAACTTTGCTTGCCCAATGCGAATATCCGTCGCGAAAAGTGAATTCTGTAAACTTTTTGGTTGGTATCACCTTTGTAATAGTTGGTGTACCGTCATCTGCAATTAGCACCTGAATCCCTCTATATAATTGATTTATATAAAGAGACTCCACAAACACATTATTAGTTCCAAGCACTGCGCTGAATGCACCATATGTATTACTTACCGTTGTTGCTACGTTATCGGACACACTTTTATAAATATTTGTGGTAGTTTTAGTAAGATCTGTCACGTAACACGTTAAATACCGACGGATACAAAATACACTTATCAAAAAAGGACCTATTACATGCGAATTAATAAAAACGCATTCTGAAGTGCTAGTTTGATGTTCTGAAAATGCAGTTTTTTCTACAGTAAATCCTGTAGACGCATTTGGACGAAATACTAAAAGTATCGCGCTATAGAACTGAGTAGTACTGCCCGAAACTTGATTTGGCGTGTATGCAAAAGGGTGTACAAACACCCCATTAGTATATTTTATACTTCGTACAGCCTCTTGATCATTCTGAGTTAAGTCCGAAAATGAGTAAAAAGACAAATTATACGAAAAGCTGCCAGCAGTAAGATTCATTTTATTGTTATTAATCTGTTGGTACACTAAATTACTAACGCCAGAGTCGTAACCAATTTGTCTAAATTCCATTACAATCATAATATTGCCATTACTATCCTCTGCACATCCTATACTCTCTAAACGGTCCATTGGTTTATAACCTTTTCCGACTAAACTTATGTCCAAAGTATTAGAGTAAAAAATCATATTATCTATATTTTTAATTATAGTAACATGCACTGCTGAGGAAGTAACATAAGTGCCATATCCCTGCGTACAAATTAGTACACTGTGATCTGCAAGTTCTGCTGTGCAGGACTTTGAATATACAGGACTTTGAATATAATTTTCGCTGTAAGATATATTAGCAACATTATTGATATCCGCACTAGGTGTTCTTTGCAAAAATACATTG
>NZ_QWEQ01000016.1 GCF_009936045.1 Emergencia sp. 1XD21-10 | reverse complement strand
TTTTTTTTTTTTTTTTTTTTTTTTTTTTTACCCCCCCCCCCCCCCCCCCCCCAATACATAATTTTACATTTCCCCATTGATAACTCCTTCCTGCACTTGTGCGATAGTATCATTTTTTATCTGTTCCACCAGTTCGTCAGGGATGCCGTATGGATTCGGCTCTACGTAATCAGGATTTTTGTAAAATCCCTCCGTCTCTGTGTAGCAGTGTTTTGATGGCATCACACCTTATGGTATGCTATCAACTTCGTGTACACTTACATCATTTATAGCAAAATATACGTGTTTATCTGTAAGCAGTGGATAACCATTTTCCAAGTGCTCCAAAGTTTCGCCTGTTTCAATAATTCTGTTACTTGTTCTGTCTGTAATTATAATCATTGTTCGCCTCCTATACAGTAATACACTTTACCTTTTGATGTTTTGGTTGCATCGGATTTTGTTACACCGTTTATAAATTCACAAGATTTTACTATCCCCTCTAAATCCGACATTACAAATAATGTAACCCCTTTTGCATTACCCACAATACAAATATGATCTTCTGATATTTCAGTGTCACATTTTTTTCCCTTGACAGGGTAGATGTGTGTAATTCTATCTGGCTCCAAGGCGGTTAAGTTATTGCCGTCTATAACAAACGTGCTGCATCGGAAATCATATTGGGAGATATTTGTTATTATCGACACTACGTTATTATAAAATCTCGAAACTGCAAATAACGAAGAACTTGCTGATACGAGTTTAGAATCCTCCCAAGTAATCGTATCTTGCGAAATCGTTCCCAACCGTACATACGCATTGTAACTATTTGATTGCAATTTGTCTATCACTACAAGTCTATTCGAGTTCAAAATATAGATATTATATATTAATCCAGAAACATTTAATCTTTTAGTTACGTCATATGACAAAATGCCTGTTTGTACATCTACATACATCAATCTAAGCTGACTACTGACATTTGCTGTAGTAGCTGTAGACGCATTTAATAAAATAGTAGTAGACGCCAAAAATTTTAAACTCCAACTTCTAGTTTCACTATACGCCGATGAACTCTCTATGTATACGTTGCTCAACTCTGTAAGACCGTCAGACTCCACACTGTATATGCGTGCATATTTATAATAGGTGTAACTGCTTATAAACTGCGAGAAGTACTGCGCAATTGCTACCCTCTGCGTTTCATTATCGTAATCTGCCGCTAGTACCTGACCTTTTTCTATTATTTGAGTGGCGCTTTGCAAAGTGAGAATTCCTGATATTGATACACTGAATGCATATGCGTATTGATAATGTATTACAATAAACGACGAATTAGACATTTTTAGTATCATTGTTGGATACATGTCATATGCTTTATTCGGGTAATTACAGTCAAACTTGTCATTATTAAGTGTGATTGTATATGTTGTCTTGTCTAATGTAGCAGTACGCACGTACAGCTTGTATGTTGTTTTATCAACATAGGCTAATACAAACAAATTTCCGTTAAGCCGTATTATTTCCACATTGCCTATATCTTCGTCCGATCCAAACCCAGGCATTTCAGTATAGTTTTTATACAAATTCAGTCCTTTGTTCACATTTTGCACAAATGTATTCGCAGGGATGTCATTAACCGTTGCATATTTTTCAGTTATAACACCATTTTTTATATTTATTCCACCACCGCCACCCATAATTTTCGCCTTTCCCATAATTAAACTCCTGTAAATCTTACGTTAATATCAATATCCGGTATTTCCAGCGCTCTAGCAATCACATATCCGTCAAATGTTTCACACTCCATAATCAAGCCAAATGCCGCCCGCTCATCTTCTGCCAGTGCTGCGGACGTGATGACTAAATCAAGCGTCGGGTTGTACGCCGCCTTCATTTCAGTGACGGTTACCTGATTAGTAAACCAGCCCTCTGCGTTCGCCTCAGTGCTCCAGCCAGCCGCCGGGATTGTCGCTGTCAGAATTTGTACTGCTCTGTCAAAAGCCTGCGACGGCGTTCCGTTTGTAAGACCGTAACGGTCAGAAGTGGCAGCGTCAATCTTGCTGTTTTGCTCTATTTCGTCCGGCAGGTTGTCCAGCGTTGCTTTGTAGGTATTAGTAAAATCATTCGTCGATAATCCCTTTCCTGTTACCTTATCCACCTTGCCGGAAAGAGCGTCATCCATCGTTTCTTTTCGTAGATACAGCGCATCCGCCTGTGATAATGTCAGCTTCCCGGCTTCGTTTACCGCAACTTCGATAGATGATGCTTTGCTAACCTTTACGACGATATTCCAGTCAATGGAATATCCTGCGGATTCCGCAGCTCCCGGCACACTTTCACCACTGATAATATCCGTCTGGGCGATGATATACAGCACTTCTCCGCCGTCTGGGTCCTCTGCATAAATGCCTACCTGATATAAGGTGTACCCTTCCGCAAGTCCGGCATTGGAAAGCATTACTGGAATCGTTGCTGTATTCTCCTCCGATAAATACACAGGTCTTAACTCAAGTGTCTGTTTTGGATCTGAAACCGCTGTCTGTTTAACAAGTTGGGTCGGATTCACCTTTCCCGCACCGCTCCTTGCTGACACAAGCCGCAGCGGTTTTTCCTGTGTCAATAGTTTCTGTTCCAGTGCCAGACCCTGTTCCGTTTTCGTTACATTATTCCACGATGCCATTATATAGCCACCTCCATAGTATAAGTTTTTGATGTGGACACCGCACAAGCATAATAACTACCAGCAATGCCAGTATGTCTATCAAATAAAGAGGAATCATACGTAAGATTGCAAGGTTTAACACGCTCCACATAATCATCTACAGCACGAAGCAGTCCTTTTGCATCCCTGTCTGTTGTTTCCGCTGCAACCCTTACTCTCACCTGCAGAAAATATTCCTCAGGAATCAGCATTATGTCAAAACCATCTTCTCCACAAAGCGCTGTAAGAGTTCTCCTCAGTGTTCGTATTGTAAACGGTCTTTGTTCAGCCATTTTACTCAGAATCGTGTCACGCCGTTCTTTTAAGGACCTATATCCTCTGTGATGGATTTGCAAAATGCCTTCCCATCGCCTGCAGCCCTCTTCACCGAGCGTCTCGATGAACTGGTTCTGCCAAATCGACTCCAGCGTTTTCCAAAGCCGCTCCGCCTGCACCTGTTCTTTATCTGTCAAAAATTTCATTTCCCGGAACTCTCGTAAAAACTCCGGAAGATATTCAATCAATTTTCTATCCATCGAGTTCCCCCACAATCGGTACTTCGGTATCCGCCATCACATAGTTACCTGATCCGCCGGCAATTGATACCCCCGTCACATCATCAACACCGGGAATGTCCAGCAGAATGCTTTCAATGCGTCCCTGCCGTACTACAAGCCCATCTGTATCCTCCCAAGTCTCACGCAAAGACTTCAAATATGTCTCCACGCTGTCCGCGAAAGAATCTTTAATGTCTTCCCAGCTATAGCCATCGGTATAGATAATCTGACAGCTGATAGGAAGCGCGACTTCTGTAGCTGACTCTACAGTAACCACATGTCCGATGGGAGCGATTCCTACGCCGCTACCATCTTTTGTTGGGTCGATAGACTCTTGCACCGCCTCGACTACCTTCGCAGGCGCTGCACGGTAATCTGCGCCCAGGATAACCAGCTTCACCGTACCACCGCCATTCCAGACCGGATATACTTTCACCCCGAAGACGTTGTCCATTTCGAGAACCTTTTCATGGTACTCCGCCTTATTTCCGCCAAACGCAACTTCGTCAAAGGACGCATAGTACCGTTCTCTCAGGTGTTCGACGTCCTCATCATCAGTGCCGGCAGTGATAATGCCAACAATCCCGATTGATTCCAAGCCCGAAACGTCTTCCAAAGGAATCACGTCGTCTACGGTGTTGTTTCCTTCACTCCCTGCTTCTTTACAGGTTAATGCAAAAAATCCATTCCCCAAATTCTCCGTAACCGTGTAGTTCAGTTCTCCAATGCTGAATTCTGTATCTATTGGAATATCAATATTTTCCGGTTCTGCTTGTGCCTTTAACACCGCAGGAATCCCCAGTCTGACAAAGATACCGCGTTCTGCGGCTCTTTTAATCAAATAATAATAGCTGGCAGTGTCCGCAAAAGTCTCTGACAGTAAGATATCCATGTCAACGTACATCTGCGCGTTTTCCAGCGCCATAGGCGCCACCGCATCATAGATTACAGAGCCTTGCCGGGTATCGATGGTTTCGTCCACCGTGTCCAGCATTTCTTCCATCAAAGATTCATAGGTTTTTTCCTCAAACATCGATTTCCACCTCCTCTACTTCAATTTCTTCACCGTCTACGCAGGTCGCTGTTAGCGACAAATATAACTTTCCTCTCTGCAGCTTTTCCTCCGTAAAGGTCACTGACTCAAATCTATCGTCGGCGAGTATGCCCTCTCTGATACTGTCCCTTACTTCAGACTGCACCAGCGGCGGTTGCTCACCGATTAAATCCACCAAAGCGCAGCCGTAGTTTTCATCGTAAATCAGATACTCTTCCGCTTCTGTCATGATGATTTTCTTGATGGCCTGCTTTCTTGCTGTCATCTCATCGACAAGTCCAGCAATTCGCAGGTTCTCAAAATCCAGCTGATAGGTCTTATCGGGAATCACGCCCTCTTCAAAATCGTTTTCCTGTTCTTCGTCCAGTTCGTATGCATCAGGATTTGGAATCATTTATACCACCACCTTATCAATCACCAAGTAGCGCTGACCGCCTGCCTGACGAATCATCACTGCAGTGTCGCCTTTTTTCATCGCATTATGCACCGTGGCTTTCACTCTACCAAAGCCGCCGGAAAGAGTGATTTCTGTCTCGTAGTCTGAAACATTTCTTCCCAAAATCAAAAAATCCTCAGACAGCGTCAGCTTCTGAGAAACTTTTATCTTTAATGGTTTTACCGAAATCACAGTTCCGGTAATAATATCACAAGGCTTTCCTGCAGCCACAGCCTCTGCTGCTATCTGCTTAATTAGTTGTGTCATGTTAGTAGCTGCTATCGAAATCACCTCCACTTAGTTCTAAGTCCATGGTATGCTGGCCAGCAGAAAACTCATGGGTCACTTTGTCCACCAGAAGATAGTTAGACACCTTCACATCGTAAATCGTCATTAGCACCGGAAGTAGACACCCTGCACGCACCCTCGTCGAGCCGAAAGCACCAGATATCTTAAGCGTCCGCGCGACTTTGTTGTACATCTTCAGGAGAACTTTTCCCTTTAGTTTTGCTACCTTTGGATCATCAATCTTCTCAAAGTACTGCAAAAGTCCCCACTTGTTGATTGATTTGGAGGACTTGCTGACATATAGGTCCAGGCTGCCGGTTTCTTCATTTTCATAGGCAAGTTTAATTTGATTGTATACCCCGTCGTCAATAGATCTGGTGTAGTTATAATCCTGGCCAGTTTCGCTGTCGATAAGGACGTTGACTTTCCACGGCTCCCTGAGCCTGAGCTTTCCAAACTCATCATACAATGTATAGATTTTCCCTGTGCTCATCAATGTTTCATCAAGACTGTTTCCCACAATGTCAAAGAGCGTCATGTTGTCATCGATTCGGCTGAACGCCATTTTCGTATTGGCAAGGGTTCCTGCCTGCAAACCAAAATCCTTTGCAATCATTCTGATGAGCTGCGTCGTCGTTTTTTTCTTGTACATGTATGTATCTTTGTTCTTGAAGTACCGCAGCTGGTCGTACACCGTCACATCAAGGCTGCCGTCCTTTTGCGGTTTCAACGTAAAGATAAAGCCAAAAAAGAAATTCGTGCTGCCTACTTTCAGCGTAACAGCATCACCGTTATAGATTTTCCGCTTGTTATCTTGGATTGTTGTAAAGGTCAGTTTACCAGGTGCGTTCTTACGCTCCCAGACTACCTTCATTCCATCTTTTACAGGCATTTCATAGTATTTATCGTTGTGCTTAACAATCAGCTGTATTTTGACCGTATGAACCTTTACTGAGGATATTTCATACTCCTTAACCTCCTGGCTGACCTTCTTGTCCAGCTTCTCCTGCTGCGCCAGCACTTGTTTCAGGTATTTTAATTCCTCAGCTGAATCCTTTTTCTTACCGTCTTTTTTCGTACCCGAAGAAGTGATATGCTCATGCACGAGCCCAAAGCCTGTTACGTAAGAATTGCTCAAAGCATACTGCCGGCGCGCCACACTGTTTGTGGTATTCCCCTCAATAGTGTGCAGCGTCTGACCACTGACTTTCTCTACAATGCCTACATGGTTGCCGCCGCCGAAGAAGACGATATCATTTCGCTTTGGAGTATAAGAACCGCGCCCTTTGTACCTGCCCTTGTTCTTGAACCAGTTCATTCCGGTTGGCACATAGGCAAACTTCGGTACAACTGAGGTCTTAACTCCGGCTTGATTCGCACACCAGCTGACAAACATGGCGCACCACGGTCCTTGTGTCCCATACCATTTACCGTATTTGGTGTTGCTCTCTGAGGCTTTATACCCAAGCTCACCCTTTGCCACATCAATTAAGTCAGACATAACATCACCCCTTTGGTATAGTCAGCTTTGTTCCCGGAAAAATCCAGTGCCCTGTGGCGCTGGAAGCATAGCCGTGTTTCTTAGCTGTCTTTTCAATGGTAGATTTATTGGCATTGTAAATGGTCTTCCACTTACTGCCGCTGCCTAAAAACTTCTTGGCAATCGCCCAAAGGGTATCCCCGGACTTCACCGTGTAGCTGCTGCCCTTATTTTTCTTTGAGCTGCTTTTCTTCGACTCTTTCTTTGTCACTTTTGATTTTGACGATTTTTTATCTTTCTTCACTTTGATTGTCGTCACACCATATTCCCGGTACTCCTTCAGCTCAATGGAGACTTTCACATCAAAGCCTTCCTTTGCATCCTCGGTGACAGTGTAGCTTTCAAGCGTCACATCTAGGGACGTATCAAAGAGACTGTTTCCTTGCGGATCCGTCCTAAGCAGTTTGAACTTAAAAGGCTTTTTCTTCGCCTTCAGGCTTTCAAATTTTTCTAAGAAATAGGACGGTGTCCGAAAGATCCCGTCCTTATACAGTGCAAAGGGATAAGCACAATTTGGCAGCAGCACCTCAAAACTGACGTCTGTCAGCTTGTTTGGCTTAATCTGATTTACTTCAGCCTCGTTAATTAAGCTGATGGTCTGATTACCGCCTTTTACTTTTATCTGCACTTTTTCCGGCGTCACCGGCATGAGTATCTTATCCAGATAGAGATAATACATTTAGTGCACCCCCTCTGCAGTTGAAATCATTTCTTCCTCCAGCTTACCCTTCAGTTTGGCTACGATGCCGTCGATATCGTCATCAGAATTGATGTTATTGTTGTTTGTCATGTCGATTTTGATTTCGGTTGCTGTGTAGCGGTTAATCGCCTTTTCGGCAGCATAGTCACGGATATATTTCAGGTTTGCATTGGTGATATCGAGAGCATCGGCGATTTTATCAGTATTGGCAGCGGTTTTATCTGCTGCACTGAGTATACCTTCTGTCGTCTCATCATTACCGCCACCAAAGAGATTTGACCCTTTGCCATAACCCCAGTTCCACGCATCGGAATAGTCAAAGCGATAATCAATATTTGGAGCTTCTCTGTCCAGTGTTATTGCCTTATCATTTTTACCCCAGGAAATAACACTCTTCTGCAGATCATTTAAGCCATCTGTCCAGTTTGTGCCGAAAATCGCATCAATAATTGTTGTCACGATTTTTCCTAATGACAGAAACCAAGATATAATTTGTCCAATGAGATTTGCAACGGCTCCTCCAAAGCTGTCAAATCCACCGTCTACGACATTTAAAATCCATTCCACAATTCCAATAAACGGTTCAACAAAAGCCCAAACAGCTTGCAAAATTCCATTAATTGTTCCAATCGCAATATTTCCTATGAGAGCTCCTGCTACTGCGACTGTTCCAACGATGAGCCCCGTTGCGCTGATAGATTTTCCAGTCACTTTATTAATCATCGCTACCAGTGCGTACAACATGGCAATCAGCAGAATGATTCCGCCGACAACCCACGTTATTGGACAGGCAAGCAGTGCTGCATTAAGTCCGTATTGAGCAGCTGTTTCTGCAAATGTTGCTTCGGTTCTCAGCATTTGTGCTGCAGCGCAAATACTTGTCCACGTAGATGAAATTGCAGCCACCGCATTATACGCCAAATGTGCCGCAACTAATCCTCCAATTGCGGCAGCTATGCCTAGCACAATAGGCTGTAAAAAATCCCAGTTCTGTGCAAGAAAACTAATCACGCTAAGTAGCGGCTGCGTGGCAGCAATCAGTTTATTGCACGTCAGTGTCCAAACCTGTGCCCAGGTCATCGGCATACTCTCAAATTGTGCATTGATGTCTTCCGTTGCACCCAGCATTGCTTGCTTGACTATGTCAGCAGTAATCTGACCTTCTGATGCCATTTCTCTGATTTCTCCGATTGGTACGCCCAAATAATCCGCAATGGTCTGAATAACATTCGGCGCCGATTCAAATACAGCATTTAACTCTTCGCCACGAAGTACGCCGGAACCCAGCGCCTGCGTCAACTGCAACGATGCTGACGCCATTTCCTGTTGGCTGGCGCCGGCAACAACAAACATCTTGCTCAAGTTTTCCGCAAACTGAATTGTTTCATCATTGGAAGAAAACGCATCTGGCGCCCTCTGCCCCAGTTTCGCTATGATATCCGCCTGCGTTAAGAACGAGGCTCTTGAGCGATTTGCTGATTCCATGATTTTGTTCTGCAATTCTGCCGTTGTTTGCAGTCCGTCATTCATCAGATTCAGTCGCGCAGTAGTCTGAGTCACTTCATCGGAAAGGGCTACTAAGCGTTTGACTCCCTGTATTCCTGCATAGGCGGAAACAAATCCCATCACTTTTCCCGTAAGAGAATCAAAGGCATTCTCAGTCTGCCGCACAGGAGCCGGAATACGACCTGCAGCATTTGCCATTTCTTCAAGTTTTACATTCAGCATATCGCATTCCTGCTGCGCTGCCCTGAGTGCCCCAGAATCAAGTCCACCAGATAATTGCCCATCTACCGAACCAAGGGAGCCAATTACACGAGAAAGGGCAGTATTAATATTGCGAAGACCTGCTGTCATATTGTCATTCAGGTACATTTGTGTCATAATTGTAGCCATCTTTTATACTCTCTTTCTCTTTGCTTTTTCTGTCGCCTTTTTCTCGCTCTCCGCCCGTAGCTCAATAGATGCGATTACAAAGGCTTTTTCCCGCCTGCCCATCTGTAAATATTCCGACGGTCTTATATGCAGTTCCTGGAGGCAATGGTGTGCAAACACTGCATCACTATCGCCTCCCTCAATTAGTTTTTTGCTTCGTCCACGTCTTCCTGCATCGATGTAAATCCGTTAAAGTCATTGATAAACTCAACGAATCTGTTGTATTCACCAGATGTTGGAATCATCTCCTTAATCAGTTCGATATCGCTACTAACACCGTAGGAATCCTGCAGTTTCTTGTCGTGCAGATTTGGATAGACCACCGATGCACAAATGACTTTTGCTTTCAGCTTTGATTGGTTTACTTTTGTTCTATATAGCCCCGGCTTTCCGGTCACCTGCACTTCATAGGAGCATTCATCTACAATTGCATCGTTCATCGATGTTGTAATTGGTCGAATTTCCCAGAGTAGTGCCTTTCCGTCTTCGTCAACCAGACTTTCCGTCGCCGGATAAGTTGTATTTTCTTTTTTAATCTGATTTTGTTTCATAAACCTTGAAAATTCACTCATATACTGCCTCCTTAAGCCATCATGCCGTCAAGTATTTTAAATTCCTCCGGCATGCTGAAATCATCAAATGTAAAGTCAAATGTCTCATCCAGGTATTCTCCATCCGCATCGAATTTGGCAAGAATAATGCTGTCAAAATTGCAGTCGGTGAGAACTACGGTTTGTTTTCCAGCAGCCGATGTTGGGTCCTCGTTAGAAATCTAGATATCAAAGTAGATATCTTCTCCGGTTTCTTTGTAGTGCTTTGCGATTTTCCGGAAAATGGACGTGTTGAAATGGAAAGTCGCAGAACCGATTCCCTTCCAACCTGTGGTTTTATTGCCTTTTCCCGGTCTCCCTAAAATAGGAACTTCTGTTTTTGTTCTTTCGATTTTTGCTTCTAGGTTAAGTGCCTGCATGAAATTGTACCGATCGCTGCCGATTGTTACATAGCACTCTGCCATCGCCGCCTGAATTGCGTCTTTGCCGCGCATTCTGATATTGTTAATCGCCATCGTTTACCTCCTATACTACTTTTACTGTCATGTACAGCTTTTCCATCGCTCCAATGACGGTAATCTGTTGTGACACCAAGACGGATTTTTTAGATTCTCCCGGACCCACTATGATATCTGCATCGGTAAAGCCTTCGATTGCCCTGATATCATTCAGCAGTTTTCGGGATTTTACAAGATCATTCCACAAACTGATTCTTCCCGCTTCATCATTTGGCACCTTACCAAGATACTTGGTGTTAAACAGCACTGCGTCATCATTTGCAATCTGGTCGATAACTCTGATGGTCTGATTGTCCGCAAAGAGTTCACCTTTCTCATTCTCAAAAGAAACGAAAGAATTGATGTCCTGCAATACTCTGACTGCTGCACCTGCTCTGTGGAATGTAAACTGCCCTTCCTTAATTGCACCAGCAAGCTGTGTCTGTGTATAATCACAATCAATGGTAAACTCTCCATCATACGTTCTGTTTGTGTTGGATGCATTCACCGCGCAGCCCGCAGCAGCCCCAGTCACCCAGTAAACGGCAGATTCCTCTGGCCAGTTCGCATCCGTTGTCACATTCTTTACGTTAATCACACCTTCAAAATCCGCCGGCGCGTTGTGCATAACCAGCTGGAACTTCACGCCTATTTCATCGCGCATGCGCTTCACATAGTTCGTGCAAAGTTTCTTTGTTTTCTCATCGTTGGTAACAATACCCATCACATTAAAGCTGTAACTTTCAGCCTTGTCCAAATAACTCTGATAAGTATCTCCTGTTATATCTCCGTTCGTCCCGCCGGTTAAAGATGTCCCTGCTGTTTCTGCTAGCGCAGCGTCCTTTTTCCAGACGAAAAATTCATCGTCTTTCAGTTCGCTTGCTGCTGCGACAGTCTGTGTGCTCAGCTTTGAAGTGCCCATATAGCCGGACACGTCAAACTTGTCCGTATCGTCGACATTCTTAGTAATGATCACTTTCAGGTCATTGCCTCGCACACCGCTGTACTTTGCAGTAGCATAACTGCACGCTGCCTTTTCCCCACTATTCAGTCTGTAAGCATACAAAACTTTCGCATAAGCAAATAAGTCCCGCAAACCTTTCAGCTTCTCGTGGGTATAATCATATCCAAAGATAGAAAGAGACCGATTCTGAAAATCTTCTGCTGTCACCTCAAAAATTTCTCCATCGGGTCCCCAGTCCAGTTCCAACGGCATACTTGCATAGCCTCTTTCGCTCAGTCTTGCATCAGCTGCAGCAACAGAGATAAAATTGATATACGCGCCCGGAAGCACCTTATCCTGCGCAGTCCAAATTCCTCCGCCAAATGCCATTTACTTCACCTTCCTTTTCAAAAATTCTGCAAGCCTTGTCTGTGCCTCTGCGATGGTAATTGACTCGCCATCCTCAATCAGCACAGCTAAAGCATCTTTTCTGTTATCAAAATAGCCGGAAGTAAGCAGGGCTTCTTTTGTAAAAACCTCCTGCGTCTCCGGTGCTTTCTTCTTTACTGTCATCTTTTATCCTTTCACCTCTGTTTCGGTTCCTTCGAATACTTCCATAGTCGCTTCGGTGTTTGCCACGTAGCTAAAGTAGTTATAACTTACCGTAAAGGTAAGCACATCGTCAGGAATTTCAGCATTCATATCTGTGCCTCTCATAAGATTCCCGTCTACGGTAATCAGTTCCAAACAGGAGAATAATCTCTCTGCTACAGCTGCGCATTCTGTTCGGGGTTCCTCCGCATCAGTTAAAAACTGGATTGCAAACTGATTTTCGTGATAATACCGCCTACCACGAAACAGTTTTGTTCCTGGGCTAATACAAAGTACAAAAAAACAAGGCTCTTTCATGCCCTGTTTCACGCTTTCAGTATAGAGAGTGTATTCCTCACCAAATTCTTCGCTGATAGCGGCAAGGATACCGTTAATAATCTGTTCAATCATCGCAGCGCTGCCTCCACTAACCTTTGAATTTTTCTTTCCAATTTTGGAAACCCATTACGCTGTACCTCCTCAACAGAGAATTTCATTATATGGTGACCCGGAGCCCAGCCGCCGTTTACAGTTCGGTGTCCGTACTCCACATAGCTAGCGTATTCGATAGGATTTTCAATTTCCAATGCTATCAGATTTCCACTCCGATAAACTCTTGACGTCCAGTTTTTTTTCAAAGTGCTGCCATTATTTCCGTTCGTCTTACGCATCCCCTTATGATGCAGTTTGCCTTCACAAACATAAGCCTTGCCGTCATACCTGCCCACCGGTGTGCGCTTAATGGCTGTCGCAAGCAATAATGCCGCAGTCTGTTTCGCTAAAACTTCAATATTGGCATTCATATTGTTCGCCAAAGTTTCCATCTTCTGCTGAAACGCTTCAAGTTCCGAAAAATCACATCCGCCGTTTCGTCCCATTACGTCCATCCTTTCCACAAATCAAGCATGATTTCCTGATGAGTCGCATACACTGCCGGCTGTCCGCTTCGGCAATAATCCTGCGTCACACCATTTTGAGTAACTGTGATTTTACTGCCTGGGGCAACTTCAATTTCCGGCGCCAAAAATAGCTTGATAACCTGCTGCTTGCTGGTGCCAGTTTCTGTCTTCTCTGCCGCTGGTGCACTGCTATAGGAAAGTCTGCACGGCTCATCTTCCAGCAAGATAATCTCACGATGTCCCGTTGCTTTGTTTGGTTTCATGTAGGGCTCGTAAATTGTAATGGTGCAGGTGCCTTCGTAGAGCAGCTCGATGGCTTTTCTTCTCTTTACCAGCGCAATCTTCTGAAGCATAGCAGCTCATCCTTTCCTGTCTCACTGAGTCGTTTTAGCAGTATTTGAAACTTTGCATCGTCTGATAATGCGTTATCAAATGAAATGCTGACATCGCCTTCACTGACAGATGCCAGCGCTTCACCGAGATCCAGTGATTCCAAATTCAGCAACCCAAAGCTATATTTTGTTTCGAGAAAGTCACTACAGACCCAATCAATATGCACATATTCAAGTTCCTGCGGAACTTTTGGCTGATTGCATTCATTTCTAATGGACTGTGCCACTTTTTCAATTCCAAATGCAAGAGCAAGAGAATCCTCTTCAGTGACTTCGTATCCAAAAGTCTTAAGCCTTTCCTTTACCTTTTCCAGTAGGTCCACTCTTATCACCGACTTTCTTATCTTCCTCCGGCACCGGTGCGTCTTCTGGAGAAACTACATTCTGAGCATTGTTAGCCTCTTGAGAACTATCATTCGCAGCCTCGTTAGGGGTTACATCCAAATCCATTGGTTTTTCAAGCTCGGAAGTTCTCGTTAAACGATCCTGTTTATGTCTTCTTAATAGCATTCTTCATCACCTACGCTTTAAACTTCGCCAAAACAACCTTAGAATCATTGGATAAGACCGCAGTGTAATGTTCATCCGCAGAAATTACAGTGGTCTTTGCGAGAATATCTCTGTCATCTTCCATCATTACATCCCTCTTCATGTAAATTGTTAATGCCGGAGCCTCTTCTTCAACACCATCTGCGGTAGGGTCTTCGTTAGGGTCTTTAGCATCTACTACTACAATCGGGTTTTTATAAACGCCATCTTCACCTAGTACAATTTTCTTAGATGGAACAACCTGACAGCCTGCAATGGATCCGATTGTTCCCGTCATAATAACATCCATCGGATATTTGTTTCTGTCCTTGAAGTTATCATCAAGTCTCAGTGTAGTTACCTGTTTCGGATTTACAAAAATAATTTTATTAGTCGGTGTATCCGATTCATCTTCAAATAAGTCAACCGCCTTTACAACGCCATCATAGCTGATTGCTGCTGCTGAGCCGTCATAAATCAGGCTTGCACTTGCTAATGCATCGTAGCAATCATTATCTACCTTTGCTGCGATAGCTTTTGTCAGCTGACTGGTTGCTTCTCCTACCGGATCGCCATAGCCGGAAAGTACTGCCTCGTCCGTAAGTTCTACTGCCTTTCCTGCTTTCTTTACAGTCGCTTGTGTAGTGCTGGTAGTCAACACGGTTGTGCCCATTGCCACGCCTTCCGCTACGTCCTCTGCATCACCAATGTACGCATATTTCGGTACTGTGATGGTATTTCCCGGCTGACCTTTCAGTGTGTTGTCAATTCCCGCAATCGGTGAGAATTTGATTTTCTTCGGCAGCTTCGCGGAAACCATCGCTGCCATAACCTCCGGATTGATTAAGTTCGTCAATTTTGTCTGAGCCATAATATTTCCTCTCTTTCTTATTCTCCCGCTGTCCCTGCGAGAGCCTCATATGTTTCTTTGTCGGTATTGTAGAGATTCAGCCTTTCTTTGTAAGACATCTTATCAAACCCCTTCTTTGTGATTGGTGTTGGTTTACCATCACCCGGTTCTCCCGGAATAGCCCCTCTAATGTTGGGCTTGCTTTTCTTCTCCTCTTCAAAGAGGAATTTGCTATCATCAGCACTTCTTAAAGTCTTAATCTGAGCATCTAGTCCTTTGATTGTACCGTCATCAAGAAGCTCCGCTTTATCCAAGTCCTTTAGTAACGCCTTAACTGCAGTTAGGTTCTTCGCTTTCGCTCCCGTTAAGGCTTTTTCAATCGCAGCATCTACTTTGATTGCCTGATTATCCTTCTGTAACTGCTCAATGGTTTTCTTTAGATCCTCAGCACTTCCTACGGACTTTTTCAGCTCATCCAGCTGCTTATCACGATTAGAAACGGTATTCTTTAAGTCATCACGCTCTTTCGTAATCTTTTCCAGCTCTCCTTTTGCTGCCTCGATATCTTTTCCATTTTCTTCCATAATTTTGTCAATCACGTCTTTCTCCAAGCCTAAATCTTCCAAATACTTTCTCTTCATTTCTTTTTTCCTCCTACGTTTTTTACGGGTTCACTTCCCTCGGCTGGACACTTTTACGCCTTATCCAGGGCAATATAATTTCAATCCCCGCCTAAAAGACGACAATATAAAAGGACCACCGCTTTGGTAGTCCTTAATAAACTTTTTATTTTTCTCTTCCCTCACTCTTCTGGTTCAAAATTAACCGTTTCACTGCACCGACTATCTTTATCTGTTCTAAAAACAAATTCTAAAGGTATTCCGTCCGGAAACGCCCCACAAGTGTATTTTTTATTAGAATCATCAACCTTCTCATCATGATTAAAATGTTTACAGTCTGCACATATTGAAACTACTATCATCGTTTCCACCTCATAACATAAAGTTCCACTAAAAGCTTCGCGCCATCTGGCACAGCTTCACCATTTTTTATTCGTACAAAAGCTTCCGCAATAGATTCCGCTCCATCTCGACAGCTTTCATTATATGCTGAAATCCCAGAAACATACATTTTCCGTATCTGTCTTTCCATCTCTCTGAATGCCTCCCAAGTTTGGCACTCCTGAAAGGTCATACAATGAGCAGCTTCGTGGTAAATTAAGTCTTCTAAACTTTTTCCCGCAAGAAGTCCTTTCTGGTAGTTTCTATTATAAATCCTGTCGTTTAAAGCGTCAAGGCTTTCATTCCAGTCATACTTACTGTTAATCACAAGTTGAGTCTTAAAATCCTGCCCAGTGCTCATTGGGGCAAATTGCAGTGGCACTTTACCAAAATACGAAAGATCCTTGTAAGCAACCTCGTCAATTCTCACATTATACTCAGACTGTACTTTGTTGATGGCTTGCTCTATTCCCTTCTTTATGTCTTCCGATAAGCCCTTATCTTCCACCATGTCACTCGGTAATTTTATATTTTTTATGACATTTTGTGATTTCCACTCAGGATACGTCATATCTCCCGGCACCTGATAGGTCTTCCCGTCTTCACCTCGTGCTGCTCTCATCTCGCCTACGGTAAACTCATCGTCAAAATACGGGCAAGTGGTTGACCTGCACGAAACATGAAAGGGCTGCGCTGTAACTCCGGGTTCATACTGACTCATCGGGAAGTGTTTGCCGTTAAGCTGTTGACAAATCTCCGATGTATGAGAATCCAGCGTCGCTACAATCTCATACTCTTCCACACCCAGCTCATTAAATGCGTCTTTCTGCGCTGCAGCACTAAAAAAGGCCTGCTCTGTCATTACGAGCCGGCCAGCTTGCACTTTTGCATTCTTGAAGCGCTTATCCACGTATTTACTTAAATTCTTGACAGCCTCATCAGGACCTTTGCCCAAGATGCATGCCCGGGTCAGTTCGCTATGAAGGTCGTACACCATTTGATTCTTCGCCTGCCAAATACGGTCAGAGAAATTCCTTCCGTCTGCCGCCCAAGGCTTAGAAATCAGTTTTGACAGTTTTTTCTCGTCGATTGACGAGATATTCCACCCTACGCCTAAACCTCGCTGTAGCTCAAAGGCAGACCGATAATAACCCTCTTCATAGACCTTCCTTGCCATAGTATCTACATCGTCAAGGTAATTTCCAAAAGCTTTCTCCGCGGACTGCTGCACCTTTATCTTCAGTGCCTCCAATCTGCTTATGTGAAACTTTGCGGAAGCGTTTTCAAGCTCCTTTACCCACTGCTGATTGATAGCGTTTTCTTTGCCGTACTTTATGTATTCCTCAACAGTCCACTTGAATTCCTCCAGTTGTCCAGCGTCAAGCAGCTTTCTAGCATTTTTCATGCTAATTTCGTTGTTCTTGGCAATGCGATAAATCCAGGTTTCAATATCAGCATTGATTTCCCTGAGGGCTTTGTCAAAATACGGTTGCACACCTCTGTAGGTTTCTTCACCGTATTTTCCGAGTGCCTCTTCAAGGATTTCGAATCGCTTCTGCCAGTAAGCACTATTCTTCATCACCATCACCACCAGGGTCATTTATGCTGCCAAAAGCGCCTGCATATTGCTCCATCTGCTTTTGCCGCTCTTTTTCCAGCAGTTCGAGTTCTTTCTGTGGATCCGACACCCACGGGTGATTTGCGACCAAGGTTTCTTTCGACAAAATACCCTCGCTGCCGCTAATGTTTTGAATCGTCGTAGACTCATCCATCGGCATATCTGTATTGAATACGATTTCTACATTTTCACCCTCGAAGTCTCCTTGTCCGGTATTTGCCAAATGGAGATTTATAAAATAAAGGAGTTCCTCCATTGCTGCCTGAAACTCTGTTTCCATGTCCGCTGCATCCAAATCGATATCGTTATACATACTCTGTATATTCATCTGGTTCGGAGTACCAGACATTCGCTCGTCCTTCGCATCAAAACCCATGCAGTTTTCTATAATCGCTTTCTTGAAAATCTCAATTATCGCTTTGTAGTTCTCCGCATTGACCTCCACCTGCAATGTTCTAACATCGCCTTCTTTTCCTTCCACGGTTCTAACTTTAACAGCGCCATAGGTTGCTAAATTCTGGCGAAACTCGCCCAAGTTTTCTCCGTCGTAGTTAACCAGCACGAGGATTGTATTTCTCATATCCTCCTGCATGTTATCTTGAAAGTTTGATAAAATTGTGTTCAGTCCGTCCTGCAGAGATTTACAATTTGCAATCAATGGTAGTTCTTCATCATTGTAGCGAAAAGGTACAAAAGGCAGCTTTTCCCAATTGTATGTTTCATTTCCAATTACAAAGTAATTCTCGTGATACGGGGCGCAGGATACCATTTGTCCGCTGTGATACTCAAAATAGTCAATACCATTTCTCGTATAATACTCCACTTTCGTTATCTTCTCTTCTTTCCGACCGTCAAAGGAGTTTACTTCATAAACTCTGATGACGTACTCAAGCTGCGTATGATCAACATCGGACCACCCTGGAATAATCTCAAAAGGTCTAAACCTCTTCAAACACAATTCTCCGGATTCTGTATAGTGCAGGTAAATCCACCCTATGCCACAGTTTAATGCATCTTTCGTCACACTCTTTAACTGCTTAAAAAACTGCTTATTGAAGAACTGCATTAACAAGTCTACATAACTATCATTTTCGCACTGCACAGAAAATGGCTTTCCAACGAGATAGTTGGTCTTCTGTTTTACCATCTTTTTGTACTGATTGTCTACCTGCTTTGCATTCGGTAAGTTCTCAAGCGTCTCCAGCTTACCGCCTACTCCTACTGCAGTCCTCTTCTTGTTCAGGATATCGTGCAGCCCCTCATAATAGTTCACGCCATCTAGCATCATTTTAAATTTTTTACTCTGGCGGAAAATCCTGATTTCGTGGGCTAAAAAAGCTGGAGTCGTCACATTGTTTCCGGCTCCCCCCGTCACGATTCTGTTTATCATATCTCTGAATATCAAAATAACACCTCACTTAATCGAAGCTGAATGTATTCGGCAGCAACAAATCGCTGACGCCATATCGCATACTGTCCATGCCATGCGAAAATTCATGATCTGGTTTGTTGGTCAGTTTTCCGTTTTTATCTTGCTCCCAGCAATAGTTTTGAATTTCACTGTAAAACTTCGCACATCTTGGATGTATCACTATCTCATAGTTTTGAATCAACTGTATTCCATGATTTACGCTGTCTTTCCCTTTCCTAGAAGGAATCGCATGGATTCCCTCTTCATTGAGCTCTGCAATGGACTTCGGCTCTGCGCTGTCGCAGATAATCCGCTGCCCGCCGTATCCCATATCTTTAATCTGCTGTGCAATCACTCTGTTTGTCACACCGGTCTGATACCATTCGTCGAAAATATAAATCCTCATCGCCGTGTTGTCTACCAATTCACAGACAAAGGCGTTCGGGTCAGTAAATCCAAAGTCCAAATTAAAAGCCGCTTTAATCCCCGGAACTTTCTTTATCTCTTCTAAATCAAAATCCTCAATCCGGAATCTGTCATAAATAAGACCTTCTGCAATACCCCAATCCCCTGCACCTTCAATTCGGTAACGCCGAGGATTCTTTTCTTTCATGCTGCGAAATATATCCCTATCAGCCTCATCAAGCCACTCGTTACATTCCCACGTTGTCGTCTTTGTGAAAGTGTTCTGATCTGGTTCATCGAAGAAGCGTTTCTTCAGCCACGAAGTCGCAGACCAGGGATTGAAGGTCATTGTAATCTGCTTGAAATATCCTTCTGGCAATTCACCACGGATAGACATATCCAGCTTATTGAAATCATCTTCGTTGGTCAGCTCGTATGCCTCTTCAATCCATACCCAGCAAAGAACTCCCGTTGGTACCGATATAGACGTAATCTTCATGCCGTCGTCTAAACCACGAAACAGTATCTTTTGTCCTGTAGGGATATACTTAATCTCCATCGGTGAAACAGTGCAATCAAAAAAACTATCAACTCCTAGTTTGTTGATAGCCCATTTTAAATCACTGAATACGCTGTCACGCAGCGTTGTTTGGTATCGTCTCACGCATAAGGCGTTGGCTAGCGGATACTGCATGATTGATTTAATCAGCCATAGCACTGTTGTTTTCGATTTCTTGGAACCTCGGGACCCTTTGCAAATGCGATACCTCTTTTTCGTGTTCCAAAAGTCGCCATATCCGGCGCCGATCAGGTCCAGCATACTGACATCTTTACGCATCATCTGGCACGTCGTCCTTTATTACGATTGGAACAGTCCCAACGCTGATATTATCTTTGAAAATGCCATATCGCTTACCCAGCAATTCAGCTGCCTTTAGCCGTTCTTTCTCAGAAGGTTCTTTCGTCATTGTTTTGGCTTCGCTCATGCCATCTCCGAGTCCCTCGATTACGATTTCGGTAGACAGGCTTTCACCGCGCAGAACAGAAGTCAGATATTTTAAAATTTCATCCTGGCTTGCAATCAATTCTGACTCTTTCGCTGCCATACGCTGCTCTATATATGCTTTGATTGTAGTAATTTGTAGTAGTTTAGACGCATTTGTGTTTGCGTACTTCTTAGAATATCCCGCCCTTATAGCCGCCTGCGTGGCGTTAAGGTCAATCAGGTATTCATCACAAAACCGTTGCTGTCTTGTTGTTAATTTCGCCACCGGGCTCACCTCCTTTTACTCCAAGCAAAAAGCCCCTAGATTCAAATGATTCTAAGAGCTCTTGTATCACTATAATGTTTTGATATAATCCAAAATATACTTTCTATATTCTTGAGGAATTTTCACAAATTCTCTAGGCCTCCCCTTGCACTCAAAAATAATGGCAAACGATTGTTCGCTGCTTACTCTTCCAGAATAATCTTGAGCAATTTCCTCAATCGGACCATTGCCTACAATTTTGTATCCCTCTTTTAACAAAGATTGTATTTTATCCTTCACTTGATTCATTCTTCAGTTACCTCCTTTTTCTTTTGATTATACACCTTTCGACATATTTTGCCAACAACAAAAGCGCCACTATGCAGCAGCGCTCTGTGTCAGCTATTATAAAAAAATAAGGAGATCCATAGCAAAGAGACCGCACTAGATACTGTGAATTAAGGAGTTACCTCCAATCTTTTTTTTTTGAATTCTCATTGTCTCTTTGCAGTTTATACTATATCACAGGACAAACATGCAAAACAATGATCCCCCTACAAAATCTTTTGGATAGACTTAAGCGCCCTGCCGTGTAGCTCATAGGTATTCCTCAAAGAGATATCCAGCTCAGCAGCAATTGACTCCCAGGTCTTTCGCTCTATGTATCTCGTGTGCAGAACAATACGCTGCCGTTCATATGGGACCTGCTTAATCACGCTTTCAATCTCCCGCAGCTTATGGAATGCCTGCGTGCGCTGCTCTACAATCCCTCGTTCCGCATCGGCAATCTTTACGGCCAGTTCTGCCATGCGGTCTTTTCGTCCGGAAGACTGTACACGTTCTCCATCAGCGCTGACAGTCACGCTCATCGCCAGATTCTCAAGTTCCAGCTTCTGCGCTTCAAGGATCCTGATATCCGTCAAGATATTTTGATACTGCTTTAAAAACTGCTTTGCCTCCATGCTACCTCCTTCTGCGCTGCTTTAATTACTGTTCTACGTCCCTGTAGAGATAATCCATCTTGTTTCGATAGCAGCCTTGCTGCGCTGCTCCAAACTTGCGCTGGTAGTTCTCCGGTGCAAACAAGCATAGAGTGCACATCCCATCTCTACAAAACCTTAGCAGCTGCCTGTCGTCATCGACACGGATCATGAATCCTACAATCCCCGTGTCCGCGGATTTAAAATTATCTTTTTCAAAGTTTTTCATCTGCCTGTCCTCCATTCTTCTCGTACCTGTCGCATCCGCCTGGGCGAACTTCGCAGCCTCTTGTTACTCCGGTAATTAAGAGATAATCACAGGTCTTCATGCGTGTTCCTTTACCCAAATATCTGCAGTCTTTCGGACAATCCTTAACCGGATCCTCTGCGCTACCCGCCGAAGGCGTGTTTTCTGCTCTGCGCTTCGCTCCCGAATTTACCCTGTGAGAATTTTTAGTTTCTGCACTGCGGACCGCAGAAGATCTGTCTGCCATATGCGGTGAACTCTTTGCCACATATAGGGCAAATCCTTGTTCCAACGATTCTGCTGCCGCCTCGCTTATTTTTATCTTCCTGCTTTGGCTTAGGGGGGGGACAAGCTGCTGCCTCGGCATTTAGTGCGTACTCAGGCAAAATATGCCTTGCGTGCACAACCTCTTTTCCCTTAGCCACCGCATAGCCATATTCCACACATGCCCCGGGCGATTCTTTCCATTCTGGCAATAAGCAGACGACTTCTGCCAGCTCCAGCATCTTTAACGTTATCGCCATGTAGTCATGCCACGTACAGCTGGCAGGAAGACTCAGGCAAGCCGGATTAATGGTTTCGTGACCGATTGCGGCAAGTGCTTCCTCGGCGTCTCTAAATTTTTCTTTGTATGCGGGATCTCCCGTAATTTTCCCGGCAATGTATACTCTCATTTCTGGTTCTCCTCTCGTATTTTCTTAATTCTTGCTTTCAAACTCTCCATCACCCAGTTCTGGACATCGTCCTTATGCTGCAGGGCCTCCATGACATCCTCGTCGCGGGTATCCTTGGTGATTAGGTGATGGATAATGACTTTCTCGGTTTGCCCTTGACGATGCAGCCTTTTATTGGCCTGTGAATACTGCTCATAATTCCACGTAAGTCCGAACCATACAACATGGTTTCCGCCCGCCTGCAGGTTCAGCCCATAGGCAGCAGACGCAGGGTGCGCAAGCAGGACGTCGATTTTCCGCGCATTCCAGTCAGCCTGATCCTGCGTGGTTTTAAGCTCCCTCACTCTAAGATGTTTCTGCGAGGCAAGCGCTGCCAGAATCCGGGCTTTATCATGCTGAAAGCTATAAAACACCAAAACCGGCTTGCCCTGCAATGACTCAATCAATTCCAAGAAAGTCTCAATCTTGCAGCTATGCACTTCATGAGTCTGATGGTCTTCATCGTAAACTGCGCCATTGGCCAGCTGCTGCAGCTTGTTGGAAAGGGCAGCTGCACTGGTAACAGAGATTTCCTCTTCGTCCTCCGGCAGCTCCAGTACCATCTGCCGCTCCATATCTCGGTATGCCTTTGCCGCTTTTGCATCCAGCACGACCGGCACCTCGTCGTAGATGATATCCGGAAGCTGCAGATAATCTCCCGCTTTCATGCTGACACAGATGTCCGAAATCTGATTCAGTATACTCTGCTCACTGCCAGGCTTCGCCTCATAGCTGTACACTGTGCCAGTATAGCCGAATCGGTCCGGCTGGAAGTATCGTTCCCTGAAATGGGTATACCGCTTGCCAAGGCGCTGCCCTTCGTCCAGTAAGTAAATCTGCGCCCATAGATCCGCGAGACTGTTAGGGGAAGGCGTACCAGTCAGCTCCACCATACGGTCAACGTGGCTGCTGACACCGGCAAGGGCCTTGAACCGCTTTGCGCTGTGGTTTTTAAAGCTGCTGGACTCGTCTACAACGACCATGTCAAACGGCCAATTATTCCGGTAATAGTCCACAAGCCATACAACGTTTTCTCGGTTGGTTATGTAGATGTCTGCCGGCGTGTGCAAAGCCTTAATGCGTTTTGCTGCGCTACCAAGTACCTGCGATACCCGAAGTATTTTTGTGTGCTCCCATTTGTCTTTTTCAAGGGTCCACGTGCCTTCTGCCACTTTTTTAGGGGCAATGACAAGCACCTTTCTCACTTGAAATCGGTCATACATCAGCTGCCTGATTGCAGTCAGGGTAATTACGGTTTTGCCAAGGCCCATATCCAGAAACAGCCCCAGCTTTGGGGTTTCTAAAATTTTCTCGACGCAATATCGTTGATAGTCATGTGGGCTAAACCGCATAGCTTACACCTCGCTTTCGTACTTTTTCAGCAACTTGTAAGATACCTCCTGATGTCCCAGGCTGCTGAAGAACAGAATCAGTCCGTGGACGCCGGTTACTACCCTAACGTCCTGGCCAAGTTCAGATAGCCGCATAATCTGAAGCTCCTGCAGCCGGGAAAGTTTACCGCCAGTAGCTTTTAGTTCGACGAAGATGGGCATTCGCTGCGGAAATATGACAATTCGATCTGGCACGCCATCATTTCCTGGGCTGACCCATTTATAAGCACGACCACCTAGCTTTTTCACTTCGCTGACCAGTATTTTTTCGATATCTCGCTCTTTCATTCTTGCACCAGGTTCTCCTTTCTGTAAACCTCCTCGCGTGTGCGCACGCGTATACACACCCACAAACAGGCGTATTAGGCGCATTAGGCGTTTTTGTATACTCTCTATTTTATTTATTTTTACCTTTATTAGAGAAAGTTTGTTTACATTGTTTACATATAGTTATAACTATTGATTTTTAGAGGCTTATCCCGTGAACAAGGGTGTAAACATGAATGTTTACGTTGTTTACATTACATTTTTTTCCAGTAAACAAACTTTTTTTGTTTACACCCATTGTTCACACCTTTGTTTACACTTTTTCATATCCACGCTGTGTTCCATACGGTCCATACCGCCTTCCGCTCTTATTTCGCTTCCAGCCATTTAACCTCGTTAAAATGGCGTTTATCTCGGCGCTATCGGTGCGCTTCATGTGTTTTATATCACCGCCAAAGCACTCTACCCAAATCTCTAGTGCACACACCTTATCCCGGGGTACTAAAGTAACATCCTCCAAATTCATGCTACCTGCAAGATACATCTTTCTTGCAGATATCCCCATTTGGTTCCAGCTCTCTGGTACAGGCTGCTCCAGGAAGTCAATCACCATGCCCTCTCTTCCGGTAAATTCCCGGTGTTCATCCTGCTGGACCTGCGCCAGTGCCTCAACCTCTGGATCCAGGAAGAGCTCTTCGCCTAACAGATAGTACGCATAGCTCTCAGCCCATATTTGGTCAACTTCCTCCGGCAAATCCCGCCAAACAGACTTTGTCGGTGCATGCAGTCCCGCATCTACCGGCCAAAACCGGCGGTTTCCCGTGTGATCTTTTAAAAACTCACTGTCATTAGACGTGCCGAAGAAAACGCACCTGCGGGGATACTTTTTCGTCTGACGGCCATAGGCAGCCCGGTATATATCATCTGTCTTTGAAAGAAATTGTTTGATTACCTGAGTCTCCTGCCTCGTGAAAGCCGTCAGCTCCCCGATTTCATTAATCCAGGTGCCCTGGATCAGCTCCGCTGCATCTTTTCCCTCAAATGTCGTTAAACTGTCTGAAAACCAATCCTTTCCCAGCAGTCTTAAAAAAGTACTTTTTCCGATGCCCTG
Source organism: Emergencia sp. 1XD21-10 (assembly GCF_009936045.1). Lineage (GTDB taxonomy): Bacteria > Bacillota > Clostridia > Peptostreptococcales > Anaerovoracaceae > Senimuribacter > Senimuribacter intestinalis. Next base: position 65,352 of record NZ_QWEQ01000016.1, on the reverse strand, counting down.
CGGCCCGGTGATAATAGGCATATAGTCATACTTTATCCCACCGTTTACCGCACGCGCTACCGCTGCACACAGTGACTTTCTCATGACTGCTCTGGTATAGGCATTATTTTCAGTCCCTAGATAATCAGGTAGCAGTGTATCAAGACGTTTCTTTCCGTCCCAGTTCAAACCGTCGAGGTATTCCTTAACAGCATTAATTTTATTTGCGCTGCTCACGATTAAAAGTGCATTGTCCAGCTTTTCTTTCCCCGTGATGCCGTAAAACAGCTCCATGTAGTTATAGAATCCTGCGTAGTCCACGTCTTCCCAGCGTCGTCTTTCGTTGCGGCTATCCCACGGAACTTTTCCCATCACAAGGCCGCAGCTTGCAAATTCATCTGTGGCGATCTTTCCCGCCAGCAGTGGGTCATGCTCCAGTATCGTTACAGCATTATTGATGGTCTTTTCAAATCTTCCGTTGCCGTCTCTAGTCAGCCTTTTAATCCAATCAAGATTTTCTTCCTCTGTCGCCTCTTGCGGCGCACCAAAGGCTTCTCTTGCTTGTTTGATACGTTCCTGTGTCATCAGCTGGCTTACAGCTTCATCTTCCAGCGCCAGCTGGCTCATGGCCGTAAATGACGGCATTCTATTTGCCGGCGTACCATCTTTTGCCTCAGCGTCTCTGTCTCCAAACTTATGTAGTCTTACTAGGTCAAAGGCATTCACCAGCTGACCGCTGCAAGGATCCGTTGCATGATGTGAATACAGAAACAAATCGTCGTCATAAAGGATTGCGCCGCCCACAGTGGAGCCCCCTGTGTAGGTATATCTGCCGGTTATCGCAGTTTCTTCGTAAAGCCCGGGGATGAAAGTTTCCATTGCCTGGGTGATGGTATAACACCTGCAGAATGCCCCGATAACGCCGCGCTTTCCCAGCGGGTTTTCCTGTCTTGCTACCCGACGTTTTTCTATCGCTTCACTGCCCGGAACCTGTGGCCAAGAAGTAACATCTTGCCAGTTTTCATACATGGCCAAAAGTCCATCAAGACTGCAGAACGGCTTATCGTAAGCCTCACAAATATAGGCGCTGTCTGCACAGCAGCTTGGCCAATACATCAGCCGGCTGCCTTCAAACGTGGTCGGATCACAAAATTCAATGCCAATAATAGCCGCTGCTTTTCTTGCCGCTGGTTCATATTCGTCCGCTGTCGCAGTGCGGTCAAGCGGAATAATCACCCGGAGTCTTGGCGCATAACCTGCGTGCTTCCTTGTACTGTAAACGGCAGCCGCGCAGCCAAGCCCTGCTACCCGGCGCAGGATATTATCAGTCTCGCCTGCGGGAATGTTATCCATATCAAGCGTCAGTAGGTCGCGTCCTATGAGGTTCGATGCCTTTCGTCTGTCTCCAGAAAATATCCCGCCTACAAAGCCGCCAACATCCTTTAGTTCATCTTGCTTTGACTTCGCAAACTTTAGATACTCCTCTAAGGTTTCCGGTCCTCTGACTGGTGTTTTTAAGCGGGTAATAAATTCTGACCAATACATATCCGCTGCAGGCCAGTAGGAGGTCTTCCTGCTAGCGCCCAAGCTGATTTGTATTTTTTTATCGTTTTGCATGCCTGCCTCCTAATCTTTCATGTAATAGCTTCCTTCAAATCCTGCGCCCTTTAAGATGAGCCCTGGCGCCCAAGAGATAGACTGTGCCATCAAGCCGCAGATTTCATCTACCGTCACGTCCATCGGTGCGTCGATGATAACCTCATCGTGCACATGAAAAACAACCTGCAGTCCTTTTTCATCGATTCTGCGCAGTGTCTCCGCCAAACAATCTCTTGCGATTGCCTGTACGATATTTTCTGTCAGCTTTCCTCCGTAGGTCGATTCCTCTCCCCATTTTTTGTTCTGACCAAGCCCATAGTAATGCACCGCCTCTCGCCCGAACCGATTTTCTTTCAATGATGGCTGCGGATAGAATAGCTTTCTACCACTGGGAAGCTGTATGGTCATAAATGTCTGACCGTAAACTAAATCGCCTTCCATCGATAAAATCAATCCGTGAGTTACCTCTGTTTGTGCCGTTTTTACTACGGATACAGCTGCAGCTCCAACGTCTGCCCACAACTTTACAATGTGCGGGTTCGCCTGCCTCCATCTGCTCACGATATCCGGTAGTTCCTCTTGGCTAAGCCCCATCGAAAGCGCACCCATTGCTTCAAGTGCTGCAGTACCGCCCTGGTATCCGAGCGCAAGTGTTGCGACTTTTCCCTTCTGCCGTAGACTGTATTCAGGGTTTCCTTTCGATATCTTTTCAATTGGCACATGGAACATCTGAGATGCTGTCGCTTCATAGATTTTCCCGTGCGTGGCAAATACTTCATTCACCCACGTCTCTCCTGCAAGCCAGGCGATGACTCTCGCCTCGATGGCAGAAAAGTCCGCCACAACAAATTTATACCCCTCTGAAGGGATAAACGCCGTTCGGATTAGCTGCGATAAGGTATCCGGCACATTGCCGTAAATCATTTTGACCCCAGCGTAGTTTTCTGCTTTGACCAGGTTTCTTGCGCCGTCAAGGGTGGAAATATAGTTTCTCGGGAGATTCTGCATCTGCACCAGTCTCCCTGCCCATCTACCAGTTCTGTTAGCTCCATAAAACTGCATTAGTCCACGGATACGTCCGTCTTCACCCTGTGCGGTTTTCATGGTGACATACTTTTTAATCGACGTCTTTCCAAGCTGCTGGCGAATCTCGAGTACTCTGCGCACGTCTTCAGGCAGCTCCTCTGCCAACAGTTCTCCAACTGTTGCTTTCTGCAGGTTGGGAATCTCCTTTCCGAGTTTTTCTGTCAGCCAGGGCAGCAGCTGCGCCGGGCTATTTGGATTATCAAGCCCGGTCAGATTTGCCGCCTCCCGAAGCAGTACTTCTCCACTAATATCGTTAATCTGCAGCGCGCCGTCTATCATCTTGCTGTCAGCATTTACGCCATAAGCGTTCATGAGGACGTCCCTTTGCCAAAGACGCTCTTCCATTTCAGGAACTGGAAATAACGATAGCCTGTCTAAAATAGCTCTTTCGGTTACAACGTCCTGCACGCAGTATTCTTTGAACAGCTCCCATTTCTCCGGCGCATGTTGCGGCAAGTTCCAGGTTCTGCCGCTATTCGTCTTTGTGGGCTTACAAGGTGTGCAGAAATATTTAATCAGCGCCTTTCCTGTCATCAGCTTCTTTTTATCCTGCGGAAGACCGATTGCATTTCCTGCTGCCTCAAGCCCGGAGGGATACCCGCAGTAAAGACCGTGTATCATTGTGCATCGCCACTGCTCGATCGGCGTCTTATATCCCGCCTTGTTCAGGCAGTACCACTCGAAAGCTGCATTATACGCGTGTTTAACCACATTGTCATCATTCAGGGCATCAACCAGTTTTTTCGGCATTTCCTCTTGCGTTAGGTCAATCAGTCTCACCGGCTCTTCGCCCCACTGATAGGCAAAGAGGAGGATTTCAAAATCCTCCGCCTCAGCATATCTGTAAGCTCCTGCCTTTTTGATATCCACGCTGCTCTTTGTCTCAATATCAATACTAAGATGTACCATCCTCGAATCTCCTTACAAACGGGAGCACTCTGCTCCCACAAATTACATTGCTTTTCCGGTAATTGGGTCAATCTGTACGCCGGACATCTGCGGATGCGCCTGTGTAACCGGCGTCGGACTGCCAAACGCCTGCGCTGCACTCGGCGCCCCTCCGGAAAGAGGTTCTCCATCCTCCAGTTTCTGCACCGGACCCAAGCTACAGCCAATGCCTTTCTTGCCGCCGTAGACATATGGAAAGAAAGTCACATTCACTCTGCCATAGACGCCGCTATACATTTCTGACTGGTTGATGATTGGATTCCCCATCTTATCAACCACTTCAGGGGCATGATCCACGCTGGCTCTTGCTGTAAATACCCAATGCCCTTTACATTCTGGGCCGAACTCAGTTCCATCAGAAGGCTTCACCCCGTCTCCATCATAGATAGGAGTCGGAACAATCGGCGGCATTACACCATTCCACTTGTCGGTAACACCTCTCTGCTTTGCGACTTCGATAGCTGCATCGATTCTTGCTTTTGTATCCACATCTGTTTTTGGTACCAGCACGGTTGTACTGTACTTTTCCTCCTGGCCTGGCTGAAAAGCGTACGGCTTAAAAACGTGCACGAATGATAATCTTACTCTACCTGTTGTTACATTTGTCATATCCATTTATTTTTCCTCCTTAAATGCCTCTTCGGCTGTTACTATATTTGTGATGGCTTCTCTTTTGTCTGATTCCGGTACCAGCGCCGGCTTTCCCGGCTTCTTTATGACATATTCACCTGCGATAGCAGTGAATTCTTTCTTGCCCACGACCTTTTCCACCTGCGCAAGGCTGAGAGGCTTTCTCTCCCAAAGCAGCGCTTCGCTAATGCCTCCTTTTGTAAGCGCCGCAAAGGCGGTATCCATGTCTATCCAGTCTCTGGATCCCCTGCCCTCGACAGCTTTCCACCCAGGAATCTCTTTTCCTGCAAGGCACTGTGATAGAGCATAGTCTTTCAGATCGGCCAGCCACTTCGCCACATCTTCACCCTGTTTCAAAAACGCCCCAACTTCGTCATTGGTAATCAGCGGTGGCTTCTTGTCTGTGAAGAACGCCAGCTTTACATTATGCTCGGCCCTTGCTCTGCACTGCGTCTTTGCCCTGCAGAATCTGCAGGCACTTTCCTCCGGATGAAATGGTGCGTCTTCCTTCAGAGCTTCCTTTGCAGCCGCCTCTGCGCAATCTGCAAATACCATCAGTCCTTCAGTCGTACACGTCCACTCTGATGCGTCTGAAGAAAGCCTTGGCTGTACGATGGCCATATGGATGCGTTTGATTGGATACAGCATTCCGTAGGCAGCGTAGGCGCCAAGCGCATAAAGCTGCAGCTGCGGATTTCTCTCAGCATCAACCTTTACGCCCTTCCCATATTTAAGGTCTATGACGCAAAGAGTATCACCGGAGATTAAGATACAGTCTGCAGTGCCAAACCCTTCCGGCACCCACCGGCTGAAATCCACCCGGTCCTCGATGATGACGCTGGGTTTTGCGTCAAAACTCAACGCCAGACGTTTTATATAGTCCAGGTAATCATCGGTGTATCCCATCATTTCATCGTCCCAAAGCGGATTTTCTTTCAGCTTTTTGATATCCGCGTTCAGCTTCCGCTTTCCACACTCTTTCGTATAAAAATAATTGCGAAGTTTGAGTTCTGCCAGTTCATGTGCCAGCGTACCCTCTCTGGCTGCTTCAGATGTGGTATCTGGAAACTGCTGCTCAAGGTGCACGCTTCCAGGACAGGTCATCCATCGGTGAGAACTCGATGCACTTAAAACTGCATGGCTTCTTTCCGCATGACTCATATCTGTGCCCCCATTCCTCTAAGCGCCGTAGCAAAGGCCCCGTACTGTCCTTTTGGTAGCTCCGGTAAGGCGATTACCCCAAACTGCTGTAAGAGTTCCTGCAGTTGCGGCTGCATGCCCTGCTGCATCAACCCCATTGCGGCAGTCGCAAGCTCATCAAGGCTATATGTTCTTTCCTTTGTTGCAATCGGCGCAGCCGGTGCAATGGCCTGCCCTGCAGGTTTTGCCACCGGGCTTGCCGGATCAGGCTGCTGCGCCGGTTCTACTTTGCCAGGCACATTTTCTGCTGGCTCTACAGCAGGCTCCGGTTTTACTTCCGGCACCGCTGCTAATGTATCGGGATAGCTGCAGCACATCTTTTCGTTCTGCACTGGTTCTTCTTCGTTTAACAGCGCAAGGAGCGCTCCGCTACTTACTGCAAGTCTTCCTTCTTCTCTTGTCATTTCAATGATAACTTTCATAGTCTCCTCCTTAAATCTCTCCGCCTATAGTCAGCGGTAGTTCTATTAAATTAAGTTTCTCAGCGTATACATTCAGTCGTTCTTGGGCTTCGCACCAGTCATCGGTGTCCGGGTTGACCCTCTTAATCGAAACGTTTTCATTGCCTTTTGTTCTCAAATCTGCTCTACGACACTTCCTTTTTACGGTACTGAAATATCCCACGTAGCATTTTCCGGATTCTTCTTCGACAGCTGCTAGGATCCCTGATTTATCGGGTGCACGGTAAATGTGTACTATAGAAAATGTTCCTTTACTACCTGGCCGAAGTATGGTACAATTAGATTGTTTGATAGGATCGGCTGCTTCGCAGTCGGTCTTTATTTTTTGTTCTGACATGCTTCTTCCTCCTCGTGATATCCTTTTCGACTTCCTGTGCGTTTTTCGAGTTCATCCTCATACCATTCTCTAGGTAACCCTCCAACAGGGCACATCCCGTTTTTATCCATCCAAATGGCATTTTTTAGTTCATTAATCGTCATTCTTTCTAGCAAGCTCATAACTCGTTCTCCTCTCTCATCAGTTCCTGCACTGCTTCCGCCCATGCCTCCGCATTGACCGGGCAATACTTCTTGCTAATTTTCTCTACGTCATCGTATCCTTTGCCAAAATAATTCCTGGCCAGATTTCCTACGAATGCGTCAACGCCATCTTCCAAGCTGTCATATGTAATGGGCACTTCATCAACGCTCATACCGCCGACATTGTTACACTCGGTAAAGGCTGCACTGGTAAAGTTTCCTGTTTCCAGTCTTGCTATTGCAAGCGGAATATCCGGTTCGATGTCGTGCTCCCGGCAAGCTCGCACTATCATCTCCTGCACTGATGGCGTATAGATTCCTTCTGCTGGTTCAGGCTTGTCCGTTTCCACTACTTGCTCTGGCCAGCAATCTCTTACTACCGGGACTGACTTTCAAACCGGGATTGCCGCCCAACCACAAAGGCAAATCCACAGCATCGCAATGCCGGCTGCCCATGCCAGGCTCCAGCCTGTCCACCAAATGGGACTAAACTTCCTGATTTTGTACTTTTTCATACTGTACTCCTTTCTATTGTTTTCTACTGTTAATTTCTCTCTTCACTTCATCGGACAGACTATCCCAGCACCGGCTCATTATCTCGCTAAGTGAATCAGATATCTTTAGCTCGTTAAAATATGTAACATCTCCCGAGTCGTGAACGACTTTATACTTGTATCCTTCTAAGTCTGAGACAGTTCTGACCATGGTTTCCCTCCTTTCTTTATCGTATGAGCAAAGAACTTTGTCCTATGCTTCAGAGTACTACCTTGCTCGTGTATTTATCGCAGACATTATCCTGACTCTACGATTGTGATACTAGACCACTTTGATGTCATATCTCGTTTAATACGACTTTTATCATATACAATGTTGCAATTGCTTTGGATTTTGTGATATAATCTCTAACGAATAAGCGTAACTCCTTATTCAGCAAATATACCAATGGCGGCGGAAAGTGTGTAAATATATTTCTGCCGCCAAAACTCTTTCAGGCTCATACGAAATCGACAACTTTAGAAAATCCACCACTCTCATCTCTTCCTTTCCCTTCTCAATTTCTCTTTCGTTTTGCTTGTCCGATTCTCCGCCTTGTTTTATAATGGATACACAGACCATTGCCGTGGTCGAGTAGTTAAATAAGGAGGTATTTTATGAATCAAGAGTTTTTCCAAGACGCTTGTAAAAGAGCTGATGCATCTTTCTCTTCACTAATTGAATCTGAGATGGACTCCCTTGCAACAAGACTAAAAAATGTACAAAAGGAAGATGTTTATCTCAATATCGCTGTTGAAGTACTCTCATTGTCTAAAAAATATACTAAGATTCTTGCTCAAGAGCTTCTTGTAAACGACAGCGAATAACATTTACAATATGATTCACATCCGGCTGAGTTTGTAGTTCTTTTACAATGTCAGCCGCTTCTTTTGCATCAATCTTTATGACAATTTCCACAGTTATTCACCCCCTCCTCAAATCTTCGATAGGTATTTGATTTCCGCATCAAATACAGTCTGTACAGCGTTCTCAAGCTTAGAATAACTCTCAGACAATATTGCGTTTTCTTCGGCATCTATATTTTTCTGATACGACTCTGCAAGTTCTCTTCTAAACTTTGAGAGCGTTTCAATTCTTTCCATTGCCTTGATTTTTATTGCCACGTTCCTGTTCACACGTTTTCGCCTCCCTCTTTAAAAATTCCTTTTTACCCTGCGTCTTTTGTTTTTGTAAAAACTTTTTCCGGTCCGCCTTTCTCTCTTATGCTTGTTCACAATTTATTGCTATGATATAATTTCCTTATCAATACCAAGGAGATTATTATGGCATCCATCAAAGATCAGGAAAAACTTCTCAATTCTCTCATTCATCAGAATGACCTTGAAATATCTGATGAAACATTAGAATATCTTCGCAATCCTACTACGCCAGAAGGGGCAAAGCTGGATGTGCTTATCGACTTAATGTCTAATACGATGCGTTCCCTAGAGGAAACAAACAAGCGACTTGATATCCAACATCAAGAACACATTGAGTATCAACAAAAAGCCGAAGTTTGGCGTAAGGAAGATTTAAAAAGCAATAAATTTTCAAATAGAATTGGCATAGCTACCCTCATCGCTACTATCACCGGTATTTTCGTCGGAGGGGCTATTACCATTGGTGTACAATTATTAACAGGTTAATTGCCAGTAAAGAGACCGTTATCGTATTTCCAAGGGCTGACCAAGCAAATGTCCTTAAAGTCTTGGTAATTAAATGTACCTGCTTTTCTATGTGCATATTACTTTCTTTAAGCCGCCTGATTTCTTTCTCAATATCCACTCCTTCACCTCCCTCTTCAAATTACTTCTTACGTTTAGTTTTCATTGCTTTTTCCCATTTTCCAACTTATAATGTACTTACAAGTCGTTATTGCAACCGAACACAAAGAAAATGATACTATTATGAAAATGGATCCCGAATTGCACGAAGCAATCATGAACGCTACCAAAAGCGATGCCGCCAAAATAATCGAATACTTAGAAGCTGAAAAGCGTAAAAGCCGAGTTAAAAACATTGTCATGTTTGTGAGTACTGTAATTGCTGCTATCGCATCAGTTGCGGCCTTTATTCTTCAAATTCTTTAGATTCTGACGTCTTTGTCAGCAAGATTGCACTTCTTGCTATCACACTGAGGTAGTACAAAACTCCCGCTCGGTAATCTCTTTTTCGTCCGGATTGGTAAAATTTCTCCGGCGGGAGTATATATACTTCTTCCGGCTTTATCTTGTCTTTCATCGTTTTCACCTCCCTCTTCAAAGTGCTAAGTTAAAAATTTTGAACTATCTTTGTAAAAAAAAACGATTGTATGTCCTCGTTTTTTATACCCAGAAGCTCAGCCGCCGTACAAATTTCATTCTGCTTCCAAAAAACTTTTCCATTAAGTTTTAGGGATAGTGAACGCTCGGATAACCCCATATCCTTTGCAAATTTTGCATTTGTCCCATACTTTTCAACGATTTTTCCCCTTAGCTTGCTATAGTCGAATGACATTATCTCACCTCTTTTCTTGGTTCAATATTTTGAACTTTATCTTAATATATCATCACAGCTCCTCTTTGTCAACACTGCAATTCAATTTTTTTAACTTTTTTGTTTTGACTATTGAACTTTTGTTCATTATGTGTTATATTGATAGAAAAAATGGAGATGCAAATATGAAAAGATACACCACCGCAGAGCGTTTAAAGGAAATAATGAACTCTCGTAATCTTCGTCAAGTTGACATTTTGTCGTTAGCTTTACCTTACTGCGAAGAATACGGCGTTAAGATGAATAAATCTGATTTGAGTCAATATGTTTCTGGTAAGGTCGAACCAAATCAAGACAAACTCGCTATTCTTGGCATGGCACTTGGAGTCAATGAAACTTGGTTAATGGGATTCAATGTTCCTATGGGAAGATTTTACGAAAAGATGGACGTTTGCACCTCTTCATCGCCGGAAGCCTACTCAACCACTTCTGATATCGTTGCTTTGCTGCAGGATGAATCCGAAGAAATTCAGCGGGACGCACTCGCACTCATGGAATGTTTTGTAAGCTGCGACGCATATAGCAAAGGTAGGCTGCTCGCATATGCACAGGGACTAAATCATGGTTCAATTGATAATGATTATGAAGAAATCCGGCAGGAAGTGATAAAAGCACGGGAAGAGCGAAAACGCAAAAGCTGTGAACAATTAGAAGATTGTGCGCCCGTCAAAGAATCAGTTTAGCTTGTTTTCGAATTAATTCCTTTGCAGATATGTAATTTCTGCAAAAGAATTAGAAAATAATAAAAATTAATTTAGCCCCCTCTTCTCTTGCTGTGTTGTAAATAATGAGATCTTCTACTTTATCATAAACTGCCAATAAATAGGTGTGCTTTAAATCTTTATATTGCCTTTTCATAACATGCCCTCTCTTTTTAGATTACGGGCACACGATTATAAGTATATGGAATTAAGATTTATTTTGATAGGGTCTATTTTCGGAGGTTGGCAAAATGGTGAATCACTTTGCTGCGCATCACGCTGAACTGTATAAATACATTTTTTACCATTGACATTTTGGGAGATTTCGCATATACTATGTACTAACAGAAGCTCCCGCACCTCTCAATGATGTGTCAAATGGGAGCACATTTATTTTTTGGAGAAACTATGAAACTAAAAGAAGCAACTACTTTTGAGGAGCAGATTGAATTACTCGAACAAAAGAATATCCTCATAGATAATCGCGAACAATGCCTTAATCTGTTGAAAAGAATTAACTATTATAGACTGTCTGCTTATTATTTGCCGTATAAAGGTCCTGATGGAAAATGTATTTACAACATTCCCTTTTCGCAAATCGCAGAAATTTATGAGTTTGACAAAGAACTTCGAAAGTTAATTCTATCTACCATTGAGCAGATTGAAATCTTTCTCAGAACACAAGTGTCATACTACTACGTACATAAATATGGACCTGATGGTTATATGTCCCCAAAGGTATACAACAAAAAACACAATCACGCCCTTTTCTCTAAGCACGTTACATCATGTATAAGCGAAAACAGCAAGACTCTTGTTGTACAGCACCATATACAAAAATATAATGGCAAATTCCCATTATGGGTAATCATTGAATTTTTCTCGATCGGAATGCTTTCTCACTTTTATCGAGGAATGAGTAACCCTGATAAAGCGGCATTAGCTAAGTCGCTCTATGGTGTAAACTATCAAACTATGGACAGTTGGTTACGTTGTTTAACAGACTTAAGAAACAGGTGCGCTCATTACTCAAGATTATATTACGTAAAATTCCCTGCAATGCCGAAAATGCCAAAAGGTGAAAGCTACGTGCCTACTCGTAGACTTTTTGCTCAATTTTATATGTTGAAACTGATGTATCCTGAAAAAGATAAATGGAATAATGACGTTTTAAAACAATTAGATAAGCTGATAAAAAAATACACGCCGTACATCAGCCGAAATCATCTTGATTTCCCCTATCATTGGAAATCATTACTAACCATAAAGTAACCCTTTAGGAGACCACCCATGCACCCCAACCTCGCTAACGACCTATACTCCATCTACCTCCGCAAGTCCCGTGAGGACATGGAAGCGGAGCTGCACAACGCAACTCAACTTAAGCAATCATGTTGTGTCATTGCAGCCCTTAAAAATCAAGTTTTAGAGGTATTTTTGTATCCTTTTTCATAAAATGCCCTCAAGGAGGAGTCCACCATGAAACCAATGGAACTATGGAACACATACATGTACCTGCGCAAGTCCAGGAAAGACGAGCAGCACCTCGATGAACCCATCGAAGTGACTCTTGCCCGTCACCACGACACCCTGAACAGGCTGGCAAAGGCGAAAAGCCTGAACGTTGTCAAAGTCTATAAAGAAGTGCAGACCGGCGATAGCATCGCAGTAAGACCTATGATGTTGGAACTTCTCGCCGACATCGAAGAAGGACTTGTCGATGCAGTTCTCGTCATGGACATCGACAGACTTGGTCGCGGCGACCTGCAGGATCAGGGCTATATCCTGAACCTCTTCAAGAGGAAACATGTTCGCATCATCACGCCTGACAAAACCTATGACCTTTCCGATGAGACAGACGAAGACATGTTCGACTTCAAGGCATTTTTCGCCCGAAAAGAGCTTGTCACCATCAAGCGCCGTTTTGCCCGCGGAAAACAGGCAAGTCTCAACGCCGGCAATTATATTGGCACTAATGCCCCGTTCGGGTACCGCAAGGAAAACAAAACCCTTTGCATTGTGGAAGAGGAAGCCAAAATCATAAAGCTGATGTTTGACCTCTACGTAAACAAAGGCTACGGCGATACCCGTATCGCCCGGTACCTAAAAGACCACGGCATAAAAAACCATAATGGAGCAGACTGGCAGCGCACCACCATTCGCAGGATTCTCAACAACCCTATTTACATCGGAAAAGTCGCATGGAATAAGCGGGATTTCACCTATAAAGACGGGCGCCGCGTTGGCAGCACACTGAAATCCATCGAAGACTGGAATATTTACGAAGGTAAACACGAGGGCATCATCGATGAAGAAACATTCTGGAAGGCGCAGGACCTTGCCAAAGAGCGCATCGTACCGCACATCTATTCTCGGAACCTGAGCAATCCCCTTTCCTATCTTATCAAGTGCAGCGCCTGCGGTCGCACCATGAGTCAGCGCTCCTCCACCAAGAAAAAGCCTACCCTGCGTTGTTCTCAAAGCTGTGGAGGCGTAATGTCCACTTACATAGATATCGTCGAAGAGCGGCTCATTTCGCAGGTCAGAGACATACTCGAAGGGCTGCAGTGGAAGTACCGCGACATTGACCCGGCAGCTGAACTGGAAGAAGAGATTGCCCTTACCTCGCAGGTCATCGAAAACGCCAGGAAAGAAATTAAAAAGCTGATGGAAAAGCGCCAACGTCAGTATGACTTACTGGAAGAAGGAACTTACACCTCGGAAGATTTTCTGCAGCGTGGAAAAGTAATCGCTGCTGCCACGGAAAAAGAGTACGCTCTCATCAGCGAAGCAGAGGAAAAAATAAAGATACTGGAAGAGAAAAAACTGCATTCTGAAAACACGCTGCCGAGAATCACCTCCGCAATGGAATTTATCAACCACGTTTATGAAAATCTGGATCCGCAGCACAAAAATGAGTTTTTATGCGGTCTCATCGACTACGTTGTGTACGATAAGCCAAAAGGCTCTAATCCGCTAGATTTCAAGCTTGAGATACATCTCAAGTTATAAAAAATGCCCGTGGTGGTAAACTAGAGCGCATATAGGTATGCGCGCTGTCGCAACAGTGATTATGAATCGCGCTACAATAGATTACGGTGAGTTTGCCCGCGTTAGCAATGGCGGCGACATTCGCGCCATCATTTTACAGCAGGGGCAGTTTGTATGTCTGCGCGAGTCTATAGGCGGCACTTACAACAGGCAAAATATTTATAATATGACCCCGACACAAGAGCATTATGATATTGTAGACTGGGCAATGGGCGGCGGCAGGCTGCCCGGTGTGGATGGTTCTCTATTCTTTCACAACCCTTACAGCCCAACCTGTCCCACCTATTTCCCTACAAATGTGGGCGTGATTCATAACCGAATCGGTGATCACTGCTTTTATCTTCCAACTTCCTATTATGCCAATACTTAATGACAACCGAATCAAAAATCGACATTCCTATGTTATAAAAATTTAAAGCGAGGTAATTTATATGGCAACATTATGTAATGCAAAAAGCGGATGCGGTAACGTGTCCCTGCAGCCAAAACCAATAGATAACCATGATATCAATTTTGTTCCCGCACCAATTATTACTTACCCTCAAATGACAAATTGCACCAATCACCCATACACACCGCAGCAAATGCCCGGCACTTCAAATTCTCCTACCTTTCCTGGGATTGTCGCTTCAACCGTGCCAATGCCAGGTACACAAGCAGTAAATCAGAGTGGTGCAGAAACGCAGGCACCTTCCATTATTCCTGCTGCCGAAGGACCCTTCGAAACCATTCCAGGTCAGCCGGATCCTCCGGCGCTTTTCACAAATGCTAACGCAGATGCTGGAAGAGTTACTTCGTCTTCCGCAACGGGCAGCACGCAAACACCAAGCAGCAGTAGTGTTCCTCCAAGTATTCTTCCTGAAGCCCCGCAGTTTCAAGTACCTAATAATCCCCTCCTTCCGCCAGGCTATCAGGAGACAATCGATTATGAAAATCTTCAGTACTTAAACGGTTTTCTCAGAACACAGATTGGAAAGTATATGCGTGTTGAGCAGCTGGTAGGTTCCAGCAACGTTGAAGACCGATACGGTTACCTTATCGGCGTCGGCGTCAACTACATTCTGCTGCAGGAAATCGGCACAGGTAACGTCAGTGCAATCGACTACTATAATATTAAATATGTCTATATTTATTACGCAACCCCTCAACTGCCTTATTTCAGATAAATAACTCTGTACCCCGCAGATGGAAAGTTCCAAAAGACTTTCCATCTGCTTTTTTCATTAAAATATGCGAGGATAAAACCAGCAGAATCTGTCTAATTTTCCTCAAACTTGTACATGAAATTTTTAGCAAGAATATTGCATTTTTCTTCCATAAGGGGTATAATTTTTATGAAAAAAATCAATTAAGAATATGAAAGGACACAATAATGAGAAAATCAAAATTAATCAGTCTCACTCTGGCACTGGCTTTGGTTTTATCCACAGTATTTGCCGGAACAGAGAGCGTATTTGCGGATACTGTAACGCTTCCTGAAGGAAACATTACATTACAGGGAGCTCCTTTCCAGGATGCCGCTAAGTTCAAAGCTGCAGACGACACAACAGAGTTAACTCCGGTTGTTGCACAGAATTTAAACACTGTTGCAGACAAAGACCTGAATATGTATACCACCACGGAATATACAAATCAGGCAATTTATTATGCGGTAGAAATTCCAAAAGCAGGAAACTTTATCTTTGATATTTTATCTGTCGGCGATACTAATGTCTATCTGTACGAAGACCTTAATGACTCATATATCGACGCACGCCGCATTGCTGCTGCTGAGACAACAGACGACGTTCAGACTTTCTCCGTGCAGGTAAAGAAAGCTGGTACTTACTACTTAGTATTCGAGGCTGCTTACGGTAGTGCACAGAGCGCTTTCACTGTAACTTATGCACCAGCAAAAACAACCACCAGCAGCTCAACACTAAAATCCAACAAAGACTTCTATGCCTCCGTATCAGGAAGCGGTTATCGCTACTATAAAGTTACTACCGTAGGAAATAGAAAATTAACAATTTCTTTCCCTTGGGGCGATGGAACCAATTCAAAATATAAAGTAAAAATCATGGATTCCAAAAAGAAAAAGACCCTGAGTGGCGTTACAACTGTAAGCTCCTCTATCGATTATACTACTTTTGGCGCTGTTCCAAAGGGAACCTACTATGTAGCTGTTTCTACCGCTACTGATTCTTGCTACAGCATTAAGGTAAAACAGACAAAGGTGACCGAAAACAGCGGAAGCAGCAAATCAAAAGCAAAAAGCATTTCTAAAGGCGGAAAGAAAAAAGGTCTGGTTACCGCAACCCAGTCTAAGACTTCTGCTGACTGGTACAAGATTAAAGTCAACAGCAATCAGGCAGTAAACTTAGATGTTTATACAGAAACAGGCGGTTCTGGTGGAATCAAGATTACCGTTTACAGCGGTTCCAAGTCTATGGGATCTTCCGAGTTTTATAACGGAAGCAGTCCAGATTCCTATTCAGGCAGATTAGAGCTTTATACTACAATCAATGGCGTTCATATGGGATATCTGCAAAAAGGAACCTACTACATCAAGGTTACCAAATACGGTTCTGGTAATGGTTATTACGAAATTCAATGGAAATAATCCTAAATTAAAAAACAGTATGCCAAAAGGGCTCCAAGTGGAGCCCTTTTCTAATAGGTAATGTTTAGTTTCCGCAGTTGCAGAAAATGATTACTAACAGTAAGAAGAAGAACAATAAGCTAGTATCGATTCCACCTTCGTTGTTGAATAATCCACAATTGTTTGACATAATATTTCACCTGCTTCTTTCATAGATTTTACTTTACAGTATGATGAAACCGGTGTATTTGTTCCTGTCTATGTCAAAGATTTTTTCTCTTTTCTATCGCTTCACATCGCCGCCAGACAGGATATCGTCATAAACAGCGCGGCTACCGCCGATAAATTTTGGACGGGTTCTAGCGCATACCACATGCGCCTCTCCGATTTTCTTTACAGAAATGCGAACTGGCACCGCCACACGCGCGAGCTGCATACCGATTAACGTATCTCCAATATCCATACCTGCGTCCGCTTTGATTTCCTCCACAGCTACAGGATTCTTTGCGTTTTCATAAACTGCCATAGCAAAGGAGCCGCCTGCATGGGTCTGTGGTACTACATTAGCAATCTCTGTACCGGGAAGAAGAGCTTCCCTCTCCACAATAACAGCACGATTCAGGTGTTCACAGCACTGTGCCGCCAGAAAGATTCCTCTTTCCGCCAGAATCGGATAAACGCCGTCATAGACCGCTTTCGCCGCATTGAAGTCCGAACCCTTCCCAATCCGCTCTCCCTTAATTTCACTAGAAGAGCAGCCAATAATAAAGATATCGCCTTTCTGCAGCTTTGCAGCTTCTAAAAGCTCCTTCACCGCACTTGCTGCCTGCTCTCTGATTTCTTCATAAGACATTTATATCACTTCCTTAAATGAATTTGCATGTTCACATGTCGCTTCTGTTATACATTCCAGCTGGCAAGATACTTTTCCTGCTCTTCTGTCAGTGTATCAATTTCAATATCCCAAGCTGCAAGCTTTCTTCTTGCAACAACATCGTCAATTTCAGTGCTGACATCGACAACACCTTTTCCCAGCTCACTGTAATGCTCCTTGATGTACATGGCAGAAAGGGCTTGCACTGCAAAACTCATATCCATGATTTCTGCAGGGTGTCCGTCAGCTGCCGCAATGTTGACCAGACGACCTTCCCCAATAACATTGACCCATTTTCCATTTGGGAGCCTGTATCCCATAATATTCTTACGGGTTTCCTTCTTCTCTAACGCTGCTGCTTCAAGGCCTTTCATATCTACTTCGCAGTCAAAATGACCTGCATTAGTCAAAATGGCTCTGTCTTTCATGGTGAGCATATGATCCACAGTAATCGTCTTGCAGCAGCCTGTCGCCGATACAAAGATATCGCCGTAAGGCGCCGCCTTTTCCATAGTCATCACGTCAAAACCATCCATCTTGGCTTCAATGGCTTTTACAGGATTTACTTCCGTAACGATCACCTTTGCGCCCAGAGCATTTGCGCGCATTGCAATGCCTCTACTGCACCAGCCGTAGCCGACTACTACCACAGTCTTTGCTGCTACAATCAGGTTGGTGTTTCTCATGATACTGTCCCAAACGGACTGTCCAGTACCGTAACGATTATCAAACAAATGCTTGCAGTCTGCGTCGTTTACTGCAACCATAGGGAATTTCAAAATACCTTCTTTTTCCATAGCCTTTAAGCGAATGACGCCGGTAGTCGTTTCCTCACAGCCGCCCCAGACTTCTTCTGCTAAATCAGGACGCTTTGTATGCAACATGCCGACTAAATCACCGCCATCATCGATGATAATGTTTGCCTTGTGTTCAAGGCACATTTCAATATGTTTGTCATATTCTTCCGGTGTTGCACCGTGGTATGCAAATACCTTCATGCCGCTGTCTGCAAGGGCTGCTGCCACGTCATCCTGCGTAGAAAGCACATTGCTGCCTGTTACAGACATTTCCGCGCCGCCTGCCGCCAAAACCTTGCAAAGGTATGCAGTCTTCGCCTCCAAATGCACAGAAAGAGAAATTTTGATTCCCTCAAAAGGCTTCGTTTTTGAAAACTCCTCTTCCATTCCGCGAAGAAGCGGCATATTGTTTCTGACCCATTCTATTTTCTGATGCCCCGAGGGCGCCAGTGAAATATCTCTGATATCGTAATTCTCCATGATTCTGATTCCTTTTCTTATATGTATTTATACTGCTTCCAGCGGCGAAGCAAAGCTGTACGCAATACAGACATGTCCCATCAGTGTTTCCGCCGGCTCTCCGTCCACAGTGAAGCGCACTCTGCTCACCTCTTCAAATGAGCCTGTCAAAGTGGCTACAATCTGTGCAATTAAAAGCCTTTCCTCCAGCTCCGTTCCAACCAGATTCCGACTGGAAAAATCAACAGTGACTTCGCCTTCTACTTCCTTAATGTAGTTTATCTTGTACTGATTCTTAAAAGCTGTACCCGCCTGCATATCTGCAGAAATTTTCTTTTCCTGCAGGCACTTCAGCGCTTTTCCGTAAAGCTCCGTTCTACCGCCGCTTGAAACTTCATCAGTTCGTTCCAGTAAGATTTCCTCTATGCTACCTGTTTGCAGCGCATTCATATTCAGCAGCACAACCTTTACTCTTACTTTATTTCCGAATCCGGTACATGCCATAAATAATGAGATGATTGCAAGAATCACCAGTAATTTAAAATAAATATGCTTCATCGGTGATTCCTTTATTCTACAGTAACACTCTTTGCCAGGTTTCTCGGCTTATCAATATCCTCACCTTTTTCCCTTGCCACATAGTAAGCGAACAGCTGAAGTGGAATCACAGACAGAAGCGGTGAAACTTCGTCAGCACAAGGTGGAATGTAAATAACTTCATTACTCTGCTTTTCAATCTGCTCCTTGCCCTCTTTTGCAATAGAAACCACATGTGCAAGCCGCGCTTTTACCTCTACAATGTTGGAAAACATCTTCTCAAAGAGCGCATCCTGTGTTGCCAATGCAATAACAATGGTCTCAGGCTCCATCAACGCAATAGTTCCATGTTTCAGCTCCCCTGCCGCAATAGCAAAGGAATTGATATATGAAATTTCTTTCAGCTTCAGAGATCCCTCATACGCTACCGCTGAATCCATACCTCTTCCAATAAAGAATACCTGCGTTCTATTATAAAGTACCTTGGCAAGCTTTTCTATCTCTGCAGATTTTTCGATAATCCGCTCCACCTTTTCCGGTGCTGCCATAAGTTCAGCCAGCATTGCCTGATAGTATTCTTCCGTAATAGTTCCCTTCAAGTCCCCCATATAAAGGGCAATGAGATACATGCAGACCATCTGGGTGGTGTATGCTTTAGTAGACGCCACTGCGATTTCCGGCCCTGCCCAAGTGTAGAATACATCGTCGGATTCTCTTGCTACCGAGCTTCCCACTACGTTAACTACGGATAAAATCCTGGCACCTTTGCTCTTGGCTTCACGCAGCGCTGCCAGCGTATCCAGAGTCTCTCCCGACTGGCTGATTGCAATAAACAAAGTATTCTCATCCACAAATGGATCTCTATATCTAAATTCCGATGCAACGTCTACCTCTACCGGAATTCTTGCCATCTTCTCTATGGCGTACTTGCCCACAAGACCAGCATGATATGCTGTTCCACAGGCAACAATATAAATCTTGTTAAATTTCTTCAGGTCTTCCAGTGTCAAAGAAATACCGTCTAACTTCACTCTGCCGTTTTCATCAAGACGCCTGGTTAAAGTTTCTCTGATCGCTTTCGGCTGCTCATGAATTTCTTTTAGCATAAAGTGCTCATATCCGTCTTTTTCAGCATCCTCAAGGCTCCAAGTCACTTGCAGCACATCTCTCTTAACCGGCTTTCTGTCTTGATTCAAAATCTGAATCTGCTCCGGTGTGCAGATTACCATCTCGTTATTTTCAATCAGATATATTTTATTCAAATATTTTAACAGCGCCGGAATATCCGAAGCGATGAAGTTACAGCCTTTTCCCAGACCTGCAATCAGCGGCGCATCTTTTCTGTATGCCACGATTTTGCCCGGTTCATCCTTTGACATCGCTACGATGGCATAGGCTCCCCTCATCATCTTTACCGCCTCAAAGACGGCATCCTCCAGGGTTGTCTTCTTTAGAACACCCAAAAGATGTGCAATAACTTCTGAATCCGTCTCAGTCCGAAAAGTAATGCCGTGCTCCTTGGTGAGCCACTCCTTTAATTCCACATAGTTTTCTACGATTCCATTATGCACAATGGCGATAGAACTGTCACCATTTATATGCGGATGTGCATTGGCGTCAGAGGGAACGCCATGGGTTGCCCATCTTGTATGTCCGATTCCCGTTGTTCCATAAAGGTTCTCACCGGCAATGTCTTTTTCCAGATTAGCAATCTTGCCCTCTTTCTTTCTGACGATTAGTTCACCGCCACTGTGCAGGGCAATTCCCGCAGAGTCATATCCTCTATATTCTAACTTTTTAAGTCCATCAATGATAATATCCCTGGCGTTATCAGCCCCGACATATCCTACAATTCCACACATAAGTTATACCTCTCTTATCTCTCAATTCCTTTTTTCTAACTGAATTTCCTGCTAATTAAATCTGCCAGTTCTGTTGCCAGCTGATGAATCCTCTCTATATCACTGCCCTCAATCATCACGCGAACCAGCGGTTCTGTGCCGGATGGTCTGATGAGAACTCGACCACTTCCTTCCATCTCTTTTTCAATAGCAGAAATAGCCTGCTGCACCTCTTTATCGGTTAGATAGGCTTTTTTATTTTCATTGCTTACCCTCGCATTTTCAAGAACCTGTGGGAAAATTTCAATCTCAGCGGAAAGCTCCGAAGGCTTTTTTCCTGACGAGGCTACCGCCTTCACAAACTGAAGAGAGGAAAGGGTTCCATCCCCCGTCGTGGTGTAATTCAGGAAAATAATATGACCAGACTGTTCTCCACCCAGAATGCAACCAGTTTCCTGCATAGATTCCAGCACGTATCTATCACCTACACCAGTCACTTCTACCTCTGCACCCACAACATCCTTGATATATTTATGGAAGCCGATATTGCTCATTACCGTTGCAGTGACCTTATTCTCAGCAAGCTGCCCTGCTTCCTTTAGCATTTTAGCACAAATGCAGATGGTCTTGTCTCCGTCAATGACCATACCCTTTTCGTCTACAACGATAAGTCTGTCTGCATCTCCATCATAAGCAAGACCAATATCAGCATGCTCTGATACCACTGCCTGCTGCAATTTTTCAGGATGAGTTGAGCCAATTTTATCGTTGATGTTAAGACCGTCAGGCTCGCACCCGATAGTAATTACCTCTGCACCCAGGGCACGATAAACTGCTGGTGCTGTTTTAAATGCTGCACCATTGGCACAATCCAACACCACTTTCATGCCTTCCAGTCTGATATCGATGGTTGACAGAAGAAACTTGCAATAAAGCTCCGCCGCATCATCATCTGCATCCAGACATCTTCCCAACTCATCACCAGTTTTATGGCTATTAGTGTCGATTCCTCTGATAATAATATCTTCTATTTTTTCTTCTATGGAATCGTCCAGTTTAAAACCCTCGCTGTTAAAAAATTTAATTCCGTTATATTCAAAAGGGTTATGTGAAGCAGAGATGACAATCCCAGCGTCCGCATGATAATATTTTACCAGATATGCAACTGCCGGCGTAGGAATTACGCCAACTTTAATCACATTTCCGCCGACTGCCAAAATACCAGCAGTCAAAGCATTTTCCAGCATATCACCGGAAATTCTTGTATCTTTACCGATTACAATAACTGGTCTTTTGCTTTCTTTGCGCAGAACATGAGCGCCTGCTTTTCCCAAATTAAACGCCAGCTCCGGCGTCAGTTCTGAATTGGCGATGCCTCTGACACCGTCTGTTCCAAATAATCTTCCCATAAATAGCCTCTATTCCTTTTGCTCAATTTCAACGTGTACTTTTTTCGGAATCACTTCAATTTTAGTACAATCTTTTTGACACACGACTTCCAGACTCACCTGATGACTACCTTCTTGTTTATCCTTCAGTTCCACTTGCAGTATAATATCTTCCTTTTCTATAGCTGCAAGTTGTTCCTCTTTACCTGTCAGAACAACAACCAGACGATCAATTCCCGAGATTTCCGCCTGTAAATCCGCTGCCAAATTCTGCATATCAATTTCATCGCTGTTAAAAGTAAAAGTCCTAGTGCTAAGGGCTTCCACCTTAATCTCTGCAATCATAGATTCTGCTGACCTTCCGGAAACCTGTACATCTGCAGGAAGTACTGGCACAATCTTCACCGTAGTATCCTCTGTAACATCGGTCAAATCAATAGCCTCAGCAGTAACAAATTCAATGGATTCAAGGACGCTGCTTTTTCCCTTGATCGTAATAGTCTTCGGAGCAGAAACGGATTTTTCCAATGTGCCGTCGGATAGATCCACAACTGGCACCTTTAGCGGTACGGTCTTCGCCATTCCAAGCTCCGCTGTCACCTGTACAGACCCTGCAGAAAGTTTGACTCTCTCTATCATTTCGCCTCTTTTATCTACAGGTTCCAATTTGCAGGCAATGGTCTTCAACCTATCTGTTACTTCTCCTTCTTTTACCAAGGCACTAGCATGATCTACCTGTTCTACCAGTGACTGTGCACCAGTTACCGTAACCTTGCTGCGGCTCAATTCTACTGTAATCGGTTCCTGATCCGTACTGAAAACTCCCTCATACTGCGGCAGAATGTCAATTTCCTTTGAGACTTTGTTTTCAACTGTAACAGTGACTTTATTTAAACTTTTATCTTCAATTTCCACATTATCCGGCACTCTGATATTGACCCGTAACTGATTCTCACCTTTCGCTGCCTCCTCTAAGCTGACAGAAGCAGTAATATCACCAGGGCGCAGTCTGCTTACGTTGGCTCTTGTGCCCGTCACCGTCACGTTCAAAGTCTCAGCGCTGATGTCTAAAATTGCCAGCTCGTTTTCATCCAGCGATTCTTCCCCCAGAAACTGAATTGGGACATCCCTGTAAGTCTTGGTGTCGGTCGGGTTGGTTTCCCCAATAACATATGCCCAAATTCCAATCGCTATGAGCACAGAGAGGACGATATTGAACTTTTTGTTATCTAGCATCTTTCTTCCTCCCCAGTTTGCCTATAATCTTTTTCAGCTTGTCGCCGCGATCTCCTTCCTTGTTTAAATATAAATTTAAAAGAGTTTTTTCAACAGTCTTAGTATCTAAAAATCTCGTCAGCTTTCCATCCACTGCCATAGAAATAACGCCCGTTTCCTCACTCACAATGATGGAAATCGCATCAGAATGTTCGGTAATTCCAATACCAGCTCTATGTCTGGTTCCCAGACTTTTATTTAAATTTTTATTTTCTGTCAAAGGCAGAACACATCCTGCAGCATAAATCCTGTCTGCACGGATAATGACAGCTCCATCATGGAGCGGCGCACCCTCATAGAATATATTGCCCAAAAGCTGTGCAGAAATATCCGCATTGACTTCAGTTCCGGTCTCAGCGATATCTACAAGAGCTGTTTCTCTTTCCAAAATAATGAGCGCACCAGTCTTTGTCGCAGAAAAAGAGTTCACTGCCTTGACGAATTCGTCGGTAATATCCTTTGCCTTTTCTTTGTCCAACTGACCGAATGGCGCTTTCACAATCTTACTTCTGCCTACATACTCAAGGCCCCTGCGCAATTCAGGCTGAAATACTACAACCAGAGCAATAATACCCATGGTCAGTGTCCCCCTTAAAATCCAATTAAGCGCATACAAGTCCAGCACATCTGAAAGGAAAAAAGCGGCAATTAATACAAGCAGTCCTTTCACCAGCTGCTGCGCTCTGGTATCTCTGATAAAACTAATGACTTTGTAGACGATAAAGGCCACGATGAGAATGTCCAAAATATCGTTAATTCCAATACTGGAAATGATGTTGTTGAAAAAATTTTCCATATGCCTTCCCCTTATATATAGCTTATATAATTCTACCGTATCTAACTAAAAAATTCAAGGGAATTGGCACAAAAACCATGGTAAACTCATGAAATCTTAACAAAGTTTTCTATTCAAAAAGGACCGCCCAAACGGACAGTCCTAAAACATTTCCTTTATTAGTAAGTTGTCTCCAGCACACCATAGTTTCCATCTTTTCTGATGTAGACCACATTGACGCTGTCTGTTTCCATATCAAGGAAGACGAAGAAATTATGCTGCAGCATTTCCATCTCCAAAATTGCTTCCTCCACTGACATCGGCGAGAGCTCAAACTTCTTGGTTTTCACAACCTTTACTTCTTCCACTTCTTCCGGAAGTTCTGGCAGACTCTCAAATCTTACGGATTTGTTGTCGTTATAACGCTTCTGCAGCTTGCCTTTAAATCTTGCCATCTGGCTGGACAGCTTATCTACAACCTTATCAATTGCCTCATAGATATCATCCGAAACGTCTTCGCTTCTGAATACTGCCCCTTTGGCGTTGATAGTTGCCTCTATCTTGTCCTTGCCTCTCTCCTGAGATAATACCACTTTTACAGTAATGTCATCGGAGAAATATTTCCCAAGCTTATCAAATTTCCTCTCCAGTGTGTCCTGTAAATGCTTGTAAGTGTTAAAATTCTTACCTGTGATGTTTACCTTCATGTGATGACCTCCTTAGCCACTCCTCTGAGTCCGGCCTTTCAGCAGAAACGCCGAAAGCAAAGGTGATTTTCTTTAAAACCATTATAACATACTTTTCTGAAAAATCATATATCTTTTTTGTGCCAAGTCCGACTTTTTTCCTGAAATTATTCCTATGTCGATGAGGCTACCTATGCAGCTGCCGCCGCTGTCCCTTTTTCTACGCTTCGCTATGCTTTCCACCCTTTGGGCGAAAAGCATAGAAAAACGGCAACGTTCGCTTTGCTCTCTCCTCCGTTCTCTTCGTTCACTTCGCTGTCCCTTTTTCTACGCTTCGCTATACTTTCCGCCCTTCGGGCGAAAAGCATAGAAAAACGGCAACGTTCACTTTGCTCTCTCCTCCGTTCTCTTCGTTCACTTCGCTGTCCCTTTTTCTACGCTTCGCTATACTTTCCGCCCTTCGGGCGAAAAGCATAGAAAAACGGCATTGCAGTTGTCTGGCTGACCTGGTCTTTGCCCCCACACTCGCCTTGACCGGGATTTTCCCGAGGACTTACATCTAAGCTACGCCATGATCACTGCCGCCTTGCGGATCAGCTTACGTGGATCCCTTTGCCCGTAACTGGCTTGGATTTTCAACCACAGACCCAGACAACTGCAACGCCGTCTCTTCTTATTTTTTATTTTGCTGCAAATGCTAAAAAATACACGATTTCAGGCTGTGCGGAAAGCAGTGCCTCGTAGCAGGCATTCGCCGTACTTCCGGTCGTATAAAAATCATCAAGCAGCAGAATTTTCTTTTCCTTTAACAGTGTACCATATTTTTGGTTATATGCAAACTTTCCTTTTACATTTAATTGCCGCTCCGTAGGACTTAAGCCTCGCATAGGCCGGGTATTTCCAGTTCGCAAAAGAGCATCTTTCAGGCAAGGCTTTCCCAGCAGCCTCCCCAGGTGCTGCCCCATAAGCGCCGCATGATTAAAGCCCCTCTGCCGCTCCTTTTCGAAAAACATAGGAACCGGCACAATCATATCAAAGACAAGGCGTGCCAGATTCAGCCGATCCGCCATCATCTGCGCCAAATCCCGTGCAATGTACTTTTTCCCGTTATATTTTAGGGAGAAAATGAGCCTGCGTTCATAAAGACCATACTGGGTGCAGCGCAAAGACAAAAATGGAACCGATCCGCCAGCAACACCAGCTATGCCATCACCGCCTGCAAACTTAACTTTTTGCGGTGGCTGCCCATCCCATCTGATATGCGCCATGCAGTGGTCACATAAATGGTAAGTTCTGCTTTCATCAATGATATTGCCACAGCAGATACAGTAAAGTGCCGGTGGATACAGCAAATCCAGTCCTTTTGAGATCATTGCGCGGGCAGCGCCTGTTGCTGCATTTTTCAACCTATGCCCACCTCCAGCAACTCTTCTAATCTGTACCGAAGCCCGGAATAGCGCATTTTAATTCGGTTGTTGTCAATCATGGCATTCATCTTCTGTTCCCCGCCTACCAGCACGACTACCTGCTTGCCTCGAGTCACCGCCGTGTACAAAAGATTTCTAGTCGCCAACATCGGCGGAAACCAAGAGATAGGCATAACTACGATTGGAAATTCACTGCCCTGACTTTTGTGTACCGTAATGGCGTAAGCAAGTTCCAGTTCATCAAGCTGAGAAAATTCGTAGGTCACATACTTGTCCTCATCAAAGATGACTGTCATCTGATTGTATTCTTTGTTGATTTTTTCTATGAAACCCACATCGCCGTTAAAGACGCCTTGCCCCTCTGAAAAGTCTCGCCTCTTCTTCCAACCGATTTCGTAGTTGTTACGAATCTGCATAACTTTGTCGTTTTCGCGGAAAAGTTTATCGCCGAACTTCTTTTCTGTCAAATCTTCCCGCGGCGGATTCAAAGCCTCCTGCAGCACTTTATTCAACGCGATACAGCCAAGCGCGCCTTTTCGAACCGGCGTCAAAAGCTGAATATCCCGCACCGGCACAATGCCTTCATAATAAGCTGAAAGACGCTTTGTAATCAGCTGCACCAATAGATCCACAATCTGCTTTTCCGAAGCCCGCTCCATAAAGAAGAAATCCTTGTCCTTGCTGTTGACAAAAGGATATTCACCCTCGTTGATTCGATGGGCGTTTACTACAATCATACTTTCCTGCGCCTGACGAAAAATCTCTTTTAGCTTTACGGTATGGACGTACTCGCTTTCTATGATATCCCTAAGCACGTTGCCCGCGCCCACAGAAGGCAGCTGATCGTAGTCGCCTACCATAATTAGACGAGTACCCGGTTTAATCGCTTCAGTTAGCCCCTGCATTAAAAGCAGATCAATCATGGAAGCCTCGTCCACAATTACCACATCGTATTTCAACGGGTCTTCACTAGTTTTCCCAAAGCGCATAGTGTCCTCTTCCGAGGAGTAATAGTATTCCAAAAGACGGTGCACCGTAGAAGCATAGTGCCCGCTGGTTTCCGTAATTCTTTTTGCCGCCCTGCCAGTCGGCGCAGCGATTGCCACTTTAAACTGACTTTGCTCAAAGATATTGATCAGGGTATTGATAATAGTGGTCTTTCCTGTGCCGGGACCACCTGTAATGACTGAAATTCCGCTGGTCAAGGAACTTTTGACTGCACTGACTTGCTGAGCGGAAAGCTCAATTCCCGTCTGTCTCTGAGTCATGGAAATCATACTGTCGATGTCCACAGAAAGAGACTTAAGCCCCGCATTTTCAATAGCTGCCAAATTTCGACAAATCTTCTGTTCCGCCAAATAATAGACGTACAGATATACTACGGTCTGCCCTTTCAGTGTATCCAGCTGAATCTCCCCTTCAAAAGCCATATCCACCATATTCTCATAAACCAACTGTCTGGACACGTCAAGAAGCTGTCCAACCCTTTCACAAAGCTCTTCCTGCGGCATATAAGTGTTTCCTTCTCCCGCAAAATAGCTAAGTCCGTACTTAATTCCGCTCCTGATTCTGAAAGGGCTTTCCGGTTCAATACCCATCTTTGCAGCGATATTATCCGCTTTGTGAAAGCCAATTCCGTACACCTCTTCCACCAGCCTGTAAGGATTTTCGCTAATCAGTTCCACGGCGTCGGCACCGTAAACTTTGTAGAGTTTCAGGGCGTACTCTGCAGAAACACCATATTCCTGAAAAAACATGGACACCTCCGCAAATTCCCTGTGGGCTGCAAATGCCTCAGCGATTGCTTCGGCTTTTTTCGGTCCGATTCCGCTGACAAGGGTCAATCTGTGCGGCTCCCTCTCCATAATTTCAAAAGTATCCTCGCCGAACTTTGCCACAATAGCAGACGCCATCTTTGGACCGATTCCTCTGATAACCCCGGAAGCAAGAAAACCTTCAATACCTGCGATTCCAGTCGGCAGCACCTCTTCAAACTCAGAAAAAGCAAACTGCTCCCCATAAGTGGGATGCACCTTAAAGGTTCCCCGAAGCTTGTACCGGAAGCCCGGCGCACAAGAAGGAAGACTGCCGACCACAGTAAAGTATTCATCGTCAGTCTCCATGATGGCAATGGTATATCCGTTGTCCTCATTATGAAAAATAATTTCGGTGATAATCCCTTGCTTTTCTTCCATTATTTTACCCACTTAACGTATCTGGTCTTTGCCGCCAGTTTATTCTTCGAGTATTTCTTTGCATATTTCAACAGCACGTCTCTATGATTATTTGCAGGATTCTTATGTACCAGAGCAGCTACCTGCTCTAAAAGCTCCGCCGCTTTTTCTGCGGAATCGGTAATACCCGCCTCCATAATGTCATTGGCATCAATGACCAAATCCTCTACGAATACCGGTTCGTTGCCGGAAATGATCTTCTTCATCATGTAGTTTCTGGATTCAATTTTCAGGCTCGGCTGGTCGTAAACAATGCGCATAGCCTTAGATAGATTGTGCAGATAATTGTAACGTTCATTTCCATATTTAAACAGGAACTTTTTGAATTCCATGTCAGTGTTGAGAAAGTTAATATCAATAATACGTTCCACACCATCTTTCAAGTGTTCCTCCGTCTTCTTATCAAACTGCAATCTCTCAATGGCAGCCAGCGCCCGCTTCTTGGTAATCGCAGTATAGACAAGTCCCAGCCTTCTGGTTCTCACCGGCTTGGTTTTATCGATATTACCGCATACAGTCTTAAAAGCATTGGTGTCAGACATGGACATCCTGCCTGCCACATCTTCACCTAAAATTACTGCCATCAGGCCAGTTCCAGTCAGCATTTTCAGACCTTTTCCCGCATGATCCGATATCAGAAGATTTTCAAATTCCTCACGCACGGACGCTACATCGCCGCTGTCTGTCTGTGCAAGCAAAACTCGCCAGTGATTACCTATTGCTTCAAAGATGCTTTTGTGCAGGTCAAAATCCAGTTCCGCCGCAATTCTTACAGACTCCAGCATATGAATCGGTTCTTTCTCAAAAACCTCCTCGCAGGATTCCACCGTCCGAATCAGCCTGGCTCGAATATCATCCCTGCCGCCATATGGGTCGACCAAAGTTCTTTCCGGATTATCCGCAATAGCGTTAACCGTAAACACCATCTCTTTCAGCGCCTCTTCAATGGTCCCCTCAAAGTTTCTGACATCAACAATACAGCCGTCGATGACAACAGGTTCGTCTTCATCCTTTGCCGGCACTTCATAGGTAAAATCCAGCCGTATTGACTGTTTCCCTTCGTCCAGCACCTGACAGTCCGGAAAAACTCTCTGCAAATCAGTAAGAGTCGCCTTTGTCAGCAAATCCCAGTCGTACACCTTTTCGCCCATGATTTGACCGCGAACACATTCCCCCGCTGCGTAGGTTTCAAAGCCCTCTTTTTCCAGTGTCTTCAGTGTCCTCAGCACATCTTTGTCGAATTTAATCACTTCTGTGTTCCTCCATCTTCTGTGGGTTTATAAATTCTACGGTTATCCAGTGTCCAGATTCTATCGGAAAACTCACCCGGCGCAACGCCTCTAAGCGCATCCTCCATATCAAACATTCTGGCATCTAAAATATCTAAATAGTGCAGCACCTCCGCCTCCGGAAACAGGGGTTTCTTTGGACTTCCAAACTCCGGTTCGTAGTGGTGGGCTAAAATCATATGTTCCAGCATCAGTGTTTTCTCTTCGCTGAAGCCGAGATCTCGACAGGTTCGATCCAAAAACTTTACACCCTGCACGATATGTCCTAACATCTGTCCCTCAAAGGAATATCCCGGTGACACCCCGTACTCATTGGACAGAATCTCATTGAGTTTTTCAATATCATGAAGGATTACACCAGTTGCCACTAAATCTCTATTCAAATTGGTATAGACCTCGCAGACGCGAAGCCCTGTCATCAGCATTCTCTTTATGTGATACAAAAGACCGCCGTACTCTGCGTGATGATTCTTGGACGCTGCCGGATAGTACAGAAGTCTCTCTTTGTTTTCTGAAAGCACCTTGGTGCAAAGAGCACGTAAATCTTTATCCTCCATAGATTCTGCCACAGAGTAAATGTAGCTGTACATCTCTTCTGAGTCCTCTGGCGCAGCCTTAACATATTCAGAAATCTCAAGGGCATCCTCTGAGTTGGCAGCTCTGATTCTGCTGATTCTAAGCTGACTCTGCCCCTGCCACTCGGTAACCTGCGCTCTGACCTTAATCAGATCCCCCTCCTTCATGCCGGATAAGAGTTCCAGTTCATCATCCAAAATCTCCCATTTCTTGCCGTTTACCTCGCCGCTCTTGTCGCCCAGCACTACATCAAAGTACTGTTTCTTGTTAGCACCAACCTTGATGTTGGCACTCTTTACCATAAAAAAATCTGTAATTTCGGATTGTCCTTTCAAATCCGCCGCATAAAATTGTTTCATTCAATCGTCTCCATCAAAAAAATCACTACACTAATTATATAACATTTGGTCCAATTAGTATAGTGATTAAATTGTGAAGAAATTTTCCCTTACATCGCTTTTTCAAGAACCACCCTGGCTTTGAACAGGTCACCGTCGATAGTAAGTTCAAATTTTCCGTTCATCAGGCTGGTCAAATCTTTTGCAATCGCAAGGCCCAGCCCGCTTCCTTCCGTATTTCTGGACTCATCGCCCCGCTTAAACCGCTCCATCAGCTCGTCAGCACTGATGTTCAGCTGTTCCTTGGACATGTTCTTAACGTCCAAATAAATCATATTATTCTCTTCCAGAATATCAATATATACTCGGCTACCCGGCAGTGCATATTTGCTCGCATTAGTCAAAAGATTTTCGATGACTCTCCACAGAAGCTGACCGTCCGCCATCACGTAGATGGAATCCGCTTTATTGGTAAAAATCACGTCAAGATTGTTTTCGGACAGCCGTTCTTCCATCTCAGCCATTGCCTGATTGACAATCGAAGTCATTTCAATCTTCGCAATTTCCACAGGAATATTGCCGCTGGAAGCCTTTGCTGCCTCAAATAAATCTTCTGTGAGTTTCCGTAGCCTTCTTGTCTTCTCATCGATAATCTCCAGATACATCGGTGCATTTTCACTGTCCAGTCCTTCCGTCTTGAGTAAATCCACATAGGACACCATGGAAGTCAGCGGCGTGCGCAAATCGTGAGAAACGTTTGAAATCAAGTCAATTTTCATTCTCTGATTCTTCAGCTTATCCATCACGGCGATATTCATGGCTTCTGAAATTTCGTTAACACTCATAGCAAGACGATCAAGTTCTCCTCCATCCGTCACAGGGATTTTATAATCTAAATTGCCCCGCTTAATCTGATTGACTCCTTCTTTAACTTCGCAGTACTTCTTCACCCATTTAGGAATAAAGATAAAGATGAAAATCAATACCGGTATCATTCCCAGCCATGTCGCGGAAAGCAGCACTGCCACGATGGCCGTAACCATGACTTTCCAGAACACTTCATCGCTGGCAGCAATTGCATCTGCAATATAGCAGACTAGCTTTCCGATAATGGTATGCCGCCAGAAAGACCTGGTCTTCAGTTTTTTAACAAGGGACTGCAGCAGTATGAGAAATACGCCCATCAGAAAGAGATTTCCAGCAATACAGAAGAACAACTCCAGCCATCTCGGCTCAAACTCTGAATTGTAAAAGTAAATATCACTGCTGAACTGCTCCATCTGCTCTTTGTTTAAGAGCCCCAACGCATATTCCTGATACCAATCGCTGCCGCTGAGCCAATCAACATGAGGCATGCTCATCAGTGCGATGCCGCAAAAGGCAAGAGCACCAACCACAATCTGCACATCGGTAAATATTTTGTCAAACCAGTTCAGTACCACACTTCCCATCGCATCTTTTCTGCCTACCTTAACAAGGGACACGATAATTGCTGCAAGGGCTATGATTACCACGCCGATTTCAATCATCCACAATGCCGATATATGCTCGTCTCCGCCGCGAATTTCAACATGCTGCCAAGTTGTCTCGCCATCTTCTCCTGTTGTCCTGCCATACAGCCCATATTTAATATGGTAAACCAGTGCCAGCATACAGCCCACTAAAACAGCTGCTTCTGCGGCTATCACCGCAATCACA
Organism: Emergencia sp. 1XD21-10; assembly: GCF_009936045.1. GTDB lineage: Bacteria > Bacillota > Clostridia > Peptostreptococcales > Anaerovoracaceae > Senimuribacter > Senimuribacter intestinalis. The sequence goes on along the minus strand of NZ_QWEQ01000016.1, from coordinate 33,334 downwards.
GAACTGATGCTGTACGTCAATGTTCTATAGCTTTTCAATTTTGTATCCAATTCCCCACACCACCTTCAAGTACTTTGGATTTTTAGGATTAATTTCTATTTTTTCTCTGATTCTTCTGATGTGGACTGCAACGGTATTTTCCGGATTGTAAGCAGGTTCGTTCCAAACGTTCTCATAAATCTGCTCCATGGAAAACACTTTTCCCGCATTCTCCGTCAGAAGTTTCAAGATGCCGAACTCCGTCGGCGTCACGGTGACATACTCCCCATCTATGCGCACCGCCTTTTCATCGTCGTCCACTTCAAGTCCCCCTGTCTTGTAAACCCCGCTCTTTTTCTCCATACTTCCAAGATCCACATATCGTCTCAGCTGAGATTTTACTCTGGCAATCAGCTCAAGCGGATTAAAAGGTTTGGTGATATAATCGTCAGCGCCGACGTTTAACCCCGTGATTTTGTCGTAGTCCTCCGACTTTGCCGAAAGCATGATAATCGGAATATTCTTTTCCTCTCTGATTTTCATGGTTGCCTGCACCCCATCCATCTTCGGCATCATTACGTCCATGATAATCAAATGAAGCTGCTGATTTCTGGCATAATTCAAAGCCTCTATCCCATCAAAGGCTTTAAACACCGTATACCCCTCGTTCCTTAGATAAATCTCAATTGCCCCTGCGATTTCTTTATCATCGTCGCATACCAAAATATTCATCAAACCTTAACTCCTTTCGCTTACAACTATAGAATAGTCCTGAATTATTACAAAGCGCCCATGGCGTTTCTTACGATATTCTTAACAAATTGTAACAAGGCATTACGCGGTTGTCAATGCGCCATGCTTCCAGCATCACGGTAAACGCATGAAAAGTTGCGAACATTAAATTTTAGTACCTGTTCCGTATTTTTGCAAAAAAGGTATCAAAAATTAGGAGTCACTTTATACTAGCTAAAAGGTTTTGTGCAAATTAAACGAAATAGAAATGAAATTCTTCGTTCTTTTTTGTTTTCTAAGGGGCTATTTTCGTATAAGTCTTCCATTATCCAAAAGTTCATTCCTTATTTTCCATATAATAGATAAAATGTTTTGGATATTTTAGTACCTTTTTTGCAAAAAACTCTTAAAAGTACTAATGATGTGTTTCATGCGTTTGCCGTGTGTCTGCCTCTAATCAAACCAATCAAAAAAGCAGGTACACTATAATAGTATACCTGCAGAAATTCCGTGCCGTACTTGCGGTTAATCTCTGTTCACAACAGCCTGCAGCACCTGATTTGCAACAGGTCCTGCCACGCTGCTTCCATAGCCGCCGTTTTCTACGCAGACAATAAAAGCATAAGGATTTCCTTCGTTTTTTATAAAGCCTGTAAACCAGGCATTGGGCTCGCTTCCATACATCTCTGCTGTTCCCGATTTTGCGTAAATATCAAGCCCAGGGAAATTGCTCTCGCCATAATTGGATACGACATTATTTTTCATCATGGAGCGCAGCTTTTCCGCCGTGGACTCGTCAATCATGCGTTCGGTATCCTCGCCTGACGGAAAGTTTGTATAAAGAATTCTAGGCACCGTGCCCACCCCGTCTCTTGCAATTGCGCTCATATAAACCAGCATGGAGCAAGGATTCAGTTCATCGTTATACTGCCCGATTCCCGCCCACGCCAGACTCAAATCATCGTTTTTGGGAAACTCAAAAGAGCCTTTCGCATTATGAATGCCGTCAATATCGTAGGAGTCCAAAAGCCCCAGTTTTTTCGTATAACTTGCCATGACAGTGCCGCCAATCCTCTGGGACAAATCCGCAAAGGCGCAGTTGCAGGATTTTGCCAGCGCCCCCTCAAAATCCACCGTCCCGTGGGCCTGAGTGCAGGTGATAGCCTCGTCTCTGATGTAGCTGACACCACCGCAGGTATAGCTCCAGTCCTCAAGTCCGCTAACATTTTCGATGGCAGCAGCGCAGGTCACCAACTTAAAGATGGATCCCGGAATCAGATTGGAAGACAGGAACTTGTTCAAATATACGCCCGACGTATCATCCGCTGCAATTTCCGGCGGATTAGCAGGGTCAAATCCCGGAGAACTTACCATACAGATAATTTCCCCCGTTTCATAATTATATACACCTACGGTGCCGTTTCTTCCGTTCAGAGCGTTATACGCAGCCTTTGACACTTCCGCGTCGATGGAAAGTTTCAGGTCGTTGCCGTTTCCCGTAATACTGTAGGTTCCGGTCAAAAGACTGTAGCCTACGATTTTGTCTCGAAAAGCACTCTGCGCTGCAGTTGCAATATTTCCATCCATATCCCCTACGGCATGAAGGGTCGCTCTGCGTGTCAGTTCATCGTCATTATATTTCATTCCATTTTTGGTATTCTCTACAAGGATGGTATCGTTTGCATCGTAAACCTTGCCAATTGCAAGCCTTCCCTCATAATACACGTGCTGGTTCGCGTAGAAAGTCGCCCATTCACCGCCGTCTGTCACAAACTTAAATATGAAAATACATATGCCCAAAAACAGCGCTGCTGCAAGAGCAAGGCAAATGATGCCTCTCTGCTCTAATTTCTTCATATCATATCCTCCTCTTCCGTCTCAGCCTTAAGACCTTTGTCCGTCAGGCTGATTGCAATGCTGGCATTCTGCCTGGTGTCCGCCGCTTTAAGAAAGGCCAGCATACCCCAGGAGCCAATCATACTGGTTCCTCCGTTGGAAACAAATGGGAAAGTCACACCGGTCATCGGCAGTAAATCCACCGCACCGAAAACATTGAGCACCGTCTGAAACAGGAACATGGAAGTAGCCGCACAAGCAGCAATGGTGTAATAGGTGGACCTGCCTGCCAAGATAGAGCGCACCGCAAAAAGGGAAAGAGTGATGATAGAAATCACCGCAAGAACTGCAATAATCAGTCCCCACTCTTCTACCAACATACCGAAAACAAGGTCAGTGTCCGCAGCAAAAACGCTGGACAGCCAGCCTTTTCCGGCACCAACGCCGACAAAACCACCGCTTGCCGCCGCCGACATGGTTCTTGTCTGCTGCATACCCAGCCCGTCTGCAAACTCCCAGGCATGTCCCCATACCGAAAAGCGCTCCGCTATATATGCTTTGAACTTCAGCACCATCAGACCTCCAACAAAAGCTACGCCTACCAGCAAAATCAGCTTGGTAAAATCTCCACTTCTAAGGAAAGAAATCACCAGGAAAGTGACGAAGAATATAATCGCCGTTCCAAAGTCCCCCATCAGCGCCAGGCAGCAAAAGCAGAAGCCTGAAAACAGCATAAATATAATAGAATTCTTTTTTTCAAAGAGCTTGTCCAAGGACGCCGCTCCCACCCAGATGAATGCAAGCTTAATCAGCTCCGACGGCTGGAAAGAAAATCCGCCAATTTCCACCCAGTTGGCAGCACCAAAGCGATCAGTAGCGAAGACCAAATTAAACAAAAGAAGTCCCGCCGCACCTATGTACATCAGCTTCTGAATGGCTTCCGTTCTCGTCAGATTCCTAAGGTAAGCACACATAAAGAAAAACAAAGCAAGCCCCATGGCAACCGCAATAAATTGCTTAAAAGCCGCTTCTGGAAATTTCGCAGCGGTCACCGAAAGACTCAAGGTAGATAAGAAAAAGGCGATAGTTTCCATTTCAAAACCTTTTCGCTTCATGGATCGAAGCAGAATTACATAAACCCACATAAGGATACAGATTCCAGCAAAAGCCATCGTAATAGAATGAAGATAGTTTTCTCCCAAAGCTATCTTCAGTTGTATCACTGTCATTACCTGAAAAATGCTCAGCGCAAACAAGGACGGCCACGGCAGCGGAATCACTGTGTCCGATTTTCTCATCTTTATATTATTGCGGCGTTCCTCCAGGCTGATTGGAAACAATGTACACTGAGTCATGCCCACGCTGATGACATCGCCGGGGCGAACTTTGACTCTCTGATCCTTTCTGACGCGTCGCTCGTTGACATAGGCTCCGTTCTTGGATCCCAAATCACGATAAGTCCAGTTCCCCTTAGGGTCTCTGGTCAGTGTCCCATGGTTTCTGGAAACCCGCGGGTCTTCGATGTTGATATCGCAGCTTTTCGCCCTTCCAAGTACATTTTCCCAATGGGTAATGGGAAGATTTTCTCCCGTACTCAAATGTAAATAAGCCCAAACCTCCGACGGATTTTTGGACTTGAGAAGTGAGCGAATCGCCCGCATTAAAATAAAAATCGCAAGGGCAATAAAAACCCATCTGGCTACAGCAGTATAAATCAGTTCAAAACCGTAGTCAGATGCGAAAACTTCCTGAATTGTTTCCAGAATCCCTGCAAAAAACTCTCCAATGCTTTTAAAAATTCCCGAAATGATCGTCATAATCTGGCTAACCCCTCCATTTCTCTTTCTGGCAATAGTATATCACAGTCTTTTTCAGATGTAAAACCCCCCGTTGACAGCAAGAACCTGTCCTGTTATATAGGAAGCTTCTTCTGAGGCTAAAAACACAGCCGCCTTTGCCACCTCATCGGCGTCACCAATTTTTCCCATAGGGATTTCCTCTGTCAGCGCCTGCAGGGTATCCTCTCCGCAAATGCGACTCATATCGGTATCGATAACCCCCGGCGCAATGCAGTTGACTCTAACGCCAGAAGGTGCGACTTCCTTGGCAAGACTCTTTGCAAATCCAATAACTGCGGCCTTGGTGGTGGAATACGCCACTTCACAGGAGCCACCAGTCTGTCCCCAAACAGAGGAAACCATCACGATACTTCCCCGCTGCCTTTCTATCATGGTTGGAAGTATTTGGCTGGTCACTGAGATTGTTCCGTATAAGTTGGTATCCATAATCTCCTTCCACTGCTTCTGCGTTGTATCTGTGAACAGCCCCGTGATGCTAATTCCTGCATTACATATCAGCACATCGAAATAAGGCACTTCCAGATACATGCGGGCTGCCCGCACACCTTCGGAAACCTGCTGACTGTCAGATACATCGCAACAAATGCCTACAGCACCTGTCTCTTCGGTAACCTCCTTTGCCTTGTCGCCTCTCTCTTTATAAAGGAAGGCAACTTTATATCCGCTCTCCGTAAACGCTCTTACCATAGCAGCGCCGATTCCCCTGGAGCCTCCCGTAATCAAAACCGATTTCATCTTGGACCTCTTTTCTGTTCTCATAAGTTTCATAGGCAAACCTGTTTCTTTGCAAAAAAACATTGGGACTTGCCCAATGTTTTTTCTTTGCTTATATTTCTGGCGCATAGTATTAACTATAATCTTAGAAACTAATTCCGAGATTCTCAGATTATTTTCATCTATATTCTACTACAACTTTTTCCACTTGTCAAAGAATTTTCAGATATTATTTCTGTTTTTTTGAAAATTTTTCCGGATTTTTCTTTTGAAACTTAAGTTTTTGCCTTTTAAGTAAAAAGTTCCATTTACAAAACGCTTGGTTGGTGTTAGAGTAGTCTAGTGAAAATTTTTATAGAATGATTGAGGTATTTATTATGACTAGCTATTACTTCCTTTTGGCCGTTGCCATTATCATTTTGTCAACGAAGTTTTTGGGCGGCCTTTCAGAAAAGGTTAACATGCCCCAGGTTGTGGGCGCGCTGGTTGCCGGTGTTATCCTCGGACCATCGGTACTTGGCGTTGTAACAGAAACCAATTTTCTTGCGGAAACCGCCGAAATCGGTGTTATTTTACTGATGTTTATGGCAGGTCTTGATACAGATATTAACGAAATCAAGAAAAACAGCGTTTCCATGCTGTGTATTGCAGCCATGGGTGTGATTCTGCCGCTCATCGGCGGCGCTGCCTGCTACTATTTCTATTTTCATGTAGATTCATCCGACTTTAATGAAGTCCTAAAGTGCGTATTCATGGGTGTCATTCTAACTGCAACTTCTGTAAGTATTACAGTAGAAGCACTCCGTGAAATGGGTAAGCTGAACGGTCCTGTTGGTAGTGCTATTCTGGGTGCTGCAGTGCTTGACGATATCATCGGTATCATCATTTTAACCATCGTATCCAGCCTGAAAGATCCGTCGGTAAGCATTATCTCCATTTTAATCAAAATCGCACTATATATCGTTCTCATGGCTGTGCTTGCCGTTATTCTTAAAACTGCCAGACCAAAAGTTGACGATTTAAAAGACAAACGCAGAGTTTGCATCTACGTAATGGCGCTCATTCTGCTCGTCGCATTTATTACAGAACAGTATTTTGGAATCGCTGATATCACTGGTGCATACCTGCTGGGGCTTTTAATGTCTACCTTTGAGATTAAATCCTATATTGCAAAAAAACTTACCGTTCCAAGCTATCTCTTTTTCTCTCCGATCTTCTTCGCAAGTATCGGAATCAAAACAGAGCTTTCCGGTATGACAATATCCATGTTGATTTTCTCTGTGCTGCTCCTTCTTGTAGCTGTTCTGACAAAGATTCTCGGCTGCGGACTGGGTGCACGAATCTGCAAATTTAGCACCAGCGATTCTTTCCATATTGGTATCGGCATGGTGTCCAGAGGTGAAGTCGCACTGATTGTTGCACAGAAAGGCTACAACATGGGACTTCTCAGCGGCTACTTATTCTCACCAATCGTATTGGTAGTTATCGTTACTACCATTATTACGCCGGTGCTTTTGAAAAAATTCATGAAATAACACCTTAATTACTGTAAATGCTGCAAAGCCCGCTGGGTACATCCCCTGCGGGCTTTGCTATTGTAATTGTATTTTTAAAAAAACATGTGGAATTTTGTCTAAAAACGTCAAAACTTGAAACTTTTTTGCCCTGTGACGTACTCTATTATTATGTAACACTTTTTAGAATTTAATAGGAGGACTATACCACATGGACAAAAAAATGCAGCAGTGTATAGCGAATAATTTAAGGTATCTCAGGGATTATTATGACTACACACAGGAAGACGTAGCCGCCCTTTTACATATTTCTCGTACGACTTACGGAATACTGGAAAGCGGAACTAAAAATATGCGCACAGATTTACTTGTAAGACTGGCACGGGTTTATCAGGTGCCTGTCGACCTTCTCATGGAACAAAACTACGAAAAGTTTGCAAGGAGTGTCGCCCTTTCCGATGCTCATAATTCCGATGTATCAGAACTGCTGTACCTATATCGTAAGCTTTCCCCTTTCTCCCAAGGCTGTCTCATTGAAAAAGCAGCCATTCTGCTGATGGACGAGAAAGTAAAATAAGAGCCAATAGAAAACAACCGGGCGAAGGTGGTGGTAATCTGCCAAATCCGGTTGTTTTCTATTACTCTCTATTTTTTCTTTGGCAGCGCAAGTATCATTACGAGGGTGGAAACTGCCATAACTGCTGCCAGAATGCCCAGCAGCGGAAACGCTGTCGTCTCTGACTGATTTACCCCTAATACAATCAGATAGCAAAGCCCCAATATCCCGCTGATTAAATTGACGGTCAGCGCACCGCAAGCCAGCTTGCTGTGATTTCTCATCCTTATCAATCCCCCTTTGTACCTACATTATATAATCCGTCTGTTTCCCTTTCCATAGCTGCCGCTTACAATCCCCTTACAAAATCGTAAGTTTCGACATTTTTTATCATAGAAAGGGGTTTATTTACAGCAAAAAATCCTGTATAATAAATTTTAATGCAGAAAACCGATAAAAGGTCTCTGTAAAGAATACAACTTATAGCAGAAAGGAAACGCTATGCGATATCAACCACCTTATTTTGATTTTGAGATTTGCGGAGTAAAGAGAAAACTTCCTTTTGTAAAGATAAAAGAAGACATGGCTCTTGCCAGCTTTTGTATCGTTTCTGATACAGAGCTGGTACAGGCTGTTGCGCCTGAACTTGCAAAAAAACTGCCGGAATTTGATGTACTTTTAACTGCTGAAGCTAAAGGAATCATTCTAACCTATGAGCTCAGCAGAATTCTAGGTCACAAGGACTTTGTCGTAGCAAGGAAAAGCAACAAACCATATATGCAGAATGTGCTGGAAGCCAATGTTTACTCCATCACCACCCAGAAAAAACAGACCCTTTACATGGACGGTTGCGATGTAGATAAGATTCGCGGCAAGAGAGTTGCGATTATAGACGACGTCATTGCTACCGGGGAATCGCTGAACGCACTGGAAACTTTGGCAAAGGAAGCTGGAGCCGAAATCGTGTGCCGTGCAGCAGTTCTTGCTGAGCTTGACTCGGTTTACAGAGATGATATCATCTTCTTAAAAGAACACTATGTCTTTACACCAAACGAAGACGGCACCTTTACCCCGATTGAAAGCCCTATGAAAAAGGCTGCAAAAGCAAGAGAAGCAGAAACCGAAATTTCAGTTTCCACATTCCGAAACTAAATGATTAACGGATAATTAAAAGACGTGTATCGGTGAATCTTGTGCGCGTCTTTTTATTGTCTGAGGACAACAAGATTTCCACGCACCCGTTTGAAGCAGTAAGTCCTAGGTTTGTGTACGGGAGTAAGCTTAACAAAAAGAGAATGGGGATATGTCGATGATTTGCGCGCCATATTTGACCTTGATTTCTGTATACATGGCGCAGACCTGCGAAAAAGTGCCATATATAAAAGCTTTTTAAGAAAAAATGGCGGCTGCAGAAAGAAATGCAGACAGAAAGTCGGAAAAACTTTGGCACTCTACAGTAAAATATCAAAAAGGTAGGTATCAGGCAGCAGGTGCGCGCCAGTTTTTCAGAAAATGAATTCAAATATGGCGTTTGGCGAGTGGCTGGCGCCATGTATACAAAAAAACGCTTAAAATATGGCGTTTTCCAGGGAGTGAACGCCAGATATACAAAAAAATCCTGAGATTATGGCGCGCCGGTTTCTCCGCAGCATGAACTGCCGCATACCAAATCCCAGCATTTGACCTGAATCCTTTTTCGCTCTAATACTACTTTTACGGCAAAGAGACTGTCTACGCTTGAGACAGTCCCTTTCTCTATTATCTCGATGTACAATTAATCTAAATTGTATTCCTTTGCCAACTCTGCAAATCTAGGCAGGGAATTCATAATCTTTTCGCGGGATACGCAGTATGCCATTCTCACATAGCCTGGGCCTGCAAAAGAACTTCCCGGCACTAACAGAAGATTATGTTTCTTTGCCGCTGCTACAAATTCCTTTTCGTTCTTTACAGGGGACTTCATCCACAGGTAAAATGCACCTTCCGGCTTGGTGCATTCAAATCCCAGCGCAGTCAGGCCGCCGTAGAGCGCTTTTGCATTTTCTTCGTAGTAGGAAACATCGCACTGAGCGTCAACACACCTTGCGATAACCAGCTGCATTAAAGACGGCGCGTTGGTGAAACCGCCCAGACGGTTAGCAACAGTTACAGCCTGAATAAATTCTTCAGCACCGTCGGATTCGTCAGGAATTACAACATAACCGATACGTTCACCTGGAAGTGACAGGGATTTACTGTAGGAATATGCCACAACAGTATTATCGTAGTATTTTGTCATATACGGTACATCTACACCGCCAAATGCCAGTTCTCTGTACGGCTCATCAGAAAGCAGGTAAATTACTGTTCCATATTCTTCCTGCTTTTTCTTTAAAATATCAGCAATGCCCTTTACAATTTCCTCCGGATATACTGCACCTGTTGGATTGTTCGGATTGTTAACGATAACAGCCTTGGTCTTAGGGGTAATTTTGGCTTCAAATTCATCCAGTTTTGGCATAAATCCGCCTTCAGGATTTGGAGAAACTGCAACAGTTACGCCGCCGTAAGTCTTAATATAGTTGCCGTACTCAAGGAAATATGGTGCAAACACGATTACTTCTTCACCCTCATTGAGCATCGTTCTGAGCAAAATATTCAAAGCACTCCCTGCTCCGACAGTCATAATGATATTATTTTCTGTAAAGCTTGTGCCGAAACGCCGGTTCAAATTGCCTGCTACAGCAGCTCTGGTTTCTGGAAAACCTGCATTACTCATATAGCCATGTACATACAGCGGATCATCATTTTGGATGATATCTATGATTGCTTCTTTTACTTCCTCTGGCGCTGGAACGCTAGGGTTACCTACGCTGAAATCAAAAACATTTTCAGGACCAAATTCTTCTGCCATTCGCTTTCCTTCTTCAAACATAGCTCTTACAACAGAGCTTCCTTCTACAAAAGGAACCATTTTCTTTGAAATCATGTTTCTCTACCTGCCTTTCTTCTATCAAAACACTTTTCTTTCTCCTAAAATACTTATATTTTACTCCAAGTTCGTTAGAATTTCAAACAAAATTTCAGATTATTTCAAAACTCTTTCATGCTTTATCGCTGCTATGCGCTGACTTCGCTTTGAGCAAGTTTCCAGTACAGCCTGCTTTACCGAAAATCCGCACTAATCCGCACTTTAGATACGATTCCTTCACGCCATGTTTTAATTCTATTTTTGTATACAAGGCACAGACATATGGGAAAGTGCCATATAACGAGAAGTTTTGAGAAAACCCGGCGTCCATAAAAGAAAAAGTCGCCGGATAGTCAGTAAGTTTCCAGCATCCTGTGTCAAAATGTTAAAAAACTGGCTTTAGGAGCAAACCGTACGCCAGTTTTCTAGAGAATGAGCTCAAACATGGCGTTTGGCAGCAGCGGAACGCCGTGTATACGAAAAAGCATTTAAAACATGGCACTTTATAAGGGTGATGCGCCATGTATACAGAAAAGTCCCGGGATTATGGCACACGACTTCTCGACGATACGAAGCAGTTACATGAATCGGCAGCACGAACCAGTCGCGTCAGGATAGTACAATCACCAGCACCTACCGGCAGTACCGACAAAAACAGTATCGACAAAGGCGATACTGACAAAGGAAAGGATAAAGAAACAAAATCACGCACATCGCCTATAGAGAAAATGCCGTATCAGGAAAATCCCCCGATACGGCATAATTTACTCAATTTTTTATTTTCTTGTCTCTTCAAATTCCTTCCATGCAGCTTTGCGGAAATCTTCATTGAGAAGATATTCACAGGCAACTACGGTTAAACCTTTGGCTGCCAGCATCATACCGTCAAAGCCCTGCTGCGAGCCTGCTGCCTTGCAGAAAGGTTCTGTGTGGCAAGCGATGTCACTAGGACCCATTTTGAAGTAGGATCCGAGGGTCGGACACGCGTAGGTGATGTCACCTACGTCCCATGCAAAGTTTCTGGAATCTGTCTGGGTATAGCTTTCTCCAATGCTGTCCAAATACTGTGCCAAAACCAGCCCCATCTGATGATTGGATTTGGTATCTTTCATCGGGTTTGGAACAACTTCCCAGTCGTAAGTGCAGCCTGTTACCAAGCAAGCCGCTTCCGCACAGTTACGCAGATTCTGCACAACTCTGTCAAGATGCGGAGATGTGTCGGAACGAAGACTGAATTCCAGTCCACAGCTGTCAGGAATGGTGTTGGAAACCAGTCCTCCGTCGGTTACAATGCCGCTGATGACATCGCAAGGACGGTTCTGCTGTCGGATTGCATTCATGTTGCTCATGCAAAGCATGCCGGCAGTCAGTGCATTTTTGCCAAGCACCGGATCGCCTCCTGCATGAACGCCATATCCGTGGAAGTGCAGCTTTACAGTGGTTGCAGCCACCAGATTTCTCTCGATGACAGTTTCTCCCTCACCGTGGGCTGTGAATACGCAGTCCACATCGCTGAAAATGCCTTCGTTTACCATAACCGCTTTAGTTCCGTAGTTAGGAACAGTTCCTTCTTCAGCCGGCGCGCCGATGACACGGACTTCGCCTCCCAGTTCCTCCTGAATTTTGCTTAGGGTAATTGCGCCGCCTACAGCGGAGCAGCAGAACAGGTTATGGCCGCAGGCATGTCCGATTTTTGGAAGTGCGTCATACTCTGCAACATATGCGATAACAGGTCCCGGTTTTCCAGATTTTTTCACCGCGGAAAAAGCAGTTTCCATGCCTAAAAGATTTCTTTCTACAGTAAAACCGTTTTCAGAAAGCATATCAGTAAGCAGCTTCGAAGCCTTAAACTCCTGATGTCCCAGTTCCGGGTTTTCCCAGATGGTTCTGCTCATAGCAGTCAGCGCCTGTCTTCGGCTTTCCAGTTCCTCAGTGATTTTTCCAATATATTTTTCAGCTAACATGATTTCTCCTTACGTGAAATTACATGAAGATGGTTGCGCCAGGTCCAAGAGGCAGTCCCAGAACGTACCATACTACAATCAGTACAACCCAAGTCAAACCAATAGTGATTGCCATTGGCAGCATGGTTGCGATAATAGAACCCAGACCAGATTTCTTGTCATATTTCAGCGCAGTCATGATGATAAACGGCATAAATGGCTCAAGCGGTGAGATGGAGTTAGTTACAGAGTCAGCGATACGGAATGCTGCCTGCGTAAATGCCGGTGAAAAGTTCATCTTCATGAACATCGGTACAAAGATCGGTGCCATCAGCGCCCATTTTGCAGATGCACTGCCGATTACAAAGTTAATCAGCATAGTAATACCGATAAATGCCAAGATGAGAGGAATACCGGTCAAGTTGGTGCTGCTTAAAAATTCAGAGCCCTTTACTGACAGATATAATCCCAGATTGGACTGTGAAAATGCTTTTACAAACTGACCTGCAAAGAAGCACAGTACGATAAATCCAGCCAGACCGGACATGGATTTGCCCCACATATTTACTACATCTGCAGATTTTTTGATTGCCTTGGTGCGAATACCATAAACAATGCCCGGTACCAGGAAGAAAACAGTCAGAATTGGAATCATGCTGCTCATAAACGGTGACTGAATAACGCCGCCGTCTTCTCCACGGAGAATGCCGTTTGTCGGCACAATGGTAATTGCAACCACAATAAGATAAATTAAAACAGAGATACCCGCCCATTTCAGTCCGGATTTTTCTTCTGCTGTTACTGCAGAAAGTGTGGTATCTTCTACAGTACCATCTCCGTCTTCAGCTTTGTATTCGCCCAAACGAGGCTCAACCACTTTTTCTAAAACAATGGTGCCTGTGATAGTCAAAACGATGGTAGATACTGCCATGAAGTACCAGTTTACAGTCGGATTTACCAGATAGTTCGGGTCGTAAATCTGTGCTGCATCCTGGGTGATACCGGCAAGCAGAATATCTGTCTGCGTGATTAACAGGTTTGCAGAAAGACCTGCAGCTACGCCGGCAAAACCAGCAGCAAGACCTGCAATCGGGTGTCTTCCCATACCCTTAAAAATCATAGCGCCAAGAGGCGGGATAATAACGAATGTTGCAGAACCAGCCAAACTTCCCATAATACCTACAAACAGTACTACAGCAGTTACAAGTACTTTCGGCGCACCTGCAATAGAAGATTTGATTACAGTGGTTACAAGCCCTGTTTCTTCAGCAATACCGATACCCAGCATAGCTACCAGGGTCATACCCAGCGGGCTGAAAGTTACAAAGTTTTCAACCATAGACTGCAGCAGCCAAATCAGACCTTCTTTGCTCATCAGGTTCATGATATACTGCTCTTCACCGGTGTTTGGATGTGGAAATACAATATTACCGCAAAGACCGGAAATGACGAATACTACGATCGTCAGAATGATGAAAATGTAAACGGGATGAGGCAGCTTGTTTCCGAAGCGCTCAATACCGTTCCAAATTCCGCGTTTCTTCTCGTTCATTTTTTACTCCTTTGGTTACATCATTTCTTTTGTTAAACAAATTAACTTAACGCAATAAAAGCAGGCATATCAAATGCTGGTGCATTCTGACATGCCACACACGTTCTCTATGATACCGCAAAACCTTACAAAATTCTAGTAAATTTTTTATTTTTTTCATATAAAAACTTTACTACTTTACTTCAAGAAATATCCAAAAGCTGTCGGCAGCGGTATTTCTGCAGCTAACTGCGCATCGCTTGCCCACTGGAAAATTTTCGGCATTTTTTCCACTGCAATAAAATAACCTGTCATATGCCACTCTACATGGGTAAATACATGGCAGTAATCGGTACTGCGCAAAAGATTCTTCGGCGCACAGCCCCAGCGTTCCACTTGCTCTATGGCTTGGGCGGCAGTCAGCCTTTTCTCTACATTAGGCAACTGATACAGTCCCGCTAAAAGACCTGTTTCAGCACGCCTGCAAACAGCCGTTCCTAAAGGCGCCTGCAGGATAAAAACAGTCATGTCCACTTTTTTTCTTGCCTTTTTCTTCGCTTTCACAGGTAGTGCAGCTGCTGTACCTGCGGCTTTCGCCTCGCAGTAGGCGTTCACCGGACAGATTTCACACTTTGGTGCGCCTGCCGGTCCGCAGATAAGCGCCCCCAGCTCGATGAGTCCCTGCGTAAAATCGCCGCAGTCTTTTTCTGGATAAAGGGAGGACAGGTAAGCAGTAATCCGCTTCTTCAGCCCGGCATTTAAAATATCCGTATCGTCGTTATTTAAACGGCTCATCACCCGCAGCACATTGCCGTCCACAGCTGCGGTCTTCTGATTAAAGCATATGGATGCAATTGCCCCTGCCGTGTAATCTCCAATGCCCGGAAGGGCTTTAATAGCATCAAACTCCTGCGGAAAAATACCGCCCATCTGCGCTTCTATCTGCTGGGCGGCTTTATGCATGTTTCGGATTCGATTGTAATATCCAAGACCCTGCCAAAGCTTCAGCAAGGTCTCTTCCTCCGCAGCTGCAAGATCAGAAATGGTCGGCAGCGCCTTCATAAAGCGCAGATAATATTCCCGTACTGCTTCCACTCTGGTCTGCTGCAGCATAATCTCTGAAACCCAGACATGATATGGTTCTTTGTCTTCTCGCCAAGGCAAATCTCTGCGATTTTCGCGGTACCATGTCATCAGCGTTTCTGTAAAAGTTTTATCGATTCGTTTCACCATTTTGTTTAACCATTTGCTCTTAAAAATCCTTCGATAATCTGCTGTTCTGCTTCTTCCTCAGTAAGTCCCAGAGTTCTCAGCTTCAAAATCTGCTCGCCTGCCACTTTGCCGATAGCTGCCTCATGGATCAGTTCTGCATCAAGGTGACCGGCATAAAGCTCGGGCGCCGCATTAACTCTGCCTTTTCCTACGAGAATTGCGTCACATTCGGAGTGACCTGTACAGCGGTTGTTGCCTTTTATCTTGGAATGATATTCCTGATAGGAATTGCCCTTTGCGACAGAGCGGGAAATCAAATCAATGGCGCTGTCTTCGCCATTCATATCCACATCAAAATCTGTCATGACGTATTCGTCTCCGTCTGTCATCAGACTTTCGTGAATCAAAAGCTTCGCCCGGTCCTCAAGGCTTCCTGTGGTAGTTCTGACGGAATGATCCACACCACCCAGCTGAATGGTGTTCATCTCAAGCACAGCGTCCTCAGCAAGTTCCACATGGGTTACCGGACTGATTTTCTTCTGCCCGGTTCCTTCTCCGGTTCCCAGATGCTTTTCTTCATAAAGAACTTTAGCACCTCTTTCCAGATAGAAGCTATGAATACCGTTGTGTGCAGCTTCCCCTTCATCGTCGGTATGCACACCGCAGCCTGCTACAATCACTACATCAGCACCTTCACCAACGTGAAAATCATTATATACAAGGTCACTCACGTTACCGCGAGTCACACAGGCAGGAATGAAAACCTTCTCTCCTTTGGTGCCTGCTTTGATGTAAATATCAATACCGCTGCCGTCAGCCTTACCCTCAATCTGAATGTTGTCGGTGGACTGTCTGCCTGCGCAGCCGCCGTTTTCTCTAATGTTGAATGCCCCTGTATAGCCTCCCTCTGTATAATCAGAGACTGCTTTTAAAAGTTCTTCTGTCAGCTTGTCCATCTTTTACCACTCCTTTCCAATCGGGCAGATGCCGGCTTTTTCACCTGCCAAAAGCTGCGGCATAATTTCCTGGCTCGGACCTGAAATGCGAACTTTTCCGTCCACAATTACCGCAATTTCATCTGCAATCTCAAGAAGACGCTCCTGATGGGAAATAACCAGAAGAGCCTTATCCTGTTCTTTTTTAAGATCCTCAAAGGTCTCAATGAGTCCTGTAAAGCTCCACAGGTCAATACCTGCCTCCGGCTCGTCGAAAATAAGCACCTTGCTGTCTCTTCGCGCCAGTACGGAAGCAATTTCGATTCTTTTGATTTCACCGCCTGAAAGGCTGGCATTGATTTCTCTATCGATATAATCCTTGGTGCAAAGCCCCACCTTCGCCATCAGCTGACAGACATTTTCATCGCCAACGTCTCCGCCTGCTGCCAAATCAAGAAGAGAACGCACGGTAATCCCCTTAAATCTGACCGGCTGCTGAAAAGCATAGCTGATACCAAGCTTCGCTCGTTCTGTAATATCTTTCTCCGTAATATCTATATCTCCAAGGCTGATTCTGCCGCTGCTGACCTGATTCAGACCCGCAATAACCTTCGCAAGGGAAGTCTTGCCGCCTCCATTTGGACCAGTAACTACAGTCAGTTTCCCCGGTTTTAGCTGCAAATCAATTCCTTTGAGAACCGCATCTCTGCCATCCGGTTTCCAGCACACATTCTCAAGTGTTAGCATGTTGTTCCTCCAAAAAACTTAATAATTGTTACATACTTTTCTATTTTATACCATTTACAGCAGAATTGAAACCTTTTTCTCTCGAAAACGCCGCGAAAAAACACCTCCCGCCTGCACTGCATAAAAGAGGTGTTAGATACTAAAAGTTATGCGTTTAATTTTGCTACCGCTTCAGCGCCTGTCATACCGACCTCAACGCCCAGCTCCGCAGCCTTTGCAGAAACCGCCTTTACCGGATTTGCCAGCGTCTCCTCAAAACAGCTGCCGCCTACAATTGCAGCAGCATCCCCAAAGGACTCAGCCGCCGGCAGATTGAGATAGCCGCACATTACATATCCCTTCCTGCAAGGAATCAAAAGCATATTCGGATGTCCTTCTCCGCCAGGGGCAACAACTCGCAGTCCCTGAACAGATTGTCCGTTTACGTTTAACATTTCAACTTCTATCATTTCCATTTTCCTCCTGTATGGTATTCTTCTGGATTTATTATACTGCCCCTTTACTCGGAAGTAAAGAGCCTCTTCTCTTCTCGTTTCTTCTGTTTCCATTCCTCAATCTGAGAAAGCCGCTCCTTTACCAGCTTTTCTCTGCCCTGGGTCGTCGGCTGATAATACTGTCTTCCTTTCAGTGAATCCGGCAGGCAAGTCATAACAGTCAGCTTTTCTTCTGTGTCATGGGCATATTCATATCCTTTTCCGTAGTCTAGTTCCTTCATCAGGCTGGTCGGTGCATTGCAAAGGTGCAGCGGCACTGGCTCTGCCGGCATATTCTTTACATCTTTCTTACACGCTTCGCAGGCTTTGTAAAGAGCGTTGGATTTGCTCGCCATGGAAAGATACACCACAGCATGGGTCAAGTGCACATCACACTCTGGCATACCCAGAAAGTGACAAGCCTGATAAGCCGCGACTGCTATCTGTAGTGCTGCAGAATCTGCCATACCTACATCCTCGCTGGCAAAGCGCACCAGTCTGCGCGCGATATACAGTGGATCCTCTCCGCCATCCAGCATCCTGCAAAGCCAGTACACTGCAGCGTCTGGGTCGCTGTTTCGCATGGATTTGTGAAGCGCTGAAATCAGATTATAGTGTTCCTCTCCATTTTTATCGTATAACAACGATCTGCGATTCATGCATTCGGAAAGCACTGAATCAGTCACATGAACTGTGCCATTTTCGTCAATTTCACCGTTGAGCACCGCCATCTCCAACGTATTCAGCGCTGTTCTTGCATCCCCATTGGAAAACCTGGCAATAACCGAAAGATCCCCTTCCGTAATATCAACATCCATATTTCCAAAACCCTTTTCGCTGGTAATGGCATGCTGCAGAAGTCCTGTCAGATCCTCTTCGCCAAGAGCTTTCATCACAAAGACCTTGCATCTTGATAAAAGCGCAGAATTAATTTCAAAGGATGGATTTTCCGTCGTTGCACCAACTAGTATGATACTGCCCTTTTCCACATAAGGAAGAAACGCATCCTGCTGCGCCTTATTGAACCTATGGATTTCGTCCGCAAAGAGCAGTGTGCGAATCCCCATACGCCGGGACTCTTCGGCTCGTCCCATAACCGCTTTGATTTCTTTGATTCCGCTGGTTACCGCACTGAACTCCACAAAGTTCGCCTTGGTTTGCTTTGCGATAATCCTTGCAAGAGTGGTTTTTCCCACACCCGGTGGCCCCCAGAAAATCATCGAAGAAATCTGATCCTTGTCTATGAGCTGGCGTAAGATTTTCCCTTTTCCAATCAGGTGCTGCTGCCCCACATACTCGTCCAGAGTTTCTGGTCTGAGACGGCTTGCCAGCGGCGCAACTTCGGGTCTATTGTCAAAAATTGTAATCTGTTCCATACTAATTCTCTTCCGTCTGCTTTGCTTTCAGCAAATCCCTAATTTCTACAAGAAGCTCCTCCTGGGTTGGTCCCTTCGGTGCCTTCTCTTCGGCTTCTTTTGCAGCTGCTCTCGTAAATGTCGCTGTCACTTTTGCCGCAACCTTCACCATGGCAAAAATACACACACCGATAATCAAAAAATCGATGATATTCTGTATGAAACTTCCATAAAGAATCGCTGTTTCCGGTGTTACGACAGCGCCGGCAGCGTCCAGCTCAGCTTCCTTTATCACCCACTTTAAATCTGAAAAAGAGATTGTACCTGTAATCGCTCCTAATGCCGGCATAAGAATATCGTTTACAAGAGATGTTACGATTTTCCCAAAAGCACCTCCGATAATCACGCCAACAGCCATATCAATGATATTTCCTTTTAAGATAAAGGCTTTAAATTCGCTGACTGTGCTGCCTACAGTGCCTGTCAATTTGTTTTTCTTCTCCATAAAGTTTTCCTCTGCTGTTCTTTTCTTTTGCATCGTTCATCGTTTTTTTACGATATTATTTGAAATTCATCTTATTTTAGCATATTTTGATAAACACGGCAACCGGTTCCCTACTGTGCATCTCAACCTAAAATCCTGTTTTCAAGAAAAAGTGTATAACATTTTTGTTCTGTACTTTTATGCAGCTTGCATTTGGCGTAAGATATCATATAAAATCACCAAATTCTTACGTAAAATGCAGTATTTCCGCAGAAAATCAAGGGTAAATCCTATCTGAAGCCCAGGGTATCACACCTATTGGTGATGCAATTTGACTACAATTATACACTTTTTTTGTATTTTCTATTTCTCGGTTAAGATTCGTCTCCCCAGTTATACATATTTTATCGAAAATCGTAATTTGGGTTGAAATCATTTGTTCATGCGCCAGACGCACAGCATTCGCAGACTTTCTAATTTTTGAAAACGTTTTACCCCCTCTTTCCTGTCACACGCACTGAAATCTTATCCTTGACAGAACAACATTCCAAAGCTAGTATATTCTTGATAAAAACCTGTGTGTAACCGCAGGTTTTTATCAAGAACACAATGGGAGGCAATTTGTTATGTATAGAAAAATATCTGAAGAATTGCTGGCATTTCTAAACGCCAGCCCCAGTTGTTTCCATGCTGTAAAGAATATGGCAGACACACTGGAATCCAAAGGCTTTACCAAGCTTTGCGAAGAAGAAAAATGGACACTTGCTCCGGGTGGCAGCTATTTTGTCACACGAAATGACTCTTCTATCATCGCATTTACCATTCCGATAGGCGGCATCAGCAGCTTTCGTATTATGGCAAGCCACAGCGACTCTCCTACTTTTAAAGTGAAAGAAAAAACTGAAATTACAATAGAAAACCACTATACCAGGCTCAATGTGGAGCGCTACGGCGGCATGATTTACAGTTCGTGGCTGGATCGCCCTCTTTCCGTTGCCGGTCGTATCGTCATAAAGGATGGCGATAAATTCGTAACAAAACTGGTAAACATTGACCGTGACCTGCTGTTGATTCCAAATCTTGCCATTCACATGAACAGGGAGGTTAACAGCGGATACAAGTACAATCCGCAAAAGGATCTGCTTCCACTCTATGCTGCTTCTCCAGCTGAGGGTTCTTTCATGGAGTTGATTGCAGAAGCTGCAGGTGTGCGGGCAGAAGATATTCTCGGTCACGATTTATTCCTTTATAACAGACAGCAAGGCACCGTCTGGGGTGCCAATAACGAATTTATTTCCAGCGCCAAACTGGATGATTTACAGTGTGCCTTTGCGTCATTACAAGGATTTTTGCAAGGAAAAAAAGAAAAGCATGCTGCAATTCACTGCGTCTTCGATAATGAAGAGGTCGGCAGCGAAACCAAACAAGGCGCAGCTTCTACCTTCCTGAAAGACACTCTAGCTCGCATTTGCGAAGGGCTCTCCATGAGCCATGAGGATTATCTGGTTGCTATTGCAAAGAGTTTTCTCGTCTCTGCCGACAATGCGCACGCAGTGCATCCAGCCCATGGAGACAAAGCTGATCCAACCAACCGTCCTTATATAAATAAAGGCATCGTCATCAAGTATAACGGTGACCAAAAGTACTGCACTGATGCGGTTTCCTCCGCCATGTTCAAGGATTTGTGCCAAGTCTGCGGCGTGCCTGTTCAGTCCTTTGCAAATCGCTCCGACATGGCTGGCGGCTCCACACTGGGCAATATCTCCACCTCTCAGGTTGCACTGAACTCCGTCGACATCGGTCTGCCTCAGCTGGCAATGCACTCCCCTTATGAAACCGGCGGCATCAAAGATACTGCAGACCTGGCTCAAGTGGCTGTTGCACTGTTTGCATAAGATATAGTAAAGAAAAAGCTTTCGTTCTTTAACTGTTTAATCAT
The DNA here is from genome assembly GCF_009936045.1 of Emergencia sp. 1XD21-10. Classification (GTDB taxonomy): domain Bacteria; phylum Bacillota; class Clostridia; order Peptostreptococcales; family Anaerovoracaceae; genus Senimuribacter; species Senimuribacter intestinalis. The sequence continues at coordinate 12,575 of NZ_QWEQ01000016.1, read as the reverse complement.
GTCAGTTAAGGAAGCGAAAGCTTTTAATTTTTTATGATGTAATAAATCATGTCAGAAGCTGGGTACCCATAGGAAGCCACAGTGGTACCACAAAGGTCAAAATAGTACCGCTGATAAGTGCCACCATGGAAAGTTCCGGACCCACAAAGCGGCTGACAGGCACCAGCATGGAATCCATACAACCAGCAGCACCTGAGGCTATGGGGCTACCTTTGCTGATTCTGATAAGAACCGGTAGCAGTGCCACAGTCAGTACATCCCGCAGAATGTTTACAATAAATCCATAAGTTCCGGCCTCAATGCCAAAAGTATCCGTCATCGCTGCACCCGTCAAACTGTAATATCCCATACCGCTTGCCGAAAGCACCGCCCAGTTTGTCGGCACGCTCAGCACCGCGCCTGCCAGCATTCCCCCGAACAGGCAACCCACAAAAATCCCTGTGGGCATCAATAGCACTCGAAATCCCAATCGACGAATATAGCTAAACACACTTTTGTTGGACGCAAGACTCACCCCAACGCCTGTATAAAGAAAAATCAGACAGCCAGTCAACATTGCATCTAACAGGTATTCCTGTATATTCTGCATAAAAAATCTGCCAGCAATCATGCCTACTGCAATGCACGCAGGCATGATAACAATCAAAGGTGAAAAGCTACTTCTTCCTTTAGACTTCGATTCGCTTCCAGAAGCAGTATCCGATGCTATAGAAGCCCCTTTTTCCATATGAAGCTGCAGACGAATTTTTTCAAGAGGCATGATTGTCTTTTCTAAAAGTACTGTGACCACCACACTGCAAGCCACTGCGCTTAGAGAAATGAGGAAGCAGTTGATCCCAATCCGATTCAAATTACCCATGACCTCCTCACTGGTTCCGATGTTGATTCCAATTACAACCATCAGCAAAAATAAAGCCAGATTCGTCAGGTAATCTATGTACTGAAGAATTTTTTCGGGCAGCTCGCGCCAGTTAATCGCGGCACCTAAAGCAAGACAGATAAAGGGAATATACACGTTCATGCTGCTGACCTCTCTTTCTTCAAGTTATTTTCTAATATTATACAGGCTAAAACAAAAAAAGTCGAACACTTTATTCCTTATATATTTGCATAAAAACAGAGCCTTTACCGAATCTTCCTGTAAAGGCTCCATTATTATCAAGTCATCTCTCTATTATTAATCATTAAATGCTTTTAATCTGATTGGAACATAACATCTCGTTTTATCCCCATCATTTATGGTTGGGCTTGCTGATTTTCCTGTAAGCTGATTAAAGGTATATACTCCCGTGTAAGTTTGTCCCGCAAATGCTCCGGTTGGAACAATCTCGTCGTTTGGAATCCATGAAGTTTTGCAATTTCCATTTGTCTTACTGAAACCTACCTGTTCTATGCATGTTACTTGGCTCTTCTCTGGATCTACCTTTGTTTTTGAAGCATCTGCATACACAATCTTAACGCCCACAACTAAACGAACATGTCCATACCCGCTCCCATCCGTGGTTCTAAAAAGTAATGCATCTCCAGGCTTAATTGCTGCATATACCTTACTGTAAATATCTTCACCATCCTCATAATTTCCTTCTGCTGAAAGACCAGTAACAACCTGTTTCGTCGTAGTAGCATTTTTCCGAGCGCTATAGTATTTTCCGTACTTTCCTACCAGCATGAGATAATCATTCTCATTTTCGCTTGCAATAATACCATCGGCAAACATGTTTTTTGTTCTGTAAATCTTCCCTGTATCTTTTCTTGCCAAATACACACCTGTCGCGGCTTTCCATGCAAAACCAACAGATGAAGAGCAGTCAGTTCCATAAATAGAAACGTATTGCGGATCGCTGGCAAGTGTCTTTGTCCCCTTTTTTAATGTTATACCGTTCGAATACTCTTCTTCTCTATAAACCTGTGAATACGGAATCCCTTTCCGTGGAATCACCTCATTTGCCAGCTTATTATCCCATCGGCAGTTGACCTTTACCTTAGAACTCTCTGTCAGCTGATTGTTATCATCTTGACCATAACAATATCGTAATGTTGCAGTCAGCTTCCAAGGCATCTGTGACATTTTAAGCATCTTGTCACATGCAGCCGCTCGTTGCGCAGAGACTGCGGTAATTGTACCCCCATCGTCAACCGTATAAGTACCCGCTGCAAATATAGGCTGCGCAGACAGCATCGTCATAATCAAACACAACGTCACAAGCACAGATACCTTTTTCATGATTTTCTTCATTTTCATCTTCCCTCCTTAGCAATTTAGTGATTTCTTAGTTTTATATTAACCTATGTCTACCTGCCTGTCCACTCTAATCTGTCGACACCTTTCTACAAAATTTTACAATTCAGCACTATTTGTACAAATTCACTTCATTGTGAACTATCATTTCATTTATGAGTTTTGCGCAAAAAGGCGTACAACTATAATCTTAAAAAAAGAACAAAAAGAGGAAGGAATTCTTAAAATGAAGAAATTTTTAACAGTGCTTCTTGCATTGTCAGTTGTCTTCACTTATAGCTTCAGTGCTGTTGGCTCTGTTTTTGCAGCCGCTACACCAGCTGAACAGACAAATGCTGCAATTGCTGACGCACAGAAAGAAATGGCTGAATATGTAGATGAATTTGCTGGCAAGATTGTCTACAATCAGCAGGGCAATGTAGTAAGCGTACCAGATGTTGCTGATGCATCTCTGGATAAAAACCTTACAAAAGCTGCTATTGATGCAGCACTGACTAAATTGAAAGCTGATTACAATGAAAAAATTGCTACAGAAGCTGCTCAAAGAGTTGCCGATAACAACTGGACAGATGAAGATACTACAGCAGTAGATGATGTATGGGCTGATTTAAAAGGTACTGACGCATATGCAGTAGGCACAAAGTTATTTGATGAGACTGCAGGTGCATATGGTGCTGTAGATGGCATTCTGTACACAGAAGCTGTAAAAGCTGCTAAGGCAACTGCACAGGCTGCTATGGAAGCAATTGATCCTGCTAACTACAGCGATACTGATGCTGCAACTATCGTAGAAAAAAAGGCTGACTTAACAACTGTTGTTACAATTGTAGCAAATTCTAAGGCAGGTTTGCAGAAACTGTTAGGCGGAGAGGCTGCAGAAGATACTGAAAAGCTAGGTGCAATCGCAGTATTCAAAAATGTTACTAAAGATTTAGTAACAAAAACTGATGCAGCAGCTGCTCTGGACAAAGCAAAGAAAGAAGCTGTTGATGCTGTAAATGATGATGCTGCTGATTTCACTGCTGCTGAAAGAGCAAGACTGCAGAATATCGTTGCGAATCCTGAAGCAGCAAGCAATGCTACTGAGGTTGCAGAAGCAAACGCAAGATTAGGTTCATTAACTGCAAATGTACAGAAGGTAGTTGCTTTATATGTTGGTCAGATTAATGATGCGGAAGCAGAAAGTGCTGTCACAACAGCTAAAACTACTGCATTAGCTACGTTGGCTCCTTCTGCTAATACTAGTGAACCAGACAACTTCTATAAGATTGCTGACAAGTTTGTAAATGTCAACCTGTTAGTAAAATATGCTACTGACTATGCGGCTGCTTTAAAGAACCAGTATAGTCCTACTACAGGTAAGGCTATTTATAACGCTGCAACTGTTGATGCTGCATTAGAAAAGCTCGTTAAATTAATTAATAACTTAGATACAACCGTTGATACTTATGGCAAAATCCAGACATGGATGCAGTCTTCTACTAATATTCCGAATGCAGAAAAAGAGATTGTAGATTTAGAAAAAGTTATCAATGATGGCGTACGTCTGATTAAAACTGATTATGCTGCTACTGCATTAGAATCAAACAACACGAATCTTTCTGCTTTGAACAAAGCAACGGATAAATATGCCCCTACAAACTGGGAAGGCGATAATAAAGATGCTGTAGAAACAATCCAGAAGGATTTTGAAGCTAAAATTAAAGCTGCTGCCAATGCTGATGCTGTTGTTGCATTAGTAAAAGAAGCAAGAGCCGCTATGGATAAATATCTGACTATTACTCAGACTGCATCTGTAAAAACAAGTGTTAACACACAATTAATTGCAGCTGGTTATGTTGGCGGTACTGCAGCTGCCATTGATAAGACTACAGGATTCTTAAAAGCTTATGCTGATGGCGTTGCTGCTAGAGACAGCGTAAACGCTTATGCAAACAAGACAAAAGAAGATGCTGTTAATCAGGCATTAGAGGTATTCTATGATGCTGTAAACGCTAAACAGAATGCAAACCTGAAAGCTTCTGAAATCAAAGCTATTCTGTCTGAAAATTATGCTGCTGCATTAGCTAAGATTGATGCTATGAAAGCGGATTCTGTATTAGCTTCTGAAGCGCAGAAAGTAATCGATGCTATCAAAGCATTACCTGTTACCGCAACATTAGAAAAGAAAGCTGATTATCTGGCTGTACAGAAAATGTACGAAGATTATCTTGAACTTGCTGGTGCAACTGAAGCAAGCGTTACCAATCGTGGTCTGCTGAACGCTTATGTAACCAGAATCATCACCTTAGAAAAAGCTGCTGCTGAAGCATTAGTAAATGCTCTGCCTAGAACTATTACAGTTGCAGATAAAGCTGCTGTTGAAGCTGCAAGAGCTGCTGTTGATGCATATGCTGACAACTATTCCAAGTACGCTGGATACGTTGATATTTATCAGACTGGAAGTGGCGCTACGGCTACTGATACTGTTGTCTATGCCGCACTTAAAGCTGCAGAAGCTGCATTGTCCAATGCTATGAAGGCTGATGCGGCTAAGAAGATTGCCGCTCTGCCGGAAGTTATCACAGCTGCTGATAAGGAAGCTGTAGACGCTGCAAAAGCTGCTTACGATGCATTATCCGATGCTGATAGGGCTGCATTTGACAGAGATTCCGCTGCACTGGTTGCTAAGCTGGAACTGGCTATCAAAACATTAGAAAAAGCTGATGTGGAAGGTCGTATCAAAGCAGTAGAATCCTTCAAGATTAAGGTAACTACAAAACGTTACACCGGTTCCAAGATGAGAATCAACTGGACTGCAACAGGTGATGAATCCGCAATCGATGGATACAGAGTATACTACTCCACTAAGAAGTCCAACTCCGGTTACAAGTACTTAACTAAGACTACTAAGAAGTACATCAACCACACTTCCATCAAGAAGAACGTGAAGAAGGGTACTAGAGTATACTACAGAGTAAGAGCTTATGTTGAAATTGACGGCGTAAGATACTTCTCCGACTACTCCACAGTAGGTAATAGAATCTGGAAATAAGATTTAAACTAAATCAAAAAGAAAAAGAAGGTCAAATTCGGCCTTCTTTTTCTTTTTGATATTTTACCTGCTATATATTACTCAAATCTGCTGATAAACAGCTTCTCCCGTTTCAGTATGCGGTCAATTTGCGTGTCCATAAACTTCTGATATTTTTCCAGTCTCACCTTCGGCCAGTTGTACTTCTCGTGAGGAATAAACGCAAAGCCGGAAAGATTTTTCAGGTCACTCCGAATTTCGTCTGTCAGCATATCGTTAGCGTTGATATTGAATTCCCCCATAAGGCGCGGATAAATATCTATCAGACAATCCATATTCTGTCTCATAAAACGGTCATCATCCATATGAAACAGCATAGATCGGTTATGATCAAATACTGGAGCCATCCCTATAGGTTTTAGAGTGTCATTGTTCACCAGAAGTCCAAAATTCCCCAAATGGCGGTCAATATTGAGAATCAGTGCATCCAGTACCATCATTCGCCTGAAATGCTCACCATGGCCACATTTTTCCATCACCGCCAGCGCCTCTTGGACAGAAACCGACTGGGGATTTTCCACATGATATGTCATCTGAGAGAATCCTACTTCCTCGCTGGTGAAAATGCCGCACTTATTGGCAAGATGTCCGTGGTGACTTACTAAATCATATTTAACAGAATCAGTGCAGAAAGCCTCTGCCAGCTGCGAAGCATAGTACTCGGCGAAAACCTCCTGCCCGTGGGTCTCGCTGCCCCGCTTCAGAAGAAAAAGCTGTTCATTCTCACGAATCCAGCATTTCGCATAGTTACCGTCTACGGAAAGTTCCGGTGTCGTTGTGCTGAGACTGCCGGAACCGCCTTCAAAAGCAATTCGTGCGATATTTTCGTCAAAATCATTATGGTAAAGAGAAACCTGCTTCCATACCAGAGGTTCTTCATCATTTCTTACCCAGAAGGTATCATTCAAAGATGCACCCCGGCTGACTTTAATAAAGCCGTCAATATCCTCTGCTCCCAGCTGTTTCAAAATGCCCCGGATATATTTGCGGTGCTTAGGAGCTTTACGCCGTTCAATAAACCGAATTATGCTGCCGTCATATGCAGCGGGAAGTCCGTCCGGCTCCAGAACTTTTACATTCTTCGCCTTGGTTGTACCATATTCAGTTTTAAAAGTAGAAAACGTCAGGATAGGACGCTCTTTATTCATAAGCGTGTAATTCATGGGGACCTTCTCTCGGTAATAAAGTTTATTCGAAATTGTATTTTTAGTATATCATATTTTTAATGACAATTCATCACTCATCTGCATTTTTCTTCATAATACAGTGAACAAGATGCAGGCATTATACAGTTAGAAATGAGAAAAATCCTCTCTTTGAAACCGGTATAGACAATCCAGCAATGCTGCAGATATCCCTTTGCAGTATCCTCACACAAAGAAATTACAGATTAAACTTTTTACTGATTTCATAATTTCACGCCCCTTTTTCACAATAATTTCTTTTTCCCCGAAAGTTTTTCATATATAATAATAGTATACAAATTTTATACAAAAGGAGGTTTGATTCATGCACACACCTGACATGATTACTGATTTAGCCGTCATGCTGCTTACTGCCGGTCTTATCACAATTTTATTTAAAAAAATCAAACAGCCTTTGATTCTAGGTTATATTCTGGCGGGCTTTCTTATTAGCCCGTACTTTCCTTTATTTTTCAATGTAGAAGACATCGATTCCATTAATCTATGGAGTGAAATCGGAGTTATTATTCTGATGTTTCACATTGGACTTGAATTTAATCTGCATAAGCTTGCAAAACTGGGCGGAACGGCAGTCATCTCTGCCATTATAAAGATGGGCGGCGTCATGCTGACAGGATACCTAGTCGGTATCCTGATGGGTTTTTCCGTCATCAGCAGTCTTTTTTTGGGCTGTATGCTTTCCATCAGTTCTACCGCTGTCATACAAAAAAGCTTTGAAGAACTGGAAATCAAAGGACAAAAGTATTCCCAACTAGTTATGGGCACTCTGGTTATTGAAGACATCGTGGGCATTTTTATGATGGTGGTTCTATCCACTATCTCTGTCAGCCAGAGCGTTGCAGGCAAAGAGTTGATGATCAGTCTGGCACTGATGGTCTGCTATCTGGTTGTTTGGCTGCTTCTCGGCATTTATTTACTCCCAACCTTCCTGAACAAAGTCATCAAGGTGATGAATGATGAAATGCTTCTTATTTTATCATTAGGACTTTGCTTTGGTATGGTTATGATTGCCAACTTTCTGGGATTTTCTTCAGAGTTGGGCGCTTTTCTTGCAGGCTCTCTTCTTGCGGGCACCATTCACGTTGAACGAGTGGAACATCTTACCGGCGGCGTTAAGGATATGTTCGTATCTTTCTTCTTCCTGTCCGTCGGAATGAAAGTTGATCCTCATGCTATTGTAAACTATGCGCCAATCATTGCAGTAATTACTGTAGTTGCGGTCATTGCAAAACTGATTTTTGCCACAGTCGGCATGCTGTTATCCGGTCAAACCTTAAACACCGCCGTAAAAAGTGGTTTCAGTCTAGCGCCAATTGGGGAATTTTCTTTTATCATTGCGGCACTGGGCGTCAGCCTTGGTGTGATGGAAGAAAACCTCTATCCGATTATCGTATCTGCTGCAGTGATAACTACGTTTTTAACACCATTTTTAATTAAAAATTCCAGTAGCGTTACTGACCTTTTGCAGAGAAAACTTCCAGAGAGTCTTCTTCAAAAGCTGCACCAGTATACTTCCAGCGACCAGACTGATGATGATAAAGATACAGACTGGAATGAATATATCCGAAAATTTGTTTCCAGAACAGCACTTTATAGTGTCATCATGCTTGTTGCTGTCATGATTGGTATCGAAGGCATTTATCCGTTTTTAGCAGAAACACTCACTCCACTTTCAGCGAGCATCGCTACCTGCGCTATAATTTTCTTCGTCATAGCGATTTTTGTAAGACCTATGTTGAATCCCGGCAATGCTCTTTTTACCTCTCTATGGCTCAAAAAAAGGGCAAATAGACTGCCTCTAATCGTATTGGCAGCCGTTCGCGTTATATTGACTGCAACAATTGCCATGATTCCAATTAGCGTATTGTTCGAAATCAATCCTGCATACCTATTTATCTTTATTATTATCGCAGTGCTCATTGCCGGAAAAAGCAACTTTCTCTCAACGGCTTACCTCAGACTGGAAACTCAGTTTCTTCGCAATCTGAACGAGAGATTGATTGAGGCCGAAGAAGAAAAAGGGCTGCACCAGTCCTGGCTGGATACGGAACTTCATATTATTTCCTTAATTGCGCCGGAGTCAGCAGATTTTCTCGGTAAGCACCTGGCTGATCTGCAATGGGGGAAAGTATATAACGTATATGTTGTTAAAATCCGCCATCATGGCAAGCACATTATTTTACCGGAACCTAAGGCTACCATTGCCGCAGGCGATAAAGTCTTTGTAGTTGGAGATTTAAAGTCCATCGAAAATTTTTATCGTCTGGTACAAATGAAACCTTCTAAACCTCCTAGAACCCTAAAGAAGTTTATGGAGACAGACTATCCTGACGCTGACAATGCCCTGTCTGTCTGTGCGATCAAGGTGACCGGCAATGAGTCTTATGCCGGAAAAACCCTTAAGAACGGTAATATTCGAGAAAAGTTCCACTGCATGGTGCTGGGCGTACAGCAAAGCGGCTACCCGATAATCATGCCTGATATCAATACTCTAATTACCAAGGATGACATCATCTGGGTCATGGGTTCCAACCATAACGTGAGCGTTATCGTTGCCGAATCTGTTGAAACAGCCGAGGAAACAGATTTCAGACCTCTTTCAAGGATTGATAGATAATTCCATCTTTAAACGCAGGAAAAGAAATCAAAGAGTACTTACAAAAATACCGAGTACCTGAACAAAGTAAGCGCTTATAATCTGACTAATCCAACAAGGCTTACAGAATTGCTAAATGATTGGTGATTCACCTATCCAAAAAAATCAAGAAGGTCGGTTTATTCCGACCTTCTTTTGTCATCATTCATAATTCACAAATTGCTTGACCTCTTATTTCATATATCGCTTCAGTTGCTCATAAAAGTTCTCTCTAGTCCCTGCTAAAATAACGATAACTACAGTTTCATCTATAATTTCAATCTGATAGGAAAGTTCGTAATTTGTTTTGTTATGATATATGTCGTATCCATAAATACCAGATAAATCTCCCTTTTTCGGGCTCCCTATCTGCGGATTCAGCAAAATCCCACTAACCGCATTCTGGAATACTTTTTTAGATGTTTGTCCTTTATTTTCTTAAGATATTTTGCAGCTGGCGGTAAACCATAGTTAATCCTCCCGACCAAAAATATCTTCACTGGTATAAAATTCGCCTTCGCCGTATGCTGCTTTTGCTGCATCTTCAAGCATTGACTCCATTGCAGGTCGAAAATTCCTTTGTATCTCTTTAAATTTCAAAAGCAACTCTTGCCACTATGGAATTATAAGCTTCCGCTTTTGTGAAATGCTTACAGTCTTTCTGCCCGTCATATCTCCTATATCCATAGTCATAACTCCTATAGCGTCATCTCCTTTTATATTATGCGCTTAATCATAAACTGCTGTTCTCTATTTCAAATTTCTTTGTTATCTTTGTTAAAATTTACTTCGACACTTTATTTTTAAGTTCATTGTGAACTATCATTTCATTTATGAGTTTTGCGCAAAAAGGCGTATAACTATAATCTTAAAAAAGAACAAAAAAGAGGGAGGAATTCTTAAAATGAAGAAATTTTTAACAGTGCTTCTTGCATTGTCAGTTGTCTTCACTTATAGCTTCAGTGCTGTTGGAACTGTTTTTGCGGTAACCGATGAAGGAACATTCAACGGTAATGTAAATCAGGCTCAGGCGCAGGTTACTGAAACTCTGAATAGCAGCTATAACAATGTTGTAAAGAACATAACTGCTGCAGAATATGATACTGGCTATACTGCCAGCAAAGCTGCTTGGACTGCTGCTGCACAGCTGATTAAAGATAAGCAGCTTGCTGCTATCACTGCAAGAACAAACGAAATCAAAGGCAAATATGCTGATCTTCAAGACTTAACAGTAAACGAGATTGTTGCACTCTATAGTGAAGCGAAGGGAGATGATACCAAAAATGATTTTGCATCTGACGCTCCAGTTTTGGTACAGGGTGATTTAAACGATGCGTTATACGCTGATGTCAAGGTGAAGGATGCTGTTGCTAGAGCTGACTTTGCAGAGAAGAAAGCAGAAGCACTGAATGCTGTAGATAAGATTAATTTATCTATTTACTCCACTACTGTTGATAAAGTAACAAAAAAGAGTGGTTATGATCTTGCAAAAGAAAAAATTGCTGAGATCAAAAAAGAAATCAATGCTGTAACAATTGCTGCAAATGCAGATGTTAGTGCTGTTAAGACTGCATTAGGTGAGATTGGTGCTACAGAAACCGTTACTTATAATACTGCTACCGGTGAATATGGTACTGAAACGGCAACGGTTGATGCCGGCGCATTAAAAGATGTTGTTAAAATTGTTGACAGTACAGATGCAAATGTTGTAATCGGTTACAAGCTCGCAAATGCACTGAACTATTTAACAACTGCGAAAGAAGAAGCAGATGCTACCACTTTAGCTGCAAAAAAGGCTGCTTATTTAAGCCGTGTAAATGCAAATGCTGCACAGTACCTTGCTAGCAATGCTACTGCTACTGGTGATACTGCTGCAAAAGTAAAGGCCGAAAAGGATGCATATGTTGCAGGCATGACTGCAATTATCAATGCTGTTACTACAGATGCTGAGTTGAGTGCCATTGCTACTTCAACCGATACTATTGCTGTTCCAACAACTGATTTCTTCTATACTGCAAATGCGGTAAAAATCTCTGATCTGGAAACAGTTGCAGCTAAATATAAAGCATATAAAGATGCAGATGGAAATACTGTAAAAGATGCAGATGCAATTGATAAAATTGTTGCAGATGCAAAAGTTGCAGCATACAAAACAAATGCTGCCTGGTCTGGATATGATGCTGCTGAAGCAGAGATTAAATCTGATGCTACCAATGCTGCAGCTGCGGTTTCCAAAGAAGTGATTGAACTTGAAAAAGCTGATATTGAAAAAGGTAGAGCAGAGGCACTTGCCGAAGGCTACTATGCTCCAGAAGAAGCAAAAGTAAACGCTCTCTTTGATAAATTAATTGCTGCTGTAGATGCTGCAAAAACTGCTACTGAAGTTCAGAACGTATATACTAATAACAATGCAGTAGTTGGTTTAGATGAAATCTATACTAAAGAAGATTTATTAGATGAGATTAAAGCGATGGCAGGCTTTACTACCAACAAAACTGCTCTGGAAGCATATAAAACAATGCTGAATGCTGGATTTACATCCGCAGATGCAGGCTACAGAGATTTCACGGCATATGATGATAATTTCTTTGCAGATTTATATGCAAGCAATGGTGCTAGAACAACTGAAAAAGTTGCTGCACTGTTAAACACTGCAAAAGCAGTACTTGACGCAGCAAAAACCAAGGGACAGATTGCAGCCGACAAGAAAGCAGTTGAAGATAAAATTGCGGCACTGCCTGCAACCATTACTACCGCAAATGCCGCTGCAGTTACAGCTGCATTTGATGCAGCTGTGGCATACAACAAAGATGCGAATAAAACAATGGATAATACTGACATTGCAAACATCGCAACTTTAAAATTAGCGATTTCTGCATTAGCCAAAGCTGAAAAGAAAGAAATCACTGATGCAATTGCAAAACTTCCTGCTAATGTAACTAGCGCTGATAAGGAAAATATCAAAACATTAGTTGCGAAAGAGAAGGCATTCAATGAAAAATGTGATACTGGCAAAATCTACGAAGGTGTGACAAGATTTACTGATGCTGAAATTACGACTTTAACTGATAAGCTAGTAACCATTCGCGGTCAGGAATTAGCTGCTGTTAAAAAGGCAATTGATGCAATTCCGTTTAATGTAACTGAAGCCCATAAGGCATTAGTTGAAACGGCTAGAGCATTATATGATGCATATGTTGCTGAATACACAGATTATACTGCTCCAGCTCCAAGTGGCGTATATAATCAGAATGCTGCAAAAGATATTCCTGATGCAAAATTCAAAGAATTAGCAGATGCTGAAGCTACATTAGCAGCTTTAGAAAAAGATGCTGTAGAAAAGATTATCAAAGCAGTAGAATCCTTCAAGATTAAGGTAACCACAAAGCGTTACACCGGTTCCAAGATGAGAATCAACTGGAC
>NZ_QWEQ01000015.1 GCF_009936045.1 Emergencia sp. 1XD21-10 | reverse complement strand
GAAGGACTGAGATTTGCGATCAGAGAAGGCGGCAGAACAGTAGGTTCCGGCGTTGTTACTGAGATCATCGAATAATTGCAAGTTCGCATTATGAAAGAGACAGAGTTAAATCTGTCTCTTTTTTCTATTTTTAATGGTTGTATAAATAGAGCATTAAGCGAGTGGAGACTGCTTTTAACCTAAAACGGATATTCGCGAAAAAAGTGTATAAGTGAATCATTAAATCTTAACCGAAAATCAAAAAATCTTGGATAAATGTATAAATTGCATTCAGCAATAGAGCACTTCTGCATAAAGTTTTTAGAAATATTGGAAGATACATACATAAATACTGCATTTTATGAGGCAATACCGAGGGTTTATCAAAGATTTTTGGAGACACAGCAGTATGAAAGAGCTGAAAGAAGCAAAATCTTATACACTTTTATAAAAAAATCACAATTTAGGTTAAAAAGAGTAAAAAAAAGTCAAGTTCAAAATGTGGTGTAAATTCCATTCGGTCATAATTCATCAAGCAGCGCTTAGCACTGGGCGCAGCCTGTTTCTTTCTTCGTAGCATTCACTCATACTGAATACCCTGGATAAAGAAGAGATCAAGGTACGTAAATAGGAGAAACTGACTAGGGAAAAGAAATATGAAAAGTGGCAGTTTTCGCATACAATTATGGGATTAATTACCAAATAATGACCAGTTATCCGAAAAAACGACCAGTTATCCGAAATTCCTTGATTTTTGTTGACGATATATTATACTGAAATAAAAGGGAAGAGGGATTAGACTCTTAATCATATTGTACTTAGAGATATTGGATATAGACATTAGCCTGTATCCAATATTTCTTTTTAATAAAAGAAAATATTGGAATTTTCATCTCAATTTCATTTTCAAGGAGTAATCTTCTTTAAAGATGTGTAAACTAACAGAGTGTTAGAAAAATTATATGGGGATGAACTGAAAGATGAATGAAACTGGAAAGAAATTAATATTGCGCATTTTGAGGAAAGAAAAGCGAAATCCATATATTGAATACGTTTGCAAAGAAACTGGTTGGACCTATAAACAAGCAAAAGAGCAGATGGAAGTTGCCAGGGAATGGGATATTTCCTATAGATATTATGCAAAACGTAAACTTTGGGCCAGAACTGAGAAAGAACTGGAAAAAGTAAAACGGGATATGCAGATTGTAAATGCACGAAATCGTGAAGAAAAGGCACATGCTCTTGAAATGGTCTGCAAGGAGACCGGATGGGACGAGGAGACGGCACTTGAACGCATTAGGCAGGCGAGAAAGGTGTGCGGATGCACTTACAAGGATTATTATAAATTTAAATTGTATAGGTATGATGCAGATAAACAGAGCACTTTTTTGACCTCGAAGGTGATGGATGAAATCTCTTTTAAGTACAACCACGATCCTAAAGTGCTGAAACTCCTGCTGCATAAGGAGCGTTTTGCGAAGAAATACGACGATTTGCTGAACCGAAAGTGGTTTGTAAATCGGAAGCTCACCTTTGAAGAGTTTTTAGAAAGGATGGAAGGCGTGGAGGACTTAGTCTGCAAGCCTACGTCTGCTACACAAGGTAAGGGTATCGAAAAGATACACTGCGGCGCGGACTTGTCTGAAACCGAGAAACGCTCGTTGTATGAGAAACTGTTTTCGGCGAAGAAAACAATGATTTGCGAGGAATGCATCGTGCAGCATCCGGAGATGGCGGCGTTCAATACGTCTTCGGTGAATTCTGTGCGGGTACTGACGATTACGCAGGAAGGAAAATGTTATCATATTTATGCGGGCTTTCGCATGGGTCGCGGTAAGATTGTGGACAATTTTCATGCAGGCGGAATTATCGCTACGGTGGATGTAAAAAGTGGCGTAACCTGTATGGATGCAATTGATTTGGAGGGGAAACATTATCCTCAGCATCCTATTTCAAAGCTTGCAACGAAAGGCTTTCAGATACCTCACTGGGATAAAGTTCTTACAGTAACGGAGGAGGCTGCACTACGGCTTGAAGGAGTGGGCCTTGTAGGCTGGGACGTTGCCATTACAGAAAAAGGCGTTTGCCTGATAGAAGGAAATTCCGAGGCTAGCTACCATATCATTCAGCTGCCTTACGTAGAAGAGGGTATTGGTATGAAACACATCTTTGCACCATTTCTGGATTAAAAATATAAAAGCCCTTTGTCGATTGGCGCATCGGCAAGGGCTTTGTTTTTGCTTTTCATTGTTTTTCATCATTTGCGGTCAAGCGCTTATTACTTGATATGAATTTCACCTTCCGCTAAAATGACAGCACTGCCGCCGACCTTAATTCGGCAACTTTCTGCAGAAGCGTCGATTTCGGTAAGAATCACCGACGGACGCTGCATTTTTTCTCCCTGAACGAACTTACAACTGCTCTTTTCGCCAATGAGTTTGTTCAGATAGAAGTAATAGGTCATAGCGCCACTGGAAGTGCCAGTGGCGGCCTCTTCGTCAATTTCGTAAAGAGGTGCGAAGTTTCTGGCGTGGGCGGTAACGCCTTTTTCACAGTGCAGCGTAAAGGCATGGACGCCGACGACGCCATAGCGTTCTGACAGTGCGGAAAGAGCTTTCATGTCAGGCTCGATGGCGTTAAGGGCGGCAAGGTCAGAAACGGGCATCATGATGTCTGGAAGACCTGTGGAAATCAGTCTTGGCACAGGTAGGTCCATGGAGGAGTCATAATCTGCTCCCATGATATCGTAAAGCTCTTTGATTTTCTCAGGGTCGTTCATAATGGAAATTTCCTCTGGGGAAGCCATGTCCATCATGATAAAGCCGTCTTTGATTTCGATATTCAAATCTCCTGCAAGGGTGTGATTGATGCAGGAACAGTTATTTTCGATAATGCCGAGGTACATCAGTGCATAAAATGATGCGATGGTAGCGTGACCGCAAAGGTCAACTTCCGCAGCTGGGGTAAAATAGCGAATCTGAAATTCATGGGCATCTAAAACTTTAATGAAAGCTGTTTCAGAGTAGCGAAGTTCTGCAGCGGTTTTGATGCAGAGTTCGTCAGACGGAAAGTCAGCGCCTTCGGAAAGCAGAACGATGCCGGCTGGATTTCCGCCGAAAGTGGTATCGGTAAAAGCATCAGCAATTAAAAATTTCATAATAAGACCTCCTCACTAAATCTACCTATAGTATAGTGTAAAGTAGGAATAATTGCAAGAAGGAAGAAATCAGAGGGGAAATTGCATACAATTATACAAAAACACCAAAGGCGAACCTTTAAATTAGTTTTAAAACATTAAAAAACTGAACCGAACTGTGAAGACGATGTGAAAAGTCGTGATTTACAGTTTATTCATTTTTTTGCCTGCCTATACTAATATAGCCTGAGAAATTGTGGCAGGCACGTTTAAGTGTAAGACACAAAAGGAAAAAAAGGGAGATTTGATATGAAAAAGAAGCTATTTATTACAGGGGCATTGATTTCTATGACTGTTTTTTCAGCAGCTGTGATTTATGCCGATACAGATGTAAGGGAGCCGGAACTCACGTCATTTACGCCAAAAGAATTTACAAAAATTGAAACTGCTATGGCATCTTGTGCGACTGCGGTCAGAAAGGAAGATCAGAATTATCGAAAAGGTCTTTCTGCGTATATTCGCCATGTCAACAGAAATGTAAGCAAGCAGGAGGCAGATGCTATGGTTGACAGTTTCGTGAAGTATGCGGATGAATATAATGTAGATGAAAAAATCGTCATGGCGGTAGCCCAGACAGAGAGTTGTTATTACGCGGATGTAGTTAGCTGTGCTAATTATAAAGGACTCATGCAGACGGGAGATATCTTAGCGGAAAGTGCGGGTTATACCCCTGAAAGTCTGTTTAATCCGGATATCAGTATCAAAGTTGGCGCCAGCTATATCAAAGATAAATTGGAAGAATTCGGAGACACCAGATTGGCGCTGACAGCCTACAACCAAGGTTCGGGTTCGGTGCATTCAGGAAACTATTCCACAGACTATGCAGATCTGACTTTAAGAAGAGCAGAGGACATGGAGAACTTTCTGAAGGAGCATGGATATTTGAAAAAATAGTTTCTTAAGATTCCTTAAGAAACTGCAATAATTCTTAAGAAATCTTAAGGAGATTGGATACAATTTAGAATTAAAAACAAATAATTAAAATATAAATTGGACAATAAAAACAAAAAATGGTAAAGCTTCGTGAAAAGTGTGTGAAAAATTAAGATTTCTTAAGAATTCGCCTTGACCTTTGTTTATAATATAGGAGTCGCAGGAAACATCTGGTGAATGACTTCCTGCACGAGTAAACTAATAGACAGAGGAGAAGAAAGAAATGGCGAAGAAGCTAATCACAGTTTTACTGGTATTAACCATCGTCGCTTGCTCATCAGTTTCCATTTACGCAGCAGAAAGCAGAGAAGTAGAATCTAGTAACGATACAGAAAAAGGCGGACAGAGAGTAGAGCAGATGGTCGACGAATACGACGAAGCAGAAGCTCAGAAGGAAGCAGAGAAAAAGAAGAAAGCTGAGGAAAAGAAAAAGAAGGAAGAAAAGTACCGTAACGGTCTTGCCGCTTACATCAGAAAAATTAATCCAAATGTAGGAACAAGAAAATCCAAGACTTTGGCAAAACTGTTCATTGAAAAAGGCGAGAAGTACGATTTGGATCCTAAAGTACTGATGGCAGTTGCTCAAGGCGAAAGCACTTTTTATACCAATGCAACTAACCCTTATGGCTATAAGGGGCTTATGCAGACCAGCGATTCTTTAGCAAGAAGTTACGGATATAGCCCGTCAAGCCTTTACAAGCCGGAAGTCAGTATTGAAGTCGGCGCAAGGTATTTAAAAAGTATGAAAAAAACATACAAGACCTATAAAAAGGCGCTTTCCGCCTATGCGTATGGACCGGGCTCAGTGAATGCAGGAAAATTTTCCTACAGTTATGCAAACCGAGTACTGAATCGCAGAGATAATATTACAAAATATTTGGAACGCAATAAGTATATCTAAGCTTTTAAATACCATGCTGGCGCATAGTGTTTAAAGATAAAAAAGACGCAGCTGCGAGGGCTGCGTCTTTTCCTTTTGAAATTGTGGGCGTTTATGCAACGAAAACATTAACTGCGCGAAGTTTTGCGGAATCCCTTGGATCCTGCTCTACATCGTAGGTTACATGCTGTCCTTCTTCCAGGGATTTGTAGCCTGCACTTTGAATAACAGAAAAATGTACAAAGACATCTCCGCTACCATTATCTCCTGAGATAAAACCAAAACCTTTTTCGTTGTTAAACCATTTTACAGTACCAGTATTCATAAGTGGTACCTCCTTTATATTATATTAGCCCAAATGATACAAATAAAAAACACCACGGGCAGGTCAAAATGGAAAATCGACCTTGCATTGTGGTGACAATCAATCATACATCTTAGAACTAATATTAGTATAACAGATATTTTAGAATTTACAAGAGTTTTTATATGAAAAATTTAGAAAAATATAATTCTGGTTAATTTATAACTAGCAGAAGTGGACGGAGACGATGCTGCCAGCATCGCAAAACATGCAAGGGAATTCTTGTCAATACCGCACTCAGTGTGGTATACTATAAGCTTAGAGGAGTGTAAAAATGAAAGTTTTCGATATTGCACCGGTTAAGTATCTGGACGGAAAAATGCTTGTTTTGGATCAGACCTGTTTGCCCGGTGAAGAAATTTACATAGAAATGCAGAGCAAAGAAGACGTCTTTGAAGCAATTTACAAATTGCGTGTTCGAGGCGCGCCGGCAATTGGTGTGGCAGCGGCATACGGTCTTTATGTGGAAATGCGGGATTTTCCGGAAGAAAAGGGGCTTGCAGAGTTTATGCAGGCGCTAAAAAAAGCAAAGGACTATCTGATTTCGGCAAGACCGACGGCGGTCAATCTGGCATGGGCACTGAATAGAATGTGCGGCGTGCTTGGGGCGGAGAAACCGCAAAGTGTTGAAGCCGCAAAGCAGAGGCTCTTTATCGAGGCGGAATCCATTCGCAGTGAGGATGAGGCTGCCTGCTATGCTATGGGAGAATATGGTTTGTCGCTGCTGCGTCCAGGTATGGGAATTCTGACCCATTGTAATGCTGGAACCATAGCGACTGCCAAGTACGGAACTTGTCTGGCACCAATTTATCTCGGTGCAGAGCGAGGGTTTGATTTTCATGTCTTTGCTGATGAAACCAGGCCGCTTTTGCAGGGGGCAAGACTGACTAGCTGGGAGCTTTCCAAGGCGGGTATTGATGTTACTCTGATTTGTGACAACATGGCGGCGACTGTGATGAAGAAGGGCTGGGTTGACGTTGTTGTGACCGGCTGCGACAGAATGGCGGCAAATGGTGATGGCGCCAACAAAATAGGTACCAGCGGCGTAGCAATTTTGGCAAAGGAATATGGGATCCCTTTCTATATGTATGTGCCGACTTCGACCATCGATTTGAATACGGCAAGCGGCGAAGCAATAGAGATTGAGGAAAGAGACGGAGAAGAGATTTATAAGATGTGGTATGAGAAGCCTATGGCGCCTGCAGGGATTAAGACTTACAATCCGGCTTTTGATGTGACTGAGGCGAAATATATCACAGCAGTAATTACGGAGAAAGGAATTGTCAGACCTCCCTACAGGGAAAATCTGGAAAAGTTATTGAAATAAATGAAGAAGAATACGACGATTTACGCACTTATGGTACTGGCTGCTTTTTTGTGGTCGGGGGCTTTTATTGCTGGGAAATATACGGGTCCATACATTCCGTCCGGCTCGGTGACATTCCTGCGATTTGCAATTGCTTCGGTTTTAATGTATTTTATCATGAAGGCGACCCAGGAGAAGGAGCCACAGGCGGCATATAAATTTACAAAGAAGGACATTCCGCATTTTCTTTTTACAGGGGTTGTGGGTATGGTAGGCTATCATTTGTTTTTCTTTGAATCCCTCAACTATACGACGGCAATCAATTCTTCGATTATCAGAGCTATTGACCCTGTGATTACGGTGCTCATCGCTTTTGTGTTTTTACATCAGAGGGTGCCGCTCAAACAGCTTCTCGGCATTTTACTGTCTCTATTTGGGGTGGTGCTTACGATTACAGCCGGTGACTTTGCACATTTTGCAGAGATGGAACTGAATCGAGGCGACCTATATATGATCGGTGCTGTGGTATGCTGGTCGGCATATGGGGTTTACAGCAAGAGCAGATGCAGTCACATT
This sequence comes from Emergencia sp. 1XD21-10, assembly GCF_009936045.1. Classification (GTDB taxonomy): domain Bacteria; phylum Bacillota; class Clostridia; order Peptostreptococcales; family Anaerovoracaceae; genus Senimuribacter; species Senimuribacter intestinalis. The sequence continues at coordinate 112,412 of NZ_QWEQ01000015.1, read as the reverse complement.
CCACCGGTGGTATTGACTTATTACAGTTTTTTGGTATGTTCCATCGTGCTGATTCCTGTTTCGCTCATGGAAAAGCCGTGGGAATTTCTGCCAAGCGTTCCGGTGTCTGCTTGGATCGCACTATTATTCATGGCTGTGTTCTGCTCAGGCATCGCTTATTATATACAGCAGATTGCGCTTAGAATCATCGGACCGACCAGATGCTCAATTTTCGTCAATTTAGTGCCGGTATTTTCTTTCATCCTGGCAACGTTGATGCTGGGAGAGGAACTGCAGCCGGTTAAGATATTAACAACGGTTATCATCATTGCTGGCGTTTGCATATGTCAGGCGGCAGGAAACAGGAGTGAAGCGAAATAATGGAAAAAGAAAAGAAGGGCGTTCTTGCCCGCTATGTTAAAATTATTGTAGTACTGGCTGTAATGGCAGGGTCCTCCTCAGGCATTTTTGGCAGTGTGATTGAGGCGCCTTCTCTTGCTATTGGATTTTGGAGACTGACTATCGGTGTGCCGTTCTTTGCGGTTCCGGTGCTTCTAAAGCAGCGGGATGTGCTGAAACAGATTTCTGTGAAAGACTACATATGGACCTTTGTTGCAGGGGCATTTTTGTTTGGACATTTCTTTTCCTGGTTTAATGCGGTGAAAATGACGAATGTGGCTAGTGCAGTTGTGCTGGCAGCACTGCATCCGCTGGTCGTTCTGGCAATCACGATTTTTATTTTCAAACGGAAGGTTGGACGCAGACCGATTATGGGCATTGTTCTAGCCCTTCTCGGCGGTGTCATGATTGCTGGACTTGATTATCAGCAGCTTACGGCAGGCAACTTTAAAGGCGATGTGCTGGCGTTCCTTGCCGGTGCATTTATGGGCATTTACTTTGCAATCGGCAATGAAGTGCGAAAAAAGGTGCCAGGCGCGGTTTATGTATTTTTAGTATTTTTCTCCTGCTGGATTTGCTTTTCTGCAGGTGTTATTGCAACGGGAACGCCGGTTTTGGGCTACAGCAGCATGGACTATATCTATATTATCGCAATGACGCTGGTTTGCCAAATCGGCGCCCATGCAGTGCTTAACCTGTGCTTTGGCTATGTGGATTCTCTGTACGTTTCTGCATGGGAGTCGGGAGAATCCGTGTTTGCTATCATCATGGGCGTTATCTTTCTGGGACAGATTCCGACTTCCTACGAGCTGATTGGCTGCGTGATAGTGATTATCGGACTTTTGTACTATAATTATTATACGGGCATCGCTGAAAAGGAGAGATTATGAGTTACAAAGTAAAGCTGCCTATTTTTGAGGGACCTTTTGACCTTCTTGTATATCTCATTGAGAATGCCCAGATGAGTATCTATGATATAAAGGTTTCGGAAATTACCGGACAGTACTTAGAATATATCAAAGCGATGCGGGAGATGGACTTTAACATCGGCACAGAGTTTATGGTGCTGGCAGCGACTTTAATTGATATTAAGTCGAAGATGATTTTGCCGAGGACAACCATCGACGGCACGACGGTGCTTGAAGATGACCCAAGAAGCGAACTGGTTGAACGTCTGCTGGAATACAAGCGATTTAAAAGAGGTGCGGAAATTCTGGCGGAACGAGAAGCGTATATGTCTTTTGTTTACGAGAAACCGCAGGAAGATATTTCTGCTTATCTGGAAGAACCGGATGAATACCTGGCGCTGGATATTAAGCAGTTTGCGACGGCTTTCGATCTGTTTCTGCGAAAGAAAAAGCGGGAGGAAGATGTCAGAGCCCACTATACCAGGGTGGAGAGAGAAAAAGCCACCATTGAAAGCAGAATGGTCTACATTAAAGACCGATTTAAATCAGCCTTATCAAGGGGAATTGGCAAGCTGAATCTGAAGGAACTGATTCCTGACAAGAAAGATCGATATGATGTGGTGGTTACTTTTACTTCTGTGCTGCAGATGATGCGCGACAAATATCTGGACGCAGAGCAGAAGCATATTTACGGAGATATTATGGTTTTGCCGGGAGAAAAAAACATGGAGGAGACAATCGAACATGAACAGTAAGAAGACAATCAAATCTGCGCTGGAATCCATGATGTTTATCTGGGGCGAGCCTCTGGAAGTGAAGACTTGTGCAGATCTCTTTAATATCAGTAAAGAGGATATGATGGAATATTTTCTGGAACTGAAAGATGAGTATGAGCAGGAAGGCAGGGGAATTGTCGTCAGGCAGGTGGGAAAGTCTTTTCAGTTTGTAACAAGACCTGAGAATGCCGAGTTTATTGAGAGACTGTGCACGCCGGTCAAGGTGAAAAAGCTGTCTCAGTCAGCGCTGGAAGTACTGGCAATTATCGCTTACAAACAGCCGGTAACGAAGGGGGAAATCGATGCGATCAGAGGAATCAAATGTGACCGGGTGATCGATGGTCTTGCAAAGAAAGACTTGATCTGTGCAAAGGGGCGGTCTGAAGGGATTGGAAGACCCATTTTGTACGGTACAACAGATACGTTTTTAAAGAATTTTGGATTTACCAGTCTGAAGGAATTGCCGGAGATTGAGGATATTGAAGGCGTGATTAATGTGGAAGAGCCTAAGGACATGGAACAAATATCAATTGAAGAGGTGGATTATGGAGAGGGAGAAATTTAAATGCCCGGGCTGCGGGGAAGAGATTATGATGGATATCCATGAATTTGTAGATGTGTGTGTGGAGCCGTCGTATAAGGAGAAGGTCATGAATGGGTCCTTTTTCCTTGCAAAATGTCCAAAGTGCGGAGATGAAACGCTGGCGGAGTATCCGATGATGTATATGGATCCTGATCGGAAACTGACCATTTACATGGCGCCGGAACACGACAACTCTTTGCTTGCGCAGCTCAACAGTCTGGAACTGCCGGAGTCTTCGATAGACGCAGAGGCAGTTTTTCGAGTAGTCAAAGATGGCGGAGAGCTTTTAGAAAAAATTCTCATCTTTGATGGCGGCAGAGATGACCGGATTATCGAGCTTTACAAGGCGCTGGTTTATGAGAATATAAAGGGCGAATGGCCTAAGGTGCGCCGCGAGGACCTTTTGTATTATCTCGATGGTGAGGAGGATTACTTTATTATTTGGGATTATACGAACGCTATGGGCGAACAACTGACGGTTAATTTGGATGAGGAACTCTACGGGCAGCTGGAGCGGGATTATCTGAAGTCCCTTTCAGTGCCTGCCGGAAAGTATGCCGAGGTCAATGCCGCATGGCTTTCTGAACGGGTGGATGTGGAGTAAGTCTGTAATAGGGTTATTTATGAAATGAAAATCGCCGTTGCAGAAAAACGTTGAAATATAATTGAAAAAAGGAAAATTTGATTGATAGGGGCGTCCGGTGATGGGGATGCTCCTTCTTTTTGAGAAAAATATAGGCGGAAGGAGTGTTGTATCCGTCTTGCGACGTATTGTCTTTAGGAATTTTCCTTTTTTTTGTGGCAACAAAGGGTAAAGTTCTGTAACTTCCAAAATGCTTTTACATAAGCCTTACTGTCAACAAAAGGAGGCAAGCTGTCTCTTGTAGTTTTTGTAAATATCTCGTATACTATCCGTATGTGTGATGGAAGATTTTATGTTGGGGGGGGAAGAGAATGAAAGAATCCACGAAAAATTATAAGCTTCACAAATTGGGAGAGCGGCAGTACCTGACGCTAAATGCTTTTGCGGCATATCCGGAGCTTGTGCATCTGTTTACAACGCGTCACGGCGGTGTGAGCGGCGGCTGTACCGCCAGCTGGAATTTTGGAGCGCGAACTCTGGACAGTGAGGAAAATATACGGCAGAATTATGAGCTTTTAGCGGAGACATTGGGAACTGGCGCTGAGAGCCTTGTCGTTTCAGATCAGACCCATACCACCAATATTCGAGTGGTGCAGGCATCGGATGCGGGAAAGGGTGTAACGTGTCCCAAGGATTACGAAGATGTGGATGGTCTTGTGACTGATGTACCGGGGATTGCTATAGTAACTGGTCATGCAGACTGCAATGCAGTGTTTTTTTATGATCCGCTAAAGAGAGTTATCGGTCTTGCCCATTCGGGATGGAGAGGAACACTTGGCGGTATCAGCAGGGAAATGGTGCGTAAGATGAAAGATTGCTACGGCAGCTCTGCAGAAAATTTGATCACAGGGCTTGGACCTGCCCTTTGCCAAGACTGTTTTGAGGTGGATACGGATGTCGCGCAGCGTTTTTTTGATAAGGACGAAAATTATAGAAATTTTTCTTACCAAAAAGGCGAAAAATATTATCTTGACTTAAAGCAAATCATCAGGTATGATTTGCTGGCAGAGGGAATTTTGCCAGAACATTTCAGCGATATGAATCTCTGTACGAAATGCCATAAGGACGTATTCTTTTCCCACCGGGGGCACCAGGGGAAACGAGGTATTATGGCAGCAGCGATGATGTTACGATAGAAAGAGGACGAAAAAATGCGATATCTACAGAAAGTGTTATATCTGACTGCAGGGGTCGGGGAACAACTTCTGCGATGCGGTGCGGAGATTGCCCGTGTAGAAGAGACCATGGAGAGAATTGCAAAGCACTATGGAACGACAAAACAGCAGGTATTTATCATATCTAACGGTGTGTTTGTCAATTTGGAAATGGGAACAGAAGAGCGGGAGACCAGCCTGGAGCCGATTATGAGCACCAGTGTAGATCTAAACAAACTTTGCGAACTGAATAATCTGTCGCGAAAAATAGAGCAGATGGATTTAGAGATTGATGCCGCAATAGAAGAATTTGAGGCAATTAGACAGGGGCGGAAATATAATAAGTGGCTGCACGTTCTCTGCTCTGGTATCGGTGCGGCAGCGTTTTGCTATTTTCTCGGAGGAGGAACGTTAGACTGCATGGTAGCTTGTCTGATGGGGATTCTCGTTTGGGGCTTTTTTCTGGCACTGGAACCCCTGCATCTTTCCAATGTGCTTCTGCACATTGCTGCTAGCTTTATAGCGGCGGGAGGCTGCGTGCTGATGATGAGAATGGGCATGGTGGAAAATCTTGATAAAGCCATTGTCGGGGCGATTATACCGCTGCTTCCCAGTGTGGCTTTTGTTAATGGCGTGCGGGATTTAGTGGATCAGAACTATATCTCCGGCGGGGTCAGAATGGTAGACGCAATTTTACTGTTTACCTGCATTACCACAGGAGTATTTTTAGCATTGCAGCTGGGAGGTCGTGTCTGATGATAGAATTTGTATTGCAGGGCATTGCTGCCTGTATCGGAACAGCGGCTTTTGCGGTGCTGTTTAAAGTGCCGGGCAGACAGTGCGGCGTATGCGGCCTTGTGGGACTTGCGGGCTGGATTATTTATACGCTTTGTATTCCTTTTATGTCCATTGCGCTGGCGTCATTTCTTGCAGCGTCAGTCATTGCGCTATTGGCGAGAATCCTTGCCGTATTTTGCAAGGTGCCTGCCAACGTGATTATGATTCCTGGGATATTTCCCATTATTCCAGGGATTAGCATCTATAACATGATCTATAATCTGTTTATCGGAAATACGGTGCAGGGGCTGTCTGGCGGTTTTGCAGTGCTGAAAATCATCGGCGCTATGGTGCTGGGCATGGTTGCGGTGTTCTCTCTGCCGAGAAGTATGTTCCGCAGACATAAAAAGGTTTCTTAAAAAGAACCTTTTTCGTGAATTTTCTCGTTTTCACAGTGAATTCTGTAAAGTTCTATGAATAGAGAGAAAAAGTTTCTTAACAAGATACATAGATGGAAAAAGTTTCCTTTAAGGAAACGACCCTATGTTTGTCATCGGCAGATTTCAGATGATAAAATAGCCTCATGAATTTTAGTTGTGAGGTGTAAAGATGAACAAAATTAAAACAGCTGATTCCCTGACCATTGGCTTTGCACTCTTTGCAATGTTCTTTGGAGCAGGGAATCTTATTTTTCCTCCATTTTTAGGCTGGGAGTCCGGCGGATCCTGGCTGATTGGATTTTTATGCTTTATTTTTATTGATATCGGTATGAGCTTGTTTGCCATGATTGCTATTGCAGGAAGCGGAGAGGGTGCAGAAGGGCTTACGGGAAAGCTTGGAAATAAAATTTCTACTGTGGTTCTTGCGCTTAACTGTCTGTGCATTGGACCTTTTGTAGCGGTTCCTAGGACGGCGGCAATTACCTATGAGGTCGGTGTAGTACCGAACCTGGGAGCAATAAACTCCTGGTTATTTACTGGGATTTTCTTTGCAGTCGCATTTCTTCTCAGCGCAAAACAGAGCAAGGTTGTAGATCTTGTAGGGAAATTTATGGCGCCTGTGATGTTTGTTGCACTTTTAGTAATGATTGGAAAAGGAATTGTAACGCCGCTGGGGGAAATCGGACCTTCTGCCCAGACGGGAAGTGTTGTGAGAAACGGACTGCTGTCCGGCTATCAGACTATGGATATGATGGCTGCGTATATTTTCTCTGTAGCGATTTTGATGACCATTCGTCAGAAAGGATATAGCCAGCAGAAGGAACACTCTGCGCTGATTCTAAGGGGTGGTCTTATTGCAACGGTATTGCTAGTCGTGGTGTATGGCGGCCTTGCCTATATAGGCGCGACTATGTCGGTTTCTGTAAAGGAACAACTGAGTCAGGCACAGCTTCTGATTTTGCTGACAGAACAGCTTCTGGGAAAGCCTGGTATGCTTCTTCTGGGTGTGATTGTCGCCTTTGCCTGTCTGACGACGGCAGTTGGACTTTTGACTTCCATTGCATCCTTCTTTGCAGAAAAAACAGGTGTAAAGTATGAAGTGCTGGTTGCTGTATTTACGCTGGTTTCCTGGGTCATTTCCAATTTTGGAACTTCAACGATTATTTCTATGGCAGCGCCGGTACTGGATTTGATTTATCCGGTGTTGATTGTGCTGGTGGTATTTGGATTTTTGGGAAGGTGGATTCGGTCAGAAACGACCTACCGCTTTGCAGCATTTGGCGCCTTTGCAGCATCGGTGCTTTTGCAGATTGGAAATATCTTCGACATTGATATCTTTGCAAATTTGCTGCCGCTGTCCGGTCTGGGCTTTGGCTGGATTATCCCGGCAGGGATTTTTACAGTGCTGGGCGTGCTGAAAACGAAGAAAATTTAGCGCCTTTGCAGCGATACGATACCGGTGTTTCGAATGCGTCTGATTTCCGTCTGGTCGAAGGTGAGGGCGTCAAGGAGCAGCTGGTTTTCTGTCAGCGGTTTTTCTGAAATGACTGCCTTGCAGGTGACGGGAACCAGATTGGCAAAGGATAGACCGGTGAGAAGACCGATATTAAAGAGCAGGTTATCCAGATTAGAGCGATAGCAGATGGAAACCTGCTCAATATTATTTTTTTGATTGATTAAATGCAGATGCGTAAAGATGTCCTTTTTGGTGATAAAACCGTAGTAGAAACCCTGGCATTTTTCGGGTGTCTGAAAAGAGGGAACGCCGTAGAACATGGAAGCTTCCTGATGATGCAGATTCGAATTTTGATTGCCGCTGTAAATTTCTACAAGACTTCTGTGGAGTGTGCCGCTGCGTCCGGCAAGGTTGTACAGATAAAACTGAGATACGACGTTTTTTTCAGATGGGAAGTCTTCTTCCTCTGCAATTGTTAAAAGTGCGTGCATTGGTATTTGCAGAAGCTGGCATATTTCGTGCAGGGTTTCAAGATCCAGTGCAATAGCAGCATGCTCATATTTAGAAATGGTTGACTTTGTTTTATGCAGTGCATCTGCAAATTCTTGCTGACTGAAGCCCTTGGCTTTTCTGAACATGCGGATTCTGTTTCCAACTTCTTTGCTGTACTGGTTCATCAATTCTGTGCCTCCTATTTTCCTCCTTATATTGTACATCAGGTTAGGGTGGTTTGCCAATGATTCTTTTTGCAGAGATTCAAGCCTGACTTTGCTATCTGAACCGATTTATGGTAGAATAAAAAACTAAGTGAAAATGATAGGAGTTTAAACGAAACATGCAGAATATTATTTTAGTGGGAATGCCCTCCTGCGGGAAGAGCACGGTGGGTGTTGTTCTTGCAAAAACTTTAAATAAAGGTTTTGTGGACACGGATCTTTTAATTCAGCAAAGGGAGAAAAAAACCTTGCAGGAGATTATTGACAGTCGGGGCAATGGGTACTTTCATCAGGTAGAAGAATCTGTGCTGCTGGATTTTGAGGGAGAGGATTATGTCGTTGCCACAGGCGGCAGCGCGATTTATTTCGACAAGGCGATGAATCGCTTCAAGGAAAACGGCATCGTTGTCTATCTGCAGGTGACGCTGGACACGGTGCTTGAGCGGCTGTCTAATATTAAAACCCGCGGCGTGACTTTGGAAAAGGGACAGACTCTGGCGGATCTTTACCAGCAGCGAGTGCCGCTTTATGAAAAATATGCGGATGTAACGATTTGCTGTGATGAATGTACGGTAGAAGACGTAGTAGAAAAAATTGCCGCAGCGCTGAACTGATGGAAATCTGTGCATGAAATTAGGAGGTGCGGCATAAATTGAGAAGAATGGGAAAAGATATTTTTACAGGAATAACCGAAAGGAAGGTTTTGTTATAGGAACGTTTTGATACACTTTGCCGCATAGCGGCATCTTGTTAAGATTGGGGTAAGGAATTTTATGTGTACAGCGATTACGTACAAGACGAAGGACTTTTATTTTGGGAGGACACTGGATTATGAGTTCTCTTATGGGGACGAGGTTACCATAACACCGCGAAACTATCCGTTTCGCTTTCGGAACATGGAGACGATGGAAAACCACCATGCGATGATTGGGATGGCGTATGTGCCGGAGGATGAGCCGCTTTACTATGAGGCCGTCAATGAAGCGGGGCTTGGTATGGCAGGACTGAACTTTGTGGGCAACGCGGTGTATCAGAAAGAAGTGAAACAGGGGAAGTGCAATCTTGCCCAATTTGAACTGATTCCGTGGCTTCTGGGACAATGCGTTTCAGTAAAGGAGGCACGGAAGCTGCTTGCGCGCGTGAATCTTTTGGATACTCCCTACAGCGACAGTCTTCCGCCGGCGCAACTGCACTGGATGATTGCCGACAAGCAGGAAGCTATCACGCTAGAATCTACCGCGGAGGGATTGTTTATCTATGATAATCCGGTGGGCGTACTGACCAACAATCCGCCTTTTGGGGAGCAGATGTTTCAGCTGAATAACTATATGAGCCTGTCGACCTGCGCGCCGCAGAATCATTTTTGTGATAAGCTGCCGCTTTTTGCTTACAGCCGGGGCATGGGCGCTTTAGGGCTTCCGGGAGATTTATCCTCTCAGTCGCGCTTTGTGCGGGCTTCTTTTGTAAAAATGAACTCGGTCAGTGATGATTCGGAAGAAGAAAGCGTCAGTCAGTTTTTTCATATTCTAGGCGCAGTAGATCAGCAGCGTGGCTGCTGTGATTTAGGAGACGGCAAGTACGAGGTGACCCTCTTTACGGCTTGCTGCAATGCGGATCGAGGAATTTACTATTATACTACCTACGATAATCATCAGATTTCGGCAGTGGATATGCGAAGAGAAAATCTGGAGGCATCGGAACTGATCCGGTATCAGCCGGTTCGGGGTCAGCAGATTTACAGGCAGAACTAAATATTTTGCGTTTGCTAGCAAGCCGCTCCCTTGGGCGCGGCTTGCTGCTTTCGCTTTACGGCAGCAGGTTCACAACTGGGTCTACAGCCGGGTTCACAAAGTAGGCAGTCTGTCAGTGCAGAAATTCCAAAAAATCTTCTAAAATATGCACAGCCTGATCTATGTCCGGTGGAGTAGTGGAGCAGCGAAAACGGTAAAGGCAATCAAACTCGCTAGCATTTTTACGTGCGGGTTTTTCTTTTGCTTGACGAAAGAACAAATGTTCATTATAATGATAAGGTATAACAATGAAAGAAGGAGTGATCCCTTGATTTTTGGACGTCATATCAATCCATATTATTTTCGGTATGCACCGATGCTTTTCTTCGGCATGGCCGCACTGCTTTTGGTAGACTGCCTGCAGCTGGCGATTCCTAATTTATATCAGATGGTAATAAATGGTATGAATCAGGGCTTTGTCGAGGTTGACGGAACGGCAGTATCTTTTGATATGGACTTTTTATTGGATAGAATCTGCATGCCGATGACAGGGATTATTCTTGCCATCGTTTTCGGCCGTTTTTTGTGGCGGGTGATGTTTTTCGGGGCGGCAGTCCGTGTGGAAGCAGGGCTCCGGGAGGATATGTTTGACAACTGCCGACGGCTAAGCCTGGCGTATTACCAGCACAATAAAGTCGGCAATTTGATGAGTTTATTTACCAATGATTTGGATACAGTACAGGAGTGTTTCGGCTGGGGCATTATGATGTTTTTGGACACGCTTTTTCTCGGCGTTTTGGCAATCGCCAAGATGTGGAAGATGGACGCGGTGCTGACGCTGCTTTCTCTGATTCCTATGGCGCTTCTGCTTGCCAGCGCTACGGTTGTAGGCCGTTATATGATGGTGAAATGGGACATCAGACAGGAGGCTTTTTCCAAGCTTTCAGATTTCTCGCAGGAAAGCTTTTCGGGCATTGCTGTCATCAAAGCCTTTGTAAAGGAAGCAAGGGAACTGCTGGCGTTTCAGAATTTGAATGTAGAGAACGAAAACGCCAATATCGATCATACGAAGGCCTCGGTACTTCTGCGCATCCTGGTTACCATGTTTGTGGAAAGTGTGATTTGCATCATCCTGGGATATGGTGGTTATCTTGTCTACCGGGGCGTCTTTAACGCAGGGGAACTGGTAGAGTTTATCGGATATTTTAATGCTGTAGTATGGCCGATTATGGCGGTTTCCGAACTGATCGACATGACCTCTCGGGGCAAGGCTTCTCTGAACCGAATCGGAGAACTTCTGGATGCGGAGCCGACCGTAACGGATCGCCCCGGTGCGTCTGTCCTGGAGGATGTCAGAGGCGAAATTCGTTTTGAGAGTCTCTGTTTTCACTATCCTGGCGAAAAGCGGGAAGCTCTGTCTGATATTACCTGCACGATTAAAGCTGGGGAGCAGGTGGGCATTGTAGGAAAGACTGGCGCGGGAAAAACGACTTTCGTCGATCTGCTGCTACGAACCTATAACGTGAATGACGGCATGATTTTTCTGGATGGAAAGGAAATCAACGACCTGACGATTGCTTCCGTGCGGGAGGCGTTTGCCTATGTGCCGCAGGATAATTTTCTCTTTTCGGATACGATTGCGCGAAATATCGCCTTTGGAATGGATGGAGACGTGTCAGGGATGGATCGCATACAGACCGCGGCGAGAATGGCGGACATTGATGAGGATGTCTGCGGCTTTACCGCTGGCTACGATACGGTGCTGGGCGAAAGAGGCGTGACGGTGTCCGGAGGTCAGAAACAGAGAATTTCAATCGCGCGCGCTTTGATGAAGGATGCGCCGATATTGATTTTGGATGATTCGGTTTCAGCGGTGGACACCAAGACGGAAAGAATGATTTTGCAGAATTTGCGTTCGGTGCGGAAGGGAAAAACGACGCTTCTAATCGCGCACCGTATTTCCACCATCGAGCAGATGGACCGTATTTTGTTCTTGGAAAACGGGCGCCTGGTGGCGGAAGGAAGCCATGCGCAGCTTTATGACAGCTGCCTGCCGTACCGCAAGATGGTGGAGCTACAGAAACTGGAAGAGAGAGGAGATGAGGCGAATGCGTAGCTATCTCCCGATTCTGATTGTGGGTGCAATCATCGGTGTCTTTACGCTGATTTTTGTACTGACCTATCTGGTAGAAAAAAATAAAAAAGAAGCGCCGGATTTGGACCGCCATATGAAAGATGGAGAACTGATCAAAAGGCTGATGACCTATGCCAGACCTTACCGGAAAGAATTTTTGAAGGTACTTATACTTTTGTTATTTTCGATTGCGTATGATTTGACTTCACCTCTTTTAATTGGCTATATCGAAGAGACGGTAAAGGGTTCGTTCGCCCTGTCTTATCTTTGGACGATGGTGGGATTTTACGCAGGAATTTTGATTGTCAGTATGATCTGTACCTACGGACAGTCCATGATTTTACAGCGCACGGGGCAGAAAATTCTTTCTGCGCTGCGAGAGGATGTTTTCATCCATATAGAGGGGCTTTCTCATGGACAGCTTTCGGCGATTCCTGTAGGTAAGCTGGTTACCAGGGTGACCAATGACACCAATGCAATTTCCTATATGTTTACCAATATTTTAGTGACGCTGATTAAAAACATGGTAGTCATCTTCGGCGTGCTGTTTGCCATGCTACTGCTCAACTACGAGCTGACCCTGATGGTGTTGTGCTTTGTGCCTTTTGTGGTGCTGTTTACAGTACTCTTTCGGCATTTTTCCCGTAAAGTGCACCGCAGGGTTAATAACGCGACGACGGATGTGAATACCTACCTTTCAGAAAATCTGTCCGGCATGAAGATTACGCAGGTATTCAATCAGGAAGAACGCAAGATGGAGGAATTTCGGGCAAAAAGCCAGACGTTACGGAAGGCAAAAAAGGACAGAATTTTCGTTTTCGGGATTTTTCGTCCGATGGTATACATGCTTTATGTATCTTCGGTGATGTGCCTGTTTTATCTGGGTGGCAGGGGCTACATTGATGATCTTCAGCTGTTTGGACAGACGGTGACCAGCGGCGTAGTTGTCACATTCTATATGTATATTTCACGTTTTTTTAATCCAATTCAGACTTTGGCGGAGCAGTTTGATATGCTGCAGCGATCCTTTGCCGCCGCGGAGAAAATTTTCACTATCATGGACATGGCGCCGGAAATTGTGGACGTGGAAGAAGAGGAGCAGCTGATTGAGCTAGAGACTTTGCGCGGCGAGATCGAATTTCGTGATGTTTGGTTTTGCTACAATCCTGGTCAGTGGGTGCTGAAAGGTGTGTCCTTTCATGTGTATCCGGGTCAGACCGCAGCCTTTGTTGGCGCGACAGGCTCCGGCAAGTCGACCATCCTGTCTCTGATTTGTAGGAATTACGATATTCAGGAAGGGCAGATTCTGATTGATGGAATCGAAATCAGAAAAATCAAGATTGCTTCGCTTCGCCGCCACTTCGGGCAGATGCTGCAGGATGTATTCCTGTTTTCCGGCACGGTGCGCAGTAACCTGACGCTACGGGGTGATTTTACCGATGAAGAGGTCTGGCAGGCGTGCCGCTATGTCAACGCGGACAGTTTTATCAGTAAGCTGGAGCATGGTTTGGATCAGGAGGTCAGGGAAAGGGGGAATAACTTTTCCGCTGGGCAGCGGCAGCTTTTGTCCTTTGCCAGAACGGTGCTGCACCGACCTTCTGTGATGATTCTCGATGAAGCAACGGCCAATATTGACACGGAAACGGAACTTCTGATTCAGGATTCTCTAGAGAGGATGCGAAATATTGGCACCATGCTCATTGTAGCACATCGTCTTTCTACGATACAGCATGCGGATCACATCATTTTGCTTTCTCATGGCGAAATTGCAGAAGAGGGCAACCATCAACAGCTGCTTGCAAAGCAGGGGAGATATTACCAGCTGTATATGTTGCAGTATAGCCGCAGACAGATGGCGGATGGAGAAACTTACGCGTCGGGGCAGGAAGAGTGCTGAAGCAACATAGAAAAAGCCGGACAGGCAATTAGGTTTGCTGGTCCGACTTTTTGCATATTTTCTTTAGATTTCCGCTTTCCAAAATCCGTGGAGATTACAGTATTCATAGGCTGCGATTGCTTTTTCGCCTTCACAGAGAACAAACTGCGCAGTGGGTTTTCCGGTTTTATCCAGATATTTTCTCTGTACGCCCTGATTTGTCTCCAAGATGATGAAGGCGATGTGATGCTCTTCCATCATCGGATGTTCGGTGCTGCTGACACAGACAGTAACTTTATTTCCGTCGATAGTAACAACGGGCACATGTTTTTCCTGCGCTGCGTCTGTAGTGTTTGGATTCATCAGCTGCATCGCTTCACCGCAGCAGGCGGGTTTTACACCTTTGTCTTCCACCATTTCTACAATATTACCGCAATGGGCGCATTTAAATAATTTTACCATGCAAATTTCCTCCTGATTGATTTGTTTTTATTAATATACCCCCTGGGCACGGAATTTAATCATAGCTAGAGAATTGCAGCACTGCGCGAGTTTGTGTGTAGGGAACAGGTGCAGCGGCAGCGGTTGGTTTTGCTATATTTTTAAATATATGTTATAATATCAGTTCAAGACAAAAAATATCATAAAGGAGCAGGAATTGTGATTGATGTAGTAAATGTAAGTTTAAACTTCAGCGGGCAGCCGCTGTTTAAAGATGTAGATTTGAAATTCACGCCGGGCAACTGCTACGGCATTATCGGCGCCAACGGCGCAGGAAAGTCCACATTCCTTCGGATTTTGTCCGGAGATTTGGAACCGACTACAGGGCATGTTTCCGTCAAGCCGGGCATTCGGATGTCGGTTTTGAAGCAGGACCACTTCGCTTATGACGCGTATACGGTACTGGATACTGTTATCATGGGCAATGCCAGACTTTACGAGGTTATGCAGGAGAAAGACGCCATCTATATGAAGGAAGATTTCAGTGATGAGGACGGTATCAAGGCGGCGGAGCTTGAGGCAGAGTTTGCGGAGATGGACGGCTGGGAGGCAGAGTCCGATGTGAGCAGGCTGCTGCAGGGACTGGGACTTTCCAACGATATTCTCTATAGCCAGATGAGCGCCCTTTCCGGTAAGGAAAAAGTGAAGGTGCTGCTGGCCCAGGCCCTCTTTGGCAATCCAGGTATTATCCTTTTGGACGAGCCGACCAACCATCTGGATGTAAAAGCCATCAACTGGCTGGAAGATTTCCTCATGGATTATGACGGCACGGTCATCGTAGTTTCCCACGATCGTCACTTCCTCAACACAGTTTGCACAAACATTGTGGATGTAGATTATGGTAAAATTAAGATGTATGTGGGTAACTACGAGTTCTGGTATGAGTCCAGCCAGCTGGTACAGAAGATGGTGAAGGATCAGAACCGCAGAAACGAAGAAAAGATTAAGGAACTGCAGGCGTTTATCCAGCGATTTTCTGCCAACAAATCCAAATCTAAGCAGGCGACCAGCCGTCGTAAGCTGCTCGATAAACTGACGGTAGAAGAGATGCCGGCGTCCTCAAGACGGTATCCGTTCGTAGGCTTTAACATGGATAGAGAGCCGGGCAAGGATATTCTTATTGTAGAAGGAATTTCCAAGACTATCGACGGAGTTAAAGTGCTGGACAACATTTCTTTCCGCGTAAACAAAGGGGATAAAATCGCTTTCGTTGGAGAAAATGAAATTGCAAATACGACTCTATTTAAAATCATCATGGGTGAAATGGAGCCAGATGAGGGTTCCTACAAATGGGGCGTTACCATCACTAACTCCTATTTCCCGATGGACAATTCGGAATTTTTTAACGGTTGTAGCTTGAATCTGGTGGAGTGGCTCAGCCAGTACACCAGCGAGACTACAGAGACCTTTATGCGAAGCTTTTTGGGCAGGATGCTTTTCTCAGGGGACGATGTCTATAAGGAAGTACAGGTTCTTTCCGGAGGTGAAAAGGTGCGCTGTATGCTTTCACGCATGATGCTGTTTGGCTCTAACGTGCTGGTTTTGGATCAGCCGACCAACCATTTGGATTTGGAATCTATCACGGCGGTCAATGACGGTCTGAAAAATTTCAAAGGGAATGTGCTCTTTGCATCCCATGACCATGAATTTATTCAGACCATTGCCAATAGAATTATGGAAATTCGCAAGGATGGCACGCTGGTTGACAGACTGTGCACCTACGATGAATATATAGAAGAAAACTAAGGTTTCAGATTGGGGGATCAGAGATTATGCCGGGATTTTATGCGCATCACCGCTTTGGGAAAGAAGTTCTCATCTGTTTGAGGGAGGATTTGCGGGAAGTTGCAGAGAAATACAGGGTACAGTTTGATATTGGACTGCAGGGACCGGATCTGTTTTTCTTCTATAAGCCTTACAGGAAGAACAGAGTTGTAACCTATGGACATCAGCTTCATAAACGGTCTGTGCTGCCGTTCTTTGAACACGGCCTTTCTGTTGTGGAGAGAAGGGGTGTAGACAGCAGAGAATATGCCTACTTGCTGGGTTTTATCTGTCATTTTATGCTGGATAGTCAATGTCATAGCTATGTCAACTCCATGGTCCTTGAGACAGGCGTTGAGCATCTTGAAATTGAAGAGGAATTTGAAAAATTTCTGCTCCGAGAGGACGGTAAAAAGCCGGTAGCATTTTCGGCGGCTGAACTGGTGCCGCGCGATGGCGAAACTGCCGCATCCATAGCGCCTTTTTATGATGGTATTAGCGAGAAAATTGTGGCGGATTCGCTGGCAGATTTGCAGAAAGTAAAGAGACTGCTCACGGCGCCGGGGATTTTGAAGCAGGGCATCATCAATGGCGCAATGAAGATTTCGGGCCATTACGGGCAGTTGAAAGGTCTGATGAACCAGAGGAAGGATAATCCGGCTTGTGAGGAGACAAATCGGCAACTTCGGGAACTCTTTGAAGAGGCAGTACCTCTGACTGCTGCTATGATAGAAAGTTACGACGCAAGTTTGCGGACGGGAGAAAGACTTGCGAAGCGGTTTGACAGGAATTTTGAATAAGGTATGAGGTAGAAGGTTTCGGCTAAAATAAAAGTTAGATGCATTTTAGCCGAATTTTTGTGCCTGTGATAATCTCCATACGTTTTGATTATGAATTGACATACTGCATAAGTATTAGACATGACTGGCGAGGTGTGTTATACTGAGAACAGTTAAGTTTGAACTGGAATGAAACCGACAGGAGGTTGTTATGGAATATCGTGTAAACCGCCGGACAGGCGATAGAGTAAGTGAGATTGGAATGGGCGCGCATCTGACCCCTGCGACAGAAAAAGAGGGCGTGGAGACCCTGCAGATGGCTTATGAAGCAGGTATTAACTTTTATGACTTCGCGGCGGCAGAAAGCGCTTGTTTTGACTATTATGACAAGGCTTTCGGTGATGCCAGAAAGAATGTATTCTATCAGATTCACTTTGGCACGGAGTTCAGCACCGGTGTTTATGGGAAAAATTTAGCGCTGGATTCTGTGAAGAAAAATATCGACTGGCAGCTTTCTAAGCTGAACACAGATTATATTGACTACGGTTTTATTCACTGTTTGGATACGGAAGAGGAGTGGAACAAATACCTCGATAACGGCGTTCTGGCATACATAGAAGCATTGAAGCAGCAGGGCGTGGTGCGTCATATCGGTATGTCTTCCCATACGCCTTCTGTAGCGGCGCTGGGACTTGATACGGGTCTTGTGGATATGCTCATGTTCAGCATCAATGCGGGCTATGACTACTGTCACGGCGAGTATGCGGTCGGCGCCTCTGATGAGCGAATGGAACTTTATAAACGCTGCGAGAAAGAGGATGTCGGGATTTCGGTGATGAAAGTATTCTCTGCCGGGCAGCTGCTTTCGGAAAAAACTTCTCCTTTTGGCAAGGCGATGACGGAAATTCAATGCTTGCAGTACGCGCTGGATAAGCCTGGCGTGCTGACAGTGCTTCCGGGTATCATGAATAAGGCGGAGCTTCAGCGGATTTTGAGTTTCTATGATGCTTCGCCATCGGAAAAAGACTATTCTATGATTTCGTCTTTAACGCCGGCTGAGGTGAAAGGTGTATGCGTGTATTGCAACCATTGTCAGCCGTGTCCGGCGGGACTTGATGTAGGTCTGATTAACAAGTATTACGATCTGGCAAAAGTTGGCGATAGCCTGGCAGCCGATCATTATGCAAATCTGGAAAAGAAAGCCGGACAGTGTACCGCTTGCGGCCACTGCGACAAAAGCTGTCCTTTCGGCGTAGGTCAGAGTGAACGCATGAAAGAAATTGCTGCGTACTTTGGTGATAGCTTAGCTGTTGGCGACTAACGGCAGATTAATACACGGCAAACGTCAGGAATCTACGTAGCGTAGGTTGCTGTCGAAAGGTAGGCATGAAAGTGGATATCTATGGCTGGATTGTTGCACACTGCAATCAGCGCGGACTGTTTAATATATGCGTGTAGAGATATTGTTCTCTACACGTTTTTCTTTTGGCATCTAGTCAGGATAAGCAGAAAAGAAATGACGATATTGGGGTATCATGATATAATGTGCATAAAGATAAACTGGAATTTGAAAACTATGATTTTATAAGTGGTTACTGCCACTCATAGGGCGTTAATAAAATCCTCCAAAAGCCTTGAAAATAAAGGATTTATCGCAATGTGTTCGCCTTATCCCTTTATATGATTTCACACAAGTTTATTCTTTCCCTGATTGCTTATAAGGGCAAAATCAAGGGCAAGAAAATCTCATAACAAGATATAACAGAGTGTGGCAATCGGGGAAATGTGATGTATGTGCGAATATATTAAAACGGAGGATTTTTTAATGGATAAGTACATTTATGATGAAAGCAATGGTCTTTGGTATGAACTACAAGGAGATTATTATATTCCTTGTCTTACTTTACCAACCGAAAAAGAATACAAGCCTATCGGCTTATGGGGACAGCGACACAAACGCTATTTACAGGAACATAAACGGACAGTTTATATTTCGTTGCTCACAAGTGGCAATTTGAACAGTTATCTTGCTGACATCAACGAACAAGTTGAAAATATGTTTTGTCGGTTGGTTAAGAAAATGGCTACAAAAGAGAAAGTGACAGAACAGCTCAAAGCCGAAAATCAAATGTTGTGGGTGCAGTTGATGAATAACATTCACAACCGTGCAATGGAAGTTGTAAATAGCGAAATTATTTATCAATAAGATCATAGCGGTGTTTCTGTTCCTCAAACAGAAACACCGCTTGAATGATAAGAACTTAATTACCGGTTAATATTTCTTCTCGAAAGTTAATAAGTGGTAAATAGAAAATATAAGTATTTAATGCTACAATATAGGTACGAAAAAGTTAATTCGTAAAGGAGATAGCATTATGAAAATCAATGAAATAATTCGTGAGCGACGCTTAGCGAAAGGTTTTACGCAAGAACAGATTGCGAATTACCTTGGGGTTTCTGCACCTGCTGTAAATAAGTGGGAAAAAGGAACTTCATATCCCGATATAATTTTATTGCCAGCACTTGCCCGACTTCTCGATACAGACCTGAATACGCTATTATCTTTTCAAGATGATTTGTCAGAAAAAGAAGTTGCACTGTTTATGAATGAAGTTTCTGAAACGATGGATAAAAACGGTTTTGAAGCAGGATATTTGCTTGCCACTGAAAAGTTAAAAGAATATCCTACTTGCGATTTACTGGTGAGCAATTTAGCCATGCTGTTAGACGGTGCCTTGATGCTTCATGGTAGCAAAAACAAGTCAAATGAAATGTATCGAGAAAAAATTGAATCTTTATACTATCGTGCAGCACAAAGTGAAGATGCAACTATCAGAGAGCAAGCACAAGCGTGTCTAATTTCTAAATTGATGGGAAAACAAGATTATGAGCAAGCGCAGGAAATACTCAATACACTCCCCAAGAAAAGTCCTGTGGACAGAGAACAGGCTCAGGCAAATATATATATTGCACAAGGAGATTTAGAAAAGGCAGCGAAACTGATAGAGGAAAAACTATTATCTGCCACAAATGAAATTCACGCAGCGTTAATGACTTTAATGGAGATTGCACTTAAAGAAGAACGAATGGACGATGCTGAGTATATCGCTGATGTTGATAAGCAGGCGGCTCAAGTATTTGATTTGTGGGAATATAATTCCTATGTTGCACATTCTCAGCTTTATGAAGCCACAAAAAACAGGATTAAATTTTTGAAGATACTATTGCCTATGTTAAAATCACTCACAAAAAAATGGGATATTAACAAATCGCCATTATATCGACACATCCAAACAAAAGAAATTGATAAATCATTTGGACCAAAACTTCAAAAAGCTATTATTCAGTCAATTAACGCAGATGAAGAAACCGAGTTCTTAAAAGACAGTCCAGAATTGCATGAACTAATAAAGGAAATAGATATTGAGCAAAAGTAACTTAATAGCATTGTTTTTTCTATGTAGACACCGTCAGCAGGCTGCTAACGGTGTTTTCTTTTATCGGCTATCTCTGTCAATGGATTTTTTACGCTGTCTTTGCGGCGGTTGCTGCTTGTTGCGTTCCTGTATCTCTCGTAGATGTTTTAACACGCTCTGCTTTTCGGGCGGTCTGTGCTGTTCTTTGGCGGCGACTGTCGGTTTCCTGCTGACTTGGTATTCCCACTCGGCAAGGTCACGGTTGTACTGTTCTACAACGCTTTCCATTTCTCGGAAAGTCCTCATAAAAACTTGTACATCGGGATAACCGTCCGCTTTGAGTGTATCAGGAATTTTATCCAACCTGTCGGCAATCTCTGCTTCGGTTTCTTTGATTTTTACCTCTAACGCTTTTCGTTCTTTGCCTTTGAAAAGCCCCTTTGTATCGGCAAGCTGCTGTTTCAACTGCGGCAGAACTTTATCCTGCAAGTTTTTGATTTTTACCGCCTTATCCTGTACTTTTATCATCAGGTTTCTCATATGGCGGAACTCTGCCATATCAATATCAAGTGTAGGCTTGGGCGGCATATCTTTTTCTCGAATAAGGTTTTGAAGAAAATCTTTTGCCTTTGTCACAATCCCACGGAACAGATTGGGCAGCCAACCCTTGCTTTTGATAGACTGGCTTGCTTTTTCGTGTATCTCGGTCTGCTTGACTTCTAAAATTTTTGCTTCGGAAATACCCGATATGAGTGCCATATCCGCTGTCCTGTTCCATTCCTGCCTTGCGGCATTATCCGTTTCAATCTCGGCGGCTTTGGGATTGTTCTTGCCGATTTTCTTGGTGGGAAGATAAACGCTGTTCTTATCAAATACCTTTAACTGCTGCTCAGGATCGGAGATATGCCGATTGATAAGGTCAGTGTAAATCTCTTTTACCTCCCGAAGAAAAGGCTCGCTTTTGAATTTATCATCTTTCACGGTAAAAAGGTGGCTTTCATAAATTTCTCCCTTTTTTATGACAGTGCAGCCTTTTCGTATCTGCCCGTCCTCCCCTGTGATTTCTTTCTTGGTGCGTACCCTTTTGCCCGTTTCGTCATAGAACACGCTGCGTGTGGCTATCTTGATGTCAGGTTCAGGAAGCAGCTTTCTTTCGCTGAAGATAAGGTGGATATGATAGTTTGTCTTGCGTTTGTTGTGGTGGAGGGCTGACACGCACTCCACACCATACCGCCTGCGGAACTCCTCCGTAAAATCTTCAAGGACTTCCTGCGGCTCGTATCTTGTATATACTTCGGGCAGGGCGATAATCAATTCCCTTGCTTCAATACATTTGCCCTCTGTACCGCTTCGCTTAAATTCCTGCTGGCTTTCCCTTGCAAGGTTACTCCAAAATTCATTGTCGGCGGTGCGGTAGGTGGCATAGAGGTTTTCCTGTCTTGCGTGGCTTGTGATATAGGATATTCTTCCCTTGACATTGGGTAGCTTTGACATCTGTATAAAACTGTGTCTTGCCATATACTCCTTCCTCCCGTGACGGGCATACTCTTTTTGCAACCGAGAAATCGGTTGCCGCTGTTTCGGCGGCGTAAGCAGACGGACAGCGAAGAAAACAGCGGGCTGTTTTCTTCTGTATCATAGCGGCGGTGCTTTGTCCGAAGCTGTGATACATAGCCCCCTGCAAGGGCGAAATACCCAGAGTACAAATCGAAGATTTGTGCGAGGGGTGTATTTCGCTCTCAAACGCCGAGGGCTTGGAGAACGGTTATTCTACTTTGCGGACATCGTTTTCATTCAGCAGGTTTCTTCCCTGATTGACGCTCATAAATCGCTCTAAAGTATCCCTGCGGATAATCGTTTTTCTGCCGACTTTGAGGACGGGAAGTTTGCCCCAGTCTACCAACTTACGCATTGTATTTCTTCCGATACCCGTACATTCTGCGGCTTCTTCTATGGTTAAACCCATTTTGATGTCGCTCATTTTATCAACCTCCTTTCAAAGTACGCATTTTGCAACTACGTATCTGTAATTATACTTATTTTGCTATCTCTTGTCAACTTGTTTTGCAACCTATTAAGGAATATTTTTGTCTATTATTAAATTTATGGTTGCAAAATAGGTTTTTCTGTGCTATACTATCAGCAATAGGAGGTGAAAACCTTGAAAAAAGAAATTACATTCACCGCAAAACAGGTCGGTGAACGAGTGAAAGAACGCCGAACAGAATTAAACTTAACTATGCCCGAACTTGGCAAGCGTGTCGGGGTAAACAAATCTACCATTCAGAGATATGAAGCGGACGGAGTAGACCCGAAGCGTACAATGATTATCAACGGGCTGGCAGAAGCACTCCTGACCACTCCCGAATGGCTGACAGGACTTTCCGAAGATAAGGAATACGACAGCCGCACTTTATGTGCAAAGGATATGGAGGAACATATCAAAAATTATCTTGATACTGTTTCTTCCGTGGTAAAGGGAGAACCGCACCAACAGCTGCTCACCACATTCCTCGGAAAGATGATTGACCTCTATACGGTTATGACCTATCACTTTGCAGACGCTATGGCTGAGGTTGACCGTGTAGCGGAGGACGAGGGCTTAAAGCAGTCCTTACGCCGCTATGCGATTGAGTCAGGGGCGATTATAGAAAGAGTTTACCGTAAAGAAATGGAACTTCCTATCGAGGATATGAAGCAGTTTTTAGACGGGATTTTACATATCTACGATGAGGGACGCACCGCTGTAAAGATGGGCGACCTGTTCGGGATAGCGACAGCAGCCGAAGAAAGGGTTGCTGAAAAAGAAAAATTCCGTGGCTCTTTGACAAGTGAAAACGATGACTGACACTCATCGGCATAAGTAACCTTATTACTTTATGCACACCATATGTCACAGTCCCGATTGCCACGGATAGAAAGGGGAAATTTATCTATGGCAAAAGGTTCTGTAAGAAAAAAAGGTAAAAAGTGGTACGCACGCTTCTATATCGAAGATGAAAGCGGCAGAAAAGCACAGAAAGAGTTTGTGGGAACAGAAAGCAAGTCTGAAACAGAAGCCCTGCTCAGAAAAGCAATCGCTGACTATGAGGAAAAGAAATTCGTTGCGAAGTCTGAAAACATCACGGTTGGTATGCTGCTCGATCTGTGGGTGGAGGAAGAACTGAAACCCGGCAGTCTCAGCAATGGAACGGTAATGTCCTATCAGGGAACGGTCAACCGTATCAAACAGCACCCGATAGGAAACCGAAAGCTGAAAACCGTAACCGCCGACCATTTACAGGCGTATATAGACTTTCTCAGCTTTGGCGGTACAAATCCTGACGGCACAACCGCAAAGGCACTCAGCAAAGGGTATCTCCGATTGTTTTCGGCAGTTTTACAAGGGGCGTTCCGTTTTGCGGTATTCCCGAAAAGGCTGATAACCTTTAACCCGATGCAGTATGTGGTATGGCGGGGAAAGAAAGAAGAATATGAACTGTTCTCGGACGAGGATGGGGAAACAACTTCCACACCAACGCTCAGCTACGAACAGTATCAGAGGTTAGAGGACTTCCTGAAAAAGAAAAACAACCCTGCACTCCTTCCTATACAGATAGCCTATTATACAGGCTTGCGTATTGGAGAGGTCTGTGGTCTGACTTGGCAGGACATCAACCTTGAAGAACAATATCTGACAGTACGCCGCAGTATGCGTTACAACGGGGCAAGGCACAAAACAGAAATAGGGGCAACAAAGCGTAAAAAAATCCGCACCGTGGACTTTTGCGATACGCTTGCCGCAATCCTGAAAACTGCGAAAACAGAACAGCACAAAAACCGTTTCCGATACGGGGAACTGTACAGCCTTAATTACTATTTTGAGGTCAAAGAAAAAGACCGCATCTACTATGAGGTTTACAGTCTGCCGAGGTCGGAAGAAGTCCCAGAGGGGTACAAGGAATTATCCTTTGTCTGCCTTAGACCTGACGGGGCATTTGAAGCACCGAGTACGGTGGGGATTATGTGCAGGACAGCGAGAAAAAAGGTGGAGGGATTGGAGGATTTCCACTTCCATATGCTCAGACACACCTATACAAGCAATCTGCTTTCAAACGGTGCAGCACCTAAAGATGTGCAGGAACTTCTCGGACACGCTGATGTCAGTACCACAATGAACATTTACGCTCACGCTACAAGGGAAGCAAAGCGTACTTCCGCAAGACTGCTGGATAAGGTAATCGGCGGAGAATAAAAATTTCCCTTGTTTCGGCTCATAAGGGCAAAAACAAGGGAAAATACATAAGGTTTGAACATTTAATAGGCGATTTGCCTTGAAAATACAGGGTTTATAGAGGATTGAATAGATAAACTGGAATTTGAATGAGGATTTCTATTAAGTTGGAGTCCTCCCCCACACTTTTGCAACTGCCAGTTGACACATTTCCATGCCTAAATGGTAGTCATGCAACTGATAATATTGCTATAATCACACTATGAAAGGAAGTGCTGATAATGAATATGGCAGACAGAATACAATATTTAAGAAAAACAAAGGGAATATCACAGGAAGAACTTGCTGATAAAGTCGGTGTCTCAAGGCAGGCTGTTTCTAAATGGGAAAGTGAACAAAGTACACCCGACTTAGAAAAAATAATTATAATGAGTGACTTTTTTGAAGTAACAACAGATTACATTCTAAAAGGCGTTGAACCAATAAAGAGTGAAGAACAAAAAAGCAAAGAGATTGCAAGTAAGATACTTTATATCTCATCAACAGCTTTTATTGCTATTGGGTTATTTTGCGCATTTGGCGGGTGGTACGCTGAACAAACGATGGAAGTTGTTTGGGGTTCAATGATTATTCAAACGGTGGGAATTGCTGGATATTTTATTGGGAGATTATTGTCAATGGAAAAAGCATCGTTTTATATTAACTGGCTTAATATAGTTGGAATTGCTTTAATGCCAGTTTCTATGGTGACAGGCTATATATCGATACTTGTTTTTAAACAGGGTTGGATTGCGCCTTATCCCAGTGGAATGTTTCATACGTTAATTTTTAGCTTGGTATTCTTTACAGTTTTGGCTGTAAGTTTTATCTTTGTAAAAAGGTCATTTTCGGTAAAATAAAATACAAAATGCAATGGGGAGATAATTTATGAAAAAAGCACAAATGATACAAAAGATGACAGATTTTTATGAAGGGAGTGTGCATGATGTCGAACATTTCTTAAAGGTGCTCAGTTATGCAGGGATGATTGGCAAGCTGGAGGGTCTGGATGAGAAGACGCAGGATATTTTGGAGATGGCTGCAATTGTTCACGATATTGCCTGCCCACTCTGCCGGGAAAAGTATGGTAATACCGATGGAAAACACCAGGAGGCGGAAAGCGAGGCGCTGCTTAGACCGTTTCTTTTTGAGTTTAATTTGGCTGAAGAGGTGCTAGAGCGGGTAATTTATCTTGTATCGCACCATCACACCTTTTCAGGGATAGATGGACAGGACTATCAGATATTGGTAGAAGCGGACTTTCTGGTCAATGCATCGGAAGCGCAGATGTCAAGGGCGCAGATTGAGGCATTCAAAGGAAAAGTCGCAAAGACGGAAACAGGAAAGGGGCTTTTGGATTCGATCTATCTTAGATGAGGGCGGATTGGCAGGCGCAGCATTAGATATAGAACAATATGATGTGGTGTTTGTGGGTTATCCAATTTGGTGGTACATTGCCCCGACTATCATCAATACATTTTTGGAAAGCTATGATTTTTCCGGTAAAACCATCGTGCCTTTTGCGACTTCGGGTGGCAGCGGTATGGGTAAAACTAACGAGAACCTTGTGGACAGCTGTCCGGGGGCAGTACTTCTTCCGGGAAAAATGCTGAATGGCAAATTGTCTGAGTCAGAGCTGAAAGCATGGGTAGAGCAATTCTAAACGAAGCGGGAAGCAGCATGGATAAGGTGATAAAAACAACCTGTTTTCTTGCGGATATGGAAGACTTTGCTGCATTTAACGAGGTGTATGCTGCCCATTTTACATCGTGCCCGGCAAGAAGTTGTGTTGCAGTGAAAGCGCTCCCAAAAGGCGTTCTTTGTGAAATTGAAGCGATTGCGGAAAAATAATTATTGCGTAATGCTAATGTAGCATGCTGAGAAATATCAGCATTGAATGCGACATATAAATGAGCGTTTTATAGAAAAAGGTTCAGAAGCAGGATTAAACCACAGAGGGCAGAACACGATGCGATTAAGTAAACAGAAGAAATAAACCATAGGGCTTATCATAGGGGCGGAATTGTGCTGGTGGTTCTTCCCGTTACAATACGATAGCTGGCAGAAGACGTGAAAACTACATTCCTCAACAAAAGGAGAACTCTCTTCCGGAGACCCTGCATGATTTAAAGACTATTGTACAGGCGGATATTATGACAAGGCAGCTAGATTTCTACATCGATAAGGATGTCAAACTTCCGTATAAGTCTGCGGCTGAACTAAAACCTTTTGACATTCAATTTCTTTTTCTATATAATACGGTGTATACAGGTTACGGACCTAATTTTGCTTTAGGATAAACGACTGTGAATCCAACAGAAAGCGAGGTGGGTCTTTTTTTATGTATTTTATGGTCGATAACTACGATTCTTTTGTCTATAATCTGTCCGCCTATATGAGGGAGCTGGGGCAGGAGGTGCTGGTGCGGCGGGCGGACGCAGTAAGTCTGGCTGAGATACGTAGGCTTCGCCCGGAGGGGATTATCCTCTCCCCGGGCCCGAAACGACCCTCTGACGCCGTGGAGGCTAAAAGTGTTCTTAGGGAATTTCAGAACCAGATTCCGATACTCGGCGTATGCTTGGGACACCAGGTTCTGGGTCAGGTCTACGGGGCAAATGTATGCAAGGGGGAACGTCCCATGCATGGGAAAATCACGAAGCTTTGCAATGACGGAACGGGGTTGTTTGCAGGGCTGCCCGCCGAGTATGAGGTGACACGTTATCATTCCCTCGTGGTGTCGGAGAAGCGGTTTCCTGCCTGCCTGCGGGTGACGGCCAGAAGCGCGGACGGGGTCGTCATGGGCCTTGCGCACAGGACTATGCCGATTTACGGGGTACAGTTTCACCCGGAGGCTGTGCTGACCCAGCACGGTCGGGAGCTTTTGGGGAATTTCTGCGGCATATGCAGACGGTATGAGCAGGGAATATGGCGTCCGGAGCCGAGCCAGCCCTTGGGCTGGTCCGGGGAGGCACACTTTGCGGAAGCGTTGAGCTGGGAGAACGGCTACGGAAGGGAGAAATTTTGATGCAGCTGATACATGAGCTTGAGCAATACCCTGATATGGAGCGGATATTTTCTCTGGTGCAGGATTGGGAGGACAGCGTGTTTCTCGATTCCTCCCTGGAAAATGATCTGGGGCGCTATTCGATCATCGGGCTTCACCCTTACCTAAAGCTGGTAAAGGCGGAGAAATTTACGGTAAATGGCGAGGTCTTGGAGGAAAGCTTTGAGGACTATGTCAAGATGTATCTGCGGAAGCACAGGGAGGAAAACCGTACAGGCCTTCCGCTGGCCTCCGGGGCCGTGGGCTATTTTTCCTATGAATACGGAAGAGAAAAGGAGGGTGTGAGGACACGGCACAGAGCGGAGGCGAAGATTCCCGACTCTATCCTCATCTTCTACGACAGCTTTGTGATAGAGGATAAGAGGCAGAAGAAATTGTTCCTAATCTCCAACGGTCATGGGCGGGACTGTGATGAGGAGTTGGAGGAGCTCCTGGGACTTGTGCGGCAGGCAGCAGGGCAGGCGGCGGACGAGGTCTTTGCGATGAAGAGCTTCAGCAAAAATGCGCCCGGCATGTTGGTCGCAGACAGCTCTGCCGGGCAGGGAGAGCCGGGAGAGATTTGCGCAAACTTTACAAAGGAAGCCTATCTGACCGCTGTTCAGCGCATGATCGAGTATATCATAGAGGGGGACATCTACATAGCCAACATGACGCAGCAGCTTCGCATTACAAGTCCGGTGCCGCCCTATGAGATGTTCCGGAAGCTGCGCAGGAACAATCCCTCACCGTTTGGGGGCTATTTCAACTATGGAAGCTTTCAGGTGGTGTGCGCCTCCCCGGAGCGTTTTCTGCAGGTGCGAGGCGGTCGGGTTGAGACGCGGCCGATCAAGGGCACGAGAAAACGGGGCAGTACGCCGAAGGAGGATGCGTTCCTTCGAAGGGAACTGGAGCAGTCAAAGAAGGACAAGAGCGAGCTTTTGATGATTGTGGATCTGGAGCGCAACGACCTGAACCGAGTCTGTGTTCCAGGCAGCGTGCGGGTGACGGAGCTCTTTGCAGTGGA
This sequence comes from Emergencia sp. 1XD21-10, assembly GCF_009936045.1. Taxonomy (GTDB): domain Bacteria; phylum Bacillota; class Clostridia; order Peptostreptococcales; family Anaerovoracaceae; genus Senimuribacter; species Senimuribacter intestinalis. The sequence continues at coordinate 84,062 of NZ_QWEQ01000015.1, read as the reverse complement.
GGAGTACGCCACGGTCTTTCATCTGATTTCCAATATCGTTGGGGAGCTTGGACCGGAGATGACGGTCATGGATCTGCTGGAGGCCGCTTTTCCGGGAGGTTCCATTACCGGAGCACCGAAGCTGCGGGCCATGGAGATTATCGATGAGTTGGAGCACAGTGGGCGGAACCTCTATACGGGCTCTATGGGTTATCTCTCCCTGGACGGGGACTGCGATTTCAACATTGTGATCCGGACAGCCCTCTGTCAGGACGGCATCTATTACCTGGGCGTAGGCGGCGGAATCACCTGTGAATCGGAGCCGGAATTTGAGTATGAGGAGACGCTTCAAAAGGCCAGAGCCCTTCTTGAGGCGCTGAACGTTGGGGAGCAGGAGATTGCTGCAGACGTCCCAGGGGTCGAGGTGGCAAAGCTGGGCGCAGGGGCGGATTTTAACGGTACGAATACGAAGTAGGAAGGAGCAGCTATGCAGATTACATTGGATGAGGGGTATCAATTCGGGCTGGGGGTCTTTGAGACTGTAGCGCTGGAGTGTGGGCGGCCGGTTTTTCTCGACTGGCATCTGGAACGGCTCGGGGTCTCTCTAAAGGAACTGGGAATTTCTAGGAGTATCACCGAGGGGGAGGTTCAGGACTACCTTACTTCTATAAAAGAGGGAGAAGGGGCGCAGGCTTTTTTGGATCACGGCGCTCTAAAAATCATGGTATCCGAGAAAAACAGCCTTTTTACCATGCGCGAAAATCCCTACACACCCGAGAAGCGAAGGAGAGGCTTTCGACTGGTATACAGCAGCGTATACCGGAACGAGACCTCACCCCTTGTGCGCCACAAGACCATGAACTACGGCGACTGCATCATGGAGAAGCGCAGGGCAGCGTCCTTGGGTGCGGACGAGCTGATTTTTCGAAACAGCCGAGGAGAGATTTGTGAGGGAACCACAACGAATATTTTCTTTGTCCGGGAGGGCAGGCTTTATACGCCGCCTGTCTTTTGCGGTCTTCTTCCGGGAATCCTGCGCCGCTTCATTTTGGAGCGCTTCCCGGTGACAGAGTGTGTGATAAGGGAGGAGGATGTCTCGAAGATGGAGGAATGCTTCGTGACCAATTCCCTGATGGGCGTTATGCCTGTGAACTGCTTAGGAGAAAAGAAATTCCTTACGAGAGAGCAGGCACAGGTCTGTCAAAAGGCCTATCTGACCGTCCAGCGCCTTTAAACGATTAGTAGATGTCTTTGCAAGAAAAAGCTGTTCTATTATCGCAGGTTAAAGGAATAGAACGGCGAAAAGGGCATTTCATTTAAAAGAAAAACAATATATTAAAAGAGTCAATGGGAAGCGTAATGGAGACCGGGAGTCTTTTGCCCGAAAGAATTGAAATGAAAAGCCAATATGCTGTTAAGAGACATATTGGCTTTTAGGGTTCAAGATTTTCATTATTAAATAATGGCGATTTAAAGAAGTCATACAACGCAATATCAAGTCCTTGGCACATTTCATGAATGATACGCAGTTTTACGGATGGATAAGAACAATGAATCACATTGCTTATTGTTGATTTAGGGATGCCGCTTTTAATATAAAGCTGATATTGTGTCATATTGCGTTCAGTAAGCAATTCCAATAACCTTTGGCTTATCGCTTCGTTCAGTTGCATATATATCACCACCTTGCAATCATAATTATAAGTGGAATTTTAAAAAAGATAGAACCTGTAGCTGTACTAGTTGAGCGTTTCATGGTATACTTAAAGAAGAGAATGATATTCTAAACTTGACATATTGATTTGAGGTTTAGGGCTCAAGATTTTCATCATCGAATAACGATGAGTGAAAAAAATCGCATAATGTAATACCAAGCCCTTGACACATCTCGTGGATGATACGTAATTTTACAGATGTGTAAGAACAATTAACCACATTTCCTATTGTGGATTTAGGTACGCCACTTTTAGTAAAAAGTTGATACTGCGTCATATTACGTTCTGCAAGTAGTTCCAATAGACGTTCGCTTATAGCTTTGTTTAGTTGCATTTGTACTTCCACCAATCCCTGTGACTGTACTAATTATTATAGGTTAATGTAATGCCAAAATAGTCCCTGTAAATATACTAAACCGAGGAATTTCTAGTATCCATGCCTAAATATAGTAAAGCTTTAGATAAGCCATTCTTCATTAGTTTAATTTTGCTTAATAGGGAGTTGCAGTATGAAAAAAGAAATGAATTACATTGAAGAATATCAATGGGACAGATTAGTTTTTGAAAAAGAGGAGAAAACGCCTCTGACAAATGAGCAAAGGGAATACTTTGACTTGGTAAAGCTATTGGTGGAAACGAGGGAATCACAGTATAAAAGAAGAAAAAATAAACAGAAGTGGGATAATTTTATAGATATATTATATCCAGCACTTTGCAATATTGCAGAAATACAGGGTGGATGTGTTAAAATGAATACATGTGAGGATACCTGCTATGCAGGACTAATTTACATTGGAAATAATCTTATGTTAGACATCGATAGAGTTCAAGGGTTGACAGACTTTAATGCAATTTTATCTGTTGCAGATAGTTTTTCAATTTCTCAAAGGGGAGAATACTTTGAGATGCATTTTACATTTGAATTATATGATAAAATTAAAATAGCAGATTTATCTGGGCATATTATGGAAATCGAAAAAAGGTTGAAAGAGATTAGGTGCTCCAATTTGTAGGAAGATGTGATATGGATAATCGGATAGATGCACAGGAGAAAGCGAAGGCGGATATTTTTGAAGCGATACTTGGAGCCATTGCGATATCCTGTCAATGGGATCCGGAAATTCTTCAAAATGTAGTGAAGAAAAAGATATCGATTGAAGCTTATCTGACCGAGTTAGAATCAGATAGATGTAGAACGGAAGATTTGTCGGCAGATAATGCGGTAAACACTTTGAAAGAAATGGAAGAACACGGCATGTGTAGTTTTCTGATCTATGAATTTAATTTGCCAGAAGAGCTGGGAGGGGATTGAAAAGACAAGTGTGGGTATCATCAAAAAAATATGCAGGGTATCTGGTGCTTTGCGAACACTTTGAAGTGAAAATGAATACGGACCAAGTAGGGGGGTACTTGATTTGGAATTTTAAGGAAGGTGTGCTTGTGCCGTGGACATGGAGTTAATCAGATTAGGATGTTTTTATTATTCCGAATACGATAAAACATTATTCCTTTCAAGTTGATATTATTCCGAAAATAGGATATACTATTTTCGGAAGAGAGGTACAATCTTTATGTATATGACGGTAAAGCAGGCGGCAGAAAAGTGGGGGATTTCTGATAGACGAGTGCGTATACTTTGCGCAGAAGGGAAGATCTTAGGTGTTACCCGTGAAGGGCGTAGTTGGATGATTCCGGCAGAGGCGAAAAAGCCAGAGGATGGGCGTTTTAAGGCAACAGAAAGTTTGCTGACGGTCATAGACAGGAAGAAAATGGAATTAGATTCCAGACGCCCACTGACAGAGGGAGAACTGGAACGTTTGACTGAGGAATTCATTATTGAGTATACCTATAACTCTAATGCAATTGAGGGAAATACGCTGACCCTGCGTGAGACAGACATGGTTTTGCGTGGGTTGACGATTGACAGGAAGCCGTTAAAAGACCATATGGAGGCAGTCGGGCATAAAGAGGCGTTTGGTTTTGTGCAGGATCTGGTAAAGGAACAGGCGCCTTTATCGGAGCGTATCATCAAGCAGATTCATTATCTTGTGTTGGCAGATAAACCACAGGATCGAGGGGTTTACAGAAAAATCCCCGTCAGGATTATGGGCACGAAACATGAGCCGGTACAGCCATATTTGATCCAGTCTGAGATGGAACAGTTGCTGCAGGCTTATAGAAATAGTAGCGAACATATTATTAGCAGGCTCGCACGATTTCATATCGAGTTTGAGGGGATTCACCCTTTTATTGACGGAAACGGCAGAACTGGAAGGCTGCTTGTGAATTTGGAATTGATGAAAGCCGGATATCCGCCGATTGACATTAAGTTTGCAGATCGCATTTCTTATTACAATGCGTTTGATGAATACCATGTAAAGCATAATCTTGGTACAATGGAAAAGCTGTTTGCAGGTTATGTGAATGCAAGACTGGATCGTTACTTGATGATTCTGAAAGAATAACCATACAAGAGAGGCTTCGGGTCAAGAACATATAATCCGTTGATTGCAAATATATTTTTCAGAGCTGGTTTTATTGAGGCATGGGGACGTGGAATCGAAAAAATCTGGAATTATAAAAAGAGAAGGTTCTAGTCAAAAAGGAAAATGGATTATTTTATAACTATATTTCACACAATTCAACAATAATATTACTTTGCTGGTACAGCCAGTCCGTAAATTTTTTCGGGCTGGCTATTCCTGTTTCTTTGCAAAATTATCTATCTTGAAAAATGCTCATGCACGGTAAAGAAGCAAGAAATCAAAAACAAGAGATAGATTGCCAGCACCACACTATTCCCACAATGCCGACGACAACGGAATCCCTATCATTCATTCATACTTGTTTCCAAACTGCAATAATGCTGATGCAATTCATATATTTTTTACGGAAAATTCATTTGCCAATTCGCCTACAGTAAAATCTTTTTTTGCATTTATTGTTATCATCATTTCAATAAGCCGTTCTGCTTTTGACATTTTTGAACTCCTTTCCGAATGGTGACAGCTCTTGTCACTATTCTATGATAAACTATCCATGTTCCAAATGCAATATGGCACAAAACAAAGTCATGTACCCCCCCCTATGTGGAAGAAAGGGGGAATCATTTATGACTTGTATAGAAGCATACAAAGGGCATATTATGTATACTTTCAATGGCTTTTGCAAAGTTGTCATTCGCTATGCCGCTATCAACGCATGGCGTGACAGGAGCAGACGGCGAAAAAAGAAATATCCCTTGAATACCTCACAGAAAAAAGTTTTACCCTTTAGGCACAACGGACGAATATTTTGAAGCACCCTATGAAGAATACCCCATTACGATATGCGGTCAGACAGTTATCCTCACCAACGGAAAACTTGCCGCCGCCCTGTTAGCTCTGCCGGAGAAAAAACGGGAAATCATTTTCCTTTACTTTTTCAGGCATTACACACAGCGGGAAATCGGGGAAATGTACGGACGCCGCCGGAGTACGACCGGGTATCAAATCCATAGGACTTTACAACTCCTGCATAAAGAAATGGAGGTGCTTTCGCATGAGAAATCCTAATCTTTTGCCTTATGAAATGATTGTCTGGGCGACCAGCGGAGAGCCGGAGAACTACCTGCATAAAGACCGTTATAGGCGTGGGCTATAAGTTTGCTTCCGGAAAATGACAGACAGATTGCTATTGCCGGATAAATATAATATAATACCCTCAGTGAATCCCCATAGAATGTAAAGGAGAAAATCGTATGGAAAAATTGATGTACATGATGATGATTGAGAAAAGCAAGACCTATAATAAAATGACAAAACAGGTAGTTATGGAACACGTTGAGAACATAAGACGGTTGGACGATGAGGGAAAACTGGAAATCTGCGGTGTCTTTAAAGGTTATCCGGGAATGGCAGGTATGTATATCCTAAAAACAGAGAGCCGTGAAGAAGCAGAAGAAATTTGCAAAGCAGAGCCGCTGGTTATGGGAGGATATGCAACCTACAAATTAGTTGGTTTGCAGATTGCAAACCGGGAAAATAATTACTTGTTGTAATTGCGAAAAGGAACAACACTGGGGCAAATAAAATCCGGCTTGTATGGAAACTGAATAACCGCCGCTACATGGAACGGCACACCAAGACAGGAAATCAAGAAAAGATTTCCTGTTTCTTTGTAGAACGAAAACCATCGGCTGTACCGGTGGTTTATTATAGGTACATACGTAGAGTTATCGCTATGGGCAGTGAATCACACTTTTCTGTAATTTAGTGTGATGGGTAAGCGACAAAACCAAACTTCCTGTGGCGGCAAAAATATAATAGTTTTGCCGAAAATATGTTGATGTTTTTGCCGATAATATGATATACTATACAGTAGATTAGTGTAGTTCTTTGATTTGATTTATGACGGAGGATAGCAGATGCGATACCTTTCGGTTACTGAGATAGCAAAAAAATGGGATGTGTCAGAGCGTAGTGTTAGAAACTATTGCGCCCAAGGACGTGTGAATGGAGCCTTTCTTACCGGCAAGACTTGGAATATTCCCGAAAATGCAGGAAAACCAGAGCGTGCCAACAAGAGAAAAGAGGAACCGATTACTCTGTTGGATATTCTGAAAGAGCAGAAAGCAAGCAAATACTCTGGTGGTATTTATCATAAGACGCAGATTGATTTGACATACAACTCAAACCACATCGAAGGTAGTCGTCTGACTCACGATCAGACCCGATATATTTTTGAAACCAATACGATCGGTGTGGAAAATGAAGTTCTCAATGTTGACGATGTTATTGAAACAGCAAATCATTTTCGCTGTATTGACATGATTATTGAGAACGCAAAAACGACACTAACTGAGAAGTTAATTAAGGAACTTCATCTAATCCTGAAGAATGGAACCAGTGATTCCAGAAAAGATTGGTTTGCAATTGGCGACTACAAGAAGCTTCCGAATGAGGTTGGCGGCATGGATACCGCCCTTCCGGAAGAAGTTGCCGATAAGATGAAAGCGTTGCTGGCAGAATACAATGCCAAGGAAGAAAAGACTTTTGAAGATATTCTGGATTTCCATGTGAAGTTTGAGCGAATCCATCCGTTCCAAGACGGCAACGGTCGTGTAGGCAGATTGATTATGTTCAAAGAATGCCTGAAATATGATATTGTTCCATTCATCATAGAGGATAATCTGAAGATGTTCTATTACCGAGGATTGAAAGAATGGAACAATGAAAAGAGTTATTTGACTGATACCTGTCTGAACGCGCAGGACAAATATAAAGCATACTTGGACTATTTCAGGATTGCTTATTAAGAAGACGGATTTCCAAAGTGTCGAAGGCTCATTTTGGCTATAATTTTGTTTTGAATCTGGTCAAAAAAGAGGATTTTGGCTATCGCAAAATCAGCACCGTCAAGGTATCCGATGCAAAACAGTGGTTTGCAAAGCTGCAAAAGGACGGCATGGGGTCACTCCGGTGCGGGCGTGACGCTCAATGTTTACACCCATGCAAGCTACGCACACGCTGCGGAACAGATGGCGAAAATTTCACAGTTTCGCCAGCCCCCCTGAAATGAAAAAAGACAGGGATTTTGCTGTTGGATAAGCAGCAAATATGGTGGTAGTATCTTGAGTTTACTACGCCAATTACTACACCACCAAGGGGTGTAGTTACATAGATTTATAGAGACTTATGAAAAATTGAAGAAAAATCGAAAGCTCGAAAACCAGTAAAATCAAGGATTTTCGGAATTCTGGAGGAATATAGAGATTATGATAAAAATACTTTTCATCTGCCACGGCAATATTTGCCGTTCGCCAATGGCTGAATACGTAATGAAAGATATGGTCCGCAAGGCGGGCTGTGAAGCGGAATTTGAGATCGCATCTGCAGCCACCAGCCGCGAGGAAATCGGCAACGATATCCATAGAGGCACCAAAGCAAAGCTGCGGGAACAGGGCATTGCCTTTGAGAAACGGCAGGCTCGCCAGGTGACGAAAAAAGATTATGAGGAATTTGACTATCTGATTTTGATGGATAGAGAAAATAAAAGAGGATTGTCTCGTATTATCAGTGCAGATCCCTATAATAAAGTACACATGCTGCTTTCCTTTGCCGGAAAGGATCGGGATATTGCAGATCCATGGTATACGGGGAATTTTGACGAAACCTACGATGATGTTGTAACGGGATGCCAGGCGTTTTTGCAGTCCCTTGCTAAACAAAATTTGCAGTTGTAATTAGTATAAGCCTACTCTGAAAAACAAAAGGAGAATTGCAGTGAATATAGAAATCGGTGCGCTTTTGAAAGACAAACTTTTTGAAAACAGAAAGGTGCTGGCGGGGAGAGCGGGGCTTCATAGAAAAGTGAAGCGAATATCAGTCTTTGATTGCCCCTGCGTACCCGATCTTTTGGAGCGCAAAATTCTTTGCGAGGGGGATTTATTCATTACGTGTCTGGAACAGTTCCGCAGTGAGAAAGATGATCACGAACTTCGCTATTATCTGGAATGTCTGATTCATTCTGAATCTGCAGGGCTTTTAATTGTTACGGACGATAGAGTGAACCTTTTGACGCCGCAGGTGCTAAAGCTGTGCGAGGATAATGACTTTCCTTTAATACTCATACCAGAGGAATATCCTTACACGGTGATTATTGATACAGTGCACAGCTATATTACCTTCGATACTTACAATACTATTAATAAACTTCGACTGGATAAGATTATGTACGAGAGCCTAAACGATACAGAACGCAGCGAAGTACTTTACAGTATCAAGCCTACAGTAAAGCAGTACATTAGAGGGATATTTATTCAGGGCGGCTTCAATTCGGATATCGCCAGGCTGGAACTGCAAAGTTATTATCTCAACAGAGAAAATGATATTTTCGTCAGAACTGAGCAGGGAATGATTATTCTGCTCAGTGAGGACAACAAAGAGCGGCTTCAGCAGACTTTAAATGCATGTCTTGTCAGAATCAAAGAATTTCTGGACAATCCCGTCATCGGCTACAGCCGGGCATTTCCAAGAAAAGACTGCGGCAAGGCGCTGGAGGAAGCAAGACTTGCCCTGGAAACTGCCAAGGCTATGGATATGACTGTAAAAACCTATGATGCCCTTTCGTCGATTCAGCTTTTAACGGCAGTGAAGGATACGCAGGAAGCGGAAGATTACTATGATGCTTACCTAGAGGCGCTCAGAACAAAGATTACCGAGGAAAACCTTCCGGAAATGATACTGACCGTGGAGAACTATGTGGCTAACTCCGGAGATTTCAAGCTGACAGCGGAGATGATGAACCAGCATGTCAACACCATAAGATATAGGATTAATCGTATCAAGAGTGCGCTGAATATGGAAAACGATACCATTAAGTTCAACGAAACCATTGCAATTGCAGTTAAACTCAGAATTCTGCTAAATCGGGAAATCTAATCGAAGTATAGGGCTTGTAATAATTACAAAAAAATCCTGTCATAATTAAAACCAGTACAAAGAAAACTGAATTAATTTTCTGTAAAATCAGGGAAAACTAAGGAGGTTTTCTTATGAGTGACGAGAAAAAGAAAAACACTATGGAAACGACCACGCTGACGGAAGTTCCCATGGAAGAAAGAAAAAGCTGGATATCCGTAGCTTTTATGCAGGCGGGCATTATGATTTGTGTTCCGAGCCTGCTTCTGGGCGGAATACTGGCAGGTGCAATGCCGCTTCATCTTGCAATTATTTCTGGTATTATCGGTTATATTATTGTAATCGTACTCTTTAGTCTTATGGGCATTATCGGAAGCGATCTGGGAGTTCCAACCTGTATGACGACATTAGGCGGCTTTGGAAAAAAGGGCTCCCGCTTTATCATCAGCACTTTGATCTTTATTTCTATGATTGGCTGGTTTGCTGTCCAAAACGACGTGTGCGGAAATGCTTTCTCTAATTTGATGTCGGAGTTTTTTGGACTGGATGTTCCGGTATGGCTGTCTTCCACTGTATGGGGGATTATCATGCTGGTTACGGCAGTATATGGAATCAATGCCTTGGATAAACTGAATAGGATTGCGGTTCCTGCCCTGTTTGTAATCACCATTGTTGGAACTATTATCGCGGTGAATAAATATGGCACTTCAGCGCTGAATGTGGATCCGGCGGAGATTACCATGTCCTTTGTAGATGGCATAGTACTGACTGTTAGCTTTATGGCGGCAGGCTGTCTTGCGGCATCAGATATTACAAGATATCAGGCAACCCGTAAAGATACCATTCTTTCCAGTTCCATCGGTGTTGCGCCGGCAGGCATTTTGATGATTGTACTTGGCGCTATTATGACAAAGGTTGCACAGCAGTATGATATTACAATTGTGTTCTGTGAAATCGGAATCCCGGTTCTGGGCATGCTGGTTTTGATTGCTGCTACATGGACAACGAACACGACCAATGCCTATTCCGGAGGCATCAATGCAGTTATGATGTTTAATTTGAAAGATAACAAGAGGGCCGCAGCGACAATGATTTCCGGTGTTCTTGGAACAATCTGTGCGCTGCTGGGCTTTGCTTCTCATTTTGAAAGCTTTTTATATGTGCTGGGAGATTTAATGCTGCCGACTATGGGCGTGATTTTAGCGGATTACTGGATTGTCAATAAAGCAAAACCGGAGAATTACAAGACTGCAGACGGCTTCAACTGGCTTGGGATTGTATCCTGGCTGGCGGGCTATGCTGTGATCAAATTCATTCCTTATGGCGTTCCTTTTGCGCAGGGAATTATTGCAGCAGGACTTTTATATGTCATTCTGGCAAAGACAGTAGGAAGACCGCAGGATAAAGCAGATGGTAAAGATCTGGCATAATAACAGGACGCAGAACAATTAACAGGGATTGTCCGTAATGCTTTTTCAATAGATGGAGTCGTAATCGCTTTCGGGAGAATTTGATGGCATATAACTTGCATGGTGTATTTACATGAGAAGAATACTTCTGAAAGGAGGCCATAAATGAAGAAAATTTTTATTAGTGCGGACATCGAAGGCGTGAGCGGAATCACCAGTTGGGAAGCAACCAGATACGGTGGCAAGGGTTACGAGGAAGCTTGCAGGCAAATGGCGAAGGAAACGGCCGCTGCATGCAGGGCTGCGTTAAACTGCGGCTATGGTGTGGTTGTCAAAGACGGACATGAAGATGCGATGAATATCGCCCATGAATTGCTGCCGGAGGAGGCTGAGCTGATTTCAGGCTGGACGTGTACACCTTTATCTATGCTTGGAGGCATAGATGAAACCTTTGCGGGCGTCATTTACATCGGCTATCATTCCGGGGCGTGGACCAACACGAGTCCGCTGAAGCATACCTGTGAGGATTACATCTACAACTGGTTTAAAATCAACGATAAATATGCGTCTGAATTCACGATCAATTCAGGGGTTGCTGACCAGTTTGGCGTTCCGTCACTGCTGCTGTCCGGTGACGCGGGGATTTGCAGCGAAGCGGAGACAGAATATCCGGGTATTGTCACCGTTCCGACCAAAAAAGGAATGGGCAATGCAACATGGAATATACACCCTGATAAGGTGGTAGCAGAGATTGAGCGGGCTGTGACTGAAGTACTGTCAAAGCCTTTACCGAAGTCCAAGCCGCTTTCAAAGTCCTATACGATGACACTATGCTATAAGGAGTTTCAGAAAGCTATGTCCGCAACTTGGTTTCCGGGCGTTGAGAAGCTAAATGACTATACTGTCTCCTATACGGCAGATAGCCCGATGGAACTGGCAAGATGCCGGTATTTTATCGGCTAACGCACTGTAGCTTGAACAGGGTTTTCTAAGTAAAGAATTAAAAACTAAAATTTATCCAGCCGAAGGCGTAATTCGGCTGGTTTTTTGTATAAGAAAATCAAGGTAAATAAATGAGGACAAAAAGGTTCATAGAATAATAGAACCTATTTTTAGCGAAACACATAAGAGGGCAGGCGAAGGAGTCGTTGATGAATTTACGCATTTTTACACATTATTGTAGTGAAGATGGTAAATGGCATGAATATTGCAATTTAACAGAATATAATGCAAATGCTGTGTCGCAGACCAGCAAAAAGTATGGGAACAGAAATTCTTGTTCCCCCCTGTCTTGCCGAGCGGGAGAAAGGTTCTAAAGGTTTGGCGGACGTGAAAGGAGGAAAAAATGAAAAAGAAGTTATTGGCGACCGCGCTTTGTATAGCGATGGTGTTGACCTGCCTTGCAGGATGCGGAGGAGAAGATAAAGGTGATAAAGGCGCAGACGGAATGAAGAAAATCGTTTACGCTAACGGCGGACAGCCGGAATCAATGGAGTATGTTGAAGGAAGCCGCTATGCGAAATACAGCGTCCTGAAATACAACATTTATACAGGACTTACACGAATTTCTAAAGACGGCACATCTGAGATGGGATGGGCAGACAAATATGAAACCAGTGATGACGGATTGGTATGGACCTTCCATATCAGAGATGGTGCAAAGTTCTCTGACGGCACAGATATGACTGCCCATGACTGGGAAGAAACGATGAAATACTACTGCGCACCGGAGACAGCTGCACAACAGACGACTTTGGAAGAGTATGTAAAGAATATGGGCGACTACATCGCCGGAAAATGTGATTGGGAAGAGGTCGGCTATAAGGCCCTTGACGATCGCACACTGGAGATTACACTGGAAAGCCCTTGTACTTATTTCCTGGATATCGCATGTACTTATGTAGCACTGCCGATGCACATTGTAAATGAAAATCCGAACTGGAATAAAACTGCGGAAACTTACGTTGGAAACGGTCCGTTCAGAATGACCAGCCTTAAAGACCAGGTAAATGTGGTGCTGGAAAAGAATCCGTACTATTATGATACAGATAATGTTGCCATTGATCAGGTAGAATTCGTATTCCTGGACGAACCATCTGTAGAATTGGCTTCCTTCCAGAATGGGGATATCGATGTATCAGATAACCTTAATGCGGAAGCGGTGTCTAAATATAAAGACAGTGACGAATTTGTAAACGAAAGCCGTATCGGTGTAAACTATCTGACCACTCATACGGGACATATTACAGATAATCGTGTGCGCCAGGCGTTGTCTCTTGCTCTTGATAGAGAAACCCTGCTTTCAATTCTGGGTCAGGTAAGCTACCCTGCTACCGGTTTAGTCCCTTATGGTATTCACTGGGGAGATGAACAGTATCGTGACAAAGCGGGCGATTTAGTAAGCTTTGATTTAGAACGTGCTAAGAAGCTCCTCGAGGAAGCAGGATATCCAAACGGCGAGGGACTTCCGACATATAAATATGTTTGTCAGAATAATGAGGAAGCAATGAACCGTGCGCAGGCAATGCAGTCCATGTGGCAGGCAGCAGGCTTCAAGATTGAAATCGTTTCCTATGAGCCGTCCACTTACTGGGACGTATTTGAGACTGAGGACTGGGATATCGCCGATGACGGCTGGACCGGTGACTATGACGACCCAAGCACAAACCTGTTCTTGTGGGAAGAACGTCGTGAAGTAAATCCGGACGGCAGTCTGAAAGATGCTCGTTGGCATGATGAGAAAGCGCTGAAATACAATGCGCTGATGCAGAAGACTTATAAAGAGACCGATTATGAAACTAGAATGAAGACATTCCTTGATGCAGAAAAGATTCTGATTGAAGAAACACCGATTATTCCAGTAACCTTCTATACAGATACAATGCTGGTAAATCCGAGAGTGAAAGGCGTAGTGAAGAACTACATCGGTCACGTATTCTTCCAGTATGCAGATATTGCAGAATAAGAAAGCATAGAAACTGCGGCAGGTGTTCCAATTTAACTGGAACACCTGCTTCAAAAAAGGAATTGAAACAGAGAGGATAAGTCTATGTTTAAATATGTTGTCAAGCGTGTATTGATTGCAATCGTATCAATGTTCTTATTGATTACGATTACCTTCTTCCTGATGCACACCATTCCGGGAGGACCCTTCAGTGCAGGCGAACAGAAAAACCTAAATCCGGAGGTTTTGGAAGTAATCAGGGCCAGGTATGGACTGGATCTTCCGGTACATGAGCAGTTTTTTAACTATGTAAAGGATCTTTTTCATGGAGATATGGGTTTGTCCATGAAAAAGCTGAATTATAGCGTAAATGAACTGATTGCCGACAGCTTTCCGGTTTCCGCTCAGATTGGTTTTGTTGCCATCATTGTAGCGCTTCTAATCGGTATTCCCCTTGGAGTAATTGCCGCACTGAAGCGGGGAGGCGTGGCGGATATGCTGTCCATGACCCTTGCCACGGTGGGGATATCCATTCCAACCTTTGTTATCGCCATGCTGCTGATGTATGCTTTTTGTATGGAATGGGCAATTTTGCCTACGCACGGCTGGGGCGAGCTGAAGCATTTCATTTTGCCTGTAGCCTGTCTTTGCCTTGCACCTGTGGCGAACATCACCAGACTGACCCGTTCGACTCTTATGGAGGTGGTGCAGCAGGATTACATTCGGACTGCCAGATCGAAGGGGTTGTCTGAGTTTACAGTGATAGGTAAGCATGCTATGCGTAATGCTATCGTGCCAGTAGTTACCTACTTGGGACCACTGGTGGCAGGACTGATGACAGGAAGCTTTGCCATTGAGCGAATCTTTATGGTTCCCGGCATTGGCAGGTATTTCGTTAATTCTGTCAGCGACCGCGATTATACCATGATTATGGGTGTAACGATTTTCTATGGTCTGTTTATTATGATCTGTACGCTGATTGTGGATATTGCTTATGCACTCATCGATCCGCGCGTAAGATTGGATTCGTGAGGTGGGAAAGATGAGAAAGAAGAAAAATATGTTTCCGGAAGTTCCTGTACCGCCGTATACCATGGCAGATACAGATATTCCGGCGGAATTATTTGAACCGCTTCCAGAGGAGGATAAGCTGACTGATGTAATCAACCGGCCCAGCATCTCCTACTGGCAGAATGCTTATATGAAGATGAAAGCAGATAAACTGGCGGTTGTAGGAATTATTTTTATTATCTTTATGATACTGGTAGCGATTTTCGTGCCTATACTAAGTCCATATACCTATGATGGGCAGGATTACAACGCAATTTATCAGTCGCCGTATGCTGAACACCCACTCGGTACAGATATGTTTGGACGCGACCTGCTGGTGCGTGTTGCCTATGGTGCAAGAATCAGTTTGACGATTGGTATTGTAACAGCCTTGGTCAGCCTGGTGGTCGGTGTGCTTTTCGGCGGAATATCAGGTTTCTTTGGCGGCAAAGTCGATATGCTGATGATGCGTTTTGTAGACGTATTTTCGGCAGTTCCATCGCTGCTATACAGTATTTTGCTGATTATGTTTATGGGCCCGAAAATGTCCAGTATTCTGATTGCAATCTGCTTGACCTATTGGCTTAGCCCGGCGCGGCAGACAAGAGGTCAGATTTTATCGGTAAAGAACCAGGATTTTGCTACGGCAGCTAAGGTAGTAGGCGAGAGCAAGGTGCAGATTTTACTGCGGCATCTGGTGCCTAACAGTATGGGCCCGATTATTGTTACGGTTATGCTGCTTATTCCTTCCGCAATCTTTGAAGAGGCGTTCCTGAGCTTTATCGGTATTGGTATTGCTGTACCGGTAGCAAGCTGGGGAACACTGGCAAACGACGGTATGGCAACAATGGGTATGTATCCGTATTTGATGCTGTTCCCGGCTTTGGCAATCAGCTTAACCATGTTTGCACTGAACTTTATTGGGGACGGATTACGCGATGCACTTGACCCGCGTTTAAAGAAATAGAGGTAGAAATTATGTCAGAACATCTTTTAGAAGTAAAAAATTTGCGAACCAACTTTGCGACCGGCGGCGGAATTGTGCAGGCGGTTCGCGGTATAGATATTTATGTGGATTCTGGCGAATTTCTTGGCATTGTAGGAGAGTCAGGATGCGGAAAGAGCGTGACTATGATGTCTATCATGCGTCTTCTGGCAGACAATGCGGCAGTACGTGCGGATGCGCTGGAATTTGACGGCAGAGATATTCTTTCACAAAGTAAAAAGGAAATGAAACGGATTCGGGGAAACGAGATTGGTATGATATTTCAGGATCCTATGACTTCTTTGAATCCGCTGTATACAGTGGGCAATCAGTTGATGGAGCCCTTGAGAGTACATAAAAAGCTGTCCAAGGCACAGGCCAAGGAAAAAGCCATCGAAATGCTGCGGCTGGTTGGCATCAATGAGCCGGAAAAACGAATGAAACAGTATCCTCATGAAATGTCAGGGGGTATGCGCCAAAGGGTGATGATTGCTGTGGCGATGTGCTGTGATCCGAAAATACTGATTGCTGACGAGCCGACTACAGCCCTTGATGTGACCATACAGGCGCAGATTATGGAGTTGATGCAGGAGTTGAAGGAAAAGTTTTCGACATCTGTTATTTTAATCACCCATGATTTGGGTGTAATTGCCCAGGTCTGCACTCGCGTAGTGGTTATGTATGGTGGGCTGATTATGGAAGAAGGTTCTTTGGATCAGATTTTCTATGAAACAAAGCACCCGTATACAATGGGGCTTTTGGAGTCAGTACCCCATAGTGATACGATGGGAAGCGGCACCTATGAAAAGCAGAAGCTGAAACCGATTCCGGGAAGTCCTCCGGACTTAATGAATCCGCCGAAAGGCTGTCCTTTTGCAGCACGCTGTGAAAATGCGATGAAAATCTGCAATATGGCGCCGGCAGAATTGACGACAGTAGCAGAAGGTCATCGCGTAGCCTGCTGGCTCCTTCATCCGCAGGCAAATCGAGGAAAAACCATGGAGAAGGAGGACGCAAGTGAACGAGAATAAGCCTTTAGTTGAAGTACAGGGATTGAAAATGCATTTTTCAGTGGCTGGAAAGGGTTTCGGAAAGAAAAGCAAGCAGACATTGAAAGCGGTAGATGATGTGACCCTGTCTATTCCTGCCGGAACTACCTTTGGATTGGTAGGAGAATCTGGCTGCGGAAAGACTACCGTTGGCAGAACAATATTGAAGTTATACAAGCCTACCGGCGGAAAAATTTTCTTTGACGGGCAGGATATTACCGATTTATCGGAAAAGGAATTTTCACCGTATCGGAAGGATATGCAGATGATTTTTCAGGACCCTTATGCATCGTTAGATCCGAGGCAGACAGTCAATGAAATTATCGGTGCGCCGCTGCTGGTTCAGAAATTAGTTGCTTCCAAGAAGGAGCGAGATGAAAGGGTTAGGGAACTAGTGCATATGGTCGGATTGAAAGATGACCATATCAACAGATATCCTCATGAATTTTCTGGCGGACAGCGGCAGCGTATCGGTATTGCCAGAGCGCTGGCTTTAAAGCCTCGGTTTATTGTCTGTGACGAACCGATTTCGGCGCTGGACGTATCCATTCAAGCACAGGTTGTCAATATATTAGAGGACTTTCAGGAAGAAATGGGGTTGACCTATTTGTTCATCTCCCATGACCTTTCTATGGTTCGACATATTTCCCACAGGGTAGGCGTGATGTATTTGGGACATTTGGTAGAAGTGGCAGATGTTGCAGAACTGTTCGAGAACAAGAGACACCCATATACCCAGTCCCTTATGTCTGCGGCGCCTGTGGCAGATCCGAAAAAGTCAGCGGACAGCAAGCGAATTATTTTAGAGGGCGATGTTCCCTCACCTATGAATCCTCCGAGCGGGTGCCCGTTTAGAACCCGTTGCCGCTATGCAACTGCAGAATGTGCGCAGGCGATGCCTCCTCTTACAGATATCGGAAACAACCATCAGGTTGCCTGCTATCACATGCTGTAATAGCAAACCATAAAAGGAGACGGCCTAAAGACTGTCTCCTTTGCTGTATCCCCAAAAGCGGATTAATGCTTTTCGCTGGAATCAGAGGTTAGCAGAGAGGAACCTTTCTTTGTAATTCGCATTCCATGTCTGCCTTTTCCTATTTCAATAAGACCATCCTGCTGAAGCTGATTGAGTATAGGGCGCAGCGCTCTGTCGCTGAGATAAAGTCCCTGCTTTTTCAGAAGCTCCGCCAGACCCGTTCGACCGATGCCGTGGGAAATTTTGGTATTTTTTCTGATTAGCTTTAGGATTTCTATCTGCACCTCAGCCGTGGAAGGACAATCCTCCGGCACAGAGATTTCCTCATAGAGATATTCGGGAAAAGAGGAAAGGGTCTTATAATAGGTGCAGAAGTTTTCCAGCTCTCGCACGTTTCCGGGCCATGAATAAGCAGTAAGCTGCCGAAGTTCCTGTGGGGTCAGATTATCATAAGATGTGCCGAGAAAGTACTTGAGCAAAGGAATAATGTCTTTCATTCTTTTGCGGAGAGGAGGAATCCGAATGGGAAGCACATTGAGACGGTAAAACAAATCGCTGCGGAAAGTCTTCTCCTGGACTGCCTGCTTTAAATCTCGGTTTGTCGCTGCAATTAAGCGCACATCAATGTTGATGATGTGGTCTGTACCTATTCTCATGACCTGCTTTTCCTGAATGACCCTCAGCAGCTTGGACTGCAGATTCGGTGATATGTCGCTGATTTCATCAAGAAAAATCGTTCCGTGGTTTGCCTGCTCAAACAGCCCTGCCTTTCCCTTCGCAATGGCGCCGGTGAATGCGCCGGGTTCATATCCGAACAATTCACTCTCTAAAAGATTTTCCGGAAGCGCTGCACAATTTACTGCAACAAAGGGAGCATTTGCTCGCTTTGAGGCGTTATGAATGGCCTGCGCAAAGACTTCCTTGCCTGTTCCGCTTTCACCATAAATCAGCACCGTGTGCTCTGTTAATGAGATTAGCTTTGCAGTCTGAATGGAGTTTTGAATCTCTTCCGACATGTGGACGATATCCTGAAAATGATATTTTGCCACATATCCTTTTTGCAGGTTGACTTTATTGACGGGAAGCAATTGACTTTTTTCTTTCAGAACAACAAAATATCCTATGACTTCGTCGATGAGTTTTATCGGGTATTTGTCGTAGTAATAATCTGTGCCATTTATTGTCGTGTAAGGATTTCCTGATTCGCTGTCGAGAGAATCCTTTAATTCTACTAATTGGCCTGCATCTAACAGACTGCTGTGATCTTTTCGGGAGATGCCCTCGACAGGGTCGTTTGCGTAAATGATGTTCATATGCTGGTCTGTCAGAAATACGCAGGACTTGTTGGAATTTGTTACAAAACTCAGGGTCTGCGTTTTTAAATACTCATAAATGTAATTTGTATTGAAGATAGTATCCGGTTCTGCCAGTGACTGCATGTATCGGAACAGGTTGCGATTAACGACGCTGTTATCCAGATCCAGGAGTTTCATCAGTCTGAACATGGTATCAAAGCTGACCTTACGGTAGCCAATGTCGATAATGTTCTTAATATGTGCCGGTACAAAATGCTTTTCGGAAGGAGTAACAGCAAGGGACAAATCGTCATAAATCGTCGTATGTGCAAGCTCCTTATCAAAGGGAACAAAGTTTAAATGGCTGATTCCAAGCTCGTAAAACATGTTTACCGTATTTACGGCAGTGCTGTAAGAGTCGTTGACGACCAGTACATTTGTATCTGCGGGGATATCCTGGAGGGTAATTAGTACACTCTGCTCAATACTCCTGCCCATCTTGATTACATTACTGAAATCTGCAACGCATTCTTTCGCTTTCTGAAAGACTCTTGCATCAACGGCAAGAAAAGCGTCGGCATGAAGGATTTCGTTTTCTTTTAAATCTGCCATAAAGCAGTTTTCGAAAACGGCATAATCACTGAATACTGAACGCAAATTGTCGTAGATGAATTCGCTTGCGGGGGTGTTGACGGAATCTTTCGAGTTTCTATAAAGAATGATTACTTTTTTCATGGGCAGCATACTCCTGTGGGTTTTCATATTGTTGATAAAAGTATACTATATTTAATGACAGGGTGCAATGTGATTGAACTGAATTGAACTTATTTCTGCCTCCTGACCTAGAAAAATATGGGCTGCCTCCATGAACGAAAAATAATTGTTCATGGGGGCAGCCCGTGTTTTTAAGATTTTTAGATTTATACTGTTGGATCCAGTTTCTTTAATTCTTCATCAACGATAACGCCGTCTTCCATAATCAGCTTACCATCGAAGTAGATGGTGGAGTTGAGGCAGATACCATCAGTGTGGGAAGCGGCAGGCTGTCCGATTGGAGGTGCTTCAATTGCGCTGACGTAGCCGATACCCCATTCTGTACATCCCCATACACGTTCGTCTTCTACGACATTTCCTGTCAGCTTTGCACCCGGATTGAAGCCGTAGGCGATATGTGCCATTTTCAGCATACCTTCATCGTCAAAGCCTTTCAGGAATTTTTCATATTCAGAAGCTTCGCGGCCGCCTTCGATTTTTACGATAACGCCGTTTTCTACAGTCAGTTCAACCGGCTGAGAAGGCACGTGTCCGAATGGTGGGGTAATTGTACCGTCGAAAACGATTTTTCCGTTGATGGTACCGAACTTCGGAATGACATTGAGCTGGCCTGGGCACATGTGAAATCCAGGAACGTCAGCTTTGCCGCAGTCTACGGCTACAGTGTGAGATGGATCTAAAACAAAGCTTACGTCGGTTCCTGCAGGCGTAGTGACACGCATTTCTTTTACCTGTCTCTGGCGAACGCCGAAGGCCTCCATAAATTCTTTCAGCTGTGCAGTGTTGATGTCACCGATTGTTCTGATTAGAAGCTCTGGTGAAAAATCGACCAGACACATGTATCTGAGTTTTTTGTTCTTATCCATTGCAATTTCAAATGGAGTTGAGTACAGCAGCCACTGTTCATTGAACTCAATCCATACGTCAGCTTCAGATAGAGCAGCAGTTAAAAGCTCTACTGGAATATCAGGGTCGGCAGCTTTGCCAACACCCTTTGGTGTTGCAATCGTGATGACGGCTGGAAAGCCGCCTACGCTGTGTACTGCAGCGGCAACCGCCTGAATCAGAACCGGATTGGATTTCGTGTCAGCTGTGATAGCGACCGTTTCTTTCTCCTTTACGCCGAAAACCTCGCGGATCAGCTTATCGGCA
Organism: Emergencia sp. 1XD21-10; assembly: GCF_009936045.1. Lineage (GTDB taxonomy): Bacteria > Bacillota > Clostridia > Peptostreptococcales > Anaerovoracaceae > Senimuribacter > Senimuribacter intestinalis. The sequence goes on along the minus strand of NZ_QWEQ01000015.1, from coordinate 63,334 downwards.
GCTTTCTGTAATTCAAATTCTAACATGATGTGTCCTCCTTTTTGACGCATAATATGGTCTCATTATAGCTGGAGCTTTTTTCTGTTTCTTTAGAATAATTTTAAATCGAACCTTCTTTTTTTGTAGTCAGTACAATGAAAAAAGAGCCATACTCTTATAAAATCTTTACAAAACTATCATAGGGAGGATTGCGATGAAAGCGGAAGATTTCGTAAAGAAAAACAGAGAACAGATGATAATGGATATCAAAGAATTTTCAGCGATTCCAAGCATTTTAGATGAAGAAACGAAAGGGGAGGGAAGACCTTTTGGGCAGAAAGCTGCGCAGGCTCTTACATGGATTTTGAACAAAGGAAGATCCATGGGAATGGAGGTGAAAAACTTTGACGGCTACGCCGGAGAAATGACGGCAGGCGGAGGCGATCGGCTGATTGGAATTTTGGGTCATGCAGATGTGGTGGCGGCAGGAGAAGGCTGGCATACGGCGCCTTTTGAAATAAAGGAGATAGATGGCAAGCTGTACGGCAGGGGTACTTTGGATGATAAGGGTCCAATTATATCTTGTCTTTATGCAGTCAAATATCTGATGGAGGAGAATCTGATTCCAGCGGAAACGGCGATTCGGATGATTATCGGTTGTGATGAGGAGGAAAACTGGAGATGTATTGAGCACTATGCGAAAAAGGCAGACCGGATGCCGGACTGCTCCATCGTGCCGGATGGAAACTTTCCTCTGATTCACTGCGAAAAGGGTCTTCTGGATGTGGACTTTTCCTATGAAACGGACGGGGACATTGGCTGTCAAATTGCAGTGGAGTCTCTTTACGGCGGAGCAGCCAAAAACGTAGTACCGGGAAAAGCACATTGCACCTTGCGGTGTCCGGATACAGAAACCGCTGCAAACCTTACTGCGGTACTGAATGCCTTTGAACATATCTGCGCGCAGCAGGAACATTGCAGCATTTTCGTGACCGTTTCGGGAAAGAGCACTCACGCCATGTCTCCGGAAAAAGGTTTGAACGCCATCAGTCTGATGATGAAAACCCTGGAAGAGGTCAGCGCAGAATTTGATATAGCGCCGGTATATAAAACCTATAATCAGTATATCGGCATGACCTATTATGGAGAAAAATTTGGCTTGAATTTTGCGGATGAAGCTTCCGGCAAACTGACTTTTAATGTGGGAACCATAGCGTTAGAATGCGGAAAACTTACTTTTGGCGTCAGTGTCAGATATCCTGCCACTGTGGATAAAGTCAAGGTGTTTTCAGCAGCCGAAGAGACCTGCAGACGCGCAGGGATGAAAATGGATATTACAAGTCATATGAACGGGCTGTATGTGGATGCTGGATCGGACTTTATTGGAGTCCTCATGAATGCTTATCAGAAGATTAGCAGGGACTATGAGTCCCTTCCAATTGCTATTGGGGGTGCAACATATGCGAGAACGATTCCGAATGCAGTGGCTTTTGGACCGTTATTTCCTTATGAGGAGGAGTTGGCCCACGAAGCAGATGAATTTCTGGATTTAGAAAGTCTGGATAAGATGACGCTTATCTACATCGAGGCGCTGAAAGGGCTGCTGACAATGAAAAAATAAACCAGTCATATTTCTCCCATCCTAAAATAGATTAGGTATGGGAGATTTTTTATTATGAAGAAAATATTGATTATCATAGGAACGATATTAGGATTTGCGCTGGGCGCTATGATCTTTGGCTATATTGCAGAGCCGGAGGGTGAAGCGGCGGCTGCAGATATGGTACAGCCGCCGACGATAAGCGCCAAGCAGGCGATTTTAATTGACGGAAAAAGCGGCGAGGTGCTTTTTGAGAAAAATGCAGATGAAAAAGGGTATCCTGCCAGCACGACGAAGATTATGACTGCTCTTGTGACTTTGGACGTCTGTGAACAAATCGGCGCAGGCATAGATACGACAGTGAAAATTCCGGAGGAAGCAGTAGGCGTGGAAGGATCTTCCCTGTATTTGAAAAAAGGAGAAGAAAGAACGTTGGAAAATCTGCTTTACGGTGTAATGCTCAGGTCTGGAAACGACGGCGCCACAGCACTGGCTGCTATTATGGGCGGAAACACAGAACACTTTGTACAGCTGATGAATGAAAAGGCGGAGAAACTAGGCTGCACCGGGACCAATTTTGTTAATCCCAGCGGGCTTTATGATGATAACCATTATACGACGGCACGAGATCTTGCGACCATCGCAAAAGAGGCCATGCAAAACAAGATTTTCCGGGAAATAGTGGGTGCAAAGTCCTGGGAAGAATACCATAACAAAAACAAGACGGTGTTTCAGTATGAGGGCGCCACAGGGATTAAAATCGGATTTACCAAGATGAGCGGAAGAACACTGGTAGCATCATCTAAGCGACAGGATACGGAACTGATTTGCGTGGTATTATCTGATGGAAACTGGTTTAATGACGCTTATGCGCTGATGGATTATGGGTATGAAGTGAGGGGGATTGAGGATGAAGAAAAGTAGATGTATTGATGCAGGACGTCAGGGATGCCCTTGTGCGCTGGCAGAATGCGGACAGTGTCTGATTTGCGCAAAGCTGCGCGGTGGAACGTGTCAGGAGTGCAGCTGGCAGGGCACCTGTATTTATTCTCTGTATGAACAAAATGGCCGCAGCGTGATTTTAAGCCGCAAGGATAAGCTGCTTAAAATTAAGCAGATTAAGACCTACAGCGATGATTTAAAAGTCTTTATTGTCGAGGCTGACCGCGGATTCTGCCAAAAGGCACAGACAGCAGGAGCGTACGTGTTTGTGCGGGCCGAGGATGAGGCAAAATGGTATGATGCGCCAATCTCTGTTCTAAAAGCGGAACCGGAAGCGGGACTTTTGCATCTTGGTATTTGCCGGTGCGGTCCGAAGAGCAGCAGCATCTTTCAGGCGGAAAAAAATCTGTGGATTCGAGGCGTATATTATAATGCCCTTTCGGGTTTTGGCGCGCTTAGGGAAAATGCACAGGAAGCTTTTGTCTATGCAAAAGGCATTGCGATTGCGCCGCTGCGCAACTTTCTGGATGGCGGGAAGCGGTATAGCAGATGGCTTGGGCAACTGCATGTCTATGTTGATTTGGAAAAGGTAGGCTTTGATTTCTTTCACGACTATTTTGGGGATTTGCCGGCAGAAGCAGTTGAAGTGCGGGACTTTGCCAAGGAAGGTCTTTGCTCTTTAGATGATTTGGATCATATGGAGGAAAGTGATTCTCTCAATGTGTTTGCATTGACTTCTCCATATTATGCCAGTCAGGTTGAGAGAGCAGCAGGAAGCAGCATTGTACGACCGGTAGAAGGAAATATGTGCTGTGGTGAGGGGATTTGTGGAGCCTGCACTTGCACAGATGAGATGGGACGCACCGTGCGCAGGTGCAAAATAAAAGAGTAGAAAAAACGATTATAAGTGAAAAGCTGTCGATATATGTAGAATCTAATTGAACTTGGGCGAAAAAGATGATAAAATGGCAGAGAGAATAGACATAGCAGAAGTCAGAAAAGTTGAGGAAATTTTCATGTCATCAATTTCGAATTTTACACAGGCGATGAAAGAACTGACCGGATTTGACGATGAAACGTCAAAAGAAAAAGTTAAGACCGCCGAAAAGCGTGAGGATTTTGCGCAAGATAGAGATAAGACCAGCGAGCCATTTCGGATGCCGCAGATGGAACCGCGTATCAGACCGCAGATGGAAATTCTTGTGCCTGAATTTAATCAGGAGGCAGGAACTGTCATCAGCAGCAGCATGGTGATTACCGGCAATATAGAAGGGGCGGACCAAGTAAAGGCAAATGGATGTATTTTTGGCGATTTGAATACGACATCGTCCGTCATCGTCAATGGAAAGATAATCGGAGATGTTGCCACAGAAAGTCTGGCGGTAAGCGGTAGTATTAAAGGTGCTGTGAAGGTCAGTGCAGATGCGTGCATTGAACATGCGGCAGTAATTGTGGGCGATATCAAGTCGGCGAATTTGCAGACAAAAGGAAAAGTAAAAGGCAATCTGGAAATCAAAAACGTCGTTGATATTACGGAAAGTGCTGTGGTCGTGGGAAACATTGATACTGGGGAACTGAATTCCGAGCGAGGCTGCGTCATCAATGGCAATGTGACAACGAGGAATACCCGCAGCTTTACTTTTGATGAAGAGCAACTTTTTAGTATTGGAGAGTAAACATGGAAGAAGAAAAGAAACAGCAGACAGAATACGAAGAACCAGTACAGGAAGAGACTGCTGAAGAGGAAAAAAACCATGAGGGCGTGCTGCCTATAGATGAGACCGGTGTGATTGCAGCGAATACCAAGGTGACGGGCGATATTGTGACTCGTGGGCACCTAATGATATACGGAGAGGTAGAAGGCAATGTAACAGCAGCAGGAAACATCACTGCAACAGGCAAGATTTCGGGTGATATCGCCTGCAGTAATCTGAAGCTGACTGGCTGCCAGCTGAAATCCAATCTCACCGTAAAAGAAAATATCCTGATGGATGCAGACTCCAAAGTGGAAGGGAGAATTTTCTGCAGTGTGCTTTCCGCAGACGGCACCATTAAGGGAAATATAGAGGCGACTTCGGAAGTGCAGATCCACAGCAGCGCCAGCATTACAGGCGGAATTCGCACAAAATCTATCTCTGTTGATGCAGGGGCACAGCTCCTGGGAAGTATGCAAGTGGTTCGGTAAATAAATATGGAAGGCAGATTTTCAGTAAGATTTTTTAAGCGACTTATTACATTTACAGTGCTGGGCATCCTTCTCATCTTGACGGTGGCGGTCATCGTTCTCTCTGTGAGAGTGACGGCATTGTCTGCAGAAGCTGGCAGTGGCACAGATTCTGGCGGAAACGAAACCCAAAATGCAGATTCTGCGCTGATTGTTGAAGAGGAGGCACTTCCTTATCAGGAAAAGTATGCATCACTTTATATTCGGGATGAATTCCGGCAGGCAAAGGCGAAGTCAAAAACGGTATACCTGACCTTTGATGACGGACCTTCTCAGACGTGCACGCCAGAGGTGCTGGACATTCTGAAGGAACACAATATTAAAGCGACCTTTTTTGTAGTAGGTAAGATCAGCGAAAATAGAGACATTGTACAGCGGATTATTGATGAAGGACATACTATCGGTATTCACACGTATACTCACTCCTACGAATACGTTTATCAGTCGATGGACACTTATCTTGCGGATTTTGAAAAACTCTGGACAGAGCTTTATGAGGAATTTTCTTATCGGGCAGAAATTTTCCGTTTTCCAGGCGGTTCTGTCAATACTTATAATTATACACTTTGTCAGCAGATTATCGCAGAGATGTACAGGCGTGGGTTTGTGTATTTTGACTGGAATGCCTCTGCAGAGGATGCGGCATCAGGAAATCCGTCCAGCGATGTGATTGCAGAACGAATCTTAAACGGCGTGCATAATGCTGACAGAAGTATCGTACTGATGCACGATAGTGCCAGCATGGGATCCACCGTGGAGGCACTGCCTGAAATTATCGAGCAGCTGCAGGATGAAGGTTATGCTTTTGATAAGCTGGACCGGAGTGTAAAACCCATTACTTTCTCTTATTTAAAATAAATGGGCAGACTTTGCCGTGTGTGCGGTGATACGGGACTTGACAGTGTGCCGCACCATAAGGTAAAATAAGAAAATAGTGAAAGATTACAAATAGAAAGGTAGATATAAAATGAAAAGAATCAAGACAATCGAAACAAGAAACTTAGAACAGAGCATGAAGAACGGTGGCTGCGGCGAATGCCAGACTTCTTGCCAGTCAGCTTGCAAAACTTCCTGCGGTGTAGCAAATCAGGAGTGCGAGAAGAAGAACTAAGATGATACACCAGTATAAACTAAACGGATACAATATCGTTTTAGATGTTTATAGCGGTTCGGTACATGTAGTGGATGATGTTGCGTATGACATCATCCATGATTTCTTTTCTGAGGAAAAAGAGACGCTGGTCGCAAAGATTTTGGACAAGTACGCAGGCAAAGCTGATGTAACCCGGCAGGAAGTGCTGGAAGTCATAGACGATATTGAAACGCTACAGGAGCAGAGAAAACTTTTTACAGAAGACATCTACGAACCAAATGCTTACGATTTGAAGAATCGCCATACGGAAGTAAAGGCGCTTTGCCTTCACGTTGCGCATACCTGCAACTTAAACTGTAGCTATTGCTTTGCAAGCCAGGGGAATTTTAATGGTGAGCGGGGACTGATGTCCTTTGAAACAGGAAAGCAGGCGCTGGATTTTCTCATCGAAAATTCCGGTGACAGACGCAATTTGGAAGTGGACTTCTTTGGCGGCGAGCCTTTGATGAACTGGCAGGTGGTGAAGGACCTGGTTGCGTATGGCCGCAGCGTGGAGAAGCGGCATGGAAAAAATTTCCGCTTTACGCTGACCACCAACGGTGTAGGTATTGACGATGATGTCATTGCATTTGCAAACAAGGAAATGCACAATGTAGTGCTCAGTCTGGACGGACGCAAAGAAGTTCACGATCGACTGAGAAGAACAGCATCTGATGAAGGCAGTTACGATTTGATCGTGCCGAAGTTCCAGAAGCTGGTTGCGGCAAGAGGTGGCAAAGGCTACTATATGAGAGGCACCTTTACTCATAATAATGTAGATTTTACAGAAGATATTTTCCATATGGCAGACCTGGGCTTTACGGAACTTTCCATGGAACCGGTGGTATGTCCGCCGGAGGATCCTTTTGCGCTGACGGAAGAGGATTTGCCGAAGTTCTTTGAACAGTACGAAATTCTGGCGACGGAGATGATTCGCAGAAAGAAAGCGGGAAGCGGGTTCACTTTCTACCATTATATGATAGATTTGACTCATGGACCTTGTATTTATAAGCGAATTTCCGGCTGCGGCTCGGGAACGGAGTATTTTGCTGTGACGCCGTGGGGCGACCTATACCCGTGCCACCAGTTTGTCGGCGATGAAAAGTACAAGATGGGTGACATTTGGAACGGCATTACAAACGAAGAAACTCGTCAGGATTTTAAGATGTGCAATGTCTATGCCCGTGAGGAATGCAGAGACTGCTGGGCGCGTCTTTATTGTAGCGGCGGTTGCGCAGCTAACGCATATCACGCAACGGGTTCCATCAAAGGCGTCTACGACTACGGATGCAAGCTTTTTAAAAAGCGGATGGAATGTGCGATCATGATGCAGATTGCAATGATGGAATAAAATTAATAAATAGAACGCTCCGAAGAAATGATGAATGCTTCGGAGCGTTTTTTCAGTTATTGACAAAAGAAAACAGAATAAGTTAATATATATCTGAACTAAATGAAAGACAAGGTGCAGCATGAAAAAATATTTATATAAACTGAGAGGAATCATTTTCGCAAAAATATCTTGTGCTGTTATTTCAATTGCAGCCTTAGCAGCGATTCCATATTTGAATAAACTTCTATTCGATCAAAAATTTAAAATTTGGGGCGACTATGGAATTCTCCTGCTTATCGGACTATATATTCTGGTCTATATCATCAATAGTGTTTTTGAATATATCAGTCAAAGAAATGCCTGGAAGCTTGATTGGAAGTTCAATCTTTTAATCAAAGATGATTTGTTTCATGCACTGCTTAACCAGCCGTACAGGGAATTTGCGAGGAAGTCGCAAGGAGAGTATTTATCGCTTTTTACAAATGATATAGGGGTGGCGAGTCAATATATTTCCAGCTGTGTTGCGGTGGTACAGACTGCAATGCAGATTTTTGTGTATGGCGTATTTATTTTTTCTCTGAATCTTTATATTGGGCTGGTAATTGTGGTGGGAACACTGCTTGCTCTTTTGGCACCGGCAATTACAGGGAAAACCTTGGCAGAACGCAGGAAAATATGGGTGTGCCTGCAAGGAAACTATATAGAAAAGCTGCGTGATTTATTTGCCGGTTTTCGTGAGGTCAACAAAAAAACGCAGAACGCCATGGGAAGTGAGCAGTCAAAAGTGCTGCGGAAAACAGAAGATAGTATGCTTCACTACGGGAAATTCAGCACATTTACTCATATCTTAAATGGGGGATTTTTATATGCGGTTAATATTCTATCCTTTGCTGCGGTCGGGATTCTTTTTGTTTTTTCAAAAATTACGCTGGGGACTGGAGTTGCAGCCCTTGGTTATGCAGAAAGCTTTATTGAACCGCTGAGATATATTTTGGAAGAAGTCAGCAATATTAAATCGACAAAGCAGGTTACGGAAAATCTGATGGAATATATCAACCAGCTGGGAAAAGGTGTGGCAAGGAAAGAATTGAAATCGGAACTAGAGGAAACCGCCATTGAAACCCTTGAGCTTGAGAACCTTTGCAAGACCTTTGAGGGGTTTGAAATTAAAAACTTTAGCTATCGCTTCGTAAGAGGACGTCAATATGCGTTAATTGGACACAACGGTTGTGGAAAAAGTACGATTCTTGAAATAATCCGTAAAAGTAAAGTAGAGGATTCTGGAAAGGTTTATTTTGACGGAACGTCCTCCGATGATATATGCGTAGAGGATTACGTATCCTTAACCGGTGTAGGAAGTCATATTTTTAAAGGCGATTTCACAGAAAATGTTACCATGTTTGGAGCTTATGACAAAGAACAAAGATTAGAAAACTTTGACTTCGGAGGCTTGGATTTTAGCGCAGGAGAAAAACAGGTAATCTGCATGCTCCGTGCTTTTGCAGAAAACGCATCGGTTGAACTGTATGATGAGCCATTTTCTGCCATGGATATGGCAAATAAAAAAATACTGTCAGGGATTCTGCAGAGTCGTAAAGATAAAATTGTGATTGTTGCAACCCATGATTTAGATAGCAACTACTTGAAAGCTTTTGACGAAGTTCTCCTCATGGAGGCAGGAAAGCTGTTGATGGCTGGAACACCTGATGAGGTTATCAAAACGGAGGCTTATCAAAAGCTAAGAAAAGAAAAATCAGTTTGAGCATAGTCTAAAAAGGAACAACTAGTGGGGTCGTTCCTTTTTGGTTGTACGACAGAAGGTTTATTCTGACAGTACTACTAGTTCTTTCAACAGTTTCGGCAGCTCACAAATCGTATTTAAACGATAGGAACGGTCCGGAACTTCTCCAAACCTGATACATAAAATCTAAGGCTCCTTTCCATGCTAGTAGAAAGTATAGCATTTTCTATGTTGGGAAACAAGTAGCAGACAAATTTTGTTTTAAACTTGACATAAAATGAAAATGAATATATTATAATATAGTAATAAAAACTAGATTTTAAAATGTTAAAAAATATATACGAAGTTAGAAAGGGGAAAAATGATGACAGACGGAACTTTAAAGAGATATACAGTGGGGGAAGAGATTTTTAATACAGTGTCTCACGGCTTAGGCTCAGTACTGGCAGTAGGCGGCACTACAGTGCTGATCGTTTTATCTGTAGTTCACCACAGCGGGTTGGCGCTGGGCGTCAGTCTGGTTTTTGGTATATCGCTGATTGTGCTTTACACCATGTCGGCGGTTTATCATGGGGTACCCCATCCCAAAGCAAAGGAAATACTGCGAATTTTTGATCATGCTTCTATTTTCCTTCTGATTGCGGGGAGTTATACGCCATTTTGTCTCGTCGCCCTTCGTGGAAATCCCAAAGGACTAGTCGTAGTGGGTGCAGTCTGGCTTTGCGCAGGTTTTGGCATTCTGCTCAACGCCATCGATCTTGCTAAGACCGAGAGGCTGGGCACCGTACTTTATGTGGTCATGGGCTGGGCAATTGTATTTGCCTTTAAAGATATTATCCGCGTACTGCCGCAGCCTGCCTTCTGGCTCCTGCTTCTTGGAGGGATCAGTTACACAGGGGGACTTGTATTTTATGCCATGAAAAAAAGATATATGCACAGCATTTGGCATTTGTTTGTGCTGGCAGGGAGTGTCTTGCATTATATCTGTATCGCGGTTTATGTCATACCTATGGCGTTCTAAAAAGCATAAATTGTCATATGAATAGTAACAAGAAGAATTGTTGGAGGTTCATATGGCAAAGATTATCATAGTCGGCGGCGGCTGGGCAGGGGTCAGCGCTGCAGTCACCGCAAGAAAAACCGGCGCAAAGGTGCAGCTTCTTGAAAGGACAGACCTGCTCCTGGGGCTGGGCAATGTGGGCGGTATTATGCGAAATAATGGAAGATTTACCGCGGCAGAAGAGAATATCGCTATGGGTGCAAGAGAGCTTTTTGAGATTACTGACGGCTGTGCAACCCATCGAAATGTAGATTTTCCGGGACATAAGCACGCAACATTTTATAACGTATTAAAAGTGGAACCGAAGGTTCGGCAACTTTTGCATGAGATGGGAGTCGATATACATTTCATGACCCGGATTATAGATGTCGAAACCGAGAAATGTCAGGATGGTGAAAATAGAATTACGGAACTTGTGTCAGCGGATGGCGAGCACTTTGATGCCGATGTTTATGTAGATTGTACGGGAACGACGGGACCTATGGGAAACTGCATGGAGTTTGGAAACGGATGCAGTATGTGCGTGCTCAGGTGTCCCGCCTTTGGACCGAGAGTCAGCATTTCTGAGAAAGCAGGCGGATTTGACTACTATGGTAAACGTGCAGACGGCACGCCGGGCGCTTTCAGCGGATCCACGAAAATAGAGAAATCGACTCTAGCAAAGCCACTGCAACAGGAACTTTCTGAGAAAGGCGTAGCAATCGTGCCCCTTGCAAAGGAATTAATCAATGAAAGCAAGCTTTCTAAAAAGGTTTGCAAACAGTATGCGCTGCCGCAATTTGCGGAAAACATTGTTCTCATCGATACAGGCTATGCAAAGATGATGACACCATATTTTCCGCTGGAGCAGCTTCGGACGGTGGCAGGTTTTGAAAACGCAAGATATGCAGACCCTTATGCAGGCGGAAAAGGCAACTCTATTCGCTATCTGGCAGTGACAGAGCGAGAGGAAAATATGCAGGTAAAAGGTGTTAAAAACCTCTTTTGCGGCGGGGAGAAGTCGGGCCTTTTCATCGGTCATACGGAAGCAATTTCTACAGGGGCTCTGGCTGGTCATAATGCCGGTTGTTATGCGGCAGGCGAATCGTGTTTGCAATTGCCGGATACTATCGCTATTGGTGCACTGCTAACGTACCAAAAACCTGACGGCGGCATGTTTACTTTTGCGGGAGATGAATTTTTCCAGTATATGAAGGAGAAAGGACTTTACTCCGTAAACAGAGAAGAAATTGCAGCGCGCATCGAGGCGGCAGATCTCACCTGCGTATACGACTGTTAAAAAAAGCGATGACTTCCAGGTGATTTTGTGTTAAAATCCTCCTTAGGAAAAGGAGACATAAAATCGATGAGAATTAATAAATATATTGCGCAATCAGGAATTGCCAGCAGAAGAAAGGCAGATGAACTGGTTGCTGCCGGCAATGTGAAGGTCAACGGACTGACGCTGAAGGAAGCTGGCTATGATGTAGTTGCAGGTGATGTAGTGGAAGTCAATGGTCGCCGTATAGAACCGGAGGATAAGAAGGTCTATATTTTACTCAACAAACCGCTGGGGTATGTGACAACCGTCAGTGACGATAAGGATAGACAGACCGTGATGGATTTGGTGCGGGATGTCGACGCCAGAATTTTTCCGGTGGGACGACTGGATTATAATACTTCCGGCATGCTGATCATGACCAACGACGGAGATTTTGCGTATAGGCTGACCCATCCGAAACATGAGATGCCGAAGACTTACAGGGCGCGGGTTGCAGGCGTTCTGTCTGACGAGAAATGTGCAAAGCTGCGAAGGGGCGTTGATATCGGTGGTTACGTGACATCTAACGCCAAAGTGCAGATTGTTAAAGGCGTGCAGAGGTCTACCATCGTGGATATCACCATTCACGAGGGAAAAAATCGCCAGGTACGCAAGATGTTTAAGGCGGTCGGCAATAACGTGCAGGAACTTGCACGTATTGCTATCGGCGATATTAAGCTGGGCAGATTGGCTGTAGGGCATTATAGAAAACTGACAAAAGAAGAAGTCGAATATTTAAAGAATTGCTAGAAGACGGGAAACCGTCTTCTTTTAGTTACCCCGCATTTATGTTGTTTTCTGTCACGGCAAACGCATGAAAAACGTTTAATGATTTTCTGGAACAGACAAAGCTGACAGCTTTTTAAATTTTTGTCAGTTTTGTCTGTGTTTCTATCAAAAATTCTGCCAGAACTGACAATTATTTTTGATTTTGTCAGCTCTGTCAGGATTTCAGTCGTATTAAGATGGGTTTCTTCACGATTTGCTGACAAAATCCTGCATGTTGCTATCATTTTGTCAGTATTGATGGCTAATGATACTTTTCATATTTGCCGTATGTTTTTTATAAAGAAATATTGTAAAAGCAAAAAGAGTGTGGTACAATATTTTTTTCAGTTAAACCGTTTACGATAAAGGAGGTTACGTTATGGGCGGCTTTTTTGGTGTTGCAGCGCGGCAGGACTGCGTGTTTGATTTGTTTTTTGGGATAGATTACCATTCTCATCTGGGAACTCGGCGAGGTGGTATGGCGGTATACGGAAAGGACGGCTTTAACAGAGCGATTCACAATATCGAAAACTCTCCTTTCAGAACGAAGTTTAATAAAGATATGCAGACGATGGACGGCATTATGGGAATTGGTTGTATTTCGGACTACGAGCCACAGCCGTTGATTATTCGTTCCCATCATGGCACTTATGCGCTGACGACAGTGGGAAAGATTAATAATGTCGATAGTCTGGTGCAGAGACTCTTTGATACGGGACATGCTCATTTTCTGGAGATGAGCGGCGGTGAAATCAACGCGACCGAACTGGTTGCAGCGCTGATTAATCAGAAAGAGAATTTAATCGAGGGCATGCACTATGCGCAAGAAGTCATCGACGGCTCCATATCGCTGCTTCTGATGAATAAGGCGGGCATTTATGCAGCTCGTGATAAATACGGCAGAACACCTATTGCTGTAGGTAAGAAAGAGGAGGGTTTCTGCTTTAGTTTCGAGAGTTTTGCCTACAAGAATCTGGGATATACAGATTACAAAGAACTGGGACCAGGAGAAATTGCAGTGATTACAGATCAGAACTGTGTGACACTGCTGAATCCAAACGAAGACATGAAGATTTGTACTTTCCTTTGGGTGTATTACGGGTTTCCGGCAAGCTCCTATGAGGGGATCAGTGTAGAGCGGATGAGAAATGCCTGCGGTGCCAAGATGGCACAGCGGGATAGTGTAGAAGCGGACTATGTAGCTGGTGTACCTGATTCCGGTATCGGAAGCGCAGTGGGATATTCCAATGCTTCTGGTATTCCATACGGAAGACCTTTCATTAAATATACACCGACCTGGATGCGTTCGTTTATGCCGACCATTCAGACTAAGCGCAACCTGATTGCGAAGATGAAACTTTTGACTGTGGAAGATTTAATCAGAGACAAGAGATTGGTACTCATTGACGATTCCATTGTAAGAGGAACGCAGCTTCGAGAAACTGCCGAATATCTCTTTGAAATCGGCGCAAAGGAGCTGCATATCAGACCTGCGTGCCCGCCGATTATGTATGGATGCAAATATCTGAACTTCTCGCGTTCTTCCTCCGAAATGGACTTGATTACCAGAAGAGTCATCACAAGACTTGAGAACGGTAACGTAACTGATGAGATTCTGGAAGAATATGCAAATCCGGAGACAGAAAAATACGCGCAGATGGTGGAGGAAATCCGTAAGGAAATGGGATTCACTACGCTGCAGTTCTGTCGCCTTGATGATATGATGGATGCTACGGGCCTTGAAAGAAATAAACTCTGCACCTACTGCTGGAACGGAAAAGAATAGTCTTTGCACTGTAATGCAGCAGCTGTGCATATATTCGTAAAAATCAGCGAAAATATGCAGGCTATGATAAGGAATCGTGCATATTTTTTAGAATTTTGATTGCAATATGCAGATTTACAATGAAGAACGCCGTCAGAGAGAGGGAAAACCCTCTTGATGACGGCGTTTTATGCGTATTTTTTTAATTTTTGGTGAAAATATGCACGCAGCGGTGCATATTTTTGAGAATTCTCTTTGAAATATGCATGAAATATGAGTGAAGCAAGCGCACAGAGTTCAGCAGCGCTGAATTTTTTCTATTTTAAAATCCGGTAAAGGGCCAGCGCCTTGTAAATCGTTAGAGATTCAGGCATTTTTCGCATATCAAAACCAAGGATTTCGTTAATTCGTTTCAGCCGGTACTTCACCGTGCCTTTATGGACATACAGCATTTCGGCAGACTTGTCAATATTACCGTTGGCATCAATAATAAAGGTTTCCAGAGTTTCCAGCAAAGTATCAGCACCGGAAGCGGCATGCAGAATCGGATGCAGAATGGTAAGGACATGGTCAGAAGCTTTTTTGTCTGACGCAATGGCAGCGCACTCGCTGCAGAAATGCAGTTCGCCCAGATTGAAAACTTTTTTTGAAGGAAGAATGCGATGCAGGTAGGCGTTATAGGCGACGTACTCTTCGAATAAATCTTTGTAAATGCCGGGGTTATAGTAATCGGCATGAATCATCATGCGCTCAATTTCCTCATAGGAAGAAAAAGCTTTTTCTGATTCCATAAAGAAATCGTAGCGATTGATCTCGTAATCAGGAAATTCCAGAAACAGAACGATGCAATCTCCGTTTACCTCTGAAATTGGCGTAAATCCTTGGGAATAATAGTGTTTTTCTAATTTCGTCCGAAGTAAATCGGGCTCTTTTTTTGCCCTGTTTGTCATGCTGAAAATGAGTACAGCGTGAATCTTCTTTATATCGACACTCAGCCGCTTGGCAAGGCTCTGAATTTTAATAGGTTCGTTGTGAATAAGAGCATGACACAGGGCAGTCTTATCAGAGCGGTTTTTCTCCCATATACACAGATACAGACGAATCGATTCCATCACCTGCTCAAACTGGATTTGGTTTACCGCGCCCTGCTTGGAAATCACTGTTAGATATCTTAATACCGGGTCGCTGAAGAAAATGGGGCTTCGGGTGAAGTAGTAGCGGTTTCCTGTCTTTGAGACAAAAGCACTTTGATAAGATGTGCGAGTGGAAAGTTTCTCTCCATGGGAAATGGTAAAATTAGCGTCATGAAGAGGTTTGAAATCTTCACCGGCCCAGTCAGCACCGTGAAGCAGGTTCAAGTTCTTATCGTAGAGACCGATAGAAAAATGGGTGTACTGGCTGATAATGTCTACAAGAAGGGTTAGAGAGCGCTCCTGCGCAGAGAGGGACGCCATGTATTCCAGGACAATGTTAGTCCAGTAGTTTTGATTCTTTCGATCCTCCAGAATCTGTTCCATAATAGGCGTAATCAGTTCGCTGCAGGAGTGCCTGTGAGACGGCATCTGAATCAAAGGAAAATCCAGCGCTTCTGCAGTTTGTATCACTTCCGGCTCGAAGTCCTCTTTGAACATACCGATATTCATCACTAAAGTTCCGCTTGCTCCGACGCGGCTAAGAAAGTGCAGGCAATCCAGTTTGACCTGTAAGGGAAACGTAAGAAAATAGCTGGACAGCAGAATCTCTCCAAGCAGATATTTGGAAGTGTGAAACAACTCGTCATAATTAAATTGAATGTCGAACTGGTCAACGATTCCAATGCCGGAAACGGTGTTGGAAAGCGATAAAGTTCCGGCTCTTACAATGGCACCTTCCATCACTGGCAGGCTTAATAAATCTTTCAAGGTGATACTCATATTGCACTCCTATCTGCCTTCTTGGACAAGATAATTGTTTAAAGTGTATCATAGGAGGAGTTTTTTGTCAAAAGGAACAAAGGGAAGCACGTTTTTTTATCTGAAACAGAAAAGAGCTAAAAGTGATTTCAATGATATGATAAATTTATAATATTGTATATAGCAAAAGAAAGGAGGAAATCAGCTATGAGAACTTATTATTTAGAGGAAATGACCTGGCCTGAAATTGAAAAAGCATTGGCTGAAGGATATAAGACAGTGGTAATTTTTTCCGGTGCGGTGGAACAGCATGGGCCACACCTGCCGGAGGCTACTGATGCAATCAGAGCCCATGCGGAGGCGGGCGACTTTGCGAAGAGGCTGGGCAAAGCGCTGGCGGCACCTGTGATTCGTCCCGGCGTTTCTGACCCCCATATGCCGTTTCCTGGCAGCATTACATTGAGGGCGGAAACTTATATGATGATAATTGAGGACTATATTGATTCTTATTTAAAACATGGATTTGATACGTTTGTTCTTGCATCCACCCACGGCGGAAATATGCCTGCGATGGAAGAGGCAGCAGTGCGCTGCAGGGAGAAACATCCTGAGGCTGCTATCGTAACCGGCTGCAGCATGGCGGATGTTATGCAAATGCTTGCAGAGGCAGAGAAAAATGAGGGGCTGCCAAAAGGTGTCTGCGGTGGACATTCCTGTGAATTTGAAACGTCCATGATGCTGGCTGTATCCGATTTGGTACAGATGGATAAAGCAGAAGCAGGCTTTATGGGCGGACTGACCAAAGAGGTTTCGGACAAAATGAACACGGAAGGTCTTCGGGCAGTCAGTGCCAATGGAATTATGGGCGATCCGACTGGTGCAACCCGTGAGCGCGGCATGCGGTTCTTTGAGACTATGCAGCAGCTGCAGCTGAAGATTATAAAAGAGAAATTAGAACGTGAAAGGAAATAACTATGGCAGAGAATCATAAACAAGGTACGATGGAAAAACGTGCCATTACCCAGGTGCAGCCCGAGGAAAAGCAGTCAACCTTAAGCTTGACCATGATTTGGGTTGGCGGTGTAATCAGTGCACCTGCACTGATGGTTGGAGCAATTTTGATGGGAGGTTTATCCCTGCAGATGACTCTTTTAATTACCCTGTTAGCTTTTGGTGTACAGGTGGCAATTATGAGTTTAAACGGAATTGAAGCATCCGATACAGGCTATCCACTGACAGTGATTCTTGGAAAAACCTTCGGCAACACCGGTTCCAGATACATTCTTGCTGGTCTGATTACATTGACACAGGGCTTACAGGCTGCTGTACAGATCGGCGTTTGCGGCGGTGCTTTTGTTGCAGCGCTGGGTGCATTTGGAATTCCATTCCCGATGTGGCTGTCCATGATTTTGTGGGGCGGCATTATGGTACTGACTGCAGTATATGGTTTTACATGGATGACTGTGCTAAACTATGTAGCAGTTCCATTCCTGGTTGTTGTATGTGTATACGGTACCATTAAGTCTGTAGGCATGTACGGCGGCTTTAGCGCAGTGCTTGCTTATGAACCGGCACAGCAGATGGACTTCGTATCTGCACTGGCAATTATGATTGGTATCTTTGCTTGCGGAACCATCGTATGTACAGACCTGACCCGCTATGCAAAAGACAGAAAGGCAACGGTCATTTCTTCAGTACTGGGAATTTTACCGGCGATGCTTTTGATTGTTGCTATGGGTGCAATCATGAGCGTTGGCGCAGGAACAACAGACCTGACAGAGCTGTTCGTAAAACTGAACATGCCGATTATCGGCGTACTCGCACTGCTTCTGGCAACATGGACTACTAACACCACTAACTTCTACCAGAGCGGTCTGGCATTCACCAGATTCTGTGGAGCAAAGGATGGTAAGAGACCGCTTCTTACTGCAATTATCGGTGTAATCGCAACTGTTCTGGCAGTTTTAGGTGCACTGGATTTCTTCGTTCCGATGCTCAACGCATTTTCTGTCATGATTCCGCCAATTGCAGGCATCATGATGGCAGACTACTGGATTATTGGAAAAGGCAAGAAAGAAAACTGGGGTATTATTCCAGGTTTCAACTTTGCAGGAATTGGCGCATGGATAGCTGGTATGGCAGTAGGCTTCTTCGTAAACGTATTCAGCCCTGCATTTAACTCCATTGTTGTCGGTATGATCGTATATCTGATTTTAAATGCTGCACTTAAGAATGTAACCCCTGCAGCAAGAAATCCGGAAGAGTTTATTGGCGAGTAATCGCAAAGTATAGGAGGTATACATATGAAATATTTAAGCTGGAAAGATGTAGAGTACATGGTTTATGGCGGTGCTTTCCTTGCTGGCGGCGGAGGCGGCGGCATGGATGCAGGGCTTGCAATGCTGGCTGAACTGGAAAAAAGATATCCTGACTACAAAGTGCCGATGATTTCCCCGGAGGAAATGAAAGACGATGAGTATGCGGCAGTATTCGGTGGAATCGGCGCACCTACAGCAGTAGATATCAAAACCGTTCTCGACTTATTTGACAAGCTGCTCAAGCATGGCTATGAAGTTGCGGCAGAGGAAGTTCCTCACGGTATTGCAGCAGCACTTCCGCCGGAACAGGGTTCTTTGTGCTGCATTCTTCCGATTCTGGTAAGCATTGCGCAAGGTATTCCGGTGGTTGACGCAGACGGCTGTGACCGTGCATGCCCGGGCCTTGAATGCTGCCTGTACACCTTAAATGGTGTGCCGTTCTACCCTGGAATTCTGACTTCTGAAAGAGGTCACGTAATTCGTATTGAGCCGAGCGATCCCCTTGACGCTGCAATCATTGAGAGAACCACCAGAAGAATTCTGGATCTCTATGAAAATATGCTGGGTATGACTTGCTGGTACTCTTCTAAAGAAGATATTCTGACAAAACTGGTTCCAGGAACACTGTCAAAGGCAATCGCTGTGGGAAAAGCAATCCTTGAAGCAAAGGAAAAAGGCGTAGATGTGTCAGAAACTGTCGGAAAATTGGTTCCTCTGAAACTGCTGGCTGAAGGTGTGGTAACAAAGAAGGAATCTGTCATTAACGAAGGCCACGACATAGCGACTACCATCGTTACTGATGCAGAAGGCGTAGAATACAGAATTCTTGCTGCAAATGAAAGTATGGCATTAGAAAACCTGACCACAGGAGAAACCGTAATGAGCTGTCCCGACGTAATCTGCAGTATTGACAAGGACAATTACTACCCACTTAGTACCGCAGATGTACTGGAAGGTATGCATGTACAGTACTTCGGTACACCGGTAGACGAAAAGTGGTTTGCAACTGAAACCGCAAGAAACAGCTTCGCGCCGCACTTCAAAAAATGTGGTTATGAAGGACCAATGGTGAGATTTTAGTATGATTGCTAGATGCAATTGGGCTTTGCCGGCGAGTTATCGCCATGGGCAAAGCCCGCTTTTTTGGCAGAAATGTGAGAGATTTTGACAAAATTGTGTACACCTGCTTGAAAAGAGCGAGGCAAGTATAGTATAATTAAAACAAAAGTTATAGTAGAATTTTACATTGGAGAGAATATTTTGGATTTACAAGCTGTACTTACAATGCTCGGCGGTGTAGGGCTTTTCCTTTATGGAATGAAGCTGATGGGACAATCCCTGGAACGCTTTGCCGGAGCGAAGATGGAGAAAACCCTTGAGAGACTGACCAGCAGCAGAGGCAAGGGAGTCCTCCTTGGCGCAGGAGTAACGGCAGTCATTCAGAGTTCGTCGGCGACGATTATTATGGTAATCGGTTTTTTAAACGCTGGCATTCTGAAACTGGTACAGGCAGTTCCCGTCATTATGGGTGCCAATATTGGTACGACCATCACTGCTCAGATTTTGAGACTGGGAGATATTAACAACGATAATTTCCTTCTGCAGATGCTGAAGCCAGTATCTTTTGCGCCTCTCTGTGTTGTGATTGGCGCTTTTGCTATGCTGATTTCTAAGAAAAACAAGACCAAAGATAAGGCTGGTATCGCTGTTGGGCTGGGGATTTTGTTCATCGGAATGAATATGATGGAGTCCAGTTTTAAGCCGCTGGCAAGCTCACCGGAATTTATGCAGATTTTTCTGGTGTTGACCAATCCGGTGCTGGGCGTTCTTGCCGGCATGGCAGTAACTGTGCTGCTGCAGAGTTCTTCTGCTTCTGTCGGCGTACTGCAGGCTATGTCTGCAACCGGCGCTATTACTTTTTCCATGGCGGCGCCTATTGTTATCGGACAAAACATCGGAAAATGCGTCACGGTGCTTCTTGCAAGTATCGGCACCAACAAAAATTCACGCAGGGCTGTCTGTATTGATATCACAATGTCCATTGCAGGTGCAGTAATTTTTCTGCTGCTGATTTATGTATATCAGGGGCTGTTTGGATTTAGCTTCTGGGATAAACCTGTAAATAGAGGTCGTATTGCAGATTTCCATACTTTATTTAATCTAGCAACCTGTATATTTATGTTGCCTTGTGTAAACCTCTTGATTCAGTTCTCGAAGAAAATCGTCAAAGACAAGAATGTTTCTAAAATCGATGAAGAACTGCAGCTGCTGGATCCGATTTTTATTCCTACGCCGGCGCTGGCTCTGGAACAGTGCAAAAAAGTCATGGTTTCTATGACGGATGCTGCTTTGGAAAATTATCGCCTGGCGTCGAACTGCTTGTTTAAGTATAGGACTGAAGATTTCGAGAAAATCAAAGAAAATGAAAATTTCCTAGATAAGACCGAAACCGTTCTGGGGGATTATCTGGTTCGCATTACAGAGCAGCATTTGGATGTGGAGCAGAACCGTTTGGCGACGGAATTTATGCACACCGTAGGTGATTTTGAACGGATTGGAGACCACTGCCAGAATCTTCTTGATGTAGCAGAGTTTAATATGGAACAGAATATAGTCTTTTCTGAGGATGCTCTTTGTGAATTGAGATATCTGCAGGCAGCAGTAGATGAGGCGCTCAGCGTAACGGTTACTGCCTATCAGGAAGAGAAGGAAAGTGTTTGTCATAAAATTGGTCCTCTTGAAGACAATGTGGATTATTTGGTGGATATGCTGAAATCCAAACATATCGATCGCCTGAAAGCTGGTCAATGCAGTACGCAGGGCGGCATTTCCTATGTGGAAATTCTGACTAACATGGAACGAATCTCAGACCATTGCATCAACATTGCGCAGCATCTGCACCAGCGTATCGTGCGGCAGAGCCTGGATACCCATAAGAGTGAAGTCTTTGATAGAGATTCTGATGAATACAAAGCGATGACTGCATATTATGAAAAACAGTTCCTGGATCCTGTTCGGTAAGAAAAACAAAAAAATGCTTGACTGTATTTGGAAAAAGGAGTATACTTTACGTTAGAGAGATGATAAAGAATAAGTCTAGATGCAGACTATAAATGTATCAATAATTAATTATCACTAAATGAAGAGTGAGAGTAAACTTTATGAGCGGCTAAACAGCCGCTCTTTCGCATTTCGTGAGATAATTATATTGAATTCGCGCGCAAAAAGGTATATAATAAAAAAGGTTACTGTGCGGGCATAGTTCATCGGTAGAATATCAGCTTCCCAAGCTGAGGAGGTGGGTTCGACTCCCATTGCCCGCTCCATGAATATACTTGCAATAAGACTGAAACTGAGCTATAATCGAATCATAAGCGTGGGGGATTGGCGCAGCTGGGAGCGCGTTTGACTGGCAGTCAAAAGGTCAGGGGTTCGAACCCCCTATTCTCCACCAATGAAAAGCAGGTTGAACACCTGCTTTTTTTCCATCTCGGAGTATATCAGAAGCAAAAAATCAGAAAGCTAGAGAAATGAAATGAATCGATTGACAAAAATTATTTTAAAGAATATTTTTCGTGTACCGTCAATTTTTGGTAGAATTTACTGGTATGCGGCACATCCGGAACGCTATAGCGGAGAGGAAAAGCTGCGGCCGCTGCAGTATATTGTAGAGCGTGCCAAAATCAGCGGAAATTTGGATATCAAAGTCTATGGAAGAGAGAATATTCCGGAGAAGGATGGGTATATTTTTTATCCCAATCATCAGGGAATTTTTGATGGTTTTGCAATGATTGAAGCCTGCCAGAGACCAATTTGTCCTGTCATGAAGCAGGAACTAATGAAAATCCCCGGTGTAAAGCAGATTTTTACCTGTATGAATGCGCTTCCTATGGACAGACGCGATGTGAAACAGTCCCTTAGAGTAATCAACGAAGTAAGTCATCGTGTAATGCAGGGCGAAAACTGTATTATCTTTGCTGAGGGGACAAGAAGCAGAAACGGAAATCAGCTGCTGGAGTTTAAGGGAGGCAGTTTTAAAGCGGCGGTCAAGGCGAAATGTCCTGTCGTTCCTGTAGCTTTGATTGACGCATATAAGCCATTTGACAGAAATGTACCGGGGTTTATTACAGTGCAGGTGCATATATTAAAACCAATCTATTATGAGGAATATGCGGGCAAAAAAACAACTGAAATTGCCCAGATGGTGAAAAGCAGGATTGAAGAAAACATTGCGGTGTATGCTGAAAATTAACAGAACATGAACATGGCTGTCCTTTTAAGGAAGGTCATGTTCTTTTTTTATGTAATCTTAATGCATGTAAATTCTTGGAAAGTAGAATTATATTGGAAAGCGCAATGGCAATCAGATATCCGTAAATATTCAGTGCAGGAATCCCAGTAAAGATAATTAGAAATATCAAAAGCAGCAATTGTTGAAACAGCGAATTGCGGAAAGATTGACCCTCGCAGCCAATTCCAATAAGCAGACTGGTTGTGGAGGCTGTCATATATAAAAGGGGCGCCAGCAGTCCGGCAAGGCGGATCATCAGTCCTAAATTGTCCTGTTTATAGAAAAATTGTCCCATGGAATCTGCGAAAAAGAAAAAGACGGCACAAGTTAAAATTCCAATAAAAAAGGAAAGTGCAAAGGTTCGTGTGATGAGTCTGCCGACAAATTTTTCTTTTCCAGCAGCGGCCATAGTAGATATTTTAGGAACCACGATTGAGCAAACTGCACCCACCAGAATCATGGGGTAGTTGATAAGGGGAAAGACCATACCCTTATACTGTCCCAGCAGTGACAACGCTTCGGAGGTTGGATAGCCGCAGGTGCATAGCCGCAGTTTTACAATGACAGAGGAAAAAGCATTAACTCCTTCTAAAAGGCACTGGGTCAGGCAGATAGGTGCAGCGCCTTTTGCCAGTGAAAGGAGAACATTGGAAATTTCTTTTCGCGTTGGCATAGGTGTTTTAACTTTCGGCTTAGTTTTTTTATAATATAGCAGCAGCAGTAAGACGCTTTGCATTTCTCCGATGGCGTAACACAGATAAACCAGAGTTACTGCAGGAAAATCAAACCGATTGAGGCAGAATCGTATAAGAAGGTATAAAATAGGAAAGCGCAGAATTTTTTCACTGATGTTGATTGCAGAGGGAATTCTTATCTTTGTAAGTCCCAGAAAGTGTCCTTTAGTGATGTTAGAGATGGACATTAAAATCATTAAAGGACAGGTAGCGAGGATGGGATAAACAAGCTTGCTGTCGCCAAGAAAACCGGAGGCGATAGGCTTTGCGGTAATTAAAACGATACCAACAAGAAAAACAGACCAGAAAAAGCTGGCACAGGTAGCGATTTTTACAGACTGATTCATTTCGGTATAGGCTGCAAAATGCTGGTTTTTTGCGGAAATTTTAGACATGGTAACAACGATGCCCTCTGTCATAAAGGAAAGAAAAAGGCAGTTGATGGGAGCTATCAGGCTTAAGAGACCGAGGCCTTCTGCGCCGAGAATTCTGGTTAGATATATGTTGAAAATAAATTCAATTAGACCGATAATCAGATTAGATACGGCCAGTACCATGATATTTTGTTTTACTTTTCCAAAGGTCATAGACATACTCCTTGATATGCCTATATATATGAGAGAGGAACTAACAGTATACATCATTACAAACGGAATACTTGAAAATTTAGAAGATATATGCTATGCCAATATATAACATTCAAACAATGACAAGAATGGAGCTGTATTGCAAGGAGAAGATAGGAATGTTCTGTGCGGCAGGGCAAACCCACGAAAAACGTTTAGTGCTTTTTTGGAACAGACAAAACTGACAGCTTTTTAGATTTTTGTCAGTTCTGTCAGGATTTCAGTCTATTAAGATGGCTTTTTTCACGATTTGCTGACAAAATTCTGTATGCTGCTATCATTTGTCAGTATTGATGGTTCGTGATACTTTTCGCGCGTTTGCCGTGTCTATGCGCCGGTTTGTATTGCACTGCATAATTTCCTGTGATATACTGAAAAAGTCAGTAATTTATTAGGAGAAACATTTTAATGAGCGGAAAAGTTTTAGAGCAAAGTCAGAGCGTATATGAACTGCTTGCAGCGGATGGAGCCTGCAGCGGGCAGGCGAAAGAAGTGCGGACTTTAATTGATAAATTGCAAAAAAGAGATATGACGGTATCGATCATCGGTCAGTTTAAGAGAGGAAAGAGCAGCCTTTCCAATGCGATTTTGGGGGCTGAGATTTTGCCTGTCGGCATTGTACCTATTACATCGGCTGTTACTCGTGTTGTTTATGGAGATAAAGGGTGTGAGGTGCATTTTCAAAATGGCGTGGTGACACCGATTGAGTTTGAAGAGCTTTCAGCATTTATTAGCGAGCAGGAAAATGCGGATAACAGGTTAGGAGTGGATTCGGTGATTTTGCGTACGCCATCGGAGTTTCTCAAAGATGGTTTAACCTTTGTGGATACGCCTGGCGTTGGTTCTTTTCATAAAAATAACACGGAAACGGCATATCACTACATGAAGGAAAGTGATGCGGTGATTTTCCTGCTGTCAGTGGACAGTCCCATTAATCAGATTGAGATTGATTTTCTACAGAGTACCAAAGAATTTGCAGGGAAATTTTATTTTGCTGTAAATAAGATTGATGTGGTTGGAGAAGCGGATTTACAGGCTTATGTGCAGTACTGCCAGAAACTTCTCTGTCAGCTGATGGGTGTTGACTCTGTAGCAATGTTTCCTGTCAGCGCTAAAACAGGTGCTGGCGTAGAGGAATTGAAAACCTCCATTGCTGAGGACTGCCTGAAAAATGTCGGAGAGATTCTGGAGGAGTCCGCAGCCAAGAAACTGAAAGATTTGATTTCCAGAACGTTGAATCAGCTGGATTTTTACTGGAAAGCTATGAACATGGAATACAAGGAGCTTGATGATTGTTTTGAGCAAATCCATGAGACCGTTCAGGCATGCAGAACAAAAGCTGCAGCAACGGAAGGCTTTTATGAACTGCATTTAAACGAAATCAAGATACAGCTGTCGGCGAAGGTATTGGAGCTGTTTGGCATGGAGTATCAATATGAGATTGAAGAATTGCCGGCAGGACTTGTGGTAATGAGTAAAGACGACTTCTTGCGTGAGGTCGATACGCTATGCAATGATTTGAATACAACTTTGAGTGACATTTTGCTTTATAGGGAAGAAAATGCTTATGCAGTTGTGCGCAGAATCAATGCGATTAACAGACTAGGTCGGAGTTTGCGCAGAATCAGAGAGGAATTATAAGAATTAAGGGAGATATCTCCCTTTTATGGGCCCGTAGCTCAGCTGGGAGAGCGCTGCGTTCGCAACGCAGAGGCCGTGGGTTCAATCCCCATCGGGTCCACCATAGAAGATTGAATTACGTCGGAGACAAGCGCTTCGGCGTTTTATATACATTGTGAGATGAATTGGGGGTCATAGAAATTCTGTAAAAGGGTGCAAACATTTTCAGAAAATCTTGGGAATTGTAGAGTAACCGTCTTTATGCTATAATAAAAATCCAACGTAAGACTTAGTTGCATGACAGGAGAAGGGAAGCATTATAATGACAGAAGAAACTAGAATGATTTTGGACAAATTAGAGAGGATGGAAGAGAAATTAAACAGTCTTGATAATAAAGTGACATATCTCGACGAGAAGGTATCGTGTCTTGACGAGAAGGTGACGTGCCTTGACGAGAAGGTGACGTGCCTCGACGAGAAGGTATCGGACCTTGACGAAAAGGTGACGTGTCTCGACACAAGAGTTTCGGAGATGGACGAAAGATTTACTAAGGATATCCGAGAGATTAAAATCACATTGGAAAGCGAAGTAAACAGAAATATAGCAGTTATAGCAGAGGGGCATTTGAGCTTGGATAGAAAACTCGATGAAGCTTTGAAAGTAAACCAGGAAAGAGAAATGCTGCTTCTTCGTGTAAATCGTTTGGAAACAGAACTTTTAAAGAGAAGAGAACATTAAACCAGAGATTCTGAAGACAGTGCCCTCCTTTTTACAGGCATTCGCACATATTCTGGTGAGGAAAATCCCCGTTGACAAGCATTTTTTTTATATGGTATACTTTGTTTATCTGGATGATGGAATCGGGAGAGCGCATGGGCTTAAGGCTAGCGCCGTGCCGCCGAAGGGGCAAAACTCTCAGGCAACAGGACCGTTTCCGGACAGACCTCTGGAAAGTGTAAAAAGAAACCACCGATGAAGCAACTCTGCCCGTGAAGGGGCGGAAGAATCTTTCAGGTAAAAAGACAGAGTGTAATATTCTATCTCATTTACTCATGCAAGATACGCTTGGAGGTGGTTTTTGTGTCTGCATATATTTCTTTTATTCTCGAAATTATTGGAACTGTTGCTTTTTCTGTTTCTGGCGCCATGACCGGTATTCGCAAGGGCATGGACATTTTAGGCATTTCTATCTTAGGTCTTACTACAGCAGTGGGCGGTGGTGTGATTCGCGACTTAATCTTAGGGATTACACCGCCAAAGACATTTCAGAATCCAATTTATGCTATCGTAGCGATAGGAACGGCATTAATTGTCTGCACTCCTTGGATGCAAAGGCTCTTTTCTAAAAGGCAGAATTATTATGATTTGATAATGCTTTGGATGGATTCTGTGGGTCTGGGCATTTTTACTGTTGTAGGAATCGAAACAGCTTATAGTGTTTCTACAGATTTTAGTTTGTTTCTGATGATTTTTGTCGGAGCGGTGACAGGTGTTGGGGGAGGTGTGCTCCGCGATGTTATGGCACAGGATCCGCCTTATATCTTCGTAAAGCATTTTTATGCCAGCGCTTCTCTGATTGGTGCAGTGATTTGCTCTTTGATGTGGGAGCCCTTTGGGCAGGGCGTATCAATTATCGCAGGAGTTGTCATTGTTTTGGTGCTGCGGCTTCTGGCTGCAAAGTTCAGATGGAGTCTGCCGAAACCGGGTGTCGGTACAAGCGACAGGTAATGTGGAATATAAAGGAGCTGTCTAATTGTAATCAAGACAGCTTCGCTTTTTATTACAGGATTCCGCCTGCTTTGAACTCTTCATCGGATAGGACGCCGCCTTTGTTGGATACCACCAGAGAGGAGGCAGCGTTAGCCTTTGCGATAGCATCGTACATGGAAAGTCCCATGGAAAGCCCTGCCATCACTGCGCCGCAGTGACCGTCGCCAGCACCGATGGTGTCAACGATTTTTTCGGCAGGCACCGGTGCTACGTGTACAAGACCCTCGCCGCCTGCAGTTCCATCGAAATAGTAAGCGCCGTTGGCACCGTTGGTAATGATGATGGTATTTTGCGTTTTTTTATGTAATACCGCGGCAGCATCGGAAATAGCAACACAGCCAGTATAACGACAAATTTCGTCCTCGTTTAAGTGGAGTATTGGGCGTAGTGCAAAAATTCGTTCCATTAATGCATCGTCAATGAGACAGATTCGAGGACCGGGTGCGTAGAACACCGGCAGCCCGCTGGTTTCTAGAAAATCTACGATAGTGCTGCCTGTCTTATCTTCTATTTCTAGACCGCAGATGTAGGCACACTGTAGCTTTGACAGATTCAGCATGTCAAACCACTCTTTGTAAAAGAGATACTCTGCGCCATGGTCTACAATAAAGGTTCGCTCGCCGCTTTCTTCTACAAAGCAGTAGCAGCATCCATTTGCCATATCCGGCGTTGGCATAGGTGAAGCCAGTCCTTTTGAGGCCAGCTGATTGCGGACGAAATCTCCGTAAAGTCCTGTACCCACTGGAGAAAACAGTGTGTAAGGCACGCCGAAATGACGAATCATGTCCGCTACGTTGTGTGCGCAGCCGCCCAGAGACATGGATTGCGATTTAACGTGGACATCCTGTGCCGTAGTGGGCAGAAAGTCCAGATTGATGATGATATCGGCAACTGTAGAGCCGATGACTAAAATCTTTTTCACTTGCGGATAACTCCATATTAACTAAAACTTCGCTGTAACTTCGTTTTATAGTATATCACCTTCTGCAGAAATCGTCACTACCTGATATGGAAGAAATTTTCCGCTGGCAGAAATCGCACGGGAAACCGCAGTCTCAAGTCCGCCGCAGCAAGGGACCTCCATACGGAGCACTGAGACCGAGGAGATGTTGTTGCGCCGCAGGACTTCACTGAGCTTCTCGCTGTAATCTACACCATCCAGCTTTGGACAGCCAATCAGCGTTACGCGACCTGTCATAAACTGCTCGTGGAATTTTGCGTAAGCATAGGCGGTGCAGTCTGCCGCAATCAGAAGATTTGCTTTGTCAAAATATGGTGCGGAAAGAGGTGCCAACTTTATCTGTACTGGCCAGTTTGTCAGTTTTGAAGCAGCGGATTTGCTGTTGCCCGCAGAAGCACTGTCTGTATCAGTGCCGCCGCCTGCGCAATCTCCCTGACAGCTTGCCTGCAGGTTTTGCAGTTCGATTGCCAGTTTTTTTGTCATCATGTTTGCTTTCACTGCTTCCTCATCATAGGCAGCGGCTTCGCGCTCCACAAAGGTGATTGCGTTCGTTGGACATGTGGGAAGACAGTCGCCAAGACCGTCACAGTAGTCGTCGCGCAGCAGTTTGGCTTTTCCGCCAACCATGCCGATTGCGCCTTCGTGACAAGCAGCGGCACAAGCCCCGCAGCCGTTGCACTTCTCACTGTCTATTTGAATAATTTTACGAATCATATTTGTTTCCTCCTTAATGATGGAATTTGGATTATACGTGCCTAATGACATGAATTTAATGTTGTGTTCATACCACGTGAGTCGAATCTTAAAACCTGCGTAATTTTGGGAATTATCGTGAGATATTCCTCAAAAAAAGAACAGGCAGCAAAAGAGAATTGCATTGCCTGTAAAATTCGTGAAAAAAGTTTATTCCATGTTGTCAAAAAGCAGCTCATCCAAAATTGCAGCAGCATCTTCGATGCAGCCATCGCAGCTTCTAAGAGGGATGCCGCCGTCAAGTCCTTTGAGTTCACGGCAGATGACAGACTGGTTTTTGGCAGTAAACATTTCGGTCGCTTTTTTCATCAGCTTATAACAGTTTACTTTTGTCTTGGGATTATCCAATTCGCCGTCGGATTCTTTCATGCCGATGACCATCGCCATGGCGGAAACTGCGCCGCACGTACCGCGGGTGCTCATTCCGTTTCCAAAGGCTTCTGCCAGCTTAAAGATTGTCTTTGTGTCACAGTCCAAGGTATCCGCAAAGGCACAGACTACAGCTTGGGCACAGTTGAATTTTTTGTGGTGCAGATTTACTGCGAGTTCTTTTCTGTTCATGTCGCTCTCTCTATTTTACAATGAATTTTGTGTATTTTTCCTTTAAATTCGGGTCGGGAGTGATGGACTGAGGTTTTTCTTCTAAAAGCTCAGGGTGACCTGCATAGCGTTTGAATTCGCGGAAACACCTCGCGTAGTAATAGCCGGATTCTACTCTATCATCAGCAGAAACCTTGATTGGAAGCACTTTGCGCTCTTCGATGACCTCGCCGACCTTAAAAAGTCTTTTTTCAGGCTGACCCATGGCGATAAAGATACCTGTTGTGCCGAAATCGTAAATATGATGGTAGACGGCTTTCAGGCGAATAGACGCCAGATTGGTAATGAAGAGGGATGTATGGAACGGACTGGCATCTACAATGCTGAAAGGCAGAGAAAAATGCTTGTCCCACCATTTTAGAACGCCGACAACGCCGCCGACCAAAAAGGGAATTCGCATGACACCGCGAAGTAGCATATCGGTAGCATTATTGATACCGGCGCTTTTATTCAACTCGATAGCTTCTGCTAGTTTTCTGTTTACTTCGAAGATATCATCGTCTAAATTAAAATAAATTTTCGTCACAGTTTCTTCGGTATTATTATTCTTCAGTGTGGTGAAGGATACGCAGAAGTGGTTTCTGGCATAAATTCGCTTGTTGCAGACGAAACGGTTTAAATTGGGGTACTGAGACACCAATCTGAGATAAGCGGCAAGGATGACGCTCATATGGTCCATCTTAACTCCACTTGCGCGGCATTTGTTTATATAGCTGTGAATAGGCTCGAGATCCAGCTCCAGGTCGATGTAGTTGACTGCGTCATATCGCTTGGGCATAATGTAAGGCGTAATCTCATAAAACGGGTCGCAGCCCGAAAGTCTGTATCCGTCAGATCGTTTCATTTCTAAATCTCCAATCGAAAAAAATACTCAATCACTGTAGCATTATACTATAAAAAGGTTGTGAAATCAAGAAAGGAGCGGTATAATTAAGAATATCTTAATGAACCGGGAAGAAAAATATGGAATACAAGATTTATAAAGAAACGGATTTTAACAAATCGAACTGGACCGGTGGAACGACTACACAGCTGGCGATTTTCCCACAGGAATCCAGATACCTGGAAAGGAACTTTATTTGGCGTTTGTCCAGTGCGACGTGTGACTTAGAAGAAACGACCTTTTCTAAGCTTGCGGACTATGACCGGGTGCTGATGGTTCTTTCGGGAAACGCAGTGCTTGCCCATCAGGATGTGCGAGTTGCAAGACTGCAGCCCTTTGAACAGGATCGATTTGACGGTGCATATACGACTAAGAGCTTTGGCAAAATCACCGACTACAATCTGATGGTTAAAAAAGGAAATGAGGGCTTCTTAGATGTTATTATGGCGGAAGAGCAAAGTAAACCGCTGGATCGGGACTCCTATCCATCTTTCGAGCGCTATACGACAGCACTATATTGCACTGAGGGTTTTGCAGCAGTAACTGTCTGCGGAGAAACCCTAATGCTTACTGCGGGGCAGCAGCTTGTGATCAACGACGAGAATCGGAATCCGGCGGAAGTTTCAGTGATGGGAGACGGCACTCTGATTCGAGCGCAGATATTCTACGACTATCATCCGGAGGAGATGGCGGCTACGGTGATTCCGAGGGAAAGAGTTTCCTTTGACGATTTTAAGACCTGCATTTATTTGTCCAACGTGCAGTTCCGCGGTGCCAAATATATTATAAAGAGTTTAAAAAATCAATGGTTTGATGAAGAACTTTCCAAGGCAATTCGGAAGCTGGAACAGTTTTATATTCCTTTCATTATTACGACTTTAGGGTTTTGCGCGATTCTGGGCATAGGATACAACAGATTTGATACGGTACTGCAATGGGTACTGGCACTGGTTGGCTGGTTTTTGGTAGACATTTTACTCGTATCACCGCTGCTTTATCTTATGGTTGTTCCAAAGCCTGCAAGGAAGCACATTAAGGATGTAGCAAATCTGACGCCTTATGAGAAAAGGGTGCGGGAGAGGGAACTTTCTACCAACGAAAGAATGGATAAGCTCATGAAAAGGTATAAGACAGCAGGAATGCAGCGTTACGATAAAAATGGAAACGCATATATGATAGAGAAGGACGACTAGTGATGAGAAAAACGGCATGCCGCAGGGGGGTCCCTGTCTGGCATGCCGTTTTGAATTGCAGTTCGATTTTTATTTACTTTACAGTTACTTTCTTTGTTGTGATTTTACCGTAAATCTTTTCGCCCATTACATAAGTATACGGCGTAACTTTTACAGTGTATTTGCCTTTTGCCAGTTTCTTTGTGGTAAAGGATTTTGAGGTCTTGCTTAAGGAAGAAACTTTCTTGCCTTTTGCATTGTAAACGTGATAATAAAAGCCGCTTGCGTTGCTGTTTCCGCTGATTTTTACCGTGATTTTGGAAGTCTTCTTGGAAGCGGTCGCTGATTTAATCTTTGTGGTGCGGGCAAGAGCTGCCTTGTATGCCTTGATTGCATCCTTGCCGGCTTTTTCGATGGAAGCGGCAATATCTTTGGAGTTGTAAGCCTTGATTATACCGATTCTGCCTTCTGGCTTTGCATAAGTCTGACCGATTTTACCGCCTAAATCTTTTTCAAGATACTGAACCAGCGCTAGCGCGTCGGTGATGGATTCTTTGGTTACTTCCTTTGCACCTTTGAACATGGTGAAACCGTCGCCTTCCTGGGTAAGGATGTAAAGGCTGGAAGCTACGGTGTAGGTTTTAGCAGGATCAATTGCTTCACCGCCGACTTTCACGTTGGTGACTCTTCTTGCACCGCTTACTTCTACGAACATGCCGTTGTCATCAGTTACCACTGTGGAAGGGATGGTGGTATCGATATCGTAAGTCAGACCGGATACCTGCAGGAACCCGCCGCTTTCGGAAGGTGCGGATTTTGCGCCGTGTTCCAGTGCGTCAAGAATCTGCTGACCGGTAGCCTCGATAACGCCTAGCTGATTGCTCCAAGGGTTTACTGTGATGAGACTGCCATAGGTAACTTCGCCTTTTTTGATGGCTGCGCGAACGCCGCCTCCCTGAACCAGACCGATATCCGCACCAGTTACAGCGCGGTATGCATCAGCACAGAAGTTTCCGGCAGGGGCTTCCTGATTTCTTACCATTCTGTTGCCGTCAGCGTCATAGTCGTCTACATCGACTTCACAGGTGCCGATGACTTTCTCGGTTACAGCCTTCAGATTAGCGTTAATACCGCTGATAACAGCAGCTACAGCGCTGTCCTTTTTGGTATAGCCGGAAACCAGAGAAGCGGAAATTTGTCCGTCGGTCTTGATGATGACTTCGCCGATATAGGAAATTCCGGTGCCTGTCTGAGTTAGAATGACTTCTTTTCCGTCTTTTGCTTTGACTTTAGTATCTTGGATTACACTGTGGGAATGACCATCAATCATAACGTCGATTCCGCTGGTGTTAGCGATGACGTTTTCTGAAGTCCAAGGATTTTCGCTTTCACCGATACCAAGGTGAGCTACTGCAATGACATAGTCTGCGCCAGCTGCTTTAGCATCATCTACGGCATTTTGTACAGCATCATAAAGGTCTTTTCCATTGTTGCCGTCGCAGAAGCTGTAGATGTAGTTGCCATTTTCATCCTGAAAGAAAACAGGCGTGGATTTGGTGATAGACTCCGGCGTAGAAATGCCGACGAAAGCGACTTTTTTGTCGCCGTAGGTTTTCATTTCGTAAGGCTTGAATACCGATTTGCCGTCAGAACCCAGGAAATTTGCACTGATATAGGTGGCATTTGCCTTGGATACCAGCGTCAGGAATGTGTCCATGCCAAAGTCAAACTCGTGGTTACCCGGAATTGCGATATCGTAACCTGCCGCATTCATAATATCAATAATATAATCGCCTTTGGAAAGGGCACCGATGACATCACCCTGAATAGCATCACCTGCGTCAACTAGGGTTACATAGTCGGTTTCCAGAAGCTTGTCAGCCTTATAGGCAGCAACACCTGCAAAACCAAGATTTCCCTCTACATTGCAGTGGGTATCGTTGGTATGGAGAATGACGATATCTCCGGTTTTTGCCTCTGCTGCAAAAGCTGTCGCTGGCATCATTACTGTGATGAGACACAAGGACAGTAAAACAGCAAAAAGTTTTTTACTTTTTTTCATGGGAACGACTCCTTTCGTAATTTATGAAACTCAGGTTTAGAATTTTTTTAGCGCATTTAAGAATGCGTCTACGTCTTCTTCAGTTGTGCCCCAGGAGGTTACCAGCCTGATGACACGCTTGCCTTCTCCGGCAGCAGCCCAATCATAGAAGAAAAATTCTTTTTCCAGTTCTCTGACCATTTCGGTTGGAAAGATTGGGAAAATTTGATTGGTAGTAGAAGTGCCGTCGAATTCATAGCCGCAGGCAGCAATTCCTTCGCGCAGTTTCTTTGCCATAGCATTTTCGTGAGCGCCGATTTGGAAGAAAAGGCTGTTTTCGCCGCCTTCCAAAAGTGCTTCAAACTGCACGCCGATGAGTCTTCCTTTTGCCAGCATGCCGCAGTTTTGCTTAATCATCCAGCGGTAGTGATCGTTGATGTTTTCATCAAAGATAACAACAGCTTCGCCAAGGAGCAGACCGTTTTTTGTGCCGCCGATGTAAAAGGCATCAGTCAGTCTTGCGATATCCTGGATGGTAAGGTCGGTATCCTCACAGGTGAGACCGGCACCGAGTCTGGCGCCGTCCAGTCCGAGGTACATGTCGTGGGCATCACAGCATTTGCGGAGAGCCTCCAGTTCTGCTTTAGTGTAAACGGTACCGCTTTCGGTGGTGTGGGAAATGTATGCCATCTTAGGAACGACAGTGTGGTCATCCTCATATTCCAGCCATGCGTTGTCGATGAGTTCCGGCGTCAGCTTGCCGTCAACGCCGTCGACAGTCAGCACTCTATGTCCTGTAGCCTCCACCGCACCGCACTCGTGAGAGTAAATATGGGCAGCTCTGGTTGCAACGACAGCTTCCCAGGGCTTCAGTGCTGCAGCGATGGTGATGACATTGGTAGGGGTTCCGCCTACCATCATGTGAACTTCACAGTCCGCTCTGCCGATTAAATCTTTAATCATCTGTGCAGCGCGTTCGCTGTGTGGATCAAGGGCGTACCCGTCAGTATGTTCTAAATTGGTAGCAATCAGTGCATCCAGAATTTTTGGATGAGCGCCCTGACTGTAATCACTTCTGAAAAAAATCATGGGTTTGTTCCTCCTAGTCGGTAAGTTTTATCACGATAAAATATTCTAAATCCATTATAAAATATTTTCGGGGAGAATTCACTAGATTTTGGAAAAAATTTTGCAACTATATTCTGAAGTGAATATTTGGTTAGAATATATTTGAAATATAATGATAATTACTGTTGGAATATAAGTGTATAGCCTAAGAATAAAGTGGGAAAATTTATAAAAATATAACCTCGAGCTATTGACAAACAGGGATAGATATGCTAACCTTAAATCGTAATTTTAAAGGCAAAATCGTTGTGAAGCGATGACGCAAAGCTATAGGGCCTTGTAAAGCCAAGGCAGCCAGTTGCACCTTACAGTGAATAAAACTGTTTTATTGGAAGACTATAGCCTGATGCGTTGCGCACAAGGCTATTTTATTTTAAAATAAATTGTGATAAAATGATAAATGCAATAATTGGAAAGGATGAAAAAACGATGAAAAAGATTAGAGTTTTTGCATTGACACTGTGCCTGGCACTGGTTGTTTCTATGGCAGGCAGCAGCTTTGTATTTGCTGGAGCAGAAGCGTCTCTGAAAGCACCATCTTCTGTTAAGGCGATTTCCTCAGGAACAACAACTGTGAAGGTTTCATGGAGTAAGGTCAGTGGAGCTGAGAAATATCAGGTTTACCGCTATTACAGCAGTTCTAAAAGCTGGAAGAGAGTCCGCACTACAGCAAATGCGACAGTTTCTTTTACGGGGCTTACAAAGAACACCACTTACAAATTTAAGGTACGCGCTGTTTCCGGCGACAGTAAATCGGATTACAGCAATGTAGTTTCTGCTAAGACTGGCGTTGTAACGAAGATTTCGCTGGACAGAAAAACCAAGCCGCTGTATGGTACTGCATCTTTTACACTGAAGGCAACAGTAACTGCGAAAGCGCCGTCAAAGACAGTGACATGGACAAGTTCAGACAAGAGCATCGCAACGGTCAGCTCTTCCGGAAAGGTAACCGCAAAGGGAAAAGGAACCGTTAAGATTACAGCAAAAGCACATAATGGCGCTACCGCAAGCTGTCTGGTGACAGTAGGAACGAAATTCGACCAGACTTATCAAAAAGAAATGCTGCGCCTTGTTAACAATCTGAGAGCAGAAAAAGGTCTCAAACCGCTGCAGTACGCTTACAGCATTCAGGCGGCATCAGATTTGCGGGCACAGGAAGCCTGGGCCAATAAAGACATGGGGCATATGAGATATACAAAAAAAGGAACTGAAGGCGATTTCGATTCTGTTTATACGGACTTAGGATTGAAGCTCTCTTACCGGGGCACAGCTGAAAATCTGGCATGGCGTACAGATTCTTACAGTGATGCAAAAGCTGCGGCACAGGTGTATTTTAATCAGTGGAAAAATTCTAAGTATCACCTTGCCAATATGTTACATAAAAATGCGAAATCTATGGCAGTTTCTTATCACTATCAGAGCGGAAGAACTTTTGCGGCTGCTTCTGCGCAGCTTTTCCTGATGTAACTTGGATAGAAGTTTTGACTTGTGAGCCACCCTTCGGTGGCTCTTTTTTTGTGAAAAATTTATGAAAAACAACCTGAAACCATTTGAAAATACACGTTTGAAGGCTTGACAAAAATGTGCGGGGGGGGGGTATAATACTTTTGTAAATTCTAACGAGAAAATCGCCATTAGGCGGTGATAACGAGCTGCTTGCGGCAGCTTGGAAGCGGTAGGAGGTTTTTTATGAAAAGAATAAAGAAAGAGTGCATTGTTTTTTTGTGCTTGATGCTGATTCTTTGTGGAAATCTGGGCGTATTTGCGGCAGATATCATCATGAATCCGGGCGAAAGCTGGGGGGCTTACCAACAGCGTGTCTATAATGCACGAAAAACAGAGTTTGATGCGCTTCAAACAGCAAATGCGGGAAACACTGTTCCTGCAGATGAGGTATGGACGCTTAATGCGATGCAGGAGGCGACGGATGGAGACGGCAACGGACTTGTGGATGTGTATACGGCGGCGCAGCTTCGCTGGGCGCTAGTAAACAAGAAGTCTCTGGAACTGAAAAACGATGTGGACTTAGGCGGACGCAACCCTGCAAACAATTGGAGTCCGGTTGCTGATCCAGGCAGCATCACCATCGAAGGAAATGGACATACTATTTATAATATGTATACTGCCGGATCTGGCACGGTGGGTATGATTTCAACTGTAGGCAGAGCCAGCACAGGATTTAAAATGCAGAATCTTCGCTTCCGGTATTGCCATGTAGAATCTAGCGGGCAGTACTCGGGTGTAGCGGTTGGCTGGCTGCTTGCAGGTAAGATGAAGCAGGTATCCGTTGAGGATTCTATTGTTCATGGGGCGGCGCATACGGGCGGCATTGTCAGTGGATGGAACGGCGATGGCTCTACCTCTTTAGATAGTTTCTATGTGCATATGGATCAGTGCCACGTGCGCAATGTAACAACCTATGGGACAAGCTGTGTTGGTTCCTTTGTAGGTCCGGTTTCTGGATATAAGATTACCAATAGCTATTCTATTGACAGCTATGATATTTCTACATCATCGCATTCGGGAGGCTTTATATCCTGTCCGGGCAACTGCTGGATAGAGAACTGCTTCACGAATGTTAAGCTATATTGCAATACTGACGGCGGCGTATTCTATGGAATCGGTCATTATGCAAACCATTTTGAGAACTGTTTCGCCTCTGGCGTTGTAGAAGGAAGCAGCAATGTAGGTGGATTCTTTGGCAGAGATGAGCAGAATACCGATACTTGCATCAACTGTTACAGCACCTCCATGGTCGGTATGCAGAATACGGCAAGCACCATGGGAGGATTCTATGGAGGCGCTACAGGAGATACCAGAATACAGAACTGCTACAGTACCGGTGAGGTAGGGACGACAAAGACCAAGCCGGGAGCGAGCGGCTCAACATTAGGAGGTATCGGCGGAAATAATCCAGGTGCTGCAACTTTTAGTAATTGTTACTTTGATAAGCAAACATCCGGCATGGGCGAGTATGCAATCGGTACTTTAACCCATAATTCGTTTGCTGGAATCACTGGCTATCTGACTGGACAGATGATTGGCGATGCCATGAAGGAAGAATTCGGTACAGACGGAACCTGGACTTATCAGAGCGGTGTATATCCGCAGCTTTCCGTATTTACTAATCCGAGTGAAAGCTTCGGTAATGAAACAGACAGAGCAATCGCAAAGGCATATTCCGCGGCGTCTGTATGCACAGCACTGCTGCAGCCTTCTAATCTGAACAAGACTCAGGAGGAATTGGAGGGTTTCAGTACTACCGATTATGATACAGTGCGTAATATTTCTGTATTGTTCCCACTGACCAACAACAGGTTGGCAGGTTATGACGGCAGTGGTTTCGATATTTCGTGGGAGACACGCGATGGCTACACTTGTCAGTTACCGGGGGACATGAACGGACTGCCGGTTATTACGCTGGATCCGAAGACTTATGAGACAACAAACTTCGCGCCTGGTGTGGGCTGGACTGACGTATCGGTTAGCACGGGCATCACCAATCCGCAGAACGGCGAAGAAATCGTGGGACAGCGCTTCATGCGTCTGGTGCCGACAACCGTTATTTCACTGGCCAATGGCAGCGCTGGGGTAGACCAATACATTTATGTTAAGAAAGACAATCGTTTGCCTGATGAAGCAACCAAGTACGACCACAGAGAAAGTGTTATCTTCGCACTGGGATCTGCGACTGATGTGGACACCGGAAGCATCAGGACTACGCCGTATCCGGCGGATGATACCACCTTTGGCTATGATGAAACAGGAACTCCTGTTGGCACAGAACTTACTGGTACGGGTACTGTGGGTGGTAAGGTTATAGTAAAGGTATCCAAACTGAATGAAGCAACCGGAAAGTATGAAGATCAGCATATTGAAAGCAACGAAGAGTTGCAGAAACTTCTGCTGAACCAGCGTAGTGCGGAAGAAAAGGACAAGGGCGTTTATAAGCTGCAGTATGAGTGGTATAAGTCTGGAAATTTAGAAGGCGGCTGTATCGTCAACAGTAAGACGCTGACCGTGCGCGAGGTACTGACTTTAGCTTATGATAAAAACTATCCAGAACCTACTGGGGGAACGCGGGTAGAAAAAGACGATTATCCTTATGTGGTTGGACAAAGTGTAAATGATGCGGCGCAGAACTTCCCAGAATCACCGGAAATGAAAGGGTATACTTTCATGGGCTGGTCTACTGACCCGAAGGCAAATCCGGAACGTTTTGATGCTTTTACAGCAGATACAAAGCTGAAAGACGATACTGTTGCCTATGCGGTCTGGAAGATGAACACTTATGATGTTACTACTGCAAAGACTGGTCAGGGCACTATCAGCAGTTCTGAAAGCTATAAATATAAAGAGAATGCTACAGTCACCTGGGAACCTGCAGAAGGCTGGCGTGTGAGCAGTGTTATGGTGGATGGAATCATTCGTGATGATTTGCTGCCTGCAGATGGCTGCAAATTTGTCAGCATAGACGCAAATCATAAGGTGCAGGTTCGCTTTGAAGAAGGTACTGCAGATGACGATGAGACTGCGGGAGGAAGCTTTGTCAGTGTTGCAACGTCAACAGAAGGTCTGGGAAGTATCAGTGAAGCAAAAACCTTGAAAAAGGGTGGCGATTATACAGTTTCCTGGAAACCTGCAGATGGCTGGAAAGTAAAAGAGGTATGGATTGACGGCGAAAATGCTGAGGCATTAAAAGATGTAGGCGAGATTGCTTTTCAGGATGCTGCGGTAAACCATACTGTACATGTTGTTTATGTTCGTGAAGATGGCAGCAGCCTGGATGCTGATCAGGTCTGCGTAGTTGAAACGTCTGTTGCCGAGGGTGAAGGTACGATTACGGCGACTGGACAGGTACAGAAGGGCGAAGACCATACTGTGACTTGGGAAGCCGGTAAAGGATATAAAGTTGTAGAAGTCACTGTTGACGGTGAGGTGCGGCCAGATTTACTGAATGCAGGAAATGTGACCTTTGAAGCTGTGGACAAAGACCATACAGTGCAGGTAAAACTGAAGAAAAAACCTTCTCTTATTATCATTGATCCGGACGATAATCCAGGCGGAGAGGAACCGGACGATAAGCCAGACGATAATCCGGATATTAACAAGGATACCGACGGAGACGGCAAACCAGACATTAACATCGATACTGATGGAGATGGTAAACCGGATGTAGACATTGATACCAACGGAGATGACAAGCCAGACATCAACATTGATACCGATGGAGACGGCAAGCCGGATATTAACAAGGATACTGACGGAGATGGCAAACCAGATGTAGATATTGATACCAATGGAGATGGCAAACCGGATATCAACAAAGATACCGACGGAGACGGCAAGCCAGACCTCGACATCGATACCAACGGAGACGGCAAGCCGGATGTCAATATCGACACTGACGGAGACGGCAAACCGGATATCAACGTTGATACCAATGGAGACGGCAAACCGGATGTGAACAAAGATACCGACGGAGATGGCAAACCAGATATTGATATCGATACTGATGGAGATGGCAAACCGGATATCAACATTGATACTAACAAAGACGGCAAGCCAGATCTTAATATCGACACCGATGGAGACGGCAAACCAGATATTAATATTGACACCGATGGAGATGGTATCCCTGACCTTAATGTCGACATCGATGGAGACGGCAAACCGGATACTAACATCGATACTGATGGAGATGGCAAGCCGGATGAAAACGTTAAAACGCCAAGTGAAATTGACAAACTGATTAAAGACAACAACAAGGAAGACCAAAACGCCGGAAATAAGACCAATGACGATGAGGAGGATGAACTTCCTTGGTGGATTCCAAGAACCGGTGATACGAGCAATATGCTTACTTGGTTGGCAATCCTTGCAACTGCATTACTGGCACTTACCGGTATGATAGCATGTGTGGAAAAAAAGCGTGAATCTAAATAAGATGGATTCCTGCAGGTAGGCAATCCTTTGAATGTTGTTTGTGAAGAGGCTGACTCATTTGTTTGAGACAGCCTCTTCTTTTATTGTGTTTATACAGAAAGATCCACATAACCATGTTTTATGTTTTGTATTATATTTCTGAAAAATACGATGATAGCACCAGAAAACGGGTTAGAATATATATGGAGTTAAAACTGAAAGGATATTGAAAAACGCAAATATGTCCTGATAATAAAAGTGAAGATTTAGTGAAAATATAATCGAAAAATGCATGTAATCTATTGACAACGCGTATTAAATATGTTATTGTAAAAAAGTAATTTAAAAGGCAAAATCGTTGTGAAGCGATGACGCAAAGCTATAGGGTCTTGCAAGAAACAAGATAGCCAGTTGTACTTTACAGTTAACAGAATTGTTTAATTGGAGAATGATAGCCTGGCACATTGTACGGCTATTTTTTTTGTCGAAAAATTGTAGTTTAATACAAAAAGAATTGATATTAAAAGTTTTAGAGAGGAAGAAAATGATGAAAAGATTCGGAACTTTTGTTTTAACTCTTTGTGTAGTGCTCACTGTCATTATGACAGCAGGTCAGGTGACCTATGCAGCAGAATCCGAACAAGGGGCGACAATGTATCCGCAGGCAGAAATCAAGGCGCCGACTTCTGTGAGAGCAATCACTTCAGGAACGCGTACCATTAAAGTTTCCTGGAAAAAAGTAAGTGGTGCGGAAGAATATCAGATTTATCAACGTAATACCAAATCGAATACTTGGAGGAGGGTTCGTACTACTGAAAAAACAGCAGTGACTTTTACAGGATTATCCCAAAATACAACTTATAGGTACAAGATTCGTGCAGTTGATTCCGGAAAGGTTTCAGCATTTAGCAGCAATGTTTCTGCTAAAACCGGCGTAGTCACAAGGATTTCTCTCAGCAGAAAGACGAAGAGCCTTTATGGAAACGGCTCCTTTGTACTGAAGGCTACGGTGAGTGCGAAGGCGCCGGCTAAAACTGTCCGCTGGTCAAGCTCCGATTGTACGGTTGCAACAGTCAGTACCTCGGGCAAGGTCACTGCTAGGAGAAAAGGGATTGTAAGGATTACGGCAAAAGCGCATAATGGAGTTACCACATCCTGCTTGGTAACGGTAGGAACTGAGTTTGACAAAGCCTACCAGAAGGAAATGCTCAGACTGGTCAACGACCTGAGAAAAAAGAATGGGCTGAATTCTTTGAAGTACGCATATCACCTTCAGGCGGCAACAGACATACGTGCATATGAAGCCTGGGCATATAAGCAGATGGGACACATGCGCTATAATAAATATGGAAAAGAAGCTGCTTTCAATTCCGTCTACACAGATTTGGAGCTGAATCTTGACTATAACGGCACCGGCGAAAATTTGGCATGGCGCTCCAACTCCTTTAATGATCCGGTTGCAGCAGCACGTGCATATTTCGAGCAGTGGAAGAATTCTCCGGGGCATAGAGCAAATATCCTTCGCAAAGGCATCAAGTCTATGGCAGTGTCTTATCTTTATCAGAGCGGGAAAAAGTTTTCGGGCGCATCGGCGCAGCTGTTTCTGATGTAATAAAATTAGACTTTGTTTGAGAGCCGCCTTATATATGGCTGAAAGGAAGAAGACCGCGCGGTTATAAAAAAACTGCTGGACTTTTTCCTGTAAAAGTCGTATAATATTTCAGTAATATTATTTTATAAATTGCGCAAAGACATAACAGAAATAAGGAGAAGATGGCGAACTTTAGAGAGTTTCGGGATCTTGTGTATCCTTCTCACTAAAAAGCCAGATGCCTTATTTTTTTTAGTTTTTGCGTTTTGTTTTTTTGGAAGGAGTGTAGCTATGAAAAAATATATCTTTGTGACAGGCGGAGTTGTATCCGGACTTGGAAAGGGAATTACGGCGGCGTCCTTAGGTCGGCTTTTGAAAGCAAGAGGTCTGAAGGTGGCGGCACAGAAACTGGATCCTTATATCAATATCGACCCGGGCACCATGAGCCCTTATCAGCATGGAGAGGTTTTTGTCACTGAAGATGGTGCTGAGACGGATCTGGACCTGGGACATTATGAGCGGTTTATCGATGAAAACCTGAATAGGTTCAGCAACCTGACTACAGGAAAAGTCTACTGGAATGTGCTGAACAAGGAGAGAAATGGCGATTATCTGGGCAGCACTGTACAGGTTATTCCTCATGTGACTAACGAGATTAAATCGTTTATTTACAATGTTGGAGAAACGTCTTTAGCCGATGTAATTATTACTGAAATTGGCGGAACTGTAGGGGATATTGAGAGCCAGCCGTTTCTGGAAGCGATTCGTCAGGTTTCTCTGGAAGTGGGCAAGGAGAATTGCATCT
Organism: Emergencia sp. 1XD21-10; assembly: GCF_009936045.1. Classification (GTDB taxonomy): domain Bacteria; phylum Bacillota; class Clostridia; order Peptostreptococcales; family Anaerovoracaceae; genus Senimuribacter; species Senimuribacter intestinalis. The sequence goes on along the minus strand of NZ_QWEQ01000015.1, from coordinate 20,379 downwards.
TTATTCATGTGACCTTGGTGCCGTATATCAAAAGCTCCGGTGAACACAAGTCCAAGCCGACTCAGCATTCGGTTAAGGAATTGCGTGCGCTGGGGATTTCGCCGGATATCATCGTAATGCGGGTGGACGAGCCGGTAGACCAGGACATCATCGATAAAATCGCACTGTTCTGTAATGTGAAAAAGGACTGCGTCATTGAAAATATGACTTTGCCGACTTTATATGAAGCTCCTGTGATGCTGGAAAAGGCAGGACTCAGCTGGATCGTCTGCAGGGAGCTTGGAATTAACGCTGGTCCATGTGAGATGGAAGACTGGAACAAAATGCTGACACGGATTGAGAACAGAAGCAAGTCTGTGACTATCGGTCTGGTAGGTAAATATGTAAAATTGCACGATGCATATCTTTCTGTTGCTGAAGCCTTGCGCCATGGAGGTTATGAGAATGATGCCTGCGTCAATATCAAGTGGATTGATGCGGAGGATGTAACTTGTGAAAGCGCAGAATTGGTATTAGGCGATGTTGATGGGATTTTAGTGCCGGGCGGTTTTGGTGATCGTGGTATTGAAGGTAAAATCCAGGCAGCAAAATATGCAAGAGAAAAGAATGTGCCATACCTTGGCATTTGTCTTGGCATGCAGACGGCAGTAATTGAATTTGCTAGAGATGTTCTCGGCTACTCTGATGCGGATTCAGGAGAATTTGCAGAAAACGGTGCCCACAATGTTATCGACTTGATGGCGGATCAGCAGGGTAATATTCCTAAGGGCGGTACTATGCGTCTTGGCGCTTATCCTTGCAAAATCCGGGAGGGCACTTTGCTGGAAAAAGCCTACGGCACATCTGAAATCAGCGAACGTCATCGCCACAGATATGAGTTCAATAATTCTTATAGAGAGGAAATGGAGACAGCGGGAATGACGATAGCTGGCACTTCCCCTGATGGCAGACTGGTAGAGGCAGTGGAACTGAGAGACAGAAAGTTCTTTGTCGCCGTCCAGTATCATCCGGAATTTAAGTCAAGACCCAATAATGCACATCCGCTGTTCAGAGAATTTATCGCAGCAGCGGTGAAATTTTAATTATGGGACGTGTTCTAGGTGAGCAAGAGGAACGTTTTATGTGCAATGCACTTGAAATATAATAGAAATAAGCATATAATAAGAATATATCAAGGGAGGTGTTTTTATGGCGAAGAAATGTAATTTAACATTACGCATTGAGCCAGAGCTAAAGGCGCAGGCAGATGAGTTATTTAAAACCTTGGGATTAGATTTAAGTACAGCTACAGGACTTTTTTTCCGGCAGGCACTAATGCACCATGGGTTACCTTTTCCGGTAAAAGTTGTAGAACCAAATGATACTACCTATGCGGCAATGGAAGCAGCCGAAAATGGAGAAGTTTATGGTCCTTATGATAATATGGAAGATTTGATGGAGGCTTTGAATGCTTAATGTCAAATTTACTGCACAATTTAAAAAGGACTATAAGTTGGCAGCTAAGAGAGGTTGTGACCTTAAAGAAATGATTCAAGTAATAGATCTTTTACGAAATGAACAACCTTTACCGGAGTCCTATCACGATCATGCGTTAGTTAACTCAAGGCACTATAAAGGAATGCGAGAGTGTCATATTCAACCGGACTGGTTATTAGTCTATAAAATTGTGCAGGATACATTAGAACTAAGACTAATCCGAACAGGCTCACATAGTGATTTGTTTTAAAGATTAAATAATAAAAAAGCAGGAAATCCCTGCTCTGACTGTAGACAAAGGAGCTGTCGCACAGTTGACTTAAAAAGTCAACTGGAGCCACGGCTCCTTTTGTTTAATTTCAAAACAAGAAAACCCTTACGAATTCAACACTTGTAAGGGTTTTTGTGGTATAATATTTGTGTGAAAAACCTTACTACCACTAACAAAAACTATACAACAAACGAGAAATATTTTCAACTTCAAATTCCGATGAATTTAAACATTATCATTCCGGAAAACGACAGCGTAAGGTTACTAAGTCAGTTTGTAGAGGAGATGGACCTGACTTGTCTTTATGAAACTTACAGTATTCTGAAAGAAAATCAAGTGACCCCGCGACAAATGCTGAAAATCATTCTCTATGCCTACCTCGATGGAAGATTTTCTTCCAGAGAAATTGAGCGTGCCTGTCACAGAGACATTAACTTCATGTACCTTCTTGAAGGCAAGCCAGTACCAGACCACGCAACTATTGCAAGATTCCGCAGTCTGCACTTTGCTTCCTGTGCAAAGCAGCTGCTTGTACAGTGCAGTGAACTGCTTTATGAACTTGGTGAAATTTCAGGAGAAAACATCTTTATTGACGGCACAAAGATTGAGGCGAATGCTAACAAGTACACCTTTGTATGGAAAAGAGCAGTTAGCAAAAACCAGGAAAAACTTGGTCAAAAAGCAGCGCTGTTAGTTTCAGAATGCGTAGAAACCTATGCATTGAAACCAGTTTGGGGCGGCAGAGTAAAAATCAAAACACTCAAAAGGCTTAGGAAACAGCTGTATGCCATAAAAGAACAGGAAGAAATCAAGTTCGTGTACGGAACAGGAAAAAGAAAGGCACTTCTTCAGAAACACATCGAACAACTGGAAAGTTATCTGGAAAAATTGAAAGAATACAATCAAAAAATCCATATCTGCGGAACACGTAACAGTTATTCCAAGACAGATTCGGATGCGACCTTCATGCGAATGAAAGAAGATCATATGAAAAATGGACAGTTGAAACCAGCCTACAATCTACAGCATGGAGTAGATGCAGAATATGTAGTATGGCTTGAGATATTCCCTAATTCAACGGATACACCGACTGCCATTTCTTTTCTGAAAGAAATGAAAGAGAACTTGTCCTTCAAATACCGCAATATTGTTTTGGATTCCGGTTACGAGAGCGAAGAAAACTACACCTACATAGAAGACAATGACCAGATAGGATTTATCAAACCAACAAACTATGAAATTTCCAAAACTAGAAAGTATCAAAAGGATATCAGCAACCGTGCGAATATGGTCTATGATTCTGAAAGGGATTGCTATTATTGCAGTCAGGGGCATCCTTTATTTGCAATGGCAACAAAACAGAGGAAAACAGCAAGTGGATATATTTCGACGAAAACCGTATACAAGTGTGCTGATTGTACAGGTTGTCCCGTAAAAGACAAATGTATCAAGGGAAATCATTTTAAAACACCTGTAGATGAACGCTTTAAGTCATTGGAAGTTTCAAGAAAGTTTGAAAGGCAGAGAGCAGAATGCCTGCAGCAAATCAGCAGTAAGCAGGGAATTTTACTCAGAATCAATAGAAGTATTCAGGCAGAAGGAAGTTTTGCTGACCTGAAATGGGACAGGGGATTCCGAAGGTTCCTGTGCCGAGGAAATGCAAAGGTATATGCAGAATGTGTGCTTCTTGCAATTTCCCATAATATCGAAAAACTGCATAACAAAATTCAGCGTGGAACAGTGGGAATACACTTGCATTGTATTGATAAAATTGCATAGAGAAAGCAACATACCTCAAGGAGCTAGATGCCCTTAGCTTTGTGTTGCTTTTTTGATTCTAATGAAATGTTGTTAAGCCATAAAAGCATTACGAAGCGAAAGGAGCCGTGGCTCCAGTCGACTTTTTAAGTCAACTGTGCGACAGCTCCTTTTACCACCCTTTTGAAGGGTGGGCATGATTTAAAAGATTATCCAATTATGTTATTCATCCTGATGACTGTACTTTTCTCTGGTGGCAAGACCGCCTCGTATATGTCTTTCGGCTTTATTGACGTCCAGTACGGTTTTTACCTGTGCGGCAAGCGAAGGACTGATTTCCTGCAGCCTTTCTGTAACGTCTTTGTGTACAGTACTTTTGCTGACTTTGAATTCTTTTGCAGCGGCTCTGACTGTCGAATTGGTCGAAATAATGTAGTTGGCCAGCGAAAGTACTCTCTCCTCTATGTAATCCTTCATAATAAACACCGCTCCTTAAACTCAAGTTAGAACCAATATATGCAGGGAAGAGAAGGGATATGCAAAAGAATTCAGATTATAAAGCCGCTGATGGAAAGTGGTTGCCAATCAATAGAAAGAAACGGGAGGCAGCTGGACCAAAGCCTATCAGAGGTTAGAGTTTTTCTGTCCATCTTTGTATGTGAGCCCAGAAATCTGCGGCAGCAGCCGACAGCAGAGAGAGATCTTTGCATGCCATACCGATTTGGCGGTATCTGGGCGGGGCTAAAGGAACGGCAATAATTTTTCTGTCAAAACCGCGGAGCATCATTTGGGACATCAGACTGGTACCGAGTCCCTGTTCTACCATGGCGATGACTGCATGGTCGTCGCTTTCGATAAAGGCAGGATTAAGGGTAATGCCGCTTTGCGTAAGAACTTCTGTAATTTCATCGTCAACGCCTTCGTTTAAAGCAATGTAAGGAAGTGTTTTCAACTCTTCTAAAGAAAAATATGTTTGATTTACCTGCGGGGCTTCTGCAGAAAATACGCCGACGATAGGATCCTGATAGAGAAATACTTCGCAGCAATCTTCGGCGGTAGGGTAGCGAGTAAATCCGATATCTACCTGATTATTCTGTACCCATTCTACAATTTCATCGTTGTTTCCATGCAGCAGCTGAAAACGGATACCGGGATGCAGCTCTGTAAATTCTTTGATGATACCAGGCAGCCACTGTGCTGATACACTGTTGAAGGTACCGATGGTAATCAGCCCTAAGTTCAGATTTTTAATTTCTGCGGCACATTGCAGCAGGCGGCGCTGTTCATTGAGGAGCGCCTGAATATGGGGCAGAGCCAATTTTCCTTCCGCAGAAAGACGCACGCCGCGGCGATCCCGAACTAAAAGCGGAAAGCCGAGTTCTGCTTCTAGGGAATTTAGCATGCGTGTCAGTCCCGACTGGCTATAGCCAAGTTCTTCAGCAGCAGAAGTCAATGTACCGCTTTCTAAGACTTTCAGTAAAACTTCGTATTGGATGATTTGCATGGGTGCCTCCTTTTCTTGCCTTGTCTAAAATTGCATTTATATAATGATAAATCATGGAACGGATATAAACTATTATTTTAAGTTATGATACTTTTAGTATATCGCCGCAAGAGAATAAGTCAATCCTTAACTGATACTTGGCTTTGTATCTTTTCTGGTTTTGCGGGAAAACTTAACATGAATTTAACATTAAAATTCTGGCTTTTTAAGCAGGCTTATAGTAGACTTGAAGCAAAGGAGAACTGCGAGATGATTTATTTGGTAGAAGATGATGACAGCATTCGTGAACTGGTGCTGTATACATTAAATAATGCAGGTTATGCGGCAAAGGGGTTTGCTGTGCCGTCTCTGTTTTGGGAGGCGATGGAGCAGGAACTTCCTCAGCTGATTCTGCTGGATATTATGCTGCCCGAAGAAGACGGACTATCTGTTTTAAAAAGATTGCGCGCATCTGTGAAAACTGCCAGAATGCCTGTCATGATGCTGACAGCAAAGGGAACGGAATATGACAAAGTGATTGGACTGGATTACGGTGCAGATGATTATATGCCGAAACCTTTCGGCATGATGGAACTGCTTGCACGCATCAGAGCGCTTCTACGCAGAGCATCTGCTTTGGATAAGCAGGAAGAGTATCGAATCGGCAATCTTTTTCTTTCTGTGTCAAAACACATCGTTTCAGTAGATGGAACAGAGACAGCGCTGACGCTGAAAGAGTTTGAACTTCTCGCTTTGCTGATGAAGCAGCAAGGGCATGTGTTTACCAGAGATCAGCTCCTATCCAGGATTTGGGGATACGGCTTTGATGGAGAAAATAGAACAGTAGATGTACATATCCGGTCATTGCGCCAGAAATTAGGCGCCTGCGGACATTACGTCGAGACCGTAAGGGGGCTGGGTTATAAAATTGGAGAGGTAAAGGATGAAGAATAGAATTTTCAGAGGGATTTTTTCGGTGGCAATCCTGGTCTGGATATCATGTCTGGTGCTTATTTTAGGCGCACTGTATCTGCAGTATAATGAGCAGTATGCGCAGGAGCTGCGCATGCAGAGCCGCCTTGTGGCGCAAGCCTTAGAAACAGGTGGTACTGGTTATTTTGACGGATTGAGCCTTGCGGAAAATCACAGAATTACTCTAATTGCCGCAGATGGAACAGTGGAATACGATTCTTCTGCAGGGAAACAGGAGATGGAAAACCATAAAGACAGGCCTGAGGTAAAAGAAGCGGAGAAGTCAGGCTATGGAGAAGCGGTTCGTTACTCTAAGACATTGGCGGAAAAAACCATGTACTGCGCTGTTAAGTTGTCCGATGGCAGTGTGCTTCGGGTTTCTCAGGTGCAGTTTACAATTTTTACGCTGATTTTAAGCATGCTGCAGCCTATTTTGATTGTTTTACTCATGGCGGTGCTGCTGTCCGCCATGCTGGCGGCGAGGATTGCCAGAAGAATTGTAGAACCGCTGAATCAGATTGACTTAGCACATCCGCAGGAAGCGCAAACTTATGCAGAGGTGCGCCCTTTGGTGCGGCGAATTGCGGAACAGAGGCAGGCTCTTGACAGCAGAATTAGCAGGCTAGAGACTGATGTGGACGAAAAGACTAAGGAGGCGGATTTTCGTAAAGAATTTACTGCTAATGTGTCCCACGAACTAAAAACACCTCTGACCTCCATCAGCGGTTTTGCGGAAATTATAAAAGCCGGCATGGTGAAAGAAGAGGATATTCCTCGGTTTGCCGGCCGAATTTATGATGAAGCGCAGAGGCTGATCATGCTGGTGGAAGATATCATCAAACTGTCCCAGCTGGACGAAGGTCGGATTACCGAAAAGAAAGAACAGATTGATTTGTACCTGCTTTGTCAAAAGGTGCTGAGCCATTTGGATAAAGCCGCAGAAGACAGGAAGATTCAGCTGAAACTTATTGGAGAATCCCTTTATATTGAGGCTGTCATGCAGGTTGTGGAAGAAATGATTTATAATCTCTGCGACAATGCGATAAAGTATAATCGAGAGGGTGGCAGCGTGACGGTTTCTGTTATGGAAAATGATGGAAGACCAACAGTATCGGTGTCAGATACCGGTATTGGAATTGCTGAAGATGAACTGGATCGAATATTCGAGCGATTCTACAGAGTCAATAAGAGCCATTCTAAAGAAATCGGCGGCACAGGTTTGGGGCTGTCCATTGTCAAACACGGCGCAGCATATCATGAGGCGCAGGTTCAAATAGAAAGCAGACTCGGCGTTGGTACACATATTTCGATACAATTTTAAACAGAATATGAGATAGAGAGAGGAAGGGATATTTATGGATATGTTTTCGCTGATTTCGCTGCTCGGCGGACTGGCGCTGTTTCTTTACGGAATGAGCCTGATGTCATCTGGGCTTGAAAAACTGGCAGGCGGTAAGCTGGAGGGCATTTTGAAGAGGATGACAGCAAGCCCGCTTAAAAGCCTGTTTCTGGGAATCGGTATCACGGCGGTAATTCAGAGTTCTTCAGCTGTAACCGTTATGCTGGTGGGGCTTGTGAACTCTGGCATTATGGAACTGGCTTCTACCGTAGGCGTTATTATGGGATCGAACATTGGCACTACTATTACGGCGTGGATTCTCAGTCTGGTCGGTGTAGAAAGTGATAATGTGCTGATAAAGCTACTGAAACCGGAATCCTTTTCGCCGGTACTGGCGTTGATCGGTGTGATTCTTATGATGGGTGCGAAAAACAGCAGGAAGAAAGATATCGGAAGCATTCTTGTAGGATTTGCAATCTTAATGTACGGTATGAATTTTATGAGTGGTGCGGTAAGCCCTTTGAAAGATATGCCGGAATTTACATCAATCTTAACCGCATTTACCAATCCGATTCTGGGAATTGCAACTGGTATTTTATTGACCGCAGTGATTCAAAGTTCATCGGCATCGGTGGGTATTTTGCAGGCGCTGTCATTGACGGGCAGTATTTCCTACGGAATGGCAATCCCTATTATCATGGGTCAAAATATCGGTACCTGTGTAACGGCACTGATATCCAGTATCGGCGTAAACCGCAATGCAAAGCGGGTTGCAGTGATTCATATTTCATTTAATATTATAGGAACTGCCATTTGTCTGCTTATCTATTTTGTGGCTCACTATCTGGTAGAACTGCCGTTTCTGACAGAGGTAATTGGTCCTGCGGGTATTGCGGTGGTGCACAGTATTTTCAATATTACAACTACGCTGCTCCTGCTGCCGTTTACGAAGCTTCTTGTAAAGATTGCAGAACGCAGTATCAAGGAAGAGCCGGAGACTGAAATTGCATTTCTTGATGAAAGACTTTTAAATACACCGTCTATTGCAGTGCAGGAATGCGGACAGATAACCATAGAAATGGGACATATCGCAAAAGAATCAATTCTTAATGCCATGGAACTATTTTCTCATTATGACGAGAAAAAGGCGCAAAAGGTCATTAAGCTGGAAAAAGAAGCAGATATCTATGAAGATCGGCTTGGCTCTTATCTCGTAAAGCTGTCAGCCTGTGCTTTATCTGATGCAGATAGTAATTCTATATCCAAAATGCTTCATGTGATTGGAGATTTTGAACGAATTAGCGACCATGCGGTGCATATCATGGAAGCAGCAAAAGAAATGAAAGAGAAAAAACTTGTCCTTTCAGAAAGCGGCAGACATGAGCTTGAAACTGCTACGGAAGCAATTCGTGAGATTATGGGGCTTGCAATTATAGCGTTTGACGGAAATGATATGGAGTCAGCATATAGGGTGGAACCGCTGGAGGAAGTCATCGGAGATTTGGCAGAAGAGGTGAAGCAAAATCATATTTCGCGTCTGCAGAGCGGGGTTTGCACCATTCAGCAGGGCTTTGTTCTTTCTGACATCATGACCAATTATGCCAGAGTTTCCGCTCACTGCTCAAATATTGGCGTTGCAGTAATTGAACTTTCTCAATCGTCCTTTGCTGCCCATCAGTATTTGGGGAAGCTGAAGACGATGGATGATCCTGCATTTAAGGAAATGTTCAGGGAATACAGGCACAAATATGCCCTTTAAATGCTGCAGCAGAATCTTAATGAATCTTAAGATGGAAAATATGTGCAATTGCATTGAAAAAACTTCAAAAATTGTATATAATATTTGCATATATCGTTTTGGATTCTTCGTAGAATTTATTTGACTGGCGTATATTGTTGGCTTTGTCTGCAAATGCTATAGAGAAATAATCGCGGAGAGGTAGATTTTAGAGAAAAGGAGTATGCAAATGGCAAGTGAAGTAGGAATAGACTTAGGGACAGCCAATGTTTTAGTATATATAAAAAATAAAGGAATCGTGCTCAATGAGCCTTCTGTTGTGGCAATTAATAAGGATACAGACGATATTTTGGCAGTGGGTGAAGAGGCAAGACAGATGCTTGGAAGAACGCCTGCTAATATCATTGCGGTAAGACCGCTGCGCGACGGTGTGATTTCTGATTATGATATTACAGAAAGAATGCTGAAATATTTTATAAAAAAGACCTGCGGCAGCGGCAGATTTTTCAAGCCTAAAATTATGGTCTGCGTACCGAGCGGCGTGACAGAAGTTGAGAAGCGAGCGGTCAGAGAAGCGGCAACGCAGGCAGGCGGCAAGGATGTGTATCTGATGGAAGAGCCGGTTGCGGCTGCCATCGGTGCAGGTATTGACATTTCACAGCCTGACGGTGTTATGGTCATCGATATCGGCGGCGGTACGACGGATATTGCTGTTATTTCTCTTGGCGGCATTGTTGCAAGCACTTCCGTTAAGATTGCAGGGGACAAGTTCGATGACTCCATTATTAAATATATGAGAAAAGTACACAAGCTGTACATTGGGGAGAGAACCGGGGAAGAAATCAAAAAGACTATCGGTACTGCGTATCCAAGAGAAGAGAATATGACGATGGAATGCAGGGGCAGAGACTTGGTAACCGGTCTTCCAAAGACTGTTGAAGTTAGCTCCGAAGAGATTATGGAAGCACTGGAAGAGCCGCTTCATACAATCTGCGAAGCAGCACACAGTGTGCTGGAGCAGACACCGCCTGAACTGGCTGCAGATATCAGTAACTCTGGCATTGTCATCACCGGCGGCGGCGCATTACTTTACGGCATTGACAAGCGTATCGAAGCGCGTACTGGGATTAAAGTGCGTATTGCTGATGACCCGACTTCTTGTGTTGCCATCGGCACAGGTAAAGCACTCAATGAGTTGGAATCGCTGGAAGGCAATTCCCTCAATAGGAGAGCGCCTTATCTATAATGGTTCTGCCCCACGAGAGGAATCGCGAGTGGCAAGGCAGACCTTATGCTTTTGTGACCCAAGAACGAAGTGATTGGTAAGGCACAAGTCGTATAATGGAGTTGTCCCAATTTGCGAAGAAAATTGATGGAAACTCCTTATGCTTTTGTGACCCGAGAACGAAGTGATTGGCAAGGCACAAGTCGTATAATGGAGTTGTCCCAATTTGCAGAGTAAATCACGTTTATCCAAAAGTCCTGCACGGATCTGCACCGCCTCTTTGCGGCGCAGCTTTGTACGGGATTTTTTGTGCTCTTATCATAAGTGATACTTATGATAAAATAAGAATCATTCGTTTTACTTAATATAATAGTTGTGATATGATAATGACAACGAAAGAAAAACAGCGCTGCAATTGATGGGATGATGGCATTCATTTTTGCTATCTGTCCGACACTGGCAGACATGGTGGAAATTCAACCGATTTCAAGAGAAAATTTGGGCAATTTACTGCAGTCACGGAGTAATCCAAATCTTAAGGATTAAAATAAATGCATAAAAATCGAGAAGAGTTGTCTCAATATAAAATGAGACAGCTTTTTTCGGCTTTAGGCCAGTGCTTGCTTGAAGCAGTTAGCTTGACAGGTTTGTGTACGGGAATAAAATAAGAATCAAGCTATACCGAGGATTTGTCACGCGCCATATTTGACCTTGATTTCTGTATACATGGCGCGGACCTATGAGAAAGTGCCAGATAGAAAAGCTTTTTTAGAAAAAATGGCGGCAGCAGAAAGAAATGCAGCTCAGATAGTCGAAAAAACTTTAGCATCCTACAGTAAAATATCAAAAAAGCACGTATCAGGCGGCAGGCGCACGCCAGTTTTTTAGAAAATGAATCCCAATATGGCGTTTGGCGAATGGCTGGCGCCATGTATACAAAAAAACGCTTTGAATATGGCGGTTTCCATGGGGTAAACGCCGGATATACAAAAAAATCCTGCGATTATGGCGCGCCGGTTTCTCCGCAGCATGAACTACCGCATACCAATCAGATTCAATCAGATTAAATCTGATTGAACTTCATCCCGACATTTGATTTGGACCTTTTTTAGCCCAATATCATTTTTACTGCAAGGGGACAGTCTCAAAAGTAAGGAAATGAGACTGTCCCCTTGCGTTAGCTGAATTTCAATACGGGGTCATTTAGGAGTGTCCTGAAACTCCGGCTGCGACAGAAAAAATTTGAGAAATTTTCTCGCGGCAATAGGCATCGTATCCCAGTTATGCCAGCAGGCAGATAAAAGACGAGTAGGTTTTTCTTCGATTTCTCGTATAACAATATTAGCGCTTGTATTGGCAAGGAATACTCGATCTATGATAGATACGCCCAGTCCCTGTTCAACCATGATGATAATACTGTTGTTATCATAAAGGTGAAACTCAATGTTTGGTGTTAGTCCTGCTTCTGAGAAAAAATGAAGCGGGAGACTGAACTTGCCTTCGTCATCAATAATAAAGGGTTCTGTAGCAAGATCTGCTAAGGTTACAGTCTTTTTCTCAGCTAATGGATGGTCCGCAGGTAGAATGGCAACAAGTTCCTGCTTGTAGAATGTCTTAATTGGTAAGCCTGAAGCTGCACTCGGTGTAGTAAAGCCAAAATCAACCTGGCGATTTTTGACCTGCTGGATAATATCTTGATAGTCACCTTGATGCAGTTCGAATTTAACAGTCGGATATTTTTCCTTAAAGGCTTTCATGACCAGCGGCAGATAATATCGGCTGATACTAGTGTAGGTGCCAATGCGGATCAGACTGTTTTCAAGTCCTTGCATTTCGGAATGTTTTCGTTCAAGAGACTGTTCTGCATTGTAAATTTCCTGCAGATAGGGGAAATATCCTTGACCGTCACGGGTAAGCCTGATACCACCTTTTTCGCGGGTCACAAGGGTAGTGCCGAGTTCTTGCTCCAGTGCCTTGACCGACTGGCTGATAGCGCTTTGAGAGTAGCTGATTTCCTCTGCAACCTTGGTAAAACTGCCGCACTCTATGACTTTGCAGAAGATTCCGTATTTGGATATCATAAAAAGCCTCCTTCGAGTTTCGGATAAAAGATTTCATTGTATTTATTATATTGGGAACAAGCGGTTTGTGTCAACGGAATCTTATTCTTCCCAGCCTAGCTTTTTAGCGATGGCAGCAGGGCAGAGGCTTAGACAGATAGCGCAGGTTGCGTCAATAAATCCCAACAAAAGCTGAAGCGCCGGTGTCAGCGGCATCAGGCAGAGCAGCATCGTAAGCCCGATTACCAGCAGCAGGCTTAGAATGAATACGAAAAGGTGTGTTTTTATTTTGTACATATAAATCCCTTCTTTCTTAGTGCATTTTTGTATCATGGGCGCATAATAGCATAAACTCAGGGGATGCGTCTTTTATCATATCGTCAATTTTGCTTTACACCACCACAAAAAACGAGTATCATAGAAATGATGCCTATACGACTTAGTGGCATTGCCAAAAAACTTTCATTCTTTGGTTTTAAGCGTTTTTTGACAATCTGAGGACGATACAGACGTGCGCGGCAAGCGCACAAGGCAGACCTGATGACGTGGCGGCAAAAGAATGAAGACAGGAGCACAGAATACATATGAAATTGGAATTAATTGCAACCGCAACTTTTGGACTTGAAGCGGTAGTAAAACGTGAAATACAGGATTTAGGGTATAAGATTCTGAAATCAGAAGACGGAAAAATTACCTATCTGGGCGATGAGCGGGCGATCGTGCGCAGCAATTTGTGGCTTCGCAGCGCGGACAGGGTGCTGCTTAAAATGGCGGAATTTAATGCGGTGACCTTTGAGGAACTTTTTCAGCAGACCAGAGGGCTTGCTTGGGAACAGCTGATTCCCCTGGATGGAAAATTTACGGTGACAGGGACATCGGTGAAATCAAAACTCCACAGTGTTCCTGCATGCCAGAGTATTGTAAAAAAGGCAATTGTAGAGCGGCTCAGAGAATACTATATGGCGGAGTATTTTGAGGAAACAGGCGCAGAATACACCGTAAAAGTAACAATTTTGAAAGATCATGTGACTTTGACGGTGGATACCAGCGGCGCAGGTTTGCATAAGAGAGGCTATCGCGTGCGTGATGTGGCAGCACCTATCAAGGAGACGCTTGCGGCGGCTATGGTGCAATTGTCCTTTTGGCGTGAAGGCAGATTGCTGGTGGACCCATGCTGCGGCAGCGGCACAATTCCCATCGAAGCTGCTACGATCGGCAGAAACATTGCGCCGGGACTTAATCGGACCTTTGCAGCGGAAGGCTGGGAGTTGATTGATTCAAAAGTCTGGAAAGAAGAGCGAAAAAAGGCTTTCGGCGCTATAAATTATGACAGCGAGCTTCGGATCTTTGCTTTTGACGTGGACGAAAAAGCTATCACAAGCGCTAAGGAAAATGCCATCGAAGCGGGTGTGGATGACTGCATCATATTTAAGCAGATGCCTATGCAGAAACTCGTAGCAAAAGAAACCGGCGGCATTATTATTACCAATCCACCTTACGGTGAGCGAATCGGTGAGAAGAAGCAAATTGAGAGTATTTATCGGAAATACAGCGAGTTTTTTAAGGAAAATCCGACCTGGTCACTATTTCTGGTGACTACAGATAAGGAATTGGAGGCGAAGACTTTAGGAAGACCTGCAGACCGCAGGCGTAAGCTTTACAATGGCAGACTTGAGGTGTGTTATTATCAGTTTCACGGGAAGAAGGAGTTCTAATCCATGCAGGTGGTTGTAGATAGGGAGAGCAGAACGCCAATTTACTGGCAGATAGCAGATCAGATCAAGGAAAAGATTATCAGCGGACAAATGCCTGACGGCTTTGTGCTGCCGTCAGAGCGTGCTTTTGCCCAGATGCTGGGAGTACATAGAAATACCATTATTAAAGCCTATACTGCCCTGAAGGATGAAGAAATTGTGGAGTCTGTTCGCGGCGTAGGGTACCGCGTTGCCTATCAAAGTAAAGACTTTTACGAGCCGGATGTTCGTAAAAAGGTTAATTGGAGTGCGGTGATTAAAGATGAATATCAGGATATGGAACGAACCTTTGACGAGATTTTTCAGAGAAGTTCCGATGCAAATAATATTTCTTTTGCCACCGGTTTGCCGCCGGCAGTGTATGATGAGGCGAATCTTGCGGCGGATTTTGCAGCGATTTTAAACGAGCAGGGAGGAAAATCCTCCTTTTTGACGCCTTATCAGGGCGATTTGGAACTGCGGCAAAGGGTGATCTCTTATCTGCGTACCAAAGGTATTAAGGCTGGGCTTAATCAGGTTCAGATTTTGTCGGAAACCAATCAGGCGCTGGACTTTATTGTAACTGCTATGCTGAAAGAGGGTGACAGGGTTATTGTGGAGGAGCCGGTATCGCCTGATGTTTATCGGGTGATCAAGCTGGCAGGCTGCAAGGCAGTTACAGTGCCGGTGGATCAGGACGGTATTGTCTGCGATCACTTGGAAGCGCTCATTGAAACCCATAGACCGAAGTTTATCTATGTCAATTCCAGTTATCATGATCCGACCGGAAACATTTTGTCGGTAGAGCGAAGAAAAAAGCTGCTGGAGATTTCTAATCGGTATAGACTGCCTATCGTAGAGGAGGACGCTGCGTCAGAGTTAGCCTTTGAAGATGATGTCATGCCGACGCTGAAAGCTATGGATAGGAGTGAAAATGTAATTTACATTTACTCTTTCTCCCTGACCTTTATTCCTGGACTTTCCATGGCATTTGTCGTGGCACCGGAAAAGCTGATTAAGAGTCTAAGTTATTTGGTGTCCATTCGCGTAATGACCTTGGACTGGATTACCCAGAAGCTGCTTGCCAAGTACATTACCAGTGGAAAATTTTATGAAAATGCAAGGCGCATTACAGAACTGAACCGGGAGAAGCGGGATTTGATGTGCGGATTCTTAGATCGGCTGGTGCCTCTGGGGCTTTCTTATGAAAAACCGCGGGGCGGTGTATATGTGTGGTGTCATCTGCCGGAAGGTGTAGACGGCAAAGAGGTTGCGGCTGTCTGTACGCGTTGCGGGATTTCTATCGTGCCTGGAGACATTTTTTATCCTAACAAAAATGGCGGCAGAGACTGCATACGCCTTAATTACTCTTTTGAAACCAAGGCACGAATCAAGCTAGGAATGGAGAATTTGATTGAGATTATTACAAACCTTGCGCAGAGGACTTCCTTATAACTGATATTTTTTGATTTTGCGATAAAGCGTCGCCAGACTGATATTTGAGCTGGCGGCGCTTTCTTACGTATAATAACAATGCTTGATTGTTTGTAAACGGTTCAATCACGGGGTTGGTTGATTTTAGTAGTTTTTGGAATATACTGGTACTTTAAAAAATAAAAGTGCTGGTACTTTAATTTTTTGACAAATATAGTATCATTTTTAGTAAAGAGAGTTAAACTATCTGATATGAACGATTTTTAACGAAATGAAAAGGAGAACACACCAATGGCAGTAAACTTAAAAGGAAGAAGTTTCTTAACACTTATGGATTTCACACCAGAAGAAATCAGATACATGCTTGACCTGGCACATGACCTGAAGGCAAAGAAAAGAGCGGGTATCTGCAATCAGATTTTGAAAGGCAAGAACATTGTTCTGCTGTTTGAGAAAACTTCCACAAGAACCAGATGCGCATTTGAAGTGGCAGCAATGGATGAAGGCGCTGGCGTTACATTCCTGGATTCCAGTTCCTCCCAGATGGGCAAGAAAGAAACCATGGAAGACACTGCAAAAGTATTAGGCAGATTCTACGATGGTATTGAATACAGAGGCTTTGACCAGGAAGTTGTAGAAGGACTTGCAAAATATGCTGGCGTACCTGTATGGAACGGTCTGACCGACGTTGACCACCCGACTCAGATTCTGGCAGACCTTTTGACTATCGAAGAACATTGCGCTAAACCGCTGAACAGAGTTAAAGTTGTATTCAGTGGCGACGTTAGAAACAACATGTCCTACGCTTGGATGTACGGCTGTGCTAAGATGGGTATGCACTTTGTTGCTTACGGACCGGACGAGCTGGCAAAAGAACTGAAACAGGATGTTATCGCAGAAGTACAGGAAGTTGCAAAGAAAACTGGTGCAACTATCGAAGTATCATCTGATCCGGCTTGCTTGAAAGGCGCAGATGTCATCTATGCTGACGTATGGGCTTCCATGGGCGAAGAAGCAGAAATTCCAGAAAGAGTTAGACTGCTGACTCCGTTCAAGGTAACAGAAGAATTAATGGCAGCAACCGAAAATCCGGATTGCCTGTTCATGCACTGCCTGCCTTCCTTCCATGACTTTGAAACAAAGATGGCAAAGACCCAGATGGAAGCTGGTTACGACATCCGCGAAGTCACCGACGAAGTATTCAGAAGCAAGAACTCCGTGGTATTTGACGAAGCAGAAAACAGAATGCATACGATTAAGGCTGTTATCGTTGCTACAATCGGCTAATCTTTTTGCCCAGACTTTGCTTAGCTAGGCAAAATGGACAGCGTAGGGATACGTTATCCTTGTGGCTCTGTTCTGCTTCAAGGAGCGGAATCTTTATAAGACAATAAATCTTGCTGCCGCGGGTCTTTTCCGGCTTGCGGCAGTTTTATTCCTGAGGGATGCCGAATCTTTTGGTTTGGCTCATAAGAAAATTTTGGGGGAAAGAATTATGAAACCAGGAATTCACAACTATTCTGAAATAGGAAAATTAAACAAAGTACTTCTTCATAGAATTGGAGAAGAAGTAGAAGGTCTTGTTCCCGACAACTTTGAAAGACTGTTATTTGATGACATTCCTTTCTTAAAAGTTGCACAGCAGGAACACGATAGATTTGCGGAGGTTCTCAGAGAAAACGGCGTAGAAGTTGTTTATTATGTGGACGAAACTGCAAAGGCGCTGAAAGACCCTGCGGTCAAGGCAGAGTTTTTGAACAAATTTTTAGACGAAAGTCACTTGAATTCCATGGGCGTCAGAGAGGCGATTTACGATTATCTGATTAACATGGATGAGAAATCCATGGTGGCAAAGCTGATTGCGGGCGTGAAGAGAGACGAAATCGATGTACAGACTAAGTCTTTAGCAGACTTTATTTCTTCTTCATATCCGTTCTATATGGAACCGATGCCGAATCTGTACTTTACAAGAGATCCGGGCGCATGTGTCGGAAATGGTATCAATATCCACCATATGAGCACGCTAACCAGAAGAAGAGAAGCATTGCTTCTGAAGTACATGTTCCTGCACAATAAAGATTTTGCGCCAGAAGGCTCTCAGATATGGTACGACTATGACCACGAGTATTCCATCGAAGGCGGAGATGTGCTGGTTCTTAATTCAGAAACCGTTGCAATTGGACTTTCTGAAAGAACGACAGCGCCGGCGATCGAAAGATTTGCAGAAAACATGCTGAATAAATCTACGTTCAAGAGAGTATTAGTATTTGATATTCCAAAGAGAAGAGCGTTCATGCATCTGGACACTGTATTTACTATGGTTGACTATGACAAGTTTACCATTCATCCAGAAATCGAAGGACCTCTGCAGCTCTTTGAAATCACATTAGGTAAAGACGGAAAAGCAAACTTCAAATCCGTTACAGATTCCTTAGACCACATTCTGGGCAAAGTGCTGAATCTGCCTGCAGTTGATCTGATTCGCTGCGGCGGAAACGATATGATGGCTGCACAGAGAGAGCAGTGGAACGACGGTTCCAATACCCTTTGCATTGCGCCGGGCACAGTTGTTACTTACGAGAGAAACTATGTAACCAACGATCTGCTCGATAAAAAGGGCGTAAAAGTACTGACAATTCCAAGTGCGGAATTATCCAGAGGCAGAGGGGGTCCAAGATGTATGTCTTGCCCTGTAAACAGAGATGACCTGTAATGCTTAGCGTATTGACAGGCACACAGAGTGTAGAACAAAATTAGAGTATTAGGAGAATTACAATATGGCAGAGAAAATTGTGATCGCCTTAGGCGGAAATGCTTTGCAGTCCGGAAAGAGCGAAGCGACAGCTGAAGCACAGCTTGAAGTTGTTAAGAAAACTTGTGAATATATTGCAGATATCAGCTGCAAAGGTTATGAAATCGGTCTGGTTCACGGAAACGGACCGCAGGTCGGCAGAATTTTGCTGGCTTCTGAGACAGCAAAAGATGTTACCCCAGCAATGCCGTTTGATGTTTGCGGCGCTATGTCCCAGGGTTACATCGGATATCATCTGCAGCAGGCGCTGAAATATGCACTGAGCAAAAAAGGCAGAAATCTTCCTGTTCTGACTGTTGCAACACAGATGGTTGTGGAAAAGAGCGACAAAGCATTCCAGAACCCGACAAAACCAATCGGTCCGTTCTATTCAGAAGCAGAAGCAAAAGCTTTAGAAGCAGAAAAAGGATACACAATGAAGGAAGACGCAGGCAGAGGCTTCAGAAGAGTAGTAGCTTCCCCACTTCCTAGAAAAATTGTTGAAATCGACGCAGTAAAGAAACTATGGGATACATCTATTGTGATTTCCTGTGGTGGCGGCGGAATTCCTGTAGTAGAAAATGCTGACGGTTCCATGGAAGGTGTGGCAGCTGTAATAGATAAAGACTTTGCAGCAGAACTTCTGGCTGAACAGGTTGAGGCTGATGTACTGATGATTCTGACCGAGGTAGAAAAAGTTGCAATCAACTTTAATAAACCGGATCAGAAGAATTTGGATAACCTGAATCTGGAAGACGCAGTTAAATACATCGAAGAAGGACAGTTTGCACCTGGAAGCATGCTGCCGAAGGTAGAAGCTGCGATGAAGTTTGTCAGAGCATATCCGAACAAGAAAGCTATCATCACTTCTCTTGATAAGGCTATTGACGCATTAGAAGGTAAAACTGGTACAGTTATTACTTTCGCATAAACAAAATAGATATACTGACAGAAAGCACCCGTATGGAGACTAAATCTCTATGCGGGTGTTTTCATGATTTGATTTTGGAAAATAAAAGAAGAATCAAGAGATTAAGGGAAAATAAACCATTTTTGGGAGTTGCTAAAGGGGAAGTTTTATGCTAAAATAGGATAGAGGTAAAAAAGAATTTGCAATCTAAACAGTCATATTGGCTGTTTTTTCTTTTTGCCTCTTTTTTGTTGATAACATATGAGGGAGGTATTAGACATGAAGAAACAATCACTATTTGAAAATAAACGAAGAGGATTTTTTAATCTATATGACGACTGCCTTTTCGCCCCAGCTTTAGCTGGATAGGCGAAACGGACAGCGTAGGTTGCGAAGCAACCGGAGGAGTGAGCGCAGCGAACGTTGGGTATTTCATTATATTTTCTCCAGGGATGCGGAGGAAAATAAGCAGGCACTGATTGCAATTATCAACGTGATATTGGGACGAGAGGCAGATCCGATAGAGTCTATTCAGATTATGAACCCATACATTTACGGGGAGAAACCCTATATGAAGGGTGCGGTTTTGGACATTAAGGCGCAAACCAGTCTGGGAGAGCTGTTGGATATTGAAATGCAGAATGGAAACTTGGAATTCTATGCTGACCGTTCTGTTTTTTACTGTGGAAAATTAATTAACTTATCATTGGAAAAAGGGGAAGACTATGATAAAATGAAAAAAAGTATTGTAATTTCAATTGTGAAGGGGAATGTGCTCCCGCAAACGAAGAAATTACATAGTACCTTTTACTTTTTGGAGAGTGAGGAACATTTTAGGCTGTCGGAGACTGCAGAGATTCACTTTGTGGAGCTTGAGAAAGTGGATGTGCATAAGTCGATAGAGGAAATGGATCCTTTGGAGCGTTTGGCAGCGTACATGCTTTTTGCAGGAGATCGGACGCAGGAGATGTATGTGCAGGATTTAATAGAGCGAGGAGGGGAGGCTGTTACGATGGCGGAAAGATTGTTTAAAGAATTAACAGAGGATCAGATAGCCTTTGAGATGCGGGAACAGCAGATTAAGACAGAGCATGCTTTAGCAACCCTGCGATTTGTAGAGGAAAAGCGTAAGGCGGAGTTGGCTCAGAAGGAAGCTGATGTACAGAAGAAAGAAGCTGATGTACAGAAG
>NZ_QWEQ01000014.1 GCF_009936045.1 Emergencia sp. 1XD21-10 | reverse complement strand
GATGTGCAGAAGAAGGAAGCTGATGTGCAGAAGAAGGAAGCTGATGTGCAGAAGAAGGAAGCTGATGTACAGAAGAAAGAAGCTGAAGTTGAATCCCGACAGGATGAATTAGACATTCAACAACGGGCACTGGACATTCAACAGAAGGAATTAGATGTTCAGCAGCAGGAATTGGACATTAAACAGCAGGCGTTGAGCGTGCAACAGGAGCAGCTGCATGCGCAGCGGAGAAGTATTGCGATTACACTAAAAAAGGCAGGAATTGATGTTGCGCAAATTTCGATTTTAACAGGCCTAAGTATAGAAGAGGTCTCTTCATTATGAAGAATAATGAAGAGCATAAAAGAACTGAAAATCCAAGCGGATCAAAATGATGTTCGTAAGGGAATTTCAGTTCTTTTTCTTTCTCTGATTTCCAAGGAATCTTTGACCTTTCTGTATCCACTGTGCTATACTGATAAGAGTAACAAAAGGAGGCAAATCTATGAAACATCAACCGAAAATCATTGCAGTAGCAGGAAAAGGTGGGGTTGGAAAGACCTCTGTTGCAGCGGCGATGATTAAAGTTTTAACAAAAAAATATCCAGACAAACGGATTCTTGCTATCGATGCAGATCCGGCAGTGGGTCTGGCAACGGCTCTTGGAATCCAGCCAGAAAAAACCATCGACGATATTCGTATAGAGGTGGTGGAAACTGTGGAAGACGGGCAGACCAAAGCGGCAATTGAACTGCTGGGGGAAGCCAGATATAAAATCTTTGAAACATTGACCGAAAAGGATGGATTTGCTTTTATCGCAGTGGGAAGACCCGAATCGGCGGGATGCTACTGCAAAATTAATACATATTTGAAAGATGTGATAACCTTGCTGTCAGAGGAGTTCGACTATATCGTCATCGATGGCGAAGCGGGTATTGAGCAGATTAACAGGAGAGTGATGGAAAAAGTAACGCATCTGCTTCTCATCACCGATCCAAGCCGGAAAGGCATTCAGGTCATACAGACTATCAAGTCCGTAGCAGAGCGCCTAGTTATGTATGAAGAAGTTGGTGTTATCATCAACAGAATTTTGTCTGAGGAAAGCAAGCGAGCTATCCACATAGATGAGTTACCTGTTCTGGCAGAGATTATGGCAGATGGAAAACTCAGCCAGTTTGATCTGGCGGGAGAGAACGTATTCTATCTGCCAGATGATACGGAAATTGTAAAAGGCGCTGCCAGAGCATTGCAGCAGATAGGAGTATAGACTTGAAGGACCTGAAACATCTATTTTATTTTGAAAAACTGTTAGAGGAAAGTCATAATGATTTGGTGCGTGAGGCACAAAGCCGAGGAGATATCGCTATCGGCAGCGTCTGCGCATTGATTCCGGAGGTGCTGCTCAATTTGCCGGGGACTTTTGCTGTGCGGCTTCGTGCGCCTAGGACTGGGTCCATTGAAATGGGTACCTACTATATGACTAGTTTACTTTGCGAAGGGTGCAGAGCCTATTTGGAAAGAGCTTTAGAAGGCGGCTATGAGTTTCTCGACTGCATGCTGACCCCGGACGCTTGCGCACAGATGAATCGGTGCGTAGAAAACATTGAAAAACAGGGGCTTTGCAGCAAGGAACATTTCTTTGTCACCTATGCAGATGTGCCTATGAAAGCAGATGAAACTGCTCTGAAACACTATGTAAAACAAATGCGTCTTCGGGTGCTTGCTCCGCTTCACGAAGCTTTTGACATTGACGTATCTGACGCTGCGCTGTTTCAGGCGGTAAAGGCACAAAACCAGATAAATGAGTTGATTCGCAAAATTGGTGATTTTAGAAAGTCAGAAAATCCGGTTATCACCGGCTATGAGTTTGCGGTGCTGTGCCTTGCTACTTATTGCTGTCCTCATGATCTTTTGGTTGAAAAGCTGACGGAAACCTTGGAAGAATTGAACAGCAGGGAGCCTGACGAGAAGTCTCCGTACCGCGTGCGAGTCGTTATGGCTGGCTCTGAAATCGACGACCCGGCGCTAATTAAACTGGCGGAGGAAGCCGGCGCTTATGTGGCGGCGGATCGTTTTTGCTTTGGCTCTCTTCCGGGCAGAGAGGAAATTGTGATTGAACCTGAAGAAGATCCACTGACAAGTATTTGCAGGCATTACATGGAGCACGGGCAGTGTCCTCGCTACATGAACACCGATAAAATTCGCGAGAGAAAAACTTATATAGATGCACTGGCGAAGGAGTACAACGCGGACGGTATTATTTACCAGTATATGAAGTTTTGTGATTACTGGGGCTACGAGCAGGCTGCAGCGACCCACATCATGCGTAAGGACTATGGATATCCTGTACTTTCCATCGACCACCCTTATGTTGTAGGACAAAGCGGGCAGCTGCGCACCCGCATACAGGCATTTGTGGAAAGTATAGAAATTAAGAAACTGGCAGGTCAAAAGGAGACGAAACATGAGTAAAGAAGCAGGCGGCAGGAAGCTAGGCAGTTTGTATGACGGAAAAAAAGCGAGAAAACGCAGAGAGTGGCGTGGCTTTAAAGACACTTGGTACGCCTATACACAATGGCTGAAAATCTGGAAAGTTCTCATTAAGTTTGCGGCAAAACCAAGAAACATTAAAGGCTTTTTCCGTTATCGCTGGATGCTCAATTTTTTGGCGGTGCCGGATTTTTTTGACAGACATACAGAAGGCATGCGAGATGTGCAGCTTCGAATGGCACACACCGGTCTGGGACTGATTGTAACTGATATGTGTGAAATGGTAGAGACGATTTTTAAGGCGGACCCGCGTATCGGCAACGACAAAGCACTCAGCGACCGCATTGTTATCTTTGATGAAAATATGATGAGTGAGATTATGAATGGATTTCCCAATCTGCGGTGGCTGTCGGTAGAAGTTCCATCTATTTATACCAGCGCCATGATGAATCAGACCGGCGTATCTCACTATATCGACGTAACCAGCAGATTCGGTATTCCGGGAGACGTATGTCCTATGCCGGCGGCGGAGCTTGGGCTTGCCATCGACGACGATTTTCCTCTTATTGGCAAATGCGCGGTACAGTGCAACACCACTTGCGACGGCAGCGCTATGGGAAACGGGATTGAAGCCATGCGCTTTAATATTCCGACTTTCCAGCTGGCAGTACCCATTCGCCATACCCAGGAAAGTGTGCAGGATTATGCGGCAGATGAGATTAAAAACTGTATTCGCTTTATAGAGGAAAATACCGGCGAAACCTTTGACTGGAACGCATTCTTTGCTTCTATGAAAACCTTTAACGCAGAGAGCGAGCTGACAAAGGAATGGCTGGAAATGTCCAGAACACCGTATCCGCAGGTCATTGGAGACAATCTTGCTCTTTATCGCTACGGTGTGTATCAGGCTGCAGGCGGGCGGAATATGGAATTCCTGGAAACTGACCGCAAAATCACCGCCTTGGCGCAGGAGGGTTATGCGAAAAAACTGCCTGTGGCAAAGGAAGTCAGACATAGAGCTATTACTTGGGGTGTACAGGCGGCATATTATACAGCTTTTCCGATTTGGCTGCAGAACTGCTGGGGGATTGCGGCTCTGGCAGATATGCTCAGTCTGGTTTCTATGGAGCCGATTGATACCGAAGACCCGGAAAAAGCCATTTATGATCTGGCACATCTTTACGAAAACATGATTATGCGCAACCGCTCTAACGGCGGTTATGAAGTGGGCGTCGAGGCCCTTTGGCGCTACTGCGAATATTTTAACTGTGATATGGTTATTATGTATGCGCATATGGGCTGCAAAGCCATGAGCGGGTATCACGGCATTTTTGAAGAGGAAGCCCGCAAGCGCGGCATTCATCTGATTTGGGTGACCCATGGGCTGATGAAACCGGAGGACGCATCCCGGCAGGACATGCGGACAGAAGTCAATCGCTATATGCGTACCGTGCTTCGTGAAGAACCAGTAGACCCAACCCTTGAGGAGTTCGACGACGCAAAGTGCTGGTAATGGAGTTGTCCCAATTTCCGAAGGAAATTGATGGAAACTCCTTATGCTTTGGGAGACCTAACTCAATAAGCGAAGCGAATTGTAGTAGGGCCCCTGTCAGGAGTGCAGTGCTTTAGCACGTGGCACTCTACGACTAGTTCCCACGAGCAGAGCGAGTGGCAAGACGCTAGTCGTATAATGGAGCCCGCCCAATTTCCGCTTGGTGAGTGATGGGAGCTAATAGAAACAAATAAAAACAGTGAAAACAAAACTGTGAAATAACTTAATACAAACGGAGGAAGACGATGAAATATTTTGGCGGCTGTGATGCCGGAAGTACATATACAAAATGCGTGATTCTAGATGAGACTGCAAAAATTGTAGCATCCGTGATTCTAAAAAGCAGAATTAATCCGGTTCTCAGTGCGCAGGATGCGCTGGCTGCTGCGCTGGAACAAATTCCCGAACTGAAAAATGCGGAGGATTTAACCTATTTAGTAGGCACCGGCTATGGCAGAAATAAAGTGCCGTTCGCAGACGAAAACATTTCTGAAATAAGCTGCCATGCCATGGGGGTTCATGCAGCGGCGCCGGACGTGCGCGCGATTATTGATATTGGAGGCCAGGATGTAAAGGGCATCGCCGTTGATACTGATGGAACTGTACTGAATTTTGCAATGAATGATAAATGTGCAGCGGGGACCGGAAGGTTTTTTGAAACGATGGCGAACGCCTTTGAGATGAGCCTGCCGGAGTTTTCAAAACTGTCGCTGGGCGTAAAGAACGCAATTCCAATCACGGCGCAGTGTGCGGTCTTTGCGGAGAGTGAGGTAATCTCCCTTGTAGGAGAAGGAAAGCCCATGGAAGAAATTGCAGCAGGCATTCAGATGTCTGTGGCTAAACGGTGTTTTGTTATGGCAAAGAAAGCCGGCGTGACTGACAGCATAACTTTAACCGGCGGCTGTGCAAAAAATGAAGGTTTGAAAGCTGCGATTCAAAAAGTTCTGAAGGTAGAAGTTGTCGATTTATCGGTAGATCCGCAGCTGATGGGAGCACTTGGCGCAGCGGAATTTGCAAGGCAGAAAGGAATGGCAAAATGTTAAAAATTGTACTCATGATAGCCTGTATTTTGGCAGTGCTTTTTGTGCTGAGCCTAGTTGTATTCTTTTTCAATTTAGATATGAAGATGGCAGCGAAGATGGGAACTCTTCTAAATGGACATTATGACAGAATCAAACGGGACAGGATGGACGGATGATGAAACTCTACGATGCATTGATTGAGGAGGTTTTATCTTTGACTGGGCAGGCGCAGGTGCAGTCCTGTAGCGGAAAAGCCTGGCAGCAGACAGATGACTTTGAGATGGTGATGAAAAAGGATATGGCATATGAGTTGGGCGGCGGCAGTTTGCCGGCGGTCAGCGGGCTTTTCTTTACCTCGGATGAAAGTTTGGTCCCCGAAGACGAGGTGCTGCTTTTTGGTCCAGACCTTCCGCAGCTTGAAACGGATTCATCCTATGCAAGAATTACCCTTTTAAAAGTTGAAGAAAACAGCTTTGCAGGAGAAGATGAGGCTTATGAACAATTGCGTAAGATAGAGTATACAAGGTATCATGTTTTTCCCAGGGGCTATATGATGAGGATTTCTGCTGCAGGTATGCGTGAGCCTGTTCGCATTGCAAAAAAAGCCCTGCGGGAAGGGATGACTTTTGAGAAAGTAGGGCGCTTATTCATAGAGGGATACCATACCCATCCGAAGGTAGAATGCGTCACGATTTTATTCATTACCCAGCCGGATTTTCCCTACGAAAAGTTGGCGATGCTGGCTAAAAAAGGGGAAGAAATCACAGCTTCTCTGCACCGGATTTTCGACAATCTGGTGATGGATTGCAGGGCGTGCAGTCTGAAGCCAGTCTGCGATGAGGTGGAGGGATTGCGCAGTTTACATTTTCAGGCAGCGGGTGTAGCAATGAAATAATATGATTATGAGAAAAGTAATAAAACTTGTGCGATAGAATGTAAGTTTGTGTTCTGCTGCACAAGTTTTTTACTTCGATTGTACTGAAAAAAATCCCAAAACAGCTATTGCATAAATATAAATTTACTGGTATAATCTTCCGTTAGAACGTAATAGAAAACAGCAAGAAACGCAGAATCACTTACAAAGTACAAGGAGGGCAGATGAAAGGACTTATTTATCTAGAAGACGGCAGCATATATAAGGGAAAGGGCTTTGGTGCCTGCACCACCAACGTGGGTGAACTGGTCTTTAATACAGCGATGACCGGGTATCAGAAAACATTGACCGACCCTTCCTATAGTGGACAGATCATTACCATGACTTATCCGCTTTTGGGAAACTATGGAATTAATAATGAAGACTATGAGTCAGAAAAAATTCATGCACTGGGCGCAGTATGCCAGGATTTATGTATGAAACCCAGCAACCATCGCAGCGTAAAGACCATTGACCAGTGGTTTTGCGAGCAGGGTGTTCCAGGTGTTTACGGCGTAGACACTAGAGAAATTACGAGAAAGCTCAGAAAGACCGGCAGCCAGAAGTGTGTTATTACCACAGAAGATATTCCCCTCAGTGAAATTAAAAAACTTGCAGAAGAGACAGAACTTTCGACAGACCAGATGAAAACTGCTGGCGTACAGGAGATACAGACAATAAAAACGCCGGGAAGTGACTTCCACGTAGCAGTGCTGGATTTGGGCGTGAAGCGGAGTATTCTCAAAGAACTGGCAGACCGAGGCTGCAGTATGACCATCTACCCTTACGGTACCAAAGCAAAGACTATTTTGGAGGCAAAGCCTGACGGCGTATTTTTAACCAATGGCCCAGGGGACCCTGCATCGGCAACAGAAGCGGTAGCCGTTATCGAGAAGCTTATAACCAACAGTAATTATGGCGCGGATTTAATGCCGATTTTCGGTATCTGCATGGGACATCAGCTGATCGCCCTTGCCTGCGGCGGCAGCACCTACAAAATGCAGTACGGACATCGTGGCTGCAATCACGGCGTCTTCGATAAAAATATTGGAAGAAGTTATATCACCAGCCAGAATCACGGCTACGCAGTGCAGCCGCAAAGTATTGTTCTAAAAGGGCTGGAAGCGACCCATCTGAATTTGAATGACGGAAGTGTGGAAGGGATGGCACATCTGTCAAAACCAGTTTTTTCTGTACAGTTTCATCCTGAATCAAATCCAGGTCCAAACGATACTGGATACTTATTCGATCAGTTCATCGACTTAATGAAAGGGGGAAGACTGTAATGCCTAGAGATTTTACCTTAAAGAAAGTTTTAATTATTGGCTCAGGCCCGATTATTATTGGACAGGCTGCGGAATTTGACTATGCAGGTACGCAGGCGTGTAAAGCTATCAGCGAAGAAGGCATTGAGACTATTCTCATCAACAGCAATCCAGCGACCATTATGACCGATCAGGGAATTGCAGATAAAGTTTATCTGGAGCCGATTACAGAAGAAGCTGTGGAACAGATTCTTGCAAAAGAGCGCCCGGATGGCGTGCTGGCAGGGTTTGGCGGACAGACTGGACTAAACCTTGCTATGGCGCTGGACGAAAAAGGTGTCTTTGAGAAATACGGTGTTAGACTTCTTGGCGTCAATAAAGAGTCCATCCATAAAGCCGAAGACAGGGAGGCATTTAAAGCGCTGATGCTGCAGACAGGACATCCCATTCCGCCGAGTACTATCGCAACAAGCCTGGAAGAGTGTAAGGCCTTTGTTGAAGAAATTGGATATCCTGTTATCATCCGTCCTGCATATACGCTTGGCGGCACAGGCGGCGGCATTGCCCACAACGATGAAGAACTGGAACATTTCTGCCAGTTGGGTATGGAGAAAAGTGCTATCGGGCAGATTTTGCTGGAAAAGTCTGTAGCAGGCTGGAAAGAAGTAGAATACGAGGTAATCAGGGACGGCAAGAATAATTGCATCATTATCTGCAGTATGGAAAACTTGGATCCTGTGGGCGTGCATACGGGAGACAGCATCGTCGTAGCGCCGACACAGACTTTGACCGACGGGCAATACCAGATGCTGCGTGACGCATCGCTGTCTATCATCAGAAAGCTGGAAATCGAAGGCGGCTGTAATGTACAGTTTGCGCTGAATCCGGACAAGGATGAATACATCGTCATTGAAGTGAATCCGCGCGTCAGTCGTTCGTCCGCACTTGCATCTAAAGCGGCAGGATATCCTATCGCCAAAATTGCTGCCAAAATTGCCATCGGTTATAGCCTGGATGAATTGAAGAATTATGTAACAGAAAGCTCCAGCGCCTGCTTTGAGCCGGCGCTTGACTACTGTGTTGTAAAATTCCCAAAGTGGCCTTTTGATAAGTTCCGCACTGCCTCCAGAAAACTGGGGACGCAGATGAAAGCCACCGGTGAAATCATGGCAATTGACAGAAACTTTGAGAGTGCCCTCTTAAAAGCAATCGCCTCTTTAGAAACCGAAGGAACCGGTCTGCGGGTGCCGTACGTAACTGGACTTTCTGACAGCCGCCTTATGGAAAAATTGCTTGCCTGCGATGATGAGCGTATATTTTGTATCGCAGAAGCATTCCGGCGCGGACTTGCCGGCGTAGAAGAGATTTTTGAAATGACACAAATTGACCGCTGGTTCCTTTATAAAATTGAGGGCATCGTGTTGATGGAAAAAACGCTGCAGAGCGAAGAAATTACGGCAGATTTAGTCAGAGAGGCAGAACAGCGCGGCTTTACAGACGACGAGATTCTGGGACTGACCGGCATGGAAAGAGAGGTCCTTCAGGATATCAGATTGTATCACGATATTTACCCAGTTTACAAGGTGGTCGATACCTGTGCGGGAGAATTTGACGCAGTCACGCCGTACTACTATTCCAGCTATGGCGGGGAAAATGAAAGTGTAAAGAGTACCCATGAAAAAATTCTGGTTGTCGGCTCCGGTCCCATTCGGATCGGTCAGGGCATTGAATTTGACTACTGCTGTGTGCAAGGCGTGTGGGCTTTGAAGGAACTGGGCTATGAGTCCATTATCATTAACAATAATCCGGAGACGGTCAGCACGGATTTTGATACAGCAGACAAGCTGTATTTTGAACCGCTTCATACAGACGATGTGATGAACGTGATTAAGCAGGAGAGACCGGAAGGTGTGATTCTGCAGTTTGGCGGGCAGACTTCCCTAAATCTTGCATCCAAACTGGCTGCAAGAAGTATTAAAATTTTGGGCACTCAGAATAAATATATCGATCTGGCGGAAGATAGAGAAAAGTTCTCTAGTCTTTTGGATCTGTTAGATATTGCAGCACCGAAAGGCTGCGCAGTACGAAACCAGGAGGAAGCCTTTGAAGCGGTAGAAAGACTGGGGTATCCTCTGGTAGTACGCCCGTCCTTTGTCATCGGTGGCAGAGCCATGCAGGTAGTCTATTCCGATGAGGAACTGCGGAAATATCTGAAGGAGGCGGTAAAACTTTCCCACGAGCATCCTGTCCTCATCGACAAATATGTTGAGGGCAAGGAAATTGAGGTAGATGCAGTAGCTGACGGAGAGGATGTCCTGATTCCGGGCATTATGGAACATATCGAGAGAACCGGCGTCCATTCTGGAGACAGCTGTACGGTATATCCGACTTACTCGCTGCCGGAGGAAGTACTGCAGGAACTGCTTTTCGCTACAAAACGCATCTGCCGGGCGCTACATATCGTTGGACTTGTCAATATTCAGTATGTCTGGGACGGCGAACGGATTTATGTTATCGAAGTGAATCCGCGTGCGTCAAGAACGGTGCCGATTCTCAGCAAGGTGACAAAAGTACCGATGGTAAAATTGGCAGTAGCCGTCATGACTGGCAACAAGCTGGTTGATCTTGGCTATGGCACAGGTATTTACCCTGCACAAAATTACTATGCTGTAAAAGTACCGGTATTCTCCGACGCAAAATTGACCGATGTAGATGTGGCAGTGGGACCTGAGATGAAGTCTACCGGTGAAGTATTAGGTATCGATACCGACCTGGATAAAGCCATCTATAAAGGGTTTCTGGGAACAGGAACACAGATTCCAACAGGAGGCGGCGTGTTCATTTCTCTCAAAGACCATGATAAAACAGAAGAAAGCGCAGCGGTGATAAAAGACTACATGAACATGGGATTTGTTCTATACGCCTCGGCAGGAACGGCGGCATTTTTGAAGGAATATGAAATAAAAGCGGCAGTTACCGATTACAGTGATGTGATCCCTAAAATTTCCGAAGACATTCATATTGTTATTAATACGCCGAAAGCCATCAACAAGATTGGCGCAGATACTTTCCCAATCAGGCGTGCGGCGATTGAGCACGGCTTGCCGGTGCTGACCTGTATGGATACAGCATGGGCATTTGCAAAAGCAGTGAAACAGAAACAGGAAGGCGCACAGCTGACGTACGAAGCGCTGTAATTGATAAAAATAAACATGGGAGGCTGTATCATTTTGAAACAGTCTCTTGTTTATGGGCAATTTTCTGAAAAGTGTTGTTTTGTCAATGATGTGACACCAAAAAGGGAGCATCAATTTGACGATATGGTATCATGAGAATGCAATTCTAAAGATACCCTTTTCTCCAAAGGTGTAGCCCACCCAAGGACTGGTTTAGGGGTGTTGTTGTAACGTTTTAGATAGCGGAGCATCTGCACTTTTAAATCTTCATAGGAGTAGAAATACAGGTAATTGTAAAATCGCTCCTGGTCCAATCGATGGCTGCGTTCTACTTTGCCATTGTGTCTTGGTGTGCGTGGACGAATCAGCTTGTGGGTAATGCCAAGTTCATCACAGAGTTTATCCATTGGATGTAGTTTTTTGTAGTCTTTTGGATAAGTAAATTCAGCGCCATTATCCGTTTGAATCATTTTCGGTGTATATCTAAAGAATTGGATAGCGCGCTTTATGAAATCAACGGTAGAATAAGAACTCTGTTCTTTATATGGGTAGAGGAAGCGCTGTCTGGAAGCTTCATCTATGATTGTATATT
>NZ_QWEQ01000013.1 GCF_009936045.1 Emergencia sp. 1XD21-10 | reverse complement strand
GGTAACTTAACTTTAACACAAAAATGAGATCTTGCAATTTTTTTATTCAGTTGTAACACATCTATTGTAAACCTACACTTCTTCTCTCGTAACTTGATGATTTCACAATAAGTTTCCGGGAGTTGCCGTAAAATATCATTAATATCTACTGCTTTATAATATCTTCGCAATTTGCGTAAAAACCGTAAGTTCGATTCACATCTCTGAGAAATTTTCTTTGCTAGCTGTTTTTCAACTAACTGCAAAACAAAACCCTTATTGTCTGTAATGTTCTTTTGTACCTGCTTTTTATTCTCCCCTCGACCATCTTCTCGATTCCAATAATAGCTGGTAATAAACTTGCGTTTTCTCGCGGAGATATACCCCTTGGGTGCAGACTCTAATTTACTATTCCATTGTTTCAAAAGCTGCTCTTCTCTTCGAATTTCTTGCTCTATTAATTGAAAAAAATTTCCCATCCTTCTCCCCTTATTATTCTCAGTTTTTTCCATTTTTATTATAAAATAACATATTCCCTTGCGCTCTGTCAATATATTTTCCGTTTTTTGATATTATTAACAATAATTTCCTTAGCTCTCCAGATGGTGAATTGTTACGCACGCCACTTTTAAGTCGTTTCTTCTGTATTATAGCGTTGGTCTCTAATAAACTGCCACATTCCTGCATATTTTCTTTTAAACTTGCACGAAACACGAACTTAGACTACTTTAGGTCTCTTCTCTCCTGTGATTCTCCGCCATAACAACAATATCTTCTTTAAAAACATGGCAGGAGACTCCGATTTTCTGCCATCATCTCCATAAATGCCTATAAAACATGGCGTTTCTTTGGCGATAAACGCCATGCATTCGAAATCGAATTAAGAATATGGCACTTTCCAGGTAGTTAATGCCATATTCTCAAAATTCTATCAAGAATATGGCACGGCAGCGAAGGTGCAAAACCTTTGCAAAACAAAACCCCATGGTTTCCCATAGGGCAGTTCACGTTACTACTATTAATATTCTTTCGCTTCCTCTTCACCCTGCAGCATGCGCAGCGCACCGGCAGCGAGGGCTTCCATTTCACTTTCACCAGCCATGACGACAATTTCTCCGATATGTCCGCAGTAGTCCGCAATCATGCCAGTCAACTTAGAAGAGTGAGCAATTCCACCAGTTAAAATGATGAAGTCCACCTTTCCTTTCAACGTGCAGGACAGCCCTGCAATAGCTTTTCCGACTTGCAGCGCCATCGCTTCATAAACAAGTGCAGCGTAATCGTCACCGGCAGCAATTCTTCGCTCAACTTCCCTGCAATCCTTTGTTCCAAGGTAGGAATAAAGGCCTCCGCGGCCACTGATGAGCGCCTCTATATCTGCCTCCGTATGCTGCCCGTCAAAGCAAAGCTTTTTCATCAGCAGAAGCGGCACGCCTCCGGAACGCTCCGGCGCCATAGGTCCGTCATCATAGGAGGCGACATCGATTACCTTTCCGTCTTTCCAGGCATTCACTGTAATACCGCCTCCCATGTGGCAGACGATGAACTGCATTTTATGGTAATCACCGCCCAGTGATGTCGCATGTTTAATCGCCTGAGCCCTAGAGTTAAGCAGATGAGTGGCACCATACTTCTCCACCTCAGCGATACCTGTAATTTTCACAGTTTCCAAAAGATCGCATCCCATAGTCGAATCGTAAATATACGATGGGGTCTCCAGTGGCTCTGCAATAGCAAATGCAAGGAGTGCACCTAGACTAGAAGCGTGCTGTGGAATATCCGCACTTGCCATTCGCGCACAGAGTTTTTCGTTGACCTGATAGCCGCCGCCTGAAAGCTCATACACCATACCACCGCGACCAACTACTGCAGACAAATTCTTTAAATCATACCCTTCTCCCTGCAAAAACTCCAAAATCATATCCTTCCGATAATCCTTCTGCGCTGCCACGCAGGAAAAAGCATTAATTGCCTCATCATCATGGACGATGTTTTTTTCCAGCAACCGCTGCTGCCCTTCTCCCCTGTAAACAGCAATTTTCGTAGAGGTAGAGCCGGGATTAATTACCAAAATATCCTTTACTTCCATCCTTTATTCTCCTTCCTCCCGCAGCATTGCAATTTCTCTGCCATAGCCCGCAAGGTCAGACTGCGGCGTTTCCAAAATACACGGCAGTCCTAAAAGCTTCGGATGATTGACCACTTGCAAAATAGCAGCCTTGCCGATTTTTCCTTCCCCAATACAAGCATGTCGGTCCTTGCGTGCTCCTACTTCATTCTGACTGTCATTAATATGCAATGCCTTTAGCTTACCCAGTCCGATGATCCGATTAAATTCCGCCAGCACTCCTTCCAAATCCGTAATAATATCATAGCCACCATCACTAATATGGCATGTATCCAAGCATACGCCTATTTTCTCTTCACACTTTACACAGTCAATAATCGCTGCCAGTTCTTCAAAACGACCGCCGATTTCGCTGCCCTTACCTGCCATAGTTTCCAGTAAAATCATGGTAGACTGCTGCGGTGTAATAATATCATTGAGCAGGTCAGCAATCATTTCGATTCCTTTCTCTACGCCCTGTCCAACGTGACTGCCTGGATGAAAATTATAATAATTTCCCGGTAAATACTCCATTCTTTTCATATCCTCAGACATTACCATATGCGCAAACTCCCTGGTTTTCGCAGTCGCAGAACACGGATTCAGCGTATAAGGTGCATGTGCCACCAGCTTGCCGAAATTATGTTCCTCCATGATAGCAAGCAGATTTTCTGCATCTTTCGGATCGATCTCCTTCGCTTTTCCGCCTCTGGGATTTCTCGTAAAGAATGCAAATGTATTGGCGCCTATGCTGCAAGCGTCTTTTCCCATGGCTGCAAAACCCTTCGAACAGGAAAGGTGACAGCCGATATATTTTTCCTGATTCATCTTATTCATAAAGTCCATTATACTCGCCCCGGTTCTTCTTGTCAAAAGAATGACCACAATATAAAGTTATAAGCTTTATTGAATTCTTGCCACTTAAAAATCCCGGCAAGATGCTTTCGCACGTGCCGGGATTTTGTTTGCCTATTTGCAGGGATAGTACATTTCCTAAAAAATCAAATGTGCCAGCGGGCAGATAATCAGTAAGCTGATAATTGTTCTCTCTAAGAACAGAATGAACAGCTCAACAATGTTTACAGGCAGCTTAGAGCCCAGAATCAGACCACCCACTTCGGATAAGTAAATCAGCTGTGTTACAGATACAGACGCTACGATAAACCTGGTCATCTCACTTGCAATACCTTCCGCAGCAATAATGGAAGGCGTAAACATATCTGTAAATCCGACAATCATTGTCTTGGACGCCTCTGCAGCTTCCGGAACCTGTAACAGTTCGAGAAGCGGCATAAACGGTTTTCCGCAAATCTCAAAGATTGGGGTATTGTTTGCAAGAACCAGCGCCAGTGTGCCGATTGCCATAACTGTAGGCAGTACGCCGAACCACATACCTACGGCGTTCTTCATGCCGTTTTCAAAGAACTGACCGATTCCCCTGAATTCACCAACCTTCTTCATAGCTAAAGCCATACCGTATTCGTGAGAAGTTTTGTACGGTGCTGGAAGTGTATCCGGCATAGCCTTTCCTTCTACAACGTATCTGTCTTTTTTCAATGAAAGAGGCGGGATTCTAGGCACAATAACCGCACAAGCGATACCGACCAGACAAATCATCAGATAGTAAAGACCAAAGTACTGCATTAACCCTACCTGCTCCAGTACTACGATACTGAATGTAATGGATACAGCAGAGAAAGTCGTTGCAATAACAGACGCTTCTCTTTCCGAGT
This sequence comes from Emergencia sp. 1XD21-10, assembly GCF_009936045.1. Taxonomy (GTDB): domain Bacteria; phylum Bacillota; class Clostridia; order Peptostreptococcales; family Anaerovoracaceae; genus Senimuribacter; species Senimuribacter intestinalis. The sequence continues at coordinate 160,265 of NZ_QWEQ01000013.1, read as the reverse complement.
AATATCCGCCTTCGTATTGGTTGCAGGTCAGCATAACGCCCAGAGTTCCGTCACCAATCCAGGAAGTAATACAGTCAACAGCAGCACGACCCGGAATCTTAAACAGCGGGCGCATGATCTTTGTCAGCAGGGCGCCTACGTATTCTAAAAGTCCAAAATCCAAGAGCAACGGAAGAAGAAGAGCTGCGATTAAGAAAATGATTACCAGTACAGTCAAAAGATCTCCTAATACAAATCCTCCTGCACCGCCGTCAGTAATCATACTGACGATATCCCTACCGCCTTCTGTTCCCATGCCCAGATAAGTCATCCAGATGAATACGGCTCCAATTACTCTCACCAGCACCCAAACCGGACTTGTACAAAAAGTATCTGCTAAAATTGCGCGTTCTGTCATGAACTTTGGCTTCGCCAGTCCAATTAAAGAACCAATTGCCGAAACCGTAACGATGGCAACGCAGAGAATCGGAAGAACTGAACCAAGCGCTCCGCCGATTAAGTCTGCGATAATCTTTACTGTAACCGTCCAGTTTCCATCGTACTTCACCGGAATCATAAATAAAATGATACCGACGACCGATGGGACAATAAAACCGGTCACATTTCTACCATTTTTCTTTTCCATAATAAAGTCTCCTATTTCTATTCCCTGTTAAGGCACCATTATTATAGCATATCATTTTAAATAATTCAATGTATTATGTATACACATTTTTGTGTATAAAAATTACTTCTGCTTTGCTTGCCTTTTCTCAGTTGGAAAAACGGTACAGAGCAGCATTTCCTATACAGCCACATTTCTTAATTAAACTGACATATTTGTCTCACTAATAAAGAAATTTATATTTTAAAGGTCATAAATTTGTTCATGAAAAAATCAAAACGATAATATAGCTCCCACCATATAAAAAGGCAGAAACGTCTAACTTTCGTTCCTGCCTGCTGTTCTTTATCTATTTCACATTATAGATAAACTCTGCCCGGCGCTTGGAACCGTCCAAGTGTCTTGACATGGCCGTCTTGCCCTCTTCTACGTCTCTGTTCTTGATTGCAGTAAGAATCGCCCGATGTTCTTCCAGAATCTCGTCCAAATAGTCAGGCTCATAGTAAAGCGCCTTTCTCGTCTGGTCGATGTACTCTTTATAAGAGCGCAGCACCTGCGCCATAAAACGGCTGCCGGTGGCATTATAGATGATGTCGTGAAACCCAGTGTTGATTTCCAGCACCTTCTTTTCATCCTGGCGCACCGTATAAAACTCCATCAGGTCACATTGATCCTGCAGATTCTGAATCTGTTCTTCTGTGATTCTGCTTACTGCCCATTCCACGCACAGAATTTCCAGTGCCTTACGCACCGCGTAAATATCCTCGATATCCTGCTTGGTAAAACCCTTCGCAAAACATCCTCTATTTGGAATGTAATCAATGAGCCCTTCATTTTCTAACTGCTTGAACGCTTCTCTGATTGGCGTTCTGCTGACCTTCAGCTCTGACGCAATCTGTGTTTCCTTGATCTTTTCTCCGATTTTATACTCCCCTTTGAGGATTCTATCCCGGATGATATCTGCGATTTCATCAGTCAGTGAAAATACGTTAGAATAGTTATTGCCGCCGGTCATTTGGTTCTCCTTGTTCTCGAAAAATACTCTGCCCTTTAGTTATAACACTACAGAATATGATTTTCAAGTACTTGTGTGTGGAAATCGAAATCTTTTATCTGCAGATAATATTCGGCAGAATCCACCAATGCTTTCATCGGGCAAAGTCCGATGATTTCTGTGCCGGTGACGACTACGCCATATCTGGCTGCTTCGGATTTTACCATTTCGGTAACTCTATAAAGCGGCGTCTGCTCATAATTGGTCATGTTGATGGAAACCTGGGCATATTTCTTGCCTGTCACCTCATCTTCGATTTCAAAGCCCATGGCTTTGACGCATTTCAGTCCGCCGTCCTTTTCTCTGATAACGTTTGCAATGTTCTTCGCAACCTGCACATCGTCTGTGTTCAGATTCAAATTGTATGCAACCAGCGGCGGTCTTGCTCCTACTGCCATAACCCCTGCTGTCGGGTGAACTTTTCTGCCGCCGAAATCAGGTTCCCAATCAGGCTCCTGCACTTTTTCTGCCATGCCTTCAAACTGACCCTTTCTGATTTTTACGAGATTCTGTCTTTCAGGTCTTTGTGCGGAGTACTCATAGAGGAAAACTGGCACGCCTGCTTCATCAGCGATTCTTTTGCCGACTACCTTGGAAAGTTCTACGCAATCCTCTGTGGTGCAGTCCTTGATGGCAAGGAAAGGCATGACATCTACTGCGCCCATTCTAGGGTGCTCCCCTTCGTGTTTTGTCAGGTCGATGAGTTCAGCCGCTTTCTTAACCAACTTCACACTGGCTTCTTCCACGCCTTTTGCATCACCGATATAGGTGATAACGGTTCTGTTGTGGCTCTCGTCGGAGCTGTAGTTAAGCAGGGTACAGCCCGGTGTGGTTCTAATCTGATCCACACATGCCTCTATTACATCAGTTCTTCTTCCTTCACTGATATTTGGAATACTTTCGATAATCTGTGCCATTGTTCCTCTTTCTCCTTCTATCATCTAAAAATTACAGTGCTGCAGCCACTTCGTTATACAGACCGCTAGCAATTTTATCCGCCTCATCGAACATTTTCTGTCCTTCCTGTGCGTAATACGCTGCCTTTGCCTCGTCCTTTACGCCCGGCAGATTGATTTTTACATTGAGCCATGCGCCCTTGATGCAAGCCGTCAGGTTCAAAATGGCTACGCCCAGGTCGCTTGCTGCGTTAGGATTGGACTTTCCAATCATGGTCCTTGCTGTCATCAAACCCTCATAGCCCAACTGCATGGTGCGGAAAGGCACCTCCGTTGCCACCAGAGTTCCGTCCGCAATTGCCTGTTTTCTTGCCGCCTTTTCCTTGTCAGTTTCCTTCGGCATTTTAAAGGCTGCGGAAACAAGATTGAACGCCTCGGTGTCCTTATCTACCGCCGCAGTCAATTCTTCGTAAAGGGCTGCGCCCTTTTCCTTTGCTGCTTTGCACACCTCCTGCCAGTCTGCGTACTTTTCCTTACCGATAGTAAGATCCGCCACCATCATGAACAAAGCCGCGCCCTGCGCACCTGCCAATGCACTGACAGAACCGCCGCCCGGCGCCGGTGCATCTGATTTCAAAACGTCCAAATATTCTTTTACCTGCATATCGATTAATTTCATGCTACTACCATTCCTTTCTTGATTACCTGCAATGCCAGATTAGAGCCAAATCTATAGCAAAGCATATCCATGTCAGGGGCGTCCCAGATTACCAGATCGCCCTGTTTGCCACACTCCAGCGTCCCTACTAGCTCACCTTTTCCAATAGCGCAAGCCGGATTGATGGTCACTGCAGTCAGCACTTCTTCCGGCAGCATGCGGTATTTGATACATGCCAGATTCATGACAAACTGCAGATTCAGCGACGGGCAGGATCCCGGATTAAAATCGGAGGCTGTCGCCACAGGTATGCCCATCTCAATCATTTTCCGCGCCGGCGCAAAATTTGCCCCTAAATAGAAGGAAGTTGCCGGCAGACACATAGCGGTCACACCGCCTTTTGCCAGAGACGCAAGACCCGCTTCATCGATGGCAATTAAATGCTCGCAGCTGGCTGCTCCCATTTCGCCTGCCAATACGCTGCCGCCGATTGCCTCAATTTCATCAGCATGGATTTTCAGCCCAAAACCCAGCTTCCTTGCCTTTTCCAGGTAGGTTTTGCTCTGCTCATAGTTAAATACCGAATCCTCGGTGAAGATATCCGCATAGTCAGCCAGCTGGTTTTCTTTTACATAAGGCAGCAGGTCCGTACAGAGCATATCAATAAATTGATCTGCGCCATTCTCCCGGTCCTTGTATTCTTCAGGAATGGCATGGGCTCCCATGAAAGTGCTCACAATATCCATCGGGTGATCCTCATTGAGCTTTTTCAGCACTTCCAGCATTTTCACTTCAGTGTCAAAGTCCAGACCATAGCCGCTCTTTGCTTCGCAGGTGGTAACACCCAGCCCCATCATTTCATCGAGAAAACCTTCGGTTTTGTCGTAAAGTTCCTCAAAGCTTGCAGCCCTGGTCTTTCTCACGGTATCCAGAATGCCACCGCCTGCTCTCAGAATATCCAGATATCCCGCGCCCTTCAGCTTCATAGGTATTTCATGCTGCCTGTAGCCGCCGAATACCATATGGGTATGCCCTTCCACCAGCCCTGGCGTCACCAGCCTGCCCTCTGCGTCGATGACTGTATCAGCTGTTTCTGCTCCTTTTGGCAGCACGCCGCCCTCGGTAATCTCACTGATAATTCCGTCCTCGATGAGAATAGCGGCGTCCTTCAGCTTTAGGTTCTCACCTTGCACTTTGCCGCCGTGACTGAAACTGCCAACAGGGGTCTGCAGCAATCCGATATTTTTTACAAGTACTGTTGCCATTTGGTGATCCTCCTCGTCTCTCTTTGTGTTTACTGACAAAATCTATGAATGGATCAATGTTTTGTCAGCATTTTCAGCTCAAACACTCCCATACTCATAGATTTTGCTGACAGTACTGACAAATTTCTATAATTTTGTCAGGTTTGTCAGGGTTTTCTTTCAAAATGCTGACGAAACTGACAATATTTTTGCTTTTTGTCAGGTTTGTCAGCATACGAAGACATTTCACATGATAAACCAGATTAGCCCACCCAAGGCTGCTCCGATTCTCACGATTATCCCGATTTATTTCACAAACTTATCAACTGTCGCTTCCACCAGTGCATCGTCAGCAAGGAACGGAATGGTGATATGTCCTTTTCCTGCGTAGTTCTTGTTGTATTCGATGGAAGTAGTCAGTGCGTTTTCGTTTCTCGCCCAGTTTCTTCTGGCAACGCCGCCCATGACGTCCCACATCATAGCAGATTTGATAATTTCGTCCACTCTTTCAGAGCCGTCAAGAAGCAGTCCGAAGCCGCCGTTGATGGCTTTTCCGATGCCTACACCGCCGCCATTGTGCAGTGCACAAAGAGACATACCTCTAGCTGCATTTCCTGCAAAGCATTGCACTGCCATGTCTGCCATGACATTGGAGCCATCCTTGATATTGGAAGTCTCTCTGAATGGGGAATCGGTACCGGATACGTCATGGTGATCTCTTCCCATCATAATAGGACCGCACTTGCCTTCGCGCACCAGCTTATTAAATGCTAGCGCAATATCCCTTCTGCCTTCTGCATCCTGATAAAGGATTCTCGCCTGGGTTCCAACGACCAGTTTGTTCTTCTTTGCATCGCGAATCCAAACCCAGTTGTCTCTGTCCTGCGCTCTTCTTTCCGGATTGATGCAGTCCATCGCCGCCTTGTCGGTTGCGTCGAGATCCTCCGGTTTTCCAGACAGGCAAACCCATCTGAACGGACCATAGCCGTAGTCAAAGAGTACCGGTCCCATGATATCCTCTACATAGGAAGGCCAGATAAAGCCGTCTTTGTCATCGTAACCATTCTTGGAAATTTCCTTGATACCTGCGTCGTACATAGCTTTCATAAAGGAATTGCCGTAGTCAAAGAAATAGGTTCCTTTTTCGGTCAGCGCCTTGATTGCCTTGTAATGTCTGTGGAGTGTCTTGTCAACTTCTTTGCAGAACCTGTCTCGATCCTCATGGAGCAGCTTTGTTCTTTCTTCAAAGGTCATGCCCACCGGGCAGTAGCCGCCGTTATATACGTTGTGACAGCTGGTCTGATCTGACAGCAAATCAATGTGAAAATCCTTTGCGGCAGCAGCTTCCAGGAGGTCTACGATATTACCGTGATAAGCGATGGAAATGCTTTCTTTTGCCGCAATTTTCTCGTTGGCCAGCTTGAAAATCTCGTCAATGTCGTCCATGATAACGTCAACCCATCCCTGGTCGTGCCGAGTGACAATTCTAGAATAGTCCACTTCCGCAAAAATGCCTACGGCATTTGCAATATTAGCAGCCTTCGGCTGTGCGCCGCTCATGCCGCCAAGCCCTGAGGACACGAAGGTATGCCCCTGTAAGTCCCCCTGCTCTGCCACACCCAGATATTTTCTGCCTGCATTTAAAATGGTGTTAAATGTACCGTGAACGATACCCTGCGGTCCGATATACATCCAGCCGCCTGCAGTCATCTGCCCGTAGTTGGCAACGCCCATTTCCTCGGCAATTTCCCAATCGTCCAGATTGTCATACATACCAATCATCATGGAGTTGGTGATAATAACCCTCGGCGCTTCCGGTTTGGACGGGAACAGTCCCAGTGGATGCCCCGATTCTACAACCAGGGTCTGGTCTTCGGTCAACTCTTCCAGGTATTTCTTAATCAGTCTGTACTGCAGCCAATTCTGGCAAACCTGACCAGTTTCGCCGTAAGTAACCAGTTCATATGGGTAAAGAGCAACCTCAAAGTCCAAATTGTTTTCAATCATGACCTGAAACGCTTTTCCTGCCAGGCACTTGCCCTTGTATTCGTGAATCGGCTTTCCGTAAAGTCTGCCCTCCGGTCTGTATCTATACGCATAGATTCTACCGCGGGTTGTCAGCTCCTCCATAAATTCCGGCGCCAACTTTTCGTGCAGTTCCTCCGGCACATAGCGCAGCGCATTTTTCAGCGCAATCTTAGTCTGCTCCTTGGTCAATCTGAATCCTCTGTCCGGTGCTCTTCTGATTCCTTCCGCAAAAGCCGGATAATCTGGATATTCATTTCCCAGTCTGATAGTCATAGCCCCTTCAATGGTCTTGTTATCTAACATGCTTTTCCCCTCCATCTATTTCAAAGTTACTACTTTTTCCACTACTTCAAGCAGGCTGTTATCCTTCACCATCTGCTCAAATTTTGCAAGTTCATCATGCATGATGACGTCTTCCTCAATCGGCTCGGAAATGGTTCTAATGTAATCGTAAGCCTCTCTGGTTGCCGGCGCCAGGTTGTCGATACTGCTTTCGCCGATTTCCTGTCTCAGCCAGATGCCCTGTGCCGCCGCTGCGATTTCAATACTGAGCACTTTCTGTGCATTGTCGAGCACCATTGCTGCTGTTCTTGCAGAAGTCGTTCCCATAGACACATGGTCTTCCTGATTACCGGAGGACGGAATGGAATCCACACAAGCCGGATGGTCGTAAACTTTGTTCTCGGAAACCATGGAAGCCGCTGCATACTGGGCAATCATAAAGCCGGAGCAAACGCCTCCATGCTTAGTGAGGAAGCCCGGAAGTCCCTCCGAAAGCGCCGGATTAATCAATCTTTCTGCTCTTCTTTCAGAAACATCGGCAAGCTCGGAAATCGCCATCTTCATGAAGTCAAATGCCAGTGCCATTGGCTGACCGTGGAAGTTTCCGCCAGAAATAACCTCGTCTTCATCAGGAAATACGATTGGATTATCCGTTACTGCATTAATCTCTCTGGAAACCGCATCATACACGTACTGTAGCGCGTCTCTGGAAGCCCCGTGAATCTGCGGAATGCAGCGAAGAGAATATGGATCCTGCACCTTAGTCGGCTGTACCTCCATAGCATTCTTGCTGCCATCGAGCAGGGTAAGCAAATTCTCCGCTGTAATTTTCTGCCCCTGATGTCCCCGCACATCCTGCACTTTATGGTCATACGCCTTAGTAATTCCGTGTAGCGCCTCTGCTGTCATGGCAGTGGCAAGATCTGCCACTTTCAAAAGATTCATTGCGTCCCAAAGCACGTTAACACCAACTGCTGTCATCATCTGGGTTCCGTTGTTCAGGGCAAGCCCCTCTTTGGCTGCCAGTTCCACAGGCGTAATGCCTTCTGCCACCATGGCATCCTTTGCGTCAACGATTTCCCCCTTATATTCCACTTTTCCAAGTCCAATCAGACCCAGCGCAATGTGAGAAAGCGGTGCAAGATCGCCCGAAGCGCCCAAAGAGCCTTTCCTTGGAATCACCGGATGAATGCCTGCATTCAGCATATCCAGCATAGTTTGAATGGTGGACAGTCTGATGCCGGAATTTCCCCTCGATAATGCGTTGCAGCGCAGCAGCATAGCTGCTCTTACATACTCCCTCGGATAGGGCTCTCCAAAAGTGCAAGTGTGGCTGATAATCAGATTGCGTTGTAAGTCTGTCGTCTCCTCTTTAGAAATCAGCACGTTGGAAAATTTACCAAACCCGGTAGTCAAACCATAAATCACTGCGCCCTCATCCAGCTTTCGCTCGATGTAAGCCCGTGCCTTGTTGACTGCCTCCTTCGCCTGTGGTGCGATTTCGACTTTTTCATTTCCGCGGCATACGCGAATAACCTCTTCTACCGTAAGGTCACGTCCGTTAATCAAAACTGCCATCTTCTCACTCCTATCTTTCATTATAATTATTCTAATTTTAGTATTAATATGCTTTTCTTGACTCCTATTTTTTGTATCCCTATTATACAGTTTTTTTGCTCTGCGCGCTACTCTTTTTTGTCAAAAAGCATTGATTTTTTCAGCTTTTTCTTCATTTTTTATGTAATTATTTTCCAGAAAATGTATATATTTTTTCGCGTTATTCCTTTAAAGTTGTATCCCTTTACTATGTATATTTATTAAATTCAGAATCTTGATTCTTTATTTCCGTTGAAAAATCAGGCATAAGAAAAAGTACTACTGTCCTTTTCCCTTCCGTTCAGAAAAAAAAGAAGAATTCTTGGGAAATTCTTTAGAAAATTTCATATTTATACAGAAAAAAACGTGCTATACTATAGTCACTGATTAAATTGGGAGGCAAAATATGATTAGAGAAAAAAAGGGAATTGGTATTTTGCTCGCCGTGCTTTTTACCATGGCAGTGCTATGCTTTACAGTCTCAGATGCTCATGCCAGCACCTATACAGGCAAATACTGGCTCAAAGTCAACGAACAGCAAAACGTTATAACGGCTTACAAAAAAATTGACGGCAAATGGAAACCGATTCGCGCCATGCTCTGTTCCACCGGTCTTGGCGGCACTACGCCCAAAGGGACTTTTTACACGCAGGGGAGATGGAACTGGGGCGAACTGATGAACGATGTGTATGGACAGTACTGCACCCACATCACCGATGACATTCTATTCCACTCCGTTTACTATACAGAACGCTTTGACAAGGCTTCGCAGGTCACCAGCCAGTTCAACATGCTGGGGCAGTCCGCATCCCACGGCTGCGTACGCCTTTCCGTCGTCGACGCCAAGTGGATTTATTACACCTGCAAAATCGGCACCAAGGTGACCATTTATCGCAGTGATAACCCGGGTCCGCTGGGAAAGCCTGCACCGATTAAGGTTTACACCGGTCGCTATAAATACTGGGATCCTACAGACCCGGACCCTGCCAATCCGTACTATGTTATAGATGCGCCGACCATCAGAGTTTCTCCAAAAAAACCTCTGACGGTGCAATACGGCAAGAAAAATTATAACCCCAAAAGCTACGTCTATGCGAAGGACCCGAATACCTTTATGAACTTAAAGGATTTCATCAAGGTTTCCAAGGTGGCGCGCTACTCTTCCAAGAAAGGAAAATATGTCAGCGACACTTTTTCCACAAACAAATTGGGAACTTATAAGATTACCTACACCGTCACTGCTCCTTACGGAAAAAGCGCCAGCACCACAATTAAACTCAAGGTCGTAGACAACTTAAAAGCGCCCGTCATTTCCGGCGCAAAGAGCAGGACCGTCACTTGGGGCGATAAAAACGCAGTAAAAGGTGTCACCGCAAAGCAGGCTTCCGCCATCCGCACCAGTGCTATGAAGGTCTACATCAAAGCGCCCGGCGCAAAGAAATACAAGATTTACTCCTACCAGGACGCAAAGAATTACCGGTTTGCAAAGACCGGCAAATACTCGGTAAAATACATCGTCAAAAATAAATACGCCCCTTATAAGGCGGCGAAAAAGGTCATTACGATTACTTCTAAAAAAGGGGCAGTCAACAATGACCCACAGTTGACGCTGCCGGCAGAATTTGAAGCTGCCCTGATCGACGCTGATGGCAGCTGTACTGCCCCACTTGTAGTGCAGCCAGGCATACAGATGGATTTGCTTGCCGGCGTCAGTGCGTCTCATAACGGAAAGGACGTGACTGCAAAACTGCAAATCGCAGTCAAATGCCCGTCCGATACTGATTTCCAATCTGTGACTGCCGAAGAGGCCGCAGCATGGATTTTCGACTGCGAAGGTGAATATCAAATAAAATACTCGGTGAAAAATGCTTATACCCCTTACCAAACAGTAAGTAAGATTGTGCTGGTGAAAGTCGGAGACTGCTCTTGAAGCAGCCTCCTTTTTGACTTTTTTCTGTACTTTCCATCCAATATATATTAAAATATTGATATCATATTTTTTAGGAAAGAAAGGCTTTTTTATGAACCTTAAAAAACTTCCAACCATTGCCATAGTCAGTATCGTTCCCGGTTATCTTATGCACTACTACCTATTCTGTGAACTTCTTACTCGATTTGTATCAACCGGCAATCCACTGTATTTTCCTGCCATGTGGTTTTCACTTTTCTTCTGTATCGCATGTTTTTCAGCATTAGGTTACATCGTGCTTTATCACAAAATACCGAGATATTTATATTTTTCGTTAATAGCCCTTTACGCTGTACTTCTTTTTATCACCCTTTTCGGTCGCTCCGCACTCCATGCCGAATATATTTGGAATCCAGCTGACTCTTTTGCGGCATTGGGCGAGCCGGAAATGAAACTGCAAAGTCTATTAAATTTTCTTTGCTTTGTTCCTATGGGCTATTTCTTTAGGAAAATAAAATTCCCACTCATGATTTGCAGCGCCATCTTCCTGTCTTTTGCGTTGGAGCTTTTACAAGCACTTACTGCGCGAGGATTCTTTGACACCTTTGATATTATTCTGTATGTCGCAGGAATCACTGCCGGCTATGGAGTAACAAAACTGCTAAAGCTAGAGTTGTTGGTTGAATCAAAAATGAAATCTTAACCCAAACAGCAAATTCTTTCTAAAAATGTATAAGTCCATCATCTCTCACACTCAAATTTCCTATGAACCGCGCCATATACGCCAAAAATTTGGGGAAATTATTGCATATAACGCAAGTTTTTCGCCCGCAATTTCGAGATAATCCGTTTCACTGACAACACTCTTATACATTTTTATAGCGTTTTCTATAATCTCGGTTAAGAATCGGGGAAGCTCTTATACATATTTTAAGGAAAAATTGTCTATAGGTTAAACACCAAGCCAGTGCACAATGATAAAACAAGAGCCCTAAAGATTCTGTTCTTCAGGACTCTTGCCTATTACCAATTCATATTTATTTTTCAACATCTTTAATTGCTGCCTGCGCTGCCGCAATTCTTGCAATCGGCACGCGGTAAGGGGAGCAGGAAACGTAGTCAAGTCCTGTTCTGTGGCAGAACTCAATACTTCTCGGATCCCCGCCGTGTTCACCGCAAATACCCAGTTTAATATTCGGGCGGGTCTGCCTTCCTTTTTCCACTGCCATCTGCACCAGCAAACCTACACCGTCCTGGTCAATAGTCTGGAACGGGTCGTCAGGCAGAATCCCTTTATCCACGTATTCTTTAATCAGCTTTCCTGTATCGTCACGGGAGAAACCAAAAGTCATTTGGGTCAGATCGTTGGTTCCAAAGGAGAAAAATTCTGCTTCTTCCGCAATCTCATCTGCTGTCAAAGCAGCTCTTGGCACTTCAATCATCGTGCCGATGTGGTATTTCATCTGACTGCCTGCTTCTTCTCTACAAGCGTCAGCGGTCTTTACGACAGTCGCTTTTACATCAGCGATTTCTGCCTTGCTTCCTACCAGCGGAATCATGATTTCAGGTACGATATCTACGCCTTTCTCCGCAGAAACTTCAATGGCTGCTTCCATAATAGCACGAGTCTGCATTTCTGCGATTTCCGGATAGGTCACTGCAAGTCTGCAGCCGCGATGTCCCAGCATCGGGTTGAACTCGTGAAGCTCACTGGCTGCCTGCGCCAGCTTTTCATACGGAATGCCGGTATGAGCTGCCAGTTCTCTGGTGTCTTCCTCGGTCTGCGGCAGGAACTCGTGAAGCGGCGGATCTAAAAGACGAATGGTCACCGGCTTATCCTCCATCACTTCATACATGCCCATAAAATCAGACTTCTGGAACGGCAGCAGTTTTGCCAAAGCGGCTCTTCTTTCTTCTTCGGTCTCCGCCAAAATCATTTGACGAATTGCCGGAATTCTTTCTTCTTCAAAGAACATATGCTCCGTTCTACAAAGACCAATTCCCTCTGCGCCAAACGCCAATGCTTGCGCTGCATCTTTCGGATTGTCCGCATTGGTGCGAACCTTTAACTTGCGGATTTCATCTGCCCAACTCATAATCATTCCAAAATCTCCGGAAAGTTCTGGCTGAACAGTTGCAATCTGCCCTCTATATACAGTACCAGTAGATCCGTTTAGAGAAATATAGTCGCCTTCCTCCAAACGATCATCTCCGATTGTCAAAGTTTTACCTGATTCATCTACGATAATTTCAGAGCAGCCTGCAACACAGCATTTGCCCATGCCTCTGGCTACAACTGCCGCATGGCTGGTCATACCGCCTCTGGCAGTCAAAATTCCCTCTGCTGCAACCATACCAGCAAGATCTTCTGGAGAAGTTTCCTGTCTTACAAGAATGGCCTTTTCACCGGACTCTACCGCTGCCTCCGCATCAGAGGCTGTGAAATAAATTTTTCCCGTCGCTGCGCCAGGTGAAGCAGGAAGACCCTTTGCCAGTACTTCTGCCGTTTTTTCAGCCTTTGTATCAAAGGTCGGATGCAGCAATTGGTCAATCTGCGCAGGATCAATGCGCTCTACGGCTGTCTCTTTGGTAATCAGCCCTTCATCCACCATATCAACCGCCACTTTGATCGCAGAAACCGCCGTTCTCTTTGCCGCTCTGGTCTGCAGCATAAATAGCTTACCTCTTTCTACAGTAAACTCCATATCCTGCATGTCTTTATAGTGTTTTTCCAGTATCTCTGCGATACGTTCAAAATCTTTGTATACTTCAGGGAATGCCTCAGCCATTTCTGCAATCGGCTTCGGGGTACGGATTCCTGCAACCACATCTTCGCCCTGAGCGTTCACAAGAAATTCTCCGTAAAGCTGATTGTTTCCGGTTGCCGGATCTCTGGTAAAGGCTACGCCTGTGCCGGAGGTGTCTCCCATGTTGCCAAATACCATAGACTGCACGTTGACTGCAGTGCCCAGCTTATCGGAAATTCTGTTGAGCTTTCTGTAAAGAATCGCTCTATCGTTGTTCCAGGAACGGAATACTGCCTTGATCGCCTCCATCAGCTGATCTTTTGGCTCCTGCGGAAAATCTCTGCCCACAGCTTTTTTAACCAGCGCTTTATAGCCAACGATAATTTCCTTCAAATCGTCAGTGGTTAAATCTACGTCAAAGGCTGCGCCTACTTTTTCTTTCTGTCCATCAAAGATAAAATCGAACTCGCTCTTTGGAATTTCCAGCACGACGTCGCCGAACATCTGAATAAAACGGCGATAGCTGTCATAAGCAAAACGATCGTTTTCTGTCAGCTTTGCCAGACTTTCCACAGTTTCGTCGTTGAGACCCAGATTCAGGATAGTATCCATCATGCCGGGCATGGAGAAAACAGAGCCAGAGCGAACAGAAACCAGCAGCGGATTCTCTTTGTCACCAAACTTTTTCTCAGTGACTGCTTCCAGTTCCGCCAGTTTCTCATAAATTTCCCCGATGATATCTTCGCCAATCATCTGATTTTCTTCGTAGTACCGGGTGCAGGCTTCAGTCGTTACCGTAAACCCGTAGGGAACTGGCAGTCCAATTCTGGTCATTTCCGCCAGATTCGCGCCTTTACCACCCAAAAGACTTCTCATGTCCTTGGACCCTTCACTGAATGAATAAACAAATTTTCCCATATGTTTTCCTTTCCCGCGTACTATCTCTTAATCTCCTCGACGCATTATAAATATTTACCTACATTCTAATCTTTGTATAAAGCAAAGACAATAGATTTCCCAAAAGTTTTTAGAAAAGAAAGAAATTTTAATTTTAACTTTAAAAAGGAAATATTTATTATCCATATATTAACAGTTTATCCTTATAAAGGAATTTCTTCTTGTCACTGATTGATTTTTGGAATATAATAGAAATACAGTAATAATATCCCATTAATATAGAACGGAGGAAGTAAATGACAGAAAATAAGCTGCTGACAGCAGCTGAACCTAAGAGAACTTATCAAGACAGTATCTTTCGCATGCTGTTTTCAGAAAAAGAAAATGCCATCGAACTTTTTAATGCACTGGAAGGGACTGACTATGGACCCGATACTGAAGTGAGATTTTTGACCTTAGATGACGTCATCTATCATGGCATTAAAAATGACCTTAGCTATGAGATTGCAGTTGCATATCTGGTATTTGGAGAACAGCAGAGTACTATATCTGCTAATATTCCACTCCGTATGCTTCGCTATTTGGCGAATAACATCGCAATACTACTAGACAATAGAACGTTTTTCAGACAGGGGCAGGTAAAAATCCCGACACCACAGTTTTTCGTTATCTACACGGGAAGCGAGCCATGGGACGTGGACGAACTGAGATTATCATCCAGCTTCATGGGGGAGCCAAAGGAAAATTCCGTAGAATTAGTAGTAAAAGTCATCAAAGTGGTGTACAATGAAGGAGAAGAAGAGGAAGCGGAGAAAAATCCTGTATTGCAGAAAAGTACCAAGCTGAGAGAATATGGAATGTTCGTTAGGTATGTGAAAGAAGGGCTTTCTGCAGGAAAGGACAGAAAAGAAGCAGTAGGCGCTGCCGTAGAACGCTGCCTCAAGGAAAACATCTTAGTGAATTTTTTAAGAGCTCATAGCGCGGAGGTGGAGAAGATGGCATGGCGGAGCATAACCATGGAAGAATTCATAGAGATTAGAGCAGAAGAAGCTGCGGAGATTGCTGCAGAGAAAGCCACAAAAGAAACCACGGAGAGGGTGACCAGGGAAGTGACCGAAGAAGTCACTAAAGAAGTCACTAAAGAAGTCACTAAAGAGGTCACTAAAGAAGTCACTAAAGAGGTCACTAAAAAAACCTTGGAACAGACCACACTCTCCAATATCCAATCTCTAATTAAAAATCTTCACTTAGACCTTGAACAGGTCATGGACTGCTTGGATATCCCCCAAACGGAGAAGCCAAAATATCGTAATTTAATTAACACGATAAATAACTAAAGCAAAACGCTGAGACGAGCCGTACTCTCTCAGCGTTTTATATTTTCTATGCTCTAGCCTCTGCTGCCTTTGCATGACCTTCCAACCCTTCTCCATATGCCATTCTAGCAACTAGCGGTGCAATTTTCTTCGACGCTTCGAGACTCATACTCTGGTGCGTACAGGTTTTTAGGAAAGTACCTACCCAGACGCCGCCAGTATAACGTGCTGCTTTTACTGTCGGCAGCGTATGATTGGTACCTGATGCATAGTCACCAAAGACCTCCGCTGTATTGCCACCGATAAATAAGGAGCCATAATTATACAAATCCTCTATAATCTCATCCGGATTTTCAATATTGACCTCTAAGTGTTCCGGCGCATAATCATTGGATATCGCCACGGCTTCCGCCAATGTATCTACAACTACAACTTCACCGTAGTCGTCCCAGGATTTTTTTGCAATGCCTGAAGTAGAAAGGATTTTCAGTTCTGCCTCTACATCTTCGATGACCTGTTTGCCAAAGGCTTCGTCGGTGGTTACCAGAATACCCTTAGCATTGGGATCATGCTCCGCCTGTGCCAAAAGATCGGCAGCGATAGTCTTGCTGTCTGCTTTCGCATCTGCAATGACAAGAACTTCACTAGGTCCTGCTACAAAGTCAATTCCAATCTGTCCGTAACACTGGCGCTTTGCTTCTGTTACATAGCGATTGCCTGGTCCTACAATCATGTCCACCGGTTTGATTTCTTCTGTACCGTATGAGAACGCAGCAACAGCCTGCGCCCCGCCTACTGCATAAATTTCATCTGCGCCTGCAAGATCCATAGCAACCAGCGTTTTGTAGTGAATCCTCGAAGTACCTTTTACTGTCGGTGAACATGCTGCAACCCGCTTCACGCCTGCCACTTTTGCAGGTGTAATCAACATCAGCGCAGTGGAGTAAAGAGGATAGCCACCGCCTGGCACATAACAGCAGCAGGATGTAACGGGAATAATTCTGTGCCCCAGATAAATCCCCGGCTGTGGACTGAAATTCTCTAATTCTGTCACAGTTCCTCTCTGTGCCGCTGCAAATTTTTCTATATTAGACTTTGCCATGCGAAGATCTGAGAGTTCCTGCTCTGTTATCTGTTCATAAGCCTCTTCAATTTCCTCTCTGCTGATTCGCAGCATCTGTCTATGGCAGTCATCAAATTTCTCGTTATATTCATGAAGCGCCGTATCACCGCGCTGGCATACATCATCTATAATCGCAGTTACACCATCTCGTAAAGCCCGGTTATCTTCTGCGGTTCTCTCTTTGGATTTCTTCAAAATTTTCATCTTAAATACACCTCTTGTCATTTATTACATTAACATATTAAAGCACCCACCTGTCTGTTGTCAAGAGGATTCACAATAAAACTGTAGTAGCTCCTTCGATTCTACCAACACCAACTTCGCCGCTTTTTTTCTTTATTTTTGCGTTACCCCTATGCAAAATTCTCAAAAAAAATCTTTCAAATTGGCGTCATGCAATCTTACTTGTCTTTAACAGGCTTTCTGATATAAAGAAACAGGAGCCTGGTCGGCTCCTGTATGGTTCTTTTTAAATTAGTCTGCAACGTAAGGCAGTAATGCAACGATTCTTGCTCTTTTGATTGCAGTGGTAACTTCTCTCTGATGTACAGCGCAAGTTCCAGTGATTCTCTTAGGCAGGATTTTGCCTCTCTCAGTGATATACTTCTTGAGTTTTTCTGTATCCTTGAAATCGATTACTTCTGTCTTATCAGCGCAGAACTGGCATACTTTCTTTCTTCTCATGCCACCACGTCTTCTATCCATCATGGTTCTTATCTCCTTTCCTTAGAATGGAACGTCTTCATCAATTGCCTGGAATGAATCCGGCATCTCTTCCGGCATGCTGCTGGCAGCCGGCTGATTGTTATAGCCTGAAGAAGCGTTCTGTCTCGGTGCGAAATTACCGCTGCTCTGCGGTCTGTCACCCCACTCTAAAAATTCTACTCTGTCTGCCACAACATCGGTTGTGTAAACAGTGACGCCGTCCTTGTTCTGATAGCTTCCGGTCTGGATTCTACCCTGAACGCCGACTAATCTGCCCTTTGCCAGATACTTCTCACAGTTCTCTGCCTGTTTGCCAAAAACGGTCACGCGAGGAAAATCTGTCTGCTTCTCTCCGCCTGCTCTTACAGGTCTGTCAATAGCAACGGTAAAGGTTGCAACTGCCATCTGTGTGCTTGCAGTATATCTGACTTCCGGGTCACGGGTAAGTCTTCCGATTAGAACTACACTATTCATTAACTACACCCCATTCCTTATTTTGCGTCTTTGTTGATGATGATGTGTCTCATTACATCGTCGGAAATTCTCAGTCTTCTGTCAAGTTCCTTAGGTAATTCTGTGCTTGCTGCGAATTCGATTACAACGTAGTAGCCTTCGTTCTTCTTCTGAATCGGATAAGCAAGCTTTCTCATGCCCCAAGTGTCTACTTTCTGAACTTCTCCGTCAGCTGCAATGATACCCTGTACCTTCTCAACTGTAGCTTCCTTCTTAGCATCTTCTAAAGTAGGATCGATAATGAACATAACTTCATAATTTGTCATTGGTTTCACCTCCCTATGGACTAAATGGCGTAAGCCCCATGCCTACGCAGAGATTTTGCACAAAATCGTGCCTTATTATTATACCCGCAAAGCAGCGGCCTTGCAAGTCTTTTTTGCATTATTTCCAAAGCTTTTCCGGGTACAGCCCCTTATCCTTCATGGACTGCAGCGCATCAACTACGCTCTGCTTATCTTCTTTGTATGTGACGCCATACCACTTGTCATGGGAGTGAAGCACCTTTACGGTCGCCTTATCCTCTTTAATTAGCTGATCCACAACCCCCGGCAGGAAATATTCTCCTTTAAGAGGATTCTCGACCAGCGCTTTATCCAAAAATGCCGGAAAACGTTCCTCCATTTCACGGACAAAGGACTCTGTAAAACCCCAGAAATTCATAGAAACGGTGGTTCCTTCTTCCAAAGCCTGCCAGGTTACTCCATCGTCCTCTGTAAAGGCAATGCCACCGTCACGATACATAATCTTTGTACGTTCCACGATATCCAAAAGCTGTCCATTTTCACCCACTTTGCAGACGCCGCGAGCTACATGACCGTTTTCGGTCAAAGTTTTCTCCAGATTATAGCCAACCATGCAGTAACGATATTTTCCGTCATCCTTCGCCTGGTCCAGATAGTCGTAGATGATCTGAAATGCACCTGGTCCGTAGTAATCGTCTGCGTTGATAACCGCAAAAGGTCCGTCAATGAGTTTGCGTGCACTGAGCACCGCATGACAGGTTCCCCACGGTTTCACACGCTCTGCAGGAACCTGATACCCCTGCGGAATATCTGTAAGCTCCTGAAAAGCATACTCCACCTTCATATATTTTCCCGCGCGCTGATCGATCAGTCTGCGGAAATCTTCTTCATTTTCTTTTTTAATGATAAAAATTATCTTCTCAAAGCCCGCCATCATGGCATCGTAAAGTGAAAAATCTAAAATGATTTCTCCTCTGTCGCTGATCGGATCTATCTGCTTAAGTCCTCCGTACCTGCTGCCCATGCCTGCAGCCATGATGACTAGTACTGGTTTATTCATACCGTGCCTCCTTTGTTTTTTGTGATACATCAAGTTTCTTGATAGAAGAAACTTCTTCCTTGTCAAAATTTTTTAATCAAATCTATCTTAATTAAACGATTCAATGCAACCGAAGCCTCAGCTGTTATTCATTCTGCTTCGCTAACCTAAGAACATTATACCAAATATCCTGCGATTCACAAGTGTAAAGAACAGCGAACTTTACTGCTCGTTCGCCTCTGTGCATATATCCATCAAAACAGCCAAAATATGCACAAATCCTCGAGCAAATGTGCATATTTTTGATAGTTTTTCTCCTGATATGCATTTTTTCCTATAAAAAACTATCAAACAGCAGTTTGACTATCGCCTTACAGCTCAAAATGTGCATATATAACGTAAAAACCCCGAAAATATGCAGACCGATGTGCATATTTTCGGGATTTTCTTTAAAAATATGTATTTTCCAGTGCTCTACCCCGTCTAATACAAAATATCGTTATTTTTAATCTTAATTTTCTTCGTTTCGTTCAAACTATGAGTTTCATTTACCACGTAATCTACAAAAGCTCTGTAAATTCCCCTCGGTTCTTTGTCCTGCAAATATACCAGATAAGTATTATATTTAACTGGAACTTCAAGAGGAATGGCTGTGATTTTGTCATTAACAATCTGTGCAGCTGTGGATTCTGTAGCAAAGGTAATACCCTCGCCGCTGGAAAGCATATTGATAAGCAAATCTCTATCAAATGTGTTTTCGAGGACGACCTGAAATTCAGCATTTCTATCCGCATATATCTTGTGAAAATCATCGTAAAGATTTGTCGTTTTCTCCCCTACAAGTACCGGTAAGTTTGACAGATCTTCCGCCGAAATGGCATGATGCGCCGCAATTGGATTATTCCGATTGATAATCACCAGTAAATCCTCTTCAATTAGCGGAATGTAGGTCAAGTAGTCAACCTTATCCTCCGGTCTCAGCTTGACAAGGGCAAAGTCCAAAGCCCCTTTTTTGAGGTCAGTATAAGCACAGTAATTATCAGAAATTCTTATGGTGCCGACAACATTGGTGCTTGATTTATAAAAATCTTTTACGATTGTAGATACCCCAACGGTCCATGAAAACGGAAAAACAGCGACATTAATTACCGCTTTTTCTGACTCCTCATTGCCATTGAATTCCTTCATAAGCACATCGATAGCATCCACAACCCCTCTTGCATATTTGCAAAATCGCTCTCCATCTACAGTTAAATAAATATTGTGATGATCCCTTACAAAAAGGGCCGTGTTCAGTTCAGACTCAAGTGCACTGATTTGCTGTGAAATATTGGACTGTGTGACATACAGAGCCTGCGCGGCTTTTGTGAAGTTTTTCTGCTTTGCAACCTCTAACACGTAATAAATCTGTCTAATTTCCATAGTCGTATCTCCCCTTAGTTCAAGTCACAAATATAGCTGTCATTACTTTCACTAATGATGTCCATTATAACCTTTAATTTCCTTTTCATCAATAAAAATATTACAATTTATTATGAAAAATCTCTAAATTAAAATTCAAAACTGAAGAAGGAGGGATATCGCCTTGATTATACCAGAAAAAATCAGTGAAATTCTGGAAGATGTTATCACAATAAGACGGGAAATTCATAGAAACCCAGAGATTGGATTTGAACTGCCCAAAACCTCAGCTCTGGTAAAAAAGGAACTTTCAGCCTACGGTGTCGATGAAATTATCTGCGCCGGCAAGTCTTCCGTCGTAGGCACGATAAGAGGTAAAAAAGGACCCGGAAAATGTATCGGTCTGCGATGTGATATGGACGCACTTCCGGTTTTAGAAGAAACAGGTCTTTCATTTTGCAGCCTGACCCCCGGCGCTATGCATGCCTGCGGCCATGATTTACATACTGCAATGATGCTAGGAATTGCAAGAACCCTGTGCGATATGAGAGATAAGTTTTCTGGCACGGTAAAGGTTATCTTTGAAGCAGGTGAAGAAACGCAGCCCGGCGGCGCTATTGGAATCATCGAGTCAGGTGCAGTAGACGATGTTGACGCTTTTTTCGCAACCCATGTCATTCCAAGCGATGACAACGTTGGACTGATAGGAATTAGAAAAGGCGCTGTGACAACCTCCGCCGACGAAGTAAAAATCAAAATTCACGGAAAAAGCAGTCACGGTTCACAACCGCAAAATGCAAACGACGCAATTTTAGCCGCAACGCAGATTAACCTTTTGTTGCAGCAGATTCAAGCAAGAAATATCAGCCCATTGGACACCTGCATATTGTCCATGAACCTGATTCAAGGGGGCGCAGCAATCAATATCATTGCCGACTATTGTTACATGGAAGGTGCACTTCGCGCTTATACCCAAGAAGCCCGCACCATCGCAACAGAAAAAATTCGCGAAATCTGCAAAGGTATAGAAACCCTTTCCGGCTGCAAAATAGACGCCAACATCAGCTTGGGCTATGACGCCTGCTACAACGATGAAGACCTCGTCGACCTAATCACAGGCACTCTAGGTGAGGAAAATTACTACATCCTCAAAGAGCCTATGTCCTTTAGCGAAGACTACAGCTTTTTCGGAACAAAGACCGGAAAGCCATCTGTACTTATGTTTCTAAATGCAGGGCATGCACCGGGAATGAAAGTCTCCGTACTCCATCGCTCAGACTGCACTTTTGATGAAGATGCAATGAAATATGGAATGGCGGCAATCGTTAACAGTGCACTTGCATTTCTGAAAGAATAAATTTAAATTGTAAAGGAAAGGAGTTATTATGGTACTTTATAATGCTTTCTTGGCGGTAGTAATCGTTGGTATCGCCTATGTTATCGGTGAATGGGTATCCACAATCACACGTGCATGGGTCCCTTCCGTACTGGTAACCGCAATCATCTTTTTAATCGGTTTTTGGACTGTAATTCCTAAGACAGTATCCGAAGATTCGGGACTTTCTTCCTTCGCTGGCACAATTGGCGTATTGATGTTCATCACCCACATCGGTACGGTCATCAGTCTAAAACAGCTGGTCGAACAGTGGAAAACCGTAGTCGTCTGTCTGGTCGGTCTTGTCGGTATGGTCGCACTATGCTGGTTCATCTGTCCAATCATCATGGACAAAAACCTTGTTATTGCAGGACTTCCGCCTCTAACCGGAGGTATCGTTGCTGCACTGACCATGCAGGGCGCTGCCGAAGCTGCAGGATTAAAAGAAGCCGCAGTATTTGCAATCGCAATGTACAGTGTGCAGGGACTCGCAGGATATCCTATCACCGCTTTATGCCTGCACTCAGAAGGCAGAAAGCTTCTGAAAGAGTGGCGTTCCGGCGATTTGAACCTTTCACAGAAAGAAATTGACAAAATGAAAACTGTCGGTCTTACTACCATCGCAGATGACAGCGGGACTAAGAAATTAATCCCACCACTTCCAGACAAATTTAACACTCCAGTTTTCATCATCGTAAAACTGGCTCTCAGCGTGTGGCTTTCCAGTATTGTCGGACAGCTGATTCCACAGATTCCTACAATTGTGTGGTGTCTGATTATTTCAGTCATTTTGACAAGAATTGGCTTCCTTGATACCAGTTTAATGACAAGAGCAAATACATACACAATCTTCATGTTTGCAGCTATGTTAAGCGTATTCTCCGGTCTTGCTGACTGCACGCCAAGCATGCTGAAGGCCCTGATTGTTCCAATGCTGATTATGATTGTAATCGGTGTTGCCGGTATGGCGCTGGCTGCTTTCATCATTGCAAAGCTGTTCCACATGGACTTCCAGCTTGCCTTTGCAAATGGTCTTACCGCTTTATACGGCTTCCCTTGCGATGCAATTATCACAGAAAACACTTGCAACTCACTGACTGATGACCCGGACGAACGCGGATATCTGATGAGTAAAATGTTCCCATCCATGGTCGTCGGCGGATTTGTAACAGTTACAATTACATCTGTTATCTTTGCAGGCTACTTTGCAACCTTGCTGGGTGGCGGTGGAATTACGATTTCATAGGTAAAAGGGGAGCTGCCTGCTGATGCATGCAGCTCCTTTGTTATACATGCAGCATTGCCACGCACACACCGCAGACTGCAGAAGGCGCAGCACCCTGCCCGCGCCATGGTCAGTGCGGACGTGACCGAGCCTGTTTGCTGAAATCAAGAAAATGTTTGTCGATTCGCAAACAAGCCGGCAAGAAGAAAAAGTTGCGAGTATTAGATTTTAGTACCTATTCCGTTTTTTTGCAAAAAAGGTATCAAAACTTAGAAGTTACTTTATACTAACTAAAAGGTTTTGAGCAAATTAAACGAAATAGAAATGGAATTCTTCGTTCTTTTTCGTTTTCTAAGCAGATATTTTCATAAAAACTTGCCATATTATTAAAGTAATTTCCTCAATTTCCATATAATAGATATCATGATTTAAAGAGTTTGATACCTTTTTTACAAAAAACACTTAAAAGTACTAATGACATGCTTCATGCGCCTTTCATGCGTTTTCCGTACCAATTTCCTTGTTGCCCTTGTTAAAAGATGTCCGGTCAGCTATAATATTATCATAAATGGGAAAACAAGGGAGGAACTCACTATGATAAAAGCCATGGAAGCAGCGGAAAGAGATGCTGCGCTAAAAGTTGCCGATTTGATGGCTGCAGCTGCAAGGACCGCACCTAAAGCCAGTGGAAAAGATAAAATCATCACATTCATTCTTACAGGTGATGAAAAGCAAACCCTTGCTGAAGAAATGCGCAAAGTCGCCGCCCAGCGAGGCGAAGAATTTATCGAAAGAGACTCCTATAACGTGGAAGATAGCCACTGTGTAGTTCTAATCGGCGCTGTGTCTAATCCCTTTGGACTAAGTGACTGCAAGATGTGCGGTTTTGAAAACTGTGCAGAGATGAAAAAGGCAGGCGCCAACTGCGCATTCAACATCACTGACCTGGGCATTGCCGTAGGTTCTGCAGTCTCCGTGGCGGCGGACCACAGAATCGACAATAGAGTCATGTACTCAGCAGGCGCTGGCGCTCTTAGGATGGGAATTTTCCCAAAAGACGTGCGGGTCTGCTATGGCATTCCGCTGTACACCGGCGCTAAAAGTATTTTCTTCGACCGGGGAGCTGGCGCTGTGCTGCTGTAATCTCACATGCAGAAGCGCCAGAAGTATTAATCTGTCTGCTCAAATAATTTCAGCATAATATCACAATAGTTCTGGGCGCTTTCTGTCATGATATAATCCGCTCGGCAAATCAGCGCCAGCGCCTGTTCTGTTGCACCGCTTCCAAGAATGATCCTTGCCGGATCCCCCGGTGCAAAGTCCATAATAGCAAAGACAAGGAAAGTCGCCCCAATCAATACTGGAATTGCAAGCAGCAGGCGTTTTATCACATACTTATACATACCTATATTTCCTTTCTGCTTTCTGAGGTTCCCTGCTTACACCCATACCTCTTCTAAAACTCTCAGCGTATTTCCGCCAATTACTTTGGCAATCTCTTCTTCACTGTAACCTCTGCGGATTAACTCACGTAAAATATTCCAGGAAGCCTCTGTCGGATTTTCAAGATATGCCACATACGGCACCTCATCATACGGTACACCTGGATCTGAGTCATACTTAGTAGAAAACAGCTCGTCAAAGGCATGATGCATACCAACATGGTTCCCGTAAAGCGTATCCGGTCCGAAGCTGACATGATCAATACCTACTAAATCTTTAATATACTCAAAATGCTCCATCACCGTTTCCAGAGAATGGGTCATGCTCTGATAGGACATGGTCGTGTGCGGAGATGCCTCCACCCCGATTACACCGCCGTGCTTTGCAATCTCGATGATGGTTTCATCTGGAAACATTCGCTTGATGTTCCAAACTTTCTGCGCACCAAGATGGCTTGCAATCAATGGTTTTTTTGAGTATGCCGCCACGTCGTAGGCGGTTTTCGGTCCGCAGTGAGAAACGTCGATGAGCATACCGATTTTGTTCATCCGTTCCACACAGGCTTTTCCAAAGACAGTAAGACCGCCGTCTACTTCCTCTTTTAAACCGCATCCCAGTGCATTAGCCTCAGAATAGGTAACCCCCAGCTGACGGACACCCAAACCGTAAAGTACGTCAATTCTGTCGATTTCATTTTCAATCGGTGCCGCGCCCTCTACCACAGGCACCCAGGCAATCTTGCCTTCCTTCTTGGCATCGTAAATATCCTGCACTCTTTTGCACTGTACCAGAAAGTCCTGATGCGCAATGTCTGCAAGATGCATCGCCAAATCATGAATTACATCGTTCCACTTCCAACCTGCCATAGAAGACATCAGACAAGTTCCATCTGCCAGATTGTCAAAGACGCAGTCCAGATTAGAATACGCAAGCGCCTCATACGCAATCATTTGCCGTCCACAGCGATATGCATCCATAAATTTACTCGGATGTGACATATCCTCCGGATGATAACACGGATGCTCATGCAGAGAAATCATAACATGCCGATCTAAAATTTCGCGATACATTGCCTCCTGCTCGTCGTCCAATTCTACAACATGCCTTCCTGCCCAGTCCCATTTCGGCCAAGCCAGTTTCGGATAATCAACACCTTCCTCTAAAAAAGAAAAGGCACGGTATCCTTTGTAGCCTCTTTTCATTTTTAATTCCATTGATGCACCTCCTCAGAATTTTTTCTTCATACTGCATGATTTTAATACTTTACTACATTTTACCATTGCTTTTTTGTATGCTGGTAGTTCAAAAAATAATAGGGGGTATTGCATCTTTAGCAATACCCCACTGTATTTCTTTACGGTCTATGTAATCCTCTATGCGCCTGATTCCGTTGATAAGATAGGAACTCTGTTTCAAATTGCAGGCAATCATCATCATAGAAAAAACGCAGCTATCTTTATATGTACAAAAGATAGCTGCGCTCACCATATCTATTCTATTTTATAAAACTCATATCTCGCTACAAAAAAGACGTTTGGGAATCGTCTCTGAAATTTTGATTTTATAGGATTAATTAAGTATAGGATTTTATTTTTAGGACTTTTTATGGGTAGAAACTTTTCCCAAACAGTTCTTTTCCTCTATGTTACTATTCTAGCAGAAAATAGTCCCCTTGTCTTTGTAATATTTTATAATTTTTTATAAATCTATTTGTCTTATAGATAAAAAAGAGACTCTTATCAAATACTTTTTTGTAAGAATCTCCCATTTTAATCAAAATATTTTCCTAATCAGCCGATGGGTTCAAAATCCTCTGCGCCGTGCTTGCACAGCGGACAAATATAATCTGGAGGTAATTCTTCCCCCTCATATACATACCCGCATATCTTGCAGACATAGCCTTTTACTTTCGGCTTGCTGTCCGGCGCTGGTTTGATGTGATCGAAATAATACTGATAGGTTGCTGAAGGTACATCGGAAAGTACTTTCTCTTCGGTCACTTCACCGATAAACATCAGATGAGTGCCCAAATCTACAGTCTTGTTTACTTTAACGGAAATCACAGCATTCGTCCCTCCGGTAATATACAAAAGACCGTTTTCGCTTCTTTCTGCGTCAGCATAACCGCTGCACTTATCCGTATCCTTTCCGCTGCTAAATCCAAAATGCTTAAACACTTCAAATTTCGCCGCCTCGCTGAGAATAGATATATTAAATACGCCAGTTCTTTCAATCATACCACAGGTATAATTTGCTTTATTGACGCAGATAGACAGCTGTTTCGGTGAATCAGTCACCTGCATTGCCGTATTGATGATACAGCCATTGTCTTTGTCTCCTTCTTTTGCAGTTAGGACGAAGAGTCCATAACTGAGTTTAAACATTGCACTCACTGCGTTCACCTTTTCCCTTATTCCGCTTTTTCCTCAAACACATCTTTGCCAAGTCCGCACAAAGGACACACCCAATCTTCTGGAATATCTTCAAATGCAGTACCCGGCTCGATTCCATTGTCCGGATTACCTACTGCAGGATCATACTCATATCCACATGCTCCACATACATACTTTTTCATAACATCGTCCTCCTTTAATCTTGATTGATTAATAAATAAATTTTGATGGCTGCTGCCAGATTCTGATAGAACTCCTTTTCATTACTTTCAGAATCCAGTTTTTCCTGAAGTTTTCCGATTCTGTACCGGATGGTATTCTTGTGACAATACAGCCTTTCTGCTGTCTCTATTGTGTCACCTTTTGCTAGAATATATTCGACTGCCGTACGAAACAATTCTCCATCCTTATCTTCTTCTTCAAAAAGCGGCGCCAGATAATCTTCCATATATGCTGCCATTGATTTGGTATGCATGCCAGGAATAATTAATCTGTATATACCCGTTTTTTCATAATACTTAACAGGAACTTTTTCAATTTCTGCAATTTTTTCTGTCCAGAAAGCCTGTCGCACTGCTTTATCAATATTTTCGCCTGTTGGCACAACCGCACTGACTCCCACAGTCATTTCCCTGCCAATCAGACCATATGCGATTAGCACATCATCAAACTGGGCTTTAAATCTGGACGGATTCTCCTCATCCTGAGAAAGTATTACAAAGAATCGATTCCCCAATTTCCCAATAAAGGTCTTGCTGCGCAATTTCTGATCAGGCTTTGCTCGTTTGATCATATCTGAAATCTGCGTCCCTGCGATTTCCTTTATCTTCACGCAAAGAACCAGCCTGACAGGTCTCAGCTGTGCGCTCATTTTCTCCTGGGCACACTCTGCTTCTTCCGCAGAAAATTCCCGCAGCAGCATATCAGAAAAAAGGGCTTCCGCCTGCAAAACGATATCATCTCGTTCCACCAGATTTTTTACGCTAAAAATAATATCTTCAAAATATTCGTCATGCGAAAATTCTAAAATGGGAAAATTACGCTCATCAGCATAGGCCAGTGCTTCTGCAGGAAGCTCTTTGAAAAATACCGGTTTATAGGCAAGTACCTGCACATTCTGCGAAATCAGTTTTTTTATAGTCACAAGCACCAGCGCCGGATCATCTTTGGCAAAAAGCAGACTGGAAAGCACCAAACTGTTGCCTTCAAAACTGTTGGCTCTGTACTCTTCTCCCTCCTGCATAAATTCAAAATCCAAAATTTCCGTCGCCGTAACGGCTCTATTTAAACCCTTTTCGCCTGCCACGATTTTAAAATTCTGCATGATTTCTAAATTCAGCAAGTCTTTGATTGTAACAGCCATAGGAACTCCTTTATCCTCTGTCGGACTTTACGCATCAAAAAGAACAGTTGATAAATATCTTTCTCCGGAATCCGGCAGAATCACGACAATGTTCTTCCCACAATTTTCCGCTCTTTTAGAAAGCTGCACCGCCGCCCAAAGCGCTGCGCCAGAAGTGATTCCTGCCAGATATCCCTCTTCTTTTGCAAGGCGTCTTGCAAGGTCATAAGCGTCATCTTCCAGAACAGGAATAATTTCATCAATGATGCTCCTATCCAGCACATCAGGCACAAAATTTGCGCCAATCCCCTGCAGATTATGACTGCCGGTTTTGCCTTCCGAAAGCAGCGGCGAATGCTTCGGCTCCACCGCGACTATCTTTACCTCCGGATTTTTTTCCTTCAAAAATGCTCCGCAGCCGGTAATGGTGCCGCCCGTGCCCACGCCAGCTACGAAAATATCCACCTTACCGTCCAGCTCTTCCCAAATTTCCGGACCTGTGGTATCAATATGCGCTTTCGCATTTGCCGGATTGACAAACTGTCCTGCTATGATACTTCCCTGAATTTCCTGATGCAGTTTCTCCGCTTTATCGACAGCGCCCTGCATGCCCTTTGCGCCTTCTGTCAGCACAACCTCTGCACCGTAGGCGGCAAGGAGTTTTCTCCGCTCCAAACTCATCGTCTCAGGCAGAACGAAAATTGCTCGGTAGCCCTTCGCCGCCGCAATAGCAGCAAGACCAATTCCTGTATTTCCACTGGTCGGCTCAATGATAGTGCCGCCCGGTGCCAGCAGTCCCTTCTCCTCAGCATCGGCAATCATACTCATCGCTGCCCGATCTTTGATACTGCCTGCTGGATTAAAGGCTTCTAATTTTCCATAGATTGCCGCATTTATCTGCTGGCTGTTTTCTATCTTGTGAAGCCGCATAAGCGGTGTTTTTCCGATGGTTTCGGTAATCGTGTTATAAATCATCCTTTTGTCCCCGCACTTTTTCTAAAATAATAATAGCGATACATAAATAAGCTGCGCCCAGAGACCATCCTCCGATAATATCTGTGGGATAGTGCACGCCTACATAAACTCTGCTGCAGCCGATTGCAATAATCAGAAAACCGAGCAGCCCCGTCAAAACGTTTGCAAGCTTTCTATTTTTGCAGTACCTTCGAATGAGATAAATTAAAATCCCATAGCATACCAATCCATTCATGGAATGCCCGCTGGGGAAGGAATAGCCTCCCTCTTCAATGAGACGCACCGCAAAATCCGGTCTCGGTCTTTGGAAAATCTCCTTTGCCGCTTTATAGACGACAGTAGAAGAAAGAGAAATTACCGCAAAGGGAATTCCCATATTCATTCGTGTAGATTTTACCATAAGCAAGAAAATTCCCATAAGACTGACCATCTGCCAGTTTCCCAGATAGGTTATAGTAATAAGAACTCGGTTTAGCCCTGGATTTCTGCGAGCATACACCCATTCTCTGATAGCCGTATCAAAGGATAGCACCTCGGCAGCAGAAATTTGATATGCAACATAGGCGAAGCATAACAATGCTCCGCCTATGATAACTGCTCGAATCTGTTTCTTAGATTCCGAATTCATCTAACAATCCTCTTTATTTGAACTTTACTGCTGTTCCATAAGCGATGACCTCAGCAGCGCCCTGCATAATTGCAGAAGACGCAAATCTCATACCGATTACTGCGTCTGCACCCAGGCTTTCGGCTTCGTCTACCATTCTCTTGGTAGCAATCTGTCTGGCTTCCTGCAGCATTTCTGTGTAGCCCTTCAGCTCACCGCCAACCAGTGTCTTAAAACCTGCCCCGATATCCTTTCCCAGATTCTTGGACTGTACTACATTACCTTTTACCAAGCCCAGCACATCAAACTCCTGTCCCGGGATATAGTCAATATTTATCAGTTTCATATAAAATACCTCCTACCATATCTTTTGTGTTTTGTTTATATTATACTCTTTTTTCGCAGATATTTCCACTGATTTTATTGTTTCTTCCTCTCTTTATCAGCTTTCCTTAAACCCTGCACCAACCACTTCATTAGATTCCATAATGATAATAAACGCTTCCGGGTCTATCTCCTTTGCCAGCTTCCTGATTCCGACCATTTGTTTCGTACTGCATGCGCACATTACCACATTTTTCTCCTCCGCAGAAAAACTCCCCTCCGCCTTTATCAGTGTTGCGCCTCTGCCGGCAACTTCATCAATGCGTTGCGCTATTTCTCTTGCACAGTCGGTGACGATGAGCGTCATTTTTCCGGCAGAAATACCATACATTACCCTGTCTATTACTGCAGCCATAATATAACTGATCAGCATACCGTAAATCAGCCCGTCTACGCTGCCTGATACGGTAATAGCACCCAGAATTATGATAACAGCCTCCATCATGAAAGAAATACTTCCAAAGGAAAGATGCGGCTTTAATACCTTAGCTGCCATTAAAATAAAATCCGTTCCTCCCGTAGATGACTCACGCAGATAAATCATTGCATAGCCAAAACCGGCAAGTACTGCTGTGCAAATAACGGCAAGAATCGGTTCCCCATGGTAAACAGGAAACATCGGCGCCACTACGTCCATGATAAACGAAGTAATAATAATCGTCCTTAAAGAACGCAGCAGAAAAGCCTTTCCGAGAAGCTTATAACATAGCAGTGTGATAGGTATATTCAGCACTAAGGATACGGCTCCAATAGGCAACCCAAAGAGGTGGTAAAAAATCAGACCAATTCCATTCAGTCCCACCATAGGAAATGACGCCGCCGAAGCAAAGTTGTATGCACTAAGTGCAATTAAAATTCCGCCTACAATATCTACAGCAATATCAATACAAAGTTCCTTTATATTTATTTTTTTCATTTTTTAAGTCCTCCTATTACATAAAAGTTTCAGCATACTCCCCTATACAGTGCTTACACCTAGTTGCAGCCTTCGGACTCAGGGCTGCCTTCTCTCGCTCCATACGGTATTTCTATCAAATTTTTACTGTAAGTATAAATTTCCTTGCGATTCACAGGCATCCCCCTTTCTTTTGCTCATGCGAAGATGAAAGAAAAAACGCACTGCCTATTGCAGTCCGCTTTTCAATATTTGTTAACTATATATTATCACATATTGTCACTATTTGCAATGGTCTAATATGACCAAATGACATCAGAAATTCCTGTATGGGGATTGCAGTTTTTCTTTGCTTCCTTTCTCAAAGAAAACCTTACCTTTTCTATAGATATTCTACCCCTTTATGTGGTATGATGAAAGTAACAAAAAATTTGCATCGGAGGAGGGTCAGGAATTGAAATTACTTAGAAATATACCGAAAGGATACAAGTTATTCCGTTCTGTCAGCGTGTTCAACAATTATTTAGGGAAAATCGAAGCGGCAAAGAATGCCGGCGATGTAGAAAAAGAAAAAGCTATTATCGGGGAAGGCGTTGCCCTTTGGATTCAGCGTCTTGAGGAACTCTTCGACATTACATTTCACATAGAAGGGCAAGAAAATATTCCAAAAACTGGTGCCTGCGTGTTTATTTCCAATCATCAGGGGTATGCAGATATTATAGCGATTTTAAAGATGATGGACGGTAAACAGGTCGGCTTTATTGCAAAGGACAGCCTGGAAAAAATGCCATACTTCGGAAAATGGATCAAAGCCATTCGCGGCGTTTTTATCAAACGGGGTGATGCCAGAGAAGCCTTGAAATCCATACAGGCTGGTGTGCAGACCTTGAAAGAAGGCTTTTCGCTTGTAATTTTTCCGGAGGGCACCCGAAGCCAGTCAGCAGAAATGGGCAGCTTCAAACCCGGCAGTTTTAAGCTGGCAACTAAGGCTAAAGTCCCTGTCGTACCAGTTGCCTTAAATGGCACCCGCCACCTCTTTGAAGACCGCGGCATAATCACAAATGGTGCTGTCATCGACATAAAAATCATGCCGGCAATTGATACTGCTTCCATGGACAGACACGCCCTTGCGAATATTAGCCACCAAGTAGAAGATACTATTAGAGAAGCCCTTGCCGAACTGATCGAAAGGGAAAATAACAGAAAAGAAGAGGAGAGATGAATATGATTAACTTAACAAAAGATAATTTTCAAAGGGAAGTTTTAGAATCCGATA
Source organism: Emergencia sp. 1XD21-10 (assembly GCF_009936045.1). Classification (GTDB taxonomy): domain Bacteria; phylum Bacillota; class Clostridia; order Peptostreptococcales; family Anaerovoracaceae; genus Senimuribacter; species Senimuribacter intestinalis. The sequence continues at coordinate 128,093 of NZ_QWEQ01000013.1, read as the reverse complement.
TTCCTGTTGTCGTAGATTTTTGGGCACCTTGGTGCGGTCATTGCATTAACTTGATGCCTATTATTGAAGAAATGGACGAGGAAGCAGCAGGCAAATACAAGGTCTGCAAACTTAACATCGATGAAGAGCAGCCTCTGGCAATCCAGTACGGCGTCATGACCATCCCAACCTGCGCAAAATTCGAAAATGGCGAGGTTACCGCCAAAACCGTCGGCGCGTTGCCGAAGGCGGCATTGCTTTCACAGCTGGGACTGTAATGAATAAAAGGCAAAGCTCTGTCCTGATGGGAATAACCATTAAGACAGAGCCTCTTTTTTTCTTTGATTTATCCACATGCTTGTCCATACATGTGCATAACTTTTATCACAATTTTCCCCTTATAATTGTCCCATTTTGACAAACTTATCCACATATTCCACATAGTTATCCTTTGCTTTACGCTACCAGCGTTCCGAATTGATATACAGGCAGCAGACTCCATGATTTGGCAAAATCCAATCCCATCGCGTATAGCAGCGGTGGAATAACCAGAAGCAGTCCTGCAAGGCACATGGTTATCAGCTGATTTTTCAATTTCGCTGAAATCAGTAAAACCAACATAATAAGTGCCATCACCACCAAAATCCGCATCAGCAGAACGATACCAATCCACATAATCAGCGGCATATCAAGTTCCGCACTGCGATAAGGCATTAAATTCATCGTTGAAGCACCAAGATGCTCCATCGGACAATGCATTGCCACCTGCAGAATATTGCATCCAAAAATCACTACTGTTATCAGAAGTCCTGTCAGCATCGTCACTTTTATTTTTTCGCCCTGGATTCGCCTTTTCCCGCAAGCTGTAGCAGACAACACATTCCAGGCACCGACCTGATCCTCCATGGCGAAAGTGCAGCTGAACGCCAAAATCATACACAGTGCCAAAAGAATGTAATCAGTCAGCGCGTCCGCCGCTCCTCCTTCCGAAAATCCAAGTAAAAGCAAATAGCCCGTATCATAGACGAACTGTCCGTCTCCTGTCTGGCGAATCCACTCACACTGCGCCAGGATTTTCTGAAACGCCGGATAAAACGCCGTTTCCCTGTGATAGGGTTCCAGCATAGCACTGCCCGCCTGCTGATCAATTTCCCCTTCCGCAATCAAGCCCTCAATCCGCTCAATTTCCGCGAAAGCTTTCTCATAACGCGCCTGTTCCCTTTCAATCATCGCCTCTTTTTCATCTGTCAAATCCCCAGAAAGCTCCATCATCATATCCTGATAGTAGCTTTCCGCGCCGCTGATTTCATAAGGCCTGGAAATATGCTGATAGCCGATAAACACGGTAAACAGCAGCAAAATCACGATGCTTCGATGCATGATAAAAATTTTCCAGCTCTCATGGCGAAACAATCCGCCATACGCATCCAATCCTTTTTCTTCCTGCAAGCTGCGCATCTTTTTCCCAAACTGCCGTCTGATTTCCCCATACAATTTTGCTGCCCGACTTTTCCTCTGTGCCGCGGAAAGATTTTTTCCCCTTAGAAACAAGACTATACTGCTAAAGACGCCGCCCGCGCATACCACGCACAGAAATAAAAGCGTTGCCGCAAGCCGCGATACGGGAGTCCCAAAGAAATTCAGATTCAGATATCCGCCGAGGAGTCTGTCTGTTTTCATCGTTCCATAGAAATTTAGGAATTTAAGCCAGTTGTTCCAACTGTTTGCGGGAATTACACTGTACAAAAATCCACTGATTCCAAGACACAGTCCTCCGGAAAGCAGCGACATAAAATTCTGTCTGAACGCAATCGCCGCAGCCAAAAGCAATGTGCCAAAGGTAAAAAGCACCAATGCCTTCAGCAATAAATTAAAAACTAAAAATCCCCCTATGGATAACTTTAAGGTACTTTCCATATACGGCGCCAGTGACTGGAGGGGTGCGGACAGGTCAACAAAACCTGCTGAGGCAAAACTCCAGGCAAAATCACTTCCGTATAAGCAAAAAGTAACCATTAAACAGTGTAGCGCCAGCGCGCCCGTCTTTGCTCCAATTGTGGAAAACCTTCCTCGTGCCGAGGAAAAAGTAACAAGAAACAGCTTTTTCTCCCGCTCCTCGTAAATCAGCGCGCCGCCAAAGAAAAGGACCGCCAGATATAACAGCAAATCCGATACGGGAAATTCCAAGGCAAAGGAAACCGGCGTCGCCAGCTGCGCTACAGGCGTAATTTTTTTCATCGTCTCATAGTCTTCCGACTCCTTTTCCATATTTCTCGCCGCAAAAGAGGTCGTATCCGCCGCAAAAATTGAAATTCCAGACAAATTTTCCTTCTTCTTCGCGATTTCTTTCAGGAAATCCCCATAGTTCTCTACTTTCTGAAAATCCCCATATACACCTTTAAGCATTGCCGATTCTTTTTCCAAAGAATTCGTATAACGCAGATACGTTCCGGAAAGATACTTCTCGTGGTACTTTTCAAAAACTCCCGGATGCTCCTCCGTCAGCGCTTTTTCCATCCGTTTCGCGAAGTCATCGCTGCGGGAACGCAAGTTGAGCATTTCTGCCACCACGCTATAGTTCTCAATTTCTTCATGGCGCTGAGCCAGCCACTCGCACCGCTGCCCAGCATTGACCCCCGACAAATCCTGATTCAGCTTTTTATAGTCGGAAAGCCCCGGCGAAAAATCCCCCGGTTGACTTAAAAACCATAGAAAAAATAGATTGACAAAGAAAATCAACAGCATGACCAAGCAGAAATTTTTCTTTCCCCAGAATTTGCGGATCTCAAAGGGTATCAGCTTCACCATGATCTGCTGCCTCCTCTCCGAAAATCTCCATATATATATCCTCCAAGTTCTCTGCGCCATAGCGGGCTTTTAGAGCGTCCACACTGTCCGCGTCGGCAATTTCGCCGGACTTTAGGAAAACAATTTCCCTGGCAATAGACTGCACGTCGGACACTACATGGGTCGCAATGAGGATAATTTTCCCCTTGGAAAGTTCCTGAATTTTTTCCCTGATCCGCACCCTCTCTTTGGGATCAAGTCCCGCTGTCGGTTCATCAAGAATCAGCATCGCAGGATTTCCCATCATCGCCTGAGCAATCAGCAGTCGCTGTTTCATACCGCCGGAATAGGTCCCGATAGGATAATCCAGCTTATTTGTCAAATTTACAGAAGCCGCCGCGCTTTCAATTTCCGCGGAAAGCCCCTTCTTCGGAATCTCTTTCAGCACGCCCAGATAGCTGAGAAATCTGCGGCCTGTGAAGCCCTCATAAAGCCCCTGCTGCTGGGGTGCGTACCCCAAAATCCGCCGGTAATCCACGCCCAAAGCTTTCAGCGTTTTTCCGTTCCACAGCACCTGCCCCGTATCAGGTGTCAGGTTTCCTGTAATGATATTCATCAGCGTGGATTTTCCCGCTCCGTTGGGGCCAAGCAGTCCGTAAACTCCTTCGGAAAGCTGCAGGCTTACACCCTGCAGCGCATATTTTTTCCCATATTTTTTAGTTACCTCGCATATCTCTAACATATTCCCCTCCTATTACATGCCATTACTGGTCATCTTGATTTTCTCATATTTTTCTTTACCGCTGTAAAGGTCTTCCTTATCAATTAAAGCGAATTTATTGGCGTGAATGTTATCCTGATCCGGATAGATTGGATCGATTTCCGCGTCGTAATCATAGACGACCAGGAATTGAGTCGGCGTTTCAGCCCTGATTTCCAATCCGTAATTTCCATAGTGATTTTTTAGCCCGGACTTTTCTAAAGACCCGTCGTCCAAATGGATAAAATAGTTAATTGGATCGGTCAGGACTCCATTGTCATCGCTTCCCCACGGCCAGCAAATCAGCACGTCATCATAAATATCGTTGAGATTGTTGTAAGGCGTCTTGCAAAACTCCTCTTTCTTCCCAGTTTCGATATCCATTTTCCAGATGATATCCTCCCCTTCATTGGCTATATAGAGGTACTGCCCTTTGCTGAACAAATTTCCCAGTTTATCGTTCTTGTGCCTATAAATCTCTTTTTTCTCACCGCTCTCAACATCAAAGAGCATATACACCGATTCTGATGCCAAAAGGGCCTCTCGCATCTTATCGTCATCATCCTTTTCTTCTTCCGTCAATTCGTGATCATACTGCATGTAACTGAGTAGCAGCTGATTTTCGTAACAGCCAACGATTCCACTATCTTGCTCCATATCGCAAATCTTCTCTTCTTTCCAGCTATCTATATCCACTCTGAGCAGTCGTCTACCCTCTGAGGATACGGAAGTAGTGTTTGCGTCCTTTTTCTCGCTTTTTAATTCCTTTGCGATAAAATACAGTCCGTTGTCATCATTGAGAATCGTCTTCTCTATCGTCAACCCCTCCTCAAAGGTATAAACTTTTTCCCGCTGCGTGCCATCAGGTTTCATTCTGTAAAGGACTGCCGGTTCGCACGCCAGTGAATTGTCAATTGGAGATCCGTCAGCGATAGCGCTGTCATCATAGCTGATTGTAGTCGACGTCACTCCATCATTATCATAAGAATGGGTAAATAAATACAAATAATCCTTATAATAAAACAGCGAGTTTTCCATTCCCACATTGTCTCCGCCGATATAGGAAGTACATTCCTGCGTATCGTGCTTGCAGCCGGGACTGTTGCAAAGGTATACCTCCTGCTTGCTCTCATAGTCGATGTACATCAGGTTGGTGCCTTCTCCATTGATGTAGTAATAGCCGTGGTCTGCCTCGCAGTCATTGTAAATAGATTCTGACGTTAAAAGAGATAATTCTCCCCTGATTTCGCTGTCAGCATTTCCCTTTTCTCCTACGCCTCCAGTTCCTCCGCCGCTTTTACAGCCTGTCAGCGTTCCCACCGTACCTGCTGCAAGTACTGCGCAAAGCAATGTCAAAAACAGTTTTTTCCTCATAAAAAACCTCCTCATATTTTCATCTTCTGAGGAGATTTTAATAAGAAAAAGTCAAAATTCCGTCAAGGTTTTCCTTCTTTTTATTCTTTTTTCGCGAGAATTGTTATTTCAACCTGTCCCCCGCCTTCCGGACGATTAGAAATCTTCAGCGCGCCGCCGTGCTTTTCGCAGAGAATTCGGCAAATAATCAGTCCCATTCCCATGTGAGCGCCCTCCTGATTTACCGCCAGATTATATCGATTTTTCACTTTCAACACCTCCGATGAGAACCCAGGCCCATCGTCAGAGACAGAAATCCGCAGCATTTCATCGTAAAACGCCGCATGAATCCAGATTTTTTCTTTCGCGAATCGCAATGCGTTGGTAACAATGTTTTCTAAAATACGGTAAAGAATCTGGCTATCCACCATGATAGAGCATGGTTCTATGGAAATCTCAGTTTCTACAGAAAGCCATTTTTGGTCCACCATATTGGCAAAATCCTCCGTCATGTCAGAAAGTAAATCCGGAAGTCTACAGGGTCTTTTTTGTATTTCCAAATCCTCAAGACGCTGAATATCACAGATTGATTCGGTATAGCGGCTGAGCCTCTTTGCGGCGGCGGAAAGATTCGCAAGCGTATGTCCAAGCTTCTCAGAAGATAGACTGCCGGTCTGGGCTTTCTCCTGCAAATATTCCGTATACCCTTCGATAATTGCAATCGGGTTTCGCAAATCGTGGGCAAGAGACGCCTGCAGCACTCTCCGTTCCTCCAGCATGTGCCACAAAACCCTGTTGTTTTCATACATAGCTTTCCGCATGGCTTCAAAGGAATCACAGAGCCTGCCCATCTCATCTCGGCTTTCATAGTACACCTCAAAATCCAAATTCTCCTCTGCGATATTTTCTGTCGCTTCTGTCAAAATCTTAATAGGCGGATCTAGCTTCTTCCGATAAAACCAAAGGGCGGAAATCAGCGTTCCGGCAATAGAATACAGCGCGGGCAACAATACCTTGCAGGTGGAGAGCCCAGAATACGCTACTTTCCTTTTCGGTGACAAAGAGTCATAACTTCGTTCAATTTTCTCGATGGAATAAGTAGTCACTTCTCTTCCGATTTGAACCAAAATCGCGTCAAGCTGTTCCTCTAAGGTTGGCGCTTTCACTTTTTCACCAAATTCCAACCGTAGTTTCTGTTCTTTCTGATTCCCGCTTTCATCGACAGTCAATATATGAAGATAGGCTGCGTTAGCGTCCGGCAAAATGGCCTTCTGCAGCCTACCACAACCCCATATTGTTACAACGGACAGACTGGCAATAACTGCAACTGCTATCAGCATGGTACTGATAAAGGTATGCTTCAAAGATTTTTCTTTCCTCATTTATTCCACCTGTAACCCATTCCCCAAATGGTTTCTATATACTCTTTCCCTGTCGCTTTCACAAGCTTAGCCCTGATTTTGCGAATGTGTTCCTTTACCACTGCGCTGTCACCCTCTGCTGCAAATCCCCATACTTCCTCATAAATTCTTTCCCTGTCAAAAATTTGTCCAGCATTTTCAAGCAAAAATCCTATAATTAAGAATTCCCTTTTAGAAAGAGGAATTTCTTTCCCCATATAGGTTGCTTTCTGCCCTGTCAAGTCTACCATCAGGTTTTGTGACGTCAAAAGAGAAATTTTCTTTGTTCCTCTGGCATCCCTGCGCAAATGTGCCTCCACCCGTGCCGTTAGTTCTGCCAAACTAAATGGCTTTGTAATATAATCATCCCCACCAATAGAAAGCCCATTGACCTTGTCCTGCTCTGTAATTCGTGCGGTCAGAAACAAAATCGGACAACATACCAGACCTCTGACCTGTTTACAGAACTCCAGTCCGTCGATGCCTGGCATGTTAATATCAAGTAGAATTAAATCCGGTTTTACAGAAAGCTGTGCAAGCGCCTCGTCCCCGTTTAGCGCCGTGTAAACCAGATATCCCTTTTCCCGAAAATGATTCGCAAGAAGCTCTGTCAGGCTTCTTTCATCATCTACCACTAAAAGCTTTCGTGTCATGGCTGTCATTGCTCTCTTCCTTTCCTACTCTTTTCTTTAATTTTACCAAAGAAAAGTCAAGATTTTGTCAAGAAAAAGAAAAAAATACGGTCTGCCATATAATTTCTTTGGCAGACCACACTTACTCATCTTTATTCTGTTTTAGTCATCCCAGTCGTCATCGTCCCAGTCATCATCGTCATCCCAATCATCATCCCAATCGTCATCATCATCAATGCGTTCCTTATCCCAGTCAATAATCACCCCTGAGGAAGCGTTAATTTCAAATTCATACTCATAATTACCCAAAACTGCTTCGCCTTCATAGATATAGATTCCATCGTCCCTTTCCAGCTTCAGTTCTGTGATGGTTGCACCCGGAATCTTTGCAAGAACGATAGCTTTCGCTTTTTCGAAAGAAATTTTTCCACTTTCATTTCCGCCGGAAGTACTGCTTCCCTGAGAATTTCCATTGCTGGAGTTTTGATTATTGTTTCCACCATTTCCGTTATTGGTGCTTCCGTTATTCGTATCATCACTCCAATCATCTTTGTCATCGTAGTTAAGGTAAGCGTCATGCTCATTCTCTAAGGTAACTTTTCCGGTCTTAGCGTCCACGATATAGTCGTATTCGATACCGTCCTTTACCAGCTCAACCTCGTAATAATAGGTTCCGTTCTTTTTGTCTAGGTCAATATCCTTGATAAAACCACCGCCAGCAGCTTGCAACACAGCCTTTTCAACTTCGCCGTAGGAAAGGAACTCTCCGCTCTGACTATCGTCTTTGTCATCAGTAGGAATGGTCACTGCTGTGCCGTATTTTACAGTACTTTCCAAAATAACGCCCTTCACCGGATGCACTTCAGCATCACCATAAAAGTCATTAGACTTAAAATCCGCCTGATATTCATACAGTCCATTGTCTTTCTTTAAGGTTACACTGACGCTGGTAACGCCGGCAAATTTTTCTTTAATAATCTTTTCCACATCGGCTTCCTTCAGCTCTACCTTCTCGCTACCCATGTCGTCATCCAGCTGACTTTCCACCTTTTTCACTTTTTTCGTGTTCTTGCTGACTTCTACCTCAAAGCTTTCGCTGTTGCTGTCATCGCGGAACATAACCTCGTATTTGTTCTGTTCCTCCTCGCTGGTCACAAAAGTTGCTGTTTCCGGCACGTAGCCTTTGGCAATTTCCTTCGCTTCATCTAAGGTCAGCGCCTGTGTAAAAGATGTCGATACAACGATAGCGGCAATCACGACTACAGCAACAATTGCTGCTGCAATGCCGGTTTTTTTGTTCACAAATTTATCCATACTATACCTCCATAAGAATTTTTCCCTTAGGTTTATTCTCCCGATTATGTGGATAGAATACACCCGAAAAATGAAAGGAAAATGAAATTTTTTCGAGTTTGGGAAAAATTTATAAAAGCGGTGTCATATACAGCGGTAAGAATAAAATCCCATTTTCTTCCTTTAAATCTCCTCCATGTAATACATAAGCCACATGCAGCTATTCTTTATATTTATTCTTGAATTTCTGTAAAGAAACCAAAGTATAATTTTTACCTGATTTCACCTCTATTGGTGAAATATTATGTCTTGTGCTAATTTTGCTTTTTGCAATCAGAAAATCAATTTTCATACGAGATGCCGCATCTTCTCTGGAAGAATTTGTGTAAAAATAAAGCTTATGCCCGCTTGCCGCAAGCATCTGCGCTACGATGTTTTCTACAATCATGCCTTTGTTTACTTCCAGTTTATCAAATAAAAGTTTCTTATAAATTTCCTCACTTACTATGCCGTTTTCATCAAAAGCATGGCTGATTAGAAGCCCTGTATCTGCCATATAACATTTCAGACGCAGACCAATATTGGGTTCCGTGGAATTATAGCATATGTTTACAATCATTGCGTCATTTAGCCAGAACAAAGCATCCTCATACTCCCGATAGCGAGCTTCTTTTTTTAAGGAGGGTAATTTAAATTTCTTATCATGTTTTTGCAGCTGTGCAGGAATATCGTCAAAAATTTGTGCAACTTTCATTTCATAGCCCGCCGCATGCTTCATAATGTCAGCACGATATAGCTCCAATATATCGCGCTTTATTCGATCAACTCTGTCGAAATCGCGTCCTTGCACATAAGCTGCTACCGCCTGAGGCATTCCACCAACAATAAGATACTGCCTGAAGTAATCCATTGCCTTCCGATGAAATGCCTGACCCACAGGTTTCTTCTCATTAAAACGATTTCTTATATAATCCATTATCGTTTCATTCCCCAACGCCCATAAAAATTCTTCAAAATCAAAAGGAAACATTTTCATATGGCGTTCTTCAGAAGGTATTAAAATATCCTGCACATTTTTCTTAATTGTCATCAAGGCGCCTGTTTCAATATAATCATAACGACTGTCTGCGACAAGATATTTAATCTCTTTGCTGACGTGGTTAAAGTCAATCAAAATATAGCTTTTGTATTCTGCCTTAGCAAATGCCTCTGCAATGTAACTTTTGCCAACGCGGCGTGCACCATCAATTAGCAAAGCAGTCTGTCCCTTATCAGTTTCTTTCCACTCTAAAATCTTGTTATATAGCTTCCTTTTCATGTCCTCATCTCCTTTATTTCACGAATTCAAGATTTTTTGGTTCTTTTATGGATTCTTGAAAAAAACTTGTATTTTTTCACAGATAAAATATAATAAAAGTGTAATTCTAGTGTAACTGATTTGGAGAAAACTATTATGAAATTACTTATTGTAGAAGATGAGAAAAGACTTTGCCAGACGGTCGCCAAACACCTGAAGGCAGAGGGTTATGCGGTGGATTTTTGCCATGACGGAAAAGACGCTTTCGACTATATGGCAGGAACCGAATACGACGCAGTCATTTTGGACATCATGCTGCCCGGACTTGATGGCATTTCAGTACTAAAAACCATGCGAAGCCAAAAGGTAAAAACGCCGGTGCTTTTGCTCACTGCAAAAAATACCATTGAAGATAAAGTAAAAGGTCTTGACAGTGGCGCAGACGATTACCTGACTAAACCTTTTTCGCTGGAAGAGCTTTCCGCAAGAATTCGTGTCATGATACGCAGAAGCGGAATCGAAAGGGTAGACAGTCAGATTTCCGCAGGTCCTCTGACCCTGGATACAGACAGAAAGGTTGCGCTGCGTGAAGGAAAAGAAATTCCCCTCACTGCAAAAGAATACGCCATTTTAGAATATCTCATGCACAACAAAGGCATTGTCCTTTCCAGAGACAAAATGATGAACCACATCTGGAACTACGACTACGAGGGCAGCAGCAACATCATCGATGTGTACATTCGCACTTTGCGAAACAAGATTGACGCTGACTTTGAGGTGAAGTTGATTCAGACCGTTCGCGGTCTTGGCTATGTAATAAAGGACGAAACATAAATGATAAGGATGAAAAACAGTTCCATCAAAAAACGGGTTACGCTGTACTACTCTCTCGTCCTGATTCTCATTACGTTGCTCCTGACAGGTGTATTTCTTCTCACCGCCAGCAGGCAGGTGACACTAGTTTCCAAGGACACCCTTATGGGCGCTGTACAAAACTCCTTTGATGACATCGAATGCAAAGACAATATTATTCAGGTCGACAACGATTTTGACGCTTACACCAAAGGCGTCACTCTGCTCATTTACAGTGAAGGCGGCACTCTAATAAAGGGTTCCACGCCGCGGGATTTTCCTTCCTATATGCCACTGCAAAACGGTGATTATCAGGAATTTGATTCCGGCGAGGATATCTGGCTAATTTATGATTTATATAATACTTTCGAAAATGGACAGGGCATTTGGGTCAGAGGCATTTATGCCATGGACGGCACCCTGCAAACTTTGCGTACAATTATTTATGTCACTTTGGTTGCACTTCCGCTGCTGCTTCTTGCAGCTATTTTAGCAGGGCGCAGAATTACCAATCGAGCCTTTGTTCCTGTTGCGAAAATTACCGCCGCCGCAAACACCATCGGCACTGGACAGGATCTGTCCAAACGGCTTCCGCAGGGCGAGGTGAAAGACGAGCTTTACGATTTATCACAGACTTTAAACGACATGATGGAGCGGCTGGAAAACGCCTTTCTGGCTGAGAAAGAATTTTCTTCCGACGTTTCTCATGAACTGAAAACACCGATTTCCGTTATTTTGACGGAGTGTGAATACACCTTGCAGCAAAATCGCAGTGCAGCGGAATACCAAGAATCCCTCGAAACGATTCAGAAGCAGTGTAAGCGCACCATGTCGCTGATTCAGCAGCTTTTGCAGATTTCCCGCACGATTAATCGCGCAGACGCTATCGAACAGGAAACCTTTGACCTGTCTATTCTTTGCGAAAGCATTGTCAGCGAGCTTTCTCTGATGGCAGAAGAAAAAGGAACTACCCTGCAGTGTGACATTGCTCCGGAAATTTCTATTTATGCCGATGAGACGCTACTCATGCGCATGATTATGAACCTGATTACCAACAGCATCAAATATCGCAGAGAACAAGTGGATTCCTATGTAAAGCTGACCTTGCGCCGCAGCGACAACATCGTAATTACAGTGGAAGACAATGGAATCGGAATCAAAAAAGAAGACCTGCCGAATATTTTCAACAGGTTTTATAAAGTCGATAAAGCCAGAACTGCAGACGACGGCAGTTTTGGACTGGGTCTTTCTATGGTAAAATGGATTGCTGAAACCCACGGCGGCAGCGTCAGTGCGGAGAGTAAGTTCGGCTATGGCAGCAAGTTTACAGTTGTGCTGCCCCTCGGAAGTTCTGTTACTGAGAGGGTCCTCTAAGATCGGCAAAGTTTGTTGATTTAGCAAAATATTTGCTATTTTACAAACAAATTGCCGATTTTAACAAACTCCAAACGCTATCGCTCTTGTGCAAATCTTTTTAAATAGTGATTTTTTGTAAAGCGTCTCCAAGTTCAGGGATATCTTTTATTAATGTTTCCCAAACAATTTCAAAGTTAATATTGTCATAGTCATGTGCGTGAAGATTACGCATTGCCTTGATTGCATACCAAGGGATTTCTGAATGCTTTTCCAAAAACTCTTCACTTAAACGCGAACCAAGTTCTCCAATTTGGATAATGCACATATTACAAGAATATTGATATGAGATGTCAGTTTGATATAACTCAAAATTTCTCTCATATTTATTCATTAATGCTTCAATATCCTTACAATAACTAAGCATTTTACGAATAGTTATGACATCATCCATTGGATCTCTTTTCATATAGAAAAATCTCCTCTCCCATAATTCTATTTAAAAAATCCTTATCCTTAATACATGTCGTAACTACATCAACATGACAATTCAAGGTGTCTTCCAACTCATGCACAAATGAAAAATATTGGATTAATCCTTGTAAATCCCCTTTATCTATAAGCAAATCTACATCGCTATCATCGTCCGCTTCCCCTCTTGCATAGGAGCCAAATAAACTCATGCTCTTAATGCCGTATGACTCAGCAACAGGTATGATCTTTTCTTTTATGAATTCTACCGTATACATGAAATCACTCCTTTTTATTTACTATAGCATATTTTCAGTATTTAATGCAACTCTGTCTTTTCAATACAACCACAACGATTGCAATATACACGCTACCCAGCAGCGAGCTAATCAGCCGCACCGCACCGGCGAACTTAAAGACAGACGAAATCAACAGCAGTCATACTGATTACGATTTAAAAAAAAACGACCAAACTAAATACGTCCAATAAGGTTATAAGTAGAATAATCCCCAAAAGAACAAGTAAAAAATCCCTGTAAGTGTTTTTCAAATCTCTAAAAAACATGGTCCTCTCCTTTCAACAAAATACTATAATTGATTATCCTGTTATCCTCGTAATCTTCCAGCAGGTCAGCAAGACAAGCTTTCCGGGATTTCTTAATGGAAAGACTTTCAATCAACGTAGTTAACGGATAGTTGTATAAAATACAACTATCATAATCAAGAGACTGCAAAATACCAACAAGATCTAAAAATTATTTTTAATCCTTATTAAAAAATTCATCATAAAGTTTCCCCAAACAAAAAACCGAAGGTAATAAGAAACAAAAAATCCCGAAGATATTTGCCTCACCCCTGAATAATGCTGCATCTATCCACATTCCAAAAAAACCTAGAAAGAATGAAACTGGAATAATTACATATCTCATATAATCTTCCTTCCTCAAAAATCTTATTAGAAGTATTTATTTTTTTCCATGAAATTCAAAACATTTCATATCTATGTCACCTTTAACAGTTCCTGTTTCGACTATATAATCCCGAGAAAATGCAAGTCCCTCCCTTGGTTCACCGTGTAAATAGATGCTCCCTGCAAAGACCCGGTACAATATCCTCTGCCCGCTTTTTGAAATTCAACTTCTATATCAGCTTTATTATATAGGTCACCATGCACCACATATTCTAGCTTTCTTTCACTGCGAATCCAAAGGCTTATTGATCCCAAAAAAGCTTGGTCTTCATCATCAGGATTTTCAATCCATACAGATTCTATAGATTTAAGCTTCCAATCATCACTCTCTTTAAATGAGTCAACGTCATAATCCTAAATAAAACCACACTGCTACAACAGGCACTACAAGAAGCAGACTGCTTAAAAACAATACTGTACTGTCATGTGTGCATTTCCTAGATAAGTAAAACAGGAACTGCCCGACCAAAATGGCTATCACACCTTTTAACAAATAGATTAAAGTTACATAAACTCCCAACGACATCTGCCATTTTATTTGAGAGAAAAGAAGCAAACTTTGCACACTGTACTGGCTTCCAGACATTTCATAGTAATTTAAAATCTGCATCGGTCTCCATACAAAAGTAATTGCTGCAGCAACAAGAGAATACATTGTACACAAAATGGTTTTTATGTGATTGATGCCTTTAATTCCCTTTGCAGACGGTAAAATCAAGAGTTCTACAGAAGACGTTTTTTCTATAGTTCCAAGAGATGACAATGCCAAAATCATTATCAAAAAAAGCTTTGCAAAGTCGAGGAGTTCTTCTCGCCTTCCTTCCGAACCTAACAATTTATTCCATCCCGTATCATACAGATAGGCCACATTTAATCCATTTTTCCTCTGTTCTTCCACATATTGGTACTGAGTTTTCGCTCTATCAAACCCAATTTGTTCCGCCTGTCTGGGTGTCAACTTCTTAATGTAATAGTCCAATACAGTAGCACTAATTAGACCTTGCTGATATCGCTGATATTGCTTTTCAAGTTCTTCATCTAAACTCCTGAAATATTCTTCCTTCCGTTCTATCCAATCAGCTTTCTCCTTTGATAATTCTCCTGCTAGAACCTGCGAATATCTTTGGTAGTAGGCTTCTTCTTGGTCAGAGAAAAAATAATTTTCATAATAAAATAATGCCTGTATAACGAGTAGCGCTAAGAGAAGAAACAACCCCTTCTGCATAAATAACATTTTTTTACATTCTATGCTAAACAAATTTACAGAAATTCTAGTTCCACATGCTTTCATTCGAAATTTTTTCAACCATCTACTCTTTTTGGCTTCTGAAGAAGCTTCTGATATAAACAGTTTTATTGACCAAGTCAAAGAAATTATAATTGACAAAATACTTGTAACCAGTCCCGCCATTACAGCAGAAACCGGTATTCCTAAAAAGTTAAAATTCGTATAATCATTAAAAAAATGTGAAGTATCTAAAATGGCCGCTAAATTAAAATGCTTAACAGGACTGAGCCATGCATAGTCTTTTACGGTTAGCCAAAGCAACAGTTCTACACTAAGGGTTAAAATACTGCACAATATAGCATAAACATGATTACGGCAATAAATACAAAAAAGGAAAAATATACTGTTAATTGCAGTAACAGCAAGCCATTTACACAAAAGGAACAACCAAAAATATGTTCGGATATTGATTGCAAAAGGACTTGCCAAATATCCTTCTAAAGATTGAATTGCCGCATCTCCTTTCCCTAGTGAATTTATTACCGCAGCTAGAAAATAATTTGTACCATAAAACAAAATAGTAAGAATCAGTGCTCCTAAAACAAATGTCACATACTTAGCAAAAATCAGTCTGCCCTTTCCATTTAGAGTGGGCTTAAGCAAATGCAATAGACCTTCTGCTCTTTCCTGTAGCATAAGCTGAATCAACAGTGCTAAAACAGAAAAGAGAAGAAGACAATCTGTCATACGATAATCCGTCACATAACGTAATCCTGTCGGATAATCAGGTTCCAACTCAATTCCGTGAAGCCGACTATATGCGTTTTTAGTTTTTTCCAAGTTTTTTCTATTGAAGTAACTTGTATTAAAAATAGCAGTATTCTGCATATCTTCTGCTTGCAATTCAATGCTTAAGAGAAATGCTTCATAAGACTCATTTTTATTTTCACTTCTATTTTCTGTCCAACTATCTTCCTGGAAAGTTTCTTTTTTTTCAAAGTCACCTGTAATCTGTTCTAAAACTAATATTCCATTTAAAATAAAAATCAGTGGTAGAAAAATAAAAAGAAATCTCCATTGGAAGAGTTTTTTCCATTCAAATTTTATCAGATTCCCCACTCTCAAAATCCTCCAAAATAATAGAGATACACATCTTCCAGCGATGGTCTTACTTCTCTACAGTTCCATACCGAATCAGGCTTTTTTGTAATCACTCTAGCAATAATCTTTTGATCCATCTGTGAAACACCCGCAATACACCATGTAGCCGGTAAATCCTTATACTGTGCTTCCGTCAGCTCAGTTTCATACACCAGACCATACAATTGGCTTAAAATTTTTTCCTTACAATCTTTCTTAAGAATTTCACCTTCCCCCATAAGAATCAACTCTTTTGCGATAAATTCTACATCTGAAACTACATGGGTAGCGATAAGAACGATTTTATTAACAGCAATGCGAGAAATCAGATTACGTACCCCAATTCTTTGTTTCGGATCCAGTCCTGCAGTCGGCTCATCTAGGATGAGGATATCCGGATTGCTTAAAATTGCCTGTGCAATTAAAAGTCGCTGCTTCATACCTCCAGAAAGAGTTTTTATTCTACTTCCCATATGTTCCGAGAGATCAACTAATTTCAAAATTTCCGGTATCTGTCGTTTGGCTTCTTTTTTTTCCATACCCTTTAAAGCTGCCATATAACTCAAAAACTCTCCCACACGAAATGCCGGATACAATGCTTGCTGTTGTGGCATATAACCAAGCTTTCTTCTATAATCTTGATCTATTTCATTCACATTTTCTCCATTGAAATATATGGTTCCCCTATCGGCTTTTAAATTTCCTGTCAATATACCAATCAATGTTGATTTACCTGCTCCATTGGGTCCTAAAAGGCCGTAAATTCCTGGCGTCATGGAAAAAGAAACATTTTTCAACGCCTCTTTCTTCCCATAACACTTATGTAAATCCTTTATCTCAAGTTGCATAAATCCTCCCTAGAAATACTCATCCATTGTTTCAATGCGGATAGATTTTTCAAAATTCCCTTTATAATAATCATCTTTATCAAGCATATACATAGACTTCTTTGTTTCATCTGCCGTGTAATAGATGAAACAATTTTTCATTTCCCCTACAATCCGATATGGTACATTCCGAACTGTCTCATACATCTGTTCTTCCTGTTCTGTTTCAAAACAATAATAGTAATAGACGGCCTTTCCGTTTGGCTTTCTTCTTAGAAATAGAAGTTTATCATGGTCAACAATACTGCTACAATCTAATCCTCCGGCATCAAAAACATAGCCATCATCTATATGAAGAATTTTTTCTTTTGTATTCTTCTGCAAATCCCACCTATAGACTTGTTCTTTAATAATACCGGGATACTCTTCATCCTCAATAACCCCTTCTTCAAGCTTTTCAATCACCAAATCATTCTTATATACACCTATGATATAAAACGGTGGCTTTATGGCTGTTGTTTTTCCATTTTCATCCTTGACTTTTTCTAAATCTCCCATTTGCAATACATCTGTTTCTTTTTTATCTATATCAAAAATCAGATACTTATACCAACATGTTACTTCATCAAAATACCAATCACAATATGCCTCATAAGGATTCTCTGCCTTCATAATTTGAACATAATCTGCAAATTCTCCCTGCTCATACCGAGTGTAGAATTCATCTTCTGTAAAACGCTGCTCAGCATGCCCTGTCACCTTGATTATACTGTAATCCTTTGAAACCGCCTCAATAGTGCATTGCACAGGTTCTTCTGTTCTTTCCATAATTTCAATAATTTCACCTGACAGCAAATCCACGGAAATGCATTGCTGGGTCTGAATGATTTCTTCAGAGTTTTCTTTTGGATTATATAACCAGTTCAAAACTGTAATTACCTTATAGTTTGTATAATATGTATATGATAAGTCTAGATTTGCCTCCCAGTTTCCAGGCAAACTGTCTCCACAATCAATTTTTGCAATTACCTTTCGATTATTTCCATCCAAATCCATCTGAATAAATTCATATAAATTTTTTTCCTGCCGCTTGACAAAACAATACAGTTTGCCTCCATATTCAGCAAGTCCTAAAGCCCCATGATACCCGTCATACCAACCACTGCAACTACTATCATTGTGCCTGCAGTTTGCCCTGCTACAAACCACATAATCCTTCTTTGATTCGTAATCAAAAAATAGAAAATGGTTATCTTCGATGTATAATATTCCTGATTCGCCTGCAGAAAACGTTCCAAAATCATTTGCACCCTGTACAACTATATCTGACGGCGTTTCGGAAATTTTTACGGACAAATTGTCGGGTTCACTGCAGGAATAAAGGAAGAAAGTTATTGTATATAAAAATATAATGATTATCTTTTGCTTTCTCATAAATACCTCCCATCTAGTAATCCTTATAAGCCGCCCTTCTCACATACGTGCTATTCAGCTATACGATAATTGAATTGAAATAACAATCTGAATAACCTAGAAATCCTCATTTCTAAGAACTTCTAGGTCACTTTAGTACAAACCTATAACCTTTCCTACCATATAGCAGTAGTCGCCAAATCTTGATTACTTCACCATCCATACTGGCACTTCAAATTTATGAAGCTCCTAGAAATTTTTTTGGCTTACCACTACTCTTTACATTTCGGTATAAAAACTTACAGATCCTCCTTTGTATGAGAATTTATGTGTACTATATCTTGATTTGTGCATAAATTATAAAATTCTTTTCTATTTGTATGGATATTAAATGTATATAATATTTTGTATATTTTATATTATAATTATATTATGTAATTTGTTATAAATTTATGCTGTATTACTTTGAATATTCCAGTGTAGTTTCGTATTTCTTCCCGTTTTCTTCCCACTGTATTAGAACTGTGATTTCTTTGGGTTCGTCTGCGAATGCAATCATTTCACAAAAAACAGGTTCATCTTCATTAACTCTCAGTGCTAATCTCACTTTATTTTTCAACTTTCCATGAAACTCTTCCAATATCTTCATATCAACTATTTTCTCTTCACCGTTATATAAAAGTTCTACATGAAGATTCCTCACATCTCCTTTGCCTTCATAAACCAACATTCCTTCCCATCCACAGTCCTGATATTCTGAAAAAAATACTGCACGCCAATGGCCATCTACTGACTTCAGTTCTACTTTGGGCACAACTCCAATGCAAAGCATTGCAATCACAAGGACTACGGCACAAAGCAAAATCAGTCGTTTTGCAGTTTTCTTGTCCAGATTCATAAAATGTACTCCTTTACTTATGCAAATCTTAAAATTCTATATTCCGTCGCCTCTGTTATAGCTGAAATTGGCTTATCCTTTCTATTTGAAGTATGCCCACAATAATTCCAATTACCTGTTGTTCCGCTTGTTATGATAATGGAATGGTACCAAGATCCATCTTTTTTTAATTGTACAATGTCTCCTTTCTTAGCTTTTGACTGGAGCTGTGATTTGGAAAGTCCTGTAGTAACCAACCCTCCTCGAGTTTTCCAATATGTAAAAAAGTCTCCGGCATTTACACACTGCATACCTGTGATACGGTGAAATTTCTGTCCAATGCATAGAGTACCAATAAGATGTAGTTCCATACATTGATCCCAAATCCTTATAGTTGGATGGTTTAACCATGTTTTTTCCACCTGCCACAAGGCATTGTGAAACAAAGTTTGTGCAGTCTTTTAAATAACTTTCATATGCGGGTGAATTGTAACTTTCCGCCCTTAAAATTATTAGCATCATCCTTTTATAGGTTTTTTCTGAATTTCAAAATGCTTCGCCATTTAAAAGCTTTGTTTTTATAATTAACTATAGCAATTCCTCTTTTATATTGTCATATAATACTCTTGTTTCCAATTCCAAATTTTCTTCTGTTCCCGGTGATAAGATACTTTCCTTCTCATCCATTGGTATTTTACCTGCATTTACAGCTAATGGAATATACCAAGAATCAGAAGTTGAACTACGCAACAACAGTAAATATTCATGATTAGACTGCATTGCCTGATAATTGGCAATATGATAAACAATATTTGACGTTTCGTCATAACCCTGATTTTCCATGACGATTAATTCGTCTCCAATAGAAACATCACCTTTTTTCACAGATTTAACTCGAACCGTGGAAAGAGTATAAACTGCAAGAATATTTCCTGCTCCATCTTTTTGTACTACAGGTTCATCTTCAGAAATTTTTTCGCATACTGCAATAATTTCTGAGTCTGAGACTAAGGCATCTGTATCAGTATAAAAATCTACTTTTGCACTTACATTAACATGCTGGGGTTCCTTTTGTGGCTTCTCTCCAGAAAAAAGGGTAAATGTAGCGCAAATTCCTATAACCAAGAGAAGAAGCATAAGGAGACATATTCTTCTCTTTGCTTTCATAAAATTCTCCTTTCGCTAAAGTGTTATAATTAATTGATTCCTTATTACACGAGAACTTTGCTTTCGTTGCAACAAAAAAGAAATAAGTGGTCGTTTTTTCAATAACTGGTTAAAATTCGGATTTTTTTACAGTTTTTCTGTCTACATTGGGCGAAATGACGGGTTTGTAAAATCAAATGGTCTATCCTTTGAACCTTATTGAATCATATCATATCTTAAAATCCCTTAAAAAATCTCCCCTTTTATACCTCCCTCAAATACAGCGAAAGTCTCCAAATAATATCCGTCCTGCTTTTTTACCAAATAAAGAGGTTTCTGGTTTAATGTCATATTTTGGCTTTCAAAGTCCGTCTGCAGCATGGGGGACATATATCCCAATCCTTCAATATAACCTAAATACGATCCGTTAATGCCCTCTTCAATTTTCCAGCAAGCTTTGACATCATTCCACCCTTCCGGCACTTTAATCTGTTCCAGATTTAAGGCCGAACTGGATGCCACTGCTAAAAGAAACGTTGCTTTTTCCCTTTCGTAATTTGAGAATTCTACCATCAACTTCCCTAATAAGTTCTGCGCAATACTTGGAATCTGCATCTTCCCTTCTTCCACCTCTTTTGTGGAAATAAACGGAACTAAGCTGCTTTCATCAACGGAAGTAATCCAGCCTTTGCCTTTCTTTTCCGCATCGCTTTCAATTCTGACAGGCGTAATACCTTCGATGCTCCAATTCCCTTCCACGCTTCGTTTCAGCGTATAATCAGCTTCCACCTCCATCTCTAGAACCGACTTCTCTTTCGACCAGCCATAGCTGCATTGAAAGCCTCCGCGAATCACATACATATCATCCTTCATCTCAATAAAACGGAATTCCTCCGCCGAATTAATCTCATATGACATTATCGCAAAATTATCCGGAGATGTTTTAAACTTTTCTTCTATCAGGCGATGGGCCGCGTTCATCTCCTCACTGGGAGCCAGTTCATCGGTTTCTAAAAAATCATTTTCGCAGCCAAAAGAAAAGATTAAGCTAATTGTCAATAACATATAAAATATTACTATAATGCTCTTTTTCATTTTGGTATCCTTTTAAGCTACTAAATTCTCTTTAAATTTTTCCCAATCTGCTTTTAACTGTGTTTGGTATGATTCATAAGATAGAGTATTTATATATAGATTTCTTGACACATTATATTTTTTCAAAAAATCATTGTAAACCTTTTCTTCAGTTAATAAAACTCTGTATCCTTCAAAATCATTCTTAATCAGTTCTTCATAAGTCGTTCCGGCCATATTACATGCTGATTTAATCTCCTCCATATTATCAGCCTTTTGGTATATTGCGAATAACTCTTCTAAGTATTGTTCAACTTCCTCATCACCAACAGATAAGTTTTCCTGTTTTGCATATTTTAGTAAAGCCTGATATTCTTTATTCTGTTGAATGATAATTTTCTGTTGGTCCTTATTTTCAATATGAGCCTTTATAAATTTACTCATCTCCTCAATCTCGGATCTTGTCAGCTTATCATTATCTACTACAGTAATCATTTCATTTCCCATTATATCACTATTGGCACTATTTACTGTAACCGTCCCTGATGCCGTACCTAAACTATTAAATTTTAAAGTTTTTTTTGTTCCCCCGCTTACAGATTTCGGAACTCTTACTGAATAGGTGAATGTTCCATATGAATTTCCACCTGATTTCATTATTTTAACTGACGTTTTACTTCCGTTAGCTTGCGTAGAAATCCAATTAGGATCACTCCACATACTTGGATGATAAGTGACAGTACAAGTTTTAGCACTTGCATTTATTGGATATACTTTTAGTGCTCCAATACTGCAGGTTATATCATTTGTTACTTCGGGTGCATTAATACTCTTCGCAATTAACCACCATTCTTCTTTATTGTATGTTCTTGACTGCGTATCACTTGATCCATAAGAAAAATCTGCTCCTGCATTGATTGTTACTCCCACACTTGAAACAATTGGCGGATTCATTTCTTGACCAAGCATAAATACATGGTTATTTTCATACTTATAATGCACTGTTCCTGATGCAGCATATGAACTAACTGTTGACCCTAAAACTAAAAAGAAAGCCATAACTAATATTATTCCTTTTCTTAGACTCTTCATAATTTTTTCCTTTCAATTAAGTTATCTTTATAGCTTGACTTTGACTTCCCTGTAAATCAGAATAAACTTGGAGTTTTTCTTAATATATATTTTGTGGCACTACCACATCATACTTTTGAAAAGCTCTTTTTTTATTCTAAAGAACAATCTTTCAACTCTAACTTTTCTCTTTTCCCAAATCCCCATTTTGAAGTCTCATTTTCATTTTCCACTCTCATAAACATCATCTTTTATTTTGCATTCCTTTCAAAAACCAGGGATTACAGCTCTGCTCTCCCTGGTTTTGGTTTTTAGGATATATAACCTTATGAATCTTTATATCCTTTAATCATCAAGACGATTCCCACAATCAGGAATATCCATGAGCACACATAGGTGAACATCCAGCCTGACTGGGTAATTGAAGTCATGATCCCACCTTCAATAAATCCTCCATACGAATTGTTAATAATGATAACAATAGTAGAATGCCATATTCCGCCTAGAAGAGTCAGAAATCCTCCGATGATTATCTTTTTCATGATATCCTCCTATTTTTTAATTAACATTAACCAGACAATATGAACCGTGATCAATTGTTTTTACAGTGTATGTATTTGTACTAACGACTTTACTAGTTGTCATTGAGCGCTTCTCTCTAATGCCTGTTTCTACCCTATAGTATACCTTATACCCCATATACGCCTTTCGGTTTCCGCCGACGTGTAATGTGTATCCAATAGCACTCGAAATTGATGTTGAACCGGAAAAGGTTAATCCTTTTGCGCTAGATCCAATTTGAGCAGTAAAAGTTACACTTTTATTCGAAGTGATACTACCACCCGCAGGACCTGTTTCTAAATCATCAGATATCCTTTTGACGGTACTCCATTCATAAGTTACTACTGGATTTTTCTTGGTATAATAATACCCATTAAATCCTCCATCTTGCGGTTCAACATATGAATAAGTGTTTCCATATCCTTGTGGTAAATTTCCTACATTCTCTGCAGCAAAAGAAGTACATGGCAGTAAACTTACAATTACTGCTATACAAAGTACAATCATAATTCTTTTAAATGATGTTACTTTTATAATTTTCCTCCTTAAATAATTTATAATAAATAGTTAAATATAAGTTATATTATCTAATATTTATTATTTTTATGATTGCTTTTTTCGTTATTGTTGTTTATAATAATTGTAGAGTTTTTCTTAAAATATGTTTTGTGCTTGCATTCACGACGTATTTCTGAAAAGCTCTCTTTTATTCTAAAGAACAATCTTTCGACTCTAACTTTTCTCTTTTCCCAAATCCCCATTTTGAAATCTCATTTTCATCCTCAGCTCTCATACGCATCACTCCTTCCAAAGATAAAATCCCAATACCGACAGAAACGAATCAATTGCCAAATGATTTGATTCATTTTCTGACTTTTCTATATCATACTAAATTTCTGTAAATCTGTCAACTATTATATTGTTTTTCATAATACATTTTTTAAATATGATTGACACTACAGAAGTTTTTATATATACTTTGCATTGTAAGAAGACAACTTGTAAGGAGGCTTCTAAGTGGCCAGAGGTAGAAGTAGTTTTAAGATGGGAACAGTGGAGCTAATCGTTCTGTTCCTGCTGGAAAAAAGTGATTTATATGGTTATCAGCTGACAACGCTGATTGAGACGCTTTCCGACGGAAAGGTCGTTATTACAGAGAGTTCTCTATATCCAACACTTTATAAACTAAAGAATAACAACTTTATTACGGATATAGAGGTACCGATTGGAAAGAGACGTGTTCGCGTCTACTATCATTTGGAAGAGGCTGGCAGGAAGCGTCTTGCCGATTTACTGGAAGACTATGAAACCAACAGAATCGGTACAGATTTAATTCTCGCCTGTAAAAAACTGCCGGAGGAGTATTATGCAGCAGATTAGGGCTAAAGCACTCAAACAGTATTTCAAAGAAATAAAATTACTGCTTCCTATTTATTCTAAAGAGGAGAAAATATTTATTAACGACCTTAGAAAATCAGTCGACGAGTATATCGAATCCAATCCAAACTGCACCTATGAAGAAATTTTGGAGCGATTCGAGGAACCTGCTGATGTTGTTTTTAACTATATTTCCTGTTTAGACCAGCATGAGCTTTGCAAAAAGATTTCTCTGAGAAAAACGATTAAAAGAGCGATTATCATCATTGTTCTTGCCGCAATTGCGACATGTTCAATTAGAATTATTTTCCATTATATATCATATTTAGAATATAAAAACACTATCATAACACATGAAAGAGTTGTCATTGAATAGAAAGGGGACTTAAATATGAAAAAATTCACCACATTGCTCGCTATTATTAGCATGATTTTAGTACTTACATTGCAGCCTGCGTTTGCACAGAGCAACGTAATTTCTGTAGATATCGAAGAACTGCCTGACGGCAGCCGCTTCGTAACTGTAATAGAAAATGTGCCTACACCGGGCATTCAGCCTTTTGACAGAACCACTGAAACCAAATCTAAAACCGTATATTACGAAAATTCAGCAGGCAAATCCGTATGGTACGTCAGAGTTACCGGTACATTTACCTATGGAGATGGTACTGCCAGATGTACCTCTGCAACCCCATCTGCCGCATCTTTAGACTCAAACTGGAAAGTGTCCAATATTACAGGCGGTAAATCTGGAAATAAAGCGACAGCCACAGCAACCGGCACTCACTATCAAAACGGTACAGCAAGAGAAAGTATTACAAAAACCGTCACTTTAACCTGTGGTCCGACCGGTATGTTCTACTAATTATTTAGCGAATTACAAAATGTCATACTAAAAAACCTCCCGTTTAAACACCTTTCCTACGGGAGGTTTTCCTTTGAACAGATTTCTCAGCTGAAAGTTTAATAGACAAACTCTCCGTCTGCAATGATTTTTTTGCCATCCAAATACAGCGTAGGCTTCAAGATGATGCCATCCATATGGCAGTCTGCCTTATTTTTTCCGCCAAAAGAGGTATTGGTTCCAAAGGCGATATGTACCGTTCCATAGACTTTTTCATCTTCCAGTGTATTTCCACAGAGCAGCGCTTTTTCATTTGTGCCGATGCCAAGCTCAGCCACAATGCCGTTCTCCGGTTTAGTAAATAAGATTTCCAGTTTTTCAGAACCTGTGCCTGTGATTTTCTGAAGCTGACCGTCCTTCACTGTAACGTGAAGGGGCTCGACAAGCGTTCCAACGCCTACCATTGAACCGTCAATCAGAGTTTCACCATCACACCCGTCTTCCTTCGGTGCAATATACGCTTCTCCTGAGGGCAGGTTTCCGCTACTTCCACGATGTCTATATACGCCAGTACTTGGGACGCCATCTCTATTCTGCAGATTTAGCCTCATCACCAAACCATCCTTTTCAATTACAGCTTCGTTCGCCTCGGTGAGCATTTGCGTCAATTCCAACGTACGTTTTTCAACTTCTTTAAAATCAGCGGTAATTGCACCCTGTGTAAACATTTCCTCTGTAATACCCGGCATAGTACCTACACGGGCGCCTTTTTTGACGGCCTCTACTTTTGCACTCGTATGGGTTAGAGACTCTTCTGTGGGACAGATGATAACATCTGCACCCAGCATTGCATTTGCTACAGCCTCAGGAGGTTCCTCTCCGGAAACAGAGCGAGCTTCCATGGACATGAGAAGAGATTCGCACCCGAGTTCAAGACCCGCCTGATATAGGGCTTTTCCGATTTCGAATTTTAACGTATCGGTGATAACAAGCAGCGTCTCTTCCTTTTTTAAATCCATGCAACCTGTTAAAATGTCCTTTGATATTTCTATAAGTGATTTCATATTTGCTCCTTAAATCAGTTCTTTCAGCACAGCGGCAGAAAAAGTACGCGGAAGCAATACATTTTTACCGCTGCGGCTACAAAGGATATACTTCATCTCTGCGGAGTATCCCATGCAGTCCATCAGAATGCAGTCGCAGTCAATGTCTTTTAACGTAAGAGCCAGCGCCGCGAAATTCTCTTCGGCAGCAGTATACGGCGAGATAGAAAAAACGCTGGTCTCCATGCCGATACCTTCCCATTGCGCCATAGCCTCAGATTTCTGTTCCTCTTCGGGAACGAGAACTACAAGCCTTTTTCTATCACATATGGCGGGGATAATCGCCCTCAAAAGACGGTTTGGATATATCAGAGGAACATGTGCAGTGAGAAGATCTTTGAAATCTCCCGTACATAGGAACATAATCCCACTCACACCGCAAACTTCCAATTCATCGATACACCGCTGAAGATGCACGATAATTTTTTCTTCCGCCATGGAAACAGACCGCCCATCTCTAAGGGATGAAACAAGAACTGTGTCGCCAGACAGCGGTGCGATTTCCTCCAATTCTTCCTCTGAAAGGTTGTCCAAAGCCCCTTTCTGTAAAATTTCTATATCATCTCCGATTATTGGAAGAATGTCTTTCATGATATCATCTCTAGGGGACTGACCGATCGTGATAAAACCAATTTTCTTCATCTTACTTCATTCCCATTGTCTGCAGCTGCGTCATGGAGCCGTAGAGTTCTACTAAATGATTAAATTCGGCTTCGTCATAAAAACTGCACTGTTTTCTTCCATAGGCCTTGGCGGCTTCTAAGACAAATCTTATAGTCATCTCTACGTCTGCTGCGTGAGTTGCGCCGGTTCCGCATCCCGGAACAGGAACTTCCGTTGTAATTGCAACTCCAACAACAGGAGCGTTTGTGGAAACAGCAGGCTGCAGTACACTGTTCAAATGATACAGGTCATTTCCATAAGGGGTGATATCCTGTGTCGTAACAGGGAAAACCTTTGGCAGACGACCCGTCGTCATTTCCATTAAATCCAACAGATCTTCACTGGTTCGCAGAATATATCCCTCCTTTACCGTTGGAGAAATCGCAAAACCCATTGTATTGATGACTCTGTTTCCCTTTGTGGTATCGACAGTCAAAATTGCTTCCATTTCTTCACAAACCTCTTCATCATTGCACTGCTTCATGCTGATAGGAGAATCCATAAAGTCTACAGGTTCATGGGGTTCGGTAGGCGCATCGCTGCAGATGTGGGTAACCGCAATGACATCTCCTTCCAGTGTATCTCCTTTTTTCTGCATATCAAGAAGTTTTGCCGCTGCAGTCAACACCGTAAGCGCACCATCTCCATCAGATACAAAACCGATTCTCTCAGGTCTAGCACCTAGTCCCCCCAGACGGCCTATTAAGCCGAGGGTAGGGGCGTCGCCCCCTTTTATCCGTCCATTCGTTCCCGGAATCGTAACCTTTACCAAGTCGGTCTTTCCTTTATCTCCGTAAATTGTCTTCACTTCAACATCTGCATCCGATTTAATGGATCTAAAATAATTAGCCATTCTCTCACCATTTGCATGGATATCATCGAGAATATCATATACCTCAATCATTTGCTTGAATACCATTATGTACCTCCTGAAATTCGTTTTTAGTTAGTCGTTAAAATGTCAATACTCGGTATTGTTCTAATTTGCAGCACACGATCTGCGTTCTTCCTGTTTGTGTAATTCCGGTATTAATGTTCATTTTAGCAAACAGAAAAATCGAAAAGAATTGTATGTTCATATAAAATTCTTTATTAATTATTGTATGGACATATAATTCTATTTGCGATTTTTTGAGATTCTGTTATAATTATGACAGAATCAAGACGAAAAGGAAGGTTGCATATATGAAGGATATTACCGTATTAGATGTTCTGCACCTGCCAATCATGGCAAATGCAGAGCTGAAAGCTGGCCAGAACGGGCTATCTAACATCGTATCGTACGTTAATGTGCTGGATAACTATTATGATGAAACAGATTCAGAGTCTACACCAGTAAATTACGGGCAGAATCTATATTTGACGTCAATGGCTTACGGAGTGGACAACGAGAAATACATCAATGTGCTGATTCGGCATTTTATTGACATGAAGGTTTCCGCCCTTTTTATCATTGACGAATACTTGGACGAGCTTCCAGAAAGTGCATATGAATTAGCAAACACACACAAGCTTCCCATTATTTTTATCGACTCAAGTACCCCATATGCACTGATTATTTCTTCCATCATGGAGCTTAAACTATCCTATCATGAATCTGAACTTCATGAAAATCTAATCCATGAACTAGTTTCCTCCCAATGTAAAGAAGAGAGAAAACTAGAGATTATTCCTCTGCTCAATAAGAATTTTCATTCCTATATTAGAGCCTTTTACTGCGTCAATACCGACCTCTCCTCCAACAAAATCACAGCAATCAGCAACGAAGTATACTTGCTGAATAAAATCAGAGAAAACAAATTCGCCTTAGGATGCCACTATAAAAAAGGGATGTTGATTATCCGGTCCTATCACACTGCGGCAAATATTTCGTCCTGCGAAGATGAAATCCAGTTTATTCGCAGAATGCTGCCCAATGCAGTCATAGGAATCAGCGAGCTGCTTCCACTAAAGCAGTTAGACGAAGTGATTGTGCAGGCATCTATGGCAAGTTTATCCGGCGCACACGATATCAACGGCACAGTGTATTTCAGAGATATCGGATTATCAAAACTGCTCGTCAAACTCCTTTCAAATCCACTTCTTGAGGACTACTTTAATGAGTTATATTCGCCCATTGCTGAACATGACAAGAAATACCATTCCAACTTGATTGAAACAATGACAGCCTTTATTGAATGTGACCTTGATCATGTAAAAACGGGAAAACTGCTGCATATTCATGTTAATACGGTACGCTACCGCCTAAATAAAATTAGAGAGCTGATTCCGTATGGAAGGAGCTCTCTTGACTTTACGCAAACGCTGTATTTTCTGTACAAAATTATGAAAATGAAAGCGTTGACATAGCGCCTTGCGGCAACCTATTTCTTAAATAATCCAAGCATGGAAGTGGAGAAATCCCGAAGCGCGGATCCCACAAGAGCACCTGCGCCAAGGATTGCAAAAATGCTGTCTCTTTCAGGATTTTTATGGATAACAATCGCTCTGATTGAAATTGCAATCAGAATGACAACACCGGCCTCAGTCCATCCAACCAAAAAACCAGTTGCAAACAGAATTCCTGCCTGATGATTTCCGCCCAAAAGCTGAATCAGTGCACCTGGAATTGCCCAAATCGCAAGCCACTTCATTACTTCAACGGTAGATCCCGCTTCAATAGTCGACTGATAAACAAAGTTAATCGGCGCAAACATACCCTGATTGAAATAACCCTTCGCAAAAATTGCTACCATGACAAAGGCAACGCCAAACCCGAGCAATTCTGCATAGTACTGCTGTTTTCTTCCTACTTTTTCTAACTCCATATCTGCGCCTTTACCACGCAATATCCATCCTGCCTTTAAATCGTTTCCCATATCAGAGAAAGCCGGACCTGTAGCAGCTGTAAATCCTGCAAGAATTGCCAGCGGCAGTGTAGGGAAGCCAATCATCATACCAATAATCAAAAATAGCAGTGCAGTAGCAAATCCCGGAAACCAGCCTGAATGCATCGCGGAAACACCTACGATAAGCTCAGATACCAACGCTGCGACTGCAGCAAAGATGACCCATGCGATTAGCTTCACTATACCCATTTCATAGTACAGACCTGTCGCAATTGCAAGACCGATTGCAATAACAATATATGCAATAAAGCCTTTGCTCAAAGCGTTTTTCATATCACTGAGACTTGTTCCGAATCTGGATGCGGCAGAAGTTCCATTTTCTTCTTTTTTAAATAAAATTCGTGCACACTGCAATAAAGAAATAATTCCGGCACCAATCATCGCGCCATGACCAAGATAGGAAAGAGAAACGCTGTCGGCAAATGAGAAATCCGATCCGAAAATATCTGTTGCAAAAGTTCCGGTGTGACCTGCAAAGGTGAGAGAAAATTCGTTCGTAGATAAAATACCTTTCAACAAAGCACCTACACCAAAAGCACCCATCGCTACTAAACTTCCAACCCATACTACTCCAACTAAATCCATTGGAATTCCAATCATTGCACCAATCCATCCGGCAACAGAACCTACAAGCAGCAAAAGCGCTCGTTTTCCTTTGTCAGCCATAGCATAAATAGATTCGGCTACAGCAATTCCCGGAGGCCACGCACCTTCAGCCGGAAACATTGGAGATCCAAAGGACTTGTATAAAATCGTTGCATCCACAATAGTGGCAAGAGTTGCACCAATTAACATAGGAACCATCAACTGCGGCCATCCCATGATAACAGGGATACCCATAGTTAAGAACATACAATTTGCAGAAGCAAACGTCGCACCGGAAATCGTCGTCTGTACCAGATTCTGCCGGTGAATGTTTTTAAAAGGTTTTAGCCATCTGAGAGGAATTTGCGCAATAAGAATAGCAAAAATAGCGCCGACAATAGATGTATCTGGTGTAGTACCTGTATGAATCTGTACCTGAAGTCCTACAATACACCCGAGAATCGCAACAATAATAGCAACAACAAAAACTGCAGGCTCTTTTACTTTTGGCATCTGATCTGCAGTAATCTTATGTCTGTCAATTTCTTTTTGTTCCTCAAGCAGAATATTGTTCTGCTTACTTTCTGTGTTATTCATAACTTTCTCCTTTTGTTTTGATTCACAAATCAAACTGCTAACGAGAACATTATGAATATTGACATTTTAACTAAATTTAATGTATCATGGCTTCGATTTGGTGTCAAGGACTTTTTGAAATTTCAAAAAATATAGGTTGACTTTCGCCTCTGAACCCAGTATACTGGCAGTGTGTAATTCCGGTACTTGCATTATTACATGGAGGTACCACTAATATGTTAGTAAATCTTGAAGATGTTAAGAAAATTGCAATCGGAAGTCTCTTTCTCGGCGGAGGCGGTGGCGGAGATATTCGTGAAGGTCTTTCAACCGCAAGGCGCGCTTTGGAATTGGGAGAAGTGCAGATTATTCCCCTTTCCGAAGTCAGCGAAAAGGAAGGCGTCATTCTTACCATATCCGGCGTTGGCTCTCCCGCATCGGATACCGCTTACTATTCAGAGGACGTTTACGAAAAAATTCTTTATCTAATTCAATCTCAGGAAAAGAAAAAAATTATAGGTTTTATTCCCTGCGAAATGGGTGCTTCATCTTCTTTTGAGCCCTTTATTCCAGCTGCTCGCTTAAATATTCCCGTCATTAATTCTGCCTGTGACGGCAGAGCACATCCCTTTGGGATTATGGGATCTCTGGGTCTTGAGAAAGGTGATAAAAATATCACGGTGCAAGCTGGGGCTGGTGGCAGAGAATCTACCAATACATATGTTGAAGTACTTTTAACCGGCTCCATAGAAACTACCTCTGACCTGATCAGAAACGCCGCAGCAAAGGCAGGCGGCGCTATAGCTGTCGCAAGAAATCCTGTCGCTCCGTCATGGCTTGAAACTTCCGGTGCAACGGGAGCATATGATTTAGCATACAGACTGGGCGAAGCATATTTAACTGGAAAAACAGTGGAAGAAAAGATTGCAGCAGCATGTTCCGTAGTAGAAGGAAATATAATTTGCCAGGGCAGGGTAGAGAATCACACTCTCTGCACTGAAAACGCGTTGGATCATGGTTCTTTTACAGTTTGCAGCGAAAACGACAAATATCAGCTATACTTTTTTAATGAATATATGGCCGTTGATAAAAATGGGGAAAGGCTGCAAACGTTCCCTGATTTGATTACAACGATAGATACACAAACGGGAGAAATTCTGACTACTGCACAAATTGAAAATGGCTGCAATATTACAGTAGTTGCCGCATCAAAAGAGCATATGCTGCTTGGAAAAGGTCTTTTATACCGAGACGTATATCAGAGAATCGAAAACATTCTAAATATCGAAATGCAAAAATATATTGATGAAATTTATATTGATTGAGAGGAGCGCTGATGAAACTTTTATTTTTAATCCCTGTGACTGCGGAATATGAGAACAAAAAAACTGATATTCTTTCATATCTTCAGCCCTATCTTCATCCAGATACAGTCATCGAATTTGCACAAATTCCGCAAGGATACACTTCTATTGAATCGGATTTACAGGATATTTACAACGGCTGGCAAACTGTAAATCTGGTAAAAACGCTGAGTAAATCCTACGATGGCATATATGTGAATTGCTTTGATGATCCGGGCGTATCTGCTTGCAGAGAACTTGCCATTACTCCCGTTATCGGTCCATATCAGGCGGCAATACATTCTGCGCTGATTCTCGCAGATAAAATTGGTATTATTACCACCGACACAGCGGGAATTATTCACGAAGAACGAAAGGCAAAGCAAATAGGTATGCTGGACCATATCGCCTCTATTATCCCTGTTGATTTAGAAGTAAACGATATTCGTGAACAGGCGAATTTCCTGATAGACAGACTGCTTTCTATCTGCAAAAAAATGTCTGACGATTACGGCATCAAGGCAGTTTGCCTGGGATGTACTGGAATGTTTTATATTGCAAATACCCTCAATGCAAGGCTGAAAGAGGAGCACATAAATATAACCGTTATCGAACCCATGGCAAATGCTATAAAATTCCTGGAAACTATGGTTATGCTGGGATATGACAATTCCGTTTCTATCAGTCCACAGATTGCTTCAGCTAAAATTTTAAGGCTGTAAATACAAAACCTTAAAGAGCCGCAAATTTATGCGGCTCTTTTCTAGTGTTTCAGTTCCTCCTGAAACCGGCTGATAATATTTTTCTCAGCCCGCGACACGGTCATCTGGGAAACGCCGAGAGCCTTTGCAATTTCTGCTTGAGAGCGGTTATGGATAAACCGCTGCTTGCATATGTAAAGCTGCTGCTCACTGAAAGTAGCCATGACCTTTTTGATAATCTCAGAGATTTCAATCCGTTCATAGCCTTTTTCCACAAAACCGGCATACTTTTCGAGAAGCGGACTTTCCCCATCTTCTCCCATGTCATCAAAGGTTTTATCAAGAGAATAAGTACCGTAAGCCTGGGAACTTTCCTGTGCCTCGATAATCTGCTCCTTTGAAAAGCCTGTAGCCTTGCTGATTTCTTCCACCGTCGGTTTACGATGATACTCCGTGTAAAGTGTTTCCTTAGTTTCCTGCACCTTCGCGGCAATCTCTTTCAGGCGGCGGGGAACCTTTAAACTCCATTGCTTGTCCCGGAAATATTTTTTGATTTCTCCCAAAATAGTTGGTGTTGCAAAAGAGCTGAACTCATATCCTTTTTCCGGATCAAAGCGCTCCACAGCAGAAACAAGAGCAAGAGCGCCAACCTGATAAAGATCGTCATATTCTACGCCTTTTCCTAGATATTTCCGAATCAGAATGTCTACCATGTAAAGATGTTTTTCTACAATTTCGTTACGAAGTTCTCTGGTGGGATTGTCTTTGTATTTGATAAACAATTCTTGTTCCATCATAAATATTTCACCATTTTTATTGACTTTTGTCCGTTCTCTAAAACATTAATTTCTACTTCATTCATCAGTGTTTGAATAACATAAACACCGATATTTCCTTCAGTTGGGCAGTTTTTGCAAGGTTTATGCAGTTTTTCAAGGGTATGATTTTCACATCTGTCTTCTATGATGATTTCAATCCTCCCTTCCTCTACGCTGCATTGCAGTTCGTACTTGTCGGAAAATCCGTCAAAACCATGGCAGGATACCAGTTTGCAAGCCTCCGATACAGCTGTTTTTATATCTTCAGCTCCATCAAGATCAAAGCCTGCAGTTACTGCTACCGAGCTGATTGCAAGACGCAGCATTGTCAGATATTCCGGTTTTCCCGGTATTGTAAATTTTAACTGATCCATTTAAATAACTCCTCTATCAGCATAATTTTTATAAATCCAATAACTGGCTGTGAATGTACATATATTCGCAAAAAATCCCAAAAATATGCATAACGCTCTGCATATTTTTTTAAAAACTTTCAAAAATATTTACAGTCAAAGCTGTTGAAAGGCAATTTCATTGTTCATTCGGCAGCTTTTTTAGTTCTTAGCTGCGCAAATGTGCATATTAAAGGCATTTTTTCTTAAAATATGCACACAGGAGTGCATATTATCGACAAAATCCTCCAAAATATGTACAGAAAAATATAAGTGAAAAGAAACGATGTGCAGCGCCAAAAAGAAGAAAGCTGTCGCTCCATCTAAACGAATCTTTAAACTGTGCGACAGCCTTTTATTTTTAATTACAGAGTAAGCTGTTCGTCACCGTCTTCTTTCGGTGCTTCTTCCTTTGCAGGTTTTTCTTTTACTTCCTCTTCCTCATCTTCTTTGATTACTTTTGCCATAGCGACAATTTTTACTTCGTCTTCGACCTTCATAATCTTTACACCCTGGGTTGCTCTGCCCAGTTTGGATACTTCTCCAGCTCTGATTCTGATGATGATTCCATCTGAATTAATCATCAGAGCTTCGTCATCTTCATCGACAACCATTGCACCGATAAGAGCACCGGTCTTTTTGAACTTGGATTTATCATAAGTCAAAAGACCTTTACCGCCGCGCACCTGAATCTTATAGTCTTCTACAGGAGTTCTTTTACCGTAACCATTTTCTGTTACTACCAGCAGCTCCTGACCCGGTTCAACAAGTTCCATTGCTACAACTTCATCATCTTTTTCAAGCTTAATTGCACGAACACCACCGGCAATTCTACCCATGCTTCTTACATCTTCTTCAGAGAAGCAGATACATTTACCATTTTTGGTTACTATGATTACATTGTTGCTTCCAGTAGTTTCTTTGATACCGATTAACTGGTCGTCATCCTTTAAGTTGATAGCAATAAGACCAGTCTTTCTCTGCGTATCAAACTGAGAAAGCGGTGTCTTCTTAATCGTACCGTTCTTAGTTACAGCAATGAGGAATTTATCATCTGCAAATTCCTGTACCGGAATAATTGCTGTAATTCTTTCTCTCTGCATCAGATTCAGGAAGTTGACAGCCGGCGTACCCTTAGCTGTTCTTGTCGCTTCTGGAATTTCAAATGCTTTAATCTTATGCGCTTTTCCTGTATTGGTAAAGAACATGAGATAGTCGTGAGTAGAGGTCATAATCAGGTCTTTTACAAAGTCGTTTTCTCTGGTCGTAATGCCTGTAATGCCCTTACCGCCACGTCTCTGTGCTTTATAGGTGTCAGCCGGAACTCTCTTGATATATCCAAGATGCGTCAAAGTAATCGCTACTTTTTCTTCTGCAACTAAGTCTTCATCGTCAAATTCATCTACATCTGCAACCATCTTGGTTCTTCTGTCATCACCGTATTTTTCTTTGATTTCCAGAAGTTCATCTTTTACAACACCCATGAGCAGTTTTTCATCAGCAAGCAGCGAATTAAAGTAAGCGATTCTTTCCATCAGCTCAGCATACTCTTTGTCGATTTTTTCTCTTTCCAGTCCTTGCAGTCTGGCAAGTCTCATATCCAAAATTGCCTGAGCCTGAATTTCTGAAAGTCCGAAACGTTCCATCAACTTTTCTCTTGCGTCATTATATGCGCTTCTGATGATTTTAATAATTTCATCAATATTATCAAGAGCGATACGCAGACCTTCTAAGATGTGGGCTCTGGCTTCGGCTTTTTTCAGGTCAAATTGAGTTCTTCTGGTTACAACTTCCTTCTGGAATTTCAAGTACTCTGAAATAATGTCATAGAGATTAAGAACCTTTGGACGACCGTCTACCAAAGCAATCATAATCATGCTGTAGCTTTCCTGCAGCTGTGTATGCTTATATAATCTGTTCAGCGTAATCTGAGGATTTGCATCTCTCTTCAGTTCGATGACGATACGCATACCGTTACGATTGGATTCATCTCGGATTGCAGAAATGCCTTCGATTCTCTTATCCTTTACAAGTTCTGCCATCTTTTCGATGAGTCTAGCTTTGTTTACCTGATAAGGAATTTCCGTTACAATAATTTGTGAACGCCCTCTATCAGTTTCTTCAATTTCGCAACAGGAACGAACCTTTACCTTACCGATACCGGTTTTGTAGGCTTCTCTTACGCCGTTCTTTCCAAGGATAGTCGCACCCGTTGGAAAATCTGGTCCTTTGACATATTTCATCAAATCTTCTACAGTTGCTTCTTCGTTATCAATCAACTCTACTGTAGCATCGATGACTTCACTGAGATTATGCGGCGGAATGGAAGTTGCCATACCTACGGCGATACCGTTGGAACCATTTACTAAAAGGTTAGGAAATCTACTTGGCAGCACTACTGGTTCTTTTTCTTCACCGTCAAAATTATCTACAAAGTTTACCGTTTCTTTTTCAATATCCCTGATCATCTGCAGAGAAAACGGCGTCATTCTTGCTTCTGTATAACGCATTGCAGCGGCGCCGTCACCATCGACGGAACCGAAGTTTCCGTGACCATCTACCAACATATATCTGGTAGAAAAATCTTGTGCCAGTCTTACCATAGCATCGTAAATAGAGCTATCGCCGTGTGGGTGATATTTACCCATTACTTCACCGACAATACGGGCGGATTTTTTATGCGGTTTATCCGGTGTAACGCCCAGCTGGCTCATACCGTAAAGAATTCTTCTGTGAACCGGCTTCAGTCCGTCTCTGACATCAGGAAGGGCACGTCCTACAATAACACTCATGGAGTAGTCGATGTAGGATTTTTTCATTTCTTTAGATATCTCATGCTGTTCTAATTTTGTATCTTCTAATAATGTATTCATATTTTTGCCCTCCTTTCTTAAATGTCAAGTTCTGCTAAGTGTGCATTATCTTCGATAAATTTCTTTCTAGGCGGAACCTTATCTCCCATCAACACTGTAAATACTTCGTCTGCAGCTGCAGCATCGTCGATGGTAATCTGAATTAAGGTTCTGTTATTGTAGTCCATCGTGGTTTCCCAAAGCTGATGGAAGTCCATTTCACCAAGACCCTTGTATCTCTGAATGTCTATTTTACCTGCTTTTCCGTCTTCCTTCAGCTTTGCCATCAGTCTGTCCTGCTCAGGTTCACTGTACGTATAGTAAACCTCTTTGCCTCTTTTTGTCAGGAAAAGCGGCGGTTTTGCAGCATAAACATAACCACCTTCGATCAATGGCGTCATATATCTGAAGAAGAAAGTCAGCAACAGCGTTCTGATGTGCGCACCGTCGACGTCGGCATCGGTCATGATGATAATTTTGTGATATCTCAGCTTGTTTTCATCAAATTCGTTGCCGATACCACAGCCAAACGCAGTAATCATATTCTTGATTTCATCAGAATTTAAAATCTTGTCCAGTCTTGCTTTTTCTACATTTAAGATTTTACCACGAAGCGGAAGAACAGCCTGTCTCAATCTGTCACGACCTTGCTTTGCGCTGCCACCTGCGGAGTCACCCTCGACTAAGAAAATCTCAGACTTTGCCGGATCCTTTTCAGAACAATCGGCTAGTTTTCCTGGCAAAGCAATACTGTCAAGAGCACTTTTTCGTCTTGTCAATTCTCTTGCTTTTCTTGCAGCTTCTCTGGCTCTTGATGCACGGAGACATTTTTCTAATATAACTTTCGCCTGAGTTGGATTTTCTTCAAGGAAAGCTGTTAAATTTTCACTGGTAGAAGTTTCTACGAAACCTCTCATCTCAGTATTTCCCAGCTTTGTCTTAGTCTGTCCTTCAAACTGAGGTTCTGTCAGTTTTACAGATACGATGGCTGTAATACCTTCTCTTACGTCTTCGCCGGCAAGGGAATCGTCATTGTCTTTTAAAATCTTATTTTTTCTTGCATAGTCGTTGAATACTCTTGTAAGCGCTGTACGGAAGCCTGCCATATGGGTACCGCCTTCTGTAGTACTAATATTATTGGCATAAGAAAGAACCATTTCGTTATACCGATCAGTATACTGCATGGCAACTTCAAGTTCCATATCCTTTTTGCTTACTTCAAAATAGATGATTTCCTCATGGAGGGCATCTTTATTATTATTCAGATGCTTTACAAATTCCTTCAGACCGCCTTCATAATGGAAAACTTCTTTCTTTTTCTTTCCTTCTCTTTCATCAGAAAGAACAATCTTAATTCCCTTGTTAAGGAACGCCATTTCTCTAAGTCTGTGCTGCAGAGTATCATAATCGTACTCTGTAGTTTCCTGAAAAATTTCAGGATCCGGCCAGAAAATTGTCTTAGAACCTGTCTTCTTGGATTCCCCTACGATTGCGAGAGGTGCAACAGTTTTACCTCTTTCATATTCCTGTCTGTAAATGTTTCCGTTTCTCTTAACTTCTACTTCCATTCTAGTAGAAAGGGCATTAACAACGGAAGCACCTACACCGTGCAGACCGCCGGAAACCTTATATCCTCCTCCGCCGAATTTACCGCCGGCATGAAGGACTGTATGAATAACTTCCACAGCTGGAATGCCAAGTTTCGGGTGATTATCAACCGGCATACCTCGACCGTCATCTTCTACCATAATAGAATTATCTTTCTGAATGGTTACATTGATAGATTTACAGTAACCAGCAAGTGCTTCGTCCACACTGTTGTCAACAATTTCGTATACCAGATGATGGAGCCCTCTAGGTCCGGTACTGCCTATGTACATACCAGGTCTTTTACGAACTGCTTCAAGACCCTCCAGTACCTGAATTTGGGCGGCGTCATACTGATTTTGATTTTTCTCTTCTTTGCTCATCTTACACCCACCTTATATCAATTTTTATTTTCTCTGTTAATTTTAAGCGCTTTTTCCATTATACACTAAAACAAGCGATTTTACAAGAAAATAAGTGTATTTTATCATTTTCACCTTAACTCTATTAAAAAAGCCGCAGAAACGTTAATTTAGTACGAAAAAACCTATTAAAAACTGTCGATATATATCGTAATTCTTAATAGGTTTAATTTTCTCTCATTTCCCCTTTCTCGATGTAAATCACTTTTGCTTCGGGAAAGGATTTTAAAATTTCACCGGAAATATCAGTCGTAGTAATAAAAAGCTGATTATTTTTCAAGGTTTTGATTAGATATTCCTGTCTTTCAATATCCAGTTCACTCATCACATCGTCAAGGAGCAGAATCGCATCTTCTTCGGTTTCTTCTTTAATCAGATTCAGCTCAGCCAGCTTCAGTGAAAGAGCACAGGTACGCTGCTGACCCTGAGAACCAAAACTTCTCATATCAATCCCATTGACATAAAATGAAATATCATCTTTATGAGGTCCTTTTGTAGTAGTGCGCTGGCGAAAATCATTTTTAAAGGCTTTTTTGATTTCATCATAAAAAAAACCTTCCAAATCTTCTAGCGATTCCATATATGCAACATTAGGATTATACTCCAGAAAAAGACTCTCTTTTCCATTAGTAATGCTGCTGTGGATCTTTCCACTGAAATTACTGATTTTTTTGATGAACTTTTCTCTAATATGAATGATTCGTGCGCCGTAATGAGCAAGCTGGGTATCCCACAAATCCAAAATGCTGCTATCTATATTTTCTTCTTTCAGATAAGTGTTTCGCTGAACCAATGTTTTCTTATAGTTAGTCAAGCTGTCATAATAGAGAGGTTGTATCTGACAAAGCTCTCTATCTATGAACTTTCTTCTCTTTTCCGGCTCATCTTTGACGATTTTCAAATCCTCCGGCGAAAAAATTACAATCAGGATATTTTCAAGAAGTTCAGACGTTCGTTTGATATTGATGCCGTCTTTTTTTATGGATTTCTTGGCGTCTTTTTTAATGGTAATTTCTACAGAAGTGTCAAAGACTTCTTTTTCAGCTTCTACCTTAACTTTTGCTATGGATTGATCAAATTTTACAAGATCGCTGTCCTTATTGGTTCTAAAAGATTTACCAATAGAAGTAATGTATATACTTTCCAGTAAATTAGTCTTTCCCTGGGCGTTATTACCCAGGAAAAGATTTACATTTTTATTAAAATCCACTTTTAAATGGTTATAATTTCTAA
The DNA here is from genome assembly GCF_009936045.1 of Emergencia sp. 1XD21-10. Lineage (GTDB taxonomy): Bacteria > Bacillota > Clostridia > Peptostreptococcales > Anaerovoracaceae > Senimuribacter > Senimuribacter intestinalis. The sequence continues at coordinate 88,225 of NZ_QWEQ01000013.1, read as the reverse complement.
AATTAGTTAACTCTATATTTTTAATGTACATAATTAATTGTTGGTGATTCTAACAGGAAGAATCAAGTATTCAAATGCTTCCCCTTCAATTGGCTCTACAAGGCAAGGGGTAATTGGTGTGTTGAAGTACATATATACTTCTTCATCATCGATAGATTTCATCACGTCGAGGACATATTTTGCATTGAATCCGATATCCAAATCTTCTCCTTCTTTAGAAATGATAACTTCTTCTTTTACATTTCCCTCTTCAGACTTAGAAGTGATGGTAACGATGGTATCTTTGATGGACATTTTAATGAGATTGTTCTTTCCTTCTTTAGAAAGCAAGGAAGCTCTTTCTATACTTTCCATCAAATCTCCTTTGTTGACTTTCACTTTTATTTTATTGTCTTTTGGAAGCACATCCTTGTATTTGATGAACTCACCGTCAAGAAGTCTGAGGACAACCTTTACGCTGCCAATCATAAAGATAGCTTTTTTATCACTCATGAAAAGTTTTACATTTTCATCTTCTTCTGATGCATCACTTAAAATCTTACTGATTTCGTTCATAATTTTTGCAGAAATAATGACGTTCTTTTCTTCTTTATTAATCATAGCTTCTCTGGTGATTGCCATTCTGTAGCCATCGATTGCAACCATGTTTATACCATCTGCTAAAAGCTCAATAAGAATACCTGTAATAACACCTTTTGATTCATCAATGCTGGCAGCAAAAGATGTTTTTCTAATCATCTCTTTTAAAATTGTTTTATTGAATACGATATTGTCTTGATTTTCTTCTATATCTTTTATATTTGGAAATTCATCAGGAGAAAGACCTATGATACTGAACTGAGAATTCATGCATTTGATGATTACATTTCCTTCTTCCTGTTCCACACTGACATCGGCATTAGGAAGCTTTCTGATAATATCGCCAAAAAGTTTTGACTGTACTACAATGGAACCGCTTTCGGTGTTTTCAACTTCAATTGTTTCTTCTATCGTAATATCTAAATCTGAGGCTGACATTTTTAATGTGCCGTTATCAGATACTTCTAAAAGGATACCTTTTAAAATTGGAATAGTGGTTCTCGATGTGACCGCTTTGGACACGATATTTAATGCTTTGGTGAGAACTGATTGGTTGCATGTGAATTTCATACTTAAAACCTCCGAAATGCCATCTTTTTCTTATATTAATTTAGTAGTAATAGTAGTAGGGGCTGTGGATTCTGTGGATAACTTTTCTGCCCCTTGCAATATCTTAAAAATTTAAAGTTAAAAATTTGTGGATAAGCTGTAAAAGTTATTCAGAAATATCCTTTTTTAGGTTTTCTATAATTTCTTTGACTGATTCATTGCTTTTTATTTCATCCTGAATTTTGTCACAGGCATGCATAACTGTAGTGTAGTGTCTGCCGCCAAAGAGATTTCCAATCTTAGGAAGGGAATAATCGGTTAATTCTCTACAGAGATACATGGCAATCTGTCTTGGAAATGCAATATTGCTGGTTCTCTTAGAGCTCTCCATATCAGAAACCTTGATTTTAAAGTATCTGCTGACAATTGTTTTGATTTTCTCAGGAGTAGGACTGGTTCCGTTGTTTTGAATGATGTCCTTGAGAATTCTTTTTGCAAAGGTTTTATCGATTTTTTCTTCCATAAGGGTGGAAAAACTAACGATTCTATTAAAGGCACCTTCCAGTTCTCTGATGTTATCTTTGATTTTTTCAGCGATGAGACAAATGACTTCGTATAATTCGTCGTCCATTTCAATGTTGGCATTTTCTGCTTTTTTCATTAAAATTGCAACTCTGGTTTCATAGTCAGCCGGCTGTAAATCAGCAATCAGGTTCCACATAAATCTGGATCTCAGTCGTTCTTCCAGTTTGTCCAGTTTATTCGGCGCCCGGTCACTGGAAATGACAATCTGCTTATTTAGATCATACAGAGAATTAAAGGTATGGAAGAATTCTTCCTGCATGGTATCTTTTCCCTCCAGGAACTGAATATCATCGATGAGAAGAACATCGACTTTTCTGTATTTGTTTTTAAATTCTCTGGTTTTGTTTTCTCCCAGCGCCTTGATAAACTCATTGGTAAACATCTCGGAAGATACGTAGAGAACGTTGAGATTCTCGTTGTTTTCCAGAAGATAAATACCAATAGCATTCATCAGATGCGTTTTTCCAAGTCCGGAACCGCCATAGATGAACAGCGGGTTATATGCTTCCGATGGAGATTCGGCAACGGCAAGGGCTGCTGCATGGGCATACTTATTGCTGCCGCCTACAACAAAATTATCAAAGGTGTATCTTGGATTAAAAATTTTCTGCTTGCGCAGCTTTGGATCCATTAAAACTGGCTGCTGCGGAGCCTCCTCCTTACTGGATTCATAGTCGCTGCTATTTTTGATTACAACGCGGTATTCTTCTCCGGTTACAGTTTTGAAACTGGACTCAATCAGCTGTAAATAACGGTCTTTTAAAACTTTGATAATGAAATCTTCATCGGTTTCTAAATAGACGATTTTTACATTTTTGTCAATGTTGTTGATTTTAAGTGGTTTAAACCAGGTATTATAGCTGATTGATGTTGTATTTTCTTCAATGATATTTAAAACTTGATTCCATATACTTTTCATTTTCTGCCCTCAATTTCATGGTGTAGTTTTATTGTACCTAATAAGTTATCCATATACAAGTACAAATTTAAAAGGTTGAAAAATAAAATTTCCATATAGTTATCCATATCTTGTGGATAATTTTACGCACATACCTGTTTTTATATAGCAGCATGGCAATTTAAGAACAAAAAAAGACAAAATCATTGACAAGCCAAGCCTTTGTAAGTATAATAGTAGGGCATATGTGCGCATATTGGAATTTAGATTGCGTATGAGTTTACAATTTATAAGGAGGTAAAACCAATGAAACAGACTTATCAGCCTAAAAAAAGACAGAGAATGAAAGAGCACGGCTTCAGAAAAAGAATGAGCACCAAGAATGGCAGAAACGTTCTTAAGAGAAGAAGAGCAAAAGGCAGAAAAAAATTAACTGCTTAATTTTGAAATGCTTAAAAAAAATGTTTTAAGAAGAAAAAGTGACTTTACGTCTATTTATAATAGAGGTAAATCTGTAGGGGACAGATATGTGGTCGTTTTTTACAGAAAAAATAACCTTCCCTACACCAGAAAAGCTTTTTTAGCTAGCAAGAAAGTTGGCAATAGTGTCAAAAGAAATAGAGCCAGACGTTTAATGAAAGAAAGTTTTAGACTGACAGATTTTAGAATTCCGGAAGGCTATGATTTGATTTTTATTGCTAGAAATACTATTGTCAACGCTAAGTGCCAAGATGTGAAGAAGTCTTTAGAATCAGCACTGAAAAGAACCGGGGTAACGAAAAAAGCATGAAATATATCAGCAGATTTTTTAAAGGAATCATGATTTTCCTGATTCGGGTATATCAGAAATGTATTTCGCCCTTGTTTCCGCCTACCTGTAGGTTTTATCCTACTTGCTCCACCTATTTTATACAGGCTCTGCAAAAATACGGGGCAATCAAAGGTAGTTACTTAGGAATAAAACGAATTTTAAAGTGTCATCCGGGAAATCCCGGCGGCTATGACCCTTTAAAATAACGGAGGAAATTTAATGTTTATCTTTAACATATTAGCTACTCCTTTGGGATGGCTTCTGACGCAGCTGTATAATATCATTGGAAATTACGGCATTTGTTTGATTATTGTTACCTTAATCGTGAAAATTGCCCTTTATCCAGTGTATAAGAAACAGATTTTTTCGACTGCGGGTATGGCTGAAATGCAGCCAAAGATTCAGGAGCTTCAGAGGAGATATGCAAATCAAAAAGAAGTTCTGAATGAAAAGATGGCAGAGCTTTACAAAGAGGAAGGTTTTAACCCTATGAGCGGTTGTCTGCCTATGATTGTGCAGATGATTATCATTATGGGACTCTTTGCACTGCTCAGAAACCCTATGATTTTTATTTCGGATGAAAGTATGTATTTTGCAATACATGAACCATTTTTGTGGATTAAAGATCTAAGTCAGCCTGATTTGTGGATTTTGCCAATAGCGGCTGGTATTGCTACTTTCTTCTCTTTCTGGATGAATCAGCAGACCAATCCTAATCAGATGGCTGGAGGTAACTTCATGACTAACATGATGAAGTACTTCTTCCCGATTATGATTGTATGGTTAGCAAGATCTTATCCTTCTGGGCTTGCAATTTACTGGTTTATGAGTCAGTTTATTCAGATTTTCTTTAATTTGCGTTTTAACATGCTTAGAAAGGCTCTGAAAGAAAATAAAAAAAATAACAAAAAGAAAAAGAAGTAGTAAGAGCTATGGAGGAAAAAATTAATATGGAGTTTTCGGAAAAATGGGGAACCGATGTGGAAACAGCTGTAAAGCTGGCATTGGATGAACTCAAATTGACCATAGACGAAGTTGATGTAAAGGTTTTAGAAGAACCTTCCAGAGGTTTTTTTGGAATTGGTTCTAAACTGGCATTAGTCAGAGTTGAGAAGAAGAAACCGGTAGAAGAACCAAAAGAAAAGCCTGCTGTAAAAGAAGTAGTTTCTGAAGTAAAGAAACCGGCTTCTGAAGAAATCAAAAAACCAAAGGCTGAGGCGAGAAAAGCGCCAAAAACTGAGAAGACTGAAAAAAAGGCAAGACCTGAGAGAAAATCTTCTGTAGAAAAAGAAGCAGGAGAACTTTTTCCCGTAGAAAATCATATCGCCCTGGAATTTCTTTATGAAGTAACAGAGCAGATGGGTTTAGAAATTGAAATATCTGCAAGAGCAAATGAAGAAAATGTATTTATTGATATTCAGGGTAAAGACTCTGGTACCATCATCGGTAAAAGAGGACAAACCCTTGATGCAATTCAGTATTTAACAAGTCTGGTTGTAAATAAAGATACAGAAAACTACATTAGAGTCGTTGTCGATGCAGAGAATTACAGAGCTAAAAGAGAAAAGACTCTCGAAAAATTAGCAAATAGACTTGCCGACAAAGTAGTAAAAACTAAGAGAAGTGTAAGACTTGAACCGATGAATCCTTATGAACGTAAGGTTATTCATGCAACTCTTCAGCATAATTCCCGCGTTACAACAAGAAGCGAGGGACAAGATCCGTACAGAAGGGTTATCATTGAGCTCAAATAATTTATAGCCCGCAGCAGATGCGGGCTTCTTTTTTCAAGGAGAAATAAATGGAAGATACAATTGCTGCAATTGCAACCGCACCAGGAGAGGGCGGTATTGGAATTATCAGAATCAGTGGAGAACATGCTTATAATATATTAAGACGTGTATTTCGTCCTGCACATCCTGAATCCTTAGAAAATAGAAAAATGTCCTATGGACATATACTAAATCCACAGACAAATAGTATCATAGATGAAGTACTTTGTGTCTATATGAAAGGTCCAAAGACCTATACTACAGAGGATGTGGTAGAAATCAACTGCCATGGTGGCATGGTGCCGCTGCGCAAGACTTTGGAACTGGTACTGCAAAGTGGTGCAAGAATGGCAGAGCCGGGAGAGTTTACCAAGCGTGCATTTTTAAATGGTCGTCTGGATTTGTCTCAGGCAGAGGCTGTTATCGATGTGATTCGCGCAAAGACCGATAAGACCTTTGATGTTGCAATGAATCAGCTGGAAGGCGTATTTTCTGGTACCATTAAAGAGATTAGAAAAAAACTGGTAGATATTTTAGTAAATGTCACAGTCAATATAGATTATCCTGATGAGGATATCGAAGAAATTACTTATGAAAAGTTAGAAAAGGATTTAATAGAAGTAAAATCTGAAGTGAATCGTTTGCTGGCAAGCGCAGAAACAGGAAGAATGATAAAGGATGGACTTGCAGTAGCAATTATAGGAAAACCTAACGTTGGAAAATCTTCACTGATGAATAGTCTTCTTCGTGAGTCCAGAGCTATTGTAACTGAAATTCCTGGAACTACCAGAGATACCATTGAAGAGTATCTCAGTGTAAAGGGAATCCCTGTAAGACTGACCGATACCGCCGGCATCAGAGAAACCAGTGATATTATAGAGCAAATTGGTATTGAAAAATCAAAGGAGTCTTTCAATCAAGCCGATTTAGTTATTTTCATTTTAGACTGCAGTAAAGATTTTTCTGCGGAAGACAGAGAAATTATGGAGCAAATTGATGAAAAGAAAACAATTGTAGTTTTAAATAAAATTGATCTCCCTGCGAAAATTGATGAAAGTGCAGTTAGAGACATTTTACCAAATGCTTATGTGATGAAAACTTCTATGGAAACGCAAGAGGGAATCGGTGACATCGAAGAAAAAATTGTTTCTATGGTGTATGATGGAAAGGTGAGTCAAAATAATAGTCTCATCGTAACTAATGTAAGACATAAAGATATTTTGGTTAAAGCTGAAAAATCTTTGGGTGATGCTATTAATATGACACAGATGGGAGAGGCTTTAGAGTTTATTGAAATTGACATTAACAGCGCCTACGCATCTCTTGGTGAGATTATAGGCGAGACAGTTCAGGATGATATTATCAATGAAGTTTTTTCAAGATTTTGTTTAGGAAAGTAAGTTAGGAGAAATATGGAACAAGTATTTATGGGTGAATACGATATTATTGTTGTTGGTGCAGGTCACGCAGGATGTGAAGCTGCACTGGCTTCTGCACGTATGGGTAATCGCACAATGCTGTTTACCATTAATCTGGAAGCAATCGCCATGATGCCTTGCAATCCATCTATTGGAGGAACTGGTAAAGGTCACTTGGTTCGAGAAATTGATGCTCTTGGCGGCGAAATGGGAAAAAATATTGATAAAACCTTTATACAAAGCAGAATGTTAAATACAGCAAAAGGACCGGCGGTGCACTCGCTGCGTGCGCAGGCTGATAAACATAGATATCATACCGAAATGAAGAAAACCATAGAACAGCAGGAAAATCTGCATGTAAAGCAGGCTGAAATTGTGGATTTGATCATAGAAGAGGGAAAAGTATGCGGTGTAGTTACAATGACGCATACATATTATAAGGCGAAGGCAGTGGTGCTGGCTACAGGCACGTTCTTGCGCGGTAAAATTTTTATTGGAGACAGCGCTTATGCAAGCGGTCCAAATGGACTCGCACCTTCTATAGAGCTGGCAGATAATCTGAAAAAACATGGCATGAAGCTGCGCAGATTCAAAACCGGAACACCGGCAAGAGCGCTTGCTTCTACCTTTGATTATACAAAGATGACAGAACAGAAAGGCGATGAAAGAATTGTACCTTTTTCTTTTATGAACGATGAACTGGAAAAAGAACAGGTTTCTTGCTGGCTCACTTACACCAATGAAGAAACCCATACTGTAATTCGAAATAACTTTCATCGATCTGCTTTATTTGGAGGACAAATAGAAGGTGTAGGACCTAGATATTGTCCATCTATCGAAGATAAAATTAACAGGTTTGCAGATAAAGAGAGACATCAGACATTTATTGAGCCAGAGGGACTGGATACTGAAGAAATGTATATCCAAGGTATGTCTTCCAGTTTACCTGAAGATGTACAAGAGAAATTTTATCATACTATACCAGGACTTGAAAATATTATTATAACAAGACCTGCTTATGCAATTGAATATGATTGCATTGACCCACTTGATTTAAAGCCTAATTTAGAAAATAGAATGATTAAGAATTTATTTTGCGCTGGCCAGTTTAATGGAAGTTCCGGTTATGAGGAAGCAGCTGCACAGGGATTGTTGGCGGGAATCAACGCTTCCTTGGAAATAAATGGAAAAGAACCGCTTGTTCTGGACAGAAGTGAGGCTTATATTGGCGTTCTCATCGACGATCTCGTGACTAAAGGTACAAATGAACCTTACAGAATTATGACCAGCAGAGCGGAATATAGGCTGGTTTTGAGGCAAGACAATGCAGATTTGCGTTTAACGGAAAAATCTTACAGGTTAGGATTGGCAGATAAAGAAAGATATGACAAATTTCTCGAAAAGAAGAGAATCGTTGAAGAAGAACGTCAGAGAATGGAAACGACTTATATTTATCCGAAAGATGCGAATGCCTTTTTAGAAAGTGTAGGCAGCGCACCGCTGCAGAATAAGGCAACTTTGGCAGAACTTCTGAAACGGCCAGAAGTAACCTATGAAAATATGGCAGTGATAGATTTTTCTCGAAGAGTGCTGACTTCTCATGCAAAGACTCAGCTGGAAGTGCAGATCAAATATGAAGGATATATTGCCAAGCAAATGGCGCAGATTGAAAAGTTTAAAAAACTTGAGAATAAGGCCCTTGATGAGAAACTAGACTATACTGACATTGAAGGACTTCGTCTGGAAGCAGTGCAGAAGCTGAACCAGCTGAAACCTAGATCAGTAGGGCAGGCATCTCGCATTTCCGGTGTATCCCCGGCAGATATTAATGTAATTTTAGTTTATTTAGAAAAGATTAGAAGAAAGAAAGCATAATATGAAAGCATTAACTGAAGCATTTGAACAATTGCAGATTCCATGGGAACAGGATATGGAAGAGAAATTTGTCGGCTATATGGAAGGCATTTTGGAATGGAACGAAAAGATTAATCTGACTGCGATTAAAGACAGAGATGAATTTATAGTAAAGCATTTGGTCGATTCCATACTTTGCGTTGGTTTTCCAGAATACCAAAACAGTGAGAGCATCATAGATGTAGGGACAGGAGCAGGGTTTCCGGGTGTACCCCTTTCTATCGTTAGTCCTGATAAGGGGTTCCTTTTGGCGGATTCTCTGAACAAAAGATTGAAAGTAATCGACGATTTGACTGGCAAGCTGGGAATATATAATGTTGAAACGATTCATGGAAGAGCAGAAGAGCTAGCAAGAAATAAGAATTACAGGGCGCGATTTGATCTTTGTGTTTCCAGAGCTGTTGCTAATATGGCAGTACTTGCAGAATATTGTCTTCCTTTTATCAGAAAGGGTGGATATCTCCTTGCATATAAAGGACCTGATGCAGAAGAGGAACTGAAGAATGCGGAAAAAGCTATTAAAATACTTGGCGGAAAAATTATACGAATAGAATCAACGCCGCTGGAAGGATACGAACATAATATAGTCGTAATTGAAAAGATTAAAGATACTCCTGCGAAATATCCTAGAAAAGCAGGAACTCCGGTGAAAGAGCCCATATTGTGATAGAATATGGGTTTTTTTGTTGGGCATTTTTTCTACATTTCCCTGGAAAACATGGTATGCTGTTATTAGGAAAAGAAAGGGGGATTATATGTTACAAAGGAAAAGTGTAGAACTGCCCATAGGTTCTATCAGAGCCAATCCGGAGCAACCGAGAAAGCATTTTGCGGAAGAGGAATTGAACGATCTTAAAAATTCTATTGCTGAATATGGGGTATTGCAGCCGATAATTGTCAAAAAAGATAAAAGTGGGTCTTTTTTTCTTATTGCAGGGGAGAGAAGACTTCGTGCTGCAAAGCTTGCAGGGCTCACGAAGATACCAGCTCTAATTAAAGACTTCGACGATAAGGATACAGCATTGATTGCGGTAGTAGAAAATGTTCAAAGAGAGAATCTCAGCTACATAGAAGAAGCTTATGCTTATAGAAAACTGATCGAGGATTTTGGTCTGACACAAGGAGAACTTTCTGAGAAGATTGGAAAGCGCCAGTCTACAATTTCTAACAAATTGAGAATCCTTACGCTTCCACCTGATATACAGCAAAAGCTGATTGAAGCAAAGCTGACGGAACGACACGCCAGAGCGCTGCTTAAAATAGAGGATTCAGTAATTCGAGAAAAAATTCTTCAAAGGGTAATCAGTCACAATCTCAATGTAAAGCAGACAGAAAAACTGATTGATGATTATCTGACAAAAGATGAAGCAGAATATAGGAACAGAAGAAAAATTAATTATATCAGCTATAAAATTTATACTAACACAATTCGAAAAGCTTTTGCACAAATTCACGATATGGAGGAGAATTCTAAGATGACAGAAGAGGATAAGGGTGCATATATAGAACTAAAAATCGTGATACCAAAAAATCAATGATGTTTCACGTGAAACATCATTGATTTTTTTTCGTAAAACAGTAGCAAAATTGCAGCGAATCATATATAATGTCTATAGTACATTCTTTGCAGGAGGAAAAACATTGGGAAAAGCAATTGCAATATTTAATCAGAAGGGTGGCGTAGGTAAGACTACAACCAATATCAATTTAGGTGCAAGTTTGGCGCTGAAAGATAAGAAAATCCTAATGCTGGATATAGACCCGCAGGGAAATACTACCAGCGGAATCGGTATTTCTAAAAAGGATTTACCTTATACGGTATATGACCTGCTCATTGAAGATAACTTTGACACCCGCAAAGCGATTATTCATACGAATATAGAAAATCTGGATATTATTCCGGCCAGCATTGATTTAGTTGGTGCAGAAATTGAAATGGTAGCCCTGGAAGGCAGAGAAAGACGTCTGCGAAAAGCGATAGAGAAGGTTAAGGACTTCTATGACTATATCTTTATCGACTGCCCCCCATCGCTGGGACTTTTGACGATAAACTCGTTGACAGCTGTAGAAAGTGTGCTGATTCCAATTCAGTGTGAGTTTTATGCGCTGGAAGGTGTAAGTCAGCTGGTGAATACAATTGAACTTGTAAAAAAGAGCCTCAATACTTCCCTGGAAATTGAAGGAGTTATTTTAAGTATGTTCGACGGCAGAACAAATTTATCTATTCAGGTTGTACAGGAAGTAAAGAAGTATTTCGGCTCTAAAGTTTATTCAACAGTAATTCCTAGAAACATCAGACTGGCAGAAGCACCTAGTTTCGGTATGGCAATTACAGAGTATGACCCAAAATCTAAGGGAGCAGAAGCATATCGTGACTTTGCGGAAGAATTTCTGGAGTGGGAGGAAAATAAATAATGGCATCAGGAAAGACAAAGAACAGGGGACTGGGAAGAGGACTTGATGCGCTGTTTGCTGATCAGGCGCCAGTGGTGCAGCCAGAAGAGACTGTGAAAGCACCTACTATGGCAGATGAAGAAAACGCAGTAGTATATATTAATATTAATGATATCAAACCCAACGAAAATCAACCACGAAAGGTATTCAATGAGGAAAAAATCAGCGAGCTGTCTGATTCAATTTTAGAACATGGAATCATTCAGCCACTGGTAGTTAGAAAGAGCAGTACTGGGTATGAGATTGTTGCCGGTGAAAGAAGATGGCGAGCTGCCAGAAAAGCAGCACTGAAAGAAGTCCCATGTCTGATTCGTAAGTTTAACGATGAAGAGAATATGCTCATTGCAATTATAGAGAATATGCAGCGTGAAGATCTGAATCCGATTGAGGAAGCGGAAGGACTGAATCAGATGATTAAAACCTACGGCTTGACGCAGGAGGAAGTTTCCAAAAGTGTCAGCAAAAGCAGACCGTACATTACCAATGCGCTGCGTCTTTTAAAACTGCCGCCTCAGATTCAGGATTTGGTAACGGAAGGAAAAATTTCAACCGGACATGCAAGAGCGCTCATTTCGATAAGCGATAAAAAGTTGCAGGCAGAGCTTTGCAGAAAAATAATAGAAGAAGGACTGTCTGTTCGTAAGATAGAGCAGTTGGTACAGGCTGCGGGAAAACCAAAGAAGCGACCTGTAAAAAAAGTGAAGGGTGCAGATACGGTTCACGTAGAGAATGAACTAAAAAACATTTTCGGCACTAGAGTTTCCATCGAGCAAAAAGGGAAAAAAGGAAAGATTGAATTAGAGTATTATAGTGCGGAAGAATTAAATCGTTTAATAGAATTATTGAAATCTGTGGAATTATAATATTTGTTTCACATGAAACATCAAGGAAATGCCTCTTGAAGCAAGAGGCATTTTGCTATATCAGGATGAAGAGTATGATAGAATTTGAACATAGAATCAGAGTGTTGATGAAAGAGGCAGAGGAAGAACTGCGCAGCATAGGTATTAAACCTTCAAGTAAAATACTGGAAATTAAAGCGAACCACAGGGCCAAAAAGAGACTTGGCTGCTGCAAGGTAGAGAAAAAAGGTCTTGGACAGGTTTTCCGAATTGAGATTTCCACTGCGCTAGCAGATGCCAGAGATAAAGCTTTGAAGCAGGTCATCCTTCATGAGTTGCTCCACACCTGTCCAGGCTGCTTCAACCATGGAACAAAATGGAAAAAACTGGCTAAAATGGTGAATCAGACATACGGATACCACATACAAAGAATGAGCACCTCAGAAGAGCTGGGAATAACAACTCCGGCAGCGGAGCAAAGGGTTCATTATAAATATTGTATTCGCTGCAAAAGATGCGGTAGTACCAGCTATCGTATGAGAAAAAGCAGGGTCGTGGATGAACCGCAAAAATACCGGTGTGCAAAGTGCGGTGGTGCATTAGAGGTAGACCAAATTTAGAAAATGTGGTATACTATACTGTAAACCCTATGAGTAATCCCTAGGGAATTATCACAGAAACAACACGAAGAAAACCAGCTAATGTGATATATTAATGTATATTGCACTGGTTTTATGCGCTAAAAAGAGGGACGAGAAATGGCAAAAATTTTGTTTGAAAAAGAAATTTCATCTAAAATACCTTTACCTGTCTGCATTATTAACAGTAAAGGGAAAGTGGTAAGCGCCAATGAGCACATCGGAGATGTGTTTATTTATGACGGAATTGAAGATGCGGACTTTTTTGCCTTAACCGGAATAAAGACCTCTGATTTATATAGCAAGGTGGACGAGGGAACACACTTCTTTCTGGAAAGAAACGGGAAGCAATTTAAGCTGATTATCAGTAGAGAAAGTGGGGAAGAGGACGCGAACCTTTTGGTATTTTTCTATGATATAACCAACTTTGAGAATTTGAAAGATCGGTATAACGATGAACGCGTATGCGTGCTTAGAATCGTTATAGATAATTACGATGAGTTTGAGGCCAGCACTCTGCCAGAAATGCGGATGCGCATTACCGCTGCTGCCGATAGTGTGATTCGTCAGTGGGCTGCCAAAAACGAAGGCTCTATCAACAAACTGAACAATTCACAGTATGTCATGTACTGCCAGTATTCTCATTTAGAGAATATTATCGAAAATAAGTTTGGTATTTTGGACGAGATTAGACAGATTGAGACGGAAGCGGATTTTCCGATGAGTCTGAGTATCGGGGTAGGCGTTGGAGGAAAGAACCTGATTACCACAGAGGAATACTCCAGAGCCGCTATGGATCTTGCACGAGGACGCGGAGGCGATCAGGCTGTCATTAAACGTGTCAGCAAAATCGAGTATTATGGCGGGAAAATGCAGACTGTAGAGAAGGGAAACAAAGGAAAATCCAGAGTTATCGCCCATGCATTGAAACAGCTGATTGAGCAGTCAAAGAAAGTGATCATCATGGGTCATGTTCACCCGGATATGGACTGCTTTGGCTCGGCGCTGGGCATTCACAGACTGTGCGCTATGTGCGGCAGAACTGCATATATTCTTCTTGACGAAGTGATAGGATCTTTGCAGGAAATTTATGAGCAGGCTAAAGAAAGCGATAATTATATTTTTGTTAACAACAAAAAAGCTGAAAGCCTGGCTGATGAAGACACGCTGTTGATTATAGTAGATACCCATAGACCTAGTTATGTTGAAAACAGAAATTTGCTTACAATGACAGAGCGAATTGTGGTTATCGATCATCACAGAAAAGCAGAGGATTATGTGGAAAATCCGATTTTGTCCTATATTGAATCCTACGCTTCTTCAACAGCAGAGCTGGTCAGCGAGATTCTGCAGTATGCAGCGCCAAAGAAAACACTTATTAAGCTGGAGGCAGAAGCGCTCCTTGCAGGAATGACAATCGATACTAACCGCTTTGCTGTAAAGACCGGCGTCAGAACTTTTGAGGCTGCGGCATGGCTCAGACGATCCGGCGCAGACACTGCAGAAGTAAAGCGATTTTTCCAGACTGATCTGGAGGCATTTAAGATTCGTGCAAAGTGTATTGCAGCTGCGGACTTTCACGAAAAAGGCGTTGCAACCTCCATCTGTGAAGGCTGCAATGAAGATGCGCAGGTAGTAAATTCTCAGGTTGCAGATGAGCTTTTGACTATCAAGGACATTAAAGCTTCCTTTGTGGCAGGAAGAACTTCACAGGGAAAAACAGTAATAAGCGCCAGATCTTTGGGGGAAATCAACGTACAAGTAATTATGGAAAAACTGGGCGGGGGCGGACATCTAACCACGGCGGGTGCGCAGGTGGACGGCAGCCCTGAGGAAGTTATAGAGAAAGTGTTGGAATTACTAAAATAAAAGGAGAGATAAAGATGATTGTAATTTTAAATAGAGATGTAAAAGGTACTGGTAAAGCTGGTGATGTAGTAAAAGTCAGCGATGGATACGCAAGAAACATGCTGCTGCCGAAAGGGTATGCAACCGAGGCGACCGATGGCAATATCAGAAGTCTTGAGAAGCAGAAAGAACTGCTGGCACAGAAAAAGGCAGAAGAAAAAGCGGCGGCAGAAGAACTTGCAAAGAAGCTGGAAGATGTAACTGTTATTATCAAGACTAAGTCCGGTGAAGGCGGCAGACTTTTCGGCTCCATTACTTCCAAGGATATTGCTGACGAAACGAAAAAGCAGACCGGTCTTACCATCGATAAGAAAAAAATTCAGATGAAAAACCCAATTAAGAGTATTGGCAGATTTGAAATTGATGTGAAATTGTATCCGGAAGTATCCGGTAAGCTGACCGTTGAAGTAACCGACTAAAACTGATTGACTGATAGTATAGAGAGGAATCTACATGGTTGAGAAAATTCCACCCCATAATACGGAAGCGGAGAAGTCTGTTTTAGGCTCAGCCATGCTGAGCAAGGACGCGCTTTCCGATGTTATTGACCATATTACACCAGAGGATTTTTATGACGCAGCGCATAAAGAGATTTTCACTGTGATGATTGAGCTATTCAGAAATAATGTACCGGTGGACATTGTAACGGTCTGTGAGGAACTGCGCAAGAGAAAGTCGCTTGAAATGGTCGGCGGCAGAGTCTATATCGCCAGCTTGTCATCGGTTGCTCCTGCACCCAGCAGTGCTGCGGAGTATGCCAAGATTGTTTCTGAAAAAGCCTCTATGCGCAGACTGATTCAGACCGCTGAGGATATCAGAGAGAAAGGCTATGAAGAATCCATGGCGGCTTCTGATATTTTGGACTACGCTGAAAAGGGCATTTTTGAAATCGCCCAGAAAGGTCAGCGCAGCGATTTTGCGCCTATTAAAGAAGTTCTCATAGAAAATGTAGCGATGATAGACAGAGCAATACAGACGCAGGGACAGGTCATCGGACTTTCCACGGGATTTAAACGGCTGGATGAGCTGACAAGCGGGTTGCAGCGATCTGACCTTGTTATTATTGCGGCAAGACCTGCTATGGGAAAGACTGCCTTTGTTTTGAATATCGCCCAGAACGCAGCAGTAAAATCCGGTGCCAGCGTGCTGATTTTCAGTTTGGAAATGTCCAAAGAACAGCTTGGACAGAGACTTCTGGCTATGGAGTCCCGCGTAGAAATGCAGAAGTTGAAAACGGGAAGTCTGGAGCGAAACGACTGGGACAGAATTAATATGGCGCTGGACTCTTTGTCCAAAACCAATTTACATATTGACGATACACCAGGTATCAGTGTACTTGAAATGAAAAATAAGTGCCGAAGACTGAAATCTGAAAAGGGTCTGGATCTTGTCATTATCGACTATCTGCAGCTGATGAAGGCAGAGGGGAGAGCAGACAGCAGACAGCAGGAAATCAGTAATCTGTCCAGATATTTAAAATTGCTGGCAAGAGAGATGGATTGTCCTGTAATGGTACTTTCTCAGCTTTCCCGTGCACCGGAACAAAGACAGGATCATAGACCGATTCTGTCTGACCTGCGTGAATCCGGATCTATCGAACAGGACGCCGATATGGTTATGTTCCTGTATCGTGACGACTATTATAATAAGGAAAACTCAGAAAAACCGGGTGTCTGTGAGGTGAATCTTGCAAAACACAGAAGTGGGCCGACCGAAACCTTTGATTTGACTTGGGTGGCAAGATACACCAAGTTCAGTGATAAAGCGTAGTTTATAGTGATTTGTATCTGAAAGAGAGTTGCTTATGAAAATTACAGGGGATATGAAGGTTTGTGATGTTTTGAATCTTAACGAAGAGATGGAATTGATTTTTGAAGAGTATGGACTGCTTTGCACCGGTTGTCCCGGAGCAGTGCAGGAAACTTTGCATGAAGCGGCAGAGGGACATGGTCTTGACATAGAAGAATTGCTTTGCGCGCTGAATAAAGAAGCATAAGGGCGAGTATTTATGAACTTTATAAAAGAAAAAATCAAAGACTTTTTTCTGCTGGATACAAAAGTAGAAAATATTTTTATCAACGAATATATGCCATCCGCGCCCGGAGATTTTGTGAAGGTATATCTGTATGCGAGTATGTATGCAGAACACGGTCTTGAAATTACGGAAAAAGCGATAGCAAAACAGCTGGGACTTTCTGAGGAGAAAGTGCGGGAAGCCTGGGAATATTGGGAAGAGCGAGGCGTTATAAGAAAGCGTTACTTTGATACACAGGGCAACGTTAGCTTTATTGTGGAATTTCTCAGTCTGAAGGAGCAGCTGTATGGGAAAAACACTGCACCTGTACGGGGGGAAGCAAGCAGACCGAAAGGTGACAATGTCTTCGGAAATCCGGAAGTCAAAGTTATGTTTAAAGATATCGAGAAAGCTTTGGGACGGACTCTGGACTCTTCTGAGCTGGGTCAGATTATGAAATGGCTTACCGATTACGGCGCTAGCCCTGAGGTGGTTTTTACAGCAGTAAAATATTCTATCGACAAGAACAAGACCAGCATGCGGTATATCGAAAGTGTGGTAAAAGGATGGACCGAAGAAGGGCTTCAGTCCACAGATCAGATTAGCGAAAAACTGCAGGAGATGGACGAAAAATATTACCGCTACAGAAGAGTGCTTAAAGCTCTTGGTTTTACCAGAAATGCTACAGAAGCAGAAAAAGAAATGATGGATAACTGGTTTGAGCGTATGGGCTACTCTATGGACAGGGTGTTGGAAGCCTGTACAAAGACAGCCGGTATATCCAGTCCGAATTTTAACTATGTCAACAAGGTTTTAGAAAACTGGAGAGACGAAGCGCAGAGCAAAGGCGTGGATGTCAACACCAAGATTGTGGTGACTCAGGCAGTGCTCAACCAGTATTACGATTACTTGCGGGATAAGGCAGAGAAAGAGGCGGAAGAGAGAAAACAGGAAGTTTATCAGAAGCTGCCTAGAATTAAAGACATTGATGAGGAAATCCGCAGGATGGGATCCCAGCTTTCTAAGGCGCTGATTTTAGGCTCTTCAGAGAACGAGAGTAAGAAGATAAACAGCATTATGGACGAGCTGGCAGCAGAACGTGCAGTGGTGCTGACGGAAAACAATTTTGAGATGGATTACACCGACATAAAGTACGCTTGTGAGAAGTGCAGCGATACTGGAATGACAGATCTGGGAGAGCGTTGTTCTTGTATTAAGCAGCGTACGGAAGAGGCGGAAATATGGATAAAGAAAAAAAGTTTAGAAAAATAGTGGACGTTGCGGCAGGGATTATTACCTGGCATGACGAGGCGCAGATTCGCTTCGACAAATGGCTTGTTTCCTTTTGGCAGCTCATCATTAGCGGTGCAGCTGGCGTCGTGACGTTCCATGATCATACACAGGAACGAGTGGACAGGCTGTGGCTTATCATGAGATATCATACAGCCAGCGCCATTCACAGGAACCGGAAGAGCTTTATCGACCATAAAAAGAGTATTTTAAGCCACTTTGCAGGATTTGTGCTGGTAGCGGTTGCCATGGTAGCTATGTTCAACTATGCTACAGGTTTTCAGTATTCTTATAACGGCAAAGTACTGGGCTATGTAAAGAATCAGGAGGATGTCATTAAGATTCTGGATTTGGTCAGTGCCGAGCTGAGTAAAGAGTACGGGTCACAGATTCATATTGAAGCTGATGAAAACATCAGCTTCAAAAATGTGGTAGTTTTGGATAAGGATATTGATGACATTGACACGGTACTGAAGAGACTTACTTACATGACCGACATGGAAGCACAGGCTTACGGCATTTATATAGACGGACAGTGTTTTGTCATCTGCGAAAGCAAGGATGCTGCTAATGCTGCACTGCGCAATGTGCAGAAATCTTTCATGGACGGTGAAGGTGAGATAAAATATCTGCGTGTTGGTTTTAAAGAAAACGTAGAAATCAGGCAGATGGACACGAAGCTTGCTTATATCAGCGGCAAGAAGGAAGCCGTATCAAAGATTATGGACGGCGGTTCCAAGGAGAAGGTTTATGTAGTAAAGGCAGGCGACACTTATTCGGGAATTACCAGCAAGTTTGATACGACCTTTGAAGAACTAAAGGAAAACAATCCAAAATTGAAAGAGGATTCTCTTTTCCCAGGTGATGAAATCCTGATTTCTCAGGCAGTTCCAGCATTAACTGTAGTGACGGAAGAAGAAGCAACCTATGCGGAAAAGGTAAAATATAAGACAGAATATAGGGAAGATGATTCCCTGTACGAAAATGTGACTAAAGTGATTCAGAAAGGCGTCAACGGAAAACGAGTGGTGACGGCTAGAATCATCAGAGAAAACGGGGAAGAAGTCGGAAAAGAAGTTTTAAAGACGGAAACCATCAAAAAATCCGTAAAGAAAATCGTAATAAAAGGAACCAAGAAACTGCCGAAGACGGCACCGACAGGTACCTTTATTATGCCGGTATCTGGGTATACACTGACGTCGGAATTCGGATGGAGATGGGGACGTAATCATGACGGACTGGATTTGGCATGTCCGACAGGTACACCGATTCATGCTTCAGACGGAGGTACAGTGGTTTACGCAGGCTGGTATAGCGGCTACGGGCTATTTATAGAAATTGACCATGGCAGCGGAATGAGGACCAGATACGGACACTGCAGTGCAATTAATGTCAGCGTGGGTGACAAAGTATATCAGGGTCAGAAAATCGGAGAAGTAGGAAATACAGGAAACAGCTACGGATCTCATTGTCACTTTGAGATTGTAAAGAATGGTACTGCTGTAGATCCATTTAACTATTTATAAATACGCTGTTTTTTAAGAACACCAGCATGTACCTAAATGCAGGCGGCAAAGTCTTTTCGGGAAAATTTCGGATTTTCCGGCATATACTTACCAATAAAAGGAGGTCTGTGCGATGGAAAATCATGTGATTGAGCTGGAAAACAAGAGCCGGCTTATGGTGAGCGCAGTGACAGCGGTAGATGCATTTGATGAAGAAACAATTCTGGCTGATTTAGCAGATGAGGGACTAGTAATTTCCGGAAAAAATTTGCATATTGAAGTGCTGGATTTGGAAGAGGGGAAGTTAGTCGCCACAGGCGAGATTGAAGCGCTGACCTATACAAAGAAAAAAGCAAAGACAAAACTTTTTGACAGGTTTCGAAAATGACAGCGCTGATTCAGAGAGAACTGTTTCAGCTGCTGATTATGTTCGGCTGTGGAATTGGCATCATGATTACCTTTGAAGCGAGGAATTATTTGATGAAATGCTGCGGAAACAGACGGCGGGTTCAAATAGTTATCTACTTTGCTTTTTGGATATTTGCAGCGTTTCTGTTCTACAGGTTTTTGTATAGGGCGTCTCATGGCGTTGTGACTTTGTATGGGCTTGCGGCTATGCTAGGCGGCATATTCTTGTGGAAGAAAGGCATTTGTGGTATACTGAAAGAGAACTAAAAGTTGGGTACACAGGTATGAAGAAGAGGAAAAAAGGGAGAGTTAAGCAGTTTACGGAAGCAGAAATGCGAAAAGGTGAAACAGGCAAAGCCGAAACTGTCAGCACTGCCGGCACTGTCCGAAAGAAAAAAAGAGTAAAACTGAATCAAGGCAGATTAATCCTGACCGTTATAGTAGTGATACTAATAGCGGTCGTTGGAATGTCCATAAAAAATGTCTTTGATTTGAGGGCAGAGCAAAAAAGCCTGCAGGAAGAAAATCAAAATCTTTTGCAGCAGCAAGAAGCATTGGAAGCTGAACTTGAAAATGTAAACGATTTGGAATATATTGAAGAACAGGCGAGAATTCAGCTGCGCATGATTAAACCAGGAGAAATTTTATTTGTTTTAGATAAAGAACAGGACAAAGATGACAGCAATGGAAACGACGAAAAAGACAATTAAAGAGGCTATCATTGTAGAGGGCAGAGACGATACGGCGGCAATCAGGCGGGCAGTGTCAGCAATGACCATTGAAACGCACGGTTTCGGTATGCCGGATTCTATGTGGCCTCTCATCGAAAAGGCGTATAATGAACAGGGCATAATTATATTTACAGATCCGGATTATGCCGGCGAAAAAATTAGAAGAAAAGTGGCGGAGCGTTTTCCAGGCTGCAAGCAGGCCTTTCTGCCTAAGGGAAAGGCACTGAAGAAAGGCAATGTGGGCGTAGAAAATGCAAAACCTGAAGATATCATAGAAGCGCTGGAACACGCGCGCTGTACAGCGTCCGATTCTCAGCAGCTTTTTACCATGGAGGATTTGACTGCTTGCAGATTGGCGGGAACGCCGGAGGCTAAGGAGCGGAGAGAACAGCTTGGGAATCTTCTTTCCATTGGCTATGGAAATACGAAGACATTCCTGCGGAAACTGAACCAGTTTCACATTACAAAAGAGGAATTTTATCAGAGAGTAAAGGAACTTACATGAAATTATATGCACCCTCGACCATTCGAGAAATTAAGGATAAATACGGTTTTAAGCTGTCAAAAAGTCTTGGTCAGAATTTCTTGACTGACAAGAACATCATCGACAAGATTATTGAAGCCACGGAAATTACTGATGAGGATTTAGTCATCGAAATCGGGCCGGGAATTGGTGTTTTGACTGCAGAGGCGGCGCAGCTTGCGAAGAAGGTTGTCGCTGTTGAAATCGACAGGAATCTAATTCCGATTTTGCGGGATACGCTGAAGGAGTTTGACAACATTGAGATTATCAATAAAGATGTGCTGAAAGCGGATTTAAACGCAGTTATTGCAGCTTCAGGCTGTAAGAAAACGAAAATTATAGGCAATCTGCCTTACTATATTACCACGCCGATTATCATGGGGCTTTTGGAAAGCCATGTAGCGGCGGACAGCATTACCATCATGATGCAAAAGGAAGTGGCAGACAGAATCAAGGCTGGGCCAGGCACCAAGGCTTACGGCGCTTTATCTGCAGCGGTGCAGTATTACTGCACGGTGGTGACAGTGGCAACAGTACCAAAGGAAGTGTTCTTTCCTGCACCGAAGGTGGATTCAGCGGTGCTGCGTCTTGACCTTAGATTGGAAAAGCCGGTAGAACTTGTGGACGAGCAGTTGTTTTTCCGCTGCATTAAGGCGGGCTTTGGACAGCGAAGAAAGACCCTTTCTAACTCATTATCGCAATTAGGCGATTTTACAAAGGAAGAGATAAAAACGTGTCTGGCAGGCACTGGGATTGATGAAAAGAGACGGGCTGAGACTCTGTCATTGAGTGAATTTGCAGCGATTGCAAACCACCTGGCAAAAGGGAAATAAAGTGAGGGATAGTAACATGGAGAAATTGCAGCAATTTTATCAGAAAAGATTAAAAAACAGTTTTGCCTTCTGCGCAGTATGGGCTTTTGTACTTAACTTTGCCATAGAAACACTGGCAAGAAAAGGTCTTGGAGGTTTTGAGTTTTTACTGCACAGTCCGGTTGTATTCTTTTATAATACGCTGCTGATCTTTGCAACTTTGATTATTGCAACCCTTTTTAAACGAAGGGTATTTGTGGTAACGGTGGTCACCATCGTATGGATGGGAATCGGCATTACCAACGGTATTATTCTCATGCAGAGAATGACACCGTTTACAGTAAAGGATTTGAGCAATCTCGCCGACGGGGCAACGATTTTAACCAATTATTTCAGCAAAACCGAAATTATTCTTATTGCTGGCGGCATTTTGCTGGCGGCAACAGCGCTGCTGCTTCTTTGGATTAAGGGACCGAAGAAGAAAGAGCCAATACAATGGAAGAGGAATCTGACCGCTGCAGTTGTA
Organism: Emergencia sp. 1XD21-10; assembly: GCF_009936045.1. Lineage (GTDB taxonomy): Bacteria > Bacillota > Clostridia > Peptostreptococcales > Anaerovoracaceae > Senimuribacter > Senimuribacter intestinalis. Next base: position 66,048 of record NZ_QWEQ01000013.1, on the reverse strand, counting down.
GTCATTGCATTGACCTTTGTGATGACTTTTGGGCTGATTCGTATCGGAGTACTGAGTACTTTTTTTGGAAATCTGGCGTATGCCTATGAGGACTACGGTGTGCCGTACTGCTTTGTGAACACCTGGCTCAATACCGGAATTGCAAAGCCTGCAGGATACGATGAAAAAATGATTAAGGGCCTCTTTGATAAGGATCAGTACAATGAAGATGGTACCATGAAGCTGGTTGAAAGTGACGAGGATGAAAATCACCCGAATATTCTATTCCTTCAATTGGAATCTTTTGTGGATCCATCCATGTTTAAGCATATTGAGCTTTCAGCGGACGCGGTGCCGAACTTCCGCAGAATGAAGCAGAAATATACCACTGGCAAACTCACCGTTCCTGCCTGCGGCGCGGGAACTGCCAACACGGAATTTGAAGTGATGACCGGAATCAGCGTTAAGTTCTTTGGACCGGGCGAATATCCGTTTAAGTCCATTCTGAAAGAGAGGACCGGGGAGAGCCTTGCCTTTGACCTAAAATCCTTGGGCTATAAGACCCATGCGGTGCATAACCACAGAGCCCTTTTCTATAACAGAAATGATGTGTTTGCCAATATCGGTTACGACAGCTTTACTTCACTGGAATACATGAGTGACGTGCCGAAAACGCCGAAAAACTGGGCGAAGGATAGCATATTGACGGAACAAATTCTGGAAACCATGGAGCTGACTGAGGAAAGAGATTATATCTATACCATTTCCGTACAGGGACATGGAAAATATCCGACTGAGCAGATCATCAAGAATCCAAAAATCCAGGTCACGGATGCGCCGAATGAAGATATCAAATGGCAGTATGAGTACTATGTCAATCAGATTTATGAGATGGATTTGTTCATTAAGGAACTGACGGAAGCCCTTGAAGCTTATGATGAGGACGTAATTCTGGTTATGTACGGTGACCATATTCCGGCACTGGATATAACGGAAGATATTTATGCCGAGGACAATCTGTACCAAACGGAATATATCATGTGGAGCAATTTCCCGATGGAAAAAAGGGATAAAAATTTAGCGGCATATCAGCTTGCAGCAGAAGTTTTGAACCGGGTAGATATTCATACCGGAACTACTGTAAAGTATCATCAGACAAAAGACCATGATGCAGCAGATTATCTGGATAATCTGAAAGCGCTGGGGTATGATATGTACTATGGAAAAGGCTATATTTACGGCGGAGAAAATCCGTTTGAAAGGGCCAAAATGACTCTGGGTGTAAAGAAAATCAAAATTGATAAGGTAGTCAATATCGGTGGAAAGTATTACATTAAAGGACAGAACTTTACGGAATACAGCAAGGTAACCCTTAACGGAGAAACCTTGAGAACCATTTATCTTGGACCGAGTCTTCTGGGACTGCAGGAGGAAGTTGACCCTGCTGACGCAGAAAATATGAAGGTCAGCCAGATAGATAAGTCTAATAAAGAAATTATCAGTACTACAGAGTAAACGCGAACGGAGGAAAACCATGAAATCTTTGGAAACAGAACGACTGAACCTTAGAATGTTTACCCCTGAAGACGCAGAAGATGTGTATGCTTATGCGAGCAATCCTAACGTAGGACCGCCTGCAGGCTGGGCGCCTCATAAAAGCGTGGAAGATTCCAGAAAAATTATAGAGGAAATTTTTATGCCGCCTGAAGCTTGGGCGATTTGTATTAAAGGCGATGACAGAGTGGTCGGCGTTATTGCGCTGGAGCCAGATAATATCAGACCTGAGGCTAACAGCAGGGAACTGGGATATAATCTGGCGGAGGAACACTGGGGCAAAGGATATATGACAGAGGCGGCAAAGGAAGTGCTTCGTTTTGCCTTTGAGGAACTGGGACTGGATCAGGTTGGAATCTGTACCAGCAGAGTCAACAGGCGTTCTCAGCGTATTATTGAAAAGTGTGGCTTTACCTATGAGGGTACCATTCGCAGATACTATAAAATCTATGATGGAAGTCTGCGTGATTCGATGGTGTTTTCCATGCTGAGAGAAGAATTTTTTGCGGGAAAAGACAGCAAATAAGTCTGTATCACCTAATAAGAAGTTAAAAGAAAAGAGCGTGTATTGTCAGTGACTCACGCTCTTTATATACTTTAAATCGTATTTATGGCTGCAGACCCAGCTCTATGAACTTGTGAAGCTCTGAAAGGGAAATCTTCTGAAGTCTGCATTTTCCGATAGCTTCGGGAATAATCATGGTAATCTTGTCACCGCTGATTTTTTTGTCCATCAAGGCGAAACGGTATAAATCCTCGAGGGGATAATCGACAGACAAATCGAAGCCGAGATTGGTGAGAATTTCGGTCAGATCGCCGCTGATATCTACATTGGTGAGGCCTTGCCTGAAAGCAGCTTTCGCTTCTACGACCATGCCTTTTGCGATGGCTTTTCCGTGAGGTATGGAAAAAGCACTGAGTTTCTCAAGACCGTGCCCGATAGTATGACCGAAGTTTAGAATCTGGCGCAGACCCATGTCCCGTTCATCAGCTTCGACAACGGATTTTTTGATAGAAACGCAGCGTTCAATGACGTATTCGTAATCTTGTGCTTTAATATGTTCAATCAGAGATGACTCTGCGACGACAGCGCATTTAATGGCTTCCGCAACACCATCCTGTAGTTTGGAAGGCGGCAGACTGTCAAAGGTTTTGTAGTCGCACAGTACCAGGGAAGGCTGCCAGATAGCACCGACCAGATTTTTTCCGGAGAGCAGATTGATGCCCGTTTTGCCGCCGACAGCAGCATCTATAGCAGACATATAAGTGGTCGGGATTTGAATGTACGGAATGCCGCGCATATAGGTGGCAGCAACAAAGCCTGCCATATCGCCGACAACGCCGCCGCCGAGGGCGATAATGCCGTCGGAGCGGTTGAGACTTTCGTCCGCCATAGCTTCCAGGATATTGGAGTAAGTGTTCAAATTCTTGGAATGTTCGCCTGCAGGAAAAACTACTTTGGAGGTGCGGTATCCGTGCTCCATTAATGATGTCATGATGACCTGGGAATAAATACTGTTGACCGTGCTGTCTGTAATAATGCAAAGATGGCAAGGAGGAATACAAGTGCTGATATAAGCACCTGCGTCCTTGAGTAAAGCTTCGCCGATTAAGACTTCGTAAGGATTTTCAGTTGAAATAAGAAATTTTTTCATTTTGTAGAGCTCCTGCCGCAACGGCTGTTATTGATAATATATAGTCCCATATGTTATACTATAAACGATTGTAACATATTTTTCAGTTTTTTGCAAAAACCATATACAAGAGGTGAGTAAAATTAAGAAATTCATAGGCAGATGTATTTTTGCAGTCATCGCCCTTGGCTGCATCATCGGAATTGCCAGTATGACTATAAATAACCATATCGTAAAATCGCAGAAGGATAATATCCTGTGCGCCGTTACTGAGGAGGAGCCTGTGCTTGCTTCTTCGGATATCGAGAGACTTAAGGATAAAGGCGCAGACTGCATTTTAGTGCTGGGCGCGGGAATTAAAGATGACGAAACGCCGACGCCGATGTTAAAGGACAGACTGGACTTGGGCATTATGCTTTACCAGGAGGGCGTTGCGCCGAAGATTCTTCTTTCCGGCGACAACGGAACGGAAAGTCATAATGAGATTCATGTCATGCTGAATTATGTAAAGAAAGCCGGTGTGCCGGAAGAAGACATTTTCTGTGACCATGCGGGATTTTCCACTTATGACTCCATGTACCGGGCAAAGGACATTTTTTCGGCACAAACTATCATTGTAGTGACCCAGACCTATCATGAATACAGAGCACTGTATATCGGTGATGAACTGGGGCTGGATGTATTTGGCGCTGCTTCAGATCAGTTTACTTATGCGGGGCAGCCTATGAGAGAGATTAGGGAAGTTATGGCACGAGTGAAGGATTACTTTAAGGTTATGGGGAAACCGGAATCGGTGCTGGGGGGAGAAGTGATTCCAATCAGCGGCAGCGGTATCATATCACACGGAGAGTAGAGAAATGGACTATCAGCTATACGAAATTTTACTTTTGTTTTCAATTTACAGCATTGCGGGATGGATTTTTGAAGTGTTTCTGTTTGCGCTGCAAAACAAAGGCTTTCAGAATAGGGGAGTTTGCTACGGACCTTATTTGAGCGCTTTTGGCTTTGGTGCCCTGGGAATTCTATATGGAAATGCTTTTCTTGAAGAGAATTTTACGCTGAATCCGGCGGTCTCTTTTATCAGCATTTTCGTTTTGGGAATTGCTGTGGGGCTTGTAATGTGGCTTTTGAGCGCCCTTGTGATTAATGGATTTTGCGGTGCAAAGGTGATTCACTTAAAATGGTACTATCCAATTTTGGCAGGTTTCGGTGCATGGATATTGATTTTGCAATTGAATCCGCTGCTGGTGGTGTTCATAAAACGGCTGCCGTCTTGGATTCATATGGTATTTTTGCTAGTTTATTGGGTGAGATATTTTCCGGAATTGGTAGATGGTATCATGGAAATGAAAAAATTTAAAAAAACACACACATTGCATAGACACGCGGAATAAGATAATGGAGGAGATAAAATCCTCCATTATTTTTTTTGCGGGGTGAAACGGATGATATATCTTGACAATGGAGCAACGTCATTTCCCAAACCAAAGGGTATGACCTATATAATGGAAGACTGCATGCTGCATTATTGCGGAAATCCAGGCAGGTCAGGTCATGCTATGTCCATGAAGACAGGGGAAAAGATTTATGAGGCAAGAAAACAGGTGGCAAAGCTTTTTAGTATTAAAAATCCAGGCAGACTGTTATTTACAAAAAATACCACGGAGAGTTTGAATCTGGCAATGTACGGATTCTTGCGCAATGGGGATCACGTTGTCACCACCTCCATGGAACATAACTCAGTGCTGAGACCTTTGAAGGCGCTGGAAGATAGAGGGGTGCAGCACTCCATTGTATGTGGAAATATAGAGGGGTGTGTGAGCGGGCAGGCGATAGGAAATGCCATCACAGAAAAGACGAGACTTATTGTGATGACGGCGGCATCCAACGTGACAGGAAGTATCATGCCAATCAAAGAGGTTGCCGGGATTGCCAAAGAAAAAGGAATTCCGCTGCTTTTGGACGCTGCCCAGGCTGCGGGCTGTATGCCTTTGAACGTGGAGGAACTGGGAATTTCCATGATGGCTTTTCCGGGACACAAAGGATTGCTTGGACCTCTTGGCACCGGATGTCTTTATGTTTCCGAGGAAATAGAACTGCAGCCGCTGCTTTACGGAGGAACCGGAACAGAATCAAGAAGCAGACTGCAGCCTGCGGATTTTCCGGAAGGCTTTGAAGCAGGCACTGTCAATGCACCGGGAATCATAGGGCTGGGCTATGCGGCATCAGTAGTGGAAAAAGTGGGAATTCACGCGATTGCGTACCATGAAAGACAGCTGATTTGTCAATTTGACAATGCGATTCGCAATATGAATTGTGTAGATTTATATGGGCCGGTGTCGGAGCAGAAGACAGGAATCAGCTTGTTCAATATTCGCGGCATTGAGTGTGAGGAAGTTGCAGACAGACTGAACAGAGAGTTTGGAATTGCAGTCAGAAGCGGCTATCACTGTGCAGGCCTTGCGCACAGAACGATTGGAACTTGGGATACCGGTGCCGTTCGACTTAGTGTTGGACCATTCAACACGGGAAAGGACATCAAAAGGGCCGTTGATGCAGTTTGGAAAATATCACAGAAAAAATAAGTTTTTTTATGTGAACTTTGTGCGAATTTTACTGAAAGAACGGTTGATTTCATTGACAATAGACACTCTGCCATATATAATTTTAAGTTGTGGCTGAGTGTCGTTTTTTGAGACAAAGCCTTAAAATTTGGGTATAAGAAAGGGAAAAACATGTCGAGATTTAGCGTTAAAAAGCCATTTACGGTTTTTGTTGCAGTCATCCTTATTTTAATGACGGGAATCGTATCATATACGAAGATGACGCCAGATTTGTTTCCGGATATCGATATGCCGTATGTAGTGGTTGTAACGCCGTATCCGGGTGCGACACCGGAAAAGGTGGAAACCGGAGTAACCAGACCTATGGAGCAGAGTCTGGCAACTTTGACGGATATAAAAAGTGTACAATCTGTTTCCAATGCTAACTATGCTATGGTAGTTCTGGAATTTGAAAATAGTGTGAATATGGATACTGTTTCTTCAGATATTTTACAGAAAATCAATCTGGTGGAGGGTAGCTTTGATGATGGGGTAGGTTCTACCACGATTATGAAAATTAATCCCAACATGATTCCAGTCAGTGTTGCTGCAGTAGATTATGAAGGAAAAGAAAGAGCGGAGTTATCCGCTTTTGTCAGTGATACGCTTTTGAATAGATTAGAGGGAACTGCTGGTGTTGCAAGCATAAATTCCTCCGGGATTCTGGAAGAAAAAGTAAACGTTGTCATCAGTCAGGACAAGATTGACAAACTGAACAACAAGATCTTAGCGTCAGTCAACAGTCAGCTTGCCGATGCCCAGAACCAGCTGGACAGCCAGAAGGCTAAGGTGACCGACGGCAAGAAAAAGCTGGAAGAGGGAAAGAACCAGATTGCCGAAGGTAAGGAAGAACTTAAAAAGGCAAAAGAACAGCTGGAAGCAGGCAAGGATTTTCTGCCGGAGGGCGAGTATGAAAAGCAGACGGCTGCCCTTAAAACGGCGGAAGCGGAGCTTGCAAAGAATGAAAAACAGCTTGAAAAGACAAGTTCGCAGCTTTCCGAAGCGGATAAGCAGTTAAAATCTGCACAGGTGCAGCTGGATTCTCAGTCCAGCAAAGCGCGAGAAAGCGCCAATATCGGAGATAAAATTACGACTGATATGATTTCCGGCATTTTGCAAGCGCAGAACTTTTCCATGCCGGCTGGCTATATCGTGGAAAATGGGAATAATGTGCTGCTCAGCGTAGGCGATCAAATAACCACAGAGAAGCAGGCAAAGAATCTGTTCCTCTTTGATTCCGGTGTGGACAGCGTAGGAAAGGTTTACGTCAAGGATGTTGCTGATGTATTCATCAGCGATAACAGCGAGGACCTTTATGCAAAGATTAATGGGGAAGATGGCATTGTGCTGACTTTCTCAAAACAGTCGAATTTTGCGACGGCGGAGACCTGTGAAAATCTGCAGGAAAAGTTTGATCAGCTTGCCGAGGAATACGAAGGTCTGCATTTTACAACGCTGATGGATCAGGGTGATTACATAAAGCTGGTTGTAACTTCCATCTTGAGCAGTTTGCTTTGGGGTGCGCTCTTTGCGATTATCGTGTTGTTCCTGTTCCTCCGAGGAATCAAGCCGACGTTGATTACGCTCTGCAGCATTCCAATCAGTATCATATTTGCTATACTTTTAATGTATTTCTCCGGCATTTCCATCAACCTGATTTCTATGTCAGGGCTTGCAGTGTCTGTAGGAATGCTGGTCGACAACTCCGTTGTTGTGATTGAAAATATCGTTCGTCTGCGGCGGCAGGGGGTTCCTGCTCCAAAGGCAGCAGTGGCAGGTGCAAAACAGGTGGGTGCTGCTATTACGGCGTCAACGTTGACAACGGTCTGTGTATTTGTGCCGATTATCTTTACGGATGGACTTACTAAACAGCTATTTACCGATATGGCGCTGACAGTGACATATACCTTGGCAGCTAGTTTGATTATTGCACTGACTTTAGTACCGGCTATGGCCTCTAAATTACTGGTAAAGACCAGAGAAACGGAAGGGAATTTTTTCCTTGCAGTTCTGGAAAAATATAAGCAGTCCGTTACCTTTGTGCTGCGTCATAAGTTACCGGTACTTCTTCTTGCAGTAGTACTTTTGGCAGGTAGTGTATATATGAGCCTGTCAAAAGGATTTATATTCATGCCGGAGATGAGTTCGCCGCAGATTCAGGCAACGGTAACAATGCCGAAGGGCAGCACCTTAGAGGAAACCAAAGAACAGGCAGACGAGGCTATCAAGCGGATTCAGAACGTGAATGGCGTAGAAACGGTTGGCGCAATGATGGGCGGCGGCAGCATGATGGGAGATTCCTCCTCAGAGCAGTCCGTATCCTTGTATATTATGCTGGAGGCGGAAAGTGAGACCGGCAGCAGTGCCATTGCAGCAGAAATTAACAGCCTTTGCGAAGATATGGAAGCAGAGGTTACTGCCTCTGGCTCTTCCATGGGCGACTTTACCACTGCCATGGGTGGCGCAGGGGTTTCCATCAAAGTCTACAGCGGTGATCTTGACAATCTGCAGGAAGCGGCTCACGGAATCACTGACGTTTTGGAAACTGTTGAAGGAATCGACGAAGTTGAAAGCGGTGTGCAGGAATCTGACAAAGAGTACCACTTTACAGTAAAGAAAACTGCTGCAATGAAGGAAGGTCTTACAGTTGCGCAGGTTTACGCGGCTATCGTGGATGCTATGACCTATGAGGATACGGCAACTACTGTGACATGGCAGGACGACAATTATGACGTGATTGTTTCTTCTGAGCAGAAAAGCCAGCTGACAACAAAGGATATCAGAAATCTGACTCTAACGGTGACTGACAGCACAGGCGCTGAGAAGGAAGTGAAGCTTTCCGATATTGCGGATTTGACAGAAAAGGAAACCCTGAAAGCAATCAATCGAGACAATCAGAGCAGATTCTTAACGGTATCGGCAAGCTTGCAGGACGGCTACAATATCACGAAGGTGACGGACGCGGCGAAGCAGGCTGTAGCAGATTACAAGCTGCCGGAAGGAGCAACTATCGAGTTTGACGGTGAAAACGAAGAAATCATGGATGCTATGAGTGATTTAGTGCTTATGTTGCTTCTGGGAATTGTCTTCGTATACCTGATTATGGTGGCGCAGTTCCAGTCACTGAAATCACCGTTTATCATTATGTTCACCATTCCGCTGGCATTTACGGGAGGTCTATTGGCACTGCTGATTTTCGGCAAGGAAATCAGTGTCATCGCCATGATTGGTATGGTTATGCTGACGGGTATTATCGTAAATAACGGCATTGTGCTGGTGGACTACATCAATCAATTGCGTGCAGGTGGTGCTTCCAAGAGAGATGCCATCGTCAAAGCGGGTATGACTCGTATGCGCCCGATTCTCATGACATCGCTGACTACGATTTTGGGCTTGATTGTCATGGCATTTGGAAATTCAACAGGAACTGATATGATGCAGCCGGTAGCCCTTGTTTGTATCGGCGGACTTGTTTATGCAACTTTAACAACGCTGTATATTGTGCCAGCGATTTATGATATAATGAACAGAGAAAATTATAAATACATTTCAGATGAAGATCTGGATATCAGCAATATTAATTAAGTAGGAGGTCATACGTGAAGTTATTTGACAACAAAGTACAGGAAACAAAGTACAAGGTACTTCGTGAGGTAGCAGTACAGACATGGAAAGGAAATGACGTGTTTGCAGAGTTTAACGAAGTTGCCAGCAAAATTATTCCAAAGGATGAGCCGCCGCAGCGTTGCTGCATTTACAAGGATAGGGCAGTCGTTGCGGAGCGTATGCGTCTTGCCATCGGCGGCAGCAGAAAGAATTCTAATGTGGTGCAGGTAATTGATATTGCCTGCGATGAATGTCCGGAAGCAGGATACGTTGTAACTGACCTGTGCAGAGGCTGTCTTGCTCACGGGTGTATTGAAGCTTGTAAGTTAAAGGCAATCACTATCGATGAAAATCATCATGCCAAAATTGATAAGACCAAGTGCGTTGACTGCGGGCGCTGCGCTACAGCTTGTAAATACAGCGCGATTCATAATTTCCAGAGACCGTGTGAGATTGCCTGCAAAGTAGGTGCAATTTCTATGGGTCCGGGAGGAGAAGCTTCTATCGATTACGAAAAATGCATCAGCTGCGGTTCCTGCGTTTACCACTGCCCGTTTGGCGCAACGGTTGATGTGTCCAGCATTGTGGATGTTATCAACTGTCTGAAGGAAAGCACCAGAAAGGATTCCAATAATCCAACGGTTGCAATCGTAGCACCGTCCATCGGCAGCCAGTTTTTATATGCAAAATTGGGACAAGTGATTACCGGAATTCATAAGCTGGGTTTCGCGGAAGTGCTGGAAGTTGCGCTGGGTGCGGACATGGTATCCATTAAAGAGGGACAGGAACTTGTAGAAAAGGGATTTCTGACATCTTCCTGCTGCCCTGCTTTTGTAAAATACATAGAAACTAAGTTCCCGGATATGGTGGACAAGATTTCTCATAACTATTCGCCGATGGCAGAGCTTGCAAAGTTCTTAAAGGAAGGGCATCCGGAATATACCATCGTATTTATCGGTCCTTGTATCGCAAAGAAATCTGAGGTCAGAAAACCGGAAATCAGCAAATATGTAGATTATGCTATTACCTTTGAGGAACTGCAGGCGCTCTTCGACAGTAAGAATATTATCCTGAAGGAGCAGGAAGAGACCGAATGGAATCAGGCGACTTACTACGGCAGAATCTTTGCGAGAAGCGGCGGTCTTGCTGAGGCTGTAACTCAGGCACTGAAAGAACTGGATGTGCAGGACTTTGAATTTAATCCGATTTCCTGCTCTGGCATCGAGGAGTGCAGAAAGGCGTTAATGCGCGCAAGCAAGGGACTTCTGCCGAATAACTTTATCGAAGGTATGGCTTGTGTCGGCGGCTGCGTTGGCGGAAGCGGAAACATGATTCGCTACGAAGACGCACCAGAGGAATTTGAAGATCACACTGAAGAGGCAACCGCTGTAAAGATTAAGCCAAACTTGAGAAAGACCATTAATATTCTGTAGGCTTTGGGTGGCGCGCGAACTGGCGAAGTACAACGTACAACGTGACTTCTTGTGCCAGCTCGCGTGCTGTTTATGCATAAAATTGAAGTTTTTCTCTGAAATATGCACATTTTCTTCGTATGACGTGCATATTTTTGGAAAAAATAATGGATATATGCAAATTCTGATGATAGAAAGTCTTGAAATCAGAGAAAACAGGTCTGAAAATGCATATTTTAGAAATTTTTCTTGATTATATGCACGCTTCTGTGCATATTTTGAGAGGTTTCGCTGAATTTATGCATGTGAGAAGGTTGGAGTGAATTTTATGATTTATGAACTGCGCCATTTTAATACACCGCTGCTTCGCTTTACAGCAACGGAAGACAGCAGTACACCGGATATTAAAATATTATGGCATGATGAAAGCAAAGCGAAGCTTCTTCCTCTTGACTTGCGGCTTTCCGGTGAGGGAATTGCTAAATGGCTGAAACGCAGAACAATTCCCGCTAACAGAGCATATGTGCATAATTTTTTGAGCAAGTGCGGACTTAGTATTAACAGACCTATGCATATTATCAAGGTTTCAAAAGGTTTATCTCTAAATGATTGTTACTGGGTCTGTGAAGCGGACTTTTCGGGTACATTTGAGGACTTTAATCTTTATGACAATCGGTTTAGCCGAGTGTTGGCATTGATTGCATTTACCGGTTATGGGAGCAATGTGCGCAGTTCGCTTGCTTCCTGTCCTGAATTTACAACAAATGGTATGCTGCCAAAATGCTGGAGACGAGTGGATGGTACTATAAAGCTTTACAAAGGCGGAACTGCGGGTGCATATAACACGGGAAATGAACCTTACTCGGAGTTTTATGCGGCGCAGGTTGCAGAGGCTATGGGAATTGAGGCAATTTCCTATGGACTTTCCAAATGGAAAGGGGGGCTATGTTCTACCTGTAAATTATTTACAAGTAAAGAAAAAGCCTTCTTGCCGGTTGGAAGAATGGTTACAGCGGGAGGCATGGAGGCAGTAGAAGTATACTACGAGAAACTTGGCGCAGATTATATGAGAGCACTCCACGATATGATTGTCTTTGACGCAGTTATCTGTAATACAGACCGGCATTTTGGAAACTTTGGAGTTCTGGTGGATAATCGGACCAATGAGATTTTGAAGCCGGCGCCCCTATTCGATCATGGAAATTCGCTGTTTAATTATGCAGGACGAGATGATCTGAAATCAGAGGAAGCGCTGACAGCCTATGCGAAAACAATGCAGCCTTGCGTATACGATGATTTTATAGGCAGTGCAAAAAAAGTACTTACAGCAGAACACCGAGAGAGTCTACGTCATTTGTTAAACTTTAAATTTAAGAAACATTCCAGATATAACTTGCCGGAGGAAAGAATTGCATTGATTGAAAAACAAATACAGAGCAGGGCAAGGTTGCTGCTGGAAAAAGAATAAAAAAACGGCTGACCTGAAGGTTTTCGGGAAAGCCGAAAAATGATGAAGCGACAAATAATAAACATATCATTATAGGTCAAGATTTTTTGTCATTTTGCGCAATGGGGCTTTTAATTGTATATATCCTTTTGGACAAAGTGTGGATATATGTTGTGAGTGTTATTTTACTTGCTCTAGGGGTTCTCTTCGACGTGCATGCAAGAAAAAGTAAAAATCACGGTGTAGAAAAGTGATTTACAGCAGTGAACTATAGCCGGATAGTATTCAGGTTATAATGCAGATTCCGGAACCAAATTAAGAATTTTGCGGATATTGCCTTTTACATCGGCTTTGTCGTCCTTGAATTTATTATATTCTCTCTGGCTTCTGGCTTCATTGCTGCTGCTCAGCTGTTCCCAAGCAAAGGATTGCCATTGGTCAAAGATTGCTAGAAGCTGTGCCAAATCATCCTTTTAACAAAAGAAGAAAGAAGGCAATTTATATGGCAGAAGTTAGAATTGCAATCGCAAAAACACCGAGTCAGGCAGATAAGCTTGGCAGAACAATTACAAAGAGTATTACTTTATCTGAAGAAGAAGCCAGAGTTTTTCGAGATTACTATTACGCTGAGGGACAGAAAGTTGAAATCGCATTCGGAGCAGTTGTTTCAATTATGACAGCTGCATTGCCTGGTCCATCTGGTGCTTTGGGGATTGGAGTAAGAAGTGTAGCGCGAGCACTTGATATCACTACTAGTACTGCTGCTGGAGTTTTCAAATCAGTACTCTTTAAATCATATTACAGTCAGCTAGCTAGTAAATTTGACATGACTACTAGTGATAAACCAACAAAATGCACCATGACTTATCAATATAACCGTGTTTCATCTAATGATGGCTATTACTGGTTGAAAGATATTGATGTTAATTAAAGAAGAGCAAGGGCTGGCACATGATTAAATTGTGCCTCGCCAAGTGTAGAATTGAAAAAACAAAGTTGTTGACCAGCTGGAAGCTTTCTCCGGCTGGTATTTTTATACTACATGCAGTAGCATTTAATATAGAAGTTAATTGGTTTATAAAAAATATTATATTATTAAATCTAAAAAATCTATTTTTTATAATTTCTATGATACAATAATTAAAAATAGACTTCTCAATATTGTAATATTTATGAAAAACTAATTATGAAAAGTTAAGCTATTTCTTGAAAATCTTTTGAATGAATTACAAATATATATTTGAATCTAGAAAACGGCATAACAAACAGGGCGTCGTTTCTGGTACTCAAAAGGAGGCGAAATATGTTAGTACGAGTTTTTCAGATCGCTTGCGTAGTGGGAATTGTTATTTCAATCAAGCTGGATCATAAGATGGTCGCAACGGTTACAACGATTTTGCTTGCTGCTGTCTTGGTGGAAGCATTTTTTTCTGATTGGAAAAAAAGTCGGAAAACTGGCAAAACCGCAAGCAGGTGGATGATCATAGTAGAAAACTTTTGCGGAATTTGTGCAGGGCTTCTTCTAATTGCCTATATATGGGCTGGTCAGATATGGGTATTCATTCCAATTGCAATTATTTTGGGGCTGGGCGTGCTTTGTGACATAAGATTAAGGAAAAAGAAAAGTACTGAGGAAGAATAAAGTACACGATATAACAAAGGCGACTTTGCCGGGATTTTGCCCGTAAAATCGCCCAATTTTTTAGTTGGTATAATTATCAAAATATCCCTGAATGTAGATGAACGGTGTGCCTTTGTCGCCGCTACCGCTGGTCAGGTCACATAAAGAACCAATCAGGTCGGTCAGTCTTCTAGGCGTGGTGCCTTCTGCAACCATGGAATCACCCAGTTCTGCGTCCTTGTTCTTTATGTATTCGCTGATTGCATCTTTCAGTTCATCGCCTTTTAAATCAGCAAATTCATTGTCGGCAAGATATTTCAGTTTTACTTCGTTTGGTGTGCCGTCAAGACCTTTTGTGTATCCTGGAGATACGATAGGGTCAGCCAGCTCCCAGATTTTTCCTACAGGGTCTTTGAATGCGCCATCGCCGTAGACCATGACTTCTACAGTTTTACCGGTCAGGACATTGATTTTTTTCTGAATGCCGTCAACAAATTCCTGACAGTGAATCGGGAAGAGTTTAACGCTGTTTTCGGTTGCTTTGTTAGAACCGAGCAGACCGTATTTATCATTGTAACCGCTTCCGTCTACGCTTGCAGTCAATATATCGTCCATACCTAGCACCACTTCTGCGCCGGCTTCTTTGAGCAGTCTCTTGGATCTTGCTCTGGTGTGGATGTCACAGGTCAGTACTTTTTTGGTATAATCCAGAACGGATTTTGGGTTGTTGGAGAAGATGACCTCGGCTTCTGCACCTTCTTCCTCGATAAGATCTTTATAGTAATTCACATAGTCCATACCGGTGAAGGTATGTCTGGATTTTCCGAACAGCTCCTCAAACTGTACCTGTGTCAGCACATCGGAGTACGGGTTGATTCCTTTTTTATCCAGAAGGTCGATGTCAACCAGATGGTTGCCTACTTCGTCAGAAGGATAGCTGAGCATCAGTACAACTTTCTTTGCACCTTTTGCGATACCGCGTAGACAGATTGCAAATCTGTTTCTTGAGAGAATCGGGAAGATAACGCCGATGGTTTCTCCGCCGAGCTTTGCCTTTACGTCTGCAGCAATCTGATCAGTGGTAGCGTAGTTTGCCTGTGCTCTTGCCAGAATGGATTCTGTTACGGCAAGGATGTCTCTGTCCTGTATAGTAAATTCACCAGCTGCTGCCGCATCCATGACAGTGTCGATGACAATCTGGGCGAGGTCCTCGCCCTCTTTTATGATGGGAGCTCTAAGCCCTCTGGATACTGTTCCTACTTTTCTTTCCATTTTAAGATTCTCCTTTGATGCGACTGATTCCCATGTTTGCCAGCTCATCGGCACGGTTGTTCATCGCAGTGATATATTTGAAATCGTCGAAGGAAAAACGGCTTCCGTTCCAGCCGACGAATTTCGTGTAAAGTTTATCAAAGTCTGTAGCTTTGCTGTTCAGGTTAACATGCCCCTTCACGCGGAAAAATTTCACATCGTGCTTTCGCACCAGCGCCAGAAGCTCTTTCCACAAATCCTGATTTTCTACAGATTTCTTGGCGGCGTTGCGCCATTTATTCTTCTCCCAGCTTTCGTACCATTTTTCGCGAAAACAGTTGGAAACATAAGCGCTGTCGGAGAAAACTTCTACAGTCTGCCCATCTTTGTTGAGCGCTTTAAATGCCTCTATGACTGCGGTCAGTTCCATGCGGTTGTTGGTGGTATTTGCTTCACCGCCGAACATCTCTTTCTTGTGTTCGCCAAATTCTAAAATGGAACCCCAGCCGCCGGCGTTCTCACTGCTCTGATTTCCTGAACAGCCGCCGTCTGTGTAAATTCTCAAAATCATTATTGGTATCCCCTTTGTAATTTTTTACACATACTATTATGCCTTATTTTGTTAAAAAGTACAACGGAAAATTTTTGTGGCGGTGAAAAAGTGTGCTATAATGAGGGAGAAGAAGCAGATTTCGCAGTTTTTGAAAGGGAAATAATCATGAAATCAATAAAAGACTTTAACGAGCAGGAAAAGATTTATTATTATAAATGTAAAAGCCGGGTGCTGGACATTCTTTTATTTGAACTTATTGTCGCGGTAATAGTCTGGAATTTTATATCCATTTCCGACGTGCTGCGGGAGATAGGACTTTTATTGATGATTGCAATACCAGTTGTATTCTATCATGTGAAAATAATAAAGATTTGTCCTGCGGATGGAGGGGAAACTGCTGGTGCCGTTTTTTTAGCTGTATGCTGGAGCATCTATTTCTTCCAGGGGTGGGGGATTTTAACTGCGGGCATGTTGATTGTAATATGGGGAGTGGTCTTGTTTGATGTCTTCGCAATCTATAAGAGGAGACGAAAGGGGAATTGAAAAGCCCGTGCGAAGAAGCGCATTTAACCTAAATTGCGGTTTTCAAAAAAATATGTATAAACGTGCTATGGCAGGGGACTGCAGGACTTGCGTAATATGCAAGATTTGAAATTTGTTTAGGGAAATCTTGCGAAAAATGCAGGATTTGAGGACAAAAATCAAGGAATCATGCGTGCTCAAGCTTACTGCTCCTATCTTTTTATACATATTTTCTATTATTTCGATTTCTGGGTTAAGATTTGCGAATTCGCTTATACATTTTTTTCAAAAAGACCTATTTTAGGTTAAGCCACTGTACTGGCAATGGTGCTAGTGCAGGAATTAGATATGGCGCTATCCGCAAAAACATGATAAAATAAGTTTTGTGATTTTTATATGGACGAGGTAAGAGATGGCGTTTCAGTTTTATTCCTTTGCCAGCGGCAGTTCCGGCAACTGCTATCTGGCAAGAAGTGAAAATACGACAATTTTAATAGATGTGGGGATTACCGGCAAGCGAATTTTCGAGGGGCTTTCTTTGCTCAATTTAAAGGCGGAGGAAGTAGACGCAATTTTGGTAACCCATGAGCATACGGACCATGTCAGGAGTCTGAAAATGCTAAGTAAGAAAGCGGTCAATGCCAGAGTCTGCGGCTCCGCGGGCACGTTGGCAGAGGTTATGGATAAGATTGATGGTGACAGAGCAAGGGCAGTTGGAGCTGCAGAGCGTTTCCAGATTGGAGATATTACCGTAGTTCCTTTTCGGCTTTCCCATGATGCGGCAGAGCCTTTTGGTTATTCGTTGATTCACCAGGGAAGACAGCTGACCATTGTGACTGATACTGGATACATTTCCGAGGAAATTTTCTTACATATTGAGAAAGCAGACCTGCTGGTTTTGGAAGCCAATCATGAGGTGAATATTCTGAAGATGGGGGCATATCCATATTATTTGAAACGAAGAATTTTGGGTGATGAAGGACATCTTTCCAACGAGGCGGCAGGGCAATGCCTTTGCGAAATGCTGCGGGCACGGAAAGAAAAGGGCTGCGCAAAAATACCGCAGGTGGTGCTGGCGCATTTAAGCAAGGAAAATAATACGCCGGGACAGGCATATCTAACCATTCGCAACATTTTATTTGAAGAGGATTTTTACATAGACAAAGATTTGATGTTAGATATTGCCAAAAGAGACGAGATTGGAAAAGAGATGGAAATATAGTATATGAACATTACGGTTATCTGTATTGGTAAATTAAAAGAAAAATACTGGAGTCAGGCTGTAGAGGAGTACAGCAAAAGGCTTCGCAGCTATTGCAGTCTGGAAATCCTGGAGTTAAAGGAGTCCAGACTTCCTGATAAAGCTGGTGCTGCCGAGGAGCTGGCTGTAAAGGACGCCGAAGGGAAGGAAATCCTGAGGCGGATTAAGGAAAACATGTATGTGATTACATTGGAAGTCAAAGGGAAAATGCTTTCCTCTGAAAAATTAGCGGAAAAGATAGAAAAACTGGGCCTTTCCGGCGACAGTAATATCGCCTTTGTTATTGGCGGCAGTTTGGGACTTTCCGATGAAGTAAGCAGGAGAGCTGATTTTAAACTTTCCTTTTCTGAGATGACTTTTCCGCACCAGATGATGCGGGTGATTCTGCTGGAACAGGTGTATAGAAGTTTTAAAATTATGAGGAATGAAACTTATCATAAATAATTTCACTCATAGGTATTTACTTTTGCGGAAAAAGGATTATAATAAAAATAGTTCAAAATGAACAGGGAAAAATTTAATACGGAGAAGTTTTTTCTGTATGGTGGTTTATAGTTTACATTGCGAGGTTTTTTCCCTGTTTATTCTTGGATAAGAGAAGAAATGTCAAGGATTGAATTGACATTTTTTTTTTTGCGGTTTTCTACAAACTAAAAGATGTCAGGCAGGCAATTTTACGCCAACGTGACATCTTTTTTAGTTATAATGCTTATACAATCATATCATAGGTTGCGTAGTCCGGCATCCAGTGAGTGTCGGCAATATAGTGGAACAAAGTTTCCGTGTCTTTTGCTTTGAACAATTCCAGAATTTTACGATGTTCATTATTAGTCTTTGCAAACACTTCTTTCAGGGTCTGATCGTTGTCATCGATATAGGTTTTTTTCAATAGTTTGTTCTTTGTTTTAGCAATTGTATCGATTAGGGTATTGTTGCCGCATTTATTGATATATAGCTGGTGGAAGGTGGTTTGCTGTTTGTAATACATCTCGTAATTGCCAGAGTTGATAGCAAGCTCCATTGCGTCTATATAAAAAGCCATATCGGCATAATCCTGTTCTGTTAAATTGTCACAGGATAATTTTGCTGCGTAGCCATCGAGGACTCCGATGACTGCATAAATTTCCTTGATGTCGGTGTGACTCATCGCTTTGATGACAAAACCTTTGCGGGCGCGGTTTTCCAGCACGCCTTCAGCGGCTAGCTGAATTAAGGCTTCGCGGACAGGTGTACGGCTGATATTCAGTTCTTCACAGATCACATTCTCGTTGACACGTTTATCGGGGAGAAGGGCGCCATCACGTATTTGCTCGGCGATATAGTCATAGACGTGGTCTTTTAATGTTTTAAATCTTTCCATGTATGGTTTCCTCTCAAAATTCTAACGCTTATATATAATATATAACGGCTGGAATCTTTCGTCAATAGAATTCGACAAGAAACGCGAATTTATCTGAAAAATCAGATATGACCTATTGACAGAAGAAAAAGTTTTATATATAATATACTCATCTCGGTAGAAAATATAATATATTTTATAATTTATATCGAATATAATCTGCCGAGCGCAATTATTTTATTTATAGAAAGAAAGAGAGGTTTATGAAATGCCGACATTAAATGACAAGAAGAAGAAATTTCAATTTCCGAGCAGTACATTAATGCTGTTTTCCATCATTGTAGTGGTAACTATCTTAACCTACATTGTACCAGCAGGTCAGTATGAGTATGTGCTGGATGAGGCAACGGGCTATAACGTTGTAGATGGGGGAAGTTTTGCTTATGTTGATCAGAGCCCAGTCAATCCGTTCAAACTGTTCGTAGCAATTCAGGAAGGCTTTATCAACGGTGCACAGATTATCTTCCTGATTTTATTCGGATATTTCTGGGTATATTCTGTCATGCAGACTGGTGCTTTTACAGCGATGATTAACACGCTTCTTAACGGCAGGGCAAAGGACAGCAAATTATTTGTTCCTATCGTTATGTTGGTTTTTGCATTAGCGGGATCTACTTATGGCGAATTTGAGACTGTATATGGGCTGATTCCGATTTTCGTGGCGCTTGCCATTGCGCTGGGTTATGATGCAATCGTGGGAATGTGCATGTCAGGTATGGCAGTGGCAGTCGGCTTTGCCTCTGCAACGACAAATCCGTTTACCATCGGTATTGCACAGACGTTTGGGCAGCTGAAGATGTTCTCCGGCTTAGGATACAGATGGCTCATCTTTGTGGTATTCTATCTGGTTGCTGTGGCGCTGGTGATGAGATATGCTCTAAAAATTAAGAAGGACCCAACGAAGAGTCTGCTTTACGGCATGGATTACTCTGCTTTCCAGGTTGAACGTGATGAAACCATGAAGTTTACAGGCAAACACAAAATTATTATGCTTGGTATGGTTGTTACAGTCGCAACCATTGTATATGGCTCTTTAGAACTGGGCTGGTATATCAATGAAATGAGCGCTGTATTTATCATTTCCGGTATCATTTCTTCTATCATCGGAGGCAAAAGAGCAGAGGGTATCTGCGCAGATTTGATTACATCGTTGTCAGAAATGACAGTTGCAATGGTCGTAGTAGGTATGTCAAGAGCAATTCTGGTTATCATGCAGAACGGAGTGATTATTGATACTGTAATTCACGGTATGAACAGCATGATGGATGGACTTCCAGCGTGGGGAACAGGTATTGCAATGCTGATTGTGCAGAATGTCCTGAATTTCTTTATCCCATCGGGCAGCGGTCAGGCGGCAGCAATTATGCCGATTATGATTCCGCTGGCAGACCTGTCTGATCTAAACAGACAGATTGCAGTGCTTGCTTATCAGTTTGGTGATGGATTCTCCAATCTGTTATGGCCGACAGCGTCCTGTACAATTATGTGTGGTATTGCAAAAATTCCTATGGGCAAATGGTATAGATTCTTCCTGCCGATTTTTGCAGTGTTCTTCGTATTACAGATTATCTTTATTGTAATCGCAGTTCTGATGAACTATAGTTAAAATAACGGGAAAAGAAAGGATTTTCTAAAATGCAGGAAAAAGAGTTTAGAGATTTGCTGCTTGCGCAGGTGCGCATCTTTGAGAAAGAAGTTATTGCAGTCAATGACTATATGGCAGAAAATCCGGAAACTGGGTCGGAAGAGTATAATAGTTCTCGCAAAATGGTAGAATTGCTGAGAAAATACGGAATTCAGGTGGAGTATCCTTTTGCTGGATTAGATACAGCCTTTAAAGGGATTATCAATCCTGAAAAGGAAAGCAGAATGGTGCTTTTAGCAGAATATGACGCTCTGCGGGGTTTAGGTCATGCCTGCGGTCACTGCGCCAGCGGCAGTGCGAGCCTTCTTGCGGCTTTGGCGCTGAATCAGGTAAAGGATCAGCTGGATTTCGGCGTAGATATTATCGGAACACCTGATGAAGAAGTCAACGGTGATAAATGCTATATGGCGGATGAGGGTGTTTTCGATGGATATGATTTTGCAGCCATGGTTCACATGGGCGGCTTTAATACGGCAGAGGTTAAATTTATTGCCTTAGATGGTCTGGGCTTCAAGTGGCACGGCGCGCCAGCTCATGCGGCAGCAGCACCGGAAAAGGGAAGAAATGCCCTCAATGCGGCACGACTGTTTATGGACGCAGTCGATATGATGAGACAACATGTCATAGAGGAAGCTAGATTGCATGGCTTCATTAAGCAAGGCGGTGTTGCTTCTAATATCGTTCCCGATGAGGTGGAAATTGAATTTATAACCAGAGCGCCAAGAAGGGAAGACCTTAATGATATTACAGCGTGGGTCAGAGACTGCGCAAAAGCGGCGGCTCTTGCGACTCGGACGGAAGCTGAGATGTTTCTGGTCGGTGCGCCGTTCCATGAACTGCATATCAGTGAAATTGGTAAGAAGATTATGGAAGACTGCTTTACCGATCTGGATATAGACTTTGTAAAAGGATCCTCTGCCATGACAGGTTCCTCAGATATCGGCAATGTCGATTATCGCTGTCCGGCATTTCATCCGGTTATGGGAATTGGTAAGAATTACGATCCCCATACCAAGGAATTTGCAGATGAAATGACTTGCCCGGGAACCCATCAGGCGATCAAAAATTCAGCGAATTATCTGCTGACTTTAGCGGCAAAGCTTTATACCGATAAGGAGTTGCTCGCGAAGCTCAAAGCAGATCACAAGGCGTACAGAGGATATTAACTCTTAAAAATTTGAAAAGATCATAGTTTTATGTGATAATTAGGGAATGTGTGAAAATACATTCCCTTTTTAAAATAATTTATGTTAATGGAGGAAATTATGAATTACGGATGTCAGAGTATGGTCAAAAAAATTGACACAATTTTAATTAAACGGCCGGAAGCGGCTTTTGTGAGTCAGGAAAACCTCAACGAGAATTGGGAAAAATTCAAGTATTTCGGGTGTCCAGACTATGAGAAGGTGCTTAAGGAGTACGAGGTCTTTGAAAAGATCATCAAAGACAATGTCGAAAATGTTTATTATCTTCCTTATGACGAGAGAACCGGACTTGACTCTATCTACACCCATGACTCCCTCAAAGTCACGAAAAAAGGCGCAATTTACTTTCCGATGGGAAAAGAACTTAGAAATAAGGAGCGCCTTGCGACAGAAGCTTTTTTAACAGAGCATGGGGTGCCGACTTTAGGATACATTAAGGCGCCGGGAAAAATGGAAGGCGGCGATGTCCTTTGGATTGATGAAAAGACTGTAGCGATCGGCAGGGGGTATAGAACTAATGATGAAGGCATTCGCCAGTTCAAAGAACTCACAAAGGATTTTATCGATGAATATATTGTGATTCCAATGCCCCACGGTGACGGCGAAGAGGCGTGTCTCCACCTGATGAGCATTATCAGTTTTGTGGACACAGATAAAGCCGTTGTTTATTCCAAGTACATGCCGGTATTCTTTAGAGAATATCTCATCGAAAAGGGCATACAGCTGATCGAATGCAATGATGAAGAATACGATTATCTGGGAACCAACCTGCTGGCGCTGGAACCTGGAAAATGCGTTTTAATCGCAGGCTGTCCGGAGATTCAGAAAAAAATCGAAGACGCGGGTGTAACGGTTTACACTTACGAAGGAAAAGAAATGTCCTACCGTGGTACCGGCGGACCGACCTGTCTGACCTGCCCGGTGTGCAGAAAATAGGGACTTCGAGGTAATATTCATGAAAAATCACAATTTGGATTTTGCGCTGCTGGGCGAAAAGATCAAAGAAATTCTATATGAATATGTAAAAATTGAAAGTTTTACTAATACCTCTGGCGAGCGGCTGGTAGAGGAATTTTTCACTGCGCATTTTGGAGAAATCCCATATTTCAAAGAACATCCTGACAATTGGGGACTTTATCCTGTAGAAAATGACCCGCTGGGCAGGCATGTATGCTGGGCTATGGTACGGGGAAAAGGGAATAAAACTGTTGCCATGGTACATCATTACGACATTGTGGATATCGAAGATTATAAATTGCTCAAGCCGCTGGCTTTTTCACCTGATGAACTTGCGGCAGCCCTTGCAGATCATAAAGATATGCTGCCGGAAGATGCGTTGGCAGATTTGGAAGCGGGCAGCTTTGTATTCTGCAGAGGCGGCTGTGATATGAAAGCGGGAGGCGCTATCCAGTACGCACTTTTAGAGGAATACAGCAAACTTGCAGATTTTGAGGGAAATGTCATCGTTCTTGGCGTCCCCGATGAGGAAAACCTTTCTGCCGGCATGCGGGCTGCGGTGCGGCTTTTGGCAGAACTAAAGGAAAAGCAGGGACTTGAATATCTGATGATGATCAACAGCGAGCCCCATCAGAGAAAAGATTTTTCCAAAGGTGTTTTTTCTGAGGGAACAGTGGGAAAAATGATGCCATTTGTCTATGTGAGAGGATTTTTATCTCATGCAGGAAAAGTCTTTGAGGGTCTCAATCCGGTATCCGTTTTGTCGGAAATTGTGGCGAAAACGGAAGTTAACATGGACTTTGCTGATGTAGTAGACGGAGAAGCGGCGCCGCCGCCAACCTGGCTATATCAAAAGGATAGTAAAGATCGTTATGATGTCTCTATGCCGCTGTCTGCACAAGGTTGTTTTAGCGTTCTGACTTTAAAGCAAACGCCTGCGGAGCTTTTAGGCAAGGTAAAGAAGGTCTGTGAAGACGGATTTCTGACAGTAATTGAGCGGCTTAACGAGAATTATGAGAAGTTTTTAGATGCTACGGGGCAGCCAGTAAAGAAGCTGCCTTGGAAGGTGAAGACTGTAGGTTTTGGAGAACTTTATGAAGAGGCAAAAGCCCAGCACGGAACAGTCTTTGAAGAGGCTTACAAAATGGAAAGAGAGCGGATCTTACGGGATCTTGCGGAAGGACGCATCAATATGATTGAAGGCAACTTTCAGCTCATTGAGAAAATCTACGACTATATTGAGGATATTTCTCCCAGAGTTGTGTACGGTTTACTTCCGCCGTATTATCCAAACGTGTCCAATGTGTATTTTGATGGGATTGCAGAGGAAGCATCGGGGCTGAGCGAAAAGTTATCCACATATACACAAGAAGAGTATGGACAAATTTACGATAAAGAGTATTTCTACACTGGAATCTGCGATCTGAGCTACATCAATATTGACGATCCGACAGCCCAGAGGGAATCGGTGGCAGGTGCTATGCCGCTCTTTGGTGCGTACTATGATATTCCTTTTGAGCAGATTAAAGCTATTTCCATGGCAGGAATCAACATCGGTCCGTGGGGAAAGGATTTTCATAAACTGACGGAGAGAGTATACAAAGAGGATTTGTATGAGCGCACGCCGCGCATTTTGGATTATGCAGTGAAGATACTGCTGGGATAATATAAAAATACGAGAAGGAACTGCCTGCATTATAGGAAATGGTTGATAATGCGGCAGTTTTTTTGTGGGATGAAGTTAATTGGGAATTTTCATAGAAATCCATAAAAGGATACATATAAAATATTGGAATTTCAACATTTTATATAAAATGGATACAGTTTAAATAAAAATATAAAACGGTATACAGATGCTATAACTTGTAATCGCTGTAATTTCAACGTCTTTTCTAAAGTTAAATCTTGGCATATTTTTTGCTCTTATTTATAGACGTCTGTAAAGTACTTTGCAAAACAGTCTGGAACAAACTAAATATGGAGGATTTTATGAAACATGAAATTGGTGTAATGGGTGTGCAGGTAGGCATGACCGATGACAAACATGATAATTTGATGCGTGCACTGAACTTGATTGAAGAGGGCGTGAGACGGTATAACAAACTTGATGTGATTTGTCTTCCTGAGCTTTATTATTCAAATCCGACAAAGGAGAACAGAGCCTGGATTGGAGAAGTCCTGGATTCAGAATTCTTTCAGGAATTTTCAAAATGTGCAAAGAAGCATCATGTAAATATCATTACAGGGAGCTATCCGCTGATTAAGGGGGATAAACTTCTGAACGCATGTCTTTGCATCAACAGAGAAGGGCAGCTGATTGGAGATTACAGTAAAACTCATTTGTTTGATGCGTTTTCTTCAAAAGAATCCGATACCGTGGATGCAGGGGATGAGATCGGAATCTTTGAATTTGATTTTGGCAAGGTGGGCATAGCAATCTGTTACGAACTCCGTTTTGCAGATTATCTGAGGACACTGGCGTTGAAAGATATTGATGTGCTCTTTGTTCCATCTGCGTTTTACACGCCGCGCCATGATCAGTGGGACATTTTGGTGCAGTCGGCGGCGCTGAATAATTTGATGTATGTTGTTGCATTGAACCAGTACAACAGTCATTTTTTTGGAAGAAGCTGCATTGCAGACCCATGTGGACTGATTGTATCTAAAGCATCGGACCAGGAAGGAATTATGTATGGCATGCTGGATATGGACTATCAGAAGAAAGTAAGGCAGCAAGTGCCGACTTATCACAACCGAAGACCAGAATTATATGATGTGAAATAGGAGGAAGCTGCAATGAGATTGAGAAATCTGAGCTGGAAGCAATTTGAGCAACTGGACAGGGAGAAGCCAGTTATTATTCCGACAGGCGCCATTGAGGTTTATGGACCGCATCTGCCGATGGGAGGAGATGCAATCGTGGCGGATCGGATTGCTGATATGGTAGCTGATAGATTGAATCTTCTGGTAACGCCGACTATAGAGATGGGAGATTCTTTATCCTTACTGACGCCGGCTTTTCCAGGGACAATGGTGATTAAGCCGGAGCATTTTAAAGGATATCTGGAAGATGTGTGCTTGAGTCTGATTCGCTGGGGATTTAAGAAGATTTTCTTCCTCAATACCCACGTGAGCAATGTGTTCATGATAACTCAGCTGGGCTGGGAACTGGAAGATAAATATCAGATTCGCTGTGCATCTATGGACTGGTGGCGTTTTATACAGCCTCATTGTGAAGGTGTTTGTGATTATACAGGCGTGATGGCGCACGGTCACGCCAGCGAAGCGGGGACTTCAGTTTTGAAATACCTGACCCCGGAACTGGTTCACGAAGAGGAATCGGTGTGTACGCTGGAACTGTTTGAGGATAAATTCCCAGAGTTCAAACAGTATATCAAATTTGACCAATACACAGACACCGGAACTTTGGGTGACGCGACAAAGGGAACTGCAGAAAAGGGCAAGGAGATTGTATTGCGAAGTGTAGATAGAATTATAGAGTTTCTGGAAGATTATTATAAATAATAGGAGGCGATAAAAATGAACATTATCAATACAAAAGTAAGACGACTTCCTAATGCACTGATAGAACGTTTCAGGCAGATTAGCCCCAGTGAGTTGGGGCATGCACTGGAATTTGGCTTCATGAATAATGATATCACGCTCTTGGATAAGAGTAAGGATACATACGTTGTGGGAAGCGCTATAACAGCGCGCATTCCGGCAACGGATTCGACCATGGTATATAAGGCGATGACTTATTCGGAACCCGGAGATGTTCTGGTAATTGATATGCAGGGCGAAAAGCGCCATGCATGCTGGGGCGAGATGACTACGCTGACTGCAAAGCGCTTTGGGTTACAAGCAGTCGTAGTAGATGGACCGAATACAGATTCAAAGGAAATCAAGGAAAAAGATTTTCCGGTATTTTCCAAAGGACAATCCAACCTGACAACGAAAATTTTCGGCTTTAAAGGGGATGTAAATGTTCCTGTGTGCTGCGGAGGCTGCGTTGTCTGCCCGGGAGATTTGATTTTAGGTAACAGTGACGGAATTGTAGTAGTTCCTTATGATTTTGCAGAAAAACTGATAGAAATTGCAGAAATGTATGAGGAATACAACAAAATTGACCAGGCAGGATTTGCAAATAATTTACCATTGACAGAAATCATGTCTTTTGAAAGAAAAATTGAAAAGATGCCAGACGTGATTTATCTTGAGTAAAGGAGGTAATTCGATGGAACATGTTAAAGAGAAAAAAGTTTCGATGGGAATAGCTACGGCAGCGATGCTGGCGCTTGCTGCAGTTCTAATAGGCGGATTTGTTGTATTGAAAATTTCGACCCACGTAGTATTTATTTTGGCGATTATTGCTATTGGCATTATCGCGTTGATTAGCGGTTTTAATAAAACAGATCTGCAGGAATTTTTTGTTGAAGGCTGTAAAAGTGCAGTGTTGGTAGCCCTCATCTTGATGACGGTGGGGACTGTAATAGGTTCGTGGATTATTTCGGGAATTGTGCCGACTATCATTTATTATGGATTAGAAATTCTTTCACCAAAAGTATTTCTGGTTGTTGGCTTCTTTATTTGCTGTATAATCTCTTTCTTTGTGGGGAGTTCTTACTCGGCAATTGCGACTTTAGGTGTTGCATTTATGGGAATTGGCTTAGGACTTAATATTAATCCAGGGCTGACAGCGGGTATGGTAGTCTCCGGCGCCATTTTCGGTGATAAAATGTCACCGTTTTCAGACACGACGAACTTATCACCGGCAGTGGCAGGAACGGATATTTTCCGTCATATTAATTCTATGCTTTATACGACTGTTCCGGCGATGATTCTTACTGCTGTGGGTTATACTATAATCGGTTTTAGCATTGATGGAAATGCGATGGATACATCGGTAATTGATGCAATTAACGGAACATTAGAGGCGCATTTTACAATCAGTCCAATTCTTTTGATTGTGCCACTTCTGACGATTGTATTAGCTCTTTTAAAAATGCCGCCGCTGATCGCCTTACTTCTGAGCGCTATTGCTGGAACCATTGCCGCATTTATTTTCCAGGGAGGACATTACGATTATCAGGAGATTCTCAACGCCCTTGGCAATGGTTTTTCTATTGACAGCGGAAATTCAGATGTAGACAGACTGCTGAACAGAGGCGGTGTAATGGGAATGATGAGTACGGTTTCTCTGGCGCTTCTTGCCCTGGGACTTGGAGAGATGCTGCAGAAAATGGGCGTTCTGTCAGTAATGCTGCAGAAAATGGAAATGTTTATACGCAGTCCAAGATCTCTGGTGCTGACAACGTTAGCAACCTGTCTTGTAACAACGGTTCTGACTGCCAGCCAGTATATTGCAATTTTACTGCCGGGTCAAGTGATGAAAAATGCTTATACAAAACAAGGTGTACAAAAGAGAGTGCTGTCGCGTACACTGGAGGATGGAGGTACGATCTTTACCTTCCTGATTCCATGGTCTACCACAGGGATTTTTGTATCAGGAGTACTGGGTGTAGAAGTACTCGAATATGTCCCTTACGCGTTTCTTGCAATTCTCTGTCCTCTAATCGCAGTATTTTATGCCTGCACAGGGATTGCCATCTTTAAGGAGACAGAAGAACTGCAGGAGAAGGACGCATAATATTTACAATAGTTTTTCGATACCGCAAAAGAAATCATCTTCTTTTGCGGTGTTTTATGTTTTATTGTATAATGAATTAAAATGAGGATGGGGCAAAATGCCAGGAGGTGAAATGGAAATGAAACGACTTATGGTAGTGGCGTTATATAAAGGAATCAGTGAATATTATTGCGAGTATCTGAAAGATATCTTTGGTAATAGTATAATAGTTGAAAATTATTATATTGAGAATAACCCTGGGAATTTTGACTTTGATGGTGATTTGATAGTGACGTCTTCAAATATTCTCTATGATCATATTAAACAGCTGAATAAGAATCAGGTGGAAACCATTGTCATGCGGCGGACGTTTACCAGAGAGGGACTTGACAAATTGAGAGGAATCAATAACGAGAAGGAAATCCTCTTTGTCAGTAATTTTCATGAAATTGCAGTGGAATGTGTGTCAAAACTTTACGAGCTGGGGATTAAAAATCTAAAGTTGATTCCCTATAATACATATTCTCGCTACGAGGAAGAATTCAGCAATATAAAAACCGCAGTCATTGCAGGTAAGACAGAGAGGATTCCGTCTTTCATCCAGGAGATTATCGATATCGGGGATCGCGTTATGGATCTGTCTACAATTGCAGATATAGGCGCGATGCTGAAGTTGCCCGGTGTACATTTATACAAAATTCTTGAGCATTACAAGAGAAAATTGGCTTATACTGATTATGGAATCAATCAGATGCTTACAGATTCCGGTGATATTCAGCAGCAGCTGCAGACGATTTTGAAGTTTACCAATGACAGCATTGTCGCTGTAGATCTGGCGGGCTATATTTCTGAATATAATGAGGCCAGCGAGAGAAGTTTTTCCTTGAAAAAAGAGGAAGTTTTAGGCCGAAATATCAGAGAAGTTTTTCCTGAGATACATATTCGGGACATTTTATCAGGGAAAAAGTCTGTGACAAATGAGATGGTTACTATCAATCACGTTAGCTATGTGATCAATAAATATGGTATCTACAGCAGTGAAGGTATCTTGGCTGGCGTTGTAATTTTGGGACAAAAATATATGGAGATGGAGAACGAGAGAAATAAACTCCGCTCCAAGCTGATTCCTAAAGGCCATATTACAAAGTATAATATGAGTGATATTCTGGGGAACAGTTCTGCTATCAAAACGGCTAAGAAAACAGCAGTAAAAATGGCAAGAAGCTCAAGTACGGTTTTGATTACAGGAGAAAGCGGTACAGGAAAAGAAGTTTTTGCACAAGTGATCCATAATGAGTCTGACAGAAAAGACGCGCCTTTTATTGCGGTAAACTGTTCAGCATTAGCGCCGTCTTTGCTCGAGTCGGAGCTATTTGGATATGAGGAGGGCGCTTTTACAGGTGCAAAAAAGGGGGGAAAGCTGGGGCTTTTTGAATTGGCGGATAAGGGAACTATTTTTCTTGATGAAATCGGCGAACTTCCTTATGTACTGCAGGCTAAATTACTTCGTGTACTGATGGAAAGAGAAATCATGCGTATTGGCGGAGTGGAGGTTATTAAAATTGATGTGAGAGTCATAGCCGCGACCAATAAAAATCTTTTGCAACTGGTTGAAGAGGGACAATTTCGGGAGGATTTGTATTACAGAATCAACGTACTACCTTTGATGCTCCCGCCGTTAAGAGAGCGAAAAGAGGATGTTGCGATTCTGGCAACAGCTTTTCTCGCAGAATTTGGCGAAGAAAAGAAGCTGGCGCCAAAGATTTTGAAATATTTGACCGCTTACCACTGGCCGGGGAACGTTAGAGAGCTGCATAATTGTATTGAATATATGTATCAGTTGTCAGATGAGAGAATTTCAGTCCTTGACATACCGCAGGGAATCAGAAATTTTAAAATGAAAGAAGTGCCAGCCTTCCATTTAAGTGAAACCGAAAGACGGGTTTTGGTTGCGGTTGAAAAGATAAACGAAAAAGGACAGCCAGCAGGACGAAAGAATGTAAGAGAATTCCTTCTCACGAATGGGACGCGTATGGCAGAGCAGGAAGTACGTTTTATCATAAAAACACTTGCGGAACAGGGACTGGTACAGGTACATCAGGGCAGACTGGGGACGAAGATTACCGGAGAAGGACTGCGTGTTTTGCGAAAAAACTCTGTCACACATTTTTCCCGATAAACCGCTGAAAACTTTTCTTTTCTCCGGCAATGAGCAGGTGCATGGTTTCCCTAAAAATAAAATCTTGGGAATCTACCGCCTTGATGACATCGTTTTCTTTATAAGCGATGACATTGAGTCGGTATTTTTTTCGTATCTCCAGTTCTTTAAGACTGTGTCCAATCCAGGACTTTGGCGGCGCAATTTCAAAAATACCGTAATCAGAAGAAAGTTCCAGGTAGTCAAAGGCACTGGCGGCGCTGTATTTCATCGCAGTGCGCAGCGCCATGTCACGTTCGGGATAGATGACGGCATCGGCGCCGTTGGAAAGAAGAAATTTAGCATGAAGATCCTGATTGACTTTGGCAATCACCTTTTTTGCGCCCTGTTCTTTCAGCATCATGGTGATAATCAAAGAAGTTTCCAGATTGTTGCTGATGCAGACGAAGGAAAGATCAAATTCGCTTGCACCGAGGCTTTTGATCACTGATTCATCTGTGCAGTCACCGATTTGGGCAGCAGTGACAAAGGGTGCAATTTCGTTGACACACCGCTCGTCTTGATCGATTACCAGAAGTTCATTTCCCAGTTCAGAAAGACGCATGGACAGATGACGACCGAATCTGCCCAGTCCAATAATTAAAATAGAACGCATGAGTTGTCTCCTTTTGTTTGAATTTTTTGTACCGCTTATCCGATGAGAATTGGCTCTTTAGGATACCGCAGCCTGTGGGCAGGTCTATGACTGCTGATTACCATGATGACAGCAATACTCCCCAGCCTGCCAAGATACATCAGCGCAATGAGTATCGCCTTCGAAAATACACCCAGTTCTGCCGTAATTCCCATGGAAAGACCTACTGTACCAAGGGCAGATAGTACCTCAAAAAGTACGTATTCAGATTCCAGAAGGGGATTCGCAAGAAGCAGCAGAAATGTACAGAAAATACTTGCAATCAGGTAAAATGAAATACTGGAGAAGGCGCGCTGCTGCACTTCTTCGGGCAGTCGCCTCTGGAACAAAGATAGATCTCTGCTGCGAAAAATTTGGGAAACGATAGAGAGCAGAACAACAGTGAATGTGGTAACTTTGATACCGCCGCCAGTGGAGCCAGGACCGGCGCCGATAACCATAAGACACATGGTCAGGACTCTGCCCGCCGGCGAAAAATCACTGTAGTCAGAAATCGCAAAGCCTGCTGTTCTCGGGGTAACCGACAAAAATAGAGCGTTCATCCATTTTTCTGCGAGGGAAAGGGAGCGCAGTGTGGTATTGCTTTCTAAGAACAAAAATAAAAGACAGCCGGATATAACCAAAGCTGCGGTACAGGTCAGCATAATTTTGCTGTGCAGGGTGTAGGTGCGGAACCGGAAACGATGGTCGATGAAGTCACGCCAGACGATAAAACCGATGCCGCCTGTGATGATCAGTATAGTAGTGGTTAGAAGCACCAGTGGGTCTTTTGAAAAATGCTGTAAAGATGTACCGGGGGTAAAGATACCCATTAAATCGAAGCCTGCGTTGCAGAACGCGGAGACTGCGTGGAAGATGCTGAACCACAGACCTTGCGCAGCTCCAAAGAGCGGGATAAAACGAAATGCCAGAGCAATGGCGCCGGCACCTTCGAAGATGAGGGTGCCCAGTGTCATCGTGCGCAGCACCTTGGTAACAGTGCCGATGGTTAGACTGCCCATAGACTCCATCAATGTGGTACGCTGAAAAATGCTGATTTTATGTCCTGAAAAATAAAGAAGCGCCATGGAGAGTCCCATAAATCCAAGACCGCCAATCTGAATCAGAAGCAGAATGATAAGTTGACCCAGAAAATTCCAATGAGTATAAATGTCCATCGGAGAAAGACCGGTGACGCAGGTCGCCGAGGCTGAAGTAAAAAGGCAGTCGATAAAGGGCGTGGATTCACCGCTTGTTGTGCAGACCGGCAGACAAAGAACCAGTGCACCTGTCAGAATAATCACGGCAAACCCTGCCGACAAAAGCTGTATAGATGAAAGTTTTCGCATAGGTGCATCATCCTCCTGCCTTATGTTTCATCAATGGATGTAAGGCGGATATCTGCACTGGGCGGGAGGGAATACCCCCCCTATATGACAGAATACCGTTTCGTCACATTGATATATTGCATCAGTATGCCCAGATTTGCGTAATAATATGAGAATTTATCTTGTTTTTTCACTTCAATTAGACCGGATTGTACCAGTTTCTTCATATGCTGAGAAATGGTGGCTTGTGCATAGTCGAAATTTGCGACAAGATCTTTGTTGCATACGTTTTCCATGGTTTTGTTGCACTGCATGATGTAGCGGAACAGACGCAGGCGAACGGGATGTGCCAGTGCATCGGACACGTCTGCAATCATTTCGATGTCTTTTTCGTCAAAGTCCTGTTCTTTTCTAATTCTCATAATGAATGTCCTCCAAAGTTTTAGATTGTCAAATACCAATATACAATAAAACGGTCAAAATAGCAAGGAATGTGTCGAAAAAAGGTGGTAGAAACAGATGAAAGGCAGATAAAAGAATTTGTTTTATTGTCTGCTTGTGAATTTACAATTTTTCACGTATACTATAGATACGAGGAGGAGATGGCGAATGGATAAGAAGAGAATCCCTATTGGATTTGAGGATTTTAAAGAGATTAGAGAAGAGAACCTGTATTTTGTGGATAAAACAATGATGATACAGGAACTATTGGATGGCAGCAAAGTGACCTTGCTTACAAGACCGCGCCGGTTTGGAAAAACTTTGAATCTTTCCATGGTACGCCGTTTCTTTGAAGATGAGAGAACGACGGAAGGTGAGAAGATAGATAATCGCGGTCTCTTTGAAGGGCTTGCCATAATGGGAGCAGGAGAAACCTACCTTGCACACATGGGTCAGTATCCGGTGATTACTTTATCACTCAAGTCAGGGAAGCAGGATAATTATGATTTGTCATATACAATGCTGAAACGGCAAATCGTTGCGGAGTTTTCGAGGCACCGGTATGTCCTTGATGGGACAATGGATGCTACCCAACGAGATAAATATCAGGCAATTCTTGGAGAAAGCAAGGAACCTGCCCTATATATTGACGCACTGCGTTTTTTGTCAGAGTGTCTGTATCACTATCACGGCAGGGAAGCTGTCATACTCATCGATGAATATGACGTGCCGTTAGAAAATGCGTATTTTCAAGGTTTCTACGATGAGATGATTGGATTTATCCGTTCGCTGTTTGAGTCAGCCCTGAAAACCAATCCGTATCTGAAACTGGGTGTGGTAACTGGCTGCCTTAGAATCAGTAAAGAAAGTATCTTTACGGGGCTTAATAATCTGGAAATTCATTCCATTGTCAGTCCGAAATACAGCAGCTGTTTTGGCTTTACCGGTGCGGAAGTGCAGAATATGCTGGCATATTATAATCTGGAAGACAGGTTTGAAGAAGCAAAAGCATGGTACGATGGCTATCTGTTCGGAAATACGGAAATCTATAATCCGTGGAGTATTCTCAGCTATGCTAGCAATGCAAAGGCGGGTGCGCAAATCGCAACAAGGCCGTACTGGTCAAACACATCGGGCAATGGCATTGTGAAAGAACTGGTTGAAGACGCTGATGATATTACCCGAGAAGAACTGGAAATCCTCATGGACGGCGGAACCATTGAAAAGCCAGTTCATGAAGAAATCACTTATGGAGATATTCACAGTTCCAGAGACAATCTATGGAACTTCCTGTTCTTTACAGGATATTTGAAGATGAAAAGTCAGAGAATTGAAGGCGAAACCATTTATTTGGAAATGACCATTCCAAATAAGGAAATTCGATCTATCTACAGGCAATCTATTGTCGGGTGGTTCGACCGAAAGATTGAGCGCATAGACAGAAGCCCTCTGATTAAAGCCTTAGAAGATGGCGACTGCGAGGCTGCTGCGGACTTTATCTCTTGCCAGCTGATGGACACTATCAGTTACTTTGACTATGCGGAGAGCTATTATCATGGATTTTTGAGCGGACTTCTGAAGAACACCGGACGCTATTCGATTCTATCCAACCGGGAAAGTGGAAATGGCAGACCTGACCTGATTCTTAAAGAAAAAAAGTTTATGGGCAGAGCAATTATTATAGAATTGAAGGCTGCAAAGACCTTTGCGGAGATGGAAACAAGGTGCGATGAAGCGCTTGCACAGATAGAAGCGCAGGGCTATGCAGCACCGCTGATTGCCGATGGCTATAGACCTATATTGAAGTACGGGATTGCTTTGTACAAGAAGGGCTGTATTGTGAAAACAGAGAAATAGAGAGAAGCTTACTGAGCGTGTATATACGTTGTATATATGCGCTTTTTCTTTTGCGTGAATTTCGCCGAAACTGGATTACCAAAAGGTAAAACCTGAGGCGAATTTTTTACGTAAAGGTGACAAGTCGGTCGGGACAGTAGAGTGAAAAAAGAAGGAATAAGCGAAGATAACGTTGAAATTTCAATAATATTTTTCTCCTAGGAGTCATTGGCACGAAAATCGCAATGATGAAGTGAAAAAAGATTCTGACAAGGAGGAATAGTCAATGAAAGTCAAAGAAAAATATCTAAACTTCTACTACGAAACAATTGGGGAAGTATGTGAACCTGAAATCAATCCAAAGAAAACGGCGCTGCTTCTGGTGGACCTGCAAAACGAATTTGTTCGGCGGGATTGCGGCGAAGCGCTGCAGTTTCAGGCGGCAGGGGAATGGGATCGATGGATTCCTTTCCATGACAGACTGGATGAAATTGTAATTCCTAACAATCAAAAGCTGCTGGAATTTTTCAGAAAGAATAACTTGACGGTGACCTATGGAAGAATCGCCTGCCTGCGGGAAGACGGCGAAGACAGATCACCGGTACAGAAGTCTGAAGGCTGGAACGGTATGCTGCTTCCTGTGAATAGCTATGAAGCGCAGATGATTGATGAGCTGGCGCCGCTGGAGAACGAAATTGTCGTAAATAAGACGACAGACAGCGTGACCACGGGCACCAACTATCTGCAGCTGCTGCAGTTTATGGGCGTGGAAACCGTGATTGTAACCGGAATTGTAACGGATCAGTGTGTTGCGTCTACAGTAAGAGGACTTGCAGATGCAGGTTACAAAGTAATCTGTGTAGAAGACGCATGTGCAGCGGGCAGCATGGAGCTGCATGATGCAGAACTGAAAATTATGAGCGTTATTTACTGCGATGTACTTTCCACGGACGAAACAATTGCACTCATTGAGAAGAACTTATAGCTCGTAGGAAACAGGAGAGAAAAATGGAAACACAAGGACTGAGAAAAGAAATAAAACTGTCCGGCATGATTGCTATGGCTGCCGGCGGCATGATTGCAGCCTGGATGGTTGAAATCAAGTACTGGTTTGAAATCGGTGGCGCAGGAGCAGCGCTTTCTTTACTGACATGCGCAATTCTGATTTTACCGCTGGCATTTATGTATACTGAAATGACTTCTATGATGCCCTATGCAGGCGGACAGAATATCTGGATTACAAACGCTTTCGGGTTTAACACCGGCTTTGCATCCTGCTGGATGATTATGCTTCTTTATATCATGGCAATGCCTACGGTATCGATGGGAATTGCCTCTATGCTGGCATACTTATTCCCGATTACAACTACACAAATAAAAATCATTGCAGCGGTGCTGCTGGTACTCTGGTATTTCCTAACCAACTTTGAATTGAAGCTGCTTACCAAACTGCAGAATGTGTTCTTTTGGAGTACGCTGGTAATTGCTGTTGCTGCGGATGTTATTTTTATTGCAAGTGGAAAGTGGAGCTTTGCAAATCTTGACTGGTTTCCAAATGGAGCAGCCGGGTATACTGCAGGAATCGGTCTTTTAATCATGAAGTTTGTAGGATTTGACCTGATTCCGCAGCTTTCAGAGGAGGCAAACTTTCCGAAAAAGGATATTTGGAAAGCTTTTGTGGGATCTTTAGGTTGTACAGTGCTGGTTTATGGTCTGGCGGTTGTTGCAATCGGAGGTATCGTATCCCTTGACTGGATTAACGAAGTAAGTATTGTAGACCCTATGGTGGCAGATTATCTGGGACTTCACTGGCTGGGGATTCTTCTCGTCGTTATGGGCGTTTTGACCTGTATTACTACATTGTCGTCCTTTTGGCTGTCTGCTTCCAGAATCCTCTATGGTGCAGCAAAGCAGCATCAGTTCACTGCAAGATTTGCTAAGTTAAACAAGCATGGACAGCCTCAGTTTGCAAATTTGGTTGTAGGAATTTTGTCCATCTACTTTACGATTTTTGCGCCGGAGGCGTGGGTAAATTACATATACGTAATTTATGGCGTTGCAGCAGGTGCAGTATATCTGATGGTGACACTTTCCTTCATGAGAATCAGAAAAACGCATCCTGAGTGGGAAAGACCATATAAAGCGCCTGCCGGCATGCTGCTTGGCGTCATGGGAATCGTATTTTGCATATGGATTCTTTGGACTAATGGTACTGCAATGGGCGCGGCAGAGTGGATCGTACTGGCAGTATATGCGGCGGTCGGTGTTATGCTTTGGGCTTATGCAAAGGCAATGCAAAAGAAAAATCCGCTGGATTGGGCGCCGGTTGTATTGAATCCGGATACAGTCACCAAAGAAGAAGCGAATGAAATCACGCGCTGAGCTGCGGCATGAAAGCTGAGCCTGTACTGTTTTCCAAATATAGGAAAAGAGAAAATGATAACATAGCCCGGGGAATATCTCGGGCTTATGTTATAATAAATCAAATCATTAAATTGCTGCCAGTTTGAGGTAAGGAGAACCCCATGGGAAAGAGGAAGCGATCACTTACTGTGAACATCATCTTGATTTTTTTAATCTTTAATATCCTTTCTGTTATGATTTTTACTGTATATATGCAGAAAAGCAGTCAGAACGGCGCTATGAAATACGCACAGAACAGCTTGCTGGAAATGACAAAGGAGAAAGGGAACCTTCTTGCCATTACTTTTGATCGGATTCAAAATAGAGCAGAAGTTATGGGCGTATATATGGAAGAGGCGCTTTCGCAGGATACTTCGGCAGCGCTGAGCAGCCAGTATGTGATGACAGAAACCGGCACGATGGCTAGAAAAAAGGACAGCACAAAGAGCAGCAGTCAGCAGAGCAATATTATTGTGCCTAACATTGCGCCCTTGTCAGATGAACTGATTTATGAAATCAACGTGACGGAAAGGTTGGACCGCTATTTTGCGCAGATTATAGAGAATGAAGAGGTTTCGTGGTGCTACATTGTAACAAAGGGAAATCTTTTGCGGTGCAGTCCGTATGGTGACCTCAACGCTTTTTTTACCAGCGACCACAGTCAGGTCAGCGATATCTTTTATACACAGGCGACAAATCAGTATAATCCAGATCATCAGGCAATCTGGGCAGGACCTTATTATGATTATCTGGGAACAGGATGGACGATAACCTGTTCCCAGCCGGTATATGATCGAAATGGCGAACTGTTTGGCGTGATTTGTCTGGATCTTTCCATTGAAAAAATGAAAGAGAAGTATTTTACAGAGTTTTCTTTAGGACAGAGCGGAAAATTGTGCTGGATGTCAAATAACGGAGAGGTGTATTACCATACTGATTATGACAGTTTGACTGCAGAGCAGGGTGAAACGCTGGAGAAAAACATTTTTGAAGATGTATTGTCAGAAGAACGGCGAGCGGCGCTGAAAGAAGGCGTTCTCGGCGGTGGTTCGGGAATTAAATACTTTGAGGAAAACGGCGAGCAGCGCATGTTCATCTATTCGCAGGTGGAAGGTGCAGACAGCGTTATTTTTACAGAAATCGGCATAGATGATTTTAGTTCATTTTATACTGTGAATCTGAAAGGCATTATGGTTGTAGTGCTGATCAATCTGATTCTTGCAGTAATTTTTGCGTTGATTTTATATTTTAGTTTTTCAAGACCTATGAAAAGACTTGTAAATCAGGCGCAAAAAATTTCCGAAGGAAATTATTCAACTGTTCAGTTTCAAAAAGAAGAGGCCTGCGGTAATTATGAGATTTGCAAACTCAATGAGGCGCTGCGGATGATGAACGAGAATATTGTCTCTTATACAGAAAGTCTCATCGACAAGAACCGTGAAATTACAGTAATTCTGGACGCCATTGAAGAGACGCTCATGATTGCAGACATAGATGGAACTGTCAACATGCAGTCTAAGGATTTTGTCACGATACCGCGGGATAATTTAAAAAATGGAATTGCAGAAGTGGTAGCGACCGGAAAGCCTTTTTCTGAACAGCAGGTAGTGGACGGAGAAGCATATAGGAATCAGTATTATCCGATTTTAAAGGATAGAGAGGTCATCAAAATCGTAGTGTCCAGAGAGTGTGTTACGAAAACAGTTCTTCAGGAAAAGGAACTTCAGCAGATTGAAAAAATGGCAGGAGTAGGACAGTTGGCTGCTGCAATTGTACATGAACTAAAGAATATTCTTGCGAGGATCAAAGGCGCTGCGTATATTTTAAAACTGACTGAGGCGAAGGAATCGGAGGAAATATTTGCAATTCAAAAAGGGGTCGATGAGGCGGAAGATGTGATCTCAACTCTGCTGGATTTTTCAAAGAGGGACAAAGACGGCAGCGAGATGATACATCTTGGAACTCTGGTAAATCAAATTTTGCTGTTGTCTAAAAAAGAGATTATCGGCAAAGGAATTGTTATAAAAAAAGAAATTGATAAGGAGTTTTATGTAAACTCAAATGGCAGGGAGGCAATAAAAGTTATTCTACAGAATATCATCATAAATGCGATTCAGGCGGTACACTGTGAAGGCGAGATTGTGATTGAGTGCTGTAGGAAGGCTGATAACGCATTTATCAGAATTAAAGATAATGGAGATGGTATTAAAGTTATACCAAAGGAAAAGGTTTTTGAACCATTTTTGACAACGAAAGAAAAAGGAACAGGCATCGGACTTTGGATTACCAAACGTCTTGTCGATACATTGGAAGGGGAGATTATACTACGTGAGCCTAAAGACGGCGGCACTGAGTTTATTGTATTAATTCCGGTAGAAAGAAAGGAGGCGTAATATCATGGCACGGGTTATGCTGGTTGATGATGACAGGAAATTGTTGGAACTTTATGAGAAAATCTTTGAACTCAATGGATTTGAAGTTATGCCTTGTGAGAATGGGCATTCTGCGCTAGAGGTTATCGGTAAAGAGGATATCGCTGTGGTGGTTTCTGATATCATCATGCCGAAGATGAATGGTATGGAGCTTTTGAAGCAAATAAAACTAAAATCGCCGGACACAGAGGTCATTATGCTTACTGCTGAAGGATCAATTTCTGGAGCAGTGGAGGCTGTTAAGGAAGGAGCTTTTTCTTATCTGGTAAAACCGGCAGATATTGAGGAATTGATTTCCAATATAAAAAAGGCAGCAGAGCTTTCCAATATTAAGGCTGAGAATAAGACCTTAAAAAACCGGTTAGCTTCCTTTTCGATGGGAAGTGAATTTATCGGTATATCCCCGGCAGCAGAAGCACTCAGAGAGAAAGCTAAAATTGTAGGTAAAACGGATTCTGCGGTATTGATTACCGGAGAGACCGGCACGGGAAAAGAAATTCTGGCAAATATGATACATAGATACAGTAGTCGTGCGGACAAACCTTTCGTATGCGTAAATTGCGGGGCGCTGAATGAGAATCTGATAGAAAGCGAATTGTTTGGCAGTGAAAAAGGCGCTTACACAGGAGCAGAGCGACAGAAAAAGGGTCGTTTTGAAATTGCTAACGGCGGAACAATTTTCTTTGATGAAATCGGAGAGATGAGTCCGAATATGCAAACGCGGCTGCTCAGAGTGCTGCAGGAAAAGACCTTTGAAAGAGTAGGCGGCTATGAGACAATCAGGAGTGATTTCAGGCTAATTGCCGCGACGAACAGAGATTTGAAGAAGGAGATTGAAGAGAATAGCTTTCGCAAGGATTTATACTACAGAATTAATATTATTCCTATTGAGATTCCACCTCTGCGGCAAAGATTGGAGGATATTCCGGTCTTATGTAGCAGCTTCCTGTCCCTTTATGCAAGAGAAATGAATAAGCCGCTGCCTGTCATAGATGAAGAGGTGTTGGAAGTCCTTCAGAAATATGACTGGCCCGGCAATGTGAGAGAACTTCGCAATCTGATAGAAAGAATGGTTGTACTCTCTGGCGAAGGAAGTTTAGATGTGAATGTACTTCCGGAAGAGATAAAGGATATTTTTCAGCAAAGCGAGCCGGATGATTCACTGCGGGGGCAGACGAAATCCTTTGAAAAAGAATACATTATAAAAATCATAAACAAGCATCAGGGCAATGTTGCAAAGGCAGCAGGTGAAATGCAGATTGCCAAGAAGAATCTGTATAAAAAGCTGAACGAATACGGGATAAAGTATAAATAAATTATAGTTGAACTTTTCTGCAAAAAAATTTGCACTTGTGCAGGAAATCGTGTAAAATAGAAGAGAAAAAAGCAGGAGGTACGGAGACTTGACCGCAGAGGAATATAAAAAAATACTGGAAGCGCTGATCAATCTCGTAGACATGGGGATTTACGTGGTAGACACAGACGGCGTGGGCATGTTCTATAATCAAATTATGGCGGACATGGAGCAGATTCGCATTGACGATGTCATCGGAAAGCCTTTTGCAAAAGCGTTTCCCGGTGTAAAGCTGGAAGAAAGCACCATGTATCAGGCTTTAAAGAAAAACGTTGAAATCCGCAATAAACAACAGTCCTATACCAGCTTATATGGCAAGGAAATCGCAACAATCAACAGCACTGTACCTGTAATCCATGAAGGAAAAACCATTGCAGCTATTGAAGTTGCAAGAGATGTAACCAATATTCGTTCCATGAGTGATACCATTTTGCAGCTGCGGGAAAAAGAGATAAAGCCTAAAGAGGCAAGACCGAAGCTGAAGAAGTATACTTTTGATGACCTCATCGGAAACAGTTCGCTGTTTACTGCGGTTTTGGAACGGGCAAAGCGGGCGGCAGGCAACGATGCATCGGTATTTATCTATGGGGAAACAGGAACGGGAAAAGAACTGATTGCCCAGAGTATCCATTATGCCAGTGCTCGCAGGCAAAATCCGTTTTTGGCGCAGAACTGCGCAGCGCTGCCGGAATCCTTGCTTGAGGGCATCTTATTCGGAACCACAAAAGGCGGGTTTACCGGGGCGATGGATAGAGCCGGGCTCTTTGAACAAGCTAATGGCGGCACTCTGCTGCTGGATGAAATCAACTCCATGCCGTATGATTTACAGAGCAAGCTGCTGCGCGTGCTGCAGGAGGATTATATCAGAAGAGTTGGTGGAAGCAGGGATATTCCCATTGATGTGAGAATTATTGCCACGGTCAACGAACCACCAGAAAAACTCATAGAAGAAGGCAAACTTCGAAAGGACCTTTATTACCGGCTTAATGTAGTAAATATCTCCATTCCGCCGCTGCGCAGCCGCCTTGAAGATATTCCAGTATTGACAGAAAAACTGCTGGAAAAGCACAATGAGCGCTTTGGAAAAGAAGTCTGGATGGTATCAGAACATGCATTGCAGCGTCTTTGTGATTATAATTATCCGGGCAATGTGCGTGAACTGGAAAATATTATTATGCAGTCGGTCGCTATGGCAGACAGGGAACACGTGCTGACAGAAAAACTATTGCAGATGCCGATGCAGGTAGATGCAATCGGCGCTGATGTTGAAAAATGGGATCGGAAGGGGCCGCT
Organism: Emergencia sp. 1XD21-10; assembly: GCF_009936045.1. GTDB lineage: Bacteria > Bacillota > Clostridia > Peptostreptococcales > Anaerovoracaceae > Senimuribacter > Senimuribacter intestinalis. Next base: position 23,852 of record NZ_QWEQ01000013.1, on the reverse strand, counting down.
CGATCAGTATCTTGATAATCTGGAGAAAGAAATTATCAGAGAGGTAATGATTTCCGAAGGTGGAAATATTTCGAAGACCGCAGAAGCCCTGCATATTAAGCGGCAGACCTTGCAGCATAAATTGAAAAAATATGGGATTAAAGGTTGAGAAAAGGCGCCGGAATGCAAAAATATTTGCATATATAATGCCAAAAAATTTGCATTGTGCCCGCTGAATTAGAAATGCGGTCACTTCAAAATTTAAAAATTTCCGCAATCTGCGAGAGTTATTTAGTGGTTTTTGCACAGAATAAGTGCTGAAAACCACTATTTTTATGAAATTATTGCGGCGAAATTGTATCATGTATACACGGGAATATTTGGCATGGTTGTTGCTTTATATATAGGCATCACGCGAAAACGCGTTTCAAAGTCAATTCATATTATAGTAATGATTTATTAAAAGGAGAGAAAAGCAAATGAAAAATGTAAAAGTAATCCTTTGGGGACTCGGCGCTATGGGCGGCGGAATCGGCAAAATGTTAGTAAAGAAACAGGGTGTTGACATTGTCGGCGCAATCGACATCGGCGCAAAGCTGGGCAAGAGCCTGTATGAAGTAGTGCCTGGTATCGAAAGAGGCGACAGAGAAGATGTTATCGTTGGCACTGCAGATGAAGTAATCAAACCAGGTGCAGCAGACATCGTAGTAGTTTGCACAGACTCTTTCACTGCAAAAGTATATGACAAACTGGTTAAGGTTATGGAAAACGGCATGAACGTCATCACTTCCGCTGAAGAAATGGCTTATCCGCAGGCACAGGAACCTGAACTGGCTAAGAAGCTGGATGAAATCGCAAAGAAGAACGGCGTAACTGTACTGGGTACTGGTATCAACCCTGGTCTGATTATGGACCTTCTCGTAATCCTGTGGACTGGCGCTTGTGAATCCGTTGATCACATCGTTTCCAGAAGAGTAAACAGCTTATCTCCGTTTGGTCCTGCTGTAATGGAAGAACAGGGAATTGGCGTAGAAGTAGAAGATTTCAACAAGAGAAAAGCAGACGGCACTATGGCAGGTCACGTAGGATTCGCAGAATCCGTTGGCATGATCTGCGATGCGCTGGGCTGGAACCTTGAGAAGTTTGAACAGGATATGGAACCGATCGTGACTGATGTAGACAGAAAATCTCCTTACGGCTTCGCAGCAGCTGGTCAGGTTGCAGGCGTTGCAATGAAGGGCTGGGGAACTGTTGACGGCGAAGTTAAGATCGAAATGGATCATCCGCAGCAGATCGAACCTGAGCAGGTTGGCGTATTCACAGGTGACTACGTAGAAATTAAGGGTAATCCTCCTGTAAACATGGCTAATACTCCGGAAATCGAAGGCGGTATCGGAACTATGGCTATGATCATGAACTGCATTCCGCACGTAATCAACGCAAGACCTGGTCTTAAGACTATGATCGACATTCCAGTTCCTCACGCAATCATGGGCGACATGAGAAATATGATCGAGGAAGACTGCAAACTGGTTAAATAATTAAGACTTGTCTTATTTGTCCACAGCGTTGTCAGTCTCATCGTTCAGTACTTAAATTCACACAAGTACCTCCGTGTTTCGATGACTTGCTGCCTCGCTGTGAACAAAAAATCCAGCGTCTTCTAGGTTACTATGAGAGACGTAAGATAGCTGGCGCAAGCGGCGTCATACTATATAAATAATGTAGGAGATGATTAAAATGGTAAAAAAAGGAGAATGGGTACGCATCCACTCTGTAGTACTCAAGGCAGAAGAAAGAACTGCTAAAATTCCTGAAGATACACAGAAATGTGACCTGCAGATGTGGACCAAGGGCACTTTGCAGGAAGATGCAGAAATCGGTGATGTTGTTACCGTAAAAACTGCATGCGGTCGTATGGAAAAGGGCACTTTAATTGAAGTAAACCCGTACTATACACACAGCTACGGCAAATTTGTCCCTGAAATCATCGAGATTGACAAACAGCTGAGAGAAATCATGTTTGGAGGTGACAAATAATGACACTGGCAAAAGATTATGATTCCGTTATGGGCAGATCCAATGAGATTCAGAGAAAAGCACTGGGTCTTGACTACGCAGAATTTGAATCCGGTTCAGTAGCTTTTGACTATGAGGCACTGATGAAATCCACCGGTTACACCCTGGAAGAAGTTGCAAAGATTCAGGCAAAAACTGCAGTAGGAAACACACCGCTGATTGAATTGCGCAACCTGACCGCGCTGGCAAGAAAATATGCAAAGCCGGGCTATGGCGCAAGAATTTTTGCAAAGGACGAGGCAGCCAACGCGTCCGGTTCCTTTAAAGCAAGAAGAGCGGCATGTGCAGTAGCACACGCTAAGAAATTAGGTTATAAAGGCGTTATCGCAGCAACTTCCGGAAACTACGGTGCAGCAGTTGCTTCCCAGGCAGCAATGCAGGGAATGGAATGTATCATCGTACAGGAATGTTACGATTCCAAAGGTGTTGGACAGCCTGAAATTGTAGAAAAAGCAAGAAAATGCGAAGCTTACGGCGCTGAAGTTATTCAGCTGACTGTAGGACCTGAACTGTTCTACACATTCCTTTCTGTTCTGGAAGACACCGGATATTTCAACGCTTCACTGTATTCTCCGTTCGGCATTGCCGGCGTAGAAACACTGGGTTACGAAATTGCAATGCAGTGTCGTGAACTGGTTGGCAAAGACCCGGATATGGTAGTCTGCACCAATGCAGGCGGCGGTATGATGACAGGTACAGCAAGAGGTCTATTAAAGGCTGGCGCTGTTGATACAGAAATGGTTTCCGCTTCCATCGACCTGACCGGACTGCACATGGCTTCCGACGAGCAGTTTAATAAGAAATCCTGCACCACAGGTCATACTGGATTTGGTGTACCTTATGCAACTGATCCGGACCACTCTGATGTTCCGCGTTCTGCTGCAAGACCTCTGCGTTACATGGATCGTTATGTAACTGTAACACAGGGTGAGGTTATGTACATGACAGAAGCACTGGCTAATCTTGAGGGTATCGAAAGAGGACCGGCAGGAAATACAGCCCTTGCGGCAGCATTTTCTCTGGCGCAGGAATTGCCTGAAGATGCAGTGCTTGTCATCAGTGAAACTGAATACACCGGCGCTGGTAAACATATTCAGCCGCAGCTTGACTTTGCAAGAGAAAACGGCATCGAAATCAAGTTCGGAAACCCGCAGGAAGAAGACAAGCCGGGCGTGAACATCATTCTGCCGAAGGATCCAAGCTTTGTAAAACACAAAGAAGCTGACATCACTCACTTCAGAAAGTCTTTAATCAAGAAGGCAGTAAAGAAGGCAGGCGTAGAGAAACTGACTGACGAGGATATTCAGTTCTTAGTAGCAGAAACCAACACTGATACCGATTTTGTTATGGCAACACTTGCCGAACTGGGATATTAATATCTTTAGCATAAAGGAGAAAATAGAATGAAAAGAGCAGACGATTTCGAACAGAGAAGAAAGCATATCGCAAATCTTTCTGACGAAGAACTTTACAACAGATTCTGGGAACTGACCGCCCAGGTTGTTGACCCGCTTCTTGAACTGGGAAGAAAAAACACAACCCCTTCCGTTGAAAGAGCCGTTTTACTGAGAATGGGCGTTTCCTCCCTGGATACGCAGAAAATCGTAGAAGGCTGCATGGACAGAGGTCTGATGGGACACGGAACAGGTCATGTAGTTTACAAAATTTCTAAAGACAAAGGCATCTCCATCAGAGAGGCTAGTGAAAAACTGGCTGCTGGCGAATACTGGGACGATGCAGTAGCACTGTTCAAGGAGGGTAAATAAAGATGGCAGATATGGTTTTAAAACACAATGAAAAATTAGATGTTAGAAACATCTTAAAAGACCTCGATAAGTATGAACCGAGAAGAAAAGGCTGGACTTGGAGAAAACCTGCTCCTGGTCTTAAAATGGGACCTTTTGAGTATCATGATTGCTCCGAACCTTTGAAGAACGGCGTAGGTCTTCCTCCTGCAAAGTACTTTGAAGATATCGATCCGCAGCCGATGCCGGTTATTACAACTGAAATCGCTTCCGGAAGATTTGAAGACGATATCAGAAGAATGAGAATGGCTGCATGGCATGGCGCTGACCATATCATGGTTATTCGTCATATGGGTCAGTCCCATATCGACGGTCTGATGGAAGGTACTCCGCAGGGTATTGGTGGTATTCCTGTAACTCGTAAACAGGTGAGAGCACAGAGAAAAGCACTGGATATCATCGAAGATGAAGTTGGTCGTCCAATCAACTACCATTCCTACGTTTCCGGCGTAGCTGGACCTGATGTAGCTGTTATGTTCGCAGAAGAAGGTATCAACGGTGCGCACCAGGATCCGCAGTACAACGTACTTTACAGAGATATCAACTGCGTTCGTTCTTTTGTAGACGCTTGTGAATCCAAGAAAGTTTTAGCTTGGGCTGGCATTCTGCAGATTGACGGCGCACACAATGCAAACGCAACCGCAAGAGAAGCGTGGAAAGTAATGCCTGAGCTGATCGTGCAGCACGCAATCAATTCTCTGTTCTCAGAAAAAGTAGGCATCAAACCGGAAAATATTGCGCTGTCAACTGTACCTCCGACAGCAACACCAGCACCTTGTATGTACTACGACCTGCCGTATGCAGTAGCTCTTCGTGACTTCTGCGGCAGATACAAAATGAGAGCACAGCAGAACACTAAATATATCTGCTCCTCCGCAAGAGAAGCAACTGTAACCCATGTTATGAACATGGTTATTTCCAAGCTGACCAGTGCAGACATTCAGTCCACTATCACACCGGACGAAGGAAGAAACGTGCCTTGGCACATTTACAACATGGAGGCTGTAGACAACGCAAAACAGGCACTTCTGGCAATGGACGGTCTGATGGAAATGGTTGAACTGAAGAAAGATGGTCCGCTCCGTGAAATGGCTCGTGACCTGAAAGAAAGAGCTTGCCTGTTCATGGAAGAAATCATCGAAGTCGGCGGATATTTCCAGGCAGTTAAGGAAGGCTTCTTCGTTGACTCTGCAAAATATCCTGAAAGAAACGGCGATGGTATCGCAAGAAATCCAGAAGGCGGCGTAGGTTACGGCTATATCTTCGAAAGAGAAGAAGATTACATGGCTCCTGTAACTGCACACTTCGGTTACAATAATGTAGAACAGTACGGCGGAGATCCTGCAGATCCAGCAGCACTCATCGGCGGATGTACTTTTGAAGATAGAAGCAAAATCGTCTTCATCGATGAGCTGGATGAAGAAGACTGCGTAGATCGCAGACTTGAAAAAGTTGCTAAGTATCTGGACGGCGAAGCTATCAAGCCTGAAATGGAATGGTGCGGAGACGGCGTAGTCATGATGACCATGATGATCCCTGCAAATACCAGAACTGCAGAAGCTGCAGCGCTGGAAATCGGCAAGAAGCTTGGCCTTGAAAATCCTGAAGTAATCAGTAAGGAAGTAATGCAGGAGGCAGAAGGCACTAGAATCGAAATGAAGGGTAAGGTTAACTTCGATGTTGATCCTAGCGCTCTGGAAATTCCGCCTGAACCACATCATCTGGATGATGCAACTCTGTACAACGAATTTGAAAATCATCCGATGGTTGTCGTATGCGGTACTGTTGGTGAAGACGAACACTCTGTAGGTCTTCGTGAAATCATCAACATCAAGCACGGCGGTATCGAAAAATGGGGAATCAAAGTAAACTACCTGGGCACTTCCGTTCCGGTAGAAAAGCTGGTTGACGCTGCTGTAGAATTGAATGCAAATGCAATTCTGGCATCCACCATCATTTCCCACGATAATATTCACTACAAGAATATGAAGAGAATCAACGACCTGGCTGTTGAAAAGGGAATCAGAGATAAGGTAATTATCGCTGCCGGCGGTACACAGGTAATTCCTGATGACGCTGTAAAGACTGGCATTGACGCTGGATTCGGCAGAGACTCTCACGGTATCGACGTTGCAACTTTCTTATGTGAAGAAGCAAAGAGACGCAGAGGCGAAATGTAATGAAAGACCTAAGGGGCGGGCAAATGCCCGCCCCTGTTTTGCAAATGCCGCTGCTTAGGCAGTCATAGCGCAGGACATGGCGCTACTTGAACTGACTGATACAGGGAAAAAATTTAAAAAAAGGAAAATAATGGTTGAAAGCGATCTGCAAACATTGTACAATGAAAGTAGAACCGCTTTGTCATTATTATATTTTTGCAGTTACGCTTAACGATCCACAAAAAATTTTAGGAGTTGCGTTGAAATACTGACAAAGCAGACAAAATAGATGATTTTTGTCAGTTTTGTCAGCTTTTCCACCCAAAATCCTGACTAAAATGACAAAATAAAAGAAATACGTCAGTTTTGTCAGGAAGGGGGCTAAAAAACTGTGATTTTGGGGATCAAATTAGAAGAAATACTGACAGAAATACAAAAAAAGCAGGATTCTGTCAGCAAAGAATTGAGAACTTGTCCACCGGGTACATTGCTGCAGGTTAAAGAACGGGGTAGAACTGTGTATTATCATAATGTCTGGATAGATGGAAAAAGGCAAAGATTCAGCTTAAACAAACATCCGGAGATGGTGGCGCTTTTGGCAAGAAAAAAGTATTTGGAAATGGAAGCAAAAATACTGGAAAATAACTTGAGTGCATTGCGAAAAGCCATAGATGGATTTTCTGATACGACTCCCGAACATATTCTGAAACAGCTTCCGAAAAAATACAAAGAATTGCCTAACTCATTATTTTTTCAAACTACAGAGCAAACGGAAGCAGAACGTTGGCAAAATGAACTCTTTGAGCAGAGTGATTATATGCCGGAAAAGAAAATTCATTTGACATCGAAAGGTCTTGCGGTCCGTTCAAAATCAGAACTGATTCTTGCAGAAAAGTACTATGAATTCAAGGTACCGTTTCGTTATGAGCAGATTCTGAGAATCGGAAGGTATACGTTAGCGCCAGATTTCACCCTCCTTGCCGCCAGCGGCAAAATTTATTACTGGGAACATTGTGGTCTGACCGGAAATCCGGCGTATATGAAGAAACACAAATGGAAAATGGATGTATATGAATCAGCAGGTATTGTCCCTTGGAAAAACCTCATTGTTACCTATGATAATGAGCAGGGCACCATTGATATTCCGATTATAGAAAGTGAAATTAAAAATAAATTGATAATATAACAGATGGGGAGGTATACGAGTGAAAGTAGACGTTTTAGTAGCCGAAATTGGTTCGACCACCACAGTAGTAAATGCGTTTAAAGATTTGGATACAGAAAATCCATTATTTTGGGCGCAGGGGCAGGCACCGACTTCGGTCATGGATGGCGATGTACGTATCGGACTGCAGGGAGCTATTGATGATCTTTGCAGAAAAATGAAGATAGACAGTTTGGAGTATGATGAAATGCTGGCGACCTCTTCGGCAGCAGGCGGTCTGAAAATGACAGTGCATGGACTTGTCTATGATATGACTGCAAAAGCGGCAAAGGAAGCAGCGCTCGGCGCAGGCGGCATTATCCATTATGTAACTGCCGGAAAGCTGAGGAGAACTGACCTTGCAAAAATTAAAGAAGTCAACCCGAACCTGATTTTGATTGCAGGCGGTGTAGATTACGGTGAACGGGAAACTGCTATCGACAATGCGGAGAAAATTCGTGCATTAGGACTGAATACTCCGATTATTTATGCCGGAAATATCGAAAATCAAGAAGAAATGAAGCTGATTTTTGACGAGGAAAGCGGGCAAAAGTTATATAACGTAGAGAACGTTTATCCTAAAATTGACGACCTCAATGTAGAACCTTGCAGAAAGGTAATTCAGGATGCTTTTGAAGAGCATATTACCAATGCGCCTGGTATGGAACACGTGCGGGATATGGTAAGCGGTCCGATTATTCCGACCCCGGGTGCAGTGATGGAATGTACTAAGCTGCTCTACGACTGTTTGGGAGACCTGATTGTGCTGGATGTTGGCGGCGCGACCACAGACCTGCATTCCGTAGCAACAGAATCCGATAAAATCGCTCGCATTATGGTTTCTCCGGAACCAAAGGCGAAACGTACAGTAGAGGGAGATTTAGGTGTTTATGTAAACCGAATGAAAGTCATCGAGTCCATCGGCGAAGAAAAGCTGCGTAAGGAATGTGAAAAAATGGGAATCGACCTCGACAAAACCCTGGAAACCTATGTTGCCATTCCTAAGACAGAAGATGAATTTAAGCTAGTAGAACGCTTAACAAAGGAAGCGGTTTTGAAAGCAGTAGAACGCCATGCAGGTATTATCCGCTATATCTACGGACCGTCCGGCAGAAGTACCGTAGCTGAAGGCAAGGACTTAACTCCGGTAAAATATATCATAGGAACCGGTGGCGCTCTGACCCGTCTGCCGCACCGCGTTGAAATTATGCAGGAAATTGCAAAACATAATGAGACCGGCATGATGCTGTTCCCGACTGAGCATGCACAGATTCTGGTAGACAATGACTATATCATGGCGTCTCTGGGCGTCTTATCTAAACACCATAGAGAAGGTGCAATTCGTCTGCTGGAAAAGAGCCTTGGCTTCAAGTTCCCTGAGAAAAAGGAGCAGGATTTTACTGCAGTAAGCAAAGCTATGGCAGATGTGAACCGAGAAGCAGAAGAAGCAAAGCAGAGGGACGAAGAATATCGCAAACACATTGAAGAAATGGAAAGCCTGGGTTATGATATGACAGCCTTCAAAGAGGAAGAAAAAATCGGCGGAGCCAGCGAAGAGGAACTGAAAGCTGCCCGTGATGCTGCTTTGGCGAAGAGCGAAGAAAAGGAAAAAGCAGAAATGCGAAGCGGTCAGGGTGTCAAAGGCAAATGGGCTGCAACAACTGAAGGAGGTGGGCAGTACATGGGAGACTGTACCCACGATTGTAAGCATTGTACAAGAAAAAATTGCCCGAACCGGGTAGAGTAGGAGAGTAACGATGTATCCAAAATTACAGATAAATTTAAAGAAACTGGAAGACAATCTGAACGCCTGCGCAGCTATAACCAAAGAACGGGGTGGCTGCTCACTGATGATTGTTACCAAAGGACTTTGCGCAGACAAAGAGATGGTAAAGATGGTGGCAGAAAATCCTCATGTGGATTTTATCGCTGATTCCAGAGTGAAAAACATTGCCAGTTTTTCGCAGATGGCACGTACAAACGGAAAAAAGACTGTGCTACTGCGTATTCCGATGCACTGCGAGGTTTCCGAGGTCGTCAAATATGTGGACTTGTCCTTTAATTCAGAGCTTTCAACCATTAGGCTGCTGAGTGAAGAGGCGAAAAAAGCAGGCAAGGTTCATGACATTCTGCTGATGATAGACTTGGGCGATCTGAGAGAGGGGATTTTCTTCCAGGATGAGGACCTGATTGACGAAGCAGTCGAAGAGATTTTGAAGATGGAAAACATCAATCTGTATGGCATTGGTGTAAATTTGACCTGCTACGGCGCAATTATTCCGAAGAACGAAAACCTTTCCCAACTGGTTGCAATCGGTCAGCGACTGGAAGAAAAGTATGGTATCAAGTTAGAAATGATTTCCGGCGGCAATTCCAGCTCCATCTATCTGGTGGACAAAGGGCAGCTGCCAGAGGGAATTAACAACTTGAGACTTGGCGAATCTTTCCTATTGGGCAATGATACTGCATATGAGACCAAACTGCCGGGTACTGTCAGCGACGGGCTGATTCTGCAGGCACAGATTATTGAACTGAAAGAAAAACCTTCCCTTCCTATCGGGGAAGTAGGCGTCGATGCTTTTGGAGAAAAACCTTACTATGAGGATAGAGGTATTATGAAGCGTGCCATCATTGGTATCGGTAAGCAGGATACCGACCTTGGCAGCATGACGCCCCTTGATAACCAGATCGAAATTATGGGCGGCAGTTCCGACCACATCATTTTGGACGTGACCCACTGCGATAAAGATTATCAGGTCGGAGACATTGTGGAATTTGAACTGGGGTACGGCGGCATGCTGAAAACAGCGACAAGTCCGTATGTAGAAAAGGACTATATTAAATAAATAGAAAAACAATCCATCGGTGAGGTGGATTGTTTTTTCATGAAGGATATTTAAAAAGTTTATTCTTCTACGGTATCAAAGAATTCGCAGCCAAGGGCTTGCAGCTTTTCTATAACCCATGGTCTAGGCAGTGAGCCGGTTTCTTCGATTGCTTTTAATGATTTTGCTTCACCGGCCATGAGGGCGTCTACCTTTTCCAATACGGATTCTGCATCGGAAGGTTTAATAAATACAATTCCGTCAGCATCAGCAACAACAATATCGCCGGGGGAAACGGTTCTGCCGCCGCAAGAAACGGTAGTATTGACTTCGCCGGGACCGTTTTTCCAAGGGCCGTTAGGCGTGACTGCACGGGTATAGACAGGAAGGCCTGTAGCAGCGATATCTTCTTTATCTCTCATAGCACCATCAACGATAATACCGGCAATCTTTTTTGTCAGCAGATACTGCACCATGATTTCACCAAAAATAGCACGTTCGGTATAGCCGCCGGCATCAATAACGATGACGTCGCCTTCTTTTACAAGATCCATAGCATAGTGGAACATCAGGTTGTCACCGGGTGGTACTTTAACGGTGAAAGCAGACCCGACAAGACCGGCTTTACCGATGGGCTTGATTGCTGAATTTACAGCGGCCTGGCGACCCATACAGTCATCTAAATTTGCAGCAGGAATACCGCGGAATTTATCAAGGAGTTCTTTAGAGGGTCTTTTAAAATCGTTATATACTCTACAGTTTACTTGATTCATGATTATTTACCTCCGTTAATTTTTCTGATAGCAGTGTCCATGCGGGAAAGTGCTTCTCTCAAATCTTTTTCTGCAGTTGCAAAGGACATACGTATGCAGCATGCGCCGCCAAGACCATAAGAATCGCCGGGCACCACTGCGACGCGGGCTTCGTCCAGCAGGTAGTCTGCAATTTCAAAACTATTTTTTCCGTCTAACTCAACCTTAGCCCAAGCGTAAAAAGCGCCTTGCGGGACATGACAGGAAACACCGGGAATTGCGTTGAGTCCGTCTACGAAAAAGTTTCTGCGATGCAGATAGCTTTCTACCATCGTGTCGATATCATGCTTGCAGTCCAAAGCAACGAGAGCCGCTTCCATAGAAAACTCACTGAGACAGCTAACTGCATGCTGGCTCAAAAGCGCAATCATACGCAGTATTGGCAGCGGAGCGCATACATAGCCCAGACGCCATCCGGTCATAGCAGTAGATTTGGAAAAACCGTTAATCGTGATAACCCTGTCGGCAATTCGTGCAATAGAAGCTAAGCTGACACTTTTGGTACCGTCATAGACAATTCGCTCGTAAATTTCATCTGCAATCAGAAGAATATCGTGCTCAATGGCAAAATCAGCCAGGATTTCCGCTTCTTCCTGCGAGAGAATACAGCCTGTTGGGTTGTTAGGGTAGTTGACGATAATGGCACGGGTTTTTTCTGATACATGCTGTTTTAGTACATCGGCAGTGATTTTGTAATTGTTCTCAAAATCCAATTCTACATTGATAGGAACTGCACCGGAGGCAGTTACAATGGGCTCATAAGAAACCCAGGCAGGGTTGAGAATCATTACTTCATCGCCTTTTCCCGGCGTAACGAGAACACGAATGGTTTCATAGATTGCGAATTTGCCGCCGGGGGACATGATAATATTATTTGCAGTACAGTCAATGCCATTTTCTTCTCGCAGCTTACGTGCAATTCTTTCTCTTAAAGTAGGTAGCCCCAGTGCACCGTTATAATGGGTGTGACCGCTGGCAATTCCTTTTATTCCGGCTATTGATGCCATTGCAGGTGTATCGAAATCAGGCTCTCCTGTAGCCAGCGTAATGATATCGACGCCTTCAGATTTTAGTTTTTTTGCCTTTTCGCTGACAGCAAGAGATGCTGAAGGGGGGATATCAAGCAGCAGCTGATTAAAATAGTAATCCATAAGATTCCTCCTTGTAATCGGTATTCCGTTAGGTTGTTGTCATCAGTGTATCTCCGACAGACAGAATTGTCCAATGAAAGGTTTTACTATTAAATAGAAAAAGATTTTGTATTTAATAGAAAGAATTCGAATTTTACTTGTCCATGCAAACCAATTATAATGGGCGTATGAAAGAGCTCTGGATACAATTAAAAATAAGGAGGTCCAAAAAATGGACACTGTAAAAAAGAATAATGGAACCGCTGAATTTTACGGCGGGGCATTTGGACCATGGATTCCTGTCATTATTATGATTGCAGGCATGATTGTCGGTACTATTATTGGTGGCGGAGGAATGACGAGATTTGCAATTATTACATTTATTGCACTAATAGTGGGATTTTTACTGGCAAAAGATAAGAAGGCATTTGGGGAAATCTCTTTTGCAGGACTAAAAAATCCGATGCTGTCAATTTTGATTGTAGCATTTTTAATGGCAGGTGTTATGGGGCAGCTGCTGCGCCAGAGCGGACTCATTAATGCACTGATATATGTGATGGGAGAGCTGAATATGAGTATTGCTTTCCTGCCTTTTGTTGCATTTATTATCTGTGCAATTATTTCAACCTCATGCGGTACCTCATCTGGTTCTGTAACTGCAGTAGCCCCGCTGATGATTCCTCTTGCGGCAGAGCTGGGCTGTAATGTTGGTCTGGTATGCGGCGCAATTATTGCAGGTGCAATCTTTGGTGATAATCTGGCTCCGATTTCTGATACAACCATCGGCTCTGCACTTACACAGGAAGCAGAGGTGACAGCTGTAGTAAGAACAAGGCTGCCTTATTCACTGATTGCAGGCGGATTATCTGCAGTTCTGTTCATTATCTTTGGACTGCGCATGGATAGTGGTGCAACAATTCAGATTGGTGCAGAGGTGGCTAATATGAAATCACTGGCTATGCTGATTTTGCCGATTTTAATGATTGTTCTAATGAAGCTGGGACTGGATTTAGTGGGGACTCTGATTATCTGTAATCTGGTGGGAAGCATTCTCGTTTTGATTCTTGGCTGCATTCCGCTAGGTACGCTCCTTGATAATGAAGGACCGATTGGAGCAGGTCTTACAGGAATGATGGGAATGCTGTTATATATTCTTTTACTATTTCAGATTTTGGAAATACTTAATGCCAGCGGCGCCTTTGACAGACTGATGAATGCCCTGTTGAAGCTCTGTAAAACGGCACGCTCCGGCGAATTTGCGGGAATGCTGATGACTGCTGTAACTACAGCGGCTGCAGGAGGAAGTTCTCCGGCTATTATCTTCTGTGGGCCTCTTGTTCGCAAGGTTGCAAAGTCTTTCAATATTGAAAAAACCAGAGGTGCAAATATTTTGGACGGAACTGCTTGTGGTATCTCGGGTATCCTGCCATATGGAAGCTGCATGCTGCTGTGTCTGAATTTTTCACAGGGTGTAGTACCGGAGGATTTCTCCTTTATAGATGTCGTTCCATACAGCTTCCACAGTATGTTTCTGCTGGTGTTGTTCTTCTTTAGTATTTTAACCGGTATTGGAAGACGGTTTGATGAGAAGACAAAGTAATGAGGGAAAGATACATTTATTTAGACAATGCAGGCGCTTACTTCTGTGTGAAGAGGTGAAGAAGAATCAGAAGTTGATATTTTTCTGGAAACAGTAGAACACTGGTTTTGAAAAAATCGCAAGAGATAATAAATAACGGACGCTTTTAGTGTTTTCGCTGAGCGTCCGTTGTTTTTGCTAATAAAAATATTTTTTAATTAAATCTAAAACCTGCTTTGGCAGTGCCTGATGCACGGTAATATAGCAGGGCATTTGGGGCGCAGGCTCTTTAATGGAATAAATATGATAATCCGGTAGGTTATCGAAGATTTCCATGCTGGCTCTGGGAATCATACACCACCCACCAATAGGCATAGCATTTGTAATCATCGTTGGCGAATCCACCAGCATGTAATACGGCATATCATCGCCGAAATATTTACGGTAAAAATCGCCAGCAACGGGATTGTCAAAGGAAACCCCTTTAATTAGAATAGCCTTTTGAGCAGACAGCACCGCAGGATCGATGACATCTGTTTCTCTAGGGGCGCTTGTTCGCTCGATGATGACCATAGGGAATGTATCGACCTCGTCAGTAAGTAGCTGCTTGTATTCGCTGGCGGCGCAAAAATATCCCAGACCAACATCGGCGTCTCTGTGTGAAATGAGCTCCGGAATTTCATTAGAATTACAGGTACTTACTGAAAGGAGTATTTGCGGTTCGTTTTCAGCGATAAGATTGTATATCGGTGAAAAAACGGTATTTACGCTGGACGGGGCGGCAATGCGTAGCTGTAGTTTTTCTGCACTGCTACGAAACGCTTTTATTTTGTCGCTCACCTGCATCCATTCTCTCGCAATGGGAAGGAATTCTTCGCCGCGTAAAGTTAGAGAAATGTTGGAAATACCTTTTCTTCGTACTATGAGGATTGTGTCAAGCTCAGCTTCCAGAGATTTTAGGCGATAACTGAGTGCGGACTGAGAGACAAAGAGACTCTCGGCCGCTTTGGTGATATTTTTTTGCTCAACTATGGCTAAAAAAGCCTCGATTTGTTTGTATTCCATTAGTGTTACCTATTTTACGCATATGCCGTTGGACAAGTTTCTCGTAGTCTACAGAAATCGCAGGCACGGAGTGATTCCTCTACATCGCGTCCAATACCGATAAAGCTGCTGACCGATTTTTGCGGGTGCATCATAAGGCTTGGAGTCAGTGTAATGCCGATGTCTTCAGGCTTTAGGAGCGCAAAAAGCTCTCGCTGCAGCTTGATATCGACCTCGTGCTGACCGGGGCACCATGGAAAGGTAACGCCGATAGCATCATCGGAAAGTGTGGATTTTATTCGATTGCGCAGCCAAGTGTGACCGCAGTCTGCTATGGCAGAACCCCAGCCGTCATAGAAAAGCTGTTTCAGATTATCACTTTCGCTTTCAGCCAGTTCATCGTAGCTAAGAACGGTGATGGCTGCAAATACGATTTCCTCTGCACCGGAAAAAAGATGAGACAGCATTTCGCTGCGGATAGTCGTACCATCAACGAGGCGAATCTCATCGCCGGAAATTGCATCAACGGCAAAGGATTCACAGACGCCGCGGACAGTGACGGCATCGAAAAGCCGCTGCTGCGTTTGCTCGTATTGAGCTGAAAAACGCTTAAGGGTGCGGTCTTTGCTCATCTCAATCAGCTTAAAAAACATGTCGTCAAGACCTTCGATCTCGGTAATGGGAATATCAAAGGTCTGCCTTTGCAAAAGTGCCATGGAAATCACCTCTCTTAATTTACTGGTATTTTCGATTGAAAAGGACACGTTGGGGAAGTCGGACTTCTTAAAAGTGTGTGCTTATCAATCGAAGATACATGTTGAAATTTAGAATTTCTCAATACTGCATAAATCCATGATGAATACGGTTATGCCGCCTGCAGGCTTTTTAATAGGAATTGGCGGAACCAGACTCATCTGTTCGCATCCTGGCGCAGTCACGTTTTGATAGGTGGTCTTTTCACGCACACCGGCGTTAACCTTGAGTATTTCTAAAACTTCTGCACACTTAGACTCGTCAGTACCAATCATAATTGTTACATTCTTTTTGCGAAAAAAACCACCGGAAGAGTTAAGTACAGTGACGAAAAATCCGTTCTGTGTTAAATCATGAATGGTGTCCTCATAGTCATCTCCGTTTAATACAGCCATAATTAACTTTTGCTGTTCTTTTTCTTTCATTAGTCTACCTCCCAATTGATTCTTGATTTATTATACCATGGCGAAACCTCTAAATATAGAGTCGCAAGCCATGATTCAATGTTCTCTCAGGCGTCAAAATCTTTGATTTTATTTGCGCCGTGAGGTTATTATACCACAAAATATGACCAAAACTGAATAAAATATTTTGGTAAAATGGGAAAATACATAGGGAAAATAGTACTTTTGTGAGGTCAGGAGAAGTAGTGAATTGATTTTAATACAAAAAAATGTTAAAATAGTCTCACATTACTTTAAATGGCTAAAGAAAAATGAAAGGAAGACAGTATTATGAAAATGAAGAAATTAATTGCTGTACTGATGGTTGCAGCCCTTCTCTTCACGACAGCAAGCTGCGGTGGCGGCGATAATGGTGGCGGCGGAGAAGCAAAAGATTCTCTGACCATCGGTATTGATGCGGACGCTGTAGCACTTGACCCGCTCCGTATCAATGATACATTGACAATGTCCATTCTGTCTAACGTATATGAACCACTGGTTCGTATGACTAACGATGGTGAAATCGTTCCTGCGCTGGCAGAAGAATGGAAAATTTCCGATGATGGACTGGTGTATACGTTCACAATCAGAACGGACGCAACTTTCCACAATGGAGATCCAATTACAGCAGAAGATGTAAAATATTCACTGGAAGCTGCTGCAGAATCCTCCTACACCGGACCGTACATGAACTTTATCGATTCCGTTAAAGTCGTGGATGAAAAGACAGTAGAAGTTACACTGCAGTACGCATATGCACCGTTCCTCGCACTTTGTACAACTTATTCTCAGGTTGTAAAAGAAGACTTCTACAAAGAAGGCGGCGAAGTAGATATGTCCAAGAGCCCGATTGGTTCTGGTCCTTTTAAGTTCAAGAACTGGGCACAGGGTGACAAGATTGAATTTGAAGCATATGACGGATACTATCAGGGTGAACCTAGCATTAAGAACTTGACTTATAAGATTATCCCGAACTCCAGCACTGCAACAATGGCACTGGAAAGCGGCGAAATCGACCTGTCTCTCAATGTTTCAGAAGCTGACATTAAGGCACTGGAAGAAAAAGACGGTATCACATTACTGCAGAAACCGTCCACTGCGTTCTACTTTATCGGTATGAACACTAACGTAAAAGAACTGAGCGACGTAAGAGTTCGTCAGGCTATCGCAAAATGCATCAACAAGCAGAATATGATTGATGGCGCACTGAACGGTTACGGAACTCCGACCAACACTTTCATCGCTGAAGGCGTTTTAGGCTATGATCCGGATTTCAATCCGCTGCCTTACGATGTTGAAGAAGCGAAGAAGCTGATGAAGGAAGCAGGATACGAAAATGGATTCAAGATTTCCATGAGTATTCCTGAAAACCGCAGCACCCACGCACAGATTATCAAATCCGACCTGGCTCAGATTGGTATCGACTTAACAATCAATATCATCGAAACCGGTAAGTTCTGGGACGATCTTGAAAATCTGGATTACGAAATGATGATTATGGGCTGGTCCTACGTTGTTATGGACCCAGATGTTGGTTACTATTCTCTGTATAAGAAAGACGATATGTCTGGTAACTATACTGGATTCGGTGATGCAGAGACTGATAAGCTTCTGGCAGACGGTCGTGTAGAAAGCGATCCTGATAAGAGAGCCGCTATCTACGCAGAACTGGAAGAAATTTATCAGACCGCAGCACCTTACGTTCCGCTTTACTGGAGAGTAGACGCTGCAGCACACAACTCCAACCTGACAGGCGTTGATATTCCTCCATGCGGATTCTACTACGTATACGACTACGCATGGAAATAAAAAAGACAAGTAAATCAAACTAGAAGAAGAAACGCCGGACCCTTCGGCAGGATGCGGTCCGGCATCTTGTATTTTACGGAGTGAACTTATGTATAAATATATCTTAAAGAGACTGGTAATGATGATACCGGTACTGATAGGTATCTCGATCATCATCTTTACCATCATCTCGCTGACACCGGGAAACCCGGCGAGACTGATACTGGGAGAGCGAGCCACGCAGGAAGCCATAGACAAGCTCAATGACGAACTGGGATATAACGACCCACTTCCAGTAAAATACGTCAACTATATGATTGACCTGGTACAGGGCGATATGGGAACCTCCTACAGAACAGGAGGCAGCGTAGTCAGCGAAATTGCAGAGCGATTCCCAACCACACTGCTGCTTGCAGTGCTGGATATTTTTCTGACATCAGTCATATCCATACCCCTGGGGGTATACATAGCAATCAAGAAAAATTCCATAGCAGATAACGTGTTTACCATAGTCGCGCTGATCTTTACAGCCATGCCGTCCTTCTGGCTGGGCATGCTTTTGATGCTTGCCTTTGCGGTAGGGCTAAACTTGCTTCCGGCAACAGGTTCAGATTCCTTCGCCTGCTTTATCCTGCCGGCATTTACCGTAGCGCTTTTATCGGTAGCACAGATCATGAGAATGACACGATCCAGCATGCTGGAAACCCTGCGTTCAGACTACATGAGAACCGCAAGAGCAAAAGGCGTAAAAGAAAACAAAATCATCTGGAAACACGCAATCAGAAACGCACTGCTTCCAGTTGTAACGACAATGGGCGTAAACTTTGGATGGGCACTGGGCGGCTCAGTCATCACAGAAACCGTATTCGGCATGAGCGGCGTCGGAACACTGACCCTGCTTTCCGTTCGTTCCAAAGACGTACCGCTGGTCATGGGATGCGTACTGTTCATGTCCCTTCTGTTCAGCGTCATCACCCTGATCGTAGACATATCCTATGCGTTCATCGACCCTAGAATCAAAGCGCAGTACGGATTTAAGAATAAGACGAGAAGAAAGACCAGAAGAAAGGAGACTAGTAATGTTCAACCGCAAAGCTAAAAACCTGGAACTGGCGCTGGAAGTGCAGGAAAGCCGCAGCTTCTGGCAGGACGTAGGCAGAAGATTTATCAGAAACAACAAGACCATCATAGGCCTTGTGATGCTTGCCATCATCGTACTGATGTGTCTTTATGGAATGATTTTCCTGGATTACGAGACACAGGTCATCAACCAGGATATCCCAAACAAACTGCAGACACCTTCCCTGGCGCATCTGTTTGGAACAGATGACCTGGGACGAGATATCTTTAACCGTATCGTATACGGAGCCAGATATTCCCTGTTTATCGGATTTTCAGCCACCATTATCAGCCTTTCAGTAGGTAGTATTCTGGGCTGTATCGCAGGATACTTCGGCGGAAAAACCGACAACATCATCATGCGTTTAACCGACGTATTCATTGCCATTCCGTCCACACTGATGGCAATCGCAGTAGTGTCCGCACTGGGACCGAACTTCGCAAACCTGATCATCGCCATCGCCCTTGGAGATATACCGGGCTATGCGAGAATCATCCGCTCTTCCGTACTTTCCATCAGAGACAACGAATTCGTAGAAGCCTCTGTGGCAGTCGGTGGAAGCAGCATACACATTATGGCACAGCACATCTTCCCAAATACCCTGGCAGCACTGATTGTACAGGCGACCCTGGGCGTAGGATATGTAATCATCGCGGCCTCCGGACTGAGCTATCTGGGACTTGGTGTTATGCCACCTGCACCGGAATGGGGCGCAATGCTCAGTGAAGCGCAGGCACAGATTCGTTATTTCCCTCATCAGGTAATATTCCCGGGTATCGCAATTGTAGTAACCGTACTGGCATTGAACCTTTTGGGCGATGCACTGCGCGATGCGATTGACCCGACCCTGAAAGACTAAGGAGGAGACAGTATGGAAAACATGGAAAACAAGAACAACGACATCCTCCTGAACGTTGAGGATTTACACGTACAGTATGATACCAGCGATGGAACCGCCTATGCCGTCAATGGAATTTCATTCCAGATTAAGAGAGGGGAAACCTTTGGACTGGTAGGGGAAACCGGCGCGGGAAAAACAACGACAGCCCTTTCCATCCTGAAGCTGCTGCCGCAGAAAGTAGGCAACATCAGCAGAGGAAAAATCGAGTTTGAAGGAAAAGACCTGGTACAGTATTCAGAAGATGAAATGCGTGATATCAGAGGAAGCCATATCAGTATGATTTTCCAGGACCCGATGACCTCGCTGAATCCGGTACTGACCGTAGGTGACCAGATCGCCGAAGCCATCGAAACCCATCACCCGGAGCTTTCCGATGAACAGGTAGAAGCCCGTGTAGACGAAGTATTGAAGCTAGTTGGCATCACAGAAGACAGAAAATATGAATATCCGCACCAGTTTTCCGGCGGTATGAAACAGCGCGTTGTCATCGCCATGGCGCTGGTGTGCGATCCGATGCTGCTCCTTGCAGATGAACCGACCACAGCCCTTGACGTAACCGTACAGAATCAGGTACTGGATATGATGAGTAACCTGAAGGAAGAGTTGAACACTTCCATGATTATGATTACCCACGATTTGGGCATCGTATGTCAGATGTGCGACAATGTAGCCATCATGTATGCAGGAGAAATCATCGAAATCGGCAGCGTATATGATATCTTTGACTTTGAAAAACCGCACCACCCTTATACCAAAGGACTCTTCGGATCTCTGCCGAGTCTGCAGGGAAGCTCAAACCGCTTAAAACCGGTAGACGGTCTGATGCCTGATCCGATGGATTTGCCGGGCGGCTGCAAGTTCCATCCAAGATGCAAACATTGCGAGGAAATCTGCAAGAGCAAGGCGCCGGAGGTGTTCACTGAAGGAAGTCATTCTATCAGATGCCACCTTTACGAAAAATTAAAGGCAGGTGAGATTTAACATGGGAACACCACTGATTGAAACGAAACATTTAAAGAAATATTTTAAGACAGGTTCCGGCATGCTTCATGCGGTAGATGATGTCAACATCAGCATTGAGCGAGGACATACTTTGGGCGTAGTAGGCGAATCCGGCTGCGGAAAAAGTACCCTTGGAAGAACCATACTGAGACTGCTGCCTGCAACATCGGGTAGCGTGCTTTACGAAGGCAAGGACATTCAGAAGCTGGGCGCTTCCGATATGAAGAAAATGCGTTCCGAAATGCAGATTATCTTCCAGGATCCTTATGCCAGCTTGAATCCGAGAATGTCAGTCAGCCAGATTATCGAGGAACCGCTGAAGGTAAATCATATTTACAAGGATAAGGCGGCAAAGGATCAGAGAATTCTGGAGCTGATGGATACAGTAGGACTTGCAAGAAGGCTTGCTAACAGCTACCCACACGAACTGGACGGCGGCCGCCGTCAGCGTATTGGTGTAGCAAGAGCTCTGGCGCTGAACCCGAGCTTTATCGTCTGCGATGAGCCAGTATCTGCACTGGATGTATCCATTCAGGCACAGGTTCTCAATCTGATGATGGATTTGCAGGATTCCATGGGGCTGACTTACATGTTCATCACCCATGACCTTTCGGTCGTACGTCACATTTCCACCCATATTGCAGTGATGTATCTGGGGCAGGTTGTTGAATACGCACCGTCGCAGGAACTCTTTGATGATCCGAAGCACCCGTACACCAAGGCGCTTCTGTCTGCCATTCCGATTCCGGATCTAGCGTACAGAGGAAAGCCGAGAGAGTTGATTAAGGGTGAAATCACAAGTCCAATTGATCCGAAGCCGGGCTGCCGGTTTGCGACTCGCTGTCCTTATGCGACGGAAAAGTGTACGGGCAGAAATCTGGAACTGACAAATGTAGGGACTGAGCATCAGGTTGCCTGCGTACTATATGAGGAGTAAATGATGATTATTAAAAATGCTAAATTGTTTTTAGATGAACCTGGCATTTTTGAGCAGCTGGATATTCGATTAGAAGGTGAGAAAATCGCTGAAATCGGTGCAAATATCATGGGTGGCGTCGATGAGGAAATCATCGACGCCGCCGGCTGTTTTGTGACGCCGGGACTCATCGAAGCCCACTCCCATATCGGTATGTATGAAGAAGGTATCCAGTGGGAAGGCGATGATATCTGCGAAAACGAACCGGTAACGCCGGAAATGCGTTCTATTGATGCACTTTTTCCGGGCGATGTGGCTTTTGCAGAAGCCTTGACCGGCGGCGTTACAACCATGTGCACAGGCTTTGGCAGCGGCGGTGTTGTAGCAGGGACTGCGGTTATCGTAGAAAATAACGGTTCTTTGATTGTTGATGACATGGTTTTGGTTTCCGATGCGGGTATGAAGTGTGCCTTTGGGGAAAATCCGAGAGATTTTGGACGCAGAGGAAAGCAGCCTAACACCAGGGCTTCAGTGGCATTTATGCTGCGGGAATGTCTGCAGGACGCTGTTGACTATAAGGCGGAAAAAGAAGAGGCATTGAAAAAGGGTGATCACTTTAAGATTGACCTGGGCATGGAAGCAATGGTTCGGGTCATCGATGGTGAAATTCCAATCAAAGCTCACTGCCACCGCTCTGATGATATCTGTACGGCAATTCGAATCTGCAAGGAGTTTGGAGTTCGTGCGACTTTAGATCACTGCACTGACGGGCACCTGATTGCAGAGCATATTGCAAAATCAGGCTATCCTGCCATCGTAGGGCCGACCTTTGGTTCCAAATCTAAATATGAGCTTAGAAACAAGTCCTTTGATACTGCAGCGGTTTTAGTCAATGCAGGGGTTAAGGTTGCAGTGACTACGGATCACAATGTGACGCCGCAGGAATCTCTCAACTGGCTTGCCGCCATGTATATGAGAAATGGACTGTCTGAGGCAGATGCCCTTCGCTGTATCACCTGCAATCCTGCCGATATATTGGGAATTGCAGAGCGAAAAGGCAGACTGGCTGCCGGTCTTGATGGCGATGTTGTCATTTGGGATAAACACCCGCTTGATCTGCAGGCGAAGCCAAAACGAGTTTACGTCAGGGGAAAGGAAATGTACCGGGCGTAAATTTTGATTGAAAAGTGCATAGAAGGTAAGAATATAAAACGGAGTTGTCTGTGCGGACAGCTCCGTTTGGGCTATATGATGTGAATTATGAAGGAGTAGTTAAGCTTTCGAAAGAGGTATGAGAGGGAGAAATCAGGGTGGAATTTAAAAAGATTTTTGATTTTCGTACATTTTATGATAAAAAGATTTGCGATTTTCGTACAAAAGTGATATTATGTAGGAAAAGAGGAGGAATGAGATGGTCTTTAAACGGAAAATTTACGAGAAAATGATGGAATGGAAAGAACTGTCCGGTAGCGAGAGTGCACTTCTAATAGAGGGAGCGCGTCGAATTGGAAAGAGTACCATTACTGAAACTTTTGCACGCAGTGAATACGAAGACTATATTCTACTCGATTTCGCAAAAGAGAAGAAAGAGATTTTAAGGAACTTTGAAGAAAATATAGGCGATTTGGATACTTTTTTTAGAAATCTATTTCTCTTAAAAGGAAAATCTTTGAAACCGAAGCAATCCGTAATCATTTTCGATGAAGTGCAGCTTTTTCCATTAGCAAGACAGGCAATCAAGTACCTGGTTGCAGATGGAAGGTATGATTACATTGAAACGGGGTCATTGATTTCGATTAAGGAGAATGTAAAAGATATTTTGATTCCATCGGAGGAGTATAAACTGAAAATGTATCCGATGGATTTTGAAGAATTTTTATGGTCGACGGGCGATGAAATTACATTCTCTGTTGTGAAAGAAGCTTTTGAAAGAAAAAAAGCTTTGGGTGGGGATATTCACAGGCAAGTTATGCAGAAATTCAGGACTTATATGGCGGTAGGAGGCATGCCACAGGCAGTAAGCGCGTTTGTAAATGGCAGAACTTATGAAGAAATTGATTTTGTAAAAAGAAATATCTTGGATTTATATGAAGATGATTTAAAAAAGCATGATACCAATCACAAGGAAAGGGCCTCCGTTGTTTTTAAAACGATACCGGAGCAGCTTTCGAATCATAATTCTCATTTCAAGTTATCTATTTTAGATAAGAAAGCAAGATATGAGCGTTATGTGGACGCGATTGATTTTGTTGCGGAGTCTATGATGGGTAATGCATGTATTAATGTAACGGCACCGGAAGTGGCACTGGAACT
>NZ_QWEQ01000117.1 GCF_009936045.1 Emergencia sp. 1XD21-10 | reverse complement strand
CACCACAGTTAAGGGCCTTGGTGGCAGTTCTCTAGCTGGAACTAAACTTAATCTCAAGCCATCTAGACTTACTTTCAGATCCACTTCTCAAAGAGCTGGGGCTGTGGTAGCTAAATATGGTGATAAAAGTGTGTATTTTGATTTGGAAGATTTGGGTAATACCACTGGTCAATGGGATGTGTATGGCTCTGATGCTCCATCGCCTTACA
>NZ_QWEQ01000116.1 GCF_009936045.1 Emergencia sp. 1XD21-10 | reverse complement strand
TCTTTGAAACATTCGCGGCGCCTTTTACCAAGAGAGGATTGTTGCTCAAATTCTTGATATTGGGAGGTGGTTCGACTCTTGCTTACTTCAGCGCCACTGCCACCGGGGATGTCCTACCAATAGTGAAGGGCCCACAACAAAAACCGAAGCTCGGTCCACGTGGCAAGATCTAGTTTGATCAATATCTTCAATTCTTGTTATTAGTATATGGTTTAAATGTATTTGTGATACAACTTGCAAGTATGTACGCTG
>NZ_QWEQ01000115.1 GCF_009936045.1 Emergencia sp. 1XD21-10 | reverse complement strand
GCGGTCTGGTTCAAGGCCGGTTCACAGATCTTCAGCGAGGGCGGTTTGGACTACTTGGGCAACCCAAGCTTGGTCCATGCACAGAGCATTTTGGCCATCTGGGCTACCCAGGTTGTGTTGATGGGAGCCGTAGAGGGCTACCGTATTGCCGGCGGCCCGCTCGGTGAGGTGACCGACCCCATCTACCCCGGCGGCAGCTTCGACCCATTGGGTCTGGCTGAAGACCCCGAAGCCTTCGCTGAGTTGAAGGTTAAGGAGCTCAAGAACGGGAGACTAGCCATGTTTTCCATGTTCGGCTTCTTTGTTCAAGCCATTGTCACCGGAAAGGGCCCGTTGGAGAACCTCGCCGACCACCTTGCCGACCCGGTTAACAACAATGCTTGGTCCTACGCTACCAACTTTGCACCCGGAAAGTGAAGTTGATGAGACACCACATTAGAGTGCTTGTGTATTGTGAGTGAGTTGTTTGATGACGGTGTAATTAAAGTTCGATGTGAATTATT
>NZ_QWEQ01000114.1 GCF_009936045.1 Emergencia sp. 1XD21-10 | reverse complement strand
TGTCATATTCCGGGTTGTCAAAAGTGGCTCTCAGATTTCCAGGGGAAAACATCTTCCCTTCTGAAATTTCATATGTTTCCTTCACATGTTGCCATTTTCCTTCGTCGAGAAGAAGAAACTCATGGGTTCCAGGGAAGCCCTTGATAGCAAGAACATAAGTGGTTCTAGGTCCGTAAATACCCATGGCTGCAGCCACTTGGTCTCCTCCGGTCACCCCGGTTAGCTTGTCTCCTGGCCATACTCCAAATATGGTGCCCACGGTGAAGTTTGTGTCAACAATGCTGGACCCGTCAAGGGGATCAAAAGCAACACTGAATCCGCCTTCGACTGGACCACCCATGTCTTGAAGCTCGGGAACTTCTTCAGAGCAAGCATATTTGCAGAAATGAGAGTTCTCCAATGCATCAAACAAAAGCTTGTCGGCCAGCATGTCTACTGCAAGCTGTTCATCACCAAATGAGTTGACGCATGCGGTGCCACCACAAGAAGCAGTTCGGACTTTAAA
>NZ_QWEQ01000113.1 GCF_009936045.1 Emergencia sp. 1XD21-10 | reverse complement strand
CAACACTCTGGAGAAAACCGCCGCGGACGTGGAGAAGCTCGTCGACGAGGTCTTCTCCAACAAGGCAGTCGTCACCTTCTTCGTCGACCCCACCGTCGCCGTGGAAGAGAAGCGGAAATTCCTCGACGAGATCTCGAAATCGTTAAGCCTGCAGCCGCACGTGGCGAACTTCGTGAACATTTTGCTGGACATGAAGCGCATCGAACTGATACAGGAGATCGTGAAGGAATACGAGGTGCTCTACAACAGGCTGACGCAGACGGAGGTGGCGACGGTGACGTCGGTGGTGGAGCTGGAGGCGCAGCATCTGGCGGAGCTTGCGAAGCGGGTGCAGAAACTGACGGGGGCGAAGAACGTGAAGCTGAAGACGAAGATCGACCCGTCGCTGGTGGCGGGATTCACGATTAGGTATGGAAATTCCGGTTCGAAAATGATCGACATGAGCGTGAAGAAGCAGCTGGAGGAGATTGCCGCGCAGCTTGATCTTGGCGATATTCAATTAGCTGT
>NZ_QWEQ01000112.1 GCF_009936045.1 Emergencia sp. 1XD21-10 | reverse complement strand
CGCCGTTCTCGGCATCTTCGTCGGCCAGGCATGGAGCGGCATCCCTTGGTTCGAAGCCGGAGCAGCCCCAGGCGCGGTGGCGCCCTTCTCCTTCGGTACCCTACTCGGGACCCAGCTCCTCCTCATGGGCTGGGTGGAGAGCAAGAGATGGGTGGATTTCTTCAACCCCGAGTCGCAGTCGGTGGAGTGGGCGACGCCGTGGTCGAGAACGGCCGAGAACTTCACCAACTCCACCGGTGATCAGGGCTACCCCGGAGGCAAATTCTTCGACCCGTTGAGCTTCGCGGGTACACTCAAGGACGGTGTCTACATTCCCGACGAGGAGAAACTGGAAAGATTGAAGCTTGCTGAGATTAAGCATGCTAGACTTGCTATGGTGGCCATGCTCATTTTCTATTTTGAGGCAGGGCAAGGCAAGACACCCCTTGGTGCCCTTGGCTTGTAAGGTTTCTATTTTTCACAATGTTGTATAAACAAACATTTATTGCAATGTAGAGAGTTAATGTCG
>NZ_QWEQ01000111.1 GCF_009936045.1 Emergencia sp. 1XD21-10 | reverse complement strand
CAAAGATATATCGATATGGCAAGCACAGTGATGAGCTCACTCGCTCTCAAGCCCGCCGCCTTCACCGCCGAGAAGTCCGCCGCGAGAGGGCTGCCGTCGCTCGCCAGAACCGCCACTCCTTTGAGAGTTGAAGCCAGTGGCGGCAAGAAGATCAAGACCGACACACCTTATGGAACTGGCGGCGGCATGGACTTGAGAAATGGTGTCGACGCCTCTGGCAGGAAGCCTAAGGGAAAGGGTGTGTACCAGTACGTGGACAAATACGGTGCTAACGTGGATGGATACAGCCCCATCTACAACGAGGATGAGTGGGCTCCGAGCGGCGATGTTTACGTCGGCGGCACCACCGGCTTAGCCATATGGGCAGTCACCCTCGCCGGCATACTCGCCGGCGGTGCACTACTGGTCTACAACACCAGTGCTTTGGCTCAGTAATCCAAATCTATATATATTCTTCTCTAGTTTGTATGCACTGCACTCGCTCTTTGGAACTCTGTTCCCCTTTAGCTCTTGTATACTTT